>CP119321.1:1200000-2400000 GCA_029202445.1 Candidatus Microbacterium phytovorans
TCGACGAAGATCGGAGCCTGCGCCGACGGGATCGCCGCCACGGCACGGGCCGCCTTGCGCTTGCTGACCTTCGACTGCTGCCGCGGGTCGAACGCATCACGCAGACCGTCGCCGATGAAGTTGATGCACAGCGCCAGGATGATGATGAACAGACCCGGCCACCAGAACAGCCATGGCCGCGTGCGGAAGGCCTCTCGGTACTCCGAGATGATCTGGCCCAGCGACACGTCGGGGTACTGGATGCCGAAGCCGATGAACGCGAGAGCGGCTTCCGTCAGCACGGCCGCGCTCATGAGCAGCGTCGTGTTGACGATGATGATGCCGACCGCGTTGGGCAGGATGTGCCGGAAGATCACGCGACCGTTGGAGGCTCCCGCGACGCGAGCCGCATCGACGAACTCGCGCTCGCGGAGGGCCAGGAACTCGCCGCGCACGAGTCGCGCAAGACCCGTCCAGCTCAGGATGCCGAGGAAGAGCCCGAACACCCAGGCGTTCGCGCCGCCGAGCAGCTTTCCGATGATCGAGCCGAGCACGATGATCGGGATGATGATCACGACGTCGGTGAACCGCATGAGGAGGGCGTCGATCCACCCGCGGAAGAATCCCGAGAGAGCACCGATCAGCACGCCGAGCACGAGCGAGACGATGCCGACGATGAACATGACCGTGATCGACTGCTGCGTGCCGCGCATGACCTGCGCGAACACGTCCTTGCCGAGCGTGTCCTGTCCGAAGGGGTGCTCCCCGATCGAGAACGGGAAGAGGTTCAGCGTCGGCAGGCCGCCGTTGACGATGGGGTACGTCGTGAACCAGTCACGCGGCCACCAGCCGGCGATACGGAATCCGTTGACCCGAAGGGCGCCGTCGGGGCCGGCCTCCAGGTTCCCCGTTCCGCCGACGACGGTGCCGACGGACGTGAACGCGAGGAGGATCGTGAGGATCAGCACGACGAGCGCGATCATCGCGCCCTTGTGACGGAAGAACCGCCGACGGACGAGCTGACCCTGGCTGAGGCCGGCAAGGGCCTTCTGCTCGAGGGACTGCTCCGAGCCGCGGTCCTGAGGAGCGTCGGTGGGAAGTGGTGTGGTCGACATGTCAGCTCACCCGAATCCGGGGGTCGAGGGCGGAGTACAAGAGATCCGCGACGAGGTTGAAGACGACGGCGAGGACGCCGGTGACGAGGAAGAACCCCATGACGAGGTTCACGTCACCTCGGCGCAGGCCGTCCACGAAGAGCGAGCCCATTCCCTTCCACGCGAAGATCGTCTCGGTGATGACCGCGCCGCCGATGAGGGCGCCGATGTCGAACGCGATGATCGTCGCGATGGGGATCAGGGCGTTCCGGAGGGCGTGACGCACGATGACCGTGCGCTCGCTGAGGCCCTTCGCGCGCGCTGTGCGCACGTAGTCCTGGTTCATGACCTCCAGGAGGCTCGACCGCGCGTAGCGGGTGTACGCCGCGATCGAGACGAGCGCGAGCGCGATCGTCGGCAGCAGCAGGTGCGTGAAGCCGTCCATGATCTGGAACCACATGTCGCCCGAGAGGTTCGGGGTCTGCGAACCGATCGTCGCGATCGCACCGGACTGCGGAATCTTCCGGAGGTAGTCCTCGTAGACGAGCATCGTGCGGTCGATCACCATCGTGAAGACGGTGATGAAGCTCACGATCGCCGCCGTCCGCGCGGCCTCCTTCTTTCCATCGCCACCCACGAGGAGTCCGACGCCCACGCCGACGCCGATCGCGACGACGTAGAGCGCGAGAAGCATCCACCCCTGCGGGACGAAGAAGAAGAGGTACTGCAGCGGCTGGTAGAGCGCGGCCCACAGGGCCACGACGATCAGGGCGGAGTACAGCGTGCGGCGGTTCGCGAGGCCCGTCGAGATCGCGGTCACACCGACGGCCGCGGCGAGGCCCGTGATGATGACGCCGACGATGCCGATCGACGGCGAGGCGAACCAGTTCGTGATCTGGAGGAAGGCCAGGAGCAGCGCGGTCGCCGCGAAGGCCGAACCGAACGTGATGAGACGCTTCCTTGCGCCTCCTCCGAGGATGCTCATGAAGATGAAGCCCACGACCAGTCCCGTGACGAGCATCACGGGTATCGGGATGTTGGGATTCGCCAGGAACTGGTTGAACTGAATGGCGCCGAACTCCTTGAGGAGCACCGCGATCCAGAAGATGGGGAGCGAGTACACGATGAACGTGAGGAACGTCACGGTGTAGTCGAATCCGCTGTACTGCCGAAGGGCCGTCAGGATACCGATCGTGAGGCCGACGATGATCGCGATGATCGTCGCGGCGGTGACGAGCTGGATCGTCGAGTTGGCGGCGTTGGCCACGGCTTCGGTGACCGGCTGGTCGCTGCGGCTGAACGCGATGCCGAGGTCGCACTGACCGATGAGGCATTTCGACGCTCCGCCGAGCCACAGGAAGTAGCGGATGACGACGGGCGTGTTGAGGCTGAGCTTCTCGATCCGCTGAGCGATCTGCTCTTCGCGGTTCGGCGCATTGCTTCCGCGCAGATCGCTGAGCGGATCGGACCCGATCGACGTCAGGGTGTAGACGATGAACGAGGCGACGAGGAGGACCAACAGGATGGCGCCGAGCCGACGCAGGATGAAGGTCAGCACGTGCAGCCTCTCAGTGGGGTGGCTGAGGACATGGGTAATTCCATTCGCAACGAGGCGGGTAAGCCTCAAAAGTACTACGCGCCGGTGCGGAGGACACGATCGACGTGCCCGTGCGCCGACACGACTGTGGGTGCCGAGGGGTCACCTCGGCACCCACAGTCATCTGTCAGAGCGGAGGCTCCGGGTGGGCGGGCATGCCGCCCACCCGGAGCGCGAGATCACTCCGATGCAGCGCCGGCCGGCGCCCACTCCCAGAAGTTCCAGAAGTAGTCGGGGCTCAGCGGCATGATCTTGACACCGGTCACGCGGTCGCTCGAGACGAGCAGGCCGGGGAACTGGTAGATCGGGATGGACGCAGCGTCGGCCCAGATGCCGGCCTCAGCCGTCTTCAGGAGCTCGGTCTGCTGGTCGGCGTCAGACGTCGTGTTGAGCGTCTTGAGCGCCTCGGTCGTGGCGTCGTTGCAGAAACCGTTGTAGTTTCCACCCTTGGCCATCGGGTCGTCGTAGCAGGCGTAGATCTGGTCCGAGCCGCCCACGGCGAGCGATGTCTGCGACCAGGCGAAGATCGTCGCGTCGTGCGGGTTGATCGGCTCCTGCGACGGGTCGGTGAAGACCCAGTTCGGCTCGCTCTGGTCGACGAGCTTGAAGCCCGCCTTCGCGGCCGACGCGGCGATCAGCTCGAACTCCTGGGCACGACGGACGTTGCCCTCGGGGTACCAGAAGCCGACCTCGACCTCACCGGTCACGCCGGCCTCTTCGAGGAGAGCCTTCGCGCCGTCGATGTCCACCTCGGCGTAGTCGGCCGAGCCGTTGGACTCCGAGAGGATCGGGTAGCGGACCGTGTCGGACGCGCTCACCAGGTGCGTGTTGCGGACGGTGGCGTCCGGGTTCAGCGGCTTGATGATCTTGTCGACGATCTCCTGGCGCGGGATGGTCTTCAGGAACGCCTGGCGAACCTTGAGCGCCTTGTCCGCGTCTCCGCCGTACGTGGCGGGGTCGAAGGGACCACCGTTGTTGAACGTCAGGTCGACGTGCTCGTGCGAGGCCTGAACACCGGTCTGCACGTTCGCGTTCTCGATGCCGTTGGCGAGCTCGAGGATGTCGGACGTCGGCTGACCGGTCCAGATGTCGAGCTCACCCGACTGGAGGGCCTGCAGCGCCGTGGTCGAGTCGGCGATCGCGCGGATCGTGATCTTCTCGTACTGCGGCGACTCGCCCCACGTGAACAGCGGGTTGGCGACGAGCGTGGTGTACTCGTCCTCCTTCGTGTCCAGCAGGTTGTACTGACCGGCGGTCAGGAACGCAGCGGGGCTGTCGGGCATCTCGGTGTAGACGTACGCGTCGTTCCACGCGGTCGCCAGCGCCGTGAGCACCTCGGTGTCACCGTCGGTGATGGCCGAGATGACCTTCTCCTTGGCGCCCTCGGCGAACTTCTTCGCCGCGTCGGTGTACTTCGTGAAGTTGTCGTCGGAGTCGTCGGACTTGTAGGTGTCCCACGCCGCCTGGACGTCGGCGTACTCGTCGGGGTACGCGAGGGCGTACGTGCCGTGAGCCGAGACGGTGAGCGGCTGGACGAGCTCCCAGTCCACGTAGGGCTCGTCGTACTGGAGGGTGATCTCCTTCTCGCCCGTGACGGGCGTCTTGGTGATCAGCGCGTAGCCGGTGGTGGCGGCCGGAGCCCAGCCACCCTCGACATTGCCCGAGAGGGCGGCCCATGCCATGAGCATGTCGGCCTCGTCGATCGGCACGCCGTCGGACCAGACCGCGTCGGCCGTGATCTTGTAGTCGACGGTCAGCGGGTCGTCGCTCGTCTTCTCGTACGTACCGAAGTCCGTGTTGCGGACCCACTTCGGCGTGTTGTCGTAGTAGCCCCACGACGACGCCGAGTCGGTGATGTACTTCACGTTCGAGTTGGCGGTGTTGTTGCCCGCGCTGCTGCTCGAGTTGAAGGCCATGAAGCCCTCGTTGTAGGCAACGAAGATCTCGGTGCCTTCCTGAACGTCCGACTGGTACGGGTTGCCGCAGCCGGAGAGCACGAGGGCCCCCACCGCTACAACGCCCACGCCCGCCGCGAGACGTGCGATCTTCACATTTCCTCCTGTGCAAAGGTGATGTGCCCAGCCTGAGAAAGCCCTGGGCACGGATACGACACACCATAAGCACGCGGCCCGGCACCGGACAAACCGACTCGGGGAACCGTTACAGATCCTTTACTGAAATCAACATGCCTGTGACAATCTGACAACGTGACCGACACACGCGCTGAATATTCGCCCAGTTCTGCTCACTCGTCCGCGCGATTGTGGTGGGAGATCGCGCTGGTGCTCGCGCTGTCGGTCGGGCGTTCCGCGCTGTACTCGGTGCTCTCCCTGGTGCAGGCGCTGACCCGCGAGGAGGCGCTCGGCGATCAGTCGACCTCGCTCAACCCGGGCGCCGACGCGCAGCAGTTCTGGGACGTCCTGTACCAGTTCCTGTCCCAGTTCTTCGCTCTCGTCCCCGTCGCACTCGCGATCTACTTCCTGTGGGAACCCGGGCGGTCCGCCTCCCGCCGGATCGGGCTGGACTTCCGGATGTTCGGGCGCGACATCGGCGCCGGCGTGCTGCTCGTGGCGGTCATCGGCATCCCGGGCCTCGGCCTCTACGCCGCGGGGCGTGCGCTCGGGATCACGGTACAGGTGGACGCCGCGCCGCTGGACTCCTCGTGGTGGACGATCCCGCTCCTCCTGCTCGCGGCGCTTCGCGCGGGGCTCACGGAGGAGGTCATCTTCCTCGGATACCTCTTCGATCGCCTGCGCCGCCTCGGCTGGAGCACGTGGACGATCATCCTCTCCACGGCAACGCTCCGCGGCGCGTACCACGCGTACCAGGGCTTCGGATCGATCGTCGGCAACGTCGCGATGGGCGTCGTGTTCGGGTGGGTCTACCACCGGTGGGGACGCGTCATGCCGCTCGTCATCGCCCACGTCGTGATCGACGTGATCGCGTTCGTCGGATACCCGCTCGCCGCCGCGTGGTGGCCGGACCTGTTCTAGGCGAAGGCCTCCACGGGCGGGCAGGCGCACACGAGGTTGCGGTCGCCGAAGGCGTTGTCGATGCGACGCACCGGCGGCCAGTACTTCGTGCGAACGAGGCTGCGCACCGGGTACACGGCCTCCTCCCGCGTGTAGGAGTGCTCCCACTCCCCCACGACGACGGCCTCCGCGGAGTGCGGGGCGTTGACGAGCGGGTTGTCGGATGCCGGCCAATCACCGGCCTGCACGCGAGCCGCCTCGGCGCGGATCGCGATCATCGCCTCCACGAACCGGTCGAGCTCGCCGATGTCCTCCGACTCGGTCGGCTCGACCATGAGGGTGCCCGCGACCGGGAACGACATCGTCGGCGCGTGGAAGCCGTAGTCGATGAGCCGCTTCGCGACGTCGTCGACGGAGATGCCGGTCTGCTCCTTCAGGGGACGCAGATCGAGGATGCACTCGTGGGCGACGAGCCCGCCCTCCCCCGCGTAGAGCACCGGATAGTGGTCCTTGAGGCGGTGCGCGACGTAGTTCGCCGCGAGGACCGCGGCCCCCGTAGCCTCCCGCAGCCCCGGGGCGCCCATCATGCGGACGTAGGCCCACGAGATGGGCAGGATGGACGCCGACCCGTACGGCGCCGCCGAGATCGGCCCGCCGTCGAAGACGAAGCCGCCGGCGTGCTCTGCACGCTGCGCGAGCGGGTGCGAGGGCAGGAAGGGCGCAAGGTGCGCCTTCGCCGCGACCGGACCTACGCCCGGACCGCCACCGCCGTGCGGAATGGCGAACGTCTTGTGGAGGTTCAGGTGCGACACGTCGCCACCGAGGTCTCCGAACCGGGCGAAGCCCAGGAGCGCATTCAGGTTGGCGCCGTCGACGTACACCTGACCGCCCGCGGCGTGCACGGCATTCGTGATCTCGACCACGTCGTGCTCGTACACGCCGTGCGTCGACGGGTAGGTGATCATGAGCGCCGCGAGGGCGTCGGCGTGGGCGGCGATCTTGGCGCGCAGGTCGTCGAGGTCGACGTTGCCCGCCTCGTCGCACGCGACGACGACGACCTTCATGCCGGCGAGGACGGCGGATGCGGCGTTCGTGCCGTGCGCCGACGAGGGGATGAGGCAGACGTCGCGGTGGACGTCGCCGTTGGCGTGGTGGTAGCCGCGGATCGCGAGGAGCCCGGCGAGCTCGCCCTGCGAACCCGCGTTCGGCTGCAGGGACACCGCGTCGTAACCGGTGACTTCCGCCAGCCACGCCTCGAGCTGGTCGATCAGCACGAGGTATCCGGCGACGTCGTCGGCCGGCGCGAACGGGTGCACGCGGGCGAACTCGGGCCACGACACGGCGGCCATCTCCGTCGCCGCGTTCAGCTTCATCGTGCACGAGCCGAGCGGGATCATGCCCCGATCGAGCGCGTAGTCGCGGTCGGCCAGCTGCTTGAGGTAGCGCATCATCGCCGTCTCGGAGCGGTGCGTGTGGAAGACGGGGTGGGTGAGGAACTCGTCCTCCCGCACGAGCGACTCCGGCACCTGCGCACCGAGACCGCGCGGCACGAACGCGAAGGCGCGACTCTCCGGTGCGCCGAACACCTGCGCGAGCGCGTGCAGCTCGGAGACGGTCGTCGTCTCGTCGACGGAGACGCCCACCGAGTCGGTATCGCGGAACCACAACTGCATCCCCCGGGCGCGTGCCGCGGCCACGATCTCCTCCGCCCGGCCGGGCGTGCGGACCACCAGGGTGTCGAAGAAGTGCTCGTGGAGAACCTCGGCCCCGGCCTCGACGATCCAGTCGCGCAGCAGTGCCGCGTGACCGGCGACGGTCGTCGCGATCCGCGACAACCCGTCCGGCCCGTGGTAGACGGCGTACATGGATGCCATGACCGCCAGCAGCACCTGCGCGGTGCAGATGTTGCTCGTCGCCTTCTCGCGCCGGATGTGCTGCTCGCGCGTCTGGAGGGACAGGCGATAGGCCGGATGGCCGACGGCATCCTGCGACACGCCGACGAGGCGACCCGGGAGCTGTCGCTCGAGGCCCGCGCGCACGGCCATATAGCCGGCGTGGGGCCCGCCGAAGCCCATCGGCACGCCGAAGCGCTGGGTCGTGCCGACCGCGATGTCCGCCCCGAGGGAGCCGGGCGAGCGCAGCAGCGTCAGGGCGAGGAGGTCGGCGGCGACGACGACGAGGCCGCCCTGGGCCTGCACCGCACCGATGACCTCGGAGGGGTCCCAGACCCGACCCGATGCGCCGGGGTACTGGACGAACGCCCCGAAGACGTCGAGGTCCGATGGCGGCGGAGACACGTCGTAGGCCGTCTCGTGGATCTCGATGCCGAGCGCGGCGGCACGGTGCGCGAGGAGGGCCTTGGTCTGCGGAAGCGCATCGGCATCCACGAGGAACACCTGGGAGCGACTGCGTGAGGCCCGGCGAGCGACGAGCATGCCCTCGACGACGGCGGTCGACTCGTCGAGCATCGACGCATTGGCCGTCTGCAAGCCCGTCAGGTCGGTGACCATCGTCTGGAAGTTGATGAGCGCTTCGAGGCGCCCCTGCGAGATCTCCGGCTGGTACGGCGTGTACGCGGTGTACCACGACGGGTTCTCGAGCACGTTCCGCACGATGACCGAGGGCGTCAGCGTGTCGTAGTAGCCGAGGCCGATGAACGACCGGGCCGTGCGGTTCTGCGCCGCGAGGTCGCGCAGTTCGGCGAGGGTCTCCGCCTCGGTCGCCGCGGGCGGGATGACCGACGCGTCGCCGAGCGGAGTGGCGTGGATCGAGGCCGGCACTGCCCGTTCGACGAGCGCGTCGACGCTGCCGTACCCGAGGACGCCGAGCATCCGCTCCTGGGCCGAAGCGTCGGTGCCGATGTGCCGCTGGGTGAACGGGACGCTCACTCCTCGCCGCCCGTGAGCGCCACGTACGCGGCACGGTCGAGCAGGCCGTCGACGTCGGATGCCGTCACCCGTAGGCGCACGAGCCAGCCGGCGAAGGCGTCGGCGTTCACGAGCGAGGGATCGGCGACGACGTCGTCGTTCACCTCGAGCACCTCGCCCGTCAGGGGGGCGTACAACTCACCCACCGACTTGGTGGACTCGATCTCGCCGCAGACATCGCCCGCGCTGACGGTCGAGCCGACGGCGGGGAGGTCGACGTAGACCACGTCGCCCAGCTTGTCGGCGGCGTAGTCGGTGATGCCGACGGTGGCGACGTCGCCCTCCAGGGCGATCCACTCGTGCTCGTCGGTGTACTTCAGGCTGTCGAGATCGGTCACTTCGTCCTCCGGTAGAAAGGCAGCGGGCTCACGGTTGCGGGAATGCGGGTGCCGCGGACATCGAGCGCGAGCTCGGTGCCGACGGCGGAAAGAGCGGGGGCGACGAAGGCCAGAGCGATGGGGTGGCCCAGCGTGGGGCTCAGCGCGCCGCTCGTGACCTCCCCCACGACCTCGCCGTCGGGACCGAGCACGGCGTATCCGGCGCGACCGGCGCGACGCCCTTCGGAGACGAGTCCGACGAGCACGGGCGCCTCGGTCGCGACGACCGACTCCAGCGCCGCCTTGCCGACGAAGTCGTCCTTACCGACGGCGACGACGCGGCCGAGGCCCGCCTGCGCCGGCACGATGTCGAGGGAGAGCTCGTGTCCGTACAGCGGCATCCCCGCCTCCAGCCGCAGCGTGTCCCGCGCGGCGAGGCCGGCGGGAACGAGCCCGAGCGGCGCGCCGGCCGCCGTGAGCGCCTCCCACAGATCGTCGGCGCGATCGTTGCCGACGTACAGCTCGTATCCGTCTTCGCCGGTGTACCCGGTGCGGGCGATCAGGACGGGTGCGCCGTCGAACTGCGCACGCGTCGCGGCGTAGTACGGCAGCTCGTCCAGAGACCGCTCTTCCTCGCCGAGACCGTGCGTTGCGGCGAGCACGCTGCGCGCGACCGGGCCCTGCACCGCGATGAGCGCGAACGCGTCGGTGTCGTCGGTGACCGTGACCTCGAAGCCGCCTGCCCGCTCGAAGAGCGCCGCCGACACCGGGCCGCGGTTGCCCGCGTTGGCGACCACGAAGAACTCCTCGTCGCCGAGGCGGTACACGATCAGGTCGTCGACGATGCCGCCGGACTCCGCGAGCAGGAGGCTGTACTTCGCCTTCCCGACCGGCAGCGTCGAGAGCCGGCCGGCCAGGGCATAGTCGAGGAAGGCTCCCGCATGCGCGCCGACGACCGTGAACTCCGCCATGTGCGAGATGTCGAAGAGGCCGGCCGTCGTGCGGACAGCGTGGTGCTCGGCGAGGTCCGACGTGTAGCGCACCGGCATCGACCACCCGCCGAAGTCCGTGAACGACGCGCCCAGCGCGCGGTGTCGCGCGGCGAGGGGCGTCTCGCGGGGCAGGTCGGACCCGCTGAGGAGGGCTGGATCGGTCATGAGTTCTCCCGTGCTCGGGCGGGCGGATGCCGGGGACCCGGCATCCGTGAACTCCCCCTCTGTCATTGGCCTGAGAGTTTCACCCGCGGCGCCGAGGCGCACGCCGGGTTTTCACCGTCGGCACGCCCCGTCGAGGGACGTTTTCCAGAGCGGCCGGACGCGAGCGGTACGCGGACCTGAGAGATTGGCGGGGAGGCTTGCTCCTTCGGTGCCCGGACGTCGCCGCCCGGAGCTCTCCCGCACACGTCATGCGGCCTGTCTTCAGTTGCAGGGCCAGCATAGCGCGGCCGACGGCGGTGTTCGGTTCAGGCGGCGCATCGACCCGACGAGACGGTGGGGTCGTCGGCGCCCACCGCGTCGAGCACGGGACGCAGCTCGCGCGTCGTCATCGCGTAGCCGCGGTCCTCGCCGTCCGCGCCTCGCGCGAAGACGACGCCGATGACGCGCCCGTCCTGGTCGAGGAGAGGACCGCCGGAGTTACCCGGACGCACGTCGGCGTCGAGGGCGTACACGTCGCGCAGGTTGGTCGACGACTCGTAGATGTCCGGCACAGGAACCTCGCCCACCGATACGACGGCGGCGGTCGAACTCGTGAACGGACCGCCCAGCGGATAGCCCTGGACCGCGGCCTGCGTGCCCGGATCCACCGGGTCGGCGATCACGAGAGGCGCGCCGTCCAGCCCGTCGACCGCGATGACGGCGAGGTCGTCTTCGGGGTCGAGGTACACGAGCCTGCCCTCGCGCACACGGCCGCCCGGAAGCTCCACGACCGGGGCATCGACTCCCGCCACCACGTGCGCATTGGTGACGACGAGGTCGTCGCCCGCGACGAACCCGGACCCCGTCATCGACACGCCGCACGCGTAGGCGGTGCCGCTGATGCGTGCGACGGATGCCGATGCCGCCTGGAGCTCGGGATCGTCCAGCTCTACCGGAGGTCCCGTGGGCGTGACGACGGTGCCGATCACGGTGCCCAGGCGCGGCAGTGTGTCGGTCACGACGAAGCCGCGCACCTGGGCGAGGGCGTCGTCCAGCGGCGCCGGTGTGAGGCGGTCGAGCGCCAGCAGGACCTGTGAGGACGCAACGGCAGAGGACACGACCGGCGTGCCGGATGCCGTCACGCCGGCGGCGACCATCAAGAGCACGAGCGCGGTCGCGACGGTGCTGACCAGCCCGCCCAGGAATCGCTCCACCCACCGCAGTCGCGTGCGGTCGACGCCGCTGCGCACCCACGCCCCGATCGCGGTGCCGAGCGCCGTCACGGCCAGCAGGATGCCGATCGCCACGGCGGCGAGCGCGACGCTCCGCCAGAGGCCGACCGGGATGACGGAGGAGATCGCGGGGGTGACCACCGGCACGAGCCACAGCGCGAGGAAGGCCCCGGCGACCATCCCGACGAGGGTCCCGAGACTCGCGAAGAACCCGCGCGCGATGCCGGTGACGAAGGCGCCCAGGAGTGCGACGACGGCGATGATGTCGACGATCGGCATGACGACCTCCTGACGGGCCACGCTACCTGGTGCGGCTGCGGCATCCCTGATTGCCCGGCCCGCACGGTTTGCCCTTCGGGTCATGGCGACTATAAGATGGCGGGGAGGTTATGGTCATCATGACAAGAACACGCACCCCCGACGACGCTCTCCGCGTCGCCGTCTCGACGGTCATCTTCAGTCTCCGCCGCGGCGTCGACGGCGAGCGCCCGCGCGTCGTCCTTCCCCTCGTCCGACGCACCCGCGATCCGTACGAGGGGCTGTGGGCACTTCCGGGCGGGTGGCTCGACGAAGACGAGAACCTCGAGGAGGCCGCATCGCGCACGCTGGCCGAGACGACGACCCTGGCGCCGAGCTACCTGGAGCAGCTCTACGCCTTCGGCGATGTCGACCGCTCACCCAGCCGCGTGGTCTCCATCGTGTACTGGGCACTCGTCCGCGAAGACGTCTCCCTCGGCTCGGAACAGCACAACGTCGCCTGGTTCGACACGGAGAATCTGCCGGCGCTCGCCTTCGACCACGCCCACATCATCGACTACGCCCTGTGGCGCCTGCGCAACAAGGTGGGCTACAGCCGCATCGCCCACGGCCTCCTGCCGGCGGGCTTCACGCTCGGCGAACTGCGCGAGGTGTACGAGGCGATCCTCGGACGCCGGCTCGACCCCGCGAACTTCCGACGCCAGGTCGAGAACTCCGACACCCTCATCCCGACCGACGAGTTCCGCACCGGCAGTCACCGGCCCGCGCGGCTCTACCACTACAACCACGAGGTGGAGCTCGCCGATCGCGGCCCGCTCCCCCAGCGCCGAACAGCGAAGGACTGACGCATGGCTGCCACGCTTCTCACGATCCCCGTCCGCCCCGCCGGCATCGATCCCAGTGTCGATCACGAGATCCAGGCGATCGTGTCGGGTGAGCTGGCGGCGGAGACCTGCAACACCGATCTCGCCGCAGCACCCTGGACCTTCGACAGCCGGCCGGGCTACGGTCCCGGCTCGTCGATGGGCGACGTCATCCCCACGGGGGCGCCGCGGCAGGGAGAGCTCCCGGAGGAGTACCGGACGGCATCCGAGTCGGAGCTGGCCGATCGCATCCGCGCCGCCAAGGCGACACTCGGGGACCGCGTCGTCGTGCTCGGGCACTTCTACCAGCGGGAGGAGGTCGTGACGCATGCGGACTACGTCGGCGACTCGTTCCAGCTCGCCAATGCGGCACTGGCCCACCCCGACGCCGAGGCGATCGTTTTCTGCGGCGTCCACTTCATGGCCGAGACCGCCGATCTCCTGTCACGCCCGGAGCAGTCGGTGATCCTCCCGAACCTCGCGGCGGGGTGCTCCATGGCCGACATGGCCGACATCGACCAGGTCGAGGAATGCTGGGAGCAGCTCGCGGAGGTCTACGGGGATCTCGACACCCCGGATGCCGAGGGCCTCCTCCCCGTGATCCCTGTCACGTACATGAACTCCTCCGCTGCCATCAAGGGTTTCGTCGGGCGCCACCAGGGCATCGTGTGCACGTCCTCGAACGCGCGCACCGTGCTGGAGTGGGCGTTCGCGCGCGGCCGCCGTGTGCTGTTCTTCCCCGACCAGCACCTGGGGCGCAACACCGCCAAGGCCATGGGGGTTCCCCTGGAGCAGATGCCGATGTGGAACCCGCGTCGACCCCTTGGTGGCTCGACAGAGGAAGAGCTCCGCGACGCGCGGGTCGTGCTGTGGCACGGGTTCTGCTCCGTCCACCGTCGCTTCACCGTGGCGCAGATCGACCAGGCACGGGCCGAGCACCCCGGCGTGCGTGTGATCGTCCACCCCGAGTGCCCCATGGACGTCGTCGATGCCGCCGACGAGGCCGGGTCGACCGACCTCATCCGCCGGGCGATCCAGGGGGCGACCGAACCGACGACGTTCGCCATCGGCACGGAGATCAACCTCGTCCAGCGCCTCGCCGCCGAGAACCCGCAGCACGAGATCTTCTGCCTCGATCCGGTCGTCTGCCCCTGCTCCACGATGTACCGCATCCACCCGGGGTATCTCGCGTGGGTGCTGGAAGGGCTCGTTGCGGGCGAGGTGCGCAACCGCATCACGGTCTCCCCCGACGTGGCCGAGCCCGCCCGGGTCGCACTCGAACGGATGCTGGCGGCGCGCCCGTGACCGAGGGCCAGGTCCACGTCGTCGTCGTCGGCTCGGGTATCGCCGGCCTCACGGCGGCACGGCACGCCCTCGACGACGGATGCCGCGTCACCCTCGTCACGAAGTCGTCGCTCCCCGAGTCGAACACGCGGTACGCGCAGGGCGGCATCGCGGGGGTGATGTTCGACGAGGACGACGTCGCCGACCACGCGCGCGACACCCTCACGGCCGGTGCGGGCCTGTCGGACGCGGATGCCGTCGACGTCCTCGTAGGCGAGGGCCCCGACCGCATCCGCGACCTGATCGACCTCGGGGTCGCGTTCGACCGCGACGAGAGCGGCGACCTCCGCCGCGGGCTGGAAGCGGCGCACTCGTTCCCCCGCGTCCTGCATGCCGGTGGCGACGCGACGGGCGCCGCGATCGAAGACGCGCTCGTGCGGCAGGTCCGCCGCAGCGACGCCGTCGTCCTGGAACACACGCTCCTGCTCGACCTCGTCGTCCGCGACGGCGTCGTGTGCGGTGTCGACGTTCTGCGCGACGACTCCGCGGGCGGCGAGCGCACCCGGTTGTCGGCCGATGCCGTCGTCCTCGCGACCGGCGGCGCCGGCCAGCTGTTCGCGCACACGACCAATCCCACGGTCGCGACCGGCGACGGCATCGCTGCGGCACTGCGCGCCGGTGCCGACGTGCGCGACCTGGAGTTCTTCCAGTTCCATCCGACGGTGCTGCCGGCAGACGGGGAGCACGCCTCCTTCCTGGTGTCGGAGGCCGTGCGGGGTGAGGGGGCCGTGCTGCGGGATGCCGCGGGCCACCGGTTCATGCCCGATGTGCACCCGGACGCCGAACTCGCACCGCGCGATGTCGTCGCACGGGCGATCGCCCTGCAGATGGCGCGGCACGGCGGCCGGCCCGTGCAGTTGGATGCGACCGCACTCGGTGCGCCGACGACCTCCGCCTTCCTCGCCGACCGCTTCCCGACGATCGACCGCACGGTCCGCGAGCGCGGATGGGACTGGTCTCGCCGGTCGATCCCGGTCACCCCCGCCGCGCACTACCTGATGGGCGGAATCACCACCGACCTGTCCGGTCGCTCGACCCTCCCGCGGCTGTACGCCGCCGGCGAGACGGCGCGCACCGGCGCCCACGGCGCGAATCGCCTCGCGTCGAACTCGCTGCTGGAAGGAGCGGTCTTCGGCGCCCGGGTGGGAGGGGCGATTCGGGCCGACGTCGGCCGCGGCGACTGGCCGGTGCGGCCGACGGCATCCGCGCCTTGGCTTCCGGACGTCGCCCCCTCGTCGCCCGCGTCGCCGTTCAGCCGCGCCGCGCTCCAGGACCTCCTGTGGACGCACGCGGGGCTTGTGCGCGACAGGGCCGGCCTCACGGCGGCGGCCTCCGTACTGTCCGCGTGGAGCGCGGAGAGCCGGCCGGAGGTGACCGCCGCCGAGGTCGAGGACGCGAACCTCCTGCTGGTCGCCCGTCACCTCGTGGCGGCTGCCCTGGCCCGCCGGGACTCGGTCGGCGCGCATTACCGCTCGGATGCCGTCGGGGTGGATGCCGTCGGGGTGACTGCCGCTTCACCGGCGTCGCAGGCTTCGCACACCATCGACCACCGCGTCGCTCTCTCCTCCGGCACATCCGCACGTCGCGGTGCCGCCGACGGTTCCCGGAAGGTCCCCGCCTGATGCTCTCCCCTGCTCACATCGACCGTGTCGTCTCGGCCGCTCTCGAGGAGGACGCGCCCTGGGGCGATCTCACGAGCGACTACCTGCTTCCCGCGTCTGCGGTGGCGACGGCGGATCTCGTCGCGCGCGAGGCGGGTGTCTTCAGCGGCGGCGACGTGTTCGCGGCCGCCTTCCGCCTCACCGACCCCCGCATCGAGGTCGTCGTCCTGGCGTCCGACGGCGACGCCTTCGATGCGGGGGCGCGCTTGGCGACGGTCTCGGGTCCTGCGCGCGGGGTGCTCACGGCGGAGCGGATCGGTCTGAACTTCGTCCAGCGCATGACGGGCATCGCGACACTGACGTCCCGCTATGTCGCCGAGGTCGCGCACACGGGCGCGCGGATCGCCGACACTCGGAAGACGACACCCGGGCTGCGGGCGTTCGAGCGGCACGCGGTGCGCAGCGGCGGCGGCCACAATCATCGGTTCTCCCTGTCGGACGCCGTCATGGCCAAGGACAACCATCTCGCTGTGCTCACGGGCGGACAGACCTCGGGAATGCCGGTCACCGACGCTCTCCGTGCCGCGATCGCGCGCCTGCCGCACACCACGCACGTCGAGGTGGAGGTCGACCGGCTGGATCAGATCGACGCGGTGTTGGCGGCGGAGGTGGGCACCATCATGCTCGACAACTTCTCGCTCGACGACCTCCGCGCCGGCGTCGCACGGATCGCGGGTGCGGCGACGGTCGAGGCCTCCGGAGGCGTGAATCTGACGACCGTGCGGGCGATCGCGGAGACGGGTGTGGACGTCATCTCGGTGGGCGCGCTGACCCACTCGGCGCCCGCGCTCGATCTCGGACTCGATGTCCGCATCACCGATGAGGTCGCTCCCGCGGGCGACGCGCCCACGGCCGGTCGCTGACGTGCTCTACCTCGATCACGCCGCGACCACCCCGGTGCGTCCCGAAGTCGTCGAGGCGATGCTCCCCCATCTGGGTGCGCGCTTCGGCAACCCGTCCAGCCATCACACGGTCGGCGAAGACGCGGCGCGGGTGCTCGACGACGCGCGGCGTCGTGTCGCCGCGATCGTCGGCATGCGGGTCTCCGACGTCGTGTTCACCTCGGGCGGCACCGAGGCCAACAATCTCGCGGTCAAAGGTCTCGCGCTCGGCGCGTCGCTGCGGCGCGGCGGACCGGTCCACGTCGTCACGACGCAGATCGAGCACGAGTCCATCCTCGCTTCGTGCGACTACCTCGAACGCGTGCACGGGTTCGCCGTGACCCGGATGCCGGTGTCTTCCACGGGCCTCCTCGACCCGAAGGAGCTGGCCCACGTGCTCGCCGGCCACGCAGACGGCGGCGACGCACCGGCTACCGCTCTCGTCACCGTCGGCTACGCGAACAACGAGATCGGCACGACCCAGGATGCCGCGTCGATCGCGGCGACCTGCGCCGCCGCCGGGGTTCCCCTCCACCTCGACGCGGTACAGGCCGCTGGTTGGCTCCCCCTCGCGGGAACCGGCGCCGACGCGATCTCGATCGCCGGGCACAAAGTCGGCGCCCCACAGGGCACCGGGGTGCTCGCCGTCCGCGGTCGGCTGCCGCTCGAGCCTCTCCTGCACGGCGGGGGGCAGGAACGCGAGCGCCGCAGCGGCACGGAGAACGTCGCCGGTGCCGTCGGCTTCGCTCTGGCCCTGGAACTCGCCGAGGCGGAGCGAACGACCGCCGCGGCGCGCGTCACCGCTCTGCGCGATGCGTTCATCGCACGGGTGCTCGAGCTCGTCCCTGCGGCGCGGCTGACGGGCGACCCGATTCATCGACTCCCCGGAACGGCGAGCTTCACATTCGCGGGCGTCTCCGGAGAGGCCGTCCTCCTCGAACTCGAGCGACGCGGCGTGGTCTCCTCCAGCGGATCGGCATGCGCCGCGGGCAGCGACGAGCCCTCGCACGTGCTGATCGCGCTCGGCATCCCGCCCGAGGTCGCGGGCACGTCGGTGCGATTCACGTTCGGTCACGCTGTCGATGCAGATCTCCTCGCCGTGGCCGAGGCGGTCTCGGCATCCGTCGCAGCGGTACGATCGGGCGAGTGAGCACGCCCGTCGTCACCGTCATCGTCCCCGGCCGCGATGTGGCGCCCTACGCCGAGCAGGCGCTCGACTCGCTCCGCGCACAGTCGTTGCCGCACTGGCGCGCCATCCTCGTCGACGACGGCTCGACCGACGAGACGACCGACATCTTCTATCGCGCCGCGGCCGACGACGCGCGATTCACCGTCGTCCGCCACGCACAGTCGCGGGGTCTGGGTGCCGCGCGCAACACGGCGCTCGATCTCGTCGAGACGCCGCTCGTCGGGTTCCTGGATGCCGACGACGAGCTCACCCCCGATGCCCTGGCTCGGCTGGTGGGCACGATCGATGCCACCGGGAGCGATCTCGTCGTCGGCGCCTACGTGCGCCTGCGCCCCGAGCGCGGCGCCGACGGCAGCGTGACCTACACGGAGGGCATCGTCCAGCCGTGGGTCGCTGCCGCCACCGATCCGGAACGACGCGGCACCTCGCTGGCCGAGCACCCCGAGGTGTCGGGCAACATCGTCGCGTGGTCCAAGGTGAGCCGCATCGAGCTGTGGCGCCGCCACGGCCTGCGCTTCCCCGAGGGAAAGCTCTACGAGGATCAGATCGTCGCGCAGCGGATGTACACCTTCGCGCGGGCGATCGACGTCGTTCCCGACGTCGTCGTGCGCTGGCGGGAACGGGCCGACGGGTCGTCGATCACGCAGCACAAGGATGCCGTCCCGGTACTCACCGACTACCTCGATGCCCTGCGCGGCGGCCTCGCCGTGCTCGACGCGGCCTCGCAGCGCGCGGCGGCGAGTGCGCGGGTGCGGCTCGTGCTGGACATGGACACGCCTCCCCTCGTCCGGATCGCGCAGGAGCACCCCGACGACGCGTACCGGCGTGCGCTGGGCACGTTCGTCCGCGATTTCACGGCGCGCGCGGAGGCCGACGGCATGCGCCTCGACCCGGCATCCGCGTCTCTGCTCGCCGCCGCGAAGCTCTGGTGACGCTCGAGCCCGGGCTCGGCGGCGGGCTCAGGGCGATCGGTCGGCTCGGCGTTCCGGGTGATCGGCGGGCGGCTGATCCTCGTCGATCCCTTCGATGCGGGCCGCCGCCATCTGCTGGGCGGCCAGCTCCGCGTAGAGCCCCCCGCCGGCGATGAGCTCGGCGTGGGTGCCCGACTCGGTGATGAGTCCGCCGTCGAGCACGTGGATGACGTCGGCGCCGATGACCGTCGAGAGCCGGTGGGCGATGGTGAGGGTGGTGCGCCCCTTGGCCACGTTGTCCAGCGCCTCCTGCACGACCCGCTCCGACACGGTGTCCAGTGCCGACGTCGCCTCGTCGAGCAGGAGGATCGGCGGGTCTTTCAGCAGCACCCGCGCGATCGCGATGCGCTGCTTCTCCCCGCCCGACAGCCGGTAGCCGCGCTCACCCACGACGGTGTCGTATCCGCGCTCGAAGCCCGTGATGATGTGGTGGATGTTCGCGGCCGTGCACGCGGCCTCCAGCTCGGCATCGGTCGCGTCGGGCTTGGCGTACCGCAGGTTCTCGCGGATGGTCGCGTGGAACAGGTAGGTCTCCTGAGACACGATCCCGACCCGATCGACGATCGACTCCTGCGTGAGCTGGCGCACATCCTCCCCCGCGAACAGGACGGTGCCCTCCGACGCCTCGTAGAGGCGCGGAGCGAGGTAGAGGATGGTCGTCTTGCCCGCGCCGGACGGTCCGACGAACGCGACGTGGCGACCGGGTTCGGCGACGAAGCTCACCCCGCCGAGGGTCGGGCGGCTGTCGGGCGCCGCGTCGGGGTAGCGGAAGACGACGTCGCGGAACTCGATGCGTCCGACGGGCCCCGGGGCATCGGCGACGTCACGCGCGCCCGATGAATCGACGATCGCCGGCGTGAGGTCGAGGTATTCGAAGATGCGAGCGAACAGGGCGCGCGACGTCTGCAGGTCGAGGGCGACGCGCATGAGGCCCATGAGGGGCTGCAGGAGACGCGCCTGCACCGTCGTGAAGGCGACGACGGTGCCGGCGGTGAGCACGCCCGCCTCGCCCGCGATGAGGTAGCCGGACACGAGGTAGATGACCGCGGGGACGGATGCCATGAGCACCTGGACGACGGCGAAGAAGCCCTGCCCGCTCATCGCGCGGCGCACTTGCAGCACGACCTGGTTGCGATTCTCCTCCTGATAGCGCGAGGACTCGGTGCGCTGCCGGTTGAACGCCTTCGACAGCAGGATGCCGGACACCGAAAGCGTCTCCTGCGTGATCGATGTCAACTCGGAGAGCGACTCCTGCGTCTGCCCGGCGATACGGGCTCTCACCTGACCGACGCGGCGCTGGACGACCACGAGGATCGGCATGAGGACGACCGCGATGACCGTGAGACGCCAGTCGATGAGGATCATCGCCACGAGCGCGGAGACGACCGTCACCGCGTTGCCGAGGATGCTCGTCACCGTGTTCGTCAGGACGCCCGAGACGCCGCCGACGTCGTTCTGCAGGCGCGACTGGATCACGCCGGTCTTGGTGCGCGAGAAGAAGCCCAGCTCCATCGACTGCAGATGCTCGAAGAGGCGCACGCGCAAGTCGCCCGTGACCTCGTTGCCGACCGTCGAGGTGAGCCAGGTCTGCAGCACGCCCAGGGCGGCCGACAGCAGGAAGAGACCGATCATGCCCGCGACGAGGATGCCCAGCAGCGAGAGGTCGGGCCCGGAGCCGTCGACCGGGAACAGCGCGTCGTCGAAGACGCGCTGCACGAGCAGCGGCGGGATCACCGCGATCGCGGCGCCGAGCACGACGAGGATGCCGGTCATGGCGATACGCCCGCGGTACGGACGGAAAAGCGCGACGACGCGACGCCCGAGATCACGTACGTGCGGCGCTTCGGCGTTGAGCCGTCGCTGGGCTTCCTCGTCGACCCCGCGGAACCCGCCGCGGCCGCCCATGCCGCCCATACTCATCCGCTCAGCCTAACCACGCGCGCGGACACCGGGGTCGGCTGTGGGGACAACCCCGGGGTGTCAGCCGAGGGAGGTGACGAGGTTGATGACGGTGGCGAGGATGACCGCTCCGAACAGGTAGGCCAGGAGCGTCTGAGCGATCACCACCCGGCGCACCTCGCCCCGGGTGACATTCGTATCGGCAACTTGATAGGTCATTCCGAGCCCGAGTGAGAAGTACGCGAAGTCCGTGTACACGGGCGCCTCGGACTGGTTGAAGTCGATCCCGCCCTCCGGCGGGGTGTAGTACAGCCGCGCGTAGCGCAGCAGGTAGTCCACCTGGATGAGGGCCCACGACGACGCCACCGCCACCACCGCCACGCCCGCCAGGACGAAGGCCGTCAGCTCATCGGCATCCCTCGTCTGAAGAAGGACGACCGCGACGGCGCCGAGGCTCGCGACACTGCCCAAGACCGCGACGATCCGCGCCACAGGGCGACCGGGATCCTCGATCAGGGCGTGCGCTCGCGTCTGCTCGGCATCCATCCGCCAGATCACCGACAGCACCCACACGACGTCGACGAGCGCGAGTGCGGCCCACCCGGCCAGGAGCCCTCCGGCCAGTCCGAGCGGAGCCGTCGCCACCGCTGCGACGAGGGCTCCGGCGAGCACCGCCGCCGCTTCACGCAGTCGGGCTCGGGTGTGGTGCGGGGTGGCCATGAGCGATATCGTTCCACGGATCAGGAATGCCGTGTCGGGGGACGTGGTTACAGTCGACCAAGCGCCCCTTCGTGCGCGCGCTTCCGCCTTCCACGCCCCCTTCCCTTCTTCGAGGAGACCCATGACGTCTGCGACGACCACGCGCACCGCCGCCCCGCTGTTGGGTCCCGCCGAGAGCCGCATCGTGTGGCTCCTGCTGGCAGCCGCGTTCGTCGCGATCCTCAACGAGACGACGATGGGCGTCGCGATCCCGCACCTCATCGACGACCTCGGCATCACCGCCCTGTCGGCGCAGTGGCTCACGACAGCCTTCATGCTCACGATGGCGGTCGTCATCCCGATCACCGGGTTCCTGTTGCGTCGGTTCACAACGAGGCAGGTCTTCATCACCGCGATGAGCCTGTTCTCGCTCGGGACGCTCATCGCTCTGCTCGCGCCGGGATTCTCCGTGCTGCTGGTGGCCCGGGTCGTCCAGGCGATGGGCACGGCGATCATGATGCCGTTGCTGATGACGACGCTCATGACGATCGTCCCTCCGCAGTCGCGCGGCCGGATGATGGGTCGCGTCTCGATCGTCATGTCGCTGGCGCCCGCGATCGGACCGACCCTCTCGGGGGTTCTCCTCGAAACACTCAACTGGCGCTGGATCTTCGGGATCGTCCTGCCGATCGCTCTCCTCGCCCTCGGTATGGGAGCCCGGTGGATCCACAACATCGGCGAGTCCACCCGAGCGCCCATCGATGTGCTGTCGATCGTGCTGTCGGCCTTCGGATTCGGCGGCATCGTGTACGGGCTGAGTCAGATCGGCGGCGCGGCGGCCCACGGCACCACGGCCGCGGACTCGGCGGCGCAGAGCAGTTCGACCGTCGCGCTCGTCGTGTCCTTCGTGGTCGGTCTCGTCGCTCTCGGCCTCTTCCTCTGGCGTCAGGTTCGCCTGCAGAAGGCTGACGACGCCCTGCTCGATCTGCGCGTCTTCCGCGACCGCAACTTCTCGCTCGCGATCGGCCAGATGGCGCTGTTGTCGCTGGCGTTCTTCGGAACGATCACCGTCCTGCCGCTGTACATGCAGCGCGCTCTCGGTCACACCGCCCTCGAGACGGGCCTCGCCGTGCTGCCGGGATCGCTCCTCATGGGGCTCGCGGGGCCCTTCATCGGGCGCATCTACGACGCTCGCGGTACGCGCGTGCTCCTGGTACCGGGCGCCATCCTCGCCGTCTCGGTGCTGTGGCTGTTCGCCGCAACGTTCACCATCGACACCCCGTTGTGGTTCATCGTCGTCGCGCAGGTCTTCCTCTCGCTGGGCCTCGCGCTCTCCTTCACGCCGCTGTTCACCGCCTCGCTCGGCTCTCTCCAGCCGCGGTTCTACTCCTATGGGTCCGCGGTCCTCGGCACCGTGCAGCAGGTGGCTGGCGCCGCGGGCATCGCGGTGATGATCGCGATCATGTCGGCGGTCTCCGCATCCGCTCAAGACGGAGGCGTGACAGAAGCGGTCGCAGAAGCACAGGGCGCCCACTCGGCGTTCCTGCTGGCAGCGATCATCTCCCTCCCGCTGCTGATCGGCGCCTTCCTCATCAAGAAGCCCGCCGACGCACCTGCGGGCGAGGGGATGCCCTCGGGCCACTAGCGAGGTATCTGGGGTGGCGCGGGCGCCCTCCTGGGAGTAGGCCGGTAGCAGCCGGCACCAGGAGGGCACCGAATGATCATCCAGACACCCGACCCGCAGTCTGCCGAAGGCTACGTCGCAGAGCTCTATCGTGGCGACCTCGAAGACGACGGTTTCGTCTTCAGCCACACGCGCGCCATGGCGGCGAACGCCGAGGCCCTCGCAGCCTTCGAGGCACTCATCCACGCCATCGTGCCCTCGATAGGCGTCCGCACCTACGAGCTCGCGACGTTGGCTGCCGCGGCCGCTCTGCAGTCGCCCCACTGTCTGCTGGCCCACGGGCGCAAGGCGCTGCGGGCCGGAGCGCTCGACGAGGATCAGCTCGAGGCGGTCGCCCGGGCCGGTGAGCTGGTCGACATCGGCGGCCTGTCCGATGCCGACCGAGCGGTGATGCGACACGCGCGAAAGGTATCCACGGCTGCGTCCGCCATGACCGACGCCGACAGTCAGGCGCTGCGCGATGTCGGGTTCGACGACCGGCAGATCGTCGACATCACGCTGGCGGCGGCGGCTCGCAACTACTTCAGCCGCGCGCTGCAGGCACTCGCAGTACCGGTCGAGACAGAACTCGTCGGATTGTCGCCGCGACTGCGCGACGCGCTCCTGTCACCCCTGAACGACTGACGGACCGAGGCTCCGCAGCCGCGATCAGCCGTCCAGCTTGCCCGCGAGCGCCTCGGCCTCCTCTCTGATCGTCGCGGCCGAGACGAGGTCGCTCGCCTGCGACGACAGCACCTCCGACCACGCGTCCAGAAGGGATGCCGCTTCGCCCGACTCGATGAGCTCGGCACGGAGGCGGGAGACCTCCGACGTGTAGAGGTCGGCGAAGGCATCGACGGCGAGGAAACGCTCCGCGAGGATGTTCGAGCCGCCCGGACCGCCCCCGCCGCGAACGGCCGCGTCCTGGGTTCCCGCTGTCCCTGCGGCATCGGTCGATCCGTCATCCGTCGTGTCGGCATCCCTCGGCTGGTCGGGGCGCTCCCCGCCGCCTCCCCCAGCCCGACCACCTCCCCCGCCGGTGGGACTCGCGCCGAACGCGAGGTTGAGATCCCACGTGACGACGGTCATGAGCCCCGTCGCCAGATCGTAGGAGAGGTACGAGTTGTTGCCGGGACCGTCGATGTCGTCGAAGTTGTCGACGACCTCCTGGAATGCGAGGTAGGTCGCGAACGCGTCGACGTCGAGATGCTCGTCGAGGCCGTCGGCGAAGGTCTCGTCGTCGGCCTCGTTGATCCACTCCAAGAACGCGATGAGCGGTGTCAGGTCGTCCTCCCCGGCCTCCTGATCGAACACATCGACGTAGGCTTCCTCGTCGTCGCCCCGATAGCTGTAGTCGCCACCGGCCTCCGCCTTGTACAGCAGGACGTCTCCGAGCTCGCTCTCCGCCCACTCGTCGCCCGGATTCTCCACCACCAGCCGTAGCGTGGGCTCAGAGCCCCCGGCGCTGAAGCGCACGGCTATCGCCTGCTCCGCCGCCAGACCGGACGCGTCCAGCAGGTCGAGGGCGAGGGCTTCGTTGAGCGAGGTCTCCGAACTGTTGCCCCGAACGACGAACTCCGTCGCGCCGTCGAGGTTCTGGCCGGCCACGAACTTGTCCAGGCGGATGATCCAGGGCAGATCCTCGGCGTCATCCGTCGCGGACAGCGACCGCAACGAGGAGTTCCCCTTCAGCTTGAGTCCGACATTCTCGAGAGTGTCGCCGTCGATCGTCACGGTCGCGGAGATCCACACCTTCTCGCCCGAGTCGAGATACTCGGCGATCGCCGCGTCGTAGTCGCTCTGCTCGTACTCGACGGAGATCTCGTGCACCGAAGACGAGTCCCAGAGCGAGGATGTGGCATCCGCATCCGCGGCAACGCTCGTGGCGGATGGCGTCGCGGTCGGAGTCGACGCGGAGACGACAGAGCAGCCGGTGAGAGCACCGATGGCTGCACCGGCGACGAGGAGGGAGCGAACTGTACGGGTTTTGAGGGACGACATCCCTCTACTGAAGGCGGCGCGACTATGCGGGGCCTAGGTCGAGCGTGTGGCGCAGTGAGGAAGTCAGGGTGCGCGCAGCGTCAGCTACAGCAGCCGCCGCCGCAGCAGGAGGCGCCTTCCGAGACGACCTCAATGAGGTTCTTGTCGTCGGAGACGGGCTGCAGCTGGGGGGTCGGGAGGTTCGAGGTGGCCATGACAGCATCCTACGCCGCCTGTTCGCAGCAGGCCTGTCAACCCCCTCCGTGTCTGTATCGCCGGTCCGTAGCCTCACATCATGGCAACTCTCACAGGAAAGAAGATCGCGTTCCTCGCGACCGACGGATTCGAAGACAGCGAGCTCACTTCGCCCTGGCGCGCGGTGACGGAGGCCGGCGCGACGGCCGTCATGATCGCACCGTCGTCGGAGGCCATCACGGGCAAGAACGGGCACGAGCAGTCGGTCGACGCCACGACGGATGCCGTCGACGCCTCCGACTTCGACGCCCTGGTCCTTCCGGGTGGCGTCGTCAATGCCGACCACCTGCGTATGGACACGGCCGCGGTGGACTTCACGCGTGACTTCTTCGCACAGCACAAGCCCGTCGCAGCGATCTGCCATGCGGCCTGGATCCTCGCCGAGGCCGACGTGCTCGACGGCCGCACGCTGACGAGTTACCCCAGCCTGCAGACCGATCTGCGCAATGCGGGCGCCACGTGGGTCGACGAAGAGGTCGTCGTGGACGCCGGGCTCGTCTCGAGCCGCACGCCCGACGATCTGCCGGCGTTCAACGCGAAGGTGGTCGAGGAGATCGCCGAGGGCACGCACTCCGAGCAGACCACCTGACGCGACGAAGCCGGTGACGGGAGAATCCGGTGACGTGAACAGGGGAATCGGGCTCCGCAGCCTGCGTCGAGACGCCCACGCGGCCATTCGCCCTGTTCACGTCACCGCGTGCGCCGGTGAGTGCATCGCCGCGACTGAGATCAGTTGTTGAAGCGGAACTCCACCGGGTTACCTCACGGATAGGCATGACACCGGGTGGCTCTGTCCGTTCCCTACTTCGCAGTGAGCCAGGATACGAGCGCGTCTGCTACCTCATCCGCCGTTCATGCTGTCGTGTCCAACTCCAAGGCCTCATCGGACCACGCCGCGTAATCGGCACGACGCCGCTCAACGTCCGCCCAGGTGGGTTCGCCGACATGAGTGAGACCGCGATCCCTGTCGCGGAGCCGCTGCTCGTGTGTTCTCGCGTCCGTGATCACAAGGTGCACGAAGACGAGCCGTGCGCCGGTGCGCGAGGCCGCGGTCCGCCAGGTCTGCCGAGCCTCTTCACTGTCGTTGACCGCATCGACCACGACGTTGCGACCGAGCCGCAGGTTCAACTCCGCAATCGCGCGACTCGCCTCGTAGGCAGCGACACCGACTCGCCAACTCGCCGGTAGTCCACAAGCGAGCATCGATTCCTCCACTACGTCGATGGACAGGTGTACTGCGCCCACGAGTGCAGCGGCGATCTCCGCGACGCTGGTCTTTCCGACACCGGGAAGGCCGGAGATCACGACAAGCTGACCGCTCATGCGAGCCAATCCGGCATCGTCCGTGATGGTCAAAGCTTCCGCCTCCAGGCCGTGTCTGGAATCCAGCCTAGGTTGACGCGTTTCGTCTCGCTTCGCTCGCTCAACGACCGGGGTCGGGGTCAGTTGTTGAAGCGGAACTCCACGACGTCGCCGTCCTGCATGACGTAGTCCTTGCCTTCGAGGCGGGCCTTGCCCTTCGCGCGGGCCTCGATGACGGAGCCGGTGGCGACGAGGTCGGCGAAGGAGATCACCTCGGCCTTGATGAAGCCCTTCTCGAAGTCGGTGTGGATCACACCGGCCGCCTGAGGCGCCTTCCACCCCTTGCCGATCGTCCACGCCCGGGCCTCCTTGGGCCCTGCCGTGAGGTAGGTCTGCAGCCCGAGCGTGTCGAACCCGATGCGGGCGAGCTGGTCGAGACCCGACTCCTCCTGACCGGTCGAGGCGAGGAGCTCCGCGGCATCCTCGGGATCGAGATCGATGAGTTCGGACTCGATCTTCGCGTCGAGGAAGACGGCCTTGGCGGGGGCGACGAGCGCCTCGAGCTCCGCCTTCCGCGCCGCATCGGTGAGCACGGCCTCGTCGACGTTGAAGACGAAGATGAACGGCTTGGCCGTCAGCAGGCCGAGCTCCTTGATGGGCGAGAGGTCGATGGCGGATGCCGAGAGCAGCTCCCCGCGCTGGAGGGCGTCGCGGGCGGCCTCGGCGGTCGAGAGGACGGCGGGATCGAGCTTCTTGCCCCGCACCTCCTTCTCGTAGCGGGTGATCGCCTTCTCGAGCGTCTCGAGGTCGGCGAGCTGCAGCTCGGCGTTGATCGTCTCCATGTCGGAGGCGGGATCGACCTTGCCGTCGACGTGGACGACGTCGCCGTCCGCGAAGCCGCGGACGACCTGGGCGATCGCGTCCGCCTCGCGGATGTTGGCGAGGAACTTGTTGCCGAGTCCTTCGCCTTCGCTGGCGCCGCGGACGATTCCGGCGATGTCGACGAACGACACCGCGGCCGGGAGGATGCGCTCAGAGTGGAAGATCTCCGCGAGCGTGTGCAGACGCGGGTCGGGGAGGTTCACGACACCGACGTTCGGTTCGATCGTCGCGAAGGGATAGTTCGCCGCGAGAACCTGATTCTTGGTCAGTGCGTTGAAGAGCGTCGACTTGCCGACGTTGGGGAGACCGACGATTCCGATGGTAAGAGCCACGGGATGTCAGTCTACGTGTCCCGCCGAGCCCGCCTTCTCGTCCCGCGGCGACGGGTCCTCAGAGCTTTGAGGCGTACTGGTACGCGATCGTGACGACTCCGTCGTCGTCGTCTGCGTCGACGATGACACTGACCTGTTGAGGCTGCGGGTCGTCTTCCGAGGTGAAAGAGCGGTCGTCGGCGAAGATGAACCGCGGCCCGTCCTCGTAGGGCGACGCGAATTCTTCGTCGGGACCGGCCGCCCGCACCTCATCGACGCTCATTCCGATGGCGAGGTCGAATTCGGCGATCACGTCGACGCCCCCCACCTCGTTGGCCGAGAACCTCACCCACGCCGGAGCGTTGTACTCCGAGCGGGGCTTACCGTCGGGCGTCTCGACCATGCTCCCGAATTCGAGCCCTGGCCACGACCACACGGTGTAGTCGGGGAAGTGCGAGCCATCGCCCTCTTGCAGACCTTCGACGGGCTCGCTGCCGATGGCCGTGGTGAGCGCAGCGACGGCCTCGGTCGGATCGTCCGCCCAGCGGAAGGAGACCGTCTCGCCGTCGGCGGTGAGCTCGAAGCCCTCCGCACCCAGAGCGAGTTCGCCACCAGCCTCGGCGGTGACGGTCGGGGTCGGTGTCGGGGTCGACGACTCGGAAGGCGCCACGGTCGCCGTGGTCGCGGATGCCGTGGGCGTCGGTACCGTCGTAGGCGCGCTCTGAGATAGCGCCAGCACGAGCGCAACCGCCCCGGCGACGACGAGTACGCCGGCGGCGATCAGCGCGAAGACAAGATTGCGGCGTCGAGTGGCAGGCATGTTGCCAGCGTTCCAGAGTCGGAGACCGCCACGACGTCAGCGCAGTCGGTCGTCATTCAATCGTGACTCCGCACACCCCGTCATGCCGGGTCGACGCGCCAGCGCATCATCACGTGCCCGGATTCCTCCCAGACCCGCGTGGCGAGAAGTTTGAGGGCGACCGGCGGTCGCTCGTCGAACAGCCGCACACCGCGACCACCGATGAGCGGGAAGGTGACGAGGATGAGCTCGTCCACGAGACCCGCGTGCATGAGGTCGTTCCACAGAAGCCTCCCCGCGATGACCAGGATACCGTCGCCGCGCTGCGCCTTGAGCTCGCGAACGACCTCGCGGCTGTCCGCGAGGGGAACGATCCGCGTGCGGGGAGCATCCACGAGGTCGCTCTCCTGGAGAGTGTCGGACACGACGACCTTGTCGATCTCTAAGAAACGCTCCGCGAACGCGCGGCGTATCGCCGTGGCATCCGGGTTCCCGCGCACGCTCGACCAGTACGCGACCTGGCCGAGGAAGGAGCGCTTGCCCGCGAGGAGCAGGGTGCCGGATGCGTGGAGCAGCTCGGTGTTGAGGAAGTCGAACGTGTCGCTGCCGTGATAGTCGGGGTGCCAATGTTCGAACAACGAGCCGATGTCGTGGGCGTCGTCCTCGTAGACGCCGTCGACCGTGGTGAAGTTGCAGACCGTCAGGGTGCGCATGTCAAGGCCTCACTGTTCGATAGGCGCGAGTGATGTAGGGCAGATTCACCTCGGCATCCCCCACTGCGCCGATCTCGTCGAAGAGTGCGGCGGTCTCCTCCTCGATCCGGGCGCGCTCGACGGCTTCGGCGGTGATGACGTAACTGCGAGAGTGGACCATCGCGGTGAGCGTCTCGCGCGTGACCGGGCGTTCCGAGGCCCAGCGCTTCTCGACGAGCGCCCCGAACGGCGCCCGCACGTCGGGGCCGTCCCCCCCGAGCATCGTTTCGGCGTGGCTGCCCTTCATCGCGCTCGTGAGTCGGGCGACCCACGGCACGGACTCGTCACGGAGGTTCCACACGAGTCCGAGAACACCACCGGGGCGCAGTACGCGCGCTGAATCCGCGGATGCCGATGCGGGATCGACCCAGTGCCAGGCCTGGCCGAGGACGACGGCGTCGAGGGCGGCGGTTGGCAACGGCAGCTCCTCCGCCGTGCCGACGAACGTCGGAACCGCGGGAAGGGTCGCATGGAGGGCCCTCAGCATGTCGGGATCGGGATCGACGGCCACCGTCTCGGCGCCCACGGCCAGAAGCGTGTGCGTCAGCTTTCCCGTACCGGCACCGACGTCCGCGACGCGTACGCGCGCGGTACGCGACACGGGCTCCAGCAGCCACCTCACCGCTTCCTCGGGGTAACCCGGGCGGCCGGCTTCGTATACGGCGGCCGCGCGACCGAACGATCGGGAGAGCTTCTGCGCATCGACCATGGTCCGACCCTACGCCCGCGCCTTCGCCGGTGTGCGGCGCGCCTCCCCAACCGTCACCACCCTCCGGGTGAGTCTGAGGACGTGCCCCTGGACTTCACCGCGATCGACTTCGAAACGGCGAACTCCTCGAGCGCGTCCGCGTGCGCCGTCGGCCTCGCCCGCGTCCGCGATGGCAAGGTCGTCGCCACGGCGGGATGGCTGATCCGCCCACCCGCGGGTCACGACCGGTTCTTCGAGCTCAACGTCGGCATCCACGGCATCCGCGAGGACGACGTGGCACACGCGGCCGGCTGGTCGGCGCAGCTCGCCGATCTCTTCGCGTTCGCGGGAGACGACATCCTCGTCGCACACAACGCCGGGTTCGACATGACGGTGCTACGCAGGGCCTGCGAGGTGACCGGCGATGCCTACCCGTCGTATCGATACCTGTGCAGCCTGCAGGTCGCCCGCAAGACCTACGACCTGGAGTCGTACCGGCTCCCCGTAGTAGCCGCCGCGGTCGGGCATCTGGACTTCGCTCATCACGACGCCTCCGCCGACGCGCTGGCGTGCGCGCACATCGTCATCGATGCGGCAGCCCGCCACGGCGCTCAGGATGCCGTCGAGCTCGCCATGCTGCTGGGGCTACGCATCCCGCAGGTACCGCTGCCCGCCCCCGTCGTCGAGGCGGTCGCCGTCGCCTGAGCGCCCGGGACCGGCCGATGTCGGTGGCCACCGGCATCCTGACGGCATGGATCTCGTTCTCGTTACCACGACCGCTGTCGCGTGTCTGGTCGCCGGGCTGCTCGCCGGCTGGTTCGCGGGTGCCGCGCGCGCCGCGGAGAGAGGGTCGGCTGCGCGAGCGGCGCTCGGAGCGAGACTGGCCGCTGCGGAGGCCGAGGGCGCCGCGCTTGCCGCCCAGCTGGAACAGCAGCGCATGTTGACGCGGGAGATGGCCGCGCAGGCGCGCAACGACCAGGCGATCCGCGACGAGCGTGAGCGACGCGAGCAACAGGTCCTCCGCGCGCTGGCACCCGTGCAGGACTCGTTGCAGGCGATGCAGGCGAAGGTCGACGAACTGGAGCGCGACCGGCGCCAGCAGTACGGCACGATCGCCGAGCAGTTGCGCCACGCGCACACGCAGAGCGAGTCGTTGCGTTCGACGACCGAAGCGCTCGCGGGCGCCCTCCGCTCCAACTCTGCTCGCGGCGTGTGGGGCGAGACGCAGTTGCGGCGGATCGTGGAATCGGCGGGCCTCACGCGCTATGTCGACTTCGACACACAGGCCTCCGTCGTGTCGGATGCCGGGGCCGGCCGGCCGGATCTCGTCGTCCGTCTGCCGGGAGACAAGGCTCTCGCCGTGGACGCGAAGGTGCCGCTCGACGCCTATCTCGAGGCCAGCGCCATCCCGGTGACGGCGACGGGCGAGGAGGGAGCGCGGCGCAAGCTGCTCCTGGAGCGGCACGTCAAGGCCGTGCGTGCGCACGTCGATGCGTTGGCGAAGAAGTCCTACTGGGCCGGGCTGAGCGCCAGTCCCGAGTTCGTGGTGTGTTTCATCCCGAGCGAGTCCCTGCTGGCTGCGGCGCTCGAGGAAGACCCCTCACTGCTGGACTATGCGTTCGGGCGGCGGGTGGCTCTCGCGTCACCTGTGAACCTGTGGGCGGTACTGAAGACGGTCGCCTACACCTGGACACAGCAAGACGTATCCGACGAGGCGCGCACGCTGTTCGAGTTGGGGAACGAGCTGTATCACCGCCTCGGAGGGCTCGCCCGGCACACCGACGACCTTCGGCGGGCGATCGAGCGCACGGTCGCGAGCTACAACCGCTTCGCCGGCGCACTGGAATCGCGTGTGCTCGTCAGCGCGCGGCGGTTTCCCGGTATCGACGAGACGAAGCTCGACGCGGTTGCTCCTCCCCAGGCCATCGAGAGTGCACCGCGTCCGCTCACGGCGACAGAGTTCCTCAGCCCGGAGCTCGGTGCCGACGTCGGAGACCTCCGAGATCGACTATGACCACGGCGAACGGAAGAGTCAGCCGCCAGGAAGGAGGCTCATCGCGCTGACGACAGCGAGCGACACGGCGACGAAGGCGCCGATCATCCACCAGGCGCTCACCTGATGCCCCTCGGGCGCACGACGCCGGAGAAGCACGTCGGGCCGACGTGCAGGGTCGATGGGAACCGCGATCTGTCCGGTCTTCGGACTGTTCGTTGCTGCGGACATCACGACTCCTGGGCTGTGTAGACGGCGACGTGTCGCCGGTGACACCGCGGTCCATTCTGCCAGATGCGGTCACACCTCGAAGGTGTCGCCACGCAGAAGACCGTCTCGATCAGGTCACGCCCGCCCGTTCACAGCCACTTGGACGTCAGGTGCTCCGACGAGATCCGTCGAAGTGTTCCGGATGCACCGCGCAGCACGACCGACTCGGTGTAGATGAAGTCGCCGTCTCGTCGGACACCGGCGACGAGCTCACCGTTGGTGACGCCGGTGGCGACGAAAATGGTGTTCTTGCCCTTCACCATGTCGTCGGCCTCGTACACGTGATCGTCGACCTTGAGGCCCGCGTCGAGCCCGCGCTGCTTCTCCTCGTCGTCGCGCGGCCACAGGCGGCCCTGGATGTGCCCACCCAGCGCCTTGATGGCGCAGGCGGTCACGATGCCCTCGGGACTGCCGCCGATACCGATGCACATGTCCGTACGGGCGTTGTGGCGCGCCGCGTTGATGCCGCCGGCAACATCGCCGTCGCTCATGAGGCGCGTCCCCGCCCCCGCCTCACGGATCTCCTCGATCAGCCGGGCGTGGCGAGGCCGGTTGAGCACCGACACGACGAGTTCGTCGACCGGCTTGCCGAGCGCCGCCGCGAGGCGGCGGATGTTCTCGGCGACGGGCAGCCGAATGTCGACGACGCCGACACCGGCAGGACCAGTGACGATCTTGTCCATGTAGAACACCGACGACGCGTCGAGCATCGCGCCGCGGTCGGCGACGGCGAGCACGGACAGTGCGTTGTTGCGCCCCTCCGCCGTCAGCGTCGTGCCGTCGATGGGATCGACCGCGATGTCACACTGCGGCCCGCGCCCCGTTCCCACGTGCTCGCCGTTGAACAGCATGGGAGCGTTGTCCTTCTCTCCCTCCCCGATGACGATGACGCCGTCGAAGTTCACTGTCGAGAGGAAAGCACGCATCGCATCGACGGCAGCCCCGTCGGCGAGCTCCTTCTGGCCGCGTCCGATGAAGGGCACCGAGCGAATCGCCGCCGCCTCGGTGGCGCGGACGAGCTCGAGGGCCAAGTTGCGATCGGGATGCAGCGGGCTCATATCCGCGGTCAGACTCACCATTCCGCCAGACTACGCGCGGACGCCGGGCACCGCCGTGACTTTCGCGCTTCTCAGAGCGAAGGAAACGCGATTCTTGTCACAGGGGAAGGGCTCAGTGGCCGCACGCCTTTTCCCGGTCACCGACCGTACGCCTCCCCCCGCGCTTCGATAAAGTGGCCGATGGAATCACCGCCGCACAGACACATCGCTAGGAGCTGTCATGCCCGTCGCCACCCCTGAGCAGTACGCAGAAATGCTGGATCGCGCGAAGGCCGGTGGATTCGCCTACCCGGCGATCAACGCCGCCAGCTCGCAGTCGGTCAACGCCGTCCTGCAAGGTCTCACCGAAGCCGGTTCCGACGGCATCCTCCAGGTCACCACGGGAGGTGCCGACTACTTCGCAGGACACACGGTCAAGGCTCGCGCGACCGGCGCACTCGCTTTCGCCGCGTACGTGCACGAGGTCGCCAAGAGCTACCCCATCACGGTCGCGCTCCACACCGACCACTGCCCGAAGCCCGCGCTCGAAGACTTCGTGCTCCCCCTGATCGCGGCCTCCGAGGCGGTCGTCGCCGACGGCGGACAGCCCATCTTCCAGTCGCACATGTGGGACGGCTCGGCCGTACCGCTCGACGAGAACATCGACATCGCCAAGGAGCTCCTCCCCCGCATCAAGGCGATCAACGCCATCCTCGAGGTGGAGATCGGCGTCGTCGGCGGCGAGGAGGACGGTGTCAAGCACGAAGGCTCCAACGACGCGCTGTACACGACGACCGCCGACGTGGCGAAGGCCGTCGAGGCTCTCGGACTGGGCGACCAGGGCCGTTGGATCGCCGCGCTCACCTTCGGCAACGTCCACGGTGTCTACAAGCCGGGCAACGTCAAGCTCCGCCCCGAACTCCTCGGCGAGATCCAGGAAGGCATCGCGTCGCAGTTCGGCACCGGGCCCAAGCCCCTCGACCTCGTCTTCCACGGCGGCTCGGGCTCGACCGACGAGGAGATCGCCCTCGCGGTCGCCAACGGCGTCGTGAAGATGAACATCGACACCGATACGCAGTACGCGTTCACCCGCTCGGTGGCGGGCTTCATGTTCCAGAACTACGACGGCGTGCTGAAGGTCGACGGCGAGGTGGGCAACAAGAAGGCCTACGACCCGCGCGCCTGGGGCAAGGTCGCCGAGTCGGCGATGGCCGCCCGCGTGGTCGAGGCGACCAGGCAGCTCGGTTCCCACGGCAAGTCGCAGTCCTGAGCTTCACCACGGCGCCCCGTCTCGTCCCCGCGACGACACGGGGCGCCGTGCTGTTGCGCGAGCGCCGTTCGTGCGGAGCTCCGCCCGAGCGCCCGGCGGGGAACCCGGGTCAGTACGTCGCGCCGAGCAGCACGTCGCGCGGGTAGAGCAGCTTCGCGACCCCGTCGACCTTCATCGCCAGGTGCAGGTGCGGCCCCGTGGAGCAGCCCGTGGACCCGACCTCGCCGATCTTCTGGCCGGCCTTCACCGTCTGTCCGTTCTTCACGGAGAACGCACTCAGGTGGGCGTAGGTGAGCACGAAGCTGGTGCCGTCGATCTTCGTCTCCACGAGCACCTGCTTCTGGCGCGTATTGTTGGGCGCCCACGACGGGCAGCCCGACGTGATCCAGATCTCCTGCACGGTCACCTTGCCGCCGCGCATGGCATACACCGGCGTGCCGGTGCGCGCGGCGAAGTCGTCGCCGCTGTGCCCCGAGTAGGTCGTCATACTCGCCGACGGACGGATGGGGAACGCCCAACCGTACTTGCCCGGCACGCTGGCAGTCGCCGCCGACGTGTCGGAGAATGCGGCGAGCTTCTTGCCGGTCCAGGTGGAGACGCCGTCGACTTCGACGAGCCGCAGCGCACCCGAGTTGTCGAGCGTCAGAGCGACCACCGCGTATCCGGCAGTACCCGCGCTCCACTCCGGCGTCGTCCTCCCCGACGAGTACACGCCGAGGGCGCCGTCTTCGCGGAGGAGGAGGATCGAGTCGATCGTTCCTGTCGTCCGGGTCGTGCGCTGGGGCACACCGTTCTTGCTGAGCACGACGTTGCCGTCGCCCTGCACCGTGAACCGGTAGACACCGTTCGGTGAGGCCAAGTACGTGCCGGTGCGCATCGGCACTCCGGGTCGGAGGGTCGATCCGAGGGACCAGGATGCCGTGCGCTTCGGCGACGTGCGAGTGACGGTCAGGTAGCCGCTACGGGTCGCGGTGACGGTGACGGTGATCGTCCGCCCGGCTGCCCACTCCGGCACCTTCCACGTCGCCGCGGTGGCGCCCGCCACGACCGCGCCGTCGACGCGCCACTGGTAGGCGAGCTGGGGAGTCGGAGCCCATGTGCCGGTGACGGCGGTGAGTGTGCGTCCGGCCGCGACGCTTCCGCTCACCGTCGGGGTCGGCGCCGACGTGAAGCCGTACTTGGCATCCACGGCGGCGCTGGTCCGATTGACCGATGTGTACCCGGACTTCGACCCCGACACGCGGACGGAGATCTCATGGCCCGCGTCGGCCGTGACGAGGGTGCGGGTCTTGGCGGTCGCGCCCGTGATCGCGACCCCGTCGCGCAGCCACTGGTAACGCAGGGTCACCGGCGACGGTCCCCAGGTTCCCGGAGACGCCGTCAAGGTGGAGCCGACGGTGGGGGTTCCGCTGATAGCCACCCGAGACGGAACGGTGAGCACACGCGGCACCTTCACCGCCGGGCTCGTCCTCCTGGTCGTCGTATAGCCGGCTTTGCCCGCCGTGACTCTGACCGAGACGGAGGCGCCGGCGTCCGTGGTCGTCAGCTTGTAGGTGCGGCTGGTCGCTCCGGCGATGGCGCTGCTGCCGCGGTACCACTGATAGGAGAGGGTCGTCGGCGTGGGTGCCCACGACTCATGGGCGGCCGTGACGGTCCGCCCCACGGCGATCGTCCCGCTGATGGAAGGGGTCGGCGCCGATGAGAAGGCTCGCAGCACGGTGACTGCGGAGCTCGTGGCCCGGGTGGTCGTGTATCCCGACCGCGTCGCGGTCACGCGCACCGCCACGTCTTGATCGATGTCATCGCTCGTCGCCACGTAGGTGACCGAGGTCGCCCCGGTGATCGCGACACCGGCACGGAGCCACTGGTAGCGGACGGATGAGGGTGTGGGCGCCCAACTGCCGGGCGCTGCGGTGAGCGTGCGGCCGACCGTCGGTGAACCCGAGACGGTGGGCTTCCCTACCGACGTGAACGACTTCGACGGCGCGGGAGTGGGTGTCGGAGTCGGGGTGGCGGTCGCGGTCGGCGACGGGCTCACCGCACTCTGCGGTCGTGGGGCCGCGGTTGCGGGCGAGACGGCGACCGCGCCGGCGAGCACCAGGGCGAACCCGGTCAGCACCGCCACGGCACGCCGAGGGAGGGCACGTGGCATCACTGGCTCCCTCCCGGGGGGTGTCGGGGCGCGCGCCGCAGGCGCAGCGTCACGGTACCAGATGTGACTGGTGTGACTGAAGTGACGTGCCGAGACGAATGTGATTTCAGGTCGCGTCGGAGAGCAGCCGGTATCAGCCGGCTCGGAGCACGCCCTCCATGACCGCGGGGTCACTCAGCAGGGGAACACTCAGGCAGAGGCTCACGAGGGTGAAAGTCACGACGGCGCCGGCGAGCGGAATCCACCAGGACAGGGCGCCTCGCACGATGGCCCACCACGAGAGCAGGGCGGAGGCGATCCAGCCCGCCGCGAAGATGAGCGCCGCCGCGGTGCCCCACGCGCGCCCCTCGGCGGTCGCGGTGAACGACGCGTCGATCCCCGCCATCTGCAGCCACATGTCGGCGAACGAGGAGTAGTCGATGAGCTGCGGGATGGTCGTCACCACGGTGAACAGACCGTACGCGAGGAGTGCGACCGTGATGAAGCGGTCCCGGCGTCGGGTCGGGGCGGCAGCGTCCGGCACGGCAGAACCGGATGCCGTGGGCGTCGCGACCGGCTCAGGCGTCGGCGCGAGGGGTGAGACGGGTGCGCCGCCCGAACGTCGGATGATCTCCTGCTGCTCCTCCGGCGTCGCGTACTCGCCGTACTGCGGGGCCGGGCGAGGCTCCCCTGTCACGAGCTCGACCGACCGCCGAGGGCACGATCGTCGCGACGCCCGCTGGCATCCTGGCGCAGCTCCTTGGGCAACGAGAACATGAGGTCTTCCTCGGCGGTGCGCACCTGCTCGACGTCGCGGTAACCCGCGCCGGCCAGCTCGGAGAGCACCTCCTGGACGAGCACCTCCGGCACCGACGCGCCCGAGGTCACCCCGACAGTCTCGACGTCGTCGAGCCAGGACTGCTCGATCTCGTGCGCGTAGTCGACGCGATACGCGGCCTTGGCCCCGTACTCGAGGGCGACCTCCACGAGACGCACGCTGTTGGACGAGTTCGCCGAACCCACCACGATGACCAGGTCGGCATCCTTCGCGACCTTCTTGATGGCGACCTGGCGATTCTGCGTGGCGTAGCAGATGTCGTCGGAGGGCGGGTCCTGCAGCTGCGGGAAGCGCTCGCGGAGCCGGCGCACGGTCTCCATGGTCTCGTCGACCGAGAGCGTGGTCTGCGACAGCCAGACGACGCGTGAGGGGTCCTTCACGACGACCGTATCGGCCTCCTCGGGAGAGTTGACGACCGTGACGTGGTCGGGGGCCTCCCCCGCCGTGCCTTCGACCTCTTCGTGTCCTTCGTGGCCGATGAGGAGGATCTCGTGGTCGCTGCGAGCGAAGCGCACGGCCTCGCGGTGCACCTTGGTCACGAGGGGGCACGTCGCATCGATCGCGTGAAGTCCGCGATCCGCCGCGGCCGAGACCACCGCGGGCGAGACGCCGTGCGCGCTGAAGACGACGTTCGCGCCTTCGGGGACTTCGTCGACCTCCTCGACGAAGATCGCCCCCTGCGCCTCGAGCTCGGTCACGACGTGGATGTTGTGCACGATCTGCTTGCGCACGTACACGGGGGCGCCGTAGCGCTCCAGCGCCTTCTCCACAGCGATCACGGCGCGGTCGACACCGGCGCAGTAGCCGCGCGGGGATGCCAGGAGCACCCGCTTCTGTCCGGACACCGGGTTATCCTGGAGCCGCCCACGCGGCCCCGGTATGCGGGGCAGGGGCAGGGGGACGACGGAGGCACTCACCCTCCGATTCTACGAGGCGCTGGATGGCAGCGGCCTGAGCGCCCGCCGAAGGAGAGTATGTGACGTCGTTCGAGCCGGCCGAGGGCCAGACACCGCCGCCCGATTCGGTGCACCCGCGGGACTCCTCGGCGCAGGTCCCGACGTCCGTTTCCCGGCTGAACGAGACCATCCGCGACTTCGTGCAGCGATGGAACTCGGTCTGGGTGGAGGGCGAGGTGACCTCCTGGAACGTACGGGGCGGTCACGTCTTCGGTCGATTGAAGGATGCCTCCGGCGACGCCGCCATCTCGTTCCGACTCTGGTCTTCGACGCTTCAGCGCCTGCCCGAGCAGATGAAGGTCGGCGATCGCGTCGTCGCGTGCGTGAAGCCCGACTACTTCGTCAAGAGCGGCGACTTCACCTTCACCGTCTCCTCGATGCGTCACACGGGCCTCGGCGACCAGCTGGAGCGACTCGAACGCCTGCGTGCTCAGCTGCGGGCAGAGGGACTGTTCGACGCGGCGCGCAAGAGCGCGGTACCGTTCCTGCCTCACGTGATCGGCCTGATCACCGGGGAGCGCAGCGACGCCGAGAAGGACGTCCACCGCAACGCGGAGCTCCGCTGGCCGCAGGTGCGGTTCCGGACGATCCATGCAGCCGTGCAGGGCGACCGCTGCGTGCCCGAGACCATCGCTGCACTGAAGGTGCTCGACGCCGATCCCGACGTCGACGTCATCGTCATCGCGCGCGGTGGCGGTGACCCCCAGACGCTCTTGGGCTTCAGTGACGAGCGCCTGCTGCGCGCCGTGGCGGGCGCGGCGACTCCGGTCGTCTCCGCTATCGGGCACGAGAACGACCACCCCCTCCTCGACGACGTCGCCGATCTCCGCGCGTCCACCCCTACCGACGCCGCGAAGAAGGTGGTGCCCGACGTCGCCGAGCAGCGCGCCCTCGTGCAGCAGCTGCGCAGCCGCGCCCGCACCCGGCTCACCCAGCGCGTCTCCCACGACGTCGCCCAGCTCGAGCAACTCCGCTCACGTCCGGTGCTGCGCGACCCCGAGTCGCTTCTGACCGGCAGGGCGCAGGAGGTCTGGACCCTCCAGTCGCGCGGGCGGGAACTCGTACGCCGCCGGATGGATGCCGCCGCCACCGCCACCGCCGAGTTGCGCGCGGGCCTTCGCGCGCTCTCGCCGGGCGCGACCCTGGCCCGGGGCTACGCCATCGCTCACGTCGGCGAGGGAGTGATCGTGCGTGACGCGGCGCAGGCGCCCGCCGGCACCGAGGTCGTCGTCACGGTCGCCCGCGGATCGTTCACGACGCACTCCGACGGCGAGCTCGCCGCCGACCCCGGCACCGAGCGGGCTGACGGTGCCTCGGCGACGCCCGCGCAGGACCGTAGGATGGAATCATGACGAGCGACAGCGCCACCGATGTCGCGAACCTGTCGTTCGAACAGGCGCGCGACGAGCTGGTTCGAGTCGTCGCCGAGCTCGAACAGGGCGCTCCCACGCTCGAAGACTCTCTGACCCTCTGGACGCGGGGCGAGGCGCTCGCGGCGCGGTGCGAGGAGTGGCTGCTGGGCGCCAAGCGGCGCCTCGATGCGGCCCGCTCCGCCGACACGGAGTCGTGATGGCATCCGGTCCTCGGATCGTCGCCGAGCTGGGTCGCCCCGAGACCCCCGATGAGACGGCCGCCCGCAAGGCGGAGTCCTCGCGTGTCTACCGGTCGAGCCAGACGTTCCGCAATCTGATCGCGGCGCTCATCGTCACGGTCGCCGTCGTCGCCGTCGTGTACTTCGGCGTTCCGCGGGGCAACCCGCCCGCGCCCGAACCCGTCGACGTCGCCGCCGCGGCCTCCGTCGTGGCGAGCGAACGAGACCGCCCCGTCGTCGAGCCGGAGGTCCCGGCATCCTGGCGCGCGAACGCCGCACGCGTCGAGGACGGCGCCTGGACGGTCGTCTACGCGCCGCCGAAGGGATTCGTGCGCATCGCGCAGGGCTTCGACGCGGCCGAAGACTGGCCGACGACACTGCTCGGCGGTTACGCGCCGACGGGCACCACGACCGTCGACGGCATCACCTGGGACGTCTACGACCTCCCGGGCGACGCGGGCATCCGCTACGCGCTCGTGACGGATGCCGGTGCCGACACGGTGGCCGTCTACGGCTCGATGTCGGCAGAGACCGCCGAAACGGCCGCCGCCGGGCTGGCCGACCAGATCCGCACCCTTCGGGAGGAGACACCGTGAGCGACGAACGACCCACTCCGACGACCGTCTGGGACGAGATGCGCCGCGGCAACGCGCGCTTCGTCGCCGGCGAGCCGCGTCACCCCCGCCAGGACGTCGAGCGGCGTCACGAGCTCGAGAGCGCCCAGAAGCCGCGCGCCGTGCTCTTCGGCTGCTCCGATTCGCGCCTCGCGGCCGAGATCATCTTCGACAAGGGCCTCGGTGATCTGTTCGTCGTCCGTAACGCCGGCCAGGTCGTGTCCGACTCGGCGATCGCCAGCATCGAGTACGCCGTCGCGGTGCTCGACGTCTCCCTCATCATCGTGCTCGCTCACGACCAGTGCGGGGCCGTCCGCGCCGCCATCGACTCCACCGCACTCGACGCCCCGGAACTGCCGCCGCACATCTGGCGACTCATCGCCAAGATCGTCCCGGCCGTGAAGCGCGTCCTGCGCACCGCGCCCGACGCGACGGCGGAGACGGTGGATGCCGAGGCCGTCGGCGCCGAGCACCTGCGCGGCACGGTCGACGAGCTCCTGGCGTCCTCCCGCCTCATCGCCGACGCCGTGGCCGAGGGGCGGCTCGCGATCGTCGGGGCCAACTATCGACTCGGCGAGGGAACCGCCGTGCCGCAGGTCAGCGTCGGACTCGACGACTGACCTTCACCGACAACTCAGCGACAGCCACAGGAAACGAGGACGTGACCGACATGACCGACACCGAGTACCGCATCGAGCACGACACGATGGGCGAGGTCCGCGTGCCGAAACACGCGCTGTACGCCGCGCAGACGCAGCGTGCCGTCGAGAACTTCCCGATCTCGGGGAGCGGACTGGAGTCGACGCAGATCGCCGCGCTCGCCCGCATCAAGAAGGCTGCGGCACTGGCGAACAAGGAGCTGGGCACGCTCGACGGCGCGATCGCCGAGGCAATCGCCTGGGCCGCTGATGAGGTCATCACGGGGCGGCACGACGGCGAGTTCCCCGTCGACACGTATCAGACCGGCTCGGGCACGTCGTCGAACATGAACATGAACGAGGTGCTCGCCACTCTCGCGACGCGTCACCTCGGCGCGCCCGTGCACCCCAACGACCACGTCAATGCGTCGCAGTCGTCCAACGACGTCTTCCCGACCTCGGTGCACATCGCGGTCACGCAGGCGCTCATCGACGACCTCATCCCCGCCCTCGACCACCTCGCGGTCGCCCTGGAAGCCAAGGCGGAGCTCTGGAAGGATGCCGTCAAGTCGGGTCGGACCCACCTGATGGACGCCACGCCTGTCACCCTCGGCCAGGAGTTCGGCGGGTACGCCCGTCAGATGCGTCTCGGCATCGAGCGGGTGCAGGCCGTCCTCCCCCGCGTGGGCGAGGTGCCGCTCGGCGGCACGGCCGTGGGCACGGGCATCAACACGCCGCTGGGCTTCCCGCAGAAGGTCATCGCACTGCTCCAGGCCGAGACCGAGCTTCCCATCACCGAGGCCAAGGACCACTTCGAGGCCCAGGCCAACCGCGACGGCCTCGTCGAGGCATCCGGGGCCCTGCGGACCATCGCGGTGTCGCTCACCAAGATCAACAACGACATCCGCTGGATGGGCTCCGGCCCCAACACCGGCCTCGCCGAGCTCCACATTCCCGATCTCCAACCGGGGTCCTCGATCATGCCGGGGAAGGTCAACCCCGTCGTCCCCGAGGCCACGCTCATGGTGTCCGCGCGGGTCATCGGAAACGACGCGACGGTCGCGTGGGCGGGCGCTTCCGGTTCGTTCGAGCTCAACGTGGCGATCCCGGTCATGGGAACGGCTCTGCTGGAATCGATTCGCCTGCTGTCGAACGCGATGCGCGTGCTGGCCGACAAGACGATCGACGGCCTGCAGGCCAACACCGAGCGCGCGGCCGCCTACGCCGGCATGTCGCCGTCGATCGTGACACCGCTGAACAAGCTCATCGGCTACGAGGCGGCGGCGAAGATCGCCAAGCACTCCGTCGCCAAGGGCATCACGGTGCGCGAGGCCGTCATCGACCTGGGGTACGTGGAGCGCGGCGAGCTGACCGAAGCGCAGCTCGACGAGAAACTCGATCTCCTGTCGATGACCCACGCGGGTTGATAATCGGAGAGTGAATCGGGCGACTAGCGTGCACTCCCGGCGTACGCGCACCCTCGGACTCTTGGTCGCCGTCGTCGCGGCCGGTTTCGCCCTGGCCGCGCTCGGCGTCGTGCTCGTTCACGTGGTCACCGCTCAACCTCTCCCCTGGGCGGCCATCCCCGTCTACGCGACGGTCTCCGTCGCGACGCTTGTCGTGATCGGCATCGTGGGCTGGACGATCCTCCCGACCGTCCCCGCCGAGCATCTCTCGAGCGACCGCGACGAGACGGCCTACGAAGCGCAGCGCCGGCTGCTGGACGACGTGAGGCACGAGCTGAAGACCCCGATCACGATCGTCCGGGGCCATCTCGAGGTGATGGACCCCAACGATCCGACCGATGCCGCAGCGATCCGCGACCTCGGCATGGCCGAACTCGACCGGATGACGCGGCTCATCGGCGACATCGACCTGCTCGCCGCCGTGGAGACCGACAAGTTCACGATGTCCGAGGTCGACCTCGCCCAGCTCACGCAGCGCGTCGGCGAGCTCGTGACGGTCATCCCCGACCACGCGTGGAGCGTAGAGCAGAGCGCGGATGCCGTGATCCGCGGCGATGGCGACCGGCTCCTCCAGGCCTGGCTGCAGTTGGCCGACAACGCCGCGAAGTACACGCCGGCCGGAAGTGCGATCGAGGTGGGCAGCGCCGTCCACGCGGGCGGCGTGCAGCTGTGGGTGCGCGATCACGGCCCCGGCATCCCTCCTGCCCTTCGCCACCGCATCTTCCGTCGCTTCGATCGTGGAACGGGCAAGCGCTCGGTCGGAGGTTCGGGCCTGGGCCTCGCGATCGTCGACGCGATCGCGAAGGCGCACCGCGGTCACTGCGCGATCGCCGACACGCCCGGGGGCGGCGCGACGTTCACCCTGGAGATCCCGGTCGGCACCAAGGCCGCTGTTCCCTCGCCGGTGCGCGCCGGCGATGTCCTGATGCAACGAGAGGCCACCGGATGACACGCATCCTCGTCGTCGATGACGAACCCCACATCGTCTCCCTCGTCACGCGCAGTCTGCACGCCGACGGCTACGAGACCGTCGTCGCGGAAGACGGTGCGGAGGCTTTGGAACGCGCTCTCGAGCCCGACATCGCCCTCGTCGTCCTCGACGTGGGACTGCCCTCCATGGACGGCTTCGAGGTGCTGCGGCACCTGCGCGCCCGCGGCAGCGCGATACCCGTGATCATGCTGACAGCGCGCAGCGGCACGAGCGACACGATCGAGGGCCTGGATGCCGGGGCGAGCGACTACGTGGCGAAGCCCTTCGCGGTCGCCGAGCTCCTCGCCCGTGTGCGTTCGCGCTTGCGGGAGTCCTCGACGGCTCCGGTGCTGCTGACGCGGGGCGACGTGTCTCTCGACGTCCTCGCCCGCCGCGTGACGGTCGCCGACCGCGAGGTCGACCTGTCGGCCCGGGAGTTCGCGCTCGCGGAGCAGTTCCTCCGGCATCCGGGCGAGGTGCTCACGCGCGAGGTGCTGCTGAGCCGCGTGTGGGGCATGGACTTCGATCCGGGCTCCAATGTCGTCGACGTGTACGTGCGCTACCTGCGCGCCAAGCTGGGGCCCGACAACATCGTCACCGTGCGTGGCGAGGGCTACCGCTGGGATTGAACCGGTGGCGCTTCCCCGACACGACACCCTCGTGACGTATCCCGATGGAGCCACGACGTCGACCGGCACCGTGGTCCACGTCCAGCCCCTCGGCGGCGGACGTTCCGCCGTCCTCCTCGATCGCACCGCGTTCCATCCCGTCGACACGGCATGGCCGGATCAGCCCACCGACCGTGGTGTCCTCCGCGACGGCGACGACGTCTGGCCCGTACTCGACGGCCTCACGGGCGGCATCCATGACGAGGCGCTCCATGTCGGCGCCCACCTGCCCGTCCGCGGCGGAACGGAGGGCTGGACGTTCGTCGTCGCCCACGTCGTCGAGGGCGACGCGCCCGAGATCGGCCGTGCGGTCACGGTCGAGGTCGACGCCGCCCACCGCCTGGCGCTGTCGGCCGGGCACACCGGATGCCATCTGGCATCCCTCGCGCTGGATTCCGCCCTGGCGGGAGCGTGGACGAAGTCGCCACCGCTCGACGCACGAGGGGCGCCCGCGTTCGATCAGCTGGCCATCCAGCGCTCCCGCATCGTGACGGGCGGCTCGGTGGACGCCTACCGGATCGGCAAGTCGCTGCGCCGGAAGGGATTCGACCCGAGCGTGCTCGCGGACCTCGCACCGATCGCCGCGGAGGTCGATGCGCAGTTGGCGGCCTGGATCGGACACGGCGGCGCCGTGCGCATCGATCGTGCGGCTGACCACCTGTCCGCGCGCCGCACCTGGGTGTGTGCGCTCCCCGACGGCGACGTGTCCATTCCGTGCGGGGGCACGCACCTCGCGTCTCTCGCGGAGATCGAGGCTGTCGCCGTGGAGCTCCGCACGAGCGAGGTCGAGGGCGGCCTGGAACTCGAGATGGTCACCCGGGTCACCCTTCGCGACTCGCACTGAGACCGTCGGCACGAACGACGTCCTCGGCGCGAGCGACGGCCCGGCGGCGTCGGTCTTCACCGATGCCGCCGGGCCGTCGCATGGGTCAGCTGAGTTCGCCCTGTTCCAGGAGGTCGGTGACGAGAGCGGCGATCGCCGAACGCTCCGAACGCATGAGGGTCACGTGACCGAAGAGATCGTGTCCCTTGAGCGTCTCGATGACGCTCGCCACCCCGTCGTGGCGTCCGACGCGGAGGTTGTCGCGCTGTCCGACGTCGTGGGTGAGGACCACGCGGGAGTTCTGCCCCATGCGGCTGAGAACCGTCAGCAGCACGTTGCGTTCGAGCGACTGGGCCTCGTCGACGATCACGAAGGCGTCATGAAGGGACCGGCCACGGATGTGCGTGAGGGGCAGCACCTCGAGCATCCCGCGCTCGACGACCTCCTCGAGCACGTTGCCCGAGACGACCGAACCGAGGGTGTCGAAGACGGCCTGACCCCAGGGGTTCATCTTCTCGGACTGGTCCCCGGGGAGATAGCCCAGCTCCTGGCCGCCGACGGCGAACAGCGGCCGGAACACGATGATCTTCTTCTGCTGCTGCCGCTCGAGGACGGACTCGAGGCCGGCGCACAGCGCGAGCGCCGACTTGCCGGTGCCGGCTCGCCCGCCGAGCGACACGATTCCGACCTCGGGGTCGAGCAGGAGGTCGATGGCGATGCGCTGCTCGGCCGAACGGCCGTGCAACCCGAACACGTCTCGGTCCCCGCGCACGAGTCGGAACTCGCCGTCGCCGGTCACGCGACCCAGCGCAGAGCCTCGCTCGGAGTGGATGACGAGGCCTGTGTTGACGGGAAGCCCGCGCACGTCCTCACTGAGGGCCACTTCGCTCTCGTAGAGGTCGCTGACATCGTCTCCCGACACGTCGATCGACGCGATGCCGGTCCAGCCGGAGTCGATAGCCTGCTCGGCCAGGTACTCCTCGGCGTAGATGCCGAGGGAGGCGGCCTTGACGCGCATCGGAAGGTCCTTCGAGACGACGGTCACCTCGTGACCCTCCTGCGCGAGGTGCATCGCGACCGCGAGGATACGGGTGTCGTTGTCGCCCAGGCGCATGCCGGCCGGGAGGATCGTCGGGTCGGTGTTGGTCAGCTCGACACGCAGTGTTCCGCCGTCTCCCACCGCGACGGGGAAGTCGAGTCGGCCGTGCTCGATGCGCAACTCGTCGAGGTGCCGGAGCGCCTGGCGGGCGAAGTAGCCGAGCTCCGGATCGTGACGCTTGCCCTCGAGTTCCGTGATGACCACCACGGGGACGACGACGGAGTGTTCTGCGAATCGGAAGAACGCACGCGGGTCGCTCAGAAGAACCGAAGTGTCGAGGATGTAGGTCCTCAGATCCTGTTCGGCGGCGGTGCTCCCGCCGGTGCTGACGCGGCGCTGCTGCTCTGGTGCTCGTGTGGTCACAACCCACTCCCGCCCCGGGTGGTGTTCACCCGGCTGTCACGAGTCGACCAGGGGCCACGAGTCGTGGATGGCCGACTCGAACGGGCGCCTTGCCCGATGTGATGACCGTACGTCGCCGCCGTGTCGCGCACGGTCCGCGACACGCCGCGCGATGTGTCCGGTGCGTTAACTCTCCACGACCGCGAGGGCGGACGGCATCAGGCGATGCCCTGCGACATCGGCCAACGCGTCGCCGAAGAGCCGCAGCGTATCGGCGACGGTGCCCGCGTGCGCGCTCACGCGGACGATCCCGCCACGCGCTGTCGCCGTCACCCCGTGATTGGCCAGCGCCGCAGCGAGCGCGCTGCCATCCGGCCCGTCGGGGACGAGGGAGACGATCCCCGCGTGACTGTCCCGCGGGGTGAGTACCGGCACACCGTAGCGGTCTGCGAGCGCCATCATGTGGCGCGCCCGGTCGCGCACGGTCGCGGCGATGTTCGCGACGCCGACGTCACGGATCTCGCGCAGGGCGGCCGCGAGCCGGGATGCCGCGAGCGGATCGGCGCGGGAGATCTCGTAGGCACCGGAACCCGCCGCCGGCACCGGCGTTCCCGGGGCTCCGATGTCGTCGTCCGAGCCGGAGATGCCCGACAGCACGGGAGCGATCCGCTCGCGTGCCCGAGCCGAGAATCGGGCGAACCCGGTCCCTCGCCCGGCGCGCAGCCACTTGTACCCGTGCCCGCAGACGACGTCGGCTGCCGCGTAGTCGGCTTCCGTGACCCCGAACCCCTGAATCGCGTCGACGATGAGCAGGCGGTCGCCGATGACGTCGCGGATCGCGGTGAGGTCGGCCACGTGCCCCGTGCGGTAGTCGACGAGGCTGAGCGCGACGGCGGTCACCTCGTCGGTGAGTGCGTCACGCACGCTCCCCGGGGTGACGAAGTCCGCGGGCAGATCGCGCACCCGGAGCGTCCCGAGGGCGTCCTGCGCGCGGCGCGCCGCCACTGTCAGCGCGGGAAACTCTGCGGGTGAGACGAGGACATCGCCGGTGAGTCCGAAGAAGGCGTGCAGAAGGCCGACCGAGGTGGACGGCTGGAGGGTGACCTCCTCTACCGGCGCATCGAGGAGTTCGGCTACGAGCGTCCGCGCCTCGTCGACGCGGCCGGCCACGAGACCGATGCCCGATCGACGTCCCGTGGCGAGGAGCTCCGCATCGGCGGCCGCTTCTGCCTGCACCGCCGGCGACAGCGGCCCGAACGCGGCCCAGTCGAGATACCCCGGCTCCTCGTCGAACGTCTCGAGGTACGACTCCAACTCGATCACCCCTCCAGTCTGTCACGGAGGATGAAGCTGCACTGTCGGCCGGGTCAGCTGCCGAATCTGCGATCTCGCGACGCGAAGTCGCGGATCGCCCGGAGGAAGTCGACCTCGCGCAGGTCGGGTCCGAGCGCCTCCACGAAGTAGAACTCCGAATGCGCCGACTGCCACAGGAGGAAGTCGCTGAGCCGCTGCTCCCCCGATGTCCGGATGACGAGGTCAGGATCGGCCTGGCCGCCCGTGTACAGGTGCTCGCCGATCTGCTCGGGGGTGAGACTCGCCGCGAGCTCCTCGAGAGAACCGCCGCGTTCCTGATGCTTGCCGATGATGCGGCGGACGGCATCCACGATCTCGCTGCGACCGCCGTACGCGACCGCGAGGTTGACGTGCAGACCCGTATTGCCGGCCGTTCGTTCCTCCGCGGTGCGCAGCGCGCGTGCCAGATCCGCGGGCAGCATCTCGGCGCGGCCCACGTGCTGGACGCGCCAGTCGGGTTCGTGAGAGATCGCGTCGGCCAGCTCGGCGATGATCTCGATGAGGTCGGCGAGCTCCTCCGAGTCACGTTTGGAGAGATTGTCGGTCGACAGCAGATAGAGCGACACGACCCGGATGCCGAGGTCGTCGCACCAGCGAAGGAACTCCCGCATCTTGGCGGCACCCGCACGGTGGCCGTGCGCGACCGTCGCGTACCCGGCCTGGCGTGCCCACCGCCGGTTGCCGTCGATCATCATCGCAACATGGTGCGGCACCGTCTGCGGCGTGAGTCGGCGTCGAAGACGCGAACTGTAGAGACGGTAGAGCAGCCCTTTGCCCTCACCCGCGCGGTTCGCCGTCACGGCTCTACGCTACCGCTCGCAACCTCTGTCCCGTATGTGAGACGCGGCATACCGCGCGGCGTAGGCTCGGAAGCGTGACCGCCACCGATGACGGGGCCGAGATGCCCCAGCTCCCTCTGATCGACGCGGCCTCCGCGAGTGCCCACGTCGAGTTGAAGCCGACCTGGCGGGGCTGGATCCACGCGGCCACGTTCCCCGTTGCGATCGCTGCCGGGATCGTGCTGATCGTCGTGGCCGAGGGCGCTACCGCGAAGTGGGCCAGCGCCGTCTTCATGGCGACGTCCCTCCTCCTGTTCGGTAACTCGGCGCTGTACCACCGCTTCGACTGGGGGCCGAAGACCAAAGCCGTCCTGAAACGGATCGACCACGCCAACATCCTGTTGCTGATCGCGGGCACGTACACGCCGCTCGCCGTGCTCGCGCTCGTTCCGGACAAGGGCACGCTGCTGCTGATCCTGGTGTGGTCGGGAGCGCTGGTCGGCATCCTGTTCCGCGTCTTCTGGATCCACGCGCCGCGCTGGCTCTACGTCGCGCTCTACCTGCTGCTCGGATGGGCGGCGGTGATGTACCTCGTCGACCTGCTGAACGCCAACGCCGCGATGATGGTGCTCGTCATCGTCGGCGGCCTCCTGTACACCGGCGGCGCGATCGTCTACGCGCTCAAGCGTCCCAATCCGTGGCCGGGCCACTTCGGGTTCCACGAGATCTTCCACGTCTGCACGGTCCTGGCGTTCCTCTGCCACTGGACGGCGTGCCTGTTGATCGCGCTGGAGCCTTTCAGCCCTTCGCTGGGCCTTCCGGGGTGACGTCGTCGCCGGCCGCGTCACCGTCGACAGCGGCAGCCTCCTCCGCGGCGCGGGCGGCGGCCTCTTCGGCCTCTTCGGCGTCGAGCTGCTCCGCGATCTCCGCACGGTACCGGCCCCGGCGGATGCGGCGGATCATGTCGATCAGCAAGAAGACCACGGCCAGCGCGATGACGGCGATCGCGATGAAGCCCGCCACACCCGGTGTCACGGTGTCGGGGTTCACGGACGGCGACGGCGACGGCACGAACGGAGTGTTGGTCGCTATCCACGTGAGCGGCTGCATCTGTCCTCGTTCCGCGCGCAGAGCGCATAGCCTGGAAGTCCAGCCTAGAACGTCACGGATGCCGAGATGACCTCCCCCGAAACCACCGCCCTGCTCGACGATCGGTACGGGCGCGTGTCGTCGCGAGTCCGCCGGACACGCTGGATCGTAGGCGGTGTGCTGGCGGCCGTCGTGATCGGGTACTTCGGCTGGACGACCGTTGCGCGCACCATGGATTCCGTCGATGTCGACACCACGGGCTTCCACTCCGTCGACGCGCACGGCATCACCGTGGACTTCCAGGTGACACTGCGCGCCGGAGAGCCCGTCGCCTGCGCGCTGGAGGCGCAGGACACCGAACACGGGATCGTCGGCTGGCGAATCGTCGAGTATCCCGCCGACCCGGCTCACGCACGGCGCTTCAGCGAGACGATCCCCACGACGGCGCTGGCCACCACCGGTTTGGTGACCTCCTGCTGGATCCCGTAGTCTGATCCGACACCTTTCACGCCCCGGCACGTTCGCCGGGGCGTTCGGTTTACCACCGAACACGACCACCAAGGAGTCGACGTGTCCAGCGACAGCACCGTGACCTTCCTCACCCAAGACGCCTACGACCGGCTCGTCGCCGAGCTCGAGCACCTCTCCACGACGGGACGCGAGGAGATCGCCAAGCGCATCGAGGCCGCCCGCGAAGAGGGCGACCTCAAGGAGAACGGCGGCTACCACGCCGCAAAGGACGAGCAGGGCAAGCAGGAGGCGCGCATCCGCACACTCCAGCACCTCCTGAAGGACGCGCAGGTGGGCGAGGCGCCGGAGTCCGACGGCACCGTGCAGTCCGGCACGGTCGTCACCGCGATCGTCGCGGGCGGCGAAGAGATCTTCCTTCTCGGGAACCGGGAGATCGCCGCAAACTCCGAGCTCGACGTCTACAGCGAAGCTTCTCCGCTGGGTGCCGCGATCCTCGGCCTCCGTGAGGGCGAGAAGACCTCGTACACCGCGCCGAACGGCCGTGAGATCGCCGTCGAGGTCGTGAAGGTCGAGACCTACGCGGGTCAGTGAGCCGGGAGGCCTGTCGCCTCAGTCGGGCATGACACGCGGCTGGAAACCCGCGCCTTCGAGCACCGAGATGACATGGGCGCGGTGCTCCTCGCCCCTGGTCTCGACGCTTAGCTGCAGGATCACCTCGCTGATCTGAAGCCCCTGCCCGTGCCGCGTGTGCAGCACCTCGGTGACGTTGGCACCGGCGATGGACAGGAGCTCGGACACGCGCGCCAACTGGCCTGGCCGGTCGGGCAGCGGGATCTGCAGCGTCATGTAGCGACCGGATGCCGCGAGCCCGTGTGCGACGACGCGCTGGAGCAGGAGCGGGTCGATGTTGCCGCCGGACAGCACAGCCACAGTCGTCCCGGTCGCGGCCACCTTCCCGGCGAGGATCGCCGCGACTCCCACGGCACCTGCGGGCTCGACGACTTGCTTCGCGCGTTCGAGCAGCACGAGGAGCGCGCGTGCGATGTCGTCGTCGGTGACCGTCACCACCTCGTCGACGAGGTCGCGGATCACCTCGAACGGCACGTCGCCCGGACGCGCCACCGCGATGCCGTCGGCGATCGTGGGCGTCGTCTCGACCGTGAGCGGCTCCCCCGCCGCCAGCGACGACGGGTACGCGGCCGAGTTGGCGGCCTGCACGCCGATCACCCGAACGGTGCGGCCTTCGGCGGCAGCGCGAGCCTTGACTGCTGCAGCGACACCGGCGATGAGGCCGCCGCCGCCGATCCCGAGCACGACGGTGTCGAGGTCGGGGACGTCGTCGTAGATCTCCAGCCCCAACGTGCCCTGGCCGACGATGACGTCACGGTGATCGAAGGGGTGGATGAGCACGGCGCCGGTGCGGGCCGCGAACTCAGCCGCCAAGCGCAGCGGCGTCTCCACCGTCTCTCCCTCGAGAATGACGTCTGCGCCGTAACCGCGGGTGGCGAGGAGCTTGGGCACGGGAACACCGAGCGGCATGAAGATGGTCGCCGCGATGCCGAGCTTCTGCGCGGCGCGGGCCACTCCCTGCGCGTGGTTGCCCGCCGAAGCCGCGACGACTCCGCGCGCCCGCTCCTCCGCCGTGAGGCGCGACAAGCGGTAGGCAGCGCCACGGATCTTGAAAGAGCCCGTGCGCTGGAGGTTCTCGAGCTTCAGGTGGACCGTCGTACCCAGCACATCACTCAGATGCTCGGACAGGTCGATCGGCGTGCGCACGGCGACATCCCGCAGGAAGGCGGCGGCATCCTCGAACTCCGTCAGGGTGGGGTGGGTGAGCTGCGTCGACTCCATCACGCGGGCGTCCTCCTCGGGCGGGGCACGGTGCTCCAGATGAGATCTTCGGGTCCGGGCATGCCGCCGGTCTCCCATTGCCGTCGCGACAGATACAGGGCGACGACGTTGATGAATGCGGCGAGAGGGACGGCGAAGAGGGCTCCGGGGATGCCGGCGATCATCGCGCCGCCGGCGACGACGAGGACGACGGCCAGCGGATGCACCTTCACCGCGGCGCCCATCATGAGCGGCTGCAGGACGTGGCCTTCGAGCTGCTGGACACCGAGGACGACGAGCAGCATCCACAGCGCCACCCACGGGCCGTTGTAGACGAGGGCGAGGAAGACCGCGAGTGCGCCGGTCACCACCGCGCCGACGAAGGGGATGAACGACCCGAGGAAGACGAGCACCGCCACGGGAATGGCGAGGGGCACCCCGAGGAGGAAGGCGCCGAGTCCGATGCCGAGCGCGTCGATCGTCGCGACGAACAGCTGCGTGCGCGCGTAGGTGACGACCGTGACCCAGCCGGAGCGGCCGGCCCCGTCGACAGCCTCGCGGGCACGCGACGGGAAGAGCCTGACGACCCACCGCCAGATACCGCCGCCGTCGGCCAGCGTGCACAGCAGGATGAACAGCGTCAGCAGCGCGCCCGTCACGACGTGACCCAGGGTGGACCCGATGACGAGCGCCCCCGACAGGAGGAGCTCCGCCTGCTGCTGAAGCAGGGTCCAGCCTTGGGCGAGAAGGCCGTCGATCTGCTGGGCGGTCAGGTGCAGCGGCCCGTCGATGAGGTAGTCGCGCAGTTGCGCCACCGACTCGACCGTGCGCGATCGCACCGACGCCCACTCCCGGGTGATCTGCCAGATCGCGAGGTACAGCAAACCGGACACGATCGCGATCGTGCCGACGACGCTGACGATGAGCGCGAGCCACCTCGGGACGCGGTGCCGCAGCATCCACGTGAAGGCCGGCCAGACGAGGGCCGTGACGAGCAGGGCGATGAGCAGCGGAATGACGAGCAGCTTCAACTGGATGACGATCCAGATGAAGATGGCGGCCGCCGCCGCGATCACGACGAAGCGCCACGCATACGCCGTCGCGACCCGCAGCCCGCGGGGCAACGAACCGCCGATCTCCGTCGACACCGTCCGCGAGCGGAGCGAGTCGAGGAGGGACCCGCGTGGCTTCGGATCGGTCATCTCGTCAGTCTACGACCCGCTGTATACCCGAAAGGGCACGGAGACGAACCGGCACCCGGGTGACGTCGCGAGGGATCTCAGAACTGGATGCGCGGGGGTTCGGCGATCGCCGCACCGTCGACGACCTCGAAGAACTCACGCTCCGAGAAGCCCAGGTTGCGGGCGAACAGGTTGTTGGGGAACACCTTGATCTTCGTGTTCAGCTCGCGCACGCCGCCGTTGTAGAACCGGCGTGACGCCTGGATCTTGTCCTCGGTGTCGACGACCGACTGCTGCAGCTGCAAGAAGTTCTGGCTCGCCTGCAGCTGCGGGTATGCCTCGGCGACCGCGAACAGCGACTTCAGCGCCTGCTGCATGTGCCCCTCCGCGACACCGGCATCCACCGGCGACGACGCGGTGAGCGTTTCGGCCCGGGCCCGCGTGACGTTCTCGAAGACCGCCTTCTCGTGCGCTGCGTAACCCTTGACCGCCTCGATGAGGTTGGGCAGGAGGTCGGCTCGCCGCTTCAGCTGCACCGTGATGTCGCTCCAGGCCTCGTCGACGCGCACGTTGAGCGCGACGAGCGAGTTGTATGTGGCCCACAGGTAGATCCCGACGATCACGGCGAGACCGACGACGATCAATACGGGGATCAGGATTTCCATACGGCTCCCATCAGTGTGTGCTCATCCTAGCCGGGGTTGCGGGGGCCTCCGACGCGCGTGGACCCCACTCCCAGGCCTTACCCACCGAGCACACGGTCGAGATAGGCGTTGCGGAAGCGGCGCTGCGGATCGAGGCGGTCGCGGAGCGCGACGAAGTCGTCGAAGCGCGGATACAGCGCGCGGAGGCTCGCGGCATCCTGTGTGTGCATCTTTCCCCAATGGGGTCGGCCTCCGTGGGCGCGCATCACCTCTTCGACGGCGGCGAAGTACGCGGTCGGGTCGGCTCGCCAGTATCGATGCACGGCGATGTAGCCGCTCGCCCGGCCGTAGGCCGTGGACATCCAGCGGTCGTCCGCGGCCGCGGTGCGGACCTCGACGGGGAACTCGATAGGTCGGCCGTGCTCCGCCACGACACGCTGCAGGCCGCGGAACGCATCGCCCAGCCGGTCGACGGGCACGGCGTACTCCATTTCGCGGAAGCGCACGCCGCGCGCGGTCGCGAAGACGCGGTGCGAGGCATCGGAGAAGGAGCGGTCGCCCCACACCTTCGCGGAGAGCCGGTTGATGGCGGGCACTGCGGCCGGGACCGTGCGCCCGACCGAGCAGACGGCCTGGTGGACGCCGTTGCCCACGAGGATGTCATCGACCCAGCGTGCCAGGAGCGGCTGCGGAGCGGTGAGGGTGTCGGCGGGGAGCCGGGTGTTCGTCTTGGTGAGCGCGACGTCGGTGTGCGGGAACCAGTAGAACTCGAAGTGATCGGCGTCCGCGAAACGCTCTTCGAGGTGCGCGAGCACGTCGTCGAGAGGCTCCGGCCGCTCCACCGCCTGCACGACGAATGCCGGCACGCACTGGATCGTGACATCGACGAGGATGCCGAGCGCCCCGAGCCCCAGCGCCACCGCAGGCAGGAGCTCCGGGTTCTCCTCGTCATCGACCGTCAGCAGCTCACCGTCCGCGGTCACCAGCGTGGCCCCGACGATCTGCGTGGCGATGCCCCCGAAGCGACTGCCCGTTCCGTGGGTGCCGGTCGAGATCGCACCGGCGATGGACTGCCGGTCGATGTCGCCGAGGTTCTCCATCGCGAGCCCGTACGGCGCGAGGAGGCCGGGAATGCGGTGGAGTCGTGTACCCGCGAGGATCCGCACCCGCGACTGCTCGCGATCGACCGAGACGAGACCCGACAGATCGTCGAGCTCGAGGAGCACCCCGGGCGAGACGGCGATGCCGGTGAAACTGTGGCCCGCGCCCACCGCCTTGATCGGAAGCCCACGGGCCGCCGCCGCCACCACCGAGCGGCGGACGGCGGCCACCGTGGGCGGATACTCGACGCGTTGCGGACGCACGCGCTCGGTGCGGGACCAGTTCTGCCAAAGGCCGCCGGGTCGGGTCACAGGAAGCTCTTCCCTTCGCCTCGATACGTGGGGGTGTCGCCGACAAGCGCTGCGCCGGACGTCAAGAGGTAACGATCGACGCGCTCGGCGAGCTCGCCGCTCTTCGCGTGCCGGAACCATACGCGGTCGCCCACGCGCAACGACTTCGCCGCCTCACCCTGGAGGGGGGTCTGCACCTCGCCTGTGCCCTCACGGTCGAGGGTGCGCAGCCCTTCCGGCCAGACCGGCCGCGCCTGACGGGATGCGAGGGGCGGACCGGATGCCACCCATCCGCCGCCGAGCACCGTCGCGATGTCGGCGGTGGGCTTGCGGACGACTTCGAGCGCGAACGCCGCCGCGGGTGCGGGCTCGAACGCGCGGTAGCCGTCGAAGAGATGCCCGGCGAGCAGTCCGCTGCCGGCCGTGGTCTCGGTGACCGACAGGTCGCTCGCGGTGAACTCCAGCGAGCCCGTCCCTCCCCCGTTGACGAACTCCAGCTCCGCGACGCGCCCCACGGCGGCGACGATCCGGCCGCGGCGCTCGGCGAGCTCCTCGCGACTGCGCGATTGCATCCAGCGGATGACGGCATCCCCCGACCCCGTGTCGTCGGGCTGACCGGCGATCTGCGCCTCGTACATCATGAGCCCCACGAGCCGGAAGCCGTCGCGGGCGACGATGCCGCGCGCGAGCCGCTCCACCTCGGCGGGCTCGTGCACCGGCGAGCGGCGGACGCCGATGTGGCCGAGGACGGGGGCCCGCCACGAGGCATCCGCATCTATCGCGACCCGCACCGGCGGACGCGACCCGGGGGGCGCGACCACGTCGACGAGGTCGAGCTGGGCGAGGTCGTCCACCATCAGCGTGATGCGCGCCGCCGCCGCCTCGTCGGCCAGGAGCCGGGCGAGGGCATCGCGGTCGGCCGTCGGGTAGCCGAGGACGACATCGTCGCGCGTCCCAGCGAGCCACAGCGCCTCCGGCAGGGTGAAAGCGAGGATGCCGCGGTAGCCCGCGAGAGCGAGGGAGGCGTCGAGCACTTCGCGCACGCGGATCGACTTGCTCGCGACCCGGATCGGCACGCCGCTCGATCGGACGACGAGGTCGAGTGCATTGAACCGCAACGCGGAGAGGTCGATGGAGGCGACCGGGCCCGAGACGGACGCGATAGCCTCCGTGCGCGCGGCCCAGTACGCCGCGGCATCCGTCCAGGGTCTGCCGGCCGGCGCGGGAATGTCGAGCAGATCGAGGGTCATCCGGGCTCCTTCGCAAGCTGCCCCCAGCCTAGAGCGAGACCGAGTGTTCCGATGCGTGAGACTCGGGATCGAATCGGGGCGAAGTCGACACGCGACGCCCGGAGCGCTCGCACCACAGGAATCGATACCGTGTCGTCGAAACACGAGGGCTCGCCTGGCTCGACGCAGTGCGGGTCACCCGACGAAGGAGCGAGGATGTCCGATACTCAGGCCGGTTGGTACGACGATGGAAGCGGCACCATGCGCTGGTGGGACGGGAAGGCGTGGACGGACACCGTACAGCCGCCCGTGACGCCGGAGCCCGGCATCGGAGGAATGATCAGCCGCGCGCAGGCCGACGCCGCTGCCGGTGCGCAACCGCGACCGGCTCCCGCAGGCATGAGCTACGTCGCGCTCCAGGTGGTGTTGAAGGAGAAGTTCTTCGGCACGGGCTCGGGCAACCTCACCGAGCTGGAGAAGGTGATCAACACACAGGCGGCGCTCGGCTATCGGCTGCACACGATCACCACGGCATCCTCCGGAAGCAGCGGATTCGGAGGAGGCGACCGGATTCAGGCCACGATGGTGTTCGAACGCCTCGTCTGATCGGGGTCGATGGCGGCTCAGTCGCCGGCGAGACGACGGTACCCCCGCTGGGACTCGAACCCAGACTGAAGCGATTTTAAGTCGCCTGCCTCTGCCATTGGGCTACGGGGGCCCGGGTGCATCACCCGAACCCACGATAGCCGGGGCGTCAGCCGGCGGCGGGCTCGGAAGCCGTGGCCTTCTTGGCGGCGGGCTTCTTCGCGGCCGGCTTCTTCTCGGCGATCGGCTTCTCGGCGACGGGCTTCTTCTCCGCGGCGATGCTCTTCGGGTCGATCGGGGCCGACGCCGGAGCCTCGGTCACCGCCGGACGCGGACGCGCCGCGAACTCCTCGAAGACGTACCGCGGGTTCTGCACCGCCTGCAGCGTCACGTTGTCGCGGTTGAGCCAGAAGTTGTGCCACCAGTCGCCGATGACGCGCCACTTGCGCTCCCACGACGGCATCGCCATGCCGTGGTAGCCGCGGTGCGCGACCCAGGCCACGAACCCCTTGAGGGCGATGTTGCCCGACTGGAAGACGCCGTTGTAGAGGCCGAGACCGGCCACCGCGCCCAGGTTGTGGTGGATGTACTCGCGGGGCACCTCGCCGCGGAGCACCGCGACCAGGTTCTTCGCGAGCAGCTTCGCCTGACGGACGGCGTGCTGCGCGTTGGGCACGCAGTAGCCGCCGACGCCCTTGCCCGTGAGGTCGGGGACGGCCGACACATCGCCCGCCGCCCAGGCTCCGTCGATGATCTCGTCGGCGGTGCCGACACGGAGGTCGGGACGGGTCTGGATGCGGCCGCGCTCCTCCACGAGGAGGTCGCTGCCCCGAACGACGGTGGGGTTGGCCATGACGCCGGCGGTCCAGATGATGAGATCGGTCGGGATGACCTCACCGGTCGACAGCTCGACGTTTCCGTCGACGGCGCCCGTGAGCTGCGTGTCGAGGTGAACGTTCGCGCCGCGCTTGGCGAGGTCTTTCAGCACCCACTCGCTCGTCTTGAGCGACACCTCGGGCATGATCCGACCCATCGCCTCGATGAGGTGGAAGTGCGTGTCTTCGAAGCGCAGCTGCGGGTAGTCCTTCAGGAGCGAGGATGCCAGGGCGCGCGTCTCGGCGAACACCTCGATGCCGGCGAAGCCGCCACCGACGACGACGACGGTGAGGAGGCGGTCGCGCTCCGGCCCCGGAGGCAGGTTCGCGGCGCGGTCGAAGTTGGTGAGGATGCGGTCGCGGATCGCGACGGCCTCCTCGATCGTCTTCAGGCCGATCGCGTTGTCGGCGATGCCTGGGATCGGGAACGTGCGGGAGACCGCGCCGGCGGTGACCACGATCTGGTCGTAGGTCTCCTGCCACGGCTCGCCCACGGCGGGGGTGATCGTCGCGGTGCGGTTGGCGTGGTCGATGCCCGTGACCTTGGCGGTGATCACGCGCGTCTTCTTGAGGTGACGGCGGTGGCCGACGATGACGTGGCGCGCCTCGATCTCGCCTGCGGCGACCTCGGGAAGGAACGGCTGGTAGGTCATGTAGGGCAACGGGTCGACCATGGTGACCTCGGCCTCTCCCTTGCGCAGGTGCTTCTCGAGCTTCCACGCGGTGTAGAACCCGGCGTAGCCGCCGCCGACGACGAGGATCTTCGGCACACCACCACCCTCGGTCTCGGAGGGTGCGCTGGACGCAGGGCTGGTCGCAATGCTGGTCACAGGAAGGAATGCTCCTTGAATCAACGGCCCGGCACGCGAGGGGTGCGTGCCGATTTAACTCGCCGGGCAGCAGCAGTGACGCCGAGCCCCACCAGTATAGCGGCCAGCGTGGCACCCATGAGCGGCACGGTGCCGTACCGAAGGGTGTCCGCACTGGGCAGGAGCGGCGATCCCGGCTTGGTCGCCGCCTCCGGCGCCGGCAGCGGATCTATCTCCGCCGGGGCGATCGTCGGGGTCGGCTGCGGGGTGGCCTCGGCGCGCCGATACAGGCGAATCCACTCCGCAAGACTCCCCATCGGGTTCTCCGATACGAGCGGCACGTCCTCGGTCACGGCCGCGGCGGCATCCATCAGTCCGTACCCGTAGAGCTCAGGCTGGGCTCGCGACGCCGGGGTGGACCGGGCGGTGGAGATCAGCCGATTGATGACGTTGTCGGCATCCAACTCGGGGTGCGCCGCACGGACGAGCGCAGCCACGCCGGCGACGATGGGAGCTGCGCCGCTCGTGCCGTTCCAGATCATGAGCTGCCCGTCTGCGGAGACCCCGAGGAGCTGCTCGCTGGGCGCCATGATCCCGATCGCGATGCCCTGCGTCGATGCCTCCACGCTCGCGGCGCCACTGCGGTCGACGCCGCCGACCGTGAGCACGCCGGGGATCGTCGCGGGTGCGCCGACTTCATCGGTGCCGCTCCCCTTGTTGCCCGCCGCGACGACGACGACGACGTCGTGCTCGAAGGCGTAGAGGAACGCGCTGTCCCAGCTGGCATCCCACTCGAGCGTGTTCGTCGTGAAGGAGAGGTTGATGACGTCCGCGCCGTTGTCGACGGCCCACCTCATCGCGTCAGCGACCTGATCGACGAACGGCACGGCCGCCGACGCACCGAAACCGACCGAGATCGACAGCAGGGATGCCTCGGGGGCCACGCCCAGCATGCCCTTGCCGTCGCCGGTGCCCCGGGAGGCGGCAAGAGAGCCCACCCAGCTGCCGTGATTCGAATCCACCGCGCCCACGGGACTGCGTCCGTCGGGGGTGCCGGTGCCCGAGAAGTCCGCACCGCCGACGACCGCGCCGTCGAACTCGACCGGGCCCTTGCCGATCCCCGTGTCGATCACGGCGATCGTCACGCCCTTGCCGCGCGTCGTCTTCCAGGCCTCGCGGATGCCGTAGTCGTCGAGCCAGTACTCGGCCTCCTGCGCGGGGTCGGGTTCATCCTCCGCGGCGGGAACGTCCTCCGGCGCACGTGTGGCCGACGGCGTGCGCACCGTCGCGGACGGCGAGTGCTCGAGGACGGCGGCACCGGCCGTTGCGGGCGAACCGAGCACGATCAGTCCGATCGCGACGACGACAGCCGCCGCACGTGACGCGTGAGGCCGGCGAGGCGACACGCCTCCCACCTCCGCATCGTTCGTCGGGCTCGCGCTCATGCCGCCGTCCCCGGCACCGCGCACGTGCACACCGCCGGCGACCAGTCCCCTCGGTCGAGGGCGAGGTCACCGATGGGGTTGACCCCCGGCCCTGCCGCGAGGGCATGCGCCGCGAGGGCATGCAGACACTTGACACGGGTCGGCATCCCGCCCGCCGAGATGCCCTCGATCTCGGCGACGTCGCCATAGATCGAACGGTCGGCGAGGTACGCCGCGTGGGCGGCGGCGTACGCGGATGCCACGTCGTCGTCTTCCGCGAGGATCTCGGAGAGCTCGCGCATCACCTGGGTCGCCTCGAGAGCGCTCATCGCCGCCGTCGCGCCGGGATGCGTGAGGTAGTAGAACGTCGGGAACGGCGTGCCATCGGGCAACCGGGGCTCGGTCGCCACGACGGTCGGATTGCCGCAGACGCACCGCGCCGCAACACCGACGACACCGCGCATGGGACGGCCGAGCTGCTCGCGCATCGTGGCGAGGTCGGCATCGGTTGCGGGAGTCAGCGGCACCCGACCAGGCTACCGGCAGTCGGCTGAGCGCCCCCTGACGCACCCGCGGGAGGCGTCGGCGCGTGCCGAGCGCGGAGCCGGTGCGGTGGCTCAGTCGCCGGACGACGCCGTCTGCGCGAGTCCCGCGCCGGTGACCGACCGGAGCAACTGCGACATCCAGTCGTTGCGGGTCTCCTGGACCTCGTCGCTGACCGCAGCCTGCTCGGGCGGGATGGCGCTGTCCGGGAGATCGTCGTCAACGAGGTACACCACTTCCCCCGGACGCACGTAGTACAGCCGCTCCCGGGCCTGCGACGTGATGTAGGCAGGGTCGGCCCACCGCTCCCGCTCCGCCTCGAGAGCCACGACCTCTTCCTTCGTGACCTGCACGGAGCGCTCCAGCGCGGCGATCTGATTGCGCTGATCGAGGTAGGTGCCCACGCTCGGCACGAGCACGAAGGCCGCGAGCACGACGAGGCCCAGCATGATCCCGGTGAACGCCGACAGGCGCACACCGCCGACCCAATCGCGCACGTCGACGCGACGCGAAGAGGGAGCCGGCGCAGTGCTGCGTCCGGCTCCCTCTGTCGTCATGCGTTCAGCCTACGTCGCGCGTGCGCGGACGACGGCAGGCACTCCGTCGGGATCAGCCCTTGAAGCGCGGGAACGCGCCGCGACCGGCGAAGACCGCGGCGTCGCCGAGCTCCTCCTCGATGCGCAGGAGCTGGTTGTACTTCGCGACGCGCTCGCTGCGCGCCGGTGCGCCGGTCTTGATCTGACCCGCGTTGACCGCGACCGCGAGGTCGGCGATCGTCGTGTCCTCGGTCTCGCCTGAACGGTGCGACAGCATCGAGCGGTAGCCGTTCTGCGTCGCCACGGCGATCGCGTCGAGCGTCTCCGACAGCGTGCCGATCTGGTTCACCTTCACCAGCAGCGCGTTGCCGACGCCGAGGTCGATGCCCTTCTGCAGGCGGGTCGGGTTGGTGACGAAGAGGTCGTCTCCGACGAGCTGCACCTTCGAGCCGAGGGCGTCGGTGAGGTTCTTCCATGCATCCCAGTCGTCCTCGGCGAGCGCGTCCTCGATCGTGACGATCGGGTAGTTCGCGACGAGGTCGGCGAAGTACTCGGTGAGCTGGTCGGCCGACCACGCCTTGCCCTCGACGGTGTACACGCCGTTGTCGAAGAACTCGGTCGCGGCGACGTCGAGGCCGACGGCGATGTCCGTGCCCGGCGTGAAGCCGGCCTTCTCGATCGCCTTCATGAGGAAGTCGAGACCCTCGCGGTTGGACGGAAGGTCGGGGGCGAAACCGCCCTCGTCGCCGAGACCCGTCGCGAACCCGGCGGCCTTCAGCTCGCCCTTGAGGACGTGGTAGACCTCGGTGCCCCAGCGCAGCGACTCCGCGTAGGTGTCGGCTCCGATCGGGGCGAGGAAGTACTCCTGGAAGTCGATGCCGTTGTCGGCGTGCTCGCCGCCGTTGATGACGTTGAAGAGCGGCACGGGCAGCACGTGCGCGTTCGGTCCGCCGATGTAGCGGAAGAGGGGAAGGTCGGCGCTGTCGGCGGCCGCCTTCGCGACGGCGAGGGAGACGCCGAGGATCGCGTTCGCGCCGGTGCGCGACTTGTTCTCGGTGCCGTCGGTCTCGATGAGGATCTCGTCGACGATGCGCTGCTCGCTGGCCTCGACACCCTCGATGGCGGGGCCGAGTTCGTCGATGACGGCTGCGACGGCCTTGAGCACGCCCTTGCCGCTGTACCGGCTCTTGTCGCCGTCGCGCAGTTCGTACGCCTCGAAGGCGCCGGTGGATGCGCCGGAGGGGACGGCGGCGCGCTGGACGATTCCGTCGTCGAGCAGCACCTCCACCTCGACGGTCGGGTTGCCACGCGAATCCAGGATCTCGCGTGCGCCTACAGCCTCGATCAGTGCCACAGGGGACTCCTTGTTTGTGGAAGATGGATCTCGGAGCGTCGTCGGTCCGCTCCCGAGTCTAGTGACGCCGAGACCCCCGCCATACGGGGGGCACCGGATCAAAGCGTGCCGAGCGCCTGCGGGGCCGGGTCATCGCTCCCCCGGACGCACGACCACCGCGAGCGCGACGCCGTCCCACCCCTTGGCATCCAGGGTCTGGAGCGCCGTCGCATCGAACCGGGGATCGTCGCCGAGCATCGCGAGTCCGCGCTGCGTGCCGATCACCTGCGACGACGTCGTTCCCCGATTCGCCACTTCTCCGCCGCGTCCGACGTTGTCGACGACCACCACCGTCCCCTCGCGTCCGAGACGGGCGGCCCAGTCGAGGTACAGCGTGTTGGACTCCTTGTCGGCGTCGATGAAGACCAGGTCGAACGGCTCCTCGCCGGCGAGCGCGGGGAGTACGTCCTCACCGCGACCCACGCGGATGTCGACCTTCTCCCCTACCCCGGCGCGGTCGATGTTCGCTCGAGCGACCGCGGCATTGGCCGGCTCCGCCTCGATCGTGACCACCCGGCCGCCGTCGGGGATGCCGCGGGCCAGCCAGATCGTGGAATACCCCCCGAGCGTGCCGACCTCCAGCACGCGCCGTGCGCCGCTGATCCGCGCCAGCAGGTGCAAGAGCTTCCCGTTGACGGGCGCCACTTCGATCGCGGGGAGCCCGGCCGCTCCCTGATCGGCGACGGCAGCGTCGAGAGCTGCGTCATGGCCCACGAGGGTCTCGGTGAAGTAGCGGTCGACGGCGCGCCAGGCCTCGGGGGTAGGATCACGGTGGGTCATCCCCCCAGCGTTCCGAGGTGCATGGCATCCGTCAAGGACCGACCGCGCCGCGGGGGACGCGGCGCCTCACGACAGCGGCTTGAGCTCCAGCGCGTCGCGAGCCTGACCGGCGGCCACCGTCGCGAACGCGGTGTACCCGTCGGCCGCCGAGCGCTCCAGGAGCGCCTTGAGGTTCTTGGTGCGCTGCTCCAGCCGCACGCGCGACCCCTCCGCCACGAGAGCCGCCTTCAGGGCGAGGAGCTCGGCGACCGGCACGTCACGATCGTGGACGAGGACGACGGCGGATGCCGCGGCATCCGTCGCCAGGTCCACGAGCTCGACCAGGCGCTCGAAACCGAACGAGAAGCCGACCGCGGGAACCTCCTGGCCGAGGAAGCGCCCGATCATGCCGTCGTAGCGCCCGCCGCCGCCGAGCGAGTAGTCGACCGACGGGTGTGCCAACTCGAAGATGGTGCCCGTGTAGTAGCCCATGCCGCGGACGAGGAACGGGTCGTAGCGCAAGGGCACGTCGGCGGCGGCCTGCCCGTCGGAGTGACGGGCCGCCGCCACGGCGGCGCCGATGCCGACGAGGTGGGCGACGACCTCGTCGGGCGCCCCCTCGGGCAGCTCGGCGCGAACGTGCTCCTCACCGAACGGCAGATGCTGCAGCGTGCGCGGGCGCCGCAGGAACGCGGCGAACGCGTCGACGGCGGAGTCGGCGGCGCCACGCGAACGGAGCTCCTCTGCCACCCCCTCGGGACCGATCTTGTCGAGCTTGTCGATCGTGATGAGAACGCCCGGACGCTCCTCCGCCGTGAAGCCGAAGGAGTCGAGCATCCAGTCCAGCAGGCGCCGGTCGTTGATCCGCAGCCAGCCTCCCTCGAGCCCGAGTGCATCGAGAGTGTCGAGGCTCGCGGTCACGAGCTCGGCCTCCGCGCGCGCCGACGCGTCGCCGATGATGTCGATGTCGCACTGGACGAACTGTCGGTAGCGACCCTTCTGGGGGCGCTCCGCGCGCCACACGGGGGCGATCTGAATGGCCCGGAACACCGTCGGGAGCTCCGCGCGGTGGCTCGCGTAGAAGCGAGCGAGGGGAACCGTCAAGTCGTACCGCAGCCCCAGGTCGGAGAGCGCCCCGGGGTCGTCGGCGGCGGCGCGGATGCTGTCGGCATCCAGTCCTCGCTTGAGCACCGTGAACGCGAGCTTCTCGTTGTCGCCGCCGATGCCGGCGTGGAGTCGGGCGTACTCCTCCACGACAGGGGTCTCGATCTCGTCGAAGCCGTGCGCGCGGTAGCGCTCGCGGATGACGGCGAGCACGCGCTCACGGCGGGCCTTGTCGGCGGGAAGGAAGTCGCGCATGCCGCGCGGCGGGTTCACGGATGCCACCCCACCATTGTTCCAGGTCCGATGCCGGGTTCCGGATCGTCGGGGCCCGGAACGCGCGGGGCGAACTCCTTCGAAACGGAATCGGACGGCGCCGGAGCGGCGTTCTCGGGCCCGTGACGTCGATATCGAAGGAGTTACCGACCGGGAGCGTCGGCCTCAGCTGCGCGTACCGCCGACTCGAGCTCCCGCAGGCGCCGCCGCAGTGCCCGCTCGGCATCCCACCCCTGCCCGCGCGCCTGGGCGACGAGTCCGAGCAGGGCGTCGCCGAGCTCCTCCTCCGACGACGGCTGGCCCACCGGTGCCGCCGGCGGCTCGATCACCGCGGCGGCCCGGCCCAGCAGCTTCTGAGCGAGGGCGAGCGACGGCATGTGCGAAGACACGCCGTCGAGCACGCTCGTGCGCGTGCGCTTCTCGGCCGCCTTGGCCGCATTCCAGTGCACGAGCACCTCTTCGGGCGTGGTGGCCACGGCATCGCCGAAGACGTGCGGATGCCGTCGCACCATCTTCTCGGTGAGACCGCGGGCGACATCGTCGATGTCGAACGGCTCCTCCGCCGCCTGCGAGGCGACGGCCGCGTGGAACAGCACCTGCCACAGCAGGTCGCCGAGCTCCTCGCGGAGGTCGGCCCTCGAGCCCGCCTCCACCGCGTCGATCAGCTCGGCCGACTCCTCGACGAGATACGGCACGAGGTCGTCGTGCGTGATCCGGGCGCTCCACACGCATCGCTCCCGCACCACGCGCATCGTCTCGGCCGCTTCACGCAGCGGATCGGCCGGGCTCAGACGGTCGTGATCGAAAGTCGACGATGATGCCATGCCCGCCACGATACGAGGATCGCGGCGAGGACGAGCGACACGAGCGACCCCGCGAGCACGCCGAGGGTGGCCTGATCGCGCACCGCGGCGTCGCCCGCGAACGAGAGTTCGGAGAGCAGGAGCGACACCGTGAAGCCGATGCCACCGAGGGCTCCGGCGGCGAGGAGATCGCCGAACGCGAGTCGGGGCGCCCCCGGCACGTGCGCGACGCGCTGGGCCATCGCGCCCGCGAGCGCGATGCCGACGATCTTCCCGACCGGCAGCGCGAGCAGCACGGCCCAGAAGGCGGGCGAGAGCTGGGTCGGCGACACCGCCGGGATGGCGACGAGCGCGGCGGACAGCGCGAACACGGGCAGCACGATCGCGTTCACCCAGGGCTCGATCGCGTGCCGCGCGCGCAGCGCGGGCTGCTGCGCCATCACGAGCCCGAGCGCCACGCCCGCGATGGTCGCGTGGACACCGGAGGTGAGCACGAGCCACCACACGAGGACTGCGACGACCACGAGGGCGACGACGAGGAGGGGCCGGGTCGAGGTGTCGAGGACCCTGCTGAGGAGGCGGAAGACCACGAGCCCTACGGCGGCGAGCACGAGGCGCAGCAGATCCACGTCGGAGGTGAACAGCACCGCGATGAAGACGATGCCGACGATGTCGTCGAGGATCGCGAGAGCCAGCAGGAAGACGCGCAGTCCGGCCGGCAGCCCCTTGCCGAAGACCGCCAGCACACCGAGCGCGAACGCGATGTCGGTGGCCGTGGGGATCGGCCAGCCGCGCGCCGCCTCGGTGCCGCCCGCCACCAGCAGATAGACCCCGATGGGGACGAGCACACCGCCGGCGGCGGCGATCGCCGGTTGGAGGGCGGTGCGCGGGGAGTTCAGCCGGCCGCTCGTGAGTTCGTACTGCAGTTCGACGGCCGCGACGAAGAAGAAGATCGCGAGCAGCCCGTCGGAGATCCAGTGACCGACGGAGAGTTCGACGACACCGGGAATCGTCAGGTACGTGCCCTTCACCGCTTGCGCGGCATCCCCCCACGGGGAATTGGCGAGCACGAGACCGACCACAGCGGCCAGCAGCAGGAGGAGGGCGGGGAACCGGGCGGAACGCAACAGGCGCATAGAGCTTCCTTCGGGGTCGACGGTCAGAAGCCGACCAGACTTCCCGGCACACCTTCTCCCAGCGTAACGCGTGACGAGCACGAAACGTGGTGCCGTTACCGTGGAGGCATGCGTGAACTCACCCGGACCGAAGCGATCGACCTCGTCGGACGCGGCGAGGCCGAACAGGAACTCCCCGAGCGGATGCGCGCCGACGTCCGCCTGCTCGGCGGACTCCTCGGCCAGGTGCTGCGCGAGAGCGGTTCGCCGGGCCTCTTCGAGGACGTCGAGCGACTGCGCCTCGCGACGATCGCCGCCTACACCGACGACTCCCCCGAGGCGTTCGAGCGCGCCGCCGCGATCGCGGAGTCGTTCTCCGTCGAGCGCGCCGACGAGGTCGCGCGCGCCTTCACGGTGTACTTCCACCTCGTGAACCTCGCCGAGGAGCACCAACGAGTGCGGGTGCTGAAGGAGCGCGACGGGCGTCCCGACAAGGAGGAGGTCACCGATTCGGTCGCCGCCGCCTTCGTGCGCCTCGCCGCCGAGGTGGGCGACGACACGGCGCTGGACCGTCTCCAGAACATGCGCTTCCACCCCGTCTTCACGGCTCACCCGACGGAGGCCCGCCGCCGCGCCGTGTCGTCGAGCATCCGCCGCCTGGCCGCGCTCCTCGGCGAGCACGACGACGCGCTCCGCGGTGGTGCCGACGAACGCCGCGCCGAGCGCCGGATGATCGAAGAGGTCGACACGCTCTGGCGCACCGCACCGCTGCGCGCGGAGAAGCCCACCCCCGTCGACGAGGTGCGTGCCATCATGGCCGTCTTCGACGAGACGCTGTACACCGCCGTGCCGCACGTCTACCGCCGCGTCGACGACGCGCTGCAGGGGCCGGGTGCGGGCAACCGCGCGCCCGTCGTGCGCCCGTTCGTGCGCCTGGGCACGTGGGTCGGCGGCGACCGCGACGGCAACCCGTTCGTCACGGCATCCGTCACGAAGAAGGCGGCGGCGATCGCGGCCGAGCACATCCTCCTGGGGCTCGAGCGCACGGCCGAGCGCATCGCCCGCAGCCTCACCCTCGCCGCCGACACCACCCCGCCGAGCCCGGCGCTGCAGGCACTCCTCCAGCGTCTCGCCGCCGCCGACGAGGAGGGCGCGACGGATGCCGTCAAGCGCGCGACCGGCGAACCGCACAAGCGGGCGATGCTGCTCATCACACGGCGCCTCGTCGCCACGCGCCGCCGCGACGCCGATCTTGCCTACCGCGACCCCGAGCACCTGCTGGCCGATCTGCGCACCGTCCAGGACTCCCTCGTGGCCGCACACGCCGCCCGCCAGGCCTACGGCCACCTGCAGCAGCTCATCTGGCAGGTCGAGACGTTCGGATTCCACCTGGCCGAACTCGAGGTGCGCCAGCACTCCGCTGTGCACGCGAAGGTGCTCGCCGAGTGCGAGGCCGCGGGTCAGGGCGGCGAGTCCGGCGGGGCGCTGAGCACGCAGGCCGAAGAGGTGCTCGAAGTCTTCCGGACGATCGCGCACGTGCAGGAACGCTACGGCCCGCGCGCGGCGGGGCGGTACATCGTCTCGTTCACGCAGTCCGCCGCCGATCTCGCCGCGGTGCACCGCCTCGCGCGGTACGCCGTCGGCCCGTCGGGCACCCCGCCGGTGCTGGACGTCATCCCGCTGTTCGAGACGTTCGCCGACCTTCAGGCCGCGCCGGGGATCATGGCCGAAGTCGTGCAGCAGCCCGAGTTCGCCGCCCGGCTGGAGGCCACGGGCCGACGCCTGGAGGTCATGCTCGGCTACTCCGACTCGTCGAAGGACGTCGGCCCCGTCGCCGCCAACCTCGCCCTGTACGAAGCGCAGGCGGAGATCGCCGCGTGGGCGCAGGAGGTCGGCATCCGTCTCACGCTGTTCCACGGCCGTGGCGGCGCCCTCGGACGCGGCGGCGGTCCCGCCAACTCGGCCATCCTCGCCCAGCCGCCGCATTCGGTCGACGGCCGCTTCAAGCTCACGGAGCAGGGCGAGGTCATCTTCGCCCGCTACGGCGACGCGGCGATCGCCATGCGCCACATCGATCAAGTGGCCGCCGCCGTGCTGCTGGCCTCGGCGCCGTCGATCGAGCGTCGCAACCGCGACGCCGCGGAGCGGTTCGCCGGCGTCGCGGCGACGATGGACACCGCGTCGCGCGAGCGCTTCTTCTCACTCGTGAAGGCGCCCGGCTTCGCCCCGTGGTTCGCGACGGTCACGCCCATGGAGGAGATCGGACTGCTCGCGCTCGGGTCCCGTCCCGCCCGCCGCGGGCTGTCGGTGGAGTCGCTGGAAGACCTCCGCGCGATCCCGTGGGTGTTCGCGTGGTCGCAGGCGCGCATCAACCTCGCCGGCTGGTTCGGGCTGGGGACGGCACTGGATGCCGTCGGCGATGTCGACCTGCTCCGGCAGGCCTACGAGGAGTGGCCGCTGCTTCGCACCGTGATCGACAACGTCGGCATGAGCCTGGCGAAGGCGGACACCCGGATCGCCCGCCGCTACCTCGACCTCGGCGACCGCGACGATCTCGCCGAGCTGGTCATGACCGAGATGGAGCTCACCCGCTCGTGGGTGGTCCGCATCACGGGCGGCGACGAGCTGCTGTCGAACCGACCCGTGCTGCAGCGCGCGGTGAAAATGCGCGACCCGTACGTCGATGCGCTCTCGCTCCTGCAGCTGCGCGCCCTGCGGGTCCTGCGCTCGGAGGAGACCTCGGCGCCGGAGTGGCAGCGGCTGCTCCTCCTGTCGGTGTCGGGCGTCGCGGCCGGCCTGCAGAACACGGGCTGAGCGACCCGACGCGTCAGTCCACGCGTCGGTCGTCGGCGTGGCGGGCCAGCGACGATCCGTACCGCTCGGTGAGCTGCACCATGAGGTCGGGCGTCCCGCGGTCGAGCCCGAACACATAGCCCGGGAAGTCGAGGTCGTGCTGCAGCGCCCAGATCTCGTCGTGACGATCGGGCGGAAGCACCTGCGCCGGAGCACCGACGGCGACCCAGCCGATCGGCACGACCGTCTCGGGCGGGAGCACCGTTCGCAGGTGCACGACGGCGTTGATGCGCACTTCGCTGTGGGTGCCGATCCGCGCGCCGTTGAAGATGCGCACCCCGGTGGCGAGGAACACCTCGTCCTCGACCGTCGCGCCGGAGATGCTCGCCATCGGACCCACCAGCACGTGCGACCCGATGTGGACGGGATGGGCCGCCGCCCCGCGGATGAGCGCGTTCTCCATCACGATGACGTGCTCGCCGAGGGTCACCGCCCCGCCGTCGGCCGTGATCACCGCGCCGTGGAGCACCTGGCATCCGGCGCCGATCGTCACGTCGCCCGACACGACCGCCGTCTCGGCGACGACGGCGTCGGGGTGGATGCGGGGCTGCGCCCCGAGGTGCTCGAATCGCATGCCGTCAGCGTATCCCTACGGCCCGTCCGGGTCAGGCGTCGACCGGAGCGGCCTTCTCGGGGAGCGGGAACAGCTGATCGAGCAGCTGACGGGTCCACGCCAGGAGGTCGGCTTCGGCGACCGGCTCCCCACCCGCCGTGGGCAGCGGCACGATCATCGCCTCGCCGCCGGAGAGAACCTTCGACTTCGGGTGGAGCCGCTGCAGTCGCACCCGCAGCGAGTCGGGGAGTCGGGCGGGCGCGACGCGCAGGTTCGGTCCCATGGCGACGACGTCGGTGAGGCCCGACTGCGCGGCGCGTCGGCGGAGCCTGGCAACGGCGAAGAGCCCTTCGACGTCGGCCGGGGGCGTGCCGTAGCGGTCGTGGAGCTCCTCGGCGACGAGGTCGATGGCGTCGTTGGACGCCGTGACGGATGCCGCGGCCGACAGCTTCTGGTACGCCTCCAGCCGCAGCCGCTCACTGTCGATGTACGTCTCGGGGATGCGCGCGTCGACGGGCAGTTCGAGCCGCAGTTCGGCGGGCCCCTCCGTCTCCTCGCCACGGAAGGTCGCGACGGCTTCGCCGATCATGCGGAGGTAGAGGTCGAACCCGACGCCGGCGATGTGGCCGGCCTGTTCCGCGCCGAGCAGGTTCCCGGCGCCGCGGAGCTCGAGGTCTTTGAGGGCGACCTGCATGCCCGATCCGAGGTCGTTGTTGACCGCGATCGTCTCCAGACGGTCGGCGGCGGTCTCGCTCAACGGCTTCATCTCGTCGTACAGGAAGTAGGCGTACGCGCGCTCGCGCCCACGCCCGACGCGGCCGCGCAGCTGGTGCAGCTGGCTCAGGCCGTACTTGTCGGCGCGATCGATGATGATCGTGTTCGCATTGGAGATGTCGAGGCCGGTCTCGATGATCGTCGTCGAGACGAGCACGTCGAACCGTCGCTCCCAGAAGCCGTCAACGACCTCTTCGAGGGCGTGCTCCCCCATCTGACCGTGCGCGACGGCGATGCGCGCTTCGGGGACGAGCTCGGAGAGCTGAGCCGCGACGCGCTGGATCGACTGCACGCGGTTGTGGACGTAGAACACCTGGCCCTCGCGCAGGAGCTCCCGCCGGATCGCGGCCGCGACCTGCTTGTCGCCGCGCGGGCCGACGTAGGTGAGGATGGGATGCCGGTCTTCCGGCGGTGTCTGCAGCGTCGACATCTCTCGGATGCCGGTGACCGCCATCTCGAGTGTGCGCGGGATCGGGGTCGCGCTCATCGCGAGGATGTCGACGTTGGTCTTGAGCTTCTTGAGCTGGTCCTTGTGCTCGACGCCGAAGCGCTGCTCCTCGTCGATGATCATGAGGCCGAGGTCCTTGAAGACGACCTTCTCGGTGAGGATGCGGTGGGTGCCGATCACCATGTCGACGGTGCCGTCGAGGAGGCCCGCGATCGTGTCGCGCGCGTGCTTGTCGGTCTGGAACCTCGACAGTGGCCGCACCTTCACGGGGAACCCGGCGAAACGCTCGGTGAACGTCTCGAGGTGCTGCTTGACGAGGAGCGTCGTCGGGACCAGCATCGCGACCTGCTTGCCGTCCTGGATGGCTTTGAAGGCCGCACGCACGGCGACCTCGGTCTTCCCGAAGCCCACGTCGCCGCTGAGGAGCCTGTCCATGGGGATCGGCCGCTCCATGTCGGCCTTGATCTCCTCGACGGTCTGCAGCTGGTCGAGGGTCTCGGCGAACGGGAACGCCTCCTCGAGCTCGCGCTGCCACGGCGTATCGGGGCCGAAGGCGTAACCCTTCGAGGCCATCCGCGCCGAGTACAGCTTGACGAGCTCGACGGCGATGTCGCGCACCGCCTTGCGCGCCTTGCCTTTGGCGGCCGCCCAATCGCTTCCGCCCATCTTCGACAGCGTCGGGGCCTCGCCGCCGACGTAGCGGGACAGCTGGTCGAGCTGATCGGTGGGCACGAAGAGCTTGTCGCCGGGGTAGCCGCGCTTGGAGGGCGCGTACTCCAGCACCAGGTACTCCCGCTGGGTCTTCACGGCATTCCGTCCGCCCGTGGATACCTCGCGCTGCACGAGTTCGACGAAACGGCCGATGCCGTGCGTGGCGTGCACGACGACGTCGCCCGGCTTGAGCTGCAGGGGATCGACGACGTTGCGACGGCGCGAGGCGAGCTTCTTCACGACGCGGGAGTCCGAGCCGATGGTCCGGCCGTAGAACTCCGCCTCGGTGAGGACGGCGAGTTTCGCTGCCTCGTCCTCGAACCCGGCTTCCAGGGTCGCGACGACCGCGACGGCGACGCCCGGCTCGGGCGCGTCGTCGAGACCGTCGACGGTGCGCGCGGCGAGGCCCCGCTCCGCGAGGACGTCGCGCGCCCGGTCGACGAGCCCCGCACCGCCGGCGGCGACGACGACGCGCCATCCGTCGGCCAGGAGGTCGGCGACGTGCCCCGTCGCGCCATCGACGTTGCCGTGGAACGAGGGAACCGGAGAGGCCTCCACGCGTACGACGCCCGCCGCCTCGACGAGGTCGGAGACGTCGGCGTCGGCAGCGTGGAACCCGGGGTCGAACGCGCTCAGCGTCCACCACACACCGTCACGATCGGCGGTCGCCTCGTGCAGCTGCGGAAGAGTCAGGAAGTCGCCGGCGCCCAGATCGACGGGCGTGTCGGCACCCGCCGTCGCCGCACTCCACGCGGCCTCGAGGAACTCCTGGTTGGTCTCGCCCAACGTCATGGCGCGCGTGACGGCGCGCTCGGGGTCGAGGAGCGCGGTGGCGGTGCCGCGCGGCAGGTAGTCCACGAGCGGCACGACGCCGTCTGCCACCACCGGGAGGAGTGACTCCATCCCCTCGACGGGAATGCCCTCGCTCATCTTCTCGAGCATGCCCCGCAGGCCCGGGAACCGGTCGCGGAGCGCGGCGGCACGCTCTCGCACGTCGGGGGTCAGGAGCAACTCGCGGCTGGGGATGAGCGTGACCCCGCGCACTTCGCCCGGCAGCGAGCGCTGGTCGGCGACGGAGAACGCGCGGATCTGATCCACCTCGTCGCCGAAGAACTCGACGCGCACCGGGTGATCGGCGGCCGGCGGAAAGACGTCGAGGATGCCACCGCGCACCGCGAACTCGCCACGACGCGACACCATGTCGACCCGGTGATAGGCCAGCTCGACGAGGCGTCGCACGACGGCATCCAGATCGTGCCCGCGCTCCCCCGCGACCAGCTCGACGCTCCCGGCATCGGTCAGGCCCGCCGCGATCGGCTGCAGCGCGGCACGCACGGATGCGACGACCACGAGCGGAGCCGCGCCGTCCCACGCGGCGGCGCGGCGCAGCACCTCCAGGCGCTTGCCCACCGTTTCCGGGCTGGGGCTGAGCCGCTCGTGGGGCAGTGTCTCCCACGCAGGGAACTGCACGACGACAGCGTCGGGAATGAGGCATTCGAGCGCGGCGCCCACGCTTTCGGCTCGACGACCCGTCGGGGCCACCACGAGCAGCGACGCCGGTGACCCGTTCGCGCGGCGCGCGTCAAGGAGCCCGGCGAGGAGGGGGGCGTCGAGTCCCGTGACGACCGAGAAGTCGGTGTCGCGGCGACTGCCTCGGAGCGCCGCGGCGAAGGGTTCGGACGGTGCGAGGGCGCGAACGATCCCGGCGACTGTCATCCGTCCAGTCTACGGCCGGGCCGATCGGTGCAGTCGTCCCCCGGGCGACATCCGGCATCCGCTCGGCGTTCACCGGGCGGTCACGCGCGCTGCTTACCGTGGCGGTCTGCGCGGCGCGGCGACCTGCACGTCGCACCCCCTCCCACGGAGAGCCCCGCACCCATGAGCCGTCGAACCATGACCGAGACCGCAGCGGGTGTCCGCGTGGCCCTGGCGCCGGCCGCCGAGGCGTGGGCGTTCGTCGGTGCCGACCTTCCCGTGCAGTGCATCGCGGTCACGGAGGTCACCCTCCGCGAAGGCGAGCTTCTCGTCGAAGTGGAGCTCACGACCGTGAGTGACGGCGACCTCCGCACGGCCTTCGGGCACCGGGCGCAGCTTCCCCACGTCCTCGGCCATGAACAGGTCGGACGCATCGTCGCGCAGGGCCCCGGCGCCCCCGGGGCGACCTACGACGGACTTCCTCTCACGGTGGGCGACCGCATCGTCTGGGGGGCCACGGTCGACTGCGGGGAGTGCGCGCTCTGCCTGGAAGGACTGCCGCAGAAGTGCGAGCGCCCCCAGCGGTACGGCCACGAACGCGTCCGGCGCGGGTGGGAACTCTCCGGCGGTCTCGCGACGCACGTCCACCTGCTCGCCCGCACGACGATCGTTCGCGCGCGCGACTGGATCCCGGCGGCGGTCCTCGCGCCCGCGTCTGGTGCGACGGCGACGGCAGCAGCGGTGATCGACGCCGCGGAAGGCATCCGTCCGCTCGCTGGCGAGACCGTCCTCGTGTCGGGGTGCAGCGTGGTCGGCCTCACCGCGATCGCGATGGCGAACGAACGCGGCGCGCGCGTCGTCGCCGTCGACCCCGAGCCGGGTCGCCGCGACCTCGCGCGCACCTTCGGCGCCACTGCCGCCCACCCGCCCGGGCGAGCACCCGGCGGGTTCCGGGTCGGGCTGGAACTGTCGGGGGAAACGGACGCGGTGGGCAGCGTCGTCGCCTCCGCCGGCACGGGCGGCGTCGTCATCGTCACGGGCGGCGCAGCCGATGCCCCGCCGGTGCCCGTCTCGGCCGATTCCCTCGCGGAACGCCTCGTGACGATCCGCGGTGTCGACGGCTATCGGCCCGAACACCTCGTGGATGCCGTGCGCTTCCTCGAACGCGCCGACCACGATCTGCTCGCGGGTCTCGTCGGCGCGACGGTGGCGTTCGCCGACGCGCCGCGCGCGCTCGACGCACCCGCAGCCGGGGCGACGCGCATCGCCGTCCGCCCCTGACGCGGCGCCATCAGCCTGCTAGCCGCGCGGTGCGTGCCAGCGCTGCTGAGCCGCGAGCAGCCCTTCGCCGACGAGCAGCTCGACGGCATCCGCAGCGTCTCCGATGAGGCTCGGCAGCGCGGAGCGCTCGGCGGCCGAGAACGGGTCGAGCACCCAGTCGGCCGGGTCTTGACGGCCCGGCGGACGGCCGATGCCGACGCGCACGCGCGGGAACTCGGGGGTGTTCAACGCCTTCGCGACGTCGCGGACGCCGTTGTGGCCGCCGTGACCGCCTCCGGTCTTCAGCTTGACGGTGTCGAACGGGATGTCGAGCTCGTCGTGCACGATGACGACGCGCTCGGCCGGCACGTCATAGAAGCGCGCCAGGGACGACACCGGACCACCCGACACGTTCATGAACGAGTTCGGCGTCGCCAGCACGAGTTTCGGTCCGCCCGGTCGCAGCCAGGCCTCCGCGACGCGCGCGTTCGCCTTGTGCGCACGCAGGGTCTCCGACCGCCGCGCGGCGAGCTCGGCGACCACCATCTGACCGACGTTGTGCCGCGTCGCCTCGTACCGCGGCCCGGGGTTGCCGAGGCCGACCACCAGCCAGGTCTCTGCCATGGGTGTCCCTTCCGACGACGACGCCCGCCGCCACCAGTATCGGCGGCGACGGGCGTCGCGTTGAGTGTTCACAGACCGGCGCCGTGCGCGCGGTCGCGAGTCTTACTCGGACTCTTCGGCCGCCTCGGCCTGCTCCTCGGCGACAGCCTCGTCAGCGGCCTCGATCTCGTCGACCTCGGCCATGGTCGCCGCCGGGACGGAGATCGCGACGATGAGCACCTCGCCGTCGGTGACCAGCGACGCGCCCTTGGGGAGCGTGAGGTCGGCGGCCGTGATGTGCGTGCCCTCCTCGAGACCCTCGACGTCGACGACGACGTGCTGCGGGATGTGGGTGGCCTCGACCTCGAGCGACACGGTGGTGCTGTCGAGGTTGACGATCGTGCCGGGGAACGGCTCGCCCTCGACGAGAACGGGGACGTCGACCTGGATCTTCTCGCCCTTCTTCACGACGAGGAGGTCGATGTGCTCGATGATCTGGTGCACCGGGTCCTTCTGGACGTCCTTGACCAGCGCGAGCTGCTCCTTGCCGTCGATCTGCAGCTCGAGCAGCGCGTTGGCGCGGCGGACGAGCAGCGAGACCTGGTGGCCCGGGAGCGCGACGTGCACGGGCGTGGTGCCGTGACCGTAGAGCACGGCGGGGATCTTGCCCGCAGCGCGCAGACGGCGGGCGAAGCCCTTGCCGAAGTTCTCGCGCGCCTCGGCGATGACCTTGGAGTCGATTTCGGTCGACATGATGATTCTCCTTGCGAAGAGCCCGGAGGGGCTCGGGTGTGGGGTCTGTGGATTCGACTCGAACGCCGGCGCGTGAGGAAAGCCACGGACCACCGGCGGAAGCCGCCAGGCAGAATCTCGGAGCCGTATCACCGCGTCGATCACGGATGCCCGGAGCATCCCTCGCCGAAGTACGTGCCCGAGTCTACCAGCGCCACCGGTAGCATGGTGACGCGCCCTTTCCCCGAACGAGGAGGACCCATGGACTACGGCTGGATGTCGCACGCACTCCTGTGGCTGATCGGTCTCATGTCGGTGGGCGCGACGCTCGGCGCCGTCGGAGCGCTGTGGTCGCTCGGCCGTGCCGGCTACCGCAAGGACTGAGCGTCCCGCACTCCCGCGATCCGCGCGACGACGGACTCCAGGTGGGCGTCGTTGGCGACGCGGATGCCGGCCTCGTCGGTCGCGAGCGGCTCGAGCGTCGCGAGCTGTGAGTCGAGCAGCGACGCGGGCATGAAGTGGTCGCGACGCGACATCCGCTCGCGCAGTTCGGTCTGCGGCACGACGAGTTCGACGAACCAGGCATCGGCGCAGGATGCACGGATACGGTCGCGATAGGAGCGACGCAACGCCGAGCACGCCACGACGACGGGTGCCTGGTGCACGAGCGCGTGGGCCACGGCATCGAGCCAGGGAGCGCGGTCGTCGTCGGTCAGGGGCGTGCCCGCAGCCATCTTCGCGACGTTCACACGCGGGTGCAGGTCGTCGCCGTCGATGAAGTGCGAGCGCAACCGGGCGGCCAGCGCCGCCCCCACGAGCGACTTTCCCGATCCGCTCGGGCCCATCACCACGATCCTGCTCACGACCGCTCCGTCCTGCGCCGCCGGCGGCGGCATCCGTTCCGACCCTATGGCGGGCGTCGTCACGCGGCGACGCCACGCGCCGCATCGGACTACGCTGGGAAGTGAATCCCCTCCACCGTTTCTCCGAGGAGTCCCCTGTGTCACAAGCCGTGCAGCCCGCAGCCAACATCGGAGTCGTGGGACTCGCCGTCATGGGGTCGAACCTCGCCCGCAACCTCGCCTCCCGCGAGGGCAACACCGTGGCGGTGTTCAACCGCAGCCGTTCCAAGACCGACGAGCTGATCGCCGCGCACCCCGAGGCGGAGTTCGTCCCGGCCTTCTCGTACGAGGAGTTCGCCGCGTCGCTGCAGAAGCCGCGCACCGCGATCATCATGGTGAAGGCCGGCGGCCCCACCGACGCGGTGATCGACTCGCTCATGTCGGTCTTCGAGCCGGGCGACATCATCATCGACGGCGGCAACTCGCTGTTCACCGACACCATCCGGCGCGAGAAGGCCGTCGGAGAGGCCGGTTTCAACTTCGTCGGCATGGGAGTGTCGGGCGGTGAGGAGGGCGCTCTCCTCGGCCCCTCGCTCATGCCCGGCGGACCCGACGCGGCCTGGGTCACCCTCGGCCCGATCCTGAAGTCGATCGCCGCCGTCGCCGAGGGTGAGCCGTGCGTCACGCACGTCGGTCACGACGGCGCGGGCCACTTCGTGAAGATGGTCCACAACGGCATCGAGTACGCCGACATGCAGCTGATCGCCGAGGCGTACGACCTCATCCGTCGCGGCACCGGCAAGTCGCCCGCCGAGATCGCCGACATATTCGCCGAATGGAACCGCGGCGAGCTGGAGTCGTACCTCATCGAGATCACCGCCGAGGTGCTCCGCCAGACGGATGCCGCGACCGGCCTCCCGCTCGTCGACGTCATCGTCGACGAGGCGGGCGCGAAGGGCACCGGCGCGTGGACCGTGCAGACCGCGCTCGACCTCGGCGTCCCGGTCTCGGGCATCGCGGAGGCGACCTTCGCCCGCTCGCTCTCGAGCCACCGCGAGCAGCGCGACGTGTCCGGCGCACTTCCCGGTCCGTCCTCCGACGACTTCACGGTCGCCGACGTGGATGCCTTCATCGAGCAGGTGCGCCTGGCGCTCTACGCCTCCAAGATCGTCGCCTACTCGCAGGGCTTCGACGAGATCCGTGCGGGCGCGGCCCAGTACGGCTGGAACATCGACCTCGGCGCCGTCTCGAAGATCTGGCGCGGCGGGTGCATCATCCGCGCGCAGTTCCTGAACCGCATCGCCGACGCCTACGACGCCGCGCCCGAGCTCCCCGTGCTCCTCACGGCGCCCTACTTCGTCGAGGCGCTCGGACGCGCCCAGGACGCGTGGCGCGAGATCGTCCAGATCTCCGCCGGCGCCGGCATCCCCGCCCCCGCTTTCTCGTCGTCGCTCGCCTACTACGACGGCCTGCGCGCGGCGCGCCTGCCCGCCGCCCTCATCCAGGGCCAGCGCGACTTCTTCGGCGCCCACACGTACCGTCGCACCGACAAGGCCGGCACGTTCCACACGCTGTGGTCGGGCGATCGCAGCGAGGTCGAGGCCGAGGACACGCACTGAGCTCCGACGTCGCGCCGGCGTCGCGAGAGTCGGCCGCGCTGCGCGTGCACCGCACGGCGGCACGCGTCGTGCTGGCCGGCCTCTCGGGCGTGTACCTCTGGGCGATCGCGTGGATGACGTTGCGTGTGCGACCCTACGGCTCCGACATCTCCTACGCCCTCGATCGCCTGCTTGCGTGGTTCGCGGAGCGTCCGTCGACCGCCTGGATCACGTTCGACCGGGTGGAGTTCGCCGCGAACGTGGCGATGTTCGTGCCGCTCGGGGTATTCGCGGTGCTGTGGTTCGGCGTGCGCGGCTGGTGGACCGCGCCGGTGCTGGGCCTCCTCGCCAGCGGCGTGATCGAAGCCGCACAGGCACTGTTCCTCGACTCGCGGGTCGCCGACGTCCGCGACCTCGCCGCGAACACGCTCGGCGCGATCGTCGGGATGCTGCTCATGCTGCTGCTGGCGTTCCTGCTGGCGCCGTCGCGCCCCCGGCGCTGATCACCGGGGGCGCGTCCTCCCGCGGCGTCAGCGGGTGATGTCGCGGATCGTGCCCTTGTCCAGTCGGAGGCGACGGCGCGCGCGGTGGGCCACCGCCGAGTCGTGCGTCACGACGATGAGCGTGAGCCCCTCGGCGTTCAGCTCTTCGAGCACCGCGAGGATGTCATCGCGCATCGACTCGTCGAGGTTGCCGGTCGGTTCGTCGGCCAGGAGCACGCGCGGGCGCTTCGCGATCGCGCGGGCGATCGCCACGCGCTGCTGCTGACCTCCCGACAGCTCGCCCGGACGGTGATCGGCGCGCTCGGCGAGTCCCACCCGCACCAGCGCATCGACCACGCGCACGTCGCGTTCGGCGCGAGGGAGCCCGAGCGGTTCCAGGCCCATGTCGACGTTCTCCGCGGCCGTGAGGGTCGGGATGAGGTTGAACGCCTGGAAGACGAATCCGATCTCCCGCGCGCGCACCCGCTCGAGATCGGCGGACGACCCCTGCGCGAGGTCGGTGTCGCCGATCATCAGGTGCCCCTCGGTCGGCTTGTCGAGCGCTCCCAGCAGCTGCAGCAGGGTCGACTTCCCCCCGCCCGTCGGCCCCTGGATCGTCACGAAATCGCCCGCGTCGATCTCGACGTCGACGCCCTTGAGCGCCTGCACCACACGCCCCTTCTGCGCATAGGTCTTGGTGATCCCGGTGAGCCGGTAGGCGGGAACGGTCTCGGTCGGAACGGCATCCGGGGTGTTCTGCTCGACGATGGTCATGTCTGTCTCTCCTTGGGGAAGTCGGGTCGGGCGGGGCAGGTCAGCCGACGGCACGGAGGGCCTCGGCCGGGCTGAGCCGGGCGGCGCGCCAGCCGCCGAAGGCACCGGCGACGAGCCCGCCGGCGACGGCGAGCAGGAGCGCGACCAGCACGATCCACACCGACAGCGGAGCGCTGAGGACCACATCCGTGCTGGACTGGGCGAGCTGGGCGCCGAAGCCGCCCATGCCGCCGCGTGCGCCACCGCCGGGGCCGGTCGTCGCGTCGCTCGCCGGAGCGGACGAGATCGTCGGCGAGATGAGGTTGACGGCGAGCACGCCGGCAAGACCGAGGGCGACGCCGATGACGCCGCCGAGGAGCGCCTGCACGACGGACTCGCCGGCGACCTGTCCCACGACGCGACCGTTGGACCAGCCGATCGCCTTCAGCGTGCCGATCTCGCGCGTTCGGCGGGAGATGCCGGAGATCGTGAAGAGCACCGCGAGGGCGACGGCGACCGCCAGCACGATGATCGACAGCCACGTGCCGAGGCTCGTGATGAGCGACGAAGCGCTGGCCAACGACCCCGAGACCGACGCTGCCAGATCGGACTGCGAACTCACCGTCGCGTCGGGAAGGGCGTCTTCCAGCGCCGCCTGCACCGCACCGATCTGATCGCTCGACGCGGCCTGCACGTAGACCGTCGAGACGACGTCGCCGGCGCCGGAGAGGTCTTGTGCGACATCCAGGGGGATGTAGACGTTCGCGGCGGTGTCGGCCTCCGCCGACGTGGACGCGACGACTCCGACCACCTCGAACGCCGTGCCGCCCACGTCGATCGTGTCCCCCACGGCGAGCTCCGCGCTCGACGCATACGACGCGTCGAGCACAGCGACGAAGGCGCCGGCGTCGGCGTCGGTCAGTGCGCGGCCGTCGGTCACCGAGACGGCCGACAGCGGGCCCACCGTGGTGTCGGCGGCCTCGACGCCGAGCACGCTGAAGGAGTCGACGTTGAACGAGCCGCCGCCGAAGCCGGCGCCTCCCTCTTCGCCCTGCCCCGGCATCTGACCGCCGTCGGCGGTGCCGGCATCCGTCCCCGCATCACCCGAATCCGTCGGCCGCTGCGGCAGTTCCCCGTCGAACGTCGTGTTGGTGAGGCTGAGCGCGCCCGAAGCGGCCGCGACACCGTCGATCGAGGCGACCGTCTCGAGGGTCGCCGCGTCGATCGTGCCGCGGAGGAAATCGGTCATCAGGCGCGACTGGCTCAGGCTCGTCGTGCCGTCGTCGCCGGTCGCCCCGTCGTCGTCGCCGAAGTCGAACTGCGGACCGCCGCGGCCGCCGCCCTCCCCCGGCTCGGTCTGCGCCCCGGACACCGTGAGGTCGGTGCCGACGCCGTACACCGACTCCAGCGCCTGTGCCTGCGCGTCGCGCACGCCCGCCGAGAGCGCGTTCACGATGATGACGAGGGCGATCGCGATGGCCAAGCCCGTCGCGACGATCGCCGTCTGCTTCTTGCGCCCCGAGAGCTCACGGCGCAGATACGTCCAATACATGGGTCTCCTTCTCGGCCTGACGCCCGCTGGAGGGATTTCCATGGACGGGGGCGCTCGCCGGCATCCCGACGCTAAGGACGACGCTTCTGAGAGAGTTCAGGCGGCGTTATGGGGAAGCTATGAGGGTGCACCGGGCGCTCGCGTCGCGCGACCCGTGGATACCCGACGGTATTCACAGAGCACGCATAGCTCACCCCATAGGAACCGCATAGCTACAGGTCCACAATGGATGCCATGACCGCTCCTGCCGCCACCCCCGCTCTGCGCCGCCCCGACGGCTCTCCCTTGCGCGTGCTCGTCGTCGACGACGAGCAGATGCTCACCGACCTGCTGTCGATGGCGCTGCGGATGGAGGGGTGGGACGTGCGCACCGCCGGCTCGGGCTACGACGCGCTCGCGGTCACGCGCGACTTCGACCCCGATGCCCTGGTGCTGGACATCATGATGCCCGACCTCGACGGCATGTCGGTGCTCCAGCGGCTGCGGCACGCGGGCAACGACGTGCCCGTCCTGTTCCTCACGGCGAAGGATGCCGTGGCAGACCGCGTCGCCGGGCTCACGGCGGGCGGCGACGACTACGTCACCAAGCCGTTCAGCCTGGAGGAGGTCGTGGCACGTCTTCGCGGCCTGATGAGGCGCGCGGGAGCCGCGACGGCAGGCGGCGCCGACCCCATCCTGCGCGTGGGCGACCTGACCCTCAACGAGGACTCCCACGAGGTCGAGCGGGGCGACGCGCAGATCGAGCTGACGGCCACGGAGTTCGAACTGCTCCGCTTCCTCATGCGCAACCAGCGCCGCGTCGTCTCGAAGGCGCAGATCCTCGACCGGGTGTGGAACTACGACTTCGGGGGCCGCTCGAGCGTCGTCGAGCTCTACATCTCCTACCTCCGGAAGAAGATCGACGCCGGGCGCGATCCCCTCATCCACACGGTGAGGGGCGTCGGCTACATGATCAAAGCCCCCCAGTGATGACCTCGGAGACCCCCGCACCCACCGCCGCCTCCCCCACTCGGGCGCGAAGCCGCTGGAGCCTGCAGACCCGGCTGATCGTGGCCGTCGTCTCGCTGGTCGCGCTCATCCTCGTCGCGATCGGCTTCGCGACCGGCACGATCCTCCGCTCGATCATGCTCGAGAACCTCGACGCGCAGGTCACCTCGGCGGCCGAGCGTGTGCACCTGAGCCCCACCGGCACCGCCTCCGACGTGCTCAACGAGGGGCGCCAGGAGGTCGGGACGCTCCTCATCCTGAACAACTTCTCGGGCATGACCGGCGCGTACGTGGGCAACGACGACGCCGCGATCGCGCTCACCGACGACGAGGTGCGCGACGTGCTGACGAGCATCGGGAACACCGTCGACCGCGAGGGTTGGGGCGACGCCACCGTCGAGGGCGTCGGCGATTACCGCATCCGTGTCCCCGGCGGGCCGTCCAGCGTGCCGTACGCCGTCGGGATGCCGACCTCGGAGCTCGTCTCGACGATCGGCCAGATCCTCACGACCGTCACGCTCCTCACGCTCGGCGGCCTTCTCGTGCTGGCCGCCGTGATCGCCGTCGTGATCCAACAGGCCCTGAAGCCGTTGCGCGTCGTCGCCGACACCGCCGCCCGCGTCGCATCGCAGCCCCTGGCATCCGGTGACGTGAAGATCACCGAGCGGGTGCCCGCCGCGGAGGCCGACGACTCCGACGAGATCGGGCGCGTCGGCGCGGCACTGAACACCCTGCTCGACCACGTCGACTCCTCGCTGGCGGCACGCCAGCGCAACGAGGAGCGCATGCGCGCGTTCGTCGCGGATGCCAGTCACGAACTGCGCACGCCGCTGGCGGCCATCCGCGGGTACTCGGAGCTGTCGCTGCGCTCTCTCGGACAGGCCACGCAGCAGCCTCGCACGACCAAGGCGCACCTGGAGGCCGCGGCCCAGCAGTCCGAACAGGGGCTCGAGCGCATTCAGGCGGCCTCGCTGCGGATGACGACCCTCGTCGAAGACCTCCTGCTCCTGGCGCGGCTCGACGAAGGCAAGGAGCTCGTCTACGGCGCGGTCGACCTCACGCGCATCGCGATCGAGGCGGCCTCCGACGCGCAGGTGGCCGGCGCCGACCACGAATGGGTCGTGGAGGTGGGCGAAGAGCCCGTGGTCGTCGCCGGCGACGGCGCGCGGCTGCACCAGGTGGTGGCGAACCTCCTCACCAATGCGCGGGTGCACACCCCCGCCGGCACCCGCGTCACCGCCACGGTCGCCCTCGACGAGGGTGAAGCGGTGCTCCGCATCCACGACGACGGCCCGGGCATCGACCCGGCGGTCGCCGACGAGCTCTTCGAACGGTTCGCCCGCGCCGACTCCTCGCGCGCGCGGCAGACCGGTGGCACCGGCCTCGGACTGTCGATCGCGAAGGCGATCGTGTCGGCGCACGGCGGAACCATCACCGTCGACAGCGAGCCCGGATCGACCACGTTCGAGGTGCGACTGCCCGCTCGCCCCGCCGATCCCGCCTGACCCGCGCTCGCTCAGTAGCCGGAGAAGGCGTCGGTCGTGATCGACCGGGCGCGCTCCAGGGCGGGGGCGAGTTCGGAGATCAGGGCGGGAGGACCGGAGATGTAGGCGTGGCGCTCGGCGATGTCGGGCACCACCTGCAGGAGACCCTCGGCATCCAGGCGCACGCCGCGTGCCCATCGCCAGCGCGCGGGAAGGTCGGTCGGCTCGTCGCGCGTGAAGACGACGACGGGCACTCCGGATGCTTCCAGCTCGTCGCGGAAGGCGAGCTCCTCGGCACCCGACGCGACATACACGAACACGACGTCGCGGTCGTCGGAGGACAGTCGTAGATGCCGCAGCTGCGAGACGAACGGCGTGACGCCGATGCCGGCCGCGACCATGAGCACCGGGCTGGTGGGCTTCGACGGCAGGACGAAGTCACCCCAGACCCCGGTCACGGGGAGCGACTGACCGGGCTCGACACGCGCGAGGGCCTTCTTGTAGCTCGACTGGGAGCCCTCTCGCAGAGCGATCCGCACGGTCGGGAGCTCCTCGGGCGCCGACACGATGCTGAACTCGCGGCGCGTACCGCGGGCGTCGGCGTGCGCGTGAGCGACTTCGAGCTCGAGGTACTGACCGGCGGAGAACCGGAACCCGCGTCGCGCGTGGAAGACGAGCTCCCGGACGGTCGGGGTGAGTGCGATGCGCTCCACGAGCGTGAGGCGCACGGCGGAGCGGAACGCGAACACGAAGGCGACCAGGTTCCCGATGAGGAGGGCGCGCTCCTGGCCGAGGCTCACGCCACCGACGTCGATGGGCCAGCCCGCCAGCACGCCCACGATCGCCGCCACGACGAACTGCTGCCAGCGGCGCGGCGGCAGGGTGAGCGGCTCGGAGAGCATGAACACGCCGAGGAAGAGGAAGGGCGAGGACCACAGCAGCTGCCAGAAGACCGTCCCGGCGTCGAACGCGAGCCCTGCCGTCTGATACTGGCTGGCGGTGCGGAAGAAGGCGACCGCGACGGCGACCACGAGGAACACGAGCACGACGCGCAGCTTCTCGGTGCGGAACAGCACCAGGAACCCGGCGACGATCACCGGCGCCGCGAGATACGGGGAGCCCACCCACCAGGCGGAGGCGCCGAGCTCCGGCACCCAGACGCTCAGCACCGTGAGGAACGTCGCCCCGACGGCCGCCGGGTTGAAGATGTGGCGTCCCTGCCAGGCGAGCACGTACTTCGACGCGGATGCCACGGCGCCTGCCACCGCGAGACCGACGAGTCCGAGGGGATCGAGGGTGGGGCGCAGCACGAACAGCAGGATCAGCACCGTGATGAGAGTGGACTCCCATCGCCATGCCTTGCCGAGGAGTCGGTGCGCGAGCGCATCCACCGCGACGCACGCGAGCCCGAGCACCGCCCACGCGGCCAGCAACTCCCACGGGGTCGGGGCGAGGACGCCGAAGAACGACTCGACGAACGCGATGGCCGCCAGCGCCACGAGGGCCCAGACGACGAGGCGATACATGGAGATCCGGCCGATGAGCGCGAAGACGCGGGTCCAGGCGGCGGTGAGCGATGAGATCACGAGAACAACTCTGCCTTACAGTTCGGGGACCACTCCACGCGGCCATCGGTCGTCATCCGCACCCACGGCACTCCCCACGCGTGGGCGAGGGCGGGTCCGCCGTCGAAGAAGAGCGCGCTGGCAACGGCATCCGCCGTCATCGCGCGCGGCGCGACCGCCCACGTCGCCGCGATCGTCTGCACGGGCTCCCCGGTGCGGGCGTCGAGCACGTGATGGAGACCATCGCCCCACGCGCGCCGGTTGGTCGCCGAGGCGCACAGCGCGGCATCCGCCACATCCCACACGCCGATCGCGCGCCGCGCGTCGTAGGGGTGCTCCAGACCGATCCGCTCCGGCGGTTCGTGCACGCCACCGCGCACCGCGAGATCGCCGCTCGCGTCGACCACGATGCGACCCGGCATCCGCCCTTCGGCCTCGACCGCGACCCACCGCTCGACCTCGGCGACGACGAGGTCGACGAGGCGTCCCTTGCCGATCGCGCCGACGTCGATCGTCCCGGGCTCGCTCAGCCGCAGGTAGGCATCGTCCCAGTGGAGCTGCTCGCGCCACCTCGAGGGCGCGGGGCGAGCACCCGCGTCGAGGAAGCCGTACGCAGGGTCGTAGCCGCGGAGGGCGAGGGCGTCGCCGATGAGCGGGTTGATCGCCCCCTCGGTGGCATCCGAGAGCTCCGCGTACGCACCCAGCATCGCGGCCGCGTCAGGCGGCACTGGGACCGCTCCGCCCCGCGTCGCCAGAGAGCGCACGACCGAGTCGTCGCGGAACCGCGACCACGTGCGATCGAAATCGTCGATGATCGCGGTGACCGCGCGCCGGGCGTCGACCGACAACGGTCGTGGCGTCGAGATCTCCCAGGACGTGCCGATGGCGGTGAACTCCCACCGCGCATCGGCTGCGCCGCCCATCAGGCGGCCGCTTCGGCCTTGATCGCGTCGATCGCCTCGTTGAATCCGCCGCTGGTGAGCGAGGAGCCCGCCACGCGAGAGACGGAGATCTCGTCGATGTCCTTGCCCACGACCTCCGCCTGGATCCCGCCGATGAACTGCGACTGGTACTGCTCGGACTCGCGCTTGGTGGGGTTACCCGTGACCTCGACGGCGGTGACGACATCGTCGGCCAGCGTGACGGTGACGCTGATCGTCTCGACCGACTCGGGCGTCGCGTAGGAGCCCTCGGCGGTGTAGGTGCCGTCCGCGTAGGTCGCAGAACCGGACGAGGCGCCGGAGTCGGTTCCGGCCTCGGTGCTGGAGGTGCCGCTGTCGGCGTCACCCGTGGTCGTCGGGCTCGTGGTGCCTGCGCATCCGGCGAGGACGGCGATACCCAGGACGGATGCCGCGGCGGCGCCCATGCGCAGCTGGCGGGGAACGGCGGTGGTGCGGATCATGGTTGGTCCTCCTTCTGTCGTGCCCCACCCGTTCTGCGGGGGGCGAGACCCACGCTATCCGCGCCGACCCTTCCGGCGTCTCGGGGACAGCTATGGGTTTGCAGTGAAGCGCCGCACGGCCTTGAGTCCTTCCACGGCGGCGAAGATGACGACGGAGAGCGCGAGCGGAGCCAGCCAGCCGGTGACCGGAAGCGGCTGCGATCCGAACAGTCCGTTCATGAACGGGACGTAGGTGTACAGGAGCTGGAGCAGCAGCAGCGCTCCCGCCGACCACCACACGACCGGATTGCCCCGGAGGACGTCGACGGTGACGCTCGAGCGCCCCAGGAACCGGCAGTTGAAGAGGTAGGCGAGCTGACCGAGCGCGAGCATGGCGACCGCCTGCGTGCGGGCATAGTCCACGTCGCCCGTGGTCGCGGTGCCCCACCAGAAGACGCCGAGCGTCGCCCCGCCGATGAGGAGCGACACGAGGAGGACGAAACCGAGCTCGCGCGCCGAGACGATCGAACCTCCGGGAGCCCGGGGCGAACGCGCCATGATGCCCTTCTCCGCCGGTTCATAGGCCAGCGCGAGCGACAGCGTGACCGCCGTGACCATGTTGACCCAGAGCACCTGGACGGGGGTGAGCGGCAGGGTGAACCCGAAGACGATCGCGACGAGGATGACGAGCGACTGCGCGCCGTTGGTGGGCAGCAGGAAGACCACCGACTTGCGCAGGTTGTCGTAGATGCGACGGCCCTCTCGGATCGCACTGCGGATCGTCGCGAAGTTGTCGTCCGCCAGGACGATCTCCGCCGCCTCCTTCGTGGCCTCGGTGCCCTTGATCCCCATCGCGATCCCGACGTCGGCTCGGGTGAGGGCCGGTGCGTCGTTCACGCCGTCGCCGGTCATCGCCACGACCTCGCCGTGGGACTGCAGGGCACGCACGATCCGGATCTTGTGCTCCGGGCTCGTCCGCGCGTAGACGTCGACGTCGCGCACGACCGTCTTCAACTGCTCCTGGCTGAGCGATTCCAGCTCCGCGCCGGTCAGCACGCGCACGTCGTCGCCGTCGGCGAGGCCCATCTCGCGGCTGATCGCGAGGGCGGTCCCCGCGTGGTCGCCGGTGATCATCTTCACGCGGATGCCGGCGTGATGGCAGTCGGCGATGGCCTCGATGGCCTCGGGCCGCGGCGGGTCGAGGATGCCCCACAGCCCGAGGAACTCGAGGTCGACGAGGTCGTCGATGTCGACCTCGCGCGTACGAGTGGGGGTGCGCGCCGCGGCGAGCACGCGCAGACCTTCGCCGCTCAGCTCCGCGATCGCCGCTTCCCAGAGAGCCCGGTCGACGGGCTCGGCGCCGTCGGCGCCACGCTGCGTGAGCGAGCGCTCGAGGAGGCGGTCGGGAGCGCCCTTCACGAGGATCGCCCGGGCCCCGTCGACGGACTCGTTGAGGGTGGCCATGAACTTGTTCGCCGAATCGAAGGGGACGACGCCGATGCGCTTCGGGCGAGGCTCGGGCCGCGGGCCTCCCTTCATCGCGACGACCTTCAAAGCGCCCTCGGTCGGCTCGCCGACGAGGGTCCACCCCGACCCGTCGTCGGACGGCACGACGTGCGCGTCGTTGCAGAGGTCGGCGACGGCCAGGAGGGCCCGGACATCCCCGTCGCCCACGGAGCCCGCAGGAGCCGCGGAAGTCGACACGCGGCGGATCTCCCCCGCCGGGTCGTAGCCCAGGCCGTCCACCTCGTAGCGCGCGACCGGAGTCACCATCCGCCGCACCGTCATCTCGTTCTTCGTCAGCGTGCCGGTCTTGTCGGAGCACACGGTGGTGACCGAACCGAGCGCCTCGACGGCGGGGAGCTTTCGCGTGATGGCGTTCCGGCGTGCCATCTGCTGCACGCCGATCGCCAGGGTGATCGTGACGAGCGCGGGAAGGCCCTCCGGGATGGCGGCCACGGCGAACCCGATGGTCGCCGAAACGAGATCACCCAGCGGCATGCGGTGGAGGAAGCGTCCGATGAGCATCATCAGCACGGCCATCCCGAGGATGACGAGAGTGAGCACCTTGCCGAACTGAGCGAGCTGGGTGGTCAGCGGAGTCTGCAGCGAGCCTGCCTCCCCCACCAGCGTCTGGATGCGCCCGATCTCGGTGCGAGAGCCTGTGCCGGTGACGACGCCGCGTCCCTGTCCCGCCGAGACGATCGTGCCCGAGAACGCCATCGACGTGCGGTCGCCCACCCCGGCGTCGTCGGCGACCGGCTCGCTCTGCTTCGAGCACGGCACCGATTCGCCGGTGAGCGCTGCCTCCTCGATCCGCAGTTGGAAGGTCTCCAGCAGACGCACGTCGGCGGGCACCTTGTCGCCCGGCGCGAGACGAACGACATCTCCCGGGACGAGGTCGGCGGCGGGAATCGTCGACCACGCGCCATCGCGCCGCACCTGCGCGTCGGCCGACAGCATCCCGCGGATGCCGGCAAGCGCCTTCTCGGCGCGGCCCTCCTGCAGGAACCCGATCACGGCGTTGATGATGGCGACGGCCATGATGACCCAGAAGTCGAGCCAGTCCGCCATGATCGCCTTGATCGCGGCCGCGCCGAGCAGGATGTAGATGAGGGTGTCGTTGAAGTGCCCGAGGAACCGCAGCCACGCGGGGGTGCGGGCGGGCTCGGGAAGGACGTTCGGACCGACCTGCGCGAGCCGCTCAGCGGCGTCGGATGCCGTCAGGCCACCGGGATCGGTCTGCAGCGCCGCCAGGACGGCTGCGGTGTCGTGGGAGAACGGGCGCTCGATGTCGAGAGCGGATGCGGCGGCCATGCCGCGATCCTATTCGCGTCTGTCAGGCCGCGCCGTCGAACATGCTCGTGACCGACCCGTCCTCGAAGACCTCTTTGATCGCCCGCGCGAGCAGCGGCGCGATCGGGAGCACCGTCAGGCCCGGGAATCGCTTCTCGGGAGGCAGGGGGATCGTGTCGGTGACCACCACTTCGTCGATCGCGTCGTCCTGCAGACGAGTGCTGGCCGGGTCGCTGAAGATCGCATGCGTGGCGGCGACGATGACGCGCTCGGCGCCGTCCTTCTTGAGGGCCTGCGCAGCCTTCACGATCGTCCCGCCGGTGTCGATCATGTCGTCGACGAGGAGGCAGACGCGCCCCTCGACGTTGCCGACGATGTCGTTGACGGTCACCTGGTTGGCGACGTTGGGGTCACGGCGCTTGTGGATGATCGCGAGCGGCGCGTCGAGGCTGTCCGACCAGGTGTCGGCCACGCGCACGCGTCCGGTGTCGGGTGAGACCACCGTGAGCTTCGCGCGGTCTTCGGGCGACAGGCTCTTCTCGAAGTAGTCGAGCAGCACGGGCTTGGCGAAGAGGTGATCGACGGGGCCGTCGAAGAAACCTTGGATCTGCGCCGCGTGGAGGTCGACGCTCATGACGCGGTCGGCGCCGGCGGTCTTGAGCAGGTCGGCGACGAGGCGCGCACTGATGGGCTCGCGTCCCCGGCCCTTCTTGTCCTGCCGGGAGTACGGGTAGTACGGGGCGACGACGGAGATGCGCTTCGCGGACGCGCGCTTGGCGGCATCCAACATGATGAGCAGCTCCATGAGCCACTCGTTGACCGGGGGGCCGAACGACTGGATGAGGAAGATGTCGCATCCGCGGATGGACACCTCGAAGCGCGTGAGGATCTCGCCGGAGGCGAAGGTGCGGTGCTCGGTCGGCACGAGGCTCGACCCCAGCTCGGCGGCCACCTGCTGCGCGAGTTCGGGGTGGGAGCTGCCCGCCGCCACGACGAGACGCTTCTTCGTCTTCACGACGAGGCCGGGGGCGATGTCGTCCCTCTCGGGATCAGTCGCCTTGTTCTTGCGCGCCATCGTCCGCTTTCTGTGCGGACCGCGCACGTGCGGCGGCTGCGGCCGCTTCCGTGCCCGGTCGGTGATTCTCGACCCACCCCTCGACATTGCGTTGAGGGGTCACGCTGAGAGCGAGCGCACCGGCGGGGACGTCCTTTCGGATGACCGCTCCGGCGCCCGTCTTGGCGCCATCTCCGATCCTAACGGGCGCGACGAACACGTTGTGCGAGCCGGAGTGCACCTCGTCGCCGATCTCGGTGCGGTGCTTGGCGATGTCGTCGTAGTTCGCGGTGATCGCGCCGGCGCCGAGGTTCACGCCGCGGCCGATCGTCGTGTCGCCGATGTACGACAGATGCGGCACCTTGCTGCCCTCGCCGATCGTGGAGTTCTTCGTCTCGACGAAGGTGCCGATCTTGCCGCGGGCGGCCAACTGGGTGCCTGGACGCAGGTAGGCGAACGGTCCGACGGCCGCACCCGCGCCGATGACGGCGAGCATGGCATCCGTCCGGCGGACGACCGCGCCCTCGCCGACCTCGCAGTCCTCGAGGGTCGTGTCGGGGCCGACGATCGCGCCGGTCTCGACCGTCGTCGCCCGCAGGATGTGGGTGTTGGGTAAGACGGTCACGTCGGGGGCGAGCGTCGCGGTGACATCGATCCACGTGGTCGCCGGGTCTTGGATGGTCACCCCGGCCAGCTGCCACCGCCGGACGGTGCGGGCGTTGAGGAGCCGGCCCGCCTCCGCCAGCTGCGCCCGGTCGTTGACCCCGAGGGTGACGGACACGTCGGCCACGACGGATGCCGCGACCGCGCGGTCGTCGGCGCGCAGGAGTCCGATGACGTCGGTGAGGTACTTCTCCCCCTGCGCGTTGTCCGTGCTGAGGAGCGGCAGGCGGGTGCGCAGCTCCCTCGCAGCGAAGACGTACACCCCGGCGTTGATCTCACGGACGGCGGCCTCGTCGTCGGTCGCGTCCTTCTGCTCCACGATGCGCGCGACGCCGCCGTCGGCATCGCGCAGCACCCGGCCGTAGCCGGTGGGCTCGTCGACGACCGCACTCAGCAGCGTCGCGGCCGACGCCGCAGCGCGGTGGGCGCCCACGACGGCGGCGAGGGTCTCGGCATCCAGCAGGGGGACGTCGCCGCTCAGCACGAGCACGTCGCCGTCGAAGTCGGGGAGCGCGGTCAGGGCGATCTCGACCGCGCGACCCGTGCCGGCGACCTCGTCCTGGTCGACGACGATCACTTCGGGCGAGACCCCGAGAACAGCCTCGGCGACCTGGTCGCGCTCGTGGCGCACGACGACCACGACGTGCGCGGGAGCCAGGTCACGGGCCGTGTCGAGCACGTGCCCGACCAGCGGCCGCCCGCCGATGCGATGGAGCACCTTCGGGAGCGCGGAGCGCATGCGGGTACCCTGCCCCGCCGCGAGAATGACCACGGCCAGCGAGGGGTCGAGAGTGTTCTCCGTCATGCTCCGCCGCCAGGATTCGAACCTAGACCTCACAGCTCCAAAGGCTGTCGTGCTGCCATTACACCACGGCGGACCGCGGACCGCAGGGCGGGGCCGCACCGTCCAGTCTGCCACGGGCGGCACCGTCTCCCCGTTCGCGCGGGCGATGCCTCGACCCGGGATAATGGCGGAGTGACCGCCGAACACGATGAGGTCGACCGGATCGTCGACGCGTGGACGACGCAGCGACCCGACCTCGATTTCTCGCCCCTCGAGGTGCTCTCGCGCGTCGACCGCCTCTCGCGCCACCTCGACCGCGCGCGCCGTGAGGCGTTCCGTCGCAGCGAGCTCGAGCCGTGGGAGTGGGACGTGCTGTCGGCGCTGCGCCGGGCCGGCGAGCCGTACCAGTTGAGCCCGAAGCAGCTGCTCCAGCAGACACTGGTCTCCAGCGGCACCATGACCAATCGCATCGATCGTCTCGTCGGCCGCCGCCTCGTCCGCCGCGAGGCGGACCCAGCCGACGGGCGCAGCGTCCTCGTGACGCTCACCGAAGACGGACGCACACGCGTCGACGCGGCCATCACGAGACTCGTGGATGCCGAAGCCGTGCTCCTCGCGATGCTCTCGCGCACCGATCGCGACCGGCTCGCCGCACTCCTGCGCAAGCTCAGCCTCGGCTTCGACACGTCGCGCTGACGCGGCGTCTCAGACTTCGAGCGACTCCGATAGGTCGAGCCAGCGTTCTTCGAGCGTGGCGATCTCGGCATCCATCTCGCCGATCTTTTGCATCTTCTGTCCGAGACCGACGTAGTCCGACTGGTCGTGGTCCGCGAGCGCGGTGCGGTCGGCATCCACCTGCGCCGTGAGCTTCGAGAGCCGACGCTCCGTGGCCTGCAACTCCTTCTGCGCCGCGCGACGATCGGCGCCCGCGAGGGACGACGCGACAGGGGACGACGCGGCAGGGGACGACGCGGCAGGGGACGACGCGACGGCGGGCGAAGACGACCCCGGTCGGCCGGTCGCCTGCTGCGCGCGCCGCAGACGCAGGTACTCGTCGACGCCACCGGGGAGATGACGCAGGTGCCCGTTCATGACGGCGTACTGCTGGTCGGTCACCCGCTCCATGAAGTAGCGGTCGTGGCTGACGACGAGGAGCGTGCCCGCCCACGCATCCAGCAGCTCCTCGATCGCGGCGAGCATGTCGGTGTCGAGGTCGTTCGTCGGCTCGTCGAGGATCAGCACGTTGGGCTGGTCGAGAAGGATCAGCAGGAGCTGGAGCCGCCGCTTCTGACCACCCGAGAGGTCTTTCACGGGCGTCGACAGCTGCGCCGACGAGAACCCCATGCGTTCCAGCAGCTGACCGGGCGTGAGTTCCTGCGCCTTGGAGCCCGTGCCGAACTCGTACGTCGTGCGCAGGCGACCGACGACGATGCGCACCGGTTCGTCCAGATGCGGGTCGAGCTCGTCCATCCGCTGCGTGAGGGTCGCGACCCGCACCGTCTTCCCGCGCTTGACCCGCCCGCTGGTCGGCTCGACGGTGCCGGCCACGAGACCGAGGAGCGTCGACTTCCCGGCACCGTTCACGCCCAGGATGCCGGTGCGCTCCCCCGGCGCGATCCGCCACTCCACGTCGCTGAGCACGGGCCGATCGTCGTAGACGACACCGGCATCCAGGAGGTCGACGACATCCTTCCCGAGCCGGGCGACGGCGAGCGACTGCAGCGACACGCGGTCGCGGAGCTCCGGCACATCCGCGATCAGCTCGTTGGCCGCGTCGATGCGGAACTTCGGCTTGGAGGTGCGCGCCGGAGCACCGCGGCGCAGCCACGCGAGCTCCTTACGAGCGAGGTTCTGACGGCGTGCCTCGATGGAGGCCGCCTGCCGGTCGCGTTCGACGCGCTGCAGGATGTACGCCGCGTAGCCGCCGTCGAACGGCTCGACGATCCGGTCGTGCACCTCCCACGTGCGTGTGCAGACTTCGTCGAGGAACCACCGGTCGTGCGTCACGACCAGCAGCGCCCCCGAGCTCGGCGACCAGCGTCGCTTCAGGTGCTCCGCGAGCCAGGCGACCGCCTCGACGTCGAGGTGGTTCGTGGGCTCATCCAGGGCGAGCACGTCCCAGTCGCCCGCGAGGAGGCGTGCGAGGGCGACGCGGCGGCGCTGCCCTCCCGAGAGCGCGCCCAGCGCGCCGTCCCAGTCGAGGTCGCCGACGAGTCCGGCGATGACGTCGCGCACGGCCGCGTCGCCGGCCCATTCGTGCTCCGGCCGGTCGCCCACGATCGCCCCGCCGACGGTCTCGTCGTCGGACAGCACGTCGGCCTGATCGAGCATGCCGATGCGCACCCCTCCGCGCACCGTCACGCGACCGGCATCCGGCTCTCGCTTCCCGGCGAGCATCGACATGAGGCTCGACTTGCCGTCGCCGTTGCGCCCCACGATGCCGATGCGGTCGCCCTCGTCGACGCCGAGAGAGACGCCGTCGAAGACGACCTTCGTGGGGTATTCCAGGTGCAGGCCTTCGGCCCCGAGCAGATGTGCCATGTCGTCATCCAGGCTAGGCGCTCGCGGACGTGCCCTCGTACGCGTGAGGTGACGACGCGGTGGGCACGTCGTTGCGGAGGAGATCCGCGTTTCGGAGGACGAATCGAGCGGATGCCACCTCCGCTGCGCAGATCTCCTCCGCTGCGCGTGCGGCTCCCCGGGCGCTCACGAGCCCTCGCCGGGGCCACCGGCGATGCCCCGCGGTCAGTACCAGAAGCTGAGCCGCGGCGTCACGGTGCCGGCGAACAGGCGCGCGAGGCGGGCCGGGTCTTCGGTGCGGATGCGTCCCGCGGCCGCGAGCGTCGCCGCGGACACCCCGCCGAGGAGAATCGCCGACAGCTCCGCGACGCCTAACGTGACGCGCAGTGCGGCACTCGGGGCCGCGTCGTCGACGTCTCCGCGCTCGACCTCGGCCGCACCGTCGGGGCCCGTGCGCAGTATGTACGTGCCCGCCGCGATCCCGAGCGGATCCGCGACCTCCAGTGCGACGACGTCGACGACGTCCCACCGGCGCGCCGCCAGTGCCGCGACCGGATCGAGGATGCGCACGTACTGGTGGTCGCGCACCGTGATCTTCGCGGCGCGCTGGTCGGCCAGCATCCACCACAGCGGCTCGTCGGTCGACAGCTCCCCCGCCCGCACCGTGCCGATGAGGTCCATCGACAGCAAGAACCGCCAGAGCGCCGCGTAGGCGGCATCCGTCGCGCTGAGGAGGAGCTGCACGTCGACCCGGGATGCCGCGAAGTCGTCGTGGTTCTCGGTCACGCGATAGAGGGCCAAGCCGTCCAACGAACCGGTCGGCGAGCGGAACTGCACCGCGCGCAGCTCCTCGGCCTTCTCGGCATCGGGCCGCGTGCCGAAGAACCGGTCCCAGTGTCCGCCGGGCATGTCGATCTCGCCGGGCGACGCCGTGCGCGTGCGCTCGTGGAGCACCGGGGCGAGCTCTCTGGCCTGATCGCGCGAGACGAAGTCGATGCGTCCCTCGGGTTCGGGACCCACCCAGCCTGCGCGGCGGGCGTCGATCTCCCACTCCGCCGCTGCCGCCGCGGGCGCGAACCCGTAGCGGCCGTAGATGCTCGACTCGCTCACCGTCAGCGATGCGACGGGGAACCCGAGGGCGGCCGCCGTGCGCAGTTCGCCCGACATCATGTGCCGTAGCAGTCCGCGGCGACGATGCGTGGGGGCGACCGTGACCGAGCTGATCGCGCACGTCGCCACCTCGCCGCCCGGCACCGTCAGACGAGCACCCCACGACGCGAAGGTCGCCACCGGCACCTCCGACAGCGGGGCGCCGGCATCGTAGACGCCGAGCTTGCGACGATAGGCGCCGAGATCGAAGAAGGCCTGCCACTGCGTCTCGTTGCGCTCGCTGCCGAGGAATCCGCGCACGACGGCATCGAGCCAGCGGTCGACCTCGGGTCGTGACGCATCGTCGACGCGGCGAAGGCTCAGTCCCTGCGCGGCGACGCCGTCGAGGGATGCCGCGTCGATCGGAGCGTCGTGGAAGTTCTGATCGAGTTCGGTCATGGCGAGTCTCCGCTCAGTCGATCGTGAGGATGCGCGCGCCGGCGACGGGACCGTGCACCGCCACAGCCGCGTGTCCGGCATCGGAGAGGTCCCGCGCGAGGTCGGCGGCGGTGCGCTCATCGGATGCCAGGAAGGCGACGGTGGGGCCTGACCCCGACACGATCCCGGCGAGCGCGCCGCGACCGACGCCCTCCTCGATCAGCTCGCCCAACTCGGGACGCCGCTGGACGGCGACCGGTTGCAGGTCGTTGCGCATCGCCGCGGCGAGCGCGGCGGCATCACCGCCACGGAGCGCCTGGAGCACGGCGGGGTCGACGGCGGGGACCCCGCGGGAGGGCGAGATGTCGGTGCGCGCACGAAGTGCGTCGAGGCCCGCATACGCCTCTGGCGTCGACAGCCCTTCGACGTGCGTCACGAACACCCAGTCGAAGCGACCGCGCACGAGCGCGGGTGCAAGCTCGTCACCGCGTCCGGTGCCTACGGCAGTGCCCCCGCGCAGCGCGAACGGGACATCGGCGCCCAACTGCGCACCGAGAGCATGGAGCTCGGCCGACGACAGCCGCCCGTCGAGCAGTTCGTTGACCGCCACGAGCGCCGCCGCGGCATCCGCCGAGCCGCCGCCCATGCCCCCGGCGACCGGCACGCCCTTGTGCACCTCGAGGCGCACCCCGTACTCCCACCCGACCTCGCGGGCGACGAGCCGGGCGGCCCGGACGGCGAGATTGCGGTCGTCCAGCGGTACCCCGCTCACGTCGACGTCGCCCGTGACCGAGATCGAGAACTCATCGTCGGTCGTCGCCGAGAGGTCTTCGTACATCGAGACGGCCTGGTACACCGACGCGACGTCGTGGTAGCCGTCGGACTGCACGTCACCGACCTCGAAGAAGATGTTCACCTTGCCGGGCGCGCGCACGTGCACCCGGCGCTCGGGCTGTCGACTGAGGCTCACGCGGTCGGCGCCCACAGCTGATCGATGCCGGCGGCGATCACGTCGATCTGCTCGAGCTCCTCGGTGTCGAACGCCGGGCCGGACAGGGCGGCGAGGTTCTCGTCGAGCTGCTCGGGACGGGATGCACCGATGAGCGCCGACGTGACGACACCGTCGCGCAGCACCCACTGCAGGGCGAGCTGGGCGAGGGTCTGCCCGCGCTCCCGCGCGATGACGTCGAGCGACCTCAGTCCCGACAGTGCGCTCTCGGAGAGCGTCGAGCCCGGGAGCGACGACCGCTGCTGGGAACGCTCCGACGTGCCGTCGCCGAGGTAGCGGTTCGTGAGAAGACCCTGCGCGAGCGGGACGAAGGCGATCGCCCCCATCCCCTCCTGACGGAGAACCCCCGTCAGACCGTCTTCGATCCAGCGATCGAGGATCGAGTAGGACGGCTGGTGGATCACGAGCGGCGTCCCGAGCGAGCGCGCGATCGCGGCGGCCTCGGCGGTCTGCGTGGCGCTGTAGGAGGAGATGCCGACATAGAGGGCCTTGCCCTGGCGCACGAGGGTGTCGAGCGCGCCGATGGTCTCCTCGAGGGGCGTGACGGGATCGAAGCGATGCGAGTAGAAGATGTCGACATAGTCGATGCTCATGCGCGTGAGCGACTGCTCGGCGCTGGCCAGCAGGTACTTCCGCGATCCCCACTGCCCGTAGGGCCCCTGCCACATGTCGTAGCCGGCCTTGGAGGAGATGATGAGCTCGTCGCGGTAGCGGCCGAAGTCCTCACGCATCATGCGGCCGAAGTTGGTCTCGGCGGAGCCGTAGGGCGGGCCGTAGTTGTTCGCGAGATCGAAGTGCGTGATCCCCCGGTCGAACGCGTGGCGCAGGAGCGCCCGCTGGCCGTCGAAGGGGTAGTTGTCGCCGAAGTTCCACCACAGCCCGAGGGAGACGGGCGGGAGGTACAGCCCGCTCGCGCCGACCTGACGGTACTCGGTGGAGGTGTAGCGGTCGTCGGCGGCGGTGTAGGGACGGTGGAGGTCTCCGCCGCGGGACGGCGGGAAGCGGTTCTCGGTCACTCCCCCAGGCTAGCGACCCGTTCTGACGCCGACCACGGTGGGCACGAAACGTCGATGTCACACGTTGCGTCTACGTTGGGGAGAGTTCGCATCGTCGATGCGGCCAGAGAGGAGCACATGACGGCTCTGCAGGCGCTGCCTTCCCACCCCCATCCCTGGTCGGGGCTGCTCACCAGGGGCGACGTCGTCTTCGACGACGGCGTGTTCCGGCTCCGGCACGACGACACGACGCCCGGTCAGGCCCTCGAGGCCGACCTGCTCCTAGTCGCCGACGCGCTGGATGCCGCGGGGATCGCGCTCACACTGATCCGTCATGGCTCCGCGACCCCGGCCCTCGTGGTCGACGCCGCCCAGCGCGACGCTGTGCTCGGTGTGCTCCGCGCGCTCGGCGAGCGCGAGCCGCTCTACGCCAAGCCCGCCGGCGCGCCGGTCGCCCTGGCCGCCGACCTGGAGCCGTCGACGGAGGCGGCGTCCGAGGGCGCCCGATCGATCCGACTGTACCGGCCGCGCATCAGCGCGACGGGTTCGCTGCGCTACGACAAGGACTGCAGCTTCGCGCTCGAGTTCTGGCGGCGAGACGGCGACATGATCCACGCCCCCCGGGCGAATGCGCTCACCCGCCGCGTGTTCGCGGCCGGCGACCTGCGACCTGCGACGACACACCGGTACGGGCGGTCGTGGCCGACGCTCGAGGGCATGTTCGACCCGCAGCCGGACGAAGTCGTCGACGAGATCGACCTCGTCTTCTCGTGGGTCGACGGTTCGTCCAGCGAGTTCCAGCGGCAGCGCGCCGCGCAGATGGAGGGATACGTCGTCGGCGAAGGCGACGAGAGCGCCGCGCGCTACCGCCACGTCGACGAGCTGCGGTACGCGCTGCGCAGCGTGCACATGTACGCCCCGTGGGTGCGACGCATCTTCATCGCGACCGACTCGCCGCGCCCGTCGTGGCTGGCCGACGACCCCCGCGTCACGCTCGTGCGCAGCGAGGACTTCTTCGCCGACACCTCCGTGCTGCCGACCCACAATTCGCACGCGGTCGAGGCGCAGCTGCATCGCATCGACGGGCTCGCCGAGCGGTTCCTCTACTCCAACGACGACATGTTCTTCGCTCGCCCCGTCCGCCCCGAACTGTTCTTCACCTCCGGGGGGGTGTCGAAGTTCGTCGAGTGTCCGATCCGCATCGGCACGGGAGATCCCCTCCCGCACCGCAGCGGCCACGACAACGCGCTGCGCGTCAACCGGGCGCTCCTGCGCGAACGCTTCGGCCGCACCATCCTTCGCGACCTCGAGCACTGCGCGACACCGCTGCGACGCAGCGTGATCACCGAACTCGAGCGCGAGTTCCCCGACGACTTCGCCCGCACCGCGGCATCCCGCTTCCGCTCGGCGACCGACATCTCCGTCACTAACAGCCTCTACCACTACTTCGCGCTGATGACGGGTCGTGCCGTCGTGTCGACCGAAGCCCGCGTGCGGTACGTGCAGTCGACCCTTGCGGCATCCCTGCGCCAGATGCGGCGGCTCGAGGAGCGGCGAGACGTCGACATGTTCTGCCTCAACGACGGCGGATCATCCGAGGTGCCCGAAGACGTGCGCATCCGTACGGTGCGCGACACCCTCGAGCGGATGTTCCCCATCCGCGGGCCATGGGAGCTGCCCGAGGTCGGCGTCGAGTCTGACGCCGACGTCAGTGGAGTACGGGCACCGGGCGAGTCGGCGGAGCGGATCGGCGCGTCACACTGACGCCCGTGATTCCGGCCTCCGCCAGCAGTTCACGCGCACGCCCGGGGTCGGTGTACTCGACGGGAACCGGCACGTCGATCGGAACGACGGCGTGGACGATCGTGTCGTCGTACACGTGCACGAGGTTGAACGCCTGAGCCCCGTCCTGCGGGCGTGTTCCCCCCACCGGCACGGTGAGATCCTGCGCGTAACACGTGGACGAAGCGACCGAGACCGGGATGCCGGCGAACGTCGCGAACGTCGAGTAGTGAAGATGCCCGGCGATGATCGCGCGCACGTCGGTGCCCCGCACGACGTCGGCAAGGCGCCGCTGGTCGCGCAGTTCGACGCTGGCCGCGAGCGCCAGGACGCTCGGCACCGGCGGGTGGTGCATGGCGAGGATGGTACCCAAAGGCGCGGGCGTCGCGAGAACCCGCGCGAGCCAGGCGAGCTGATCGTCGGTGACCTCGCCGTAGTGGTGACCGGGCACGGAGGTGTCGAGTGTGACGATGCGAAGACCGTCGAACTCGTCGACCCGGTCGACGGGGCGCCGGTCGTCGGTCTGCTCGTCCCATAGCTCCGCTCGGAAGGCGGCGCGCTCGTCATGGTTACCCATGACCCACACGACCTCCGCGCCCAGGCGGTGCGAGAACGGCTCCACCAGGGCGCGCAGATCGGCGTAAGCACGGCGCTCCCCCAGATCCACCAGATCGCCGGTGAACACGATCACATCGGGGCGTACCCCCGAAGCCTCGATCCCTCCCAAGGCGCGAGCCAGCCGTTCCCGGCCGTCGATCGCATCGAACAGGAGTGGTGCGCCGGCGCGCAGATGCGTGTCGCTGACGTGGAGGAGAACCCGTTCGGGAGCCGGATGCTCTGCGGTAGGCATACGCCGAATGTTACCGGCATGTTTCGTAGCCGCGCGGGAAACGCGCGCGAAACGTCACATGACGTGAGCGCGTGCGATCGCGACGAAGTCCTCGATCGCGAGCTCTTCCCCGCGGGCGGTCGGGGCGACGCCGGCATCCTCGAGCACCGCGGAGGCCGACGCGGCGTTGCCGCCCAGCACACTCGACAGTGCCTGGCGGAGCATCTTGCGGCGCTGCTGGAACGCGGCATCCACGATGCGGAAGGTGAGACGACGCTCGTCTTCCGAGCCGCGCGCCTCGGCGTCGCGATCGAAGGCGACCAGCACGCTGTCGACCCCCGGCACGGGCCAGAACACCTGCCGCGAGACGGTGCCGGCCAGCCGCCACGACCCGTACCAGGCCGCTTTCACGCTCGGCGCGCCGTACACCTTGGAGCCCGGCGGGGCGGCGAGCCGTTCGCCCACCTCCGCCTGCACCATCACGACACCGCGACGGATGCCGGGGAAGGTCTCCATGAAGTGGAGGAGCACCGGAACGCTGACGTTGTACGGCAGGTTCGCGACAAGGACGTCAGGGTCGCCGGGAAGCTCGGTCACCCGCAGCGCGTCGGCCGCGATAACCCGGAGAGCGCCGTCGGGCACGCCGTGCGCGGCGGCCGTGCGCGGAAGTCGCTCGGCGAGGCGGTGATCGATCTCGACGGCCGTCACGGGCGCGCCGGTCTCGAGGATCGCAAGGGTGAGGGATCCGAGCCCGGGACCGACCTCGACGACATGGTCGTCGGCGGTGACACGGGCGACGTGCACGATCTTGCGGACCGTGTTGGCATCCACGACGAAGTTCTGCCCGAGCTTCTTCGTCGGAGTGACGTCCAGGTCGGCGGCGAGCGCGCGGATCTCGGCGGCCCCGAGCAGTGTGACGGCCATCCCCCCAGCCTACTTGGCGCACGCCGGCACCCTCGTGGGCGGTCAGGGTGCGCGGTCAGGCGAGAGCGGCGGCGCGCGCGGCGGCCGGGAGGGCGGCGATCACCTCGCCGAGTGCGGTCTCGTCGTGGGCGGCCGTGAGGAACCACGCCTCGAACGCCGACGGCGGCAGGCTCACGCCGGCCTCGAGCATGGCGTGGAAGAAGCGCGCGTAGGACGCGGCATCCTGACGCTGCGCCGTCGCGTAGTCGGGCACGCCGCCGACCACCTCGGGCCCGAAGAACACGCTGAACAGCGTGCCCGCCCGCTGGACGACGTGCGGCACGCCCGCCTCGGTGAGCGCCTCGCCAACGGCGGTCGCGACGGTGTCGGCGGCGGATGCGAGGCGGCGGTACACGTCGTCGTCGGCGAGCCGTAGCGTCGCGAGGCCGGCGGCGACCGCGACGGGGTTCCCGCTGAGGGTGCCTGCCTGATACACCGGCCCCGTGGGCGCCAGGAGGTCCATGACGTCGGCGCGGCCGGCGACGGCGGCCACCGGCATCCCGCCGCCGATGACCTTGCCGAAGGTGACGAGATCGGGGATCACCGGTTCCCCGGCCTCCCGCAGCACCTGCGCGTATCCGCCGGCGGCGGCGCGGAAGCCCGTGAGCACCTCGTCGCTGATGAGGAGCGCGCCCTCTGCCCGGACGAGGGCCTGCAGCGCCGCGGAGAACCCGGATGCCGGGGCCACGACTCCCATGTTGGCGGCGGCGGCCTCGGTGATGACGGCGGCGATGCGGCCCGGGTGGGCGGCGAAAGCGGCTTCCAGCGCGTCGATGTCGTTGTAGGGCACGACGAGGGTCTGCGCCGCGACCGCCTCGGGGACTCCGGCCGAGCCCGGGAGCGCGAAGGTCGCGAGCCCCGAGCCGGCGGCGGCGAGCAGGCCGTCGGAGTGGCCGTGGTAGTGCCCGGCGAACTTGATCAGGAGGTCGCGGCCGGTGGCGCCCCGTGCGAGGCGGATGGCGGTCATGGTGGCCTCGGTCCCCGTGGAGACCAGTCGCACCTTTTCGACCCCGGGAACGCGGGCGGCGATCAGTTCGGCGAGTTCGGCTTCGGCGGCGGTGGGAGCTCCGAACGACAGGCCGCGTCGCGCCGCGGCGACGACCGCCTCGACGACCTCGGGGTGCGCGTGCCCCAGCAGCGCCGGACCCCAGCTCGCGACCAGGTCGACGTAACGGCGGCCGTCGGCGTCGGTGACGTACGGCCCCTGCGCGGATGTCACGAACCTCGGGGTGCCGCCGACCGACCCGTAGGCGCGGACGGGCGAGTCCACACCGCCGGGGATGACCCGTTGAGCGCGCGCGAACAGCTCTTCGTTGCCGGTCATGCGCGCACCTCCCCCGCGCGCAGTCGCTGCGCGACCTCGACGGCCCAGTAGGTGAGGATCGTCTCCGCGCCGGCACGGCGGATGCCGAGCAGCGTCTCGATCACGGCACGGTCGCGGTCGATGAGTCCGGCGGCGGCGGCGTGCTCGATCAACGCGTACTCCCCCGACACCTGGTACGCCCAGACGGGGACCGGCGAGACGTCGGCGACGCGGGCCAGCACGTCGAGGTAGGGGCCGGCGGGTTTCACCATGACGACGTCGGCGCCCTCGTCGGCATCCACGAGTGCCTCCTGCACGCCCTCGCGGCCGTTGGCCGGGTCGAGCTGGTACGTGCGGCGGTCACCGTCGAGAGTCGACTCGACCGCGTCGCGGAAGGGGCCGTAGAACGCCGAAGCGTACTTCGCGGCGTAGGCGAGGATCGCCACCCCGCTGTGTCCGACGGCATCGAGGGCAGCCCGCACGGCGCGCACCTGGCCGTCCATCATCCCCGAGAGCCCGAGGATGTCGGCGCCGGCGTCCGCCTGCGCGACCGCCATCCGGGCATACACCTCCAGCGTCGCATCGTTGTCGACGCTGCCGTCGGTGGCGAGCACCCCGCAGTGTCCGTGGTCGGTGAACTCGTCGAGGCACAGGTCGGCCTGCACCGTGAGGCGGCCTTCGGCGGCCTCGGCGGCGACGGCGATGGCGCGATTGAGGATGCCGTCGGGATCGGTCGCGCCGGAGCCGACGGCGTCGCGCACCGCGGGAACGCCGAACAGCATGACACCTCCGACCCCCGCCGCAGCCGCCTCCTCGACGACCGCCGGAAGGTCCGCCAGCGGGTGCTGGTGCGCGCCGGGCATCGTCGCGATGGGCTGCGCGACGTCGATCCCCTCCTTGACGAAGACGGGGAGGACGAGGTGGCGGGGAGCCAGGTCGGTCTCCGCGACGAGGCGGCGCAGGGCCGGGGTGGCGCGAAGACGACGCGGGCGCCGCTCGGGGAAGGCGGTCATGGGGTGGGCTCCGTTCGAGCGGGGACGGCATCCGGTACGGGAGCGTCCAGGTGCGGGGTGTCGCGCGCGGGCGCGTCGAGTTCGGCGATCAGTGCGTCGATGCTCTGAGTGCGGGCGGTGTGGGAGACGGCGTAGCCGATCTGGCGGGCGTCGCGGGTGGTCCCCGGCCCGATGGAGGCGACGAGGGTCGACGACGGGAGGGCACCGACCTGGCGCCGCAGTTCACGGCCGACGCTGAGGGAGGTGAGCAGCACGACGTCGACACCGCCGCGCTGCAGACGCGCACGCACGTCGCCCGGGAGGTCGATCCCGACGGTGCGGTAGCCGATGCAGACGTCGACCGCGAAGCCGCGCAGCTCCAGTTCGTCGGACACCACGGCCGTCGCGAGATCGGACCGCACGACCAGGCATCGCCCTGTCGTGTCCGGGTCGCGTCCGAGGCACCACTGCGCGGTGAGGGCGCGCGCCGACGACGGGCCAGACGGCACGAACGACACCTCGGCGCCGGTCTCGGCCACGGCGCGCGCTGTCGCCGATCCGACGGCGGCGATCTGCGTGGTGGCGGGAACGCGGATGCCTTCGCGCGTCAGCTGCTCGACGGCGGCGGCGCTGGTGACGAACAGCCAGGCGTACTCGCCTCGCGCGAGGGCGTCGAAGGCTCGGTCCCGGGCCGCCGTGTCGCGCGGCGGGGCGGAGGCGATCACGGGGGCGACGATCGCTTCGGCGCCCCGCTGCTGCAGGTCCTCGCGGACACGCTCACCCCAGGGCCCGCCGCGGGGGACGAGCACGGAGGCGCCGCGGAGGCGTCCGTGCCCGCTCACGGGTTCGCTCCCGCCGTCCCGGCAGGTCCGGCGGTGTCGCCCGACCCTGCCAGGTCGGCGAGGTCACCGGCACCCGCTCCGAGCAGTTCGGCGACGATGTCGGCGGCCTCGGCATCCCGGTCGAGCGGGTCGGTCAGGCGGGGTGCGTCGACGCGTCGCTCGACGCGCACCGAGGCGGCGCCGTCGAGGGCGTAGACCTCGGCGACGAGGGCGACCGTCCCGTCGGATGCCGGTTGTGCGCTGATGCCGACCGGCGCGGCGCAGCCGGCCTCCAGTCGGCGAAGCACATCGCGCTCCCAGAGGCTCGCCGTCGTCGACGCCTCGTGACCGATCGCCGCGACCGCGTCCGCCAGCGCCGGATCGTAGGTGCGCACCTCGACGGCGAGGGCGCCCTGCCCGGCGGACGTGGGCCACGTATCCAGCTCGAACACGTCGGTGATCTCGTCGGTGCGACCCAGTCGGGCCAGTCCCGCCTCGGCGAGGACCGTCGCGTCGTACTCCCCCTCGTGAACCTTCCGGAGGCGGGTGTCGACGTTGCCCCGGATGCCGCGGACGTCGAGGTCCGGCCGCCGCCGCAGGAGCTGGGCGACGCGACGCGGCGAGCCGCTGCCGACCACCGCACCGAGCGGCAGCTGGTCGAGGGAGAGCCCGTCGCGGGCGCACAGCACATCGCGCTGCGACGCGCGCTCGGGGACGGCGGCGATGCGCAGCCCCAGGACGGCTCCCGTGGGCAGATCCTTCATGGAGTGCACGACGAGGTCGCACGCTCCGCGCAGCAGGGCATCGCGCAGCGCCGCCACGAACACGCCCGTCCCGCCGAGCTGGGCGAGCGGACCGGTGAGCACGTCACCGGCCGTCGTGATCGGCACGAGTTCGACGTCGCGCCCGGTGGCGGCGCGCAGCGCGTCGGCGACGTGCCCGGACTGGGTGGTCGCCAGCGCGCTCGCTCGAGTGCCCAGCCGGAGCGCGTCGGTCACGGCGCGATCCCGGCGAGGGCGGGCTGGAACCCCAGCCGCTTGTTCTCGCAGCAGCCGGGACGGCACACGTCGTACCACGGCCCGAGATCGGTGAGGTGGGGCCGCTCCTCGACCGGCGTCCCTCGCAGGCGTTCCTCGATGAGGTCGACGAGTCCCGACACGTACGCGGGGTGGGTTCCGGGCGTCGCCGTCCGCAGCGCCACGAGTCCGAGCCGTTCGGCCGTCTCGAGCGCCTCCGTGTCGAGGTCCCAGAGCACCTCCATATGATCGCTCACGAATCCGAGCGGCACGATGAGGACGGCCTTCCGGCCGCGCGCGGGGAGATCCTCCAGCGCGTCGTTGATGTCGGGTTCCAGCCACGGCACCTGCGGCGGGCCCGACCGGCTCTGGAAAACCAGCTGCCACGCGCTGCCGATGCCCAGCTGCGCCATGATCTGCTCCGCGACGGCCAGGTGCTGAGCGACGTACGCCCCGCCCGCGCCGAACCCGCGCTCCGGCGGACCCGACCGGTCGGCGTCCGAGTCGGGGATCGAGTGCGTCGAGAACAGCACCTCCACATCCGCGGCGAGGTCGGTGATGCCGCGCTCGACGAGCTCCGCGACGGCGGTGCGGATGCCGTCGACGAACGGGGTGATGAAGCCCGGGTGGTCGAAGAACTGACGGACCTTGTCGATCTCCACCTGGCCCCCGAGGCCCGTCGCCTCGACAGCGTCCGCGAGGTCTTCGCGGTACTGGCGGCACGAGGAGTACGAAGAGTACGCGCTCGTCGCGATCGCGAGGAGACGACGACGGCCCGCCCCGACCGCATCCTGCAGCGCGTCGGCGACGTACGGCATCCAGTTGCGGTTTCCCCAGTGCACCGGCAGATCGAGGCCGCGCGCGGCGAGCTCCGCGTCGAGGGCCGCCTTCAGCTCCCGGTTGTGGTCGTTGATGGGCGACACGCCACCGAAGTGCCGGTAGTGGTGCGCCACCTCCTCCAGCCGCTCGTCGGGGATGCCTCGACCGGCGGTGACGTTGCGCAGGAAGGGGATGACGTCGTCCTGGCCTTCGGGCCCACCGAAGCCGAGGAGCAGCACGCCGTCGTAGGCGACGGGCTGCGACACGTGCGGTTCGCCCGCGCAGGTGGCGGGCGTGGCCGCCGGCACGCGGCATCCCTCACCGCACACGGGTGCGGACTGTGCGCGCGGCGGCTTGGGGCGGAAGCCCTCGGGTGTCGCGGGGGCGGCAGCGCCGATGTTCTCAGCCATCAGGAGAGCACCTCCGCGAGCTCCGCCGTGGACACGCGGCGGCCCGTGTAGAACGGGACCTCCTCGCGCACGTGACGGCGCGCCTCGGTCGCGCGCAGATCCCGCATGAGGTCGACGAGGCTGAGGAGCTCGTCGCTCTCCAGCGGCAGGAGCCACTCGTAGTCGCTGAGCGCGAAGGTCGACACCGTGTTGGCGACGACATCGGTGAATACGGCGCCCTTCCGGCCGTGCTCGGCGAGCATCGCGGCACGCTCGGCCTCGGGCAGCAGGTACCACTCGTAGCTGCGGACGAACGGGTACAGGCACAGCCAGTCCCGGGCGCGCTCCCCGCGGAGGTACCCGGGCACGTGACGCTTGTTGAACTCCGCCTCCCGGTGCACCCCCATCGCGCTCCACTCGCACGAGAACCCCCGGAGCACAGCGGTGCGGCGGAGGGCACGCAGCCCCTTCTGCAGTGACTCGGCCGTGTCGCCGTGCAGCCAGACCATGAGGTCGGCATCGGCGCGCATGCCGGTCACGTCGTAGATCCCCCGCACCGTGACGCCCGCCGCGGCGAGCGACCCGATCTCGGCGTCGAGGGCCTGCAGCGCCTCCGGCGTGGGCGGCGCGGGGCGGATGCCGTCGCGCGTGCGCGCAGCGCTCAGCACGGCGAACAGGGTGTAGCCGACGAGGTTCTCTTCCGTCATGCGATCCTCCGGGAGGTCGTGGGGTGGTCGGGGGCCGTCGAGGTGTCGGACGGCGAGGACGTGTGCGTCGCGCCGTGGCGCGCGACGAGTTCGCGCGCGAGCTCGCGCGCATGGGGCACGACGGAGGCGAGGCCGGTGCCCGCGACGGTCGCTCCCGCGAAGTGGATGCCGCGGTCTGCGAGTGCCGACAGCTCGCGGTCGTCTGCGGGGGCGCTCGCGACGGCATCCGTCCACTCCGCCGACGTGACGGCGAGGACGTCGGCGGCGGCGACGTCGACACCGGTGAGGAGGGCGATCTCCCGCGCGAGATCCTCCGGCGACGAGAGCGGGGCGTCGGCGCCGCGCGCCGAGAGCCGAACGACGTGCTGCCCGGCGGGCACGGATGCCGCGGCCCACGCCCACTTCGCCGTGACGTGGGTGAGGGCCTTCGCGGCCGACGGCACGTCGACGGCCGCGATCACGCCGGAGCCGACGGGGTGGTGATCCAAGGCGGGCGCGTGGACGAGGGCGGCCACCACCCGGACCGGGGCGGTCTCTTCGGGAGCGCCGCCGAGCAGACGACGCGCGGCGGTGGCGCCGGTGGCGATGACGACCCGCGCACCGCGGAACACCCCGCCGCTCCCGAGTTCGACGGCGATGTCGTCGCCGTCGCTCGCCGGTGTCGCACGCACGACGGACGCGGCGGTGACGAGGCGCGCACCGTGACGTTCGGCATCGCGCGCGACGGCATCCGCGAGGCGCCACATCCCGCCCGCGATGCCCGCGACGGCGGCACCGGCGCGTTCGGGTCGGGCGAGGGTCGCCGCGGCGGCCACGAGCGAGCCACCCGTCAGGTACGCCTCCCAGAGCGCGGGGTGCAGCCGCGACAGGTACAACCGGTCGGCGGGAGCGGAGTAGACGCTGCGGCACAGCGGATCGACCAGTCGTCGCACGAGCTCCGGCCCGCACCGCTGCGCGACGAGGTCGGCGAGTGTCGGCTCCTCGGTCACCGCCGCGGGCGCGTCGGCGTGACGCTCGTCGGCGACGCGGCGTGCGGCGGCGTCGCCGAGGATGCGCACGACATCGTCGGCCAGCGGATCGGCGGGGATGCCGAGCACGGTGCGGCGCGGCAACGGCGCGTGGAGCACCTCCCCGTCGGCGAGCGCCGCGAGGTGCGCACCACCCGGAGCGGGGGAAACGATCTCCAGGGCGGCATCCGCCGGGAGGTCGGCGACGAGGTCGGCGACCCCGTCGGTGCGGGTCGCGAACGACTCCGCCCCGAGGTCGATGGGGATGCCGGCGAGATCGCCGCGACGCAGCATCCCGCCGCGATGGTCCGACGCATCCAGGAGCACGACGCGCAGCCCGGCCCGCGCGGCATCACGCGCGATCACAAGCCCGGCGATCCCGCCCCCGACGACCACGAGGTCGTGCCGGTCGGCGGAGGAGAGGTCGGTGCGCGTCACGGCATCCGCCACTCGTGCACCGTCCGCACCACCGCCCCGATCGCGTCGGGGTCGGCGTCCATCGGAACGCCATGACCGAGGTTGAACACGTGGGCGCGGGCGGCGGTGCCGGCGGCGAGGATGTCGTGCACGGCGGCCGTGCGCACCGGCTCGGGAGCGAACAGCAGAGCCGGGTCGAGGTTGCCCTGCACCGTGAGGTCGCGGCCGATCCGTCCCACCGCGTCGTCGAGCCGCACCCGGTAGTCGACACCGATCGCATCGATGTCGAGAGAGGCCATGTCGGCGAGGAGCTCGCCCGTTCCGACGCCGAAATGGATGAGCGGCACGCGATCGATGCCGCTTCCCGCCGGCACGGCCAACTCGCGGACGGCACGCAGCGCCGCAGCGGATGCCGGCAGCACCGACTCCCGGTACACCGCGGGGGCGAGGGCACCGGCCCACGAGTCGAACAGCTGGGCGGCGCTCGCGCCCGCCGAGACCTGCAACGCGAGGAACTGACCCGTCACTTCGGCCAGCCATTCCGTGAGCGCACGCCAAGCCGCCGGATCGTCGTGGATGAGACGACGCGCCGCGAGGTGGTCCTTGGACGGTCCCCCCTCGACGAGATAGGCGGCGAGCGTGAACGGCGCACCGGCGAACCCGATGAGCGGCAGCGGCTCACCGCGCCCGGCGGCCTCTTCGGCGAGCATGTCGGTCGTGCGGGCGACTGCGTCGACGATGACCTCGCCGCGCTCTCGGACGAGCGCGGGATCGATCTCGACGGCCTTCGCGATGTCGGCGGCGGTGCGCAGCGGGTGCGAGAAGACGGGTCCGCGTCCGGCGGCGATCTCGACGTCGATCCCGATGAGCGCGAGCGGCACGACGATGTCGCTGAAGAAGATGGCCGCGTCGACGCCGTGCCGCCGCACGGGCTGAAGGGTGATCTCGCTGGCGAGCGCCGGGTCGAGGCACGCCTCGATCATGGTGCCGCGACTGCGCAATGCCCGGTACTCCGGCAACGACCGGCCCGCCTGCCGCATGAACCACACGGGCGCGACGTCGGGGCGTTCCCCCCGCAGCGCACGCAGCAGCCGCGACGAGGCGGTGGCCTGCGTCAGCAGCGGGTGGGCCGCGGAGAGGCCGGAGACGGACGGGACGGACGCGGGCGTGTCGGACACAGGGATGATGCGGCTCCTCGATCGAGTTAATCGTTATACTAACCCTGATCGGCGAACTGCCCGACACCGCCCCCCTCCGAACGGACCCATCGTTTGCTCGTCTGCCTGACCGCCCACCAGCGCACCACGCCGCTCGACTCGCTCGAGCGACTCGCGGGCATGGGCGACGAGGTGGCGGTGCGGCTGAAGGCATCCCACGACGAGATCCGCGGAGCCGTCGTGCTCTCGACCTGCAACCGTTTCGAGGCGTACTTCGACCTCGACGACGCCTCCCCGGTGCCCGCGATGGACGCCGCCATGGAGCAGCTGTCCGGGCTCGCGGGCCTCCCGTTCCGCACCGTGCGCGACACCGTCGAGTTCGCCCAGGGGCACCGCGTCGCCAAGCACCTCTTCTCCGTGGCCGCCGGCCTCGACTCCGTCGCCGTCGGCGAAGACGAGATCGCCGGCCAGGTGCGCCGCGCCCTCGACGCCGCACGTCGCGACGGCCTCACGACCGCCCCGCTCGAGCAGCTGTTCCAGCGCGCGACGGAGGCCTCCCGGGCCGTGCGCAACAGCACGCGTCTGGGCGAGTCGGGCCGATCCCTCGTCCGGCTCGCCGTCGATCTCGCCGGCTCACGCCTCGACGACTGGTCACAGGCCCGCGTCCTGCTGGTGGGCACGGGACGGTACGCCGCGGCATCCCTCGCCGCCCTGCGCGACGTCGGCGCCCGCGACATCCGCGTGCACTCCCGCTCGGGTCGACAGCGCTTCGCGCACCGCGAGCACCTCACCGTCGTCGACGCAGCCGACTACGCCGCCGAAGCCGCCGCCGCCGACGTCGTGGTCACCTGCACCACCACGACGCAGGAGTACGCCCTCGTCGCCGACGACCACGCCGTCGCCCGCGCCGGAGTGCGCACTCCACAGGTGATCGTCGACCTCGGGATGCCGCGCAACGTCGACCCCGGCATCCGCGCCCTTCCCGGCGTCGAGCTGCTCGACCTCGAGACCGTGCGCGTGCACGCGCCGATCGACGAGAACGCGACGCTCGGCCACGCGCGAGAGATCGTCGACGCCGCCGCGCGCCGCCACGCCGCCGCGCACCGCGTACACGAGGTGTCGCCGGCCGTCGTCGCCCTCCGCGAGCACGTGCGCGGCGTGCTCGAGAGCGAGGTGGCCCGCGGCGCCAGCGCCGAGACCGAGGCCGCCCTGCGGCACTTCTCCGGCGTCCTCCTCCATGGCCTCATCGCGCGCGGCCACGGCCTGGCCGCCGGCGGTCACGGCGCGGAGTGGGCCGACGCCATCGCGACCGTCCTCCCGCCGACCGCGCCCTCGGAGCAACCGTGAGCGAGGGCCGCGGCGTCACCCTCAAAGACGTCGCTCTGCGCGCCGGGGTGTCCACCGCCGCCATCAGCCAAGCGCTCAACGATCGCGGCAGCCTGCGCCCCGAGACGCGCGAGCGCATCAAGGCGATCGCCGCTGAACTGGGGTACCGTCCCAACAAGCACGCGGCAGCACTGCGCAGCGGCCGGACGATGTCGGTCGGCTTCGTGATGTCCGACAGCGCGCGCGACGACGGGAGGCGCGCCCTGCAGCGGGCGCGACAGCTGACCGCGCTCGTCCGCTCCTCCGCCGAACACGGCTTCACCGTGACCGTGTTGCCCGACTCCCGCCCCGACCTCCTCCCGGGCGCGCAGATCGATGTGCTGTACTTCCCCGACCCCGCCGACGACCGCGCCGTGCTCCGTGAGGCCGCCGCCCGTGGCATCCCCGTCGTCGCGAGCGACCTCTACATCGCGGGTGCGCCCGGGTTGAGCGTCCGCACCGGCTACGACGCCGCCGTGCGCGCGGGCCTCGCCCACCTCGAGGCGACCGGCGCCGAGCGCATCGGGTTCCTCGTCGACGAGAGCGAAGTACCCCGCGACCAGATCGGCGAGAGCGCCTACCTCGCGTGGACGGCGGTCCGGGGGCGCACGCCGCTCGTCGCCCGCGTCGATGCGGGCCGCCGCCGTCTCGCGCGAGAAGTGCGGGATCTGCTCGACCGGGGCGCGGACGCGATCTTCGCGTTCTGCGAGGAAGGTCCCGAGATCTTCGTGCAGCTGGAGGCCACCTCGCTGGTCGTCCCCCGCGATGTGCAGCTGATCGCGCTGTGCACGAGCGCCGCCGGATCGGGCGACTGCGCCCGCAACGAACGCCTCGGCGTCACGCGCGCCTGCGTCCACCCCGAGCTCGCGGCGGATGCCATGTTCACCGCTCTCGGCGGCATCCTCCCCGACGACGGCCCGATTGTCGTCGACCTGCCGTGGGAGCTCGTCGGCGGCTCGACCACGCGCTGACGGCGGCCCTTCCCGCGGCGGTTGCCGCGCGATGGCGCCATCGCTGCCGGGAACGGCGGACGCGGCGCAGGCGCGACGCTCAGTCGAACGAGCCGTAGACCTCGAGCGTGTTCGCGGCGAGCTGCGCGCACAGCTCGTCGACCTCGACACCGAGCTCGGCCGCCAGGAAGCGCACCGTCACGGGGATGAGGTACGGCGCGTTCGGCCGGCCACGGTGCGGCGCCGGCGTGAGGAACGGCGCGTCGGTCTCGACGAGGATGCGTTCGCGCGGGGTCACGGCGAGGGCAAGGCGGAGGTTCTGCGCGTTCTTGAAGGTCACGTTGCCCGCGAAGCTCAGCCAGTAGCCTCGCTCGGCGGCGATACGCGCCATCGCCTCATCGCCCGAGAAGCAGTGGAAGACGGTGCGCTCCGGCGCGCCCACGCGCTCCAGCGTCTCCAGGACGGCGCCGTGCGCGTCGCGATCGTGGATCTGCATCGCGATGTCGTGCTTCTTGGCCAGCGCGATGTGCGCCTCGAAGCTCTCGTACTGGGCGGGGATGCCGTCGGCATCCGTCCGGAAGAAGTCCAGCCCGGTCTCGCCGATCGCCCGCACGCGCGGCTGCCCGGCGAGCTCGTCGATCACGCCGATCGCTTCGTCGAGCCGACCCTCCGCGGCGTAGGCCGGCGCTTCGTTCGGGTGGATAGCGACAGCGGCGAGCACGCGGGGGTGGGATGCCGCGGCCCAGGCCGACCAGCGACTGGAGGCGATGTCGCCACCGGCCTGGACGACACCGACGACGCCCACAGCAGCGGCACGATCGAGCTGTTCGTCGAGCGAGAGGCCGACGCCGTCCTCGATCTCGAGGTGCGCGTGGTTGTCGTACACCGGCACCGCGAGGGGTTCGGGCGGATCGGGGTAGGTGACGTCGCGCGTGCCCTTCTCGCGCGTGCGGACGTACTGCGACGGATCGGCGGCCTCGGTCACGACCTCTTCCCTCCGGTGTCAGTCACAGCATGTCCCACTTTCGGTCGGTCAGGGCCCACTCCAACAACCGAAATCGGGACATGCCTCGCCGAAACAGGGACATGCACCGACCGCATTCGGGACATGCGACGGTCTAGGGCGGTCACGCCTGCTCGATGCGCGGGAACAGCGGCGCGAGGCCGTTGACGCTCGTGCCGGCGCGCAGCACCCCCCACGCGCCCGCCTCGCGCAGCGGCTGGTCCTGCAGCCGACCGAGCGATTCGGCCGCGCCGAGCGCGATCCACAGCTTCTCGGTGGCCGACGGCATGAACGGCGAGAGCAGCACGGCGAGTGCGCGCAGACCCTCCGCGGCCGTGTACAGCACGGTGCCCAGGCGCGCGCGCTGCGCGTCGTCCTTCGCGAGCGCCCACGGCTCGTTCTCGGTGATGTAGCCGTTCAGGGCGTCGACGATCGTCCAGATCGACGCGATCGCCTCGTCGGGGCGGAAGCGCTCCATGGCGGCGTCGGCGGCCTCGGCCGCGTTCGCGACCGTCTCGCGAATGACGCGGTCGCCCTCCGCCTGCTCCCCCTCGGACCCCTCGGGCGGGATGACGCCCTCGAAGTAGCGCTCGATCATCGCCGTCGTGCGGGATGCCAGGTTGCCGAAGCCGTTGGCGAGCTCCGCCTGGTAGCGGGCGGAGAGGTCTTCCCAGGAGAACGACCCGTCCTGACCGAACGCGATGGCGGACAGGAAGTAGAAGCGGTAGGCGTCGGAGCCGAAGACGTCGGTGATCTCGGTCGGCGCGATGCCCGTCAGCTTGGACTTGGACATCTTCTCGCCGCCGACCAGAAGCCACCCGTGGGCGAAGACGCCGCGCGGCACGTCGAGCCCGGCGGCCATCAGCATGGCGGGCCAGATGACGGCGTGGAACCGGAGGATGTCCTTGCCGACGACGTGGTAGGCGGGCCAGCGGCGGTCGAACTGCTCGGGATCGGTGCCGTATCCGACCGCGGTCGCGTAATTGAGGAGAGCGTCGACCCACACGTAGATGACGTGGGTGTCGTCCCACGGAACCCGGATGCCCCAGTCGAACGCCGACCGGGAGATGGAGAGGTCTTTCAGTCCACTCTTGACGAAGGACACGACCTCGTTGCGCGCCGATTCGGGGCGCACGAAGTCCGGTTCGGTCTTGTAGAGCTCGAGCAACCGGTCGCCGAACTCGCTGAGCTTGAAGAAGTAGTTCTTCTCCTGAAGCAGCTCCAGGGGCTTGGAGTGGATCGCGCAGACCTTGAGACCCTCGAACGCCCCGGTACCGTCGACGATCTCGGCCTCGGGCTTGAACTCCTCGCAGCCGACGCAGTACAGCGCCTCGTACTCCCCCGCGTAGATGTAGCCGCGGTCGAAGAGCGCCTGAACGAACTGTTGTACGCGATCCTCGTGGCGCTGCTGCGTCGTGCGAATGAAGTCGTCGTTGGCGACGTCGAGCGTCTTCAGCAGCGGGAACCACGACTCTTCGACGAGCTTGTCGACCCATTCCTGAGGCGTGACGCCGTTGGCGGCGGCCGCCCGCAGCATCTTCTGACCGTGCTCGTCGGTGCCCGTGAGCATCCAGGTGTCGTCGCCGGCCTGCCGGTGCCAGCGCGCGAGCGTGTCGACGGCAACCGTCGTGTACCCGTGACCGATGTGGGGAAGATCGCTCGGGTAGTAGATGGGCGTCGTGATGTAGAAGGAACGGCCGGTGCTCACCCGAGGATTCTAGTTGGCCGGACGGGCGCGCTCGGCGAGTGTGACGGCGGCTCGGCGCCCACCGCCGCCGGAATCGCCGCGGTCAGGCCGTGTCGCGGACGATGAGCGCGGTCGGGAGCACGACCGCCTCCCGCGAGTGTCCCGCGATGACGTCGAGCACCATGTCGACCATGGTGTGCGAGATCTCCGTCCACGGCTGACGCACCGTGGTCAGCGGCGGATCGTGCACCTCGGCGAGCCCGGAGTCGTCGAAGCCCGCGACCGCGATGTCCTCGGGGACGCGCTTGCCCGCGCGGCGCAGTGCCGCGATGGCGCCCACGGCCATGACATCGGATGCCGCGAACACCGCGTCGATGTCGGGCGCTCGCTCGAGGAGACGCGTCATGGCGGCATCCCCGCTGGACTGCTCGTAGCTGCCCTGCTCCACGAGGTCGGGGTCGAACGCGTCGCCCATCTCCTCCTGGAACCCGACGAGGCGGAACCGTCCGCCGGGAGTGTCGTTGGGGCCCGTGATGATGGCGATCTTCCGGTGTCCGCGCTCCCGCAGGTAGCGCGTCATGGATCGCGCCGAATCGACCTCGTCGACCGACACGTGCGGCACCGATGCGGCCGCGAGGGGGATGCCGGCGCACACGGTGGGAACGCCGGCCGCCACGAGCGAGGCGAGCAGCGAATCGGACTCGTGCGACGAGACCAGCAGCACGCCGTCGACGTGGCCGGCGCGGACGTACTGCTCGACGGTGGCCTGTTCCTCCGGCGTGCCGGCGATCAGCAGCACGAGCGTCATCGAGCGGGCCGCGAGCGCTTCGGTCGCACCGCGCAGGAGCAGCGCGTACGTGGAGTCGGCGAACAGCAGGTGCTGCGGCTCGGTGAGGAGGAAGGCGAGGGAGTTCGCGCGTCCGGTCGCGAGGCTGCGCGCGGCGTGGTTGGCGGTGTATCCGGTCTGGAGGATCGCGGCATCGACGGCGGCGCGCGCCTCGGGCGAGACCCAATGGCCCCCGTTGATGACCCGCGAGACGGTGCCGTGGCTGACACCGGCGACGGCCGCGACATCGCGGATCGTCGGCTTGCGGGGGTGTTCTGCTGCTGACATCAGGGCGACTCTACCGCTCTCCGCGCGTCTGCCTCCGTCGCGGCGACCGGGAATCTGGGACCGGTCACAGTTCGGTAACGAAGGCTCTGCGGCTTCGAAAGCCCGACATACACTGGGTCAGCGGCTGTGACCGGTCACAGCCGCCGCTCCACCAGAACGTCCTGGTGCGAGCCCGGACAGCAGGACAACGAGGACCCGACGCCATGAGCCCCAGCCCCTCGCCCGCCACCACGTGGCCCGCGATCTCCGGCATCGCCTATGGCGGCGACTACACGCCGGAGCAGTGGCCTCGCGAGGTGTGGCAGGAAGACGTCGCCCTCATGCGCGAGGCGGGCGTCAACCTCGTGAGCATCGGGATCTTCTCCTGGGCACTGCTCGAGACGCGCGAGGGCGAGTTCGACTTCGCGTGGCTCGACGACGTGATCGAGCTGCTCCACGCGAACGGCATCGCCGTCGACCTCGGCACCCCCACCGCTTCCCCGCCCGCCTGGTTCTTCGCCGACCACCCCGACGCCCGCGCTGTCACGCGCGACGGCGTCCCGCTCGGTTTCGGCGCGCGCGGCATGGCATCCCACTCGTCGCCCGCGTACCGCGCGGCCTCGGTGCGCATCGCGGATGCTCTCGCGCGGCGCTACGGCTCTCACCCCGCCGTGGTGCTCTGGCACGTGCACAACGAGTACGGCGTGCCCGTCGGCGAAGACTTCTCTCCGCACGCCGTCACCGCATGGCGCGAGTGGCTGCGCGAGAAGTACGGCACGCTCGACGCGCTCAACGCGGCCTGGGGCACCGCGTTCTGGGGCCAGCACTACGGGCAGTGGGCCCACATCGGTGCCCCCGCGACCGCGCCGTCGGTCATCAATCCCGCTCAGCGCCTCGACTTCGCCCGCTTCACCGACCACCAGCTGCGCGCCTGCTTCATCGCCGAGCGCGACGCGATCCGTGCCCACAGCGACCGCCCCATCACGACCAACTTCATGGCCAACCAGCACGGCGGTTGCGACCTGTGGGCGTGGGCGCGGGAGGTCGACATCGTCTCCGACGACCACTACCTCTGGGCGGCCGACGAGGAGGGCGAGATCGGTCTCGCCATCGCCGCCGACCTCACCCGTTCCGTCGGCGGCGGCGCGCCGTGGATCCTCATGGAGCACTCGACGTCCGCCGTCAACTGGCAGCCGCGCAACGTCGCCAAGCGGCCCGGCGAGATGGCCCGCAACTCGCTCTCCCACTTCGGCCGCGGGGCCGACGGCATCCTGTTCTTCCAGTGGCGGGCCTCACGCTCGGGCGCCGAGAAGTTCCACTCGGCGATGCTGCCGCACGCCGGCACCGGCTCGCGCGTGCGGCGCGAGGTCGTCGATCTCGGCGGCAAGCTCGACCGTCTCGCCGAGGTGCGCGGCTCGCGCGTGCACGCCGACGTCGCCATCCTGTGGGACTTCGAGTCGTTCTGGGCGCAGGACCTCGAATGGCGCCCGTCGGAGGACGTCAGCCACGACGAGCGCGTCCGCGCCTTCTACGAGAAGCTCTGGCGCGACGGCATCACCGTCGACTTCGCCCTCCCGGGCCACGACCTCTCCGGCTACAAGCTCGTCCTCGCCCCCGCGCAGTACATGCTGAGCACAGCGGATGCCGAGAACCTCAACGCGTACGTCGCCGGCGGCGGCACGCTCGTCGTCTCCTTCTTCTCCGGTGTCGTCGACGAGAACGACGCCGTCCACGCGGGTGGCTTCGGTGCCCCCCTCGAGCCGGCGCTGGGCGTGCGGGTCGAGGAGCACCTGCCGCTGCGCTCGGGCCACGTCGCCGCCGTCGAGCTCGACGGTGTTCGCTACGACGCCGACACGTGGCAGGAGGACCTCGTCCTCGGCACGGCGCAGGTGCGCGCGACCTACCTCGACGGCCCTGCCGCCGGACGGGCCGCCGTCACCCGCAACACGCACGGCGAGGGCACCGGCTGGTACGTCAGCACGCGCCCCGACGCGGCGGGCCTGGCCGCTGTGCTCGACGCCGCCTACACCGACGCCGGCATTACGCCAGCGGGACTCCCCGCCGGCGTCGAGTCGGTGCGGCGCATCTCCGACGAGGCCGAGTACCTCGTCGCCATCAACCACGGAACGGATGCCGTTTCGTTGCACACTTCGGGCTTCGACCTGCTGACACAGGAGGAAGCACGGGGCATGCTGGTGCTGAACGCGGGTGACGTGGCCGTCATCCGCACACAGCGCACAGCCGAAGGGGGTGGTCGATGATCGACCGCTCTCCTGCGGGGCGACCCGCGAATCAGCACTGAGAGACACCACCGTCGCGGCTGACCGGCCGCGGCATCCCACCATCGGTCGTGACGACGCGACTTCACCGAGGCCGCGCCGGAACGACCACCCTTTGGAAGGACAATCCATGCGCAAGATGGCAATCGGCATCGCTGCACTCGCAGCGACCGGCCTCCTGCTGGCGGGCTGCAGCAGCACCCCCACCACCCCGACGCCGAGCGAGACCGAAGACGCGATCGACGCCAGCGGCGTCACCCTCACCGTCTGGACCGACGAGAACCGCAAGCCCGCCATCGAGGCCGCCGCAGCGGCCTTCGAGGAGGAGACCGGCGGGAAGATCGAGCTGGTCCAGAAGAACTTCGAGGACATCCGCACCGACTTCACCAACCAGGTTCCGACCGGCGAGGGCCCCGACATCACCATCGGCGCCCACGACTGGCTCGGCAGCCTCGTGCAGGCCGGTGTCGTCTCCCCCGTCGATCTGACCGAGACGGCGAGCAACTTCGCCCCCGTCTCCCTCGACGCCTTCACCTACGACGGTCAGCTCTACGCCCTCCCCTACTCGCTCGAGACGATCGCGCTCGTCCAGAACACCGAGCTCGTCGGCGACGACGCGCCGGCGACGTGGGACGACGCCATCAAGGCGGCGACCGACGCGGGCGCCGAGCGTCCGATCGTGATCAACACGGCGGGCCAGACCGGTGACGCCTACACGATGTACGGCTTCCAGACCTCCTTCGGCGCCCCGGTGTTCGTCAGCAACGCCGACGGCTACACGAGCGAGGTCGGCATGGGCGGCGACGCGGGCACCGCGTTCGCCGAGTGGCTCGGCGCCAACGGCGAGAAGGGCGACGGCTACATCTCGACGACGATCGACTACGACACCAACAACGAGCTCTTCGCCAGCGGCAAGGCCGCCTACACGGTCCAGGGCCCCTGGGCGATCGAGGCCCTCACCGCCGACGGCGTGGAGATCAAGGTCAACCCGATCCCCTCGGCCGGCGGCGAGACGGCCGCGCCGTTCGTGGGCGTGCAGGGCTTCTACGTGAGCTCGCAGAGCAAGAACGCGCTCGTCGCACAGGAGTTCCTCACGAAGTACCTCGCCACGTACGACGCCCAGAAGGCGCTGTACGAGGCCGACCCGCGCATCCCGGCGTGGAACGACCTCGCCACCGAGGTCTCGTCCGACCCGGTCATCGCGGGCTTCGTCGCCTCGTCGCAGAACGGCGTCCCGATGCCGAACATCCCCGAGATGGGCTCGGTCTGGGACCTCTGGAACGCGGCACAGGTGCAGATCATCAAGGGCGCCGACCCGGCATCCACGTGGGACAAGATGATCACCGACCTGCAGGCGCTGATCGGCTGATCGACTGAACCGCTGACGTCTCCGGGGGCGGGTGAACCGCCCGCCCCCGGAGCTCAGCACCCCCGAAGGAGATGCACATGTCGGTTCCGAACGACACCGCCTCGGCGCAGGCCGCGCCCCCGAGCCCGGCCGCCCCGGCATCCGCACCGAGCGAACCGCACGGCCGCCGTTGGAACGGCATCGGCTGGGGCTTCCTCGTGAAGCTCGCCATCATGGGCGTCGTCAACGCCTTCGGCATCATGGGCATCTTCGCGGCCGCCCAGGCCGAGTCGTGGCTCATCTGCGGCGCCGCCGTCGTGCTGCTGCTCGCGGCCGACATCGTCTACTTCACCAAGCGCGCCCTGCCGCTGAAGTACCTCCTGCCGGGGCTCGGCTTCCTCCTGGTCTTCCAGGTCTTCATCTTCGGATACACGGCGTACATCGCCTTCACCAACTACGGCGCCGGCCACGTCGGCTCGCAGGAGCAGGCCGTGCAGGCCGCCCTCAGCCAGGGCGAGCGCCGGGTCGAGGGCTCCCCCACGTTCCCCCTCGCGATCGTCGAGCAGAACGGCACGCTCGGCTTCGCGATCGTCGAGGACGGTCAGATCAAGGCGGGCTCGGCCGAAGCGCCGCTCGGCGTCGTCGGCACGGCCGGGGCGGCCGGCGCCCCCACCGAGGTGCCCGGCTGGACGCTCGTCCCGCGCAACGACATCATCAGCGACCAGGCCCTCCAGCAGGAGGTCATCGCGCTGCGCGTCCCGATCTCCGACGACCCCAACGCGGGATCGTTGCGCACCAACGACGGCAGCTCGGCATCCATCTACCAGTCGACTCTCACGTGGGATGCCGAGGCGCAGACGATCACCGACACCGCCTCGGGCACGGTGTACCGCGCATCGGATACCGGCAACTTCGTGAGCGACGACGGCACGATGCTCCCCACCGGCTGGACGGTGCACGTCGGCTTCGACAACTTCCTGCGGCTGTTCACCGACCCCGCGATGATCCAGCCGCTGGCCCTCGTCACGGTGTGGACGTTCGCGTGGGCGCTGCTGTCGGTGATCGTGCCGTTCGCGATGGGTCTCGTCTTCGCGATCATCTTCAACGACGAGCGCATCAAGGGCCGGAAGATCCTGCGGACTCTCTTCATCCTTCCGTACGCCTTCCCCGCCTTCATGTCGGCGCTGCTGTTCCGCGGCATGTTCAACGCCGAGTTCGGCGTCATCAACGAGTTCTTCTTCGGCGGCGTCAACATCGACTGGCTCGGTGATCCCTGGCTCGCCAGACTCGCGGTGCTGTTCGTCAACGTCTGGCTGACCTACCCCTACTACTTCCTGGTGTGCACGGGCGCGATCCAGGCGCTCCCCGCCGACGCACTCGAAGCGGCTTCGATCGACGGGGCGGGACGCTTCCGCCAGCTGCGCTCGATCATCCTCCCGCTCGTGCTCGTCGCGACGGCGCCGCTGCTGATCTCGTCGTTCGCGTTCAGCTTCAACAACTTCACGATCATCTACATGTTCAACGACGGCGGCCCCGCGATACCCGGCGCGCCATACGCGCTCGGCGCGACCGACATCCTCATCTCCGCGATCTGGGACATCTCGGGCGTCAACGGCGGAAAGGCCGACTACGGTCTTGCCAGCGCGCTGTCGATCCTGGTGTTCATCGTCGTCGGACTGATCTCCGCCCTGGCCTTCCGCCAGACCAAGAAGCTCGAGGAGTACCAGTGATGTCCACGGCGAACGACACTCGTAGCACCACCCGCGAAGCCCGCGAGGCCCGCTCTGCCGTCACGCTCGACGCCGGGCGACGCAGCGCCGTCCGTCGGCGCTGGCTCCTGGAGGTCGGCTGGAAGTACCTCCTCGGCGCGGTGATCATCTTCTACGCCGTCTTCCCCCTCGTCTACGTGGTCTCGGCCTCGCTCAACCCCAGCGGAAGCCTCGCTGCGAGCAACTCGCTGTTCGCGGCGTTCGATCTCGGCAACTACGCCGCCCTCAGCGAGACCCGCTACTGGACGTGGTACGGCAACACGCTGCAGGTGGGACTCGCCGCAGCGCTCGGCGCGGTGCTCATGGGCGCCGCCGCCGCGTACGCGTTCTCTCGGTTCCGCTTCCGGGGGCGCCGCGCCGGCCTCACGTCACTGCTCATCATCCAGATGTTCCCGCAGGCCCTGGCCTTCGTCGCCATCTTCCTGATGCTGCTGGCGATCGGCGAAGTGTTCCCCGCCCTCGGCCTCAACTCGAAGATCGCGCTCATCTGCGTCTACCTCGGCGGCGCGCTGGGCGTGAACACGTTCCTCATGTACGGGTTCTTCAACACGATCCCCATGGAGCTCGACGAGTCGGCGAAGATCGACGGCGCCACGCACGCGCAGATCTTCTGGACGATCATCATGCCGCTCGTGACCCCGATCCTCGCGGTCGTCGCGCTGCTCGCGTTCATCGCCTCGTTCGGCGACTACATCATCTCCAAGATCGTGCTCGTCTCCGAGGACAACTGGACGCTGGCGGTCGGGATGTTCCAGTGGGTCTCGAACCAGCTCTCCAGCAACTGGGGTCTGTTCGCCGCCGGAGCGATCCTGGCCTCGGTGCCCGTGCTGGCGCTCTTCCTCGGCCTGCAGCGCTACATCATCGGCGGGCTGACCGCCGGGTCGGTCAAGGGCTGACGGCAGGAGCCCCGCGCGCCGCGAGCGCGGCCTGGTACAGGTCGCGCGAGCGGCGGCCGGTCTGACCGGCGACCTCGGCGGCGGCATCCTTCAGTCGGATGCCGTCGCCCACCAGCGCGAGCACCTGGGCGACGGCGTCCTCCTCCGTGACGGAGCGGGCAGTCGCCCCGCCGACCACGACGACGATCTCGCCACGGACTCCCTGATCCGCCCACTCGGCGAGGGCGGCGAGACCGTCACGCACGACCTCCTCGTGGAGCTTCGTGAGTTCGCGGCACACGGCGGCCGGGCGGTCGTCGCCGAAGGCTCCGGCCATGTCGTGCAGCGTCGCCGCAAGTCGCGACGGCGCTTCGAAGAAGACCATCGTGCGGGGCTCCGACGCGAGCGCCCCCAACGCGGAGCGCCGCTCGCCGGGCTTACGAGGGAGGAACCCCTCGAAGGTGAACCGATCGGTGGGAAGCCCCGCGACGGCGAGCGCGGTGACGACGGCGGAGGGGCCGGGGATGACGGTGACGGCGACACCCCGGGCGACGGCCGCGGCCACGAGGCCGTAGCCGGGGTCGCTCACGGTGGGCATGCCCGCGTCGCTCAGCACGAGGATGTCCTCGGCCGCCGCACGCTCGGCGAGCTCGCCCGCGCGCTGCTTCTCGTTGTGGTCGTGCAGGGCGACGAGCCGTGGTCGGTTCGCGACGCCGAGCGCCTGCAGGAGGCGCTGCGTCGTCCGGGTGTCCTCGGAGGCGATCAGCGTGGCCGATTCGAGCGCGTCCACGAGTCGCGGGGAGGCGTCGCGGAGATTCCCGATCGGCGTCGCAGCGAGGATGATCACCGCCCCAGCATAGGCTGGTGCCCGTGACGAAGACGGTCGAGCCCTTGCTGCCCGAGCTCCCCGACGCGCGCGTCTCCTTCTACGACCGATGGCGTGCGCGGATGTCGGCCGAGCCTCACCTGCGGCGCCTGTACGGGTGGGTCGTTCCGGCCGTCGTCACGATCGTCGCGGCGGTGCTGCGCCTGTGGAATCTGGGACATCCCCACGTCCTCGTGTTCGACGAGACCTATTACGTGAAGGACGCGTGGAGCCAGTGGGTGCTCGGCTATCCCGCCACGTGGCCCGAGGGTGCCAACGAGTTGTTCGTCTCGGGTCAGACCGACGTCTTCACGACCGACCCGAGCTTCGTCGTCCACCCGCCGCTGGGCAAGTTCCTCATCGGCATCGGCATGTGGATCTTCGGGCCCGAGTCGTCGTTCGGCTGGCGGATCTCCGCCGCGCTGTTCGGCACGGGCTGCGTGCTGCTGCTCTACCTTCTGGCCAAGAGCATGACGGGGTCGATCGTGTTCGCCGGCACGGCGTCGGGTCTGCTCGCGATCGACGGACTCGGCATCGTCCTCAGTCGCGTCTCTCTCCTGGACATCTTCCTCACCTTCTTCGTGCTGCTCACGTTCTGGTTCGTGGTGTTGGATCGGCGGCGGCACGTCGAACGGCTCGCGGCGGGAGTCGTGGCGCGCGCGCGGGGCGAGGACGGTCCGCTCTGGGGCCCTGTGCTGTGGAACCGACCCTGGGTGATCGCCGCGGGCGTCGCGGCCGGCGCCGCCACGGGGGTCAAGTGGTCGGGAGTCTGGGTGCTCGCGGCGGTGGGACTCTATCTCGTCATCAGCGATGCGCTGGAGCGACGCCGGCTGGGCGTCGTGTACTGGCCGGTCGATGCCGTCCGCCAGGGGCTCGTGTCCTTCGTCCTGCTCGTTCCGGTGGCCTTCGTCGTCTACCTCGCGTCGTGGACGGGATGGCTGACGACCACCGGCGGCTACGACCGCCAGTCGGCGGATGCCGACCCGGCGACGGGGCTCTTCGCGTGGGTGCCGCTCCCGCTGCAGAGCCTGTGGAAGTACCACGAGACGATCTATCGGGCCATGCTCAACATCACCGCCGAGCACAGCTACATGAGCCCGGCATGGCAGTGGCCCCTGCTGTGGCGACCCACCTCGATGCACGCGGCATCCACGATCGACGGTCAGGACGGATGCACGGGCGGCACGAACGGATGCCTCGAAGTGCTGTACAGCATGCCCAACCCGCTGCTGTGGTACGCGTCGGTGGCGGCGGCCGTCTATCTCGTCTACCGCTTCACGCTCGACCGCGACTGGCGGCACGCCCTCGTCCTCGTCGGCATCGCCTCCACGTGGCTGCCGTGGCTCTTCTTCAGCCGCACGGTGTTCCAGTTCTACACGGTCGCGATCTGGCCGTTCCTGCTGCTGGCTCTCGTCTTCGCCCTGCGCGACCTCGCCGGCGGGAGCAGCCGCGATCCCGACCGACGACGCGCGGGACGACGCACCGTGGCGGTCTTCCTCGCCGTCGCGATCGCCGTCTCGGCGTTCTGGTACCCGCTGTGGTCGGCGATGCAGGTCCCCTACGACTTCTACCGCCTGCACAACTGGTTGCAGGGGTGGGTGTGACGCGCGCGGCCCACGCCGCACTCGGTCCCGTCGCCGCGGCCATTTAGGCTGTTCACGTGTTCACCTACGCCGTCGCCCGCGACCCTGCAGTCGCCGGCTACGCCATGGTGTCCGAACGCTTCCTCGCGGTCGTCTCCGCCGACGCCGACGACGAGACGGCCCTCCGACTGTGGCGGGCACTCAGCGCGTCCGATTCCGGTGCGACGACGGGCGACGGCGGCTCCCCCGCCGCCGACCTGGCATCCGTGCTGTCCGCGATGTCCGCCGAGACGCCCGCGGCCGACCCCGGGTTCGCCGCCGTGGCCGATTTCGCCGTCGTCGAGCTCGTCGACGCTCCCACCCGATCGGTGGCCCTCGCCGTCCGCGGCGGAGCGCAGATCGTGCTGGCCGGCGGCGATGTGCGCACCGGCGAGGGCTCGTCGACGTGGCGCGAGAGCGCTGCGAGCGAGGTCGCCGGACTCACCCTCCAGCTGGGGCCCGCCCCCGCCCTCCTCGGAAGCCTCCCCCTCGGGCGCGGCATCGTGCGGGCGGATCGCCTCGACTGGGGACTGCCCGCCGATGCACTGGCCTCGCCCGAACCGCCCGTGGGTACCGTCCGCCGCGAGCAGCTCCCCGAGCCTGCCGACGACCGCACCGAGCTGAGCCGCGTGCATCGGCGCGGGAGCATGCGTCCCGTGCTGCGACTGAGCGACGGCCGCGAGCTCGATCTCGATCTCCCCGTCGTGTTCGGACGGTCGCCCAAGCCGGCGGCGCACCCGGGCGCGCGGCTGATCACCCTGCCCTCACCGCGGCGGGAGATCTCCGGCGCGCACCTGGAGGTGCGTCTGGATGCCGAGGCGATCATCGCCCGCGACCTCGGCTCCACCAACGGCACGATCGTGCGTGATCCCGACGGCGCCATGCAGTTGCTGCGCCACGGCGCATCCGCGGCGCTCGCGCCCGGCGCCACCCTCGACCTCGGCGACGACATCATCGCGACGGTCGACGTCGCCGACGGCGGGAGGTGAGCGTGGCCGCCCGTCTGCCCTCCGCGCCTCCGGTCCTCGGCGGCTTCACGTACGTTCGTCCTCTGGGCACGGGCGGGTTCGCCGACGTCTTCCTGTTCGAGCAGAATCTCCCCCGGCGACCCGTGGCCGTCAAGGTGCTCCTCAAGGACATCGTCGACGAGGGGCTCCTGCGGATGTTCAATGCGGAGGCCGACGTCATGGCCCGCCTGAGCTCCCACCCGTCGATCCTCACGGTGTACGAGGCGAGCATCTCCGCCGACGGTCGCCCGTATCTCGTGATGGAGTACTGTCCGACGTCGCTGACCACGAGGTATCGGCGCGAGGCGATTCCCGTCGCGGAGGTGTTGCAGCTCGGCATCAAGATCGCCTCCGCGCTCGAGACGGCGCACCGTTCGGGGCTGCTGCACCGCGACATCAAGCCGTCGAACATCCTCGTCACCGCGTTCGGAGCGCCCGTGCTCAGCGACTTCGGCATCGCCGCCGCGGTGAGCGGACGGACGGGAGCCGACGAGGTGTTCGCGATGTCGGTGCCGTGGAGCGCGCCCGAGATCGTCGACGAGAAGATCCCGGGGTCGATCCCCGCGGAGGTGTGGTCGCTCGGTGCGACGGTGTACTCGCTGCTGGCAGGCCGCAGCCCGTTCGAGCGTGCGGGCAGCGGGCAGAACACCCGCGAGCAGTTGAAGACACGCATCCGCCGCGCTGCCTACACGCCCGTCGGTCGGGCAGACGTCCCGCCACGCCTCGACGGCGTGCTCGCGCGTGCCATGAGCAAAGATCCCGCCGTCCGCCACGCCTCGGCGGCGGAGTTCGCCTACGATCTGCAACTCGTCCAGCACGAGATGGGGCTCGCACACACGCCGATGGAGGTCGCCGTCGACGAGTGGGCCACCGCGGGGGCTGCGATCGACTTCGCGGACGACCGCGCGCGCGGTCCCGTGCGCCCGTCCGTCGCCTACGCGTCCCGGCGCGCTTCCCGGGCCGCAACCCCGCATACCCGTCGCGCCCCCGACGACGGCACGGTCCTCGCCGGATCGGAGCCCCTACCTCCCCGTCGACGCGGCCTGCGACTGGCGCTCCTCCTCGCGGGCGCAGCCGCCGTGATCGCCGCCGCCGTGACCGTCGTCTCGTTGATCGCGGGAGGGGGCTGACGTGTCCGATCCGCTCCGTCGTCGCCGACCCCGCACCAGCACCCTCATCGGTGCCGGTGCGGTCGTCGTCGTGGCCGGGCTCGTGACGACACTCGCGGTCATCTGGCCCGGTTTCGACGCGCGAGAGACGCCGCTGGACGACGGGACGCTGTGGGCGGTCCAGACCGGCGCCGGCGACGCCTACGCGCGGGTCAATCTGGAACTGGGCGAACTCGACACCGTCAAGACCGCCGAGAACGCGAGCTCGCTCGCGCAGACAGGCGATCGGCTGTTCGTCTTCGCCGACAGCGACACCCAGTTCGCCGACGTCGACATGGCCACCCCGGCCGACCTCACGGCGACGACGACGGATGCCTTCACCCGCACGCCGCCCGGCACGGTCGACGTCGCCACGGCCGGTGACTTCCTCGCCTTCCGCACCGACGTCGGCGGCGTCTGGGTGGCGACGCTCTCCGGCGGCGGGGATGCCGTCGCCATCGACCCCTACGCCGACGTCGAAGTCGAGGACGGGCAGGAGCGACCGCGGTTCGCGGCGACGGCGAGCACCGTCGACGCCGACGGTGTCGCGTACCTCTACTCGGCGGCCGAGTCGCGTGTGCTGCGCGCCGACGCTCGCACGGGACGGATTCTCGGTGAGGATGCCGTCGACGGCGCACCTGCGGAGGTTCAGCTGACCGCTGTCGGCGGCCGCTGGGCGCTTCTGGACGAGGCCACCGGCGGGGTGCGCGTGCAGGGTCGCGACGAGGAGATCACCACGGGCGCCGTCGTCGGCGCGCGGATGCAGCGACCGGCGACCGACGCAGGCGACCTCTTCCTGGCCGATCCCGAGGGACTCGTCCGGGTGTCGCTCGACGGCGGGACGGCCGAACGGACCGTCACTGCTCCGGCATCCGGTCTGGGAACGCCCGCAGCGCCGCTGACGCAGGCCGGCACCACCTTCGCCGCGTGGCTCGGCGACGGGGAGAGCGGCGGCGCGCTGTGGACCACCGATGCTCCGACGCTCAATCCCCTGGACTACGGGACGGCGACACTCGGCGAGCAGGTCGATCCGGAGTTCCTGACCGACGGCGCGCGCGTCGCCCTCAACGAGCGGAGCTCGGGCTGGGTGTGGACCGTGCCGGAGGGAGCACTCATCGCCTCGTCCCAGCAGTGGGCCCTGGAGGAGACCTCGGAAGCGGCGCCTGACGACGACACCGTCGCCGACCGGGTCATCGACCCCAAGCCGCCGGTCGCCGAGGACGATGCCTTCGGCGTCCGCGCAGGCTCCGTCGCCACACTCCCCATCCTCCTGAACGACCACGACCCGAACGAAGACGTCCTGAGCGTCGAGGTCACCTCGCTGAGCGGCCTCGACCCGGCATTCGGGTCGGTCACCATCGCGGGGGCGGAGCAGACCCTCGTGGTCGACGTCGCGCCCGACGCGACGGGAACGGCGAGCTTCCGCTACCGGGTCACCGACGGCACGTCGCCCGATGGGCTGGTGTCGAACGAAGCCACGGTCACCCTGACCGTCGTACCGGACGACGTCAATCGTCCGCCGACCCGCTGCGATCCCGACGACTGCCTCGCCGATCCGCCGCGACCCACCGTCGTCCCCGGCGGCACCGTGACAGTCGACGCCCTCTACGGCTGGATCGACCCCGACGGCGATCCGATCTACCTCGCCTCGGTGGAGAACGAGACCGGCATCGGGACCGCCGCCGGTCAGCCCGACGGCACCGTCACCTACCAGCATCCCGACGCCAACGCGGACGAAGCGGTCGACGTGACCCTCGCCCTGACCGTCGCCGATGCGCGCGGCGCGACGACCCGCCGCTCCATGACGGTCGCCGTCACCCCCTCCCCGCGCCTGACGGTGGACTCCTTCGCCCTCGTGGGCGTCGCGGGCACTCCGCTGTCGATCGACGTCGACGCGCACGTGAGCGGAACCACCGGCATCCCCCTCCTCACCGGCGCCGTCGTCCTCGACGAGAGCGCGGCGTCGGTCGCGGCCAACGCCGCCGATCTCAGCATGGAGTTCACCGCGGACGCACCCGGGTCGTACTTGCTGCAGTACACCGTGCGCGATGATCGCGGCGAGGAGACAGCGACGATCCGGGTGACCATGCGCGATCCCGCCGAGACCGTCATCTCCACTCCGCCGCTCACCGCGTTCGTGCGTCCGAGCGAAGACGCGACCGTCGATGTGTTCCCGGCCGTGACCAACCCCGCCGGCCGCGTGCTGCTGTTGAGCGATCTGCGTCCCGAGAGCGCCCCGCAGGCGACCATGAGCGTCGATCTGGTGGGACAGCGCATGATCCGAGTGAGCGGCACCACCGACGACGGTGCACCGGGGGTGCTCGGCGTCGTGCGCTACACCGTGTCCGACGGCACGGGCGCTCCCGCCGCCACCGCGGCCGGCGAACTCACCGTCATCCTGCTCGACTCGCCGCAGAGCGACCCGCCGATCGCCGTCGACGACACCGTGACGGTCCGAGCAGGAGCGCAGATCGACATCCCCGTGCTGGGCAACGACAGCGCCCCCGCCGGTGCGCTCATCTCCGTCGACCCGTCGACGATCGTCAACGAGTCCGGTGCGGGACTGGCCTTCGCGACGGGCCGGCTCGTGCGCTATCTGGCACCCGACGCGCCCGGGACGTACAGCGTCGGCTACACGATCTTCCGGCTGGGCTTCCCCGACGCGACCGACACGGCCCGCGTCGTGATCACCGTCGTCGGCGACGAGGCCAACAGGGCGCCGCTCCCCCGCGTGCTGGAAGGGCGGGTGCTCAGCGGCGAGTCCGTCCGCATCCCGTTCGACCGGTTCGGCGTCGATCCCGACGGCGACGCCGTGACGCTCGATCGTGTGCTCACGCAGCCCGCCCAGGGCGGGACGGCGACGATCTCTGCCGAGGGCGACGCGATCGTGTACACGAGCCCGGTGGGCTTCAGCGGGCAGGACGCGTTCCGCTACCAGGTGCGCGACGCCGAGGGCGCTCTCGGGCAGGCCGAGGTGCGCGTGGGCGTGCTCGCCTCAGAATCGGATCCCAGCCCCGTGACCTTCAGCGACTACCTGCAGATCCAGGTCGGCGCCGACAGCGAGGCGCGCGTCCGACCCACCGACAACGACGTCGATCCCGCCGGGGGCGCATTGACGCTCGAGTCGGTCGTCCCGAACGCCCCGGAGGGCTCCGCGGAGTTCGACACCCTGGCATCCCTCCTCGGGACGATCGACGACGGCGAAGTGACCGTCCGGGCCGGAGAGACGCCCGGCACGTCGTCGTACGTGTACACGGTCCGCAATCAGACCGGTGACACCGCGATGGGACTGATCGTGGTCAAAGCGGTGCCGATGCCCGTGCCGGACTACCCCGTCGTGACCGACACGACCCTGACCATCGAGACGCGCGAGGCGTTCCCGACCGGCGTCGACGTGCTGTCGGGCAAGGTCGCGTGGAACACGGGCGACGTCGACGACCTCACGCTGTCGCTGTGGGGCTCGCACCCCGGGATCGAGGTCGACGGATCGCGCATCCGCGGGCAGATCCCCTCCGAGTCGCTCCTGATCCCGTTCCGCGTCGCCGGCACCTCCTTCGACGGCACCGAGGTCGTCTCGTACGGCTTCCTCCGGGTGCCGGGCGATCAGGACATCCGGCTGTCGTTGCGCGCGGACGCCGCACAGATCGACGTGCGGGAGAACGAATCGCGCGACCTCGACCTCGCGACGGCCATCGCCGTCCCCGAGGGGCGCACGCTGCAGGTGGATGCCGAGGGCGTCCGCGCCGGTGGCATCCGCGTCAACGCACGCTGCGAGAGCGTGTCGGGAACGACGATCCGCTACACGGCGGGCGCGGACTCCCCCTGGACCGACACGTGCGTCGTGCCCGTGAAACTCGACGTGCAGGACGACTACACGTACCTGACGATCCGCGTCGTCGTGGAGGCGGAGGATCCCGAGCCGTTCCTGAGGAGCGCATCGATCACCGTCGGCCCGGGCCAGACGCAGGAGTACGACCTCACGACGATGGTGGGCTGGGCGGGCCGCGAAGACTGGGACAGCCTGGAGTTCGCCGACGGATACCGCGGCGATCAGTTCGACGTCAGCCGTTCCGGTTCGGTGCTCACCGTGACGGCGCAGGACGATGCCCGACCCGGACGCGAGGAAGCCGTCTCGGTGACGCTGCCCAGCCACCCCGACGCCGCAGCGGCTGCGCTCAACCTCACGGTGGGCCCCGCGCCTTCACAGCTGCCCAAGGGCGGCACGGCGAGCCAGCGATGCACGCAGGCCGACGGCGCGTCCTCGTGCACGATCACCGTGATCGGCACTTCGGGCGAGATCAACCCGCTGCCGGGAACGCCGCTGGCACTCGTCTCGGTCGGGTCGCCCGCCAACTGCACGGGGGTGACCTTCTCGAAGGCCAGCGCCACGGCCGTTCGCGCGTCGTGGTCGACGGATGCCCCAGGCGCCGCCGACTGCACGGCATCCTTCGTCGTCGCCGACGCGCAGGGGCGCACCTCGGCGGGAGACCGCAACGGGACAATCCTGCTCGATCTCCAGGGGCTGCCCGCGGCGCCCACGCGCGTGGACTGGATCGGCTTCACCGGCGACAGCGTCACCCTCCGGGTCATCGCCGACACCCGCTCCTACCCCGCCGTCGACGGGTTCCGGATCCGCGCCGGCGGACGGGTCGTCGCCACGTGCGACGCCGCGGGAGCGTGTCCCGCGATCCCCGCCGAGCTCGGCACGCCCGTCACCTATCAGGCGACCGCGTACAACTCGGTCGGCGAGTCCCGCAGCGATGTGCAGGTGTCGGCGTGGGCGTACGCCGCGCCGGCCGCGCCGACGGGATCGATCGTCGAGCCGGTGCCCAACGGCACGACCGGCGGGGTCGCGAACATCACCATCACCGGGATCGACGACTCCACCGGCACCGTGACGCTCTCCGGCGGCAGCGGCGGCGACGTCACCCAGCCGGTGCGCGGGTCGAGCGTCACCTTCTCCGGCTACGTCATCGGTTCCAACAGCCCCACCCCCCTCACGGCGACGCCGTTGACGCGCTTCGAGCTGCCGCCGATCCCCGGGGGCTCCCAAGCCGGCGCGGCGTACTCGTTCCGGGCGAACGGCATCGGCGCGCCGGCGCTCACACTGGATGTGACCGCGTCGCGCAGCTCCAATCCGGGAACCGTGACGGCGACCGCGACCGTCTCCCCCAACGGCGTCGGCGACCGCATCCTCGTGGGCTTCGCCATCGACGGCGGAACCTGCGATCCCACGCTCGTGCTCGGCGCCGACGGCGGGACGACCAGCCGCACCTTCGAGAACCGCGATCTCTGGCGGGAGAGCACCGTGACCGCCTGCGCCGTGACCGAACGCAGCGGCCAGGGCTTCGGGCGCACCGAGAAGTCGGGTTCCGCGACTCCGACCGAGGGGATCCCGGCGCCGGATGCCGCGTCGTACTCGATCTCGCAGACGAGCACGTACCTCTGGGACCGGGTCAACGGCCCCGGCTACTCGAACTCGGCGCTCTACCGCGTCTTCTACAGCAAGGACGGCGGAGCGAAGACCGACGACTTCGCGAGCCTGTTCGGCCCCGACCAGCTCGGTCAGCACCCGGGCACGATCCAGGCCTTCTTCTGCGTGCGCTTCAACACGTCGCGGTGCGGAGACCCCGTCACCGTGACCGCCGCGGCCGGTGCGGAGTACACCGCCCGCGTGTCGTTCCCCACCGAACAGTGCCGCAGCGAAGACACCACGGCGCCGAGCCCCACGGTGACGGCCAACCCCGCAGACTATGAGCTGTCGACCACGTCGAGCGCCGACGACGCCGGGGTCGTGACATGGACGTGGACGCTGACCTGGCAGAATCGGCTCTCCTCGTTCGGTTCCGTGACACAGTCGCTCACGTGCGCCCCACCCGAGCCGGAACCCGAGCCGGCACCGTGACCCAGACCCCCCATTCCTCCCCCCGTTCCCCGAGAGGACACCGATGACCGTCACCGCGGAGCAGACCACCTGGTTCCAGGAGACCTTCACGACACTCGTCGACAACGTCGAGCAGGTCGTCCTCGGCAAGCGTCACGTCGTGGAGCTCGCCTTCACCGCGATGCTCTCGGAGGGACACCTCCTCCTGGAGGACGTGCCCGGCACGGGCAAGACCTCACTGGCCCGCGCGATGGGACAGACCGTGCAGGGAACGAGCACGCGCATCCAGTTCACTCCCGACCTCCTGCCGGGCGACGTGACGGGCATCACCGTGTACGACCAGCGCAGCGGCCAGTTCGACTTCCACCAGGGGCCGATCTTCGCGAACATCGTCCTCGCCGACGAGATCAACCGCGCGTCGCCCAAGACGCAGTCGGCGCTCCTGGAGGTCATGGAGGAGGGCCAGGTCACCGTCGACGGCGTCACCCGTCGCGTGGGCGTGCCGTTCCTGGTCGTCGCGACGCAGAACCCGGTCGAGCAGGCCGGAACGTACCGGCTGCCCGAGGCGCAGCTGGACCGCTTCATGATGCGCACGAGCCTGGGCTATCCCGATCACGCCGCCACCGTCCGCATCCTGGAGGGCAGCTCCATGGTGCGTCGCGAGGTCGCGCCCGCCATCACCCCGCAGGGTGTCATCGGCCTCGCCGACATCGCCCGCGACGTCTACGTCAACCCGCTCGTGCTGGACTACATCGCCCGCATCGTCGAGGCGACCCGCCTGGCGGCCCAGGTGCGCATGGGCGTGAGCGTGCGCGGCGCCCTCGCGCTCACGAAGGCGGCCAAGACCTGGGCGGTCGCGCACGGCCGCGGCTACGTCACCCCCGACGACGTCAAGTCGCTCGGCGAGGCTGTGCTCGCCCACCGCCTGATCCTCGACCCGGAAGCCGAGTTCGACGGCGTGACGCCGGAGGCGGTCATCGGACAGGTACTGCTGGACACCGTGCCACCCAGTCAGAGAGAGGCCGTGTGAGCTCGAACACCGAGTCGCGTCTGACACGGGCCTCCGCGGCGACGGGAGGCACCGGATACTCCCGCACGCGCTATTCGACGGCGAGTTCGTCGACGGCGCTCGCGCTGCGCGGTCTGCGCTGGTGGCGTCGCGCCCAAGTCGGCGTGGGAGCGGCGGCGGAGTGGGTGTCGGGCACGCTGTCGGTCGCCGGCTGGATGCTGGTCGCGACCGCAGCGCTGGGCCTCGTTCTCGGATTGTCCTTCGGTTGGATCGAGTTCGTCGTGGCGGGCGTGCTCGCGGGCGTCCTCGTTCTCCTGTCCGTCCCGTTCCTCTTCAGCGCACGCGCTTACGACGTCGACCTGTCGCTCGGTCATGACCGGGTCGTCGCCGGCACACAGGTGTCGGGCACCCTCACGGTCACCAATGTCGGCCGCGGCATCGCCCTCCCGGGCAGGATCGACATCCCCGTGGGCGAAGGGCTCGTCGACGTCTACATCCCGCTCCTGCGTCGAGACCACGACCACGTCGAGCAGGTCGTGGTGCCGACGCACCGGCGCGGCGTCATCCAGGTCGGACCGGCACGAACGGTGCGCGGCGATCCGCTCGGCATCCTGTCACGCGAGGCCACGTGGGCCGACATGCACACGCTGTGGGTGCACCCGGTGACGACGCCGCTGCGCAGCACGAGCGCGGGCTTCATCCGCGACCTCGAGGGGAGCGCCTCCCGCACCGTCGTCGACGCGGACATCTCCTTCCACGCGATCCGCGAGTACGTTCCCGGCGATGCGCAGCGCCAGGTGCACTGGAAGTCCACGGCGAAGACCGGCACGCTCATGGTCCGCCAATACGAGGAGACCCGTCGCTCGCGCATGGTCGTCGCCCTCGCCGTGTCGGAGTCGGAGTATGCGACCGACGACGAGTTCGAACTGGCGGTGAGCGCGGCCGCCTCGATCGGTGTGCGCGGCATCCGCGACGGCCGCGACGTCGACGTCGTGCTCGGCGGCGAGGTGCCCGAGTTCGTCCGCGCCTCGGCCCGCACGATCCGAGAGCTGGCGACCGTGAGCGCCCGCACGCTGCTCGACGACCTCAGCGCCGTCGAGCGCGCCGCCCGAGCCAGCGCCCTCGGCGAGGTGACCTCGCTGGCGGCCGAGATGCATCCCGACGCGTCGATCGCGTTCCTCGTGTGCGGCTCGACGCAGACGGCACGGTCGCTGCAGACGGCCGCGCTCGCGTTCCCGGCGAACGTCGGCGTCGTCGCCGTGATCTGCAATCCCGAGGCCGAGCCCGGCTACCGCCGGCTCGGGTCGGTCTCCGTGATGTCGATCGGTCTCCTCGACGACCTGCGGCAGCTGCTGGCCCGAGGGAGCCAGGCATGAGCGTCGCCCCGCTGCAGAGTCGCCGCTCCCGCCGCCAGTCCTTCCGCGCGGACCGGCCGACGACCCGCCTCCTCGTCGTCAGCGCCGTCCTGCTCGACCTCCTCTTCCTCGTCGGCGCCGCCTCCGCCTGGCCCATCTACCGCACCCCCGCGTTCGTGCTCGTCATCGCCGTCGCTCTGGCATCCGCGCACGTCCTGGCGTGGGCCGGCGTGCGATGGCGCCTGTCGGGCTGGTGGCTGTCGCTCCTCACCTTCGGCGTCTACGTCGTCCTGGGTCTTCCCACCGTCGCGCCCACGATGATCACCGGCGGTGGCGATCAGCTGCTCCGCGGCTTCCTCGGCGTCGTGACGGCACCCGTCACGGGCTGGAAGGATCTGCTGACGCTCGATCTTCCGCTCGGCACCTACCAGACAACGCTCGCCCCCGTCTTCCTCGTGTGGATCGCCGTCCCCACGGCCGCGCTGTCGCTCGCCTGGCGCGCCCGACGGCTGTGGGTGCTCGCGCCGATCCTCGGCCTCTTCCTTCCCGTCTTCGGGGTCCTGTTCGGGGCGCCGACGCTCAGCGACCCCCTGCGCTGGGGCGGTCTGGTCGTGCCCGGTCCCGTCGAGATGGCCGTCGGCGCCGCGGCGGTGCTGCTTGCGTTGGCCTACGTCGTCTGGCGCACCCTCGATGACCGGCGCCGCGCGCTGCGGGCGGCCGAAGCGGCCACCGGCATCCGTACGACCAGCCGCAGCGGTTCGGCGACGGCGGGCCGGGCCGCGATCTCCGCCGCGATGGTCGCCATCGCCCTGGTGGCGGGCGCGATCGCCGCGCCGATCGCCGTCGCGGGACAACCGCGCGACGTCCTCCGAGAGCGGATCGACCCGCGCCTGGAGATCGAGGCGCAGCTCTCGCCGCTCGCGCAGTACCGCTCGTACTTCGCCGACGATCGTTTCGACGAGGTCCTGTTCGCCGTGACGTCGGACGTCGACAGGGTGCGGCTGGCGACCCTCTCGTACTACGACGGCCGGCTGGCGCGGGTCATCGACCCGGCCACGGGCTCGGATCAGGCGACGGCCTTCGTGCGCGTGCCCTCTTCGCTACCGGCTCCCTCGGGCACCCGCACGACCACCGCCGAGGTGACGGTGCTGGACTATTCGGATGTCTGGCTGCCCACGGTGGGTTCGCTCACCGGCGTGCAGTTCCGCGGCAGTGGAGCGGCGGGGCTCTCCGACGGCTTCTTCTACAGTCCCGACGCGCAGACGGGCGTCGTGCTGGGATCGACGTCGCTCGGCCCGGGAGTGTCGTACCGTCAGGCCGCGGCCGTCGAGACGGTCGAGCCCGCGGTGTCCGATCTCGTACCGGGGCGCAGCGCGCCGCACCTGCCCGCCGAGCTCGTGCCCGAGAGCCTCATCGATTGGATGCGCGCTCAGGAGGCACCCGGCGGCGGCGAGGGTCTCGCGTTCCTCATCGAGCGCCTCCGCGCCCGTGGATACCTGAGCCACGCACTGACCATCGACCCGCAGAATCCGCCCCTGTGGCGCGCCGAGCTCGGCGAGGCCGGGTTCGAACCCAGCCGTGCGGGTCATTCCACCGACCGCATCGACGCGATGTTCACCGCGCTCCTGCAGCGCCAAGCGGACGTCGGAGGTGCCGATGACGCCCTCCTGGTGGCGGCGGTCGGCGACGACGAGCAGTTCTCGGTCGCGGCGCTCATGATCGCCGATCAGCTGGGATTCGCCGGGCGCATCGTCCTCGGCGCGCGACTGACCGGCGACCAGCTGCCCGCGTGCGAAGACGGCGCGTGCCGTGGCGGCGATCTGTCGGCGTGGCTCGAGGTGCAAGACGCGTCGGGTGTCTGGGTGCCGGTGGATGTGACCCCGCAGCACGAGAACGGCATGTCCCCCGACGACCTGCAGGTGCGCGATCCGGAGGTGCCTACCGAGGTCCACCAGGAGAACGCCGAGCAGGTGCTCCCGGGCGACGCCGACCCCGCCGACGCGGGCGAGCGACCGGATGACCCCCTCGTCGACTCGATCGACTGGAGCGCGGTCTGGGCGGCGGCGCGCATCGGCGGCATCGCCCTGTCCGCCCTGCTGATCGTGACGGGTCCGTTCCTGCTCATCCTGCTGGTGAAGGCTCTTCGTCGGCGTGCCCGCCGAGCGGCGCCGGATGCCACGGACCGCATGACCGGCGGGTGGGACGAGTACGTCGACGCCGCGATCGACAGCGGCCTCCCGGGGCCGGGGACGCGGACCCGGCAGGAAGTGGCGACGCTGCATGCTCGCGACGACGCGACGAGCCGCGTGGCACTGCTGGCGTCGTGGGCCGACCGGTCGGTCTTCGATGCGGAGGCGCCGACGACGTCGGACTCCGATCGATTCTGGGAGATCGTGGAGTCCGAGCGGGCCCGACTGATCGCCGAGCGGGGGTGGTGGGCGCGCCTGCGCGCGAGGCTCTCACTGCGGTCGCTCGTGCGCCGCGGCGGGCGCGTCCGATGAGACGCACGAACGAACGACGGAAAGAACATACGGTGAGGGGTCGAGGACAGTGACGGGACAGATCGTGGCGGCGGAGCAGATGGCGGGGGCGATCGGGTTCCTCGCGGTGACGCAGGCGATCGTCGCCGTCGGCGTGTACGTGTGGATCGCGCTGGCTCTCACGGCGGTGTTCCGCAAAGCCGGAGCGGCGCCGTGGAAGGCGTGGGTGCCGGTGCTGAACGCCTGGACGCTGTTCGAGCTCGCCGGCATGCGCGGCTGGTGGGCGGCCGTCATCGCCGGCGGCGCGATCGTCGTGGGCGGCGGCGCGGTGGCGCTCAGCGGCATCCTCGGCGCGGCGGCCCTGGAGGCGTCGTTCGGGGGCGACCCGGGCGGTGCCCAGGCGGCGCTCGCGGCCGCCGCGGCCTTCCCCGCCCTGCTGTGGCTCGTCGTGTTCGTACCTGCGCTGATCCTCCAGATCCGGATGCTCCTCGGCGTCAATCGGGGCTTCGGCCTGGGGGTCGGCCACACGGTGCTGGGCGTCCTGCTCTTCCCGGTCTGGGCGAGCATCGTCGGCTGGGGGTCGGCGCGCTGGCTCGGCCCTGGCGCGGCCGCCGCATCCGCTCCCCCACAGGCGGCGATGCCCGTCGCCCCGTCCGCTCCCGTGGTTCCCGCGCTGGCCGACTTCACGGCGCGTCCCGCGCCGGCCCCCGCCTTCGGCGATACCCCCGTCTTCGGCAGCGCTCCCGCCTTCGGTGGCAACGGCGCCTTCGAGGCTCCGTCCACTCCGCCCGCCTTCTCCGCGGGAACCGCCCCGAGTTTCGGCGCACCGAGCCGCCCCGCGCCGAACCCGTGGGCGCCCCCGGGTGCGACCACCGGCGGCCCGGCACCGGCATCGACCTCCGCCGGCGTCGGGGCACCTGCGACGGCCCCGACAAGCACCCCGCCGTCGGCGGCGGGCACACCGGCATCCGCGTTCCTTCCCGCGCCGGCACCGGCTGCGCAGTCGCCGTCCGCTCCGGCCACGGGAGAGGTGGAGGAGCGCACGGTGCTCGCCGGACGCCGGCTCCCCGCGTGGTCGCTCGTCCTCCCGGGCGGAGACACCGTCGGGCTGCGGGGTGACGCCGTCGTGCTCGGACGCAATCCCGTCGCCCCGGCTCGCGCGCCCCAGGCGCAGCCGGTCGCCGTGGACGATGTGACGCGCACGGTGTCCAAGACCCACGCCCTCCTCACGCTCACGGCATCCGGGTGGATCGTCACCGACCTCGACTCGACCAACGGCGTCTTCGTCGGAGCGTCGCCCGACGCGGGCGCGGAAGTGGTGGGCTCGGCCGCGGTCGACGGCCGCTTCTTCCTGGGCGACGCGGTGTTCGAACTCCGGTCGGACGGATGACGGTACTGCAGACCCGCGCCGGCGCCCACACCGATGCGGGCCGTCGTCGCGAGGTGAACGAGGATGCCTTCCTCGCGCAGATGCCGGTCTTCGTCGTCGCCGACGGGATGGGAGGTCACGACGCGGGAGACCGGGCGAGCGCGGCGGTGATCGACGTGTTCCGCTCGCTGATCGAGCGCGGCGACCTGACCGTCGACGACGTCACGCGCGCCGTCGACACCGCGCACGCGGCCGTCGCCTCGATCGCGGCGAGCACTTCCCGGGGCGCCGGCTCCACCCTGACGGCGCTGCTGGCCGTGCGCCACGACGACGAGCAGCGCTGGCTCGTCGTCAACATCGGCGACTCGCGCGTGTACCGACTGCTCGGCGACCGTCTGGAGCAGGTCACCGTCGATCATTCCGTCGTGCAGGAGATGGTGGATGCCGGGCGGCTCGCGCCCGCCGACGCCGCCGCGTTCCCGGGTCGCAACGTCATCACCCGCGCCGTCGGCGAGGAACGCAGCCCCGCAGACTACTGGCTCCTGCCGATCGTCACCGGCGAACGCCTCCTCCTCTGCTCCGACGGCCTGTCCGTCGAGCTGACCGACGAGGCTCTCCGTGCCGGGCTGATGCTGGGCGGCGCTCCGTCGCGCACGGCGCACGCGCTCGTCGCCCAAGCGGTGGCCCTCGGCGGCCGCGACAACATCACCGCGGTCGTGGTCGACACGATCGCCGGCGGGGTGAGCCCTCGTAGCGACGACGTGACCGGAGGGTTGTCGATGTCGGCCGATTCGACCACGATCGAAGTGGCGACGATTCGCAGCCGTCGCACGCGAGCACGAGGTCGATAACGGATGCACGGATGTGGACGAGAGTGAAGACGATGAACGATGACGATGAGCGCACCGAGATCCGCCGCGATCTGCCGCCTCTCGACGAGCGCACCCGTACGGTCGATCGCTCGTCGGAACTCGACGCTCCCGGCACGCCTCACGCCCCCGGCACGTCTGACGTTCCGGGCACGCCGCCCGGACCCGCGGCACCGCGTGGACGGGGGACACGACCGGCGGCCGTGCGCACCGCCGCGCCCCGGCCCGGCGACCGCGTCGCACACGTTCCCGGGTCCATCGCCGAGGACGCGTCGTACACCGTGAGGCGGGAGCCGCTGCCGACGATCGACCGTCCCGCGACAGCCCCCGGCGCTTCGCGAGCGCGTTCCGAGGCCCGGGTCGTGCGGGAGGTGGGAGTGAGTCGCCGCGCACGTGTGACCGTCGCGGTGCTCGTGGTCCTCGCCTTCGTCCTGCTCATCGCGGGCGCCGTCGCCGTGCTCGCCGTGCTGGTGGCCTCGTGACCGACGTCATCGACGCGACGACGACCGTCGCCGATCTGCAGATCGAGTTCGCCGGCGAGTGGTTCTCCCCCGAGCGACCGGGACCGTTCACGATCGGCCGCGAGGGCGACCTCGTCGTCGACGAGAACCAGTACCTGCACCGCCGGCTGCTCGCGTTCACCTACGAGGGCGGGCTGTGGTGGCTCGCGAACGTCGGGCAGTCGATCGGCGTGAGCGTGTCGACGGGCGACGGCGTCTACCAGGCGATGCTCGGGCCGGGCGCGAAGGTGCCGCTCGTCTTCCCCCGCCTCGTGCTCCTGTTCACTGCCGGCCCGTTCACCTACGAACTCGTCGTGCTCTGCGCCCAGGCGGCGTTCCACTCCGCGCCGCTGGTCGCGGACGTCGACGACCCGCATCACATGACGATCGGGAGCGTCTCGCTGACGCCGAGCCAGCGCCAGCTGGTGGTGGCGCTGTGCGAGCCCATGCTGCGCGACGGCATGGTCGGTCAGAGCCAGATCCCGACGTCGGCACAGGCTGCCGCGCGCCTGGGGTGGCCGCTGACGACCTTCAACCGCAAGCTCGACGCGGTCTGCGACAAGCTCGACCGCGAGGGCGTGCCGGGGCTGCGCGGCGGCGTCGGCAAGCTCGCCACCAACCGGCGCGCGCGTCTCGTCGAGCACGCGCTCCTGTCCCGTCTCGTCACCCCGGCAGATCTGGCCCTCCTCGACGCGCCGTCCTGACCCGCGGCGGCCTACGATGGAAGGCCATGTCTGCGCCCGTCCTCACCTACCCGCCCGAGCTGCCCGTCAGCGCGGCGCGCGAGGAGATCGCGGCGGCCATCGCCGCGCATCAGGTGGTCATCGTCGCCGGCGCGACCGGGTCGGGAAAGACGACGCAGCTCCCGAAGATCTGCCTGGAGCTCGGTCGCACGAGCATCGCGCACACGCAGCCCCGGCGGCTTGCAGCTCGCACGATCTCCGAGCGGATCGCTCACGAGATGCAGGTTCCCCTCGGCGGCGTCGTCGGCTACAAGGTGCGCTTCACCGATCAAGTGTCGGCAGAGACCCAGGTCGCTCTCCTGACCGACGGCATCCTCCTCAACGAGATCCATCGTGATCGGCTGCTCCGCCGCTACGACACGATCATCATCGACGAGGCGCATGAGCGGTCGCTCAACATCGACTTCCTGCTCGGCTATCTGACCCGCATCCTTCCCGAGCGCCCCGACCTCAAAGTGATCATCACGTCGGCGACGATCGATCCCGAGAGCTTCGCGCGCCACTTCGCGACAGGTCCCGACGACGCCCGCGTGCCGGCACCGGTCATCGAGGTGTCCGGACGCACCTACCCCGTCGAGATCCGCTACCGTCCCCCGACGGCGGCCGCCGAAGGAGCCGACGGCGACGACATCGACGCTCTCCTGGCGGCGCTGCGCGAACTCGACCGCGAGCCTGCGGGAGACGTGCTCGTGTTCCTGCCGGGCGAGGCGGAGATCCGCGACGCGACGGATGCCGTCCGCGGCATGTATGCGAACGACGCCCGCCCCACGGAGGTGCTGCCGCTGTACGGCCGGCTGTCGGCCGCGGAGCAGCACCGCGTGTTCGAGCCCTCCGCGGTCGCGGGGGTGCGGCGCCGGGTGATCCTCGCCACGAACGTCGCGGAGACGAGCCTCACGGTTCCCGGCATCCGGTACGTCGTCGACGCCGGCACGGCACGGATCTCTCGCTACAGCGCCCGGTCGAAGATCCAGCGCCTGCCCATCGAGGCGATCTCTCAGGCGTCCGCGCAGCAGCGCTCGGGCCGGGCGGGACGCACCTCGCCCGGTATCGCGATCCGTCTCTACGCGCAGGAGGATTTCGAGGCGCGGCCGGCCTTCACCGAGCCCGAGATCCTGCGCACCTCGCTGGCCTCCGTCATCCTGCAGATGCTCGCGCTGGGATTCGGCGACATCGCCGCCTTCCCCTTCCTGACACGGCCCGACTCCCGGGGGGTGAAGGCGGCGCTCGAACTGCTCACCGAGCTGCGCGCCGTCTCGCCGCCGCGCCCGACGACCCGCCGGGGACGCGGACACGACGATCGACCCCCGCGGGACGATGCGGCGCCGCAGTGGCGCCTCACCCGCACGGGCCGCGAGATCGCGCGCCTTCCCATCGACCCGCGCCTGGCCCGCATGCTGATCGAGGCCGAACGGCTGGAGGTCACCCGCGACGTGCTCGCGATCGTCGCGGGTCTGTCCATCCAGGACGTCCGTGAGCGCCCGTCGGCGGACGACGGCAACCGCAGGGAGGAAGCCGATCGGCTGCACGCCCGCTTCATCGACCCGACGAGCGACTTCCTCACTCTGCTCAACCTGTGGAACCACCTGCAGGAGCAGCAGCGCGAGCTCGGCTCCAGTGCGTTCCGGCGGCTGTGCCGCGCCGAGCACCTGAACTACGTCCGCGTGCGCGAGTGGTTCGACGTGCATCGTCAGCTCCGCACTCTCACGCGCACGTCCTCTCCTCGCGAGGCGGCAGGAGCAGCCGACCCGGATGCCGTCCACCGCGCCATCCTGTCGGGCCTGCTTTCGCACATCGGCATCCTCGACACGCGCAGCCTCGCGGCCGGCGCCGCGGACAAGAAGCGCCGTCCGCTCGCGCAGTACCGGGGGGCGCGAGGCGCGTCGTTCGCGATCTTCCCCGGGTCCGGACTGCACGGGTCCAAGCGCGGGAGTGCGACCCCGGATGCCGTCGTGGCGGCCGAGCTCGTCGAGACCTCCCGGCTGTTCGCGCGCACGGTCGCCGTGATCGACCCGGCGTGGGCGGAGGAGCTCGCCGGCGATCTCGCGCACCGCACCCTCAGCGATCCGCACTGGTCGAAGGACGCCGGCGCGGCGGTGGCGGCGGAGAAGGTCACGTTGTTCGGGGTGGAGATCATCCCGCGGCGCCGCGTGCAGTTGGCACGCACCGACCGGGCGCTCGCGCGGGAGCTGTTCCTGCGCCACGCCCTCGTCGAGGGCGACTGGAACAGTCAGCACCTCGACAAGCGACTGACGGCGTTCGAGCGGCGCAACCTCGACCTGCGGCGACGGTTGGAGAAGCTCGAGGAGCGGGAGCGCCGACGCGACATCCTCGTCGGGGACGAAGCCGTCTACCGCTTCTACGACGCCCGGATTCCCGTCGACGTGTTCGATGCGCGCTCGTTCGAGTCGTGGTGGCGCGAGACGTCGGCGCGCACCCCTCGACTCCTCGACATGACCGAGGCCGACCTCGTAGACGACGCATCGCGCGCCGGCGAGGCCGATTTCCCTCCGCGCTGGCACCAGCGCGACCAGGTGCTGTCGCTCGCGTACCGCTTCGAACCCGGCGCGCCCGACGACGGCGTGAGCGTCGTCGTGCCCCTCGCCCTCCTGGCGCAGATCTCGCCCGACGGTTTCGACTGGCAGGTACCTGGCATGCGCGACGAGCTCATCGCTGCGCTGCTGCGCGCCCTGCCGAAGTCGATCCGCCGCCACGTGGTCCCCGCGGCCGACTGGGCCGCGAAACTCGGGGCGGAGCTCGTCGCCGACGGGCCGGAGTCGCACGACGGCGTGCCGGCCCAGACCCTGCGCGCCGCCCTCGCCGCGCGCATCCAGCGGGTCGCGAACCAACCCGTCAGCGCCGCCGACTTCGATCTCGATCGGGTGCCGGCCCACCTGACGGTCTCGTTCCGCGCCGTCGACGAGCGAGGCCGCGCCCTCGGCTCCGCGCGCGACCTCTCGGAGCTGCAGGCCCGACTGGCGGGCAAGGCACGCACGGCGGTGGCCCGTTCGCTGTCGGCGACGCCGGCCTCGGCCACGAGCGCCGCCATCGCACGAGCAGCGGCGACGCCCGCGGCGCCGTCGACGGGCGCGACGGTGGCCGAACGCACGGGGCTCACGACGTGGGATCTCGACGAGCTGCCCGCCGTGGTCGACACGCGCGTGGCCGGCGGCGTCGTGCGCGGCTATCCCGCGCTGGTCGACCAGAAGGACTCGGTCGCGCTCCGCATCGAGGCGACGGCCGAGCGTGCGGCGCGCCTCACACACGACGGCGTGCGGCGGCTCCTGCTGCTGGCGGTGCCCTCACCGTCGGCCTACGTGCTGGAACATCTCACCGCCGCCGAGAAGCTCGCCCTCGCCACGTCGCCCTACCCGTCCGCGAAGGCGCTCATCGAGGACGCGCGGGTCGCTGTCGCCGACGCCGTCCTCGCCCGGACCACTCCCGAGGTCCGCACCCGCGAGCAGTTCGAGGCGGTGCGCGCGACGTTCTCGGCTGCCGTCGTGGAGGAGCTCTTCCAGGCCGTGTCGCTCGTGGCACGCATCCTCACGCGCCTGCGCGACGTGGAGAGGGAGATCCGCGGACAGAACTCGATGACCCTGCTGGGAGCGCTCGGCGATGTGAAGGGCCAGCTCGCCGGCCTGGTCTTCCCCGGCTTCGTCTCGCGCATCGGCCTCGCCAGATTGGGGCACCTCCCCCGCTACCTCGAAGCGGCGGCCGACCGCGTGCGCGGGCTCGCCGACAATCCCGGTCGCGACCGGCAGCGGATGACCGAGTTCGAGCGCACCGCGGCATCCTTCCTCGAGGCCGGAGGAACCGTGCCGCTGCCCGCCGACGCCCCCGCTGCGCTCGTGCGCACCCGCTGGCTGCTGGAGGAGTACCGCGTCAGTCTCTACGCGCAGCGCCTCGGCACCGCCGAGCCGGTGTCGCCGCAGCGCATCGCCAAGGCCCTCGCCGGTCGCGAGTAGCGTGGGGTGATGGCCCAGGCGATCACCTACACCCGCTTCGGAGGACCCGAGGTCCTCACCCTCACCGACATCACGACGCACGATCCGGCGCCCGGGGAGCTGGCGGTGCGGGTGCAGGCAGCGGGCGTGAACCCCCTCGACCACAAGCTCCGCTCCGGCGCGCGCGCGTCCGGCGAGATCACGGAGCCTCGCAGGGTCGGAGCGGATGCCGCGGGCGTCGTCACCGCTGTCGGCGACGGGGTGGAGGGGTTCCGTCCCGGCGACGCCGTCGTGCTCGCGGGGGTGACGGGCGCCTATGCGAGCGACCTCGTCGTGCCGGCGGAGCGCGCCTGGCCGCGTCCCCCGTCGGTGTCGGCCGCCGTCGGCGCCGCCCTCGGCATCCCCTTCGGAACGGCCTATCAGACGCTGCGCTCGCTCGCCGTGGGCCCCGATGACACCCTGCTCGTCCACGGCGGATCGGGCGCGGTGGGTCAGGCCGTCATCCAATACGCCGTCCTGTGGGGCGCGCGGGTGCTCGCGACGACGAGCGATCGTCGCGCCGACCGCGTGAAGCAGCTCGGCGCGACGCCGGTGTCGTACGAGCCGGGACTGCTCGATCGGGTGCGCGACGCCGCCCCCGGGGGCATCACCGCCGTGATCGACATCGCCGGGACCGACGAAGCACTCGACGCGTCACTCGCGCTCGTCGCCGATCGTCGGCGCATCGCGACCCTCGTGCGCGGGAAGGATGCCGACGCCCTCGGCATCCGTGCCTTCATGGGCGGGAGTCCGCGCCCCCTCAGCCCTGTCGAGCAGGCCTGGCGCGCCGAGGCGATCCCCGCCACCCTGCAACTGCTCGCCGCCGGTGCCTTCTCCGTGGAGATCGGACGGGAACTGCCGCTCGCACAGGCCGCGGAGGCGCATCGGACCGTGGAAGCCGGTATCGACGGGAAGGTCGTCCTCCTGCCGTAGCGGGAGGACGACCTTCGCTCAGGCGCCTGCGGTCAGGCCGCCGATGACGCCCGAGACGACCAAGTAGCACCCGATCGCGCCGACGACGATCCAGATCGTGATGCGCGCCGTCGAGATGCCGCCGCGCGTGGCGGGGTCATCGGACCGGGAGAACTCGTCCCGGTCCGGTGCCCCACCGCCGAAGAGACCCATCAGTGGCCGGCCCGGCGCTTGTTGTAGACGTCGAAGGCCACGGCGAGGAGCAGCACGAGACCCTTGACGGCCTGCTGCCACTCGATGCCGATGCCCATGATCGACATGCCGTTGTTGAGCACACCGATGATGAGACCACCGATGATCGCACCGCCGATGGTGCCGACACCGCCCTGCACCGCGGCACCGCCGATGAAGGCTGCCGAGATCGCTTCGAGCTCGAAGCCGTCACCGGCCTTCGGGCCGGCCAGGTTCAGTCGTGCCGTGAAGATGAGGCCGGCGAGCGCGGCGAGCACACCCATGTTGACGAAGAGCCAGAAGTCGACGCGGCGCGTCTTGATGCCCGACAGCTCCGCGGCGTGGCGGTTGCCGCCGATGGCGTAGATGTGGCGACCGAACACCGTGCGGTTCATGACGATGCCGTACACGAGCACGAGCACGGCGAGCACGATCAGTGTGACCGGGATGCCCTTGTACGAGGCGAGCGCCCAGGCGAACCAGCCGATGACGATGGCGATGAGGGCGAGCTTCGCGACGAACCACAGGAAGGGGTCGACCTCCTGGTCGTACTTCTGACGCCCGGTGCGCGTGCGGATCTGCTGGACGACGAGGGCCACGATCGCGACCGCTCCGATCGCGAGGGTGAACAGGTCTGGATCGGATTCGCCGAACAAGCCCGAGAGGAACCCGTTACCGAGCGCCCGGTACTCGGTCGGGAACGAGCCGATGTTCGCGTTACCGAGGACGACGAGAGCGAGCCCGCGGAAGATCAGCATGCCCGCGAGGGTCACGATGAACGCCGGGATGCCGACGTAGGCCACCCAGAAGCCCTGCCAAGCGCCGACGAGGGCACCGATGAGGAGTGACAGCAGGATCGCCAACCACCAGGGCAACCCCATCTTCACGGCCAGGACGCCCGACACGGCGCCGATGAAGGCGGCGACGGAGCCGACCGACAAGTCGATGTGGCCGGCGATGATGATCATCACCATGCCGATCGCCAGCACGAGGATGTAGCCGTTCTGCACGACGAGGTTCGAGATGTTCTGCGGACGCAGCAGGATGCCGTTGGTCAGGATCGCGAACAGCGCCACCACCGCGATGAGGGCGATGAAGATGCCGTTCTTCCCGAGGTCGGACAGCAGCGTCGTGAGCCACCGGGTGAACTTGTTCTCCGGCGGGTTGACCAGCCCGCCGGCGGCGGTGTCGGGGGAAAGGGTGTCGTTGGACATGTGCGGTTCTCCTGCCCTCAGCGGGGCTTCTCCATGGTCATGAGCTTGAGGACGTTTTCGGGGGTCGCTTCGCCGATCGGCAGCTCGCCGGTGATCCGGCCCTCCGAGAGGGCGTACACGCGGTCGGAGATGCCGAGCAGTTCGGGCAACTCGGACGAGATGACGATGACGCCCTTGCCCTCCGCGGCGAGCTTGTTGATGATCGTGTAGATCTCGTACTTCGCTCCGACGTCGATGCCGCGCGTGGGCTCGTCGAGGATGAGCACCTCGGGGTCGGAGTAGATCCACTTCGACAGGACGACCTTCTGCTGATTGCCGCCGGAGAGCTTCCCCGTCGGCACCAGGACGTTGGGCGCCTTGATGTTCATGCTCTTGCGGTAGCCGTTGGCGACCTTGTATTCCTCGTTGTCGTCGACGAGGCCGGCCTTCTCGAGCTTCTTCAGCGAGGCCATCGAGATGTTGCGCTTGATGTCCTCGATGAGGTTCAGGCCGTAGGTCTTGCGGTCCTCGGTGGCGTAGGCGATGCCGTTCTCGATCGCCTCGGCGACGGTGCGGGTCTTGATCTCGCGTCCGCGCAGATACACCTTGCCGGAGATGCGCGAACCGTAGCTGTGGCCGAACAGGCTCATCGCGAACTCGGTGCGACCGGCACCCATGAGTCCGGCGATACCGACAATCTCCCCCGCCCGCACGTGCAGCGACACATCGTCGACGACGACGCGGCTGGGGTCCTGGGGGTGGTGGGCGGTCCAGTTCTCGACGCGGAGGAGCTCCTCGCCGATCTGCGGCTCGTGGTCGGGGTACCGATGCTCGAGATCGCGACCGACCATGTCCTTGATGATCCGATCTTCGGTCACGTCGGTCTTGGCGATCGTCTCGATGGTCTTGCCGTCGCGGATGACGGTGACGGTGTCGGCGACCTTCTTGATCTCGTTGAGCTTGTGGCTGATGATGATCGACGTGATCCCCTGCTCGCGCAGGCTCAGGATCAGGTCGAGCAGGTGATCGGAGTCCTCGTCGTTGAGCGCGGCGGTCGGCTCGTCGAGGATGAGGAGCTTGACCTCCTTCGAGAGCGCCTTCGCGATCTCGACGAGCTGCTGCTTGCCGACGCCGATCTGGTTGGCCTTCGTGGTCGGGTTCTCCTTGAGACCGACACGCTTCAGCAGGGCTGCCGCCTCGTAGTTCGTCTTGTTCCAGTCGATGAGACCGCCGGCGGCCTTGCGCTCGTTGTTGAGGAAGATGTTCTCCGCGATCGACAGGTACGGGCTGAGCGCGAGCTCCTGGTGGATGATGACGATGCCGCGCGCCTCGCTGTCGCGAAGGTTCTTGAACTCGACGACCTCGCCCGCGTATCGGATCTCGCCGTCGTAGCTGCCGTGCGGGTACACGCCGGACAGCACCTTCATCAGCGTGGACTTGCCGGCGCCGTTCTCACCGCAGATCGCGTGGATCTCGCCGCGCTCGACGCTGAAGTTCACGTTCGACAGGGCTTTCACGCCCGGGAACGTCTTGGTGATGCCACGCATCTCGAGGATGGTTTCGCTCACGATCTCCGACTTCCTTGTGGGGATTAGGGGGGAGGTTACCGGATGACGGCGGTGGCGGGAGGGATTCCCGCCACCGCCGCGACGCGGGTCGGACTTACAGCCCGAGCTCCTCCGCCGTCCAGTAACCGGTGTCGACCAGTGCCGACTCCACGTTGTCCTTCACGACCTGCACGGGCGCCAGCAGGTACGAGGGAACGACCTTGACGTCGTTGTCGTACGTCGTGGTGTCGTTGACCTCGGGCTCTTCGCCGTTCAGTGCGGCGACCGCCATGTTGGCCGCGACCTTGGCCAGCTCACGCGTGTCCTTGAAGATCGTCGCGTACTGCTCGCCGGAGAGGATCGCCTTGACCGAGTCGACCTCGGCATCCTGACCGGAGATGATCGGCCACTCGTCGCCGACGGAGTAGCCCGCGTCGGTGAGAGCCGAGATGATGCCACGCGAGATGCCGTCGTAGGGCGAGAGCACCGCGTCGACCTGCGAGCCGTCCGAGTAGTTGGCCGTGAGGATGTCCTCCATGCGGCTCTGGGCGGTCTCGCCGTCCCAGCGCAGCGTCGCGGCCTGCTCGATCGTGGTCTGACCCGACTTCACGACGAGCGTGCCGTCGTCGATGAGGGGCTGCAGCACGTCCATCGCGCCGTTGAAGAAGAAGAACGCGTTGTTGTCGTCCAGCGAACCGGCGAACAGCTCGATGTTGAACGGACCGGCGGGCGCGTCGGCCTTGGCCGAGCCGTCGAGCTCCGTGAGGCCGAGGCCGTTGAGCACGGTCCACGCCTGCTGCTGGCCGACGAGGAAGTTGTCGAAGGTCGCGTAGTAGTCGACGTTCTCGGTGCCCTTGATCAGGCGGTCGTAGGCGATGACCGGGATGTCGCTGTCGGCGGCCGTCTGCAGAACCTCGGAGAGGGTCGTGCCGTCGATCGAGGCGACGATGAGAGCCTCGGCGCCCTTCGTGATCATGTTCTCGATCTGCGACACCTGCGTGGGGATGTCGTCCTCGGCGTACTGGAGGTCGACGGTGTAGCCCTGGCCCTCGAGCGCGGCCTTGACGGCGTCGCCGTCCTGGATCCAGCGCTCGGAGCTCTTGGTCGGCATCGCGACGCCGATGAGGCCGCCGTCGCCGTTGCCGCTGTCGCCGCCGTCGGTGGTGCCCGGCGTCGCGTTGCCCGAGCACGAGGTGAGCAGGAGCGCCCCCGCCGCGACGGTCGCCAGCATGATCTTCTTGATCTTCACTGTGTTTCCTTTCCCGAAGACATCTCTGTCATGGGTTCTTGGTGTTCGGTGGTGACCGCTTTCCGAGTCGGGGTGTCCCCCGGTCCGGCTACCGGCGGTCGTCGGTGGTCTGTCCGTAGACGTTCTGGTACCGGTCGTACAGGGCGTCGATCGACTCCTGCGGGATCGGGATGAGCTCGCCGCCCTCACGGGCGATCTGCACCGTGCGGGCGACGTCTTCGAGCATGACGGCGGCCTTCACGGCATCCTTCGCCGTCGCGCCGATCGTGAACGGTCCATGGTTCTGCATGAGCACGGCGCGGCTGCGGTGTCCCGTGAGGGTGTCGACGATCCCTCGGCCGATCGAGTCGTCGCCGATGATCGCGAACGGGCCGACAGGGATGGGACCGCCGAACTCGTCGGCCATCGCGGTGATGACGCACGGGATCTCTTCGCCTCGCGCCGCCCAGCCGACCGCGTAGGTCGAGTGGGTGTGCACGACGCCGCCGACGTCGGGCATGTTCCGGTAGACGTACGCGTGGGCGGCGGTGTCGCTGGAGGGCGACCGGTCGCTGCCCGGCGTGCCGGGAATCACGGTGCCGTCGAGGTCGCAGAGGATCATGTTCTCGGGTGCGAGGTCGTCGTAGGAGACGCCCGAGGGCTTGATGACGAACAGGTCTGCACCGGGCACCCGGCCAGAGACGTTGCCGCCGGTCCAGACCACGAGGCCGTAGCGCACCAACTCCGCGTGCAGCGCGGCCACTTCGGCCCGCGTGCGAGCGATCGCGACTTCGGTCTTGACGCCGCTGACGTAGCGATCCGCGTCCTTCATTGACACCACCGTGCAGACTCCCTTGTCCCCCACCGCAGTTCGGGTGGGTGATGTGACGGTCCATGTGACCGTTCACATTGCGACACTATAGCCATGACCCTGTCGGTCGTGTCAACTCCGCAGTTGTCTCGGATTCGTAACGGCGCTCAGAGCCGGGCTGCGCGGGCCGTCGAGGACCGCACGAGCAGCTCCGGCATGATGGCCGGCGCGGCGTGGTCGGCCCCGCCGCCGAGGAGCAGATCGACGCAGCGACGGCCGAGCTCGGCGAAGTCCTGTCGCACCGTCGTCAGCGGAGGCCAGAAGTGGGATGCCTCCGGGATGTCGTCGAATCCGACGATGCTCACGTCGCGCGGACAGTCGAGGCCTTCGTCTCGGATGGCGTGGAGAAGCCCGAGCGCCATCTGATCGTTGGACGAGAAGATCGCCGTGAAGTCGCGGTACCGCAGCAGCTCGCGACCCGCGTAGTACCCGAACTCCGCCGTCCAGTCACCGAGGATCGGCGCGGTCGTGGGGATGTCCCACGCACTCATCTCCTCCAGGAAGCCCCGCATGCGCGCCTCCGCCTCGATCCAGTCCTGCGGCCCGGCGAGGTGGTAGATCGAGTGATGTCCGAGCTCGATGAGGTGCCGCGTCGCCATGCGCGCACCGGCGATCTGGTCGACGCTGAGCGTGTGGTCGGGGTCGAGATCGGTCGACTGGAGAGTGACGTACGGGACGTCGAGTCGCTGCGCGGCGATCGCGCGGAAGACCCGCACCTGGGGTGCGATGACGACGAGCCCCTCGATGGATTGCGCCATGAGGTGCGAGAGCACGTCGGGGATCGACTGCGCGTCGGAGGGGTCGATGTTGGCCGTCGAGACCCAGTATCCGCGCGCTCGCGCGGCCGCTTCGATGGCGGCGATCGACGATGCGGGGCCGTACTGCGTCGCGGAGGCCGCGAGGATGCCGATCGTCCGCGAACGGCTCGTGACGAGCGCACGCGCCGCGCGATTAGGGCTGTAGGACAGCTCGGCCATCACCGCGACGACCCGATCCCGCGTCTCGGGCCGGATGCTCGGGTGATCGTTGAGCACACGGGAGACCGTCTGGTGCGACACCCCGGCCAGGCGCGCCACATCGCGGATGCTGGGCCTGCGTCCGCCGGCGTCGTCGCTCATGCTTCTCCGAGTTCATCGATGTGTACGGTCACATCGATTGAGGCCATTATGCACGGTTTTCCCGCGTGTGAGCCCGAAAGAATGTGACTGTCACACGAGATGGCTTCTGCTCGCGTGTGACAATCACGACGTTTGTCACATCGAGGTGACCCCGCGAGGCCCGCTTCGATCGGCCTAGGCTGGGCCCATGGCCGATCTGTCGCGGCATCTCCCGCTGAGCAACCGCCCCCGCGGCGACGAGTCCGGTGTCACCGGCGACCGTCGTCACCAGCTGGCGGAGGTGGTGCGCCAGGCCCACCTCCTCACCGGGGGAGCTCCGGATGCCGTCCAGCGCTTCCTCCTCGATGCCCGCCTCGACGGCGAGTTCCACGGCCGGACGCTTCCCGAGATCGCCGACGCCCTCGATGCGGGCGCGCGCCGCGGCATCCGTCCCCTCACCGAGGCGCTTACGGCACTGCTGCGGCTCGCAGGCCCGCGGGAGGTCGCCCTCGATCCCCTGACCAGCGGTGCCGTGGCCCTGTATGCCGTCACGCGCACGCCCCGAGACCGCCGTGCCGTCGTCCGTGCGAACACGCTCCACGCGACGGATGCCGGATGGGAGTTCGGCCACGGTCCGGTGCGGGAAGCACCGGCGCGGCAGATCCTCGACTTCCTGCTGGGGCTCGGCGACGTGCCGCCCCCGCTCAGCCCTCGATGAGCGCGCGGTAGAACCCGATCCCCCGCAGCCAGACATCCACCCGGATGCGTTCGTTGTGGGAGTGCAGCGCGTCGCGCTCGGACCGTGTGAGGTGGAAGGGCGTGAACCGATAGACGTTCTCGCTGATCTCGGTGAACCAGCGGCTGTCGCTCGCGCCCAGCTGTATATAGGGGGTCGTCACGATCTCGCGGCCGAGGGAAGACCCCACCGCGAGCGAGATCCGGCGCCACTCGGCGCCGCGCCAGGGCGACACGGGCGACGGGTCGGAGCCGTGGCGCACCTCGATCTCCACCTCGGGGTCGCCGACGACACGGCGCACGCGGGCGGTGGCCGCCGCCACGGTGTCGCCCGTGAGCAGCCTGATGTTGAGCGTGGCACGGGCCGTCGTGGCCAGGACGTTCTCGCCGGGTGCGCCCGAGAGCTGCGTCGCAACCGCCGTCGTGCGCACCATCGCGTTCATCTCGGGGCCGAGTCGGGGGAAGATCCGTGCCAGCAGCGGGCCGGTGAGCGCGAGGTGGCCGAACACCCACCGCAGCGGCTGCGGCGCGTGCGGCGCGACGGTGGCGAACAGCGCGCGCACGGGCGGCGCGATCCGCACCGGGAACGGATGCCGGTGCACGCGGTCGATCGCTCGTGCCAGCCGCGCGGTCGCCGGCAGCGCGGGCGGAGTCGAGGCGTGCCCCCCGCCTTCGCGGGCGGTGAGGACGAGCGTCATGACGCCGCGTTCGGCGACGCCCACCATCGCCGTGGGCACCTGGACCCCCGGGATGACACCGTCCACGACGGCTCCTCCCTCGTCGAGGACCAGACCCGGCCGCACGCCGCGCTCCCGCAGGGTCGCCACGATCGCGCGCGCACCGTCGCCGGCGGTCTCCTCGTTGTGCCCGAACGCGAGATAGAGATCGCGCGTCGGTGCACGCCCCTCGGTGACGAGCTGTTCGACGGCCTCGAGGATCGCGACGAGCGACCCCTTGTCGTCGATCGCACCTCGCGCGTGGATCTCCGCCTCGGGACCTTCCCCGACGAGCGCCGCCCCGAACGGATCGTGATTCCATTCGTCGGCGACCACGGGGACGACGTCGAGGTGCGCCATGAGCACCAGCGGCCGCTCCGCCGCCCCGGCATCCGTGCCGCGCCACCGGTACAGCAGCGAGTGACCGGCCACGATCTCGCGCTCGAGTGCGCGGTGCACCGCGGGGTAGAGCCGGTCCACGGTCTCGATGAACCGATCGAACGCCGCGACGTCGATGTGGCTCTCGTCGGCGTGCGACACGGTGGGGATGCGCAGCAACTCGCGAAACCGCTCGAGCGCGGCCTGCTCCGACGGGGAGTGAGTCATGCCCCGAGCCTACGGTTAGGCTCGGGGCATGACCGGACTTCGCTGGGGAATCCTCGCCACGGGCGGCATCGCGCACGCCTTCACCCGCGACCTGCGGACGGCGGGTCTCACCGTCGCCGCCGTGGGTTCGCGTCGCGCTGAGGCGGCCGAATCCTTCGCACACGAGTACGAGATCCCGCGTGCGCACTCTTCGTACGAGGCTCTCGTCGAAGACCCCGACGTCGACATCGTCTACGTCGCCACGCCTCACGGACGGCACTTCGAGGATGCCGCGCTCGCGCTCCAGGCGGGCAAGCACGTGCTCGTGGAGAAGGCGATCACGCTGGATGCCGATGAGGCGACGGCTCTGCGCGACATCGCTGCCGACGCCGACCTCCTCATCATGGAGGCGATGTGGACGCGCTACCTGCCCCACATGGCGCGGATTCGAGAGCTCGTCCGCTCGGGGGCGCTCGGTGAGGTGCGCACGGTGTTCGCCGACCACACGCAACGGATCAGCGCCGATCCCGCACACCGCCTGAACGCCCTGGAGTTGGGCGGCGGAGCGCTGCTCGACCTCGGGATCTACCCGGTGTCGTTCATCTGGGACGTGCTGGGGGCGCCGACCGGCATCCGCGCGCTCGGTCGGCTCGGCGACACCGGCGCCGACACCGAGGTCGTCGGATCGATGGTCCACGGCACGGGCGCGGTCTCGTCCTTCGCGATCTCGTCGCGTGGCGCCGGACCCAACGTTGCGCACATCGTCGGGTCGGAGGCGAGCATCGCGATCGATCCGGTCTGGTACTGCCCGACGACCTTCCGCGTGACGGACGGCGAGCGCCGAGTGATCGAGGAGTATCGCTCCGAGGTTGACGGGCGCGGCATGCAGTACCAGGCCCTATACGCCGAACAGCTTCTCGCGGAAGGGCGACGCGACAGCGACCTACTGCCGTTCGGCGAGAGCGTGGCGATCATGGCCGCGCTCGACGACGTGCGCGCCCAGGTGGGCGTCATCTACCCGCCGAAACGGGAGAATGCCGGCTGACCCGCCCGGCATCCACGAGCGAGCGGCTTCCTGCCCGCGTCAGGCCTGCCCGACGTCGCCCTGCTGCGCCCTGCGACGGGCGAGTTCGGCTCGCAGCCGATCCTCCTCGATCTCGCGCTCGAGGTCGGCGAGCTGCTGCTCGGTCGACCTCGCCTCGCGGCGCACGGCCGGAGGTGCGGGAGGCTCTGACGCCCACGGAGCGAACTGCGGCGGACGGGGCGCCGACTGCCGCTCGGGCCACTCGCGGCCGATCGCGAACCACAGGATCGTCCCGAGCAGCGGCAGCAGGATGACCAGGATGAGCCACATCGTCTTGGGCAGGTGCTTCACCTGACTCTGGTCCCGCATGATGATGTCGACGATCGCGAAGACCATCCCGACGAACACCAGCAGCGAGAAGACGTAAGGCATGCCGCGAGTCTATGAGCACGCTGTGGCTTCTCGCATCCCGCGATCCTCCCCACCGCCCGTGCCGCGGGCCTGACACACTGGTCCCATGCCCGATCCGCAGAACCGCGTCGCCGTATACCTCGACTTCGACAACATCGTCATGAGCTGGTACGACCGCGTCCACGGGCGGAACTCGTTCGCCCGCGACCGCCAGCGCATCGCCGAAGACCCGACCGAGCCCGAGGTCGCGCAGCGGCTGAAGGACGCGACGATCGACGTCGGCGCGGTGATCGACTACGCGGCATCCTTCGGCACCCTGGTGCTCACGCGCGCGTATGCCGACTGGTCGTCGCCCGTGAACGCGGAGTACCGGTCACAGCTGGTCGCCCGCGCCGTCGACCTGGTGCAGCTCTTCCCGGCGGCCGCGTATGCCAAGAACGGCGCCGACATCCGCCTCGCCGTCGACACGGTCGAGGACATGTTCCGCCTCCCCGACCTCACCCACGTCGTGATCGTCGCGGGTGACAGCGACTACGTACCCCTCGCTCAACGCTGCAAGCGACTGGGGCGGATCGTGGTGGGAGTGGGGGTGGCCGGTTCGACCGCCAAGTCTCTCGCGGCCGCCTGCGACCAGTTCGACGCCTACGACACCCTGCCCGGAGTCCATGCGCCGGAGCCGCCGAAGAAGCCCGAGTCGACGCCGTCGAGCCGCCGTAAGCGCGCCGCCGCCGATCCGACCGCGGATCTCCTGGCCCGCGCGCTGCGTCTCGAGCAGGAACGGACCGACGACGAGTGGGTGCACCTGTCGGCGGTGAAGAACCTCGTGAAGCGGATGGACCCGTCCTTCAGCGAGAAGGGCCTCGGGCACCGCTCGTTCTCCGACTTCGTCAAGGCCCACCCGACCGTCGCGGAGCTCGACGAGTCGACAAACATCGTCCGCGTGCGGCTCGTCGCCGACCGCTGAGTCCGCACCGCTGTCAGCGCCGGGCGTCAGCGCCGGGCGTCAGCGCCGGGTGCTCCACAGGGCCCACGCGACGAGGACGGGCTGGAAGAACAGCCGTGCGATGCGAGACCGGTCGCTGTCGAGACCGAAGCCGCGCCGCTGGCCCATCGCCTGCGCGATGTTGCCGGGGAAGACAGCCACGAAGAACGCCGCAAGGAGGGCGCCGACGCGACGACGCTCTCGCGGCAGCGCCACCAACGCGAGGCCCAGCATCATCTCGACGGCACCCGACGCGACCACGACGCCGTCCTTGTCGATCGGCAGCAGGTCGGTGACGGCGTCGGGCACTTGGGCCTGGAACTCGCGGCGCGCCCAGAACAGATGACTCAGCCCCGCGAACACCATCGAACCGGCAAGGAGCCATCGCGCGCACGTTCGCATGTCCCGAGCGTAACCCGTGAGGCCGCGCGTGGGCGTCGGTAGGCTGGAACGGTGAGCGAGGGGGCGCAGGCGGCGATCGTGCGGATGCCGGACGGGACCGTCAAGCAGGTCGGACCGCTGACCGGCACCCGCGTGTGGACCGTGCCGGGCCGAGCGCACCGGCCGCTCGCCGCACCCCGTGACGACCCTCGACGACTCGCTCCGGGCGAAGAGCGCCGGCTCTGCGCCTTCTGCACCGACCGGTACCTCGAGACCACACCCGAGAAGTCGCGGCTCGTGGGCCCGACGTTCGAGGAGCACCGGAGGGTGCCCGCCGACGAGGTGGAGGACACCGTCGCGGAGTTCCGCAGATTCGGCAACCTGTTCGAGATCGTCTCGGCGGAGTACTGGCGCGAGAATCACGGATTCCGCCAGCCCTCGTCGGTGATCGAGTGGGCGCAGGAGTATCTGGCCAATCCCGTGGGGCGCCTGCACCTCGAGAAGCTCGCCGCCATCCGTGCGAACGCCACCGACTCCGCGCCGTCGCTGGAGGAGGCGACCCTCGACCTCCTGGGCGGCTCCCACGACGTGATCGTCGCCCGGCGCCACGTGCGAGACGGCGCCGTCCACGACGATGAGCTCGTGTCGTCGGGCGAACTGACTCCCGACGAGCACGCCGCCTACCTCTCGTTCACCGTCGCCGCACTCGCCGACATCCAGGCCGCCCAGCCCCACGCCGCGTACGTCTCCGTCTTCCAGAACTGGCTGCGCCCGGCCGGGGCCTCCTTCGAGCACCTCCACAAGCAGCTGGTCGCGATCGACGAGCACGGACCGCAGATGGACCGCGAGCTCACGATGCTCGCGAGCGACCACTTCCTCTATCAGCACCGCATCATCGACCTCTCCGTGGCGCAGGGACTCGTCGTGGCCGCGACCGACGGCGCGGTCGCCGTCGCCGGTGTCGGACATCGCTATCCCGCGTTCGAGGTGTTCTCCACCGCCGCCGCACACCTGCCCCAGGAGCATTCGCCCGCCGAGATCCGTGCCGTGTCCGACCTCGTGCACGCCCTGCACGCCGCGACCGGCGTACACGTCCCGACCAACGAGGAATGGCACTATCGTCCGCCGCGCGCGCCGTGGCCCATGCCGTGGCGCGTGGTGCTGAAGTGGCGTATCTCGAACCCGGCGGGGTTCGAGGGCGGCACCAAGGTGTACGTCAACACGATCGACCCGTGGGAGCTGCGCCGACGGGCGGTGGCCGAGCTGACGGCACTCCGGGATGCCGGCCGGATCGCGCCCGGCATCCGTATCGGCGACGAGGTCGCCCCGGACGACATGCGTCTGCGCTACGCGGACGCAACCGGTGACGACGAACACGGAGGCTCGTCGGCGTGACCTTCCCCTTCGATCGCCTACGACGCCGACCCGACGTCGAGGGCCCCGACCTGGCCGCCTCGGATGCGGCGGACCGCTTGCTGCGCGACGAGTCCGCCGCCGCACGCGCGGCCGCCCCCGACGACATCGTGGTGATCGGCGACGGCTACGGTGCCCTCACCCTCGCCGCCCTCCACGACGGTGCGCGTCGGGTGCGCACACACCAGGACGCTCTCACCGGTGAGCGCGCACTCGCCGCCAACGCCGCCGACCTCGCACTCGAGGGATTCGCATCGCTGCCGCTGACAGCCGACCTCGTTCGCGGGGCACGCGTCGTGCTGCTGCGTCTCCCCCGGTCTCTGGACGCGCTCGCCGACATCGCGGGCCTCATCGCCGCACACGCCTCGCCCGACGTCGTCGTGTTCGCGGGCGGAAGGCTCAAGCACATGACGACGGCCATGAACGACGTCCTCCGCGCGCAGTTCCGCACGCTGGACGTCACGCACGCGCGTCAGAAGTCCCGCGTCCTCGTGGCCCGCGAGCCGCACGACGGCCGCGACCCCGTGGCGGCGAGCGCGACGGTCGACGGTCTCACGATCTGCGCCTTCGGCGGGGCGTTCGCCGGCACTCGCCTGGACATCGGCACGCGCCTCCTCCTCGCTCACCTGCCCGAGGCATTGCCCCGCGGTGCGGGCACGGCCGAGGATCCGCTGGTGGACCTCGCGTGCGGGACCGGGGTCGTGGGCGCCTGGCTCGCGCGTCGGCATCCCGAGGCGCGGGTGATCGCGACGGATCAGTCGGCCGTCGCCGTCGCCTCGGCGCGCGCGACGATGACGGCCAACGAGGTGGCCGACCGGGTCACCGTCGTCCGCGACGACGCCCTCGGGTCGCGACCGGACGCTTCGGCATCCTTCATCGTCCTCAACCCGCCGTTCCACAGCGGGGCGGCCGTGTCCGACCGGGTCGCGCCGCATCTGTTCGCGGATGCCGCGCGGGCGCTGCGCCCCGGCGGGCAGTTGTGGTGCGTGTGGAACTCTCCGCTGGCCTACCGCGGCGCCCTCGAGCGCATGGTCGGGCCGACGCGGCAGGTGACACGCGATGCGAAGTTCACGGTCACCGTCTCGACCCGCCGCTGACGCGGAACCGGGCGGTCAGGACGCGGGAAGACGCGGGACGGATGCCAGCAGCTGCGCCGTGTAGGGGTGTGCGGGAGACGTGAGCACCGACGCGGTGGGTCCCTGTTCGACGATCCGCCCGGCCTCCAGCACCGCCATCTGCTCGCACAGGGCGGAGACAATCGTGAGGTCGTGGGACACGAGGAGGAAACCGATCCCCTGCTCGTGGGCGAGCCGCTGCAGCAGCTCGATGACGTGCATGCGCACGGACGTGTCGAGGGCGCTCACCGGTTCGTCGGCCAGGAGCAGCGCCGGCCGGGGCGCGAGCGCACGGGCGATCGCGATGCGCTGGCGCTGACCGCCGGAGAACTCCGCCGGGTAGCGCTCCGCGGCATCCGCCGACAGTCCGACCGCCTCCAGGAGCTCGGCGACGCGGGCGCGGGGGTCGGCGTCGATCCCGAGCGAGCGCAGCGGTTCGGCGATCGAGCGGCCGACCGGCATCCGCGGATCGAGGGAGGAGAAGGGGTCCTGGTACACCGGCTGCACGGCGCGGCGGAAGCGGCGCATCGCGCGACGGTCGCGGACGTTCAGAGCGGCACCGTCGAACACGATCCGCCCCTCGGTGGGCACGGCGAGGCCGAGCAGCAGTCGCAGGAGCGTCGTCTTGCCGGCTCCCGACTCTCCGACGAGTCCCACGCTCGCGCCGGGCGAAACCGTCAGGCTCACGTCGGTGAGCACCCGCTGGTCGCGTCCGTAACCGAACCCGACGTTCTCCGCGGCGAGGAGCGGCGCCGGCGCGGTCATGCGTCCGCTCCCGTCGCGGGCCCTGCAGGGAGGAAGTCGTCGAGTCGGCGTGATGCCGCCACGAGCTGCGTCGTGTAGGGGTGTGCGGGGGTGCGGAGGATCTGCGTCGTCGGGCCATGCTCCACCTGCCTGCCGTCCTTCATCACGAGCACGTGGTCGGCGATCCCCGCCAGCACCGGCAGGTCGTGGCTGATGAACAGCAGGCTCATCCCGCGTTCGCTCACTTCCCGTTGCAGCAGGTCCAGGATGCCGGCCTGCACCGTCACGTCGAGGGCCGTCGTCGGCTCGTCGGCGATGAGCAGCCGCGGACCGGCGGCGAGTGCGAGCGCGATCGCGACGCGCTGACGCTGGCCGCCCGAGATCTCGTGGATGTACGAGCGGGCGATCCGCTCCGGCTCGGCGAGCTGCACGTCGGCGAGCGCGTCCAGTACCCCCCGTCGCAGGGCGTCGCCGCGCAGGCCGCGGTGATGCTGCAGCGGCCAGGCGAGCTGACGTCCGATGCGCATGAGCGGGTCGAGCGAGGCCAGCGGCTCCTGGAAGACGGCGCCGACGGTCGCGCCCCGCACGCGGTCGAGCCGCCGCGACGGCGTGCCGACGATCTCGATCGGGGCGCTGCCGGCATCCGCTCTCACGCGCGCTGATCCGCCCGCGACGAGCGGATGAGGGAGCAGCCCGAGCACGGCGAGCGCGGTGAGCGACTTCCCCGACCCCGACTCGCCGATGACCCCGAGACGTTCCCCCGGGGCGATCGCGACGCCGACGCCGTGGACCAGGGTGCGAGGCTCCGGGCCGTCGATCCGCACGGTGAGTCCGGCCAGTTCGAGGATCGCGTTCATCGGATGCTCCTCGAGGTGGGGTCGGCGACATCGCGGAGACCGTCGGCGAGGAGGTTCATGCCGATGATCAGGGCGACGAGCAGGATGCCGGGCAGCACGGCGGCCGTCGGCGCCACCAGCACCGTGCTCTGCGCCTCCTGCAGCATGCGGCCCCACGACGCGTTGGGCGGGGGCGAGCCGAGTCCGAGATAGGACAGGGAGGCCTCCGCCCCCACCGCTCCCCCGAACTGGAGGGCGAGGGGCACGATGAGGGTCGGCCAGACGTTGCGCAGCACGTGGAGGCGGATGATGCCGATCGTTCCGGTGCCGGAGGTCCGCGACGCCGTGACGAAGTCCTGCGCGAGCACGCGGGTGGCGGTGATGCGGGTGAGTCGGGCGATGACGGCGGCCCCGGCGAGGCCGATCGCGAGGATCGCGGATTCCAGCGACGCGCCCCGCCACGCGACGATGAGCATCGCGAGGAGGAGCGTCGGGAAGGCGATCGCGATGTCGAGGAGGCTGGAGACGGCGTCGTCGACCCAGCGGCGGGCGACGGCGGCGAGGAGCCCCAGCGAGATGCCGACGACGGCGGCGATCGCGACCGAGCCGAACCCCACGGCGAGCGCGAGCCGGGCGCCGATCATGAGCTGGGTGAACAGGTCGCGTCCGAGCCGGTCGGTGCCGGCCCAGTGCGCGGCCGACGGCGGCTGAAGCCGGCCGCCTCCCGTGTCGTCGAAGGCGAACGGCGTCCAGAAGACCGAGACGATGCCGATGACGGCGATCGCGCCGAACAGCACCGCGCCGACGGCGAGGTTCACCGATCGCCGAAGGCGCGGACGCGTCGGCGTCGGTGCGGTGACCGGGAGCGTCGTGGCGGTCATGCGACGGCCCTCGCTCGCCGGTTGCCGGAGAGGGTGTCGCGCAGTCGTGGATCGATGATCCGCTGGGCGATGTCGGCGGCGAACCCCAGGAGCAGCACGAGCGCAGTCGAGAAGAGGAGCACACCCTGAACGCTCGGGAAGTCCTGCTCCTTGATCCCGACGAGGAGCATGTCTCCGAGGCCGGGCAACGCGAAGACCCGCTCGATGATCACGGCGCCCACGAACGTGGTCGACAGCTGGATGGCGAGAATCGAGATGAGCGGCACGACCCCGTTGCGGATGCCGTGGCGTCTCATCGCCGTGCCGAAGCTCTGACCGGTGGCCCGCGCGGCGCGCAGATACTGCTGGCCGAGCACGTCGAGCGTCGCGCTGCGGACGTAGCGGGCGAGATCGCTTCCCGCCACGATCGCGATCGTCACGACGGGGAGGGCCAGCGCGTAGAGCGCTGCTCCCGGGTCTTCCCAGTCCGTGCGCGGGAACCCGCCCGCCGGGAACAGCCGCCATCCGAGCGAGAGCACCGAGACCAGCAGGATCCCGACCCAGAAGACGGGGATCGCTCCGCCGAGCTGAGTGAGGGCGGAGAACGCCGTTCCGTACCAGGTCCGCGACTTCCAGGCCGCGAAGAAGCCGACGGGAACCGCGATCAGCACCGACAGCGCGAACGACAGGAGCGTGAGCGGCAGCGTGATGTTGAGCCGGCGGACGATCTCGTCGCCCACCGACAACCGGTTCGTGAACGACTGCCCGAGGTCGAACGTGAAGAGCTGCCCGAGGTACTCCGCGAACTGCACGTAGATCGGACGGTCCACGCCGAGGCGTGCCGCGGCGGCGGCGATCTCGGCATCCGTGGCCCCCACCGAGATGAGCGCGAAGACGGGATTTCCCAGCACCCGGAGTACGACGAACAGGATCGTCACCGCCAGCGCGAACGCCAGCAGCAGCAATCCTGTCCGTCGTATCAGGTACCGAGTGATGCTGAGACCCTACCCAGTTCAGGCCATCGTGATGTCGTAGACGTAGAAGAGCGAGTTGAGACCGTTCTGCGGCACGCCCGAGACGCCCTCGGCAGCGATGCGCAGCTGCGGGTTGAGGTACAGCCACACGCTCGCCGCGTCGTCGGAGATCTGCTGATTCGCCTTCTTGATGAGCTCGGTCTGCTCTTCGACGGTCGTCGCCGCCTCCGACTCGGTGAGCCAGGTCTGGACATCGGCGTTGTCGTAGCCCCAGTAGAAGTCGGGGTTGCCGTAGAAGTTGATGTCGCGGTCGTTGACGTGGCCCTGGAGGGTCGCCTGAAAGTCGGTGTCCGTGTAGACCTTCTGGTACCACTCGTCGTCGGTGATGATGTTGATCTCCACCGTGATGCCCACCTTCGCCAGTTCCGACTTCACGAACTCGGCGACGGTCGAGTGCACTCCCGAGTCCGGGGTGTCGAGCGTGAAGGTGAACCCGTCCCCGTAGCCGGCCTGGGCCAGCAGGTCCTCCGACAGCGCCGGGTCGTAGGGGTTGTTGTCGGCGAGGTCGAGGTACCACGGCTCCGACGGCGGCACCATCGAGCCGATGAGCTCACCACGGCCGTCCCAGATGGCATCCAGGAGCTTCTGCCGGTCGATCGCGGAGTAGACGGCCTTGCGCACCTCGACGGAGTCGAACGGGGCGACCCGGTCGTTGAAGGCGAGCAGCTCCTTGGTCGTCGAGGTGCCCTCGATGATCTGGAAGCCGGCGGCTTCGAACTCGGCGAGGCTGTCGGGGTTCGACTGGCTCGTCACGAGGTCGACGGCGTTGGTGAGGAGCGCGTTGTTGAGCGCCGTCGGGTCGGCGTAGTACTGGTAGACGACGCCGCCGTTGGCGGGAGCCTCGCCCCAGTAGTCCTCGTTCACGTCGAGCGTGATCGAGTCGCCCTTGCGGTAGTCGGCGAGCGCGTAGGGTCCGGTGCCGTCGGCGGTGGTCGTCAGGTCGCCGGCCTCGGAGTTGACGATCCAGACGTAGCCGAGGTTGTAAGTGAAGCTGATGGACGGCTGGAGAAGCGTGACCTCGACGGTCTTCTCGTCGACGACGTCGACGTGGTCGATGACGCTCAGCTGGCGCTTTCGGGCGGCGATGGAGTCCTCTCCGATGAACCGCTCGAGGCTGTATTTCACGTCGTCGGCGGTCAGCGCCTTGCCCGAGTGGAACGTGGCGTCCTGCAGCGTGAACGTGTAGACCAGGCCGTCGTCGGACACCTCGGTCTCGGCGGCGAGCAACGGCTCGACCTGCGCGTCGTCGGTGATCTTGAAGAGACCCTCGTACACGTTGCCCGTGAACACCTCGGTCACGCCGGACGAGCCGCCGAAGATCTGGTCGAGGTTGGTCGGCTCGTTCTGCGAACCGACCACGATCTCCGCGGCCGGGTCGGCGGTCTGCGAGGTGCCCGAACCGGGGTTCGCGGCTGCGCAGCCGGCGAGGACGAGGAGCCCCGCCGTCGCGGCAGCGGCCGCGGTGAGGACTCGGGACAGGCGGCGTGAAGTCACGTCAGTTCCTTTGCTGTGGGTGATCGCCGAAGGAGGTGCAGTCCCGGCGGCGGGGTCGGGGGGTGTGCGGGAGAGGTCAGAGGGAGAAGCCGTCGGCGAACCGCACGCGACGCTCCCCCGCCCGCAGCGGGAACGGCAGACGGTTCTGCAGCGGCGGCAGAGGACAGTTCATCTGGTTCGAGAACCCGCACGGCGGGACCGTCGCGAGGTTGAAGTCGACCGTGATCGGGATGCTGTCTCCCGGACGAAGGTCGGCGGCACCGGCGGGGTGGTCGAGGAAGAGGAATCGGCCCGCGCCGTAGGACTCGGCACCGTTCGTCCGGTCGCCGAAGACGAGCTGCAGCTTCGCCGACCCGCCGTAGACGGTGTCGAAGGCCGCCAGGCGGTACTCGGTGCCGTCGACGGCGAAGACGAGGTCGCCCGAGACGGGAAGCGTGCGGGTGGCACCAGCATCCTTGATGTGCTCGAAGGGAACCACGCGGTCTTCGTCGACCAGTTCGAATCGGCCCTCGAGCACCCAGGCGGGGTCGTAGTCGTAGCGCTCGATGTCCTCGAACGCCTGGTTGGCCGGAGAATCCTGACGCCAGATGCGGTAGCCCTCCTGGGGCAGACCCGTCTCGATCTCCGTGCGCTGCAGGCGCGTGAAGAGGGCGGATGCCGGGTGCCCCTCGCGAGCGACGGCCTCGTCGACGGGGGCCTCACCGGCGGGCGACCAGTGGGTGAGAACGAGCGCGAGCGCTCCTTGCGGGGCCGTGACGGTCTCCCGCCGCTTCTGCGCCCACTGCTCGTACGAGCGCTGCAGCTCGTCCAGACGGGGGGACTCGATCGCGTGTGTGCTCACCATGACAGGCAATCAAACGTGGTCGCCGGGAGAGAAATTCCATTGCGGACTGTTTCTTCTGAATGGATTTCTCGCGCTCCCGAAACCGGGACGTCGAGCGGGTGAGGTCAGCGCCGCGTCGACCAGACTGCACCCGCGACGAGCACGGGCTGGAGGAACAGGCGGCCGAATCGGCGCGCGTCGGTGTCGAGCCCTGGCGCCGACGTGCCCTGCCGCCACTGATAGACGTTGCCGGGGAACACCGCCACGAAGAACGCCGCCACGGCGAGGCCGATCCGCTGGCGCTCACCCGGGAGCAGCACGAGCGCGAGCCCCAGCAGCACCTCGACGACGCCTGACACGACGATGATCGTGTCCTTGTCGGTGCGCAGCAGGCGCGTCGCCCAGTCGGGCACGACGATGCGGTAGCCGCGTCGCAGCGTGGTGAGGTGCGCGGCGCCGGCGGCAGTGAGAAGGGCGGCGAGGGCGAGCCGAGTGATTGTTCGGAGCATGCGGGTCACGTTACCCGCGACGCGTCACTTGCCCGTGTCACTTGCCGCCAGGCGGCCCGATGAGGAGCAGGACGACGAAGAGCGCGGTGACGGCGACGGCGATCAGGACGACGAGCGCCCACGGGCGACGGAGGAACCACTGCAGCATCCCGTCGTACCAGCGCCGGTCGGCCGGGTCGAGCGAGGTCCGCCACGAGCCCGCGAGCAGTCCACGGCGGTGCAGCCACAGTTCTGCGGGGATCGTCGCGTACGGGATGACCGCCGACCCGACGGCCAGCACGGTCGGCAGCGGTCGCCAGCGGTTGTTCAGCGCGACGAGGACGGCGGTCGCCCCGTAGGAGAGGAACACGAACCCGTGGACACCGCCGGCGATCGTGACGGCGAGGCTCCAGTCCAGGGTCGCGCGAAGGATGAGCGCGCTGATGAGGAGGGTCCAGGTGATCGCCTCGGCGATGGCGACGATGCGGAAGGCGGAGAAGGGGGTTCGGAACACACCTTCAGCCTAGTTGAAGGAACCCCGCCCTCCTGAACGTCTGCCGTGAAGCGGTTGCGCGCTCAGACGATGCCGGCGCGAATGCCGTCGAGGGACTCGGCCACCTTCGGCAGGCGCTGCGAGAGCACCCCGTCGAGTTCGAACAGGCGATCGCGCGCTTCCTGCAGCACACGCGCCCCCTTCGGCGTGACGCTGAGGTCGCTCGCCGCGCCCGCGTGAGCCGTGGCATCCTCCACGAGGCCGTCGTCCACGAGCGTGCGCACGGCCGTGTGGGCGGACTGGACGGTGATGTGCGAGCGGCGCGCGAGCTCGGAGAACGAGATCCCCGGCTCCGCGTAGATATGACCGAGGAGCCCGAACTTGCGCGTCGTGATGCCGACGTCGCGCAGGATCGCCGCCAGCTGTCCCTCCCACATCGCCGACACCGCGAGCAGCGCGATGACGGGGCTGAATCGAGGCTTGTCGTCGGTCATAGGCACCATGCTAACGACGCTCGCGCCGTGTCGGAGGCCCGGCGTACCGTGATTTCGGAGAGAAGGAGACGCCCGTGGACTGGAAGATCGAGCTCATCTTCGTGCCGGTGACCGATGTCGATCGCGCGAAGGACTTCTATGTGAAGATCGGCTTCCACGCCGATCACGACCAGCGCCCGACCGACGGCCTCCGGTTCGTGCAGCTCACACCGCCCGGTTCGGCTTGCTCCATCGCCATCGGCGAAGGGCTCGGCATCGATCTCGAACCGGGACGGCAGAACACGATCCAGGTCGTCGTCCCGGATGCCGATGCCGCACTCGCTCAGCTGCGCGACGCGGGCGTGGAGGCGCGCGGCGTGGAAGACCTGGACTGGGGCCGTTTCGTGACGTTCGACGATCCCGACGGCAACACGTGGACGCTCCAGCAGCTGCCGAGCTGGGGCTGACCCCTCTTCTTCCTCGCCGCGCGGCCCGGCCGACGACGTCTGTCGGCTTAGGCTCGCATCATGGTCGAGCAGCATCAGGGACACATCAGCCCCGACAGTCAATGGTCCACGTACGAGGCGAATGTCCAGTCGTACCGTGGCCTCTCGATGTCGGCGCAGTCGCTGTATCTCGCCGTGGGCGCGATCCTCCTCGGGGTGGGAGACAAGCTGCCGTTCTTCACGGTGCTCGTCCTGGCGATGGTGACGACCTGGTACGTGTTCTTCCCCGTGATCTTCGCGCGCTGCGCCATCGTCGACTTCCACAAGTTCGATCTCGGCTCCCGGTACAACGCCCACGGCGAAGTGCGGGAGAGCCGCGACGACTCCCGGCTGTCCGAGCGCGCGTACGCCAACCTCTGGAGAGGTCGAGCGCTTCGCGCGCGGGTGGCATCCCACATCGACATGCCCGCCGGACAGCGATTCCGCACGATGCGGCAGACACGACTCAAGCTCGACCTCTTCATCCCCGTCAGCGTGACGGTCGTGTGGGTCGTCTTCGCCCTCTACATCCTGCTGTCGCACTGACCCAGCCACAGGACGTACAAGATCGCCGTGACGGAAGCAAGGGGCGGGCGGAATGCTCCCGGCACCCGTACAGTAGCGCGGTGGGGGTGATGCCGGTGCTGGCAGAGAACGACGCCGTCGCGTCCGACGTCGGGCGGGTCACCTGGGCGCAGGTCGAGGCAGGCTTCCACGTCGGCAGTCGCGCCGGCGACTTCCTCGGCTACATCGACCACGAGCCCGGCGGCGCCTATCGCGCGTACGACATGAGTTCCCGACCCCTGGGAGCGTTCGCGCGCCTGGCGGACGCGATCGACGCCGTCAACAGCCATCGTGAAGAGGTCACCCCGTCATGAGTCTTCACTCCGCCGCCTCGGCCGAGCACCTCTATTCGCTCGTGTACACGAGCGAAGCGCTCACGCCGTTCGACGACGACAGCCTCCGGACGCTTCTCACCGACAGTCGCGCCGCCAACCATCATGCGGGCATCACCGGCATCCTGCTGTATCGCGATGGCCGTTTCGTGCAGTTCCTCGAGGGCCCGGAGGGATCGGTGCGCAGCCTGATGCGGACGATCTCCGACGACCCTCGCCACCACAGGGTGCGGGTGCTCGTGGACGGGTACCCGAAGGATCGTCAGTTCTCGGCGTGGACGATGGGCTACGAGCCGATCTCGACCGAACCCACCGCTCCCCCGGAGGGCTTCCGCGACACGTTCACCGACATCGAGGCGGTCGACGACAACGATGCCGTGCTGCGCGCCGCGCGCGAACTCGCGCTGTGGTTCCGAGTGCGCTCCGACCGCAGCCGGTGACGTCAGCGCGTCACCGGCCGGTCAGACGAATCAGGAGGCGCTGACGCCGCCGGAAGTGGCAGTGCTGACGCCGTCCGAGGCGGAGCTTCCCGTCGCGATACCGCGCCCGAGAGCCTGCCCCGACAGGATCTGGCCGAGGTCGACGCCGGTCGCCGACTTCACCGACTCGAAGGTCGCCGTGAGGCTGGCGGCCTGCTCCCGGGCGATGTGGGTGGCCGCCGCGTCGCCGCCGATCAGCGTCACGCCGCCGACGTTGGCGTACCCCTTCGCGAACTCCGCCATGAGCGCAGGCAGCTGCGCGACGAGTTCGCGGGCGAGCACGGCATCCTGGTTCTCGCGCAGCGCCTCGGCCTCGGCCTGGATGGCCGCCGCCTTGGCCTCACCGGTCGCGCGGAGCGCCTCGGCCTCCGCGACGGACTTCGCCCGCAGCGCCTGCGCCTCCGCTTCGGCCCGCGCGAGCACGGCAGCGGCTTCGGCCGCCGCCGACGCCTGCCGCGCCTCGGCCTCACGCTGCACCTTGTAGGCGTCGGCATCGGCGCGCTGCTGGGCGACGTGACGGTCGGCTTCGGACTGCTTCTGCCGCGTGTACGCCTCGGCGTCGGCGGCGGTCTGCGCCCGGTAGCGCTCCGCGTCGGCGACCTTCTTGACGTCGGCGTCGAGCTGGGCCTGCTTGTTCTCGGCCTGCTGCACGAGCACCGCCTGCTCACGCTCGGCGCGCGCCAGGTGCTCGGCCTGCTCCGCCTCGGCGCGTGCCCGACCGACCTCGGCGGATGCCGCGGCGGAGTTCTTGTCGAAGGCGGTCTGTTCGACGAGGTTCGCCTCGTCGGTGGCGATCTGGCGAGCGCGCACCTCGCGGGCGGCGTTGATGCGCGCGACCTCCGCTTCGCGACGGACACGTTCCACCTCGGTCGCGCCGAGCGCCTCGATGTAGCCGTTGCGGTCGGTGACGCCCTGGATCGCGAAGGAGTCCAGAATGAGTCCCTGCTCGTGGAGGTCGCCCTTGATCCCCTCGGCGATCTGGTCGCTGAGCGCCTGCCGGTCCTGCATGACCTGCTCGACGCTCAGCGATGCGACGACGCCGCGCAGGGCGCCCTCGAGTTGCTCCGTCGTGAACTGATCGATCGCCTGGTCCTGGGTCGCGAACCGCTCCGCCGCGCGGCGGACGAGACCGGGAGCGCTGCCCACTTTCACGAGGGCGACGGCCGCCAGCTCGATGGTGACGCCGTTCTTCGTCTGCGCCGTCGTGTCGAACTTGATCTGTCGCGCTCGGAGGCTGATGGCCTCGAAACGCTGGGTGATGCGGTTGACGAGCGCACCGCCGCCGATCACGACCGACATGCTCGACGAGTCACCCGTCGCGTCGTCCTTCTGCTTCTTTCCGACGATGACCAGCGCTTCGTCGGGCTTGGGCACCTTGTACCAGAGCTTGAAGAAGATGAACGCGATGAGCGCGATCAGGAAGAGAAGTCCGGCGCCGATCACGAGCGCGAAGACGAGGAACAGATCCATATGAGGTGCTCTCCTTGGGGGCCGACGGGGCGCGACCCGTCCGTTCATCCTATGGGTGGCCTATGGCGCGACGACAAAGAGAAGGGATGCCGGCGCAGCGCGCACGGCATCCCTTCTCTGTCTGGTCAGACGGGACTCAGAAGTCCCAGTCCTCGTCTTCGGTCGCGACGGCCTTACCGATGACGTACGAGGAGCCCGACCCACTGAAGAAGTCGTGGTTCTCGTCGGCGTTGGGCGACAGAGCGGACAGAATGGCCGGGTTCACGTTGGTGACGCTCGACGGGAACATGGGCTCGTAGCCCAGGTTCATGAGGGCCTTGTTCGCGTTGTAGTGCAGGAACTTCTTGACGTCTTCGGTGAGACCGACGCCGTCGTAGAGGTCTTGCGTGTACTGCACCTCGTTGTCGTAGAGCTCGTAGAGCAGCGAGAACGTGTAGTCCTTGATCTCGTCGCGCTCCGCCTGCGTGAGCTTCTCGAGGCCCTTCTGGAACTTGTAGCCGATGTAGTAGCCGTGCACGGCCTCGTCACGGATGATGAGGCGGATGATGTCGGCGGTGTTCGTCAGCTTCGCCTTCGACGACCAGTAGAGCGGCAGGTAGAAGCCGGAGTAGAAGAGGAACGACTCCAGCAGGGTCGAGGCGACCTTTCGCTTGAGCGGCTCGTCACCCCGGTAGTAGTCCATGACGATCTGCGCCTTGCGCTGCAGGTTCGGGTTCTCGACCGACCAGCGGAACGCGTCGTCGATCTCGGGCGTCGAGCACAGCGTCGAGAAGATCGACGAGTAGCTCTTGGCATGCACCGACTCCATGAACGCGATGTTCGTGTAGACGGCTTCCTCGTGCGGAGTGATCGCGTCGGGGATGAGCGAGACGGCGCCCACCGTGCCCTGGATGGTGTCGAGCAGCGTCAGGCCGGTGAACACCCGCATCGTGAGGGTCTGCTCCTCGGGGGTGAGCGTGTTCCACGACTGGATGTCGTTCGACAGCGGCACCTTCTCGGGAAGCCAGAAGTTGTTCACGAGACGGTTCCAGACCTCGAGGTCCTTCTCGTCCTGAATCCGGTTCCAGTTGATCGCCTGCACGTGGTCGACGAGCTTGAGCGGTTCGGGGGTCATGACTTTCCTTCAGTAGTTTTCGTCACTGCGTCTCGTCTCGCTGCGCTCGCTCAACGACCGGCAACTGCGCGCGCTCGACGACCGGGGTGATGTCAGAGCATGCAGGAGACGCACTCGGACATGTCGGTGCCCTCGAGCGCCAGCTGACGCAGGCGGATGTAGTAGATCGTCTTGATGCCCTTGCGCCAGGCGTAGATCTGCGCGCGGTTGATGTCGCGCGTGGTGGCGGTGTCCTTGAAGAACAGCGTCAGCGACAGGCCCTGGTCGACGTGCTGCGTCGCCGCGGCGTACGTGTCGATGACCTTCTCGTAGCCGATCTCGTACGCGTCTTCGTAGTACTCGAGGTTGTCGTTCGTCATGAACGGCGCCGGGTAGTAGACGCGGCCGATCTTGCCTTCCTTGCGGATCTCGATCTTCGACGCGATCGGGTGGATCGAGCTCGTCGAGTTGTTGATATACGAGATCGATCCGGTCGGCGGGACGGCCTGCAGGTTCTGGTTGTAGATGCCGTGCTCCTGGATGGACGCCTTCAGCGCGACCCAGTCCTCCTGCGTCGGGATGTGGATGCCGGCGAACAGCTCCTTGACCTTCTCGGTCTGCGGGACCCACTCCTGCTCGATGTACTTGTCGAAGAACTCCCCCGACGCGTACGTGGAGTCGGCAAACCCGTCGAACGTCGTCTTCCGCTCGATCGCGATGTTGTTCGAGGCGCGCAGCGCGTGGAACAGCACCGTGTAGAAGTAGATGTTCGTGAAGTCCAGGCCCTCTTCGGAGCCGTAGCGGACGTGCTCGCGGGCGAGGTAGCCGTGGAGGTTCATCTGACCGAGGCCGATCGCGTGCGACCGGTCGTTGCCGTCTTCGATGGAGCGGACCGAGCGGATGTGACTCTGGTCGCTCACCGCGGTGAGGGCCCGGATGCTGGTCTCGACGGTGCCGGCGAGGTCCTTGCCGTCCATTGCGAGCGCGATGTTCATCGAGCCCAGGTTGCAGGAGATGTCCTTGCCGATCTGGCCGTACGAGAGGTCTTCGTTGTACGTGGTCGGGGTGTTGACCTGGAGGATCTCCGAGCACAGGTTGGACATGTTGATCCGGCCCTTGATGGGGTTCGCCCGGTTCACCGTGTCCTCGAACATGATGTACGGGTAACCCGACTCGAACTGGATCTCGGCGATCGTCTGGAAGAAGTCGCGCGCCTTGATCTTCGTCTTCTTGATGCGGGCGTCGTCGACCATCTCGCGGTACTTCTCGGTGACGGAGACGTCACCGAACGGCACCCCGTAGACCTTCTCGACGTCGTACGGCGAGAAGAGGTACATGTCCTCGTCGTTCTTGGCGAGTTCGAACGTGATGTCGGGCACCACGACTCCGAGCGACAGCGTCTTGATGCGGATCTTCTCGTCGGCGTTCTCGCGCTTGGTGTCGAGGAACTTCATGATGTCGGGGTGGTGCGCGTTGAGGTAGACCGCGCCCGCGCCCTGACGCGCACCGAGCTGGTTCGCGTAGCTGAAGCTGTCTTCGAGGAGCTTCATGACGGGGATGATGCCGCTCGACTGGTTCTCGATCTGCTTGATGGGCGCACCCGCCTCGCGGATGTTCGAGAGGAGGAGCGCGACGCCGCCGCCGCGCTTGGACAGCTGGAGAGCGGAGTTGATGCCGCGGGCGATCGACTCCATGTTGTCCTCGATGCGCAGCAGGAAGCACGAGACGAGCTCGCCGCGCTGGGCCTTGCCCGTGTTGAGGAAGGTGGGGGTGGCCGGCTGGAAGCGACCCGAGATGACCTCGTCGACGAGCTGCTCGGCGAGCTTCTCATCGCCGTCGGCGAGGCCGAGGGCCGTCATGACGACGCGGTCTTCGAACCGCTCCAGGTAGCGCTTGCCGTCGAAGGTCTTGAGCGTGTAGCTCGTGTAGTACTTGAACGCGCCGAGGAACGTCTCGAAGCGGAACTTCGCACCGTACGCACGGTCGTTCAGGCGCTGGATGAAGTCAAACGAGTACTTCTCGAGGACGGCGCCCTCGTAGTACTCCTTCTCGACCAGGTAGTCGAGACGCTCCTTCAGCGAGTGGAAGAAGACCGTGTTCTGGTTGACGTGCTGCAGGAAGTACTCCCGTGCGGCGCGCTTGTCGGCGTCGAACTGGATCTTCCCGTCGGCGCCGTAGAGGTTGAGCATCGCGTTGAGCGCGTGATAATCCAACCCCTCGAACCGCTCGTCGGTCTTGAAGGTCGTGTCGGTCACTGCAGCTTCCACCATCGTTCCAATCCGTCGGTCACCCGATCGACGTCGTCCTGCGTGCCGAACAGTTCCAGCTTGTACAGGTGCGGCACGTGGCACTTGCGGCTGATGATGTCACCGGCGGCGCAGAATGCGTCGCCGAAGTTGGTGTTGCCCGCGGAGATGACTCCGCGCAGCAGGCTCCGATTGGCCTCGTCGTTGAGGAAGCGGATGACCTGCTTGGGAACCGCGCCCTTCTCCTCGCCGCGCCCCTGGCCACCGCCGTAGGTGGGAGTTACGAGCACGAAAGGCTCGTCCACCCTCACGGCGGGGTCGGAGGCATGCAGCGGGAGTCGGAGGGCCGGCATCCCGAGTTTCTCGATGAAACGCGCCGTGTTGCCCGAGACGCTCGAGAAGTAGACGAGCAGCGGTGCGTCGGTGGCGGTCAGCATCTCAGCGCACCCCGCTCTCGAATCACGCCAGCCGGGAAGCCAGCTCGTCGATCTTGTCGGGACGGAAGCCCGACCAGTGGTCTTCGTCGGTGACGACGACCGGAGCCTGCAGGTAGCCGAGGGACTTGACGTGCTCGAGCGCCGCCGGGTCTTCCGACAGGTCGAGGATTTCGTAGTCGATGCCCTTCGAATCGAGCGCCCGGTAGGTCGCATTGCACTGAACGCAGGACGGCTTCGTGTAGACCGTGATCGCCATGGTGATTCGCCTTTCCCCTCTCAAAATCCTTGACTGTGGCGGCGGTGCCCCCGCCGGGAGTCCAATACTACATATGGGTACCGACATTGGGGGCAACCACAAGGGATAGTAGTTACATCCGTGTAGTTTTCCACCGCTCTCCCCCGATACAACACAGGTTCTCCACCGATTCATCCACAAGCACGACCCCGATCCGGAACCTGGAAAATGCCTGAATCCCAGGGGTTTCTCCCGGCTCGGCGGAATCTGTCCACAGGCTGGACGCTACGCGGCGCCACCGACACCCGATTCGCCTGTGGATTGCACGGTCCGGCGTGTCGCGGCGTGTCGTCCGGATCGGTACCGTGGAGGGGTGGCTGGCTACCGGGATCTCCTTCGCACCCCCGGCGTCGCCCGTATCATCGCGGCCCAGCTGACCGCCCGTTTCCCGAACGGCATGACGAGCCTCGCGATCCTCCTGCACGTGGAGCGACAGACCGGCTCGTACGGCGCGGCGGGACTCGTGCTGGCGGCCGCCTCGATCGGTCAGGCCGTGTCGGGCCCGGTCACGAGTCGCTGGATGGGCGTGTGGGGCATGAGGCGTGTGCTGACGCTCACGACCGCCGTCTGCGCCGCCGCGATCCTCGTCATGGCCCTGTTCCCCCTGCATCTGGCCGGATACATGGTCTTCGGCCTCATCGCCGGACTCTCGACCCCGCCGGTGCAGTCCGCCGTCCGCACGATCTATCCCAAGATCGTGAACTCGCGGCAGCTCACCCCCCTGTTCTCCCTCGACGCGAGCCTGCAGGAGATCATCTGGATCCTCGCGCCGGTGCTCATCACGATCGTCGCCACGCAGGCCGGCACCGTTCCCGGCCTCCTGATGATCGTCGCGATCCTCGTGGGCGGCGGCGCATGGTTCATCCTTTCGCCCGAGGTCGGACGGGTGCGCATCCCCCGCAGCCGCCGCGCGTTCGGGAAGGTGCTCGGCAAGCCCGTCGTCCTGCTGGCGACCGTCACCGGCTTCCTCCTCATCGGCGCGTGCGCCGCGGTGGAAGCCGGCGTCGTCGCCACGTTCGGCCACGGCGGCCTCGAGGCGGGACTGGCCCTGGCGATCTTCTCGGTCGGAAGCCTCGCGGGGGGCCTCTCCTTCGGACACATCCCGATCGGCCCCTGGGCGATGGCGCGGCGTCTCACGGTCGTCGCGGTGGGCCTGGGAGCGACCGTCTTCTTCGTGGGGTCGTTCTGGGGCCTCAGCGCATCGCTGTTCGTCGCGGGCATCGGCATCGCTCCCGCTCTGGCGGTCATGTTCGCGATGACGAGCGCGAGCGTGAAGTTCAGCGAGACCGCCGAGGCCTACGGCTGGATCGGGACGGGGCAGCTCATCGGCGCCGCCGCGGGATCGGCCGTCGCCGGCTTCCTCATCGACGGCGTCGGCCCGGCCGGTGCCTACTGGGCCGCCGCCGCCTTCGCCGTCGTGGGCGCGATCGTCGCCGCGACGTGCGTGCGCGGCTTCCCCGACCTCCGCGACCGCGACGTGAGCCCGATCCCCGACACCGAGCCCGTCCCCGTCATCACCTGACCGAGGCCGTGGCGTGAGGTCGCGGCGAGCGCGTCAGGCGAGGCGCGCGAGCAGCGCGAGCACCGCGAGCGCGTAGGCGTCTTCGGGCTGGGGATGCTCGAACGTCGAGACCTCGTCGCCGACGGAGATCTCCACCACGTGCGTGTCGTCGAGCCGCCGCAGCGACCGGAACGTACCACGCAACAGCTCGCGGAGCTGATCCTCGCGAGGGAGCCACAGCGCGTCCTCCAGGGCGACGGAGTCCAGCGCCCACTCGGTGGTCCCGTTGAAGGCGAGGATCACGCCCGTCGGGTACGAACGCGGCTCGATCGTCATCTCACTGACGGTGAACACGTCGGCCTCGAACTCGGGCTCGTCGAGCTGGAAGCGATCACCGGACGAGGGATGCCAGATCAGGCCCGCATCACGCAGGGCGACGGCGAGGTCGGTCGAGATCATGCGACCATCCTCTCCCGCCGCCACGGCCCCGGGGCCGCCGACGGGAGGACAATGGACCGGTGACCTCCTTCGACCCGACCGCGATCCTCCCCGACGACCTCCTGGAACGGATCCGGTCCCGCGCGGCGACCGTCGACGCCGAGAACACGTTCCCCGACGAGGATCTCGCCGAACTCCGCGACGCGGGCTACCTCGCGATCCTGGTGCCGCGCGAGCTCGGCGGCAGTGGGCTGGGTCTGGCGGAGGCGTCGGTGCTGCAGCAGCGGCTTGCGACGGCCGCGCCCGCGACGGCGCTCGCGATCAACATGCACCTCGTGTGGACCGGCGTCGCGAAGGTGCTCGCCGACCGCGGCATCGACACCCTTCGCTTCGTGCAGGAGGGCGCCGTGGCGGGCGAGGTGTTCGCCTTCGGCATCAGCGAGGCGGGCAACGACCTCGTCCTGTTCGGGAGCGATACCGAAGCCTCGCCTCTCGCGGACGGCGGCTACGCCTTCGCCGGCACGAAGATCTTCACGTCGCTCGCGCCGGTCTGGACGCAGCTCGGTCTGCACGGCCTCGACACGACGAGCCCCGACGGCCCGCGGATGGTCTACGCCTTCGTCCCCCGGACGGATGCCGTCGTCACGCGCGACGACTGGGACACCGTGGGCATGCGCGGCACGCAGTCCCGCACGACCCGGCTCCAGGGCGCCGTCGCGCCCGCCGACCGCGTGGTGCGCCGCCTCGCCCCCGGACCTCAGCCCGACCCGCTCGTCTTCGGGATCTTCAGCGTGTTCGAGGTGCTCCTGGCATCCGTGTACACGGGCGTCGCGCGGCGCGCGCTCGACCTCGCGGTCGACGCGGCACGCTCACGCAGCTCCAAGCGCACCGGTGCGCCCTACAGCCAGGACCCCGACATCCGGTGGCGCGTCGCGGAGATGGCCCTCGCCTACGACGGCCTCCTCCCCCAGCTCGAGAGCATCGCGCGCGACGTCGACGGCGTCGTGGATCACGGCGCCCTGTGGTTCGCGAAGCTGAGCGGACTCAAGCACCGGGCCGTGACGGCCGCCAAGACGATCGTCGACGAGGCGATGCTCGTGGCGGGCGGATCGTCGTACTTCACCCGCAACGAGCTCAGCCGGCTCTACCGCGACGTCCTGGCGGGGATGTTCCACCCGTCCGATCCCGAGTCGGCGCACAGCACGGTCGCCAGCGCCTGGCTCGGACCGATCGAGGCCTGAGCCGACGCGTCAGCGCGTCTCGAGGTCGTAGGCCTTCAGCAGCTCCGCCACGGCCTGCTCCCGCTCGTCGCCGCCGTTCTCGAACATGTGCGCGACGTGCGTGCGCAGGTGATTCTCGATGAGCAGCTTGTCGAGGGATGCCAGGGCCTTCTGCACCGCGCGGGACTGCCCGATGATGTCCATGCAGTAGTCCTCGTTCTCGATCATCTTCGCGAGCCCGCGCACCTGCCCCTCCAGGATGCTCGTCCGGTGGAGGGCCCGCTTCTTGATGTCGTCGATCACGCCCACAGGATACGCGCCGCATCCCCACGATCGGACCGCCCGTGCGAACATAGCGGGATGGCCCGCACCCCGACGCAGCTGCTGAGTCCCGCAGACCAGGAGCGCCGCCGCGGCCTTCGGGTCATGAAGGGGGTCGCGCTGGGCGCCCTCCTGGTCATGGCGGTGCTGTTCGTGGTCGCATTCGTCCTCGAAGACCGTTACCCGTGGCTGTCGTACGTCCGGGCAGCGGCCGAGGGCGGCATGGTCGGCGCCCTCGCCGACTGGTTCGCGGTCACGGCACTGTTCCGGCATCCGTTGGGCATCCCCATCCCGCACACGGCGATCATCCCGCGCCGCAAGGACGAGATCGGTCGGAGCCTCGGGGAGTTCGTGGAGACGAACTTCCTCGACGACGAGGTCGTGCGCGAGAAGCTGCGCACGACCCGCATCGCCTCCAAGGCCGGCGACTGGCTGCGGGTACCGGCGAACGCGGAACGGGTTGCGGCGGAGGGTGCCGCGATGGCGACCGGCATCCTGCGCGCCCTCAGCGACGACGAGGTGCAGGACCTCATCGGCGACCTCGCCCGCGAGCACCTGCTGAGCCCGCAGTGGGGCCCGACCGTGGGCACGTGGCTCGATCGGGTCGTCGCCGCCGACGCGCACCGCGGCGCGGTCGACCTCGCCTTCGACAGCATCGCCCTCTGGCTGCGGTCGGGACGCACGTCGTTCGACGGCCTCGTGTCGCGTCGCCTGCCGTCGTGGGTGCCGTCCGTCGCGATGCGACTCATCGACGACACCGTGTACAACGAGGCGGTCAAGTTCGTGGCGGCCGTGCAGTCCGACCCCGACCACCCGGCGCGTACGGCGATCGACGGCTATCTCACGAGGCTCGCGGGCAACCTGCAGCACGATCCCGAGACGATCGGGCGCCTCGAGGATGCCAAGAGCGCCGTCTTCGACAGTCCGCGGGTGCGTGAGCTCGCGGCCGACGCGTGGAACACCGCGAAGGCCGGTCTCCTCCGCGCGCTCGACGACCCGCAGAGCGGCCTGCGCCGCCGCGCGACGGAAGCGCTGGCCGAAGTGGGCGCCCGCCTCACCGCCGAACCCGCCCTGCACCAGCGCGTCGACGACCGGATCACGGATGCCGCGGTGTTCCTCGTCGGCCGATACCGGCACGACATCGCCTCGATCATCACCGACACGGTCGAGAAGTGGGACCCGGCCGAGACGACCGAGAAGATCGAGCTCATGGTGGGGCGCGACCTGCAGTACATCCGACTGAACGGCACCATCGTCGGCGCCCTGGCCGGGGTGGCGATCTTCGCGATCGCCCACGCCTTCCTCGGCTGACACGGCGGCGTGGCGCGGCTCCACGGGAGCGGTACCGCGCGGTGCCGAGGGGTAGCCTGTATGCCGTGACGGATGCAACCGAGCTCCTGTTCACCTACGGCACCCTGCAGTTCGCCGAGGTGCAACTGGACACGTTCGGACGGGTCGTGGCCGGGGACGCCGATGTCCTGCCGGGCTACACGATCGACTACGCCGAGATCGAAGACGAACGCGTCGTCGACATCTCGGGCCTGTCGGTCCATCCGGTGCTCCGAGCGACGGGAAACCCCGTCGACAAGGTAATGGGAAAGGTGCTTCACATCACTACCGCAGAACTCGACGCCGCCGACGAGTACGAGGTGTCGCTCTACCGGCGCACCTCGGTCACGCTCGCGAGCGGACGCCACGCCTGGGTCTACGTCGGCTGATGGCGCACTCGACAGACCCGCTGTGGCCGAGCGCCGGCGACTGGCCCGCCTGGGAGGGCTCGGCCGACGCCGTCCTCGTGGGCGCCCCGACCTCCCACACCTCCCTCTCCTCGTCCGGTGCCCACACCACGCCCGCGGCGGTGCGTGAGGCCCTCTCGCACTTCACGACGACCCTGATCGGCCCGCCCGCGCTGGACCTCGCCGACATCCTCCGGATCGCCGATGCCGGCGACGTGGCCGACCCCGACGGGCCGGACGGCGAGCACCGGGTGCGCACCCGCGTCGGCGAACTGGCATCCGCAGCGCTCGTGATCGCGCTGGGCGGCGACGGGTCGATCACCTACCCCGTCACGCAGGGCGCGCGGGCCACGGGACTCATCACGATCGACGCCCACCTCGACCTCCGTGACGGCGTCACGAACGGGTCGTCGGTGCGACGGCTGGTGGCCGACGGACTCGACCCGCGACGGATCGTGCAGATCGGGATCTCCGACTTCGGCAACTCCGCGGCGTATGCGAACCGGGCCGCCGAACTCGGCATCACCGTCATCACCCTTGACGATCTCAGCCGCCGCGGCATGGACGAGGTCGTCGCCGAGGCGCTCGAGATCGCCGGCGCCGGCGACGGCGCGCTCATCCACCTCGACGTCGACGTCGATGTCTGCGATCGCTCGGTCGCCCCCGGCGCCCCGGCATCCGCCCCCGGCGGACTCGCTGCGTGGGAGCTGCGCGCTCTCGTGCGCGCGCTGACCGTCGACCCCCGCGTGCGCTCCGCCGACATCGTGGAGGTGGATGCCGACGCCGACGCCGCCGATGGCCGCACCGTGCGACTGGCCGCGCTGTGCGTGCTCGAGATGCTCACCGGCCTTGCGGGTCGCGCCGTCGCACGCCCGGCGACGCCGGTCGCAGCGGCCGAGCACGACGATCCGGCCGCGGAGCCGTCCGCGGAGCCGAGCACTGACCCCGAGCCGGCCACCGACGCGGAGCCGCCGGTCGCGGCCCCCGAAGATGCGGCGGGCGACCACCGATCGGAGTGGGCTCCGCCGGACGACTCCGACCCGGAGCCATGGCCGGCGGGGCCGGCGCCCACGGGCGGCGACGACCGCCGCGACGGGGAGAGCACGTGATCAGGCTCGCTCTCGTGCGGCACGCCAAGAGCGACTGGGGCGACCCCGGCCTCGACGACCACGACCGGCCGCTGAACGCGCGCGGCCTGCGCGACGCTCCCGTCCTGGCTGCTCGCCTGGCCGAGACCGGCTTCCGACCCGACATCGTCCTGTCGTCGACGGCGCTGCGCGCCCGTACGACCGCAGGGTTCTTCGCCGACGCGTTCGGCGACGGCGTCGATGTGGAGGAGCGTGCGGAGCTGTACGGCGCGCCCGCTCGCACGCTGCTGGCTGCGGCATCCGCTTCGGGGGCGCGGAGCGTCGTCGTCGTCGCGCACGACCCCGGCATGACGGTGCTCGCCGAAGCGCTCTCGGGCGGCGGGATCGGTGGGATGCCGACCTGCGCCGTCGCCGTGTTCACCTGGGACGTCGACGACTGGGACGTCGCGACGTCGGTCGACGCGGACTCCTGGACGTTCGACAGCCCTCGCTGACCGCGGCCCTTTCGCTCGCCCCGCTTCGGGGTTCAGCGGGCACCGGACTCCCGGCTCAGAGCATCGGGATCGTGAGTCCGCGCTCGCGAGCGACTTCCGCGGCGCGCTCGTAGCCGGCATCCACGTGCCGCATGACGCCCGTTCCGGGGTCGTTCGTCAGCACCCGCTCCAGCTTCTCTGCAGCGAGCGCGGTGCCGTCGGCGACCGTCACCTGTCCGGCGTGGATCGAGCGGCCGATGCCCACCCCGCCGCCGTGATGGATGGACACCCACGCGGCACCGGATGCCGTGTTGAGCAGGGCGTTCAGCAGCGGCCAGTCGGCGATCGCATCCGATCCGTCGGCCATCGCCTCCGTCTCCCGGTACGGCGAGGCGACCGAACCGGCGTCGAGGTGGTCGCGGCCGATGACGATCGGCCCGGCGAGCTCGCCCGAGGCGACCATCTCGTTGAACTTCAGCCCCGCGAGGTGTCGTTCCTTGTACCCCAGCCAGCAGATCCGTGCGGGCAGGCCCTCGAAGTGGACCGTACGACCGGCCTTGTCGAGCCACCGCCGCAGCGGCGCGTCGTCGGGGAAGAGTTCCGCGACGGCACGGTCGGTCTTCGCGATGTCCTCCGGGTCTCCCGACAGCGCCACCCAGCGGAACGGTCCGCGCCCCTCCGCGAACAGCGGGCGGATGTAGGCCGGCACGAATCCGGGGAACGCGAACGCCCGGTCGAAGCCGCCGAGCTCGGCCTCGCGCCGGATCGAGTTGCCGTAGTCGAACACGGCCGCCCCGGCATCCTGGAATCCGACCATCGCTTCGACCTGACGGGCCATCGAGGCGCGCGCCTGCTCGGTGAACGTCTCGGGGTCGCTCTGGGCGGCCTCCTTCCAGCGCTCGAAGGGGATATCAGACGGAAGGTAGGCGAGCGGATCGTGTGCGCTCGTCTGGTCGGTGACGATGTCGAGGTGCACCGCGCCCTCGCGGTGGCGGCGGAGGAGCTCGGGGAAGACGTCGGCCGCGTTGCCGACGACGCCGACGCTCCGCGCCTCACCCGCCTCGCGCGCCGCCATGGCGCGGGTGACCGCCGCGTCGAGATCCGTCGTGTACTCGTCGAGGTAGCCGTGCTCGACCCGACGAGCCAGCCGCGACTCGTCGACGTCGACGACGATCACCGCGCCCTCGTTGAGCGTCACCGCCAGCGGCTGCGCGCCGCCCATCCCGCCCGCACCACCGGTCAGGGTGAGGGTTCCGGCGAGCGACTCGCGCCCGAGGGAGCGCGCGACGGCCGCGAAGGTCTCGTACGTCCCCTGCAGAATGCCCTGTGTGCCGATGTAGATCCAGGAGCCCGCGGTCATCTGGCCGTACATCGTGAGTCCGAGGTGCTCGAGCCTGCGGAACTCCGGCCAGGTCGCCCAGTCGCCCACGAGGTTCGAGTTCGCGATCAGCACGCGCGGCGCCCACTCGTGCGTGCGGAAGACGCCCACCGGCTTGCCCGACTGCACGAGGAGCGTCTCGTCCGGCTCCAGCTCGTCGAGCGTGCGGACGATCGCGTCATAGGCCTCCCACGACCGCGCCGCCCGGCCCGTTCCGCCGTACACGACGAGGTCTTCGGGATGCTCGGCGACCTCGGGATCGAGGTTGTTCATCAGCATCCGCTTCGCCGCCTCCGCGCCCCAGCTCTTGGCCGTGCGCTCCGGTCCGCGCGCGGCACGGATGGGTCCGCGTTCGTTCACAACTCCGGAATGCGTGTCAGGGATGGCGGCGCTCATGAGGTCTCCTCGGGGCGGTTGGGGCGATGTGGTCAAGGCTGGGTGGCGTCGGGGATCGACGATTCCGGAGTTGTGGCGCGCGCGTCGACGGCATCGAGGGCCGCGTGCGCGATCTCACCGGAGATGACGAGGTCCGCGACGGCTTCCAGGTCGGGCGACAGGAACCGGTCCGGCCCGGGACCGGCGACCTCCTGTCGCACGCGGTCGCGCACGGCGCGCGTGGCGGGCCCGGGCTGCAGCGGCGCGCGGAGGTCGAGCGCACGGCATCCCGTGACCACCTCGATCGCGAGCACCCGCGCGAGGCCGTCGATCGCGCGCCGGAGCTTGCGCGCCGCCGCCCACCCCATCGACACGTGGTCCTCCTGCATCGCCGACGACGGGATCGAATCGACGGATGCCGGAACCGCCAGCCGTTTGAGCTCGGACACGATGCCGGCCGCGGCGTACTGCGCGATCATGAGGCCCGAGTCGACCCCGACCTCGTCGGCGAGGAACGGCGGCAGACCGTGGCTGCGGGAGCGGTCGAGCGCGCGGTCGGTGCGTCGCTCCGAGATCGAGGCGATGTCGGCGACGGCGATCGCGAGGAAGTCGAGCACGTAGGCGACGGGGGCGCCGTGGAAGTTGCCGTTGGACTCCACCCGCCCGTCGAGGGTGATCACGGGGTTGTCGACGACCGCGGCGAGCTCCCGATCGGCGACGAGGCGCGCGTGATCGACGGTGTCGCGGGCCGCCCCGTGCACCTGCGGCGAGCATCGCAGCGAGTACGCGTCCTGCACGCGCGTGCAGACGGCGGGATCGCGGTGGCTGGCGACGATGGGCGAGCCCGCGAGGAACGCACGCAGGTTCGCGGCCGACGCGGCCTGCCCGAGCTGCGGGCGGAGCGCCATGAGGTCGGCGGCGAAGACGGCATCCGTGCCGAGCTGCGACTCGACCGACAACGCAGCGGCGACGTCGGCGGTCGTCAGCAGGAGGTCGAGATCGTGGATCGCGAGCGCGAGCATGCCGAGCATGCCGTCCGTCCCGTTGATGAGCGCCAGCCCCTCCTTCTCCTCGAGCACGAGCGGCGGGATGCCGGCTGCCGCGAGCGCCTCGGCGGCCGGAACCGGGTCGGAGCCTCCGACGCGTCGCACCTCGCCCTCACCGAGCGCGGCGAGCGCGATATGCGAGAGCGGCGCGAGGTCGCCGGAGCACCCGAGCGACCCGTACTCGCGGACGATGGGGACGATGCCCGCGTTGAGCATCGCGACGTACGTCTCGACGACGGCCGGGCGCACACCGGTGCGTCCGGAGGCGAGCGTCTGCAGCCGCAGCAGCATGAGGGCGCGCACGACCTCGGGCTCGACCTCGGGGCCGGTGCCCGCCGCGTGCGAGCGGATGAGGCTCGCCTGGAGCTGGCGGCGGCGTTCGGGAGCGATGAAGGTGGTGGCGAGCGCCCCGAAGCCCGTGGAGATGCCGTAGTGCGGTTCGGGATCGTCGGCGAGACGTTCCACGAGCGCGCGGCTCGCGGCGACGCGGTCGGTCGCCTCGGTCGCGATCGTCACGGCAGCACCGTGGCGCGCGACGGCGACGACCTCTTCGATCGTGAGTGGACGGGCGCCCACGACGGCGGAAGCGGATGCCGGTGCGCCGGCGGTGTCGACAGAGGCCATGTCCCGATTCCACCGCGGCATCGTCGCGCCCACCAGGGCTTCGTGGCATCCTGTGTCTGTGGTCCCAGACACGAACGACGCGAGCGGGGCGGTGCGGGGGCGACCGCAGGTCCCCGCCGCCGACCACACGCTGCGGATGCTCTCGTTCCTGGGTCGCCAGCGCGGTCCGGTCGCCGCCCGGACGATCGCGGAGCACCTCGGCATCCCCCGATCGACCGTGTACCACCTGCTCTCGGTCATGGCGGGGCACGGGTTCGTCGTACACCTCGAGTCCGATCGGCGGTGGGGGCTCGGCACGGCCGCGTTCGAGCTGGCCGGCGGCTATGCGCGCCAGGAGCCACTCGCGCGCCTCGGCCGTCCCCTCATCGCGGCCCTCGCCGACCGGGCCGGGGAGAGTGCGCATCTGGCCGTCATGACCGGCCGCGATGTGCTGTACATCGTGGAGGAGCGCGCGCCCCGCCGCCCCGCCCTCGTGACCGACGTCGGCGTGCGTCTGCCGGCGCACCTCACGGCCACCGGACGCGCGATGCTCGCGCACCTCCCGCGCGAACAGGTGCGGGCGCTCTACCCGGATGCCGGCGCGTTCACCGACCGGACGGGCCGCGGACCGTCGCGACCGGCGGCCCTCCGCGAGCTGCTGCAGGCGGGGCGGCGACGCGGCTTCGCGACGGAGGACGGCGAGGTGACGCTGGGGCTGCGCTCGGTCGGCGTCGCCGTGCTCGATCACACCGGGTGGCCGGCCGCGGCGATCGCCGTCACGTGGCCGGATGACGTGTCACGCGACCCGGAGACCCTCGCGGGGCTGGTGTCCGAGGCGGCGGCGGAGCTGTCGCGACGGATCGGGCGCCGCTGAGCCGAGGACGACCGGGCGCTCCGGAGGCTCCTCAGCGGACGATGAGGCTCGGCTCGACCAGCACGTGCGCTTCGTGCGGGCTCGGCGTGCGGAGGGAGATCGTGCCGGAGGGTCCGATCAGCAGATCGAGCGCTCCGGTCGCGACGCGCTCGGGGAGCTGCTCGACGCTCGAGAGCCCGAGCGCTTCGGCGGCGGGCGTGTTGTCGAACCCGATGATGGGCAGCGACGGGCGCCCCGCGGCGACCGCCGCCAGGTGGGCACCGACGGCGAGCGAGTCGCTGACGCACACGATCGCGTCGAGGTCGCGGTTCTCCAGGGCATCGGCGACGACGACGCGGGCCAGAGCGACGCTCTCCTCCGACACGAGCCGTACGGTATCCGCACCCGCCGGGAGCGTCTCGCGCCAGCCGCGTTCACGGTCGTCTCCCGTTCCCGAGCCCGTGGGCCATCCGAGGAAGGCGACACGGGGGCCGGCGGTCGCGAGAGCGTGGCGGGTGGCGGCAGCGGTACCGGCAGCTCCGTCGACGTCGACCCAGAGGTGCGCGGGGTCGGCGACGTCGTCGAGGCCCCACGGCCGGCCGAACGCCACGAAGGGCACGCTGCGCTGGATGAGCCAGTCCGTGCGCGGATCGCCGTGGAAGGTGCCGGTGATGACGACACCGTCGATGTCTCCCCCGTCGCGGAGGTCGGCCATCCGCCGGATCTCCTCCTCCGGCGAGCGCGCGGCGTAGAGGGTGACCCGCAGGCCGCGTTCTCCCGCACGTTCGGTCAGCGCGTGCACGAACCGGTCGAGCACTACCCCGGAGATGCCGCCGGCGTAGGGGTCGAGGTGGATGCCGATGGTGGAACTGCGCTGCGTGCGGAGCCGTCGGGCGGAGGCGTGCGGTGCGTATCCCAGCCGCTGGATCGCCGCCTGCACGCGCTCCCGCGTCTGCTCGCGCACGATGGCGGGCGAGTTGAGGACGTTGCTCACCGTCTGCCGTGACACGCCCGCGGCGAGGGCGACGTCTTCGATCGTGGCGGGTCTGTTCATCGTCTCTCGGTCGTCAGGGTCTCTCGACCTCCGTCGTGTTCCGCGGACATCGGGCCTTGACGCGGCGGCGCGGACACTTTATGTTTTCAAGCATTCCACAATTTGAACGATCAAAGAAGCGCACGGATGCCGATCTGAACGTTCAAAACGTGAGACCCTGCCCAGGGGTCCACACCGTTTCGAAGGAGATGCGATGAAGCGACACACAGCACGGACGCTGCTCGCGACGGGAGGGCTGGCGGTCGTCACCGCCCTGACCCTCACCGGTTGCGGCCAGGGTTTCAGCGACACCCCCGAGCCCTCCGGCTCCGTCCCCGGCGACGCGGGCAGCCTCACGTCGTCCGACGACGCCCTCACGATCATGATCGGATCGAGCGGCGACGCCGAGACGAAGGCCGTTCAGGATGCCGTCGCCGCCTGGTCGGCCGACTCCGGCGTCGAGGCCGAGGTCGTCGCGGCGACGAACCTCAGCGAGCAGCTCGCCCAGGGCTTCGCTGCGGGCTCCCCGCCCGACCTCTTCTACCAGTCCACCGATCAGCTCGCCGCGTACGCCGACAACGGCTCGCTGCAGGCCTACGGTGACCTCCTGCCCAACAAGGACGACTTCTACGAGTCGCTCGTCGCGAACTTCACGTACGACGGCACCTTCTACTGCGCCCCGAAGGACTTCTCGACGCTGCAGCTCATCATCAACCAGGGGCTGTGGGAAGACGCGGGCCTCACCGAGGCGGACATCCCCACGACGTGGGACGAACTGGCATCCGTCGCCGAGAAGCTCACCACGGGCGACACCACCGGGCTCGTGTTCGGCGGCGAGTACGCGCGGATCGGCGCCTTCATGGCGCAGGCCGGCGGCCGCCTCGTCTCCGAGGACGGCATGACCGCCGAAGCCAACAGCGACGCCAACGTCGAGGCGCTGACCTACGTGCAGGAGCACCTCAAGGACGGCACCTTCGCCTACGCGGCCGACGTGGGCGCGGGCTGGGGCGGCGAAGCGTTCGGCAAGGAGCTGGGCGCGATGACGATCGAGGGCAACTGGATCACGGGCGCCCTCGGCGACTTCCCCGACGTGAAGCCGCTCGTCGCCGAGCTCCCGGCCGGTCCCGCCGGTCAGGGCACCCTCCAGTTCACCAACTGCTGGGGCATGGCCGCCGACAGCCCCAACCAGCAGGCGGCTCTCGAGCTCGTCGAGTACCTCACGAGCCCCGAGCAGCAGCTCGCGTTCTCGAAGGCATTCGGACCGATGCCCTCGGTGCAGTCCGCCGCCGACCAGTGGAAGGCCGACAACCCCGACCTCGTCGCGTTCCTCGACGGCTCGGCCTACGCCCAGGGCGTTCCGACGAACAAGGGCTCGGCAGACGTCGTCACCGACTTCAACGCCCAGCTGGGCTCGCTGAAGACGGGCGACCCGAAGGCCATCCTCGACTCGGTGCAGTCGAACCTCGAGGCCATCGTCGGCTGACGCTGATGACCGCGCCCGTCACGCCGGCCGCGGCATCCACCCGTCCGGCCTCCACCCGGTCGCCCCGCTCCGGCGGGACGCACCGTGGGGAGGCCGGCGCGGGCTGGCTGTTCGTCTCGCCGGTCATCCTCATCCTCGGCACGTTCCTCCTCGTGCCGGTGCTCATGGCCCTCTGGGTCAGCTTCTCGGACTGGTCGGGACGCGGCAGCCCGCTCTCCTCGGACGTCTCGTTCGTCGGTCTCGACAACTACGCGACGATCACGACCGGCGGTCTCGCGACGCGCGACTTCGGCACGGCGCTCCGCAACAACGCGTGGTACGTGCTCCTCGTCGTACCGCTGCAGACCGCTCTCGCCCTCTTCCTGGCCGTGCTCGTGAGCCGCCGCATGCTGCGCGCCCGCGGCTTCTTCCGCACCGCCTTCTACTTCCCGTCGGTGACGAGCTCGGTCGCGATCACGGTGCTGTGGCTCTTCCTGTTCTCGTTCGCCGGTCCGGTCAACGCCTTCATCGCGTGGTTCGGCGGGGAGGGCCCGAACTGGTTCCGAGTTCCGACCGGACTGGTCCACGGCGCCCTCGCCGGCATCGGCATCACCTCCGGGCCCGACTTCCTGACGCAGAACTCGATGCTGGGCCTCTCGTGGTGGGACTGGCTCGCCGGCCCCTCGGTCGGGATGTCCGCCCTCATGCTGATGGCCATCTTCACGACGAGCGGCACCTTCATGCTCCTGTTCATCGCGGCCCTCCAGAACGTCGGCTACGAGCTCACCGAGGCCGCGATGATGGACGGAGCGAACGCGTGGCAGCGGTTCTGGCGCATCACCCTCCCGCAGCTGCGACCGACGATCTACACGGTCATGACCCTCGGACTCATCGGCTGCTGGCAGGTGTTCGACCAGGTCTACGCGGGGCCGAAGGGCGACCCCGCCAAGACCACATTGACGCCGGCCTACCTCTCGTACACGGCGGCGTTCCGCGAGAACGACTGGGGCGTGGGCGCCGCGATCGCGTTCATCCTCTTCCTCATCATCATCTTCTTCACGATCTTCCAGCGGTGGGTGCTGCGCGACCGGCCGGTCTCGCGCCGCCGCGTGCGCGCGTACCAGAGCGCCACGTACCGGAAGGGGGCGACGTCATGACCGACACCACTCTCGCGCACGCGGCCACCCTCGCCGAGCCTCCGGTGGCCCCCACCCCGCGGCGCCGGCGACGGTTCACCCTGCGGAGTGCGGCGGGGCAAGTACTGCTCTACGCCATGATCGTCCTGCTCGCGATCGTCTACATCTACCCGTTCCTCGTGCAGGTGGCGACGTCGTTCAAGTCGGAGCAGGAGGCGGCATCCGATCCCATCTCGCTGCTGCCGCAGACCTTCACGGTCGCCGCCTACGAGCGGCTGTTCCTGCACAGCGACTTCCCGCTGTGGTTCGCGAACTCCGCCGTCGTGACGATCCTCGTGACCCTCGGTCGCGTGTTCTTCGTCTCGCTCGCCGGCTACGCGCTCGCCCGCCTGCACTTCCGCGGTCGCGGGGTCGTCTTCGCGCTCGTCGTGGGCGTCATGGCGGTGCCGGCGGTCGTGCTCCTGATCCCGAAGTTCCTCGTGCTCAACCAGATCGGCATCTACGACTCGTACACGGGTATGGTGCTGCCGCTCCTGGTGGATGCCGCGGGCGTGTTCATCATGAAGAACTTCTTCGAGTCGATCCCGACGTCGGTCGAGGAGCAGGCGCGCATCGACGGAGCGGGCACGTTCCGCGTGTTCTGGTCGATCGTCCTCCCCATGGCACGACCGGCGCTCGTCACGATCGTGATCCTGTCGTTCCAGGGATCGTGGAACGAACTCAGCCATTTCATCGTGGCCACCCAGTCGCCCGAACTCACGGTGCTGACCAAGGGCGTCGCCTCGCTCGCGTCGGGACAGTTGAGTCAGGGCACGCAGTATCCGCTGAAGCTCGCTGCGGCGGCGATCATGACGATCCCGGTCGCGGTGCTCTTCTTCATCTTCCAGAAGCGGATCATGAACACCAGTGAAGGAGCAGTGAAGGGATGACGGGCGGATTGCAGCCGTTCCTGTCGGATCGGGTGGTGGCGCTCTGCGCCCCCACCCAGGCGTGGTCGGGAGACGACGGCGACATGGGCGCCGCGTCGATCGACGGGATCTACCACGGTGACACGCGATTCGTCCGTGGACTCGAGGTCTCCTACGTCGACGCGAACGGCGACGCGGTCCGCCCGGAGTGGGTACGCGCGACCGCGCCGACGGCGGGAGAGGTGCGCTTCGACGCGCTTCTGCGCGGCGTCGACGACCGATGGCCCGACCCGAAGGTGCGGCTGGAGCGCGTGCGTCGCGTCACCGACGGCGAAGTCACCGAGATCCTCACGGTGCTGACGCACCTCGACGAGCCCCTGAGCCTGCGGTTGAGCGTCGCGATCGTGCCGGATGCCTCGCTCCTGCAGGACGTGAAGGCGGGCACCGTCTCCGCCGTCGACCGGGAGATCGACGCCGACGCGACGACCGTGACGGTGCGCGCGGGCGAGGCTGGCGTGACGTTCCACGCCGAGCACGCCGAGCACGCCGAGATCACCCTCGACGACGGGGTGCGGCTGGACTGGACCCTCGACATCCCTGCGCGCGGACGGGCCGAGGCGTCGTGGACCACGCGCATAACCGACCCATCGCTCGTCGTCCGCGGCGTCCGCTCCCCCGTCCCCTGGTCGCTCCCGGCGCCGGGAGCGGGCGGCGACCCCCGGGTAGACAGGTGGCTGCGCCAGGCCCTCGGCGATCTCGGCGCACTGCGCCTCACCCTTCCCGATCAGCCCGACGACGTGTTCTACGCCGCCGGCGCCCCCTGGTTCTTCACGCTGTTCGGCCGCGACTCGCTGTGGGCGGCCCGGCTGATGCTCCCCGTCGACGCGTCGATCGCGGCATCCACTCTCCGGGTGCTCGCCCGGCTCCAGGGCACGACGACGACCCCGTCGACGGCGGAGCAGCCGGGCAAGATCATGCACGAGCTGCGTTCGGGCACGCTCGCGATGCCCGGCGAGGGGATCGTCCTGCCGCCCCTCTACTACGGCACCGTCGATGCGACCCCGCTGTGGGTTTGCCTCCTCGCCGACCTCGCGCGTGCGGGTCACCCCGCGGACGAGATCGAGGAACTCCTCCCCGCGATGGAGCGCGCGCTCGCCTGGGTCACCGCGAGCGCGGGCGACGACGGCTTCCTCGACTACGTGGATGAGACCGGCCACGGACTGTCCAATCAGGGCTGGAAGGACTCGGGCGACTCGATCCAGTGGCGCGACGGCCGGCTGGCCGACGGACCGATCGCCCTGTCGGAAGTACAGGGCTACGCCCACGAGGCGGCGCTCGGCGGCGCGGACCTCCTGGACAGGTTCGGTCGCCCCGGCGGCGACGACCTGCGTGCGTGGGCCGCGGCGTTGAAGCGCCGCTTCCGGGAACGGTTCTGGGTCGAGACCGAGGAGGGCCGCTACCCCGCGATCGCGCTCGATCGCGACGGTCGCGCCGTCGACACCCTCACCACCAATGCGGGGCACCTGCTCGGCACCGGCATCCTCGAGCCCGACGAGGAGGCCGCGGTGTCGGCGCTGCTGGCCGGCGAGACGGTGTCGTCCGGGTTCGGCCTGCGGACCCTGTCGACGGATGCCGCGGGCTTCTGGCCGCTCAGCTACCACGGCGGCAGCGTCTGGACCCACGACAGCGCGATCGTCGCGCGCGGTATGGCCCTCGCCGGCCGGCACGACGACGCGCGCACCGTGGTGTCGGGGCTCCTGGCCGCCGCGGAGGCGTTCGACTACCGGCTGCCCGAACTGCACGCGGGTGACGCCGCGTCAGAGGTCGCCGCCCCCGCACCGTACCCTGCGGCATGCCGGCCGCAGGCCTGGTCGGCGGCGGCCGCCGTCACCGCATGGGACATCCTCCGCGGCTGAGCGGCCCTGTCCGTCGACGCGGCCGGTCCGTCGACGCGCGCGAGTCAGTCGACGCGCGCGACGGTGCCGCCGGTGAGGCGGACGAGCTCGTCGTACGTGAGCGGGAACACCGTGTGCGGCGTGCCGCCGGCGGCCCAGATCTCCGGGAACGCGGCCAGCGCCTCGTCGACGACGGTCGTGAGCGGCGCCGGGTGCCCCGTCGGCGCGACGCCCCCGATCGCCTGACCGGTCGCCTCGCGCACCTGCTCGACCGTGGCCCGCACGATCGAGGCGCGTCCCAGCCGAGCGGCGAGCGCGACGGTGTCGACGCGGTGCGCCCCGCTGGTCATCACGAGCAGCGGTTCGCCGTCCGACCAGAAGACGAGACTGTTGGCGATCGCGCCCACCTCGACGCCGAGTGCGGCGGCCGCCAGGGCGGCGGTGGACGCGGCATCCGGGAGGACGACGATCTCTCCCTCGATCCCCGCCGCGCGGAGGGCGACGTGAACGAGTCGGCTGCGAGGGTGGAGGTCGGCGGGGGTCGTCATGGATTCAGCCTAGGGCGAACGCTGGACGCTCCGCCCCGGGGAGGTGGAGACTGAGTCCGTCGCCGACCGAAGGACTCCCCCCGTATGCCCGCACGCCCCTCCATCGCCGCCCGCATCAGCGCCATGGGTCAGAACCGCATCGGCGCGCTCCTGCTCCTCCTGGCGACGGTGGCCGCTGTCGCGTGGGCAAACGTCGCCCACGGCTCCTACGAGACCTTCTGGGAGACGCACATGACGGTCGGCGTCGCCGACCTCCGGCTCGACTTCACGCTGCACGCCCTCGTCAACGACGCCCTCATGGCGATCTTCTTCTTCACCGTCGGCCTCGAGGTGCGCCGGGAGTTCGCGATCGGCGAGCTCACCAGCTGGTCGCGCGCGATGGTCCCCGTCATCGCCTCCCTCGCCGGCCTCGCCCTCCCCGCCCTGCTGTTCGTGCTCGTCGCGGCACCGTCGGGCCACGCCGCCGCCTGGGGTGTCGTCATCTCCACCGACACGGCGTTCCTCGTCGGCGCGCTCGCCCTCGTCGGCCCCCGCATCCCGGGTCGCCTGCGCGTGTTCCTCCTCGCCCTCGCCGTCGTCGACGACATCGGGGCACTGTCGATCATCGCCCTCGTCTACACCGACACCTTCTCGCCCATGCCGCTCCTCATCGCCGCGGTGGGCCTTGCGGGCGTCTACGCGACGCGGTACCTCCGCAGCGGCCGCGGCCCCGTCTACGCGACGCTCGCCGTCATCGTGTGGCTCGCCTTCCTCGCCTCGGGCGTCCACCCCACCCTCGCGGGCGTGGCGATCGCGCTGCTCGTGCCCGTGTACCGCCCGAACCGCCGCGACGTCGAGCACGCTCTCGAGCTCGCCCGCACCTTCCGCCAGTCGCCGAACACCGAGTACGCGCGGGCCGCCGCCAACAGCCTCCGCGAATCGATCTCGATCAACGAACGCCTGCAGTCGGCCTACGCCCCCTACGTCGCCTACGTGATCCTGCCGCTGTTCGCACTCGCCAACGCGGGAGTCGTCGTCAACGGCGAGATCCTCGCCGCCGCCGTGCGGTCGCCGCTCACATGGGGCATCGTCGTCGGCCTCGTCGCCGGGAAGTTCCTCGGCATCTTCGGCTCCACCGCCCTGCTCAAGAAGCTCCGCCTGGGCGAGTTCGGCCCGGGACTCACGATCGACCGCATCGCCGGCGGCGCGCTCCTCAGCGGCATCGGCTTCACGATCTCCCTCTTCATCATCGACCTCGCGATCGACGACCCCGCCGCGCAGAACGAGGCACGCGTCGGGGTGCTCGCGGCATCCGTCCTCGCCTTTGTCCTCGCGACGATCGTCTTCCGGGTGTCGGATGCCGTCCGCGGCGACATCGAGACCGGTCAGACCCTTGCGCGGCCCGTCGATCCGCGCCGCGACCACGTGTGGGGTCCAGTCGACGCGCCGTACACGATCGTCGAGTACGGCGACTTCCAGTGCGAGTTCTGCCTCAAGGCGTCGGGCTCGATCCAGGAGGTGCTGCGCGAACTCGACGGCGACCTCCGCTACGTCTGGCGACACGCGCCGCTCACCACCCAGCACCCCAACGCCCTCGCGGGCGCCGAAGCCGCCGAAGCCGCGTCGATACAGGGCAAGTTCTTCGAGTTCGAGCGCGCACTCTTCGCCGATCAGGAGCATCAGCTCCCGTCCGACATCGTGCGCATCGCTGCATCCCTCGGCCTCGACGTGCCGAAGTTCGAACGCGACCTCGAATCCGCCGAGGTCACCGCGCGCGTCCGCGACGACATGCTGGATGCCGAGGCGATGAACATCACCTCGGTGCCGACGTTCTTCGTCAACGGCCGCCGCCACGTCGGCCCGTACGACGCGCAGTCGCTCATCCGGGCGCTGCAGGCGACCACCGACGATGCTGCCGACGCCGCTGCGACGGTGACGCACGTCGCCACCCCCACCCTGAGAGAAGGCGCATGACCCGCGACGAGACGATCACCCCCGAGCTCACCGACGCCCAGTGGGAGCGCCTGACGGCGATCGGAACCACGCAGGACGTCGACGAAGGCGACTACGTCTTCCGCTCCGGCGACGCGGACTACGACCTGATCGTCGTCGAAGAGGGCGAGATCGAGATCGTCCGCGACGCGCTGAAGTGGGTCGACGAGGTCGTGATCTCGCGCATGGGCCCGCGGACCTTCGCGGGCGAGCTCGGCCTCCTTAACGGACAGGGTGCCTTCCTCTCGGCGCGCGCCACCGGCCCGGGCCGCGTCCGTCGCATCACCCGCACAGAACTGCGTCGGCTCATGAACGAGGACGACGACCTGTGCGACCTCATCCTCCACGCCCTGTGGGCGAGGCGGGAGTCGCTCCGCAACGGACCGGCCGCCATGACCCTGAAGTTCGTGGGCTACAGCTCGTCGAGCGACTTCCTCGCGCTGCGCCGCTTCGCCGAGCGGCTCGACCTCGTCCACGTCGCCGTCGCCGTCCCGCCCGACGGCATCGAATACCTCGTCGGCCACAGCATCCCCGAGGAGAATCTCCCCCTCGCCTTCATCCAGGGTGAGCCGCTGCCACGCGCCACCCCCGGCGCCGTCGCCGAGCGTCTCGGCCTCAGCTACCAGGCGCAGGCAGACGAGGTCGTCGACCTCGTCGTCGTCGGGGGCGGACCGGCCGGGCTCGCCGCCGCGATCTACGGCGCATCCGAAGGTCTCTCGACCGTCCTGCTCGACGCCGTCGCGCCCGGAGGTCAGGCCGCCGCGACCTCGCGCATCGAGAACTTCCTCGGCTTCCCCTTCGGGGTCAGCGGTGGCGAGCTCATCGGTCAGGCCACGCTCCAGGCACTCAAGTTCGGCGTGCGCGTCTACGCCCCGTGCGAGGCCGTCGGACTCTCGACCGTCGACGGCGGACAAGAACTGGACGTGACCCTCTCCGACGGCCGCCTCATCCGCGCCCGCGCCGCCGTCATCACCTCCGGCGCCGCCTACCGCCGCCTCGCCCTCGACCGCTGGAGCGACTTCGAACGCGCCGGGATCTACTACGCCGCGACCCCGCTGGAACTGCGCCAGGTGACCGGCGAGCCCGTCGTTGTCGTCGGAGGCGCGAACTCCGCCGGTCAGGCCGCCCTCTACCTCGCCGCGGGGGGAAGCCCTGTCGATCTCGTCGTGCGCGGCGACGACCTCAGCGCCCGCATGTCGTCGTACCTCGTCGACCGACTCGTCGAGGAGCCCCGCATCCGCATCCACCGCGGCTCGCGCGTCGTCGGCCTCGGCGGCGACACCTCGCTGGCATCCGTCACGATCGACAGCGTGGGCGAGGTCGACGCGCGCGGCCTGTTCTGCTTCATCGGTGCCGACCCCGCCACCTCCTGGGTGCCGACGCTCGACCGCGACCCCGAGGGATTCATCCGCACCGGCACGGACATCGCCCTGCAATCGCTGCAGCGATGGCAGACGCTCGGCCGCGAACCGCTCCCGTTCGAGACCTCCATCCCTCGTGTCTTCGCCGCCGGCGACGTCCGCCGGGGATCGATGAAGCGGGTCGCCGCCGCCGTCGGCGAGGGATCGAGCGCCGTGGCATCCGTTCACCGGGCACTGGCCGGCTGACGCAGAAGGAGCACACATGACCGACCTCACCGCGAGCTTCGACACCGCCGCCACCCCCTCGGGAACCGGGTGCGGAGAGTGCGACGCCGTCGAGGGGTGGTGGGTGCACCTGCGCAGGTGCGCGGCGTGCGGACACGTGGGCTGCTGCGACAGCTCGCCCGCCAAGCACGCCACCGCCCACTACCGGGCAACGGGACACCGCGTGATGCAGAGCTTCGAGCCGGGCGAAGACTGGTTCTGGGACTTCGAGAACGCCCGCATGATCGAGGGCCCCGAACTCGCGCCACCGACGAGCCACCCCGACACCCAGCCGGCCCCCGGCCCGCGGGGGCGCGTGCCCCTGGACTGGCGCGACCACATCGGCTGACCTGGGCGCCCGATGGGCCCGAGCTTTTCGTCAGCCCCGCTCCGGTCTCCCTTCCGCTGCGCCCATCGCCCGCTTACAGGCAGAATCGCCGCGAAGTCCGGTTGCTGGACCTCCCGGCGCCCGCTCAGCCTGTAAGCGGGTTCCCGGGGGAAGCGCAATCGCCAACGGCACGCGTACTCACGCCCGTCGCGGTGCGCGGGGTGAGCGCGCCTCTCAGGGCCGCCATCACCGCTTGCGGTCGCCACATGATGTCCTCGGCCATGAACCGGATCACGACGTAGCCTCTGGCAGCCGCCTCGAGGTCGCGACGTCGGTCATTTCGTTGCGAAGCGGCATTGCCGTGGTGCGCTCTGCTGTCGCACTCTACGATGAGCCAACCCGCAACGAGGAAGTCAACCCGTCCGACACCCGGAATGAGCGCTTGCGGTTCGTACCGGCACCCGAGCGCGCGCAGCATCAGCCGAACGAACGTCTCGGGTCCTGACTCCGCTCGCGCGTCGAGCAGCCGGCGAAGGCGACGATAGCGGCGAGGTAGTGCTGCGAAGAACTCCTGCAGATCGTCGTCACGGATCAACCCGTGGTGGAGGGCGGAGTCGAGGGTGGCGATCGACGAGCGCGGGTCCTGGCATTGCACCGCCTGACGCAGCGCATCCCACACCTCGACGCTCATCGACCGGGGATGCGGGGTGCGATCGACGCGTCCCCTGTGGATCACGGCTCCCCCGGACGCGGGTGTTCGCGAAGCCGTCCGCGGCACGTGGACGTGCAGCGTAGATGCATCGCGCACGAAAATGCCCCGCCGCTTCAGCTCCGAAACGCAGGCCAATCGGCCGTGCAGCGCACTCGCGCGTCTGCAGTCTTCGGCGGTAACGACACTCGCGTACAACCCGAGTCGCAACCTGACGAGGTCACCGAGCTCGACCGCCCTCCGAATGTCCGCCTTCGTGAGTCCCATCGCGCGAAGCTCGGCCGTGACCGCCGCTCGCGGTGCTGGGCGATGATCAACGGCGGACACCTCTGAACTTTGGTCACCTCCGGGCACCTGCTGTTGCGAGCGGACGAGGTCTGTGACGACGTCGGGATCGGCCCCGGCTGGGGAGAAGGCCCCGTCGCGCCCGCTTACAGGCAAAATCGCCTCGACTACGCCGTCACGGCCTACACAGGCCGGCTTTTGCCTGTAACTGGGCACACGCGCAGGGCGTGACGGCCCGGTCCAAGGTGCGGCAGAATGGACGGCGGACGCCGCAACGCCGCGGTGGCTGCAGCGCAGAGCCCACAAGGCCAGCCGAAAGAGGACGCGATGACGCACACCCCCTTGCCCGACTTCACCCACGAGCGCGTGGAGGTGATCACCGGTCGGCGCAGCGGGCTGGTCATCACCGTCGCGCTGCACTCCTCCGTACTCGGCTCCGCGCTCGGCGGCGCCCGGCTCTGGACGTACCCGCACTGGTCGGATGCCGTGGCCGACGCCCTCCGGCTCTCGGCGGCGATGACGTTGAAGAACGCGACGGCCGGGTTGGATGCCGGTGGCGGCAAGTCCGTCCTGTGCCTGCCGCCGGGAACGGTCCTCGACGCGGAGCGGCGTCGTGCCGCGTTCCTCGACCTCGGCGACGCCGTCGAGTCGTTCGACGGCGCGTATCGCACGGCGGAGGACGTCGGCTCGACCACCGACGACATGCTCGTGGTCAGCGAGCGCACGGCACACGTCGTCGGACTCCCGGATGCCGTCGGCGGCTCGGGCGAACCCGCCGGTCCGACGAGCCTCGGCGTGTACGAGGCCCTGCGCGCGACGGTGGAGCGCGTGACCGGCAGCCGCGACGTGGCGGGTCGGCGCATCACGATCTCGGGCCTTGGCCAGGTGGGGAGCCGCCTGGCTGTGCGCTTGTCGACGGAGGGCGCGGTGCTCACCGTCACCGACGTCGATCCCGCGAAGCGTCACCTCGCCGTCGAGCTGGGCGCCGACTGGGTGGACCCGGGCACGGAGCATCGGGTACCTGCGGACGTCTTCGTGCCCGCGGGTATCGGCGGCCTGCTCACCGATGCCGTCATCGACGAACTGGCGGCGGCAGCGGTGTGCGGCCCCGCCAACAACCCGCTCGCCGACCATTCCGGGGCGGATCGGCTCGCCGCTCGCGGCATCCTGTACGCACCGGACTTCGTCGTGAACGCCGGCGGTGTCATCTACCTCGATGTCGAGGCGAAGCGGTTGGCGTCGCGCGAGGAGACGATGACGCGGGTCGCGGCGATCGGCGACACGCTCCGAGGTCTGTTCGACGAGGCCGCAGCGACCGGGATCACCCCGTTGGCGGCCGCCGAGAAGCTCGCGGCGGCGCGCCTGTCAGCGGGCGATCCGGTCCGGGTCTGACGACTCAGCGCCCGCGCTAGTCCGGGTCGGCCTCGTTCCATTTCCTGACCGTCTCGAAGCCCCAGAACACGGTGAACAGCACGAGAGCGACGGCTTCGACGAGGAACACCGTCCCGATCGCCCGTCCACCGACGACGATCGGGGCGGTGAGGTCGAGCAGCAGCACGAGGAGCCCCGCCACGATGTCGGCGGCGAGGAGGAACGCGATCCATCCGGGGAAGGTGGTGAAGATGCGCGGCAGCCAGGCGATCTCCCGACGGAGCCGCCGTACGAATCGGTGCCACCAGCCCGCGGGCGGCGACGGGTCGGGCTCGAGGTGCATGCGGCGCGCCTGACCGAGCGCGACGATCGTGATGATGACGAAGAAGAGACTCGCGGAGACGAGATGGGCGCGGTCGAGGAACGTCTCCCGCGCCCAGATCCACGCGGCGGCCGCGAAGACGATGATGACGGCGCCCGCGACGAGCGGCGTCCACGTCGCGCGGGCGCTGCGCGGCACCTGCGCCGCGACGGCGTCTCGTCCGCTGCGCCGAAGGAGGGCGGCGAGCACCCCGTAGCCGATGACGAGCACGGCGAAGACGAACCACACGGCGACGCCTGTCGCAATCGACGCGTATGCCTCGGCGGGAATGCACTCCGTGCCTGAGGGGCACACGGCATCCCACCCGGGTACCTCCCCGTTCGCGATGCGCGTGGGCACGAGGGCGATGAGGGGCGCGAAGAGGGCGGCGAGATCGAGCCAGCCGCGCTGAGCGCCGCGTCCGGAGAGAGCCAGGAGCGCGGCGGCGGCCGTGACGAGCGCCCCGACGAAGACGATGCGCGCGGGTGTGTAGTAGTAGTGGCTGATCGACGGGAGCCCGGCGTACCCGGCGTTCCAGACGGTGGCGATGGCCACCAGGATCGCGGGCGCGGCGGCGACCATCACGAGCCGCAGGTGCCGGTAGGTCTCGATGAGGGTGCCCTCGATGCGGCTCGACACGACCTCGGCCGTCGCCTCGACGTCCGGCAGCGACATCGTCGCGACGTCGTGGGCAGTGAGGTCGGCGGGAACGGCGGCGATCCCCGGCCCGGACGGAGCGAGGGATGCCGCGGCCTCCTCGGCGGCGCGATCGGCGGGTGCGGGCTGCGCGGTGAGCTCGCTCCGTCTGGCGCGAAGCCGGCGGAGCAGGTCGGCCGAGTCCAGCTTCCGCGGCGCTGCCATGGGGGGAAGCTACCGCTGCCGGTGATGGCCGTCAACGCCCCCGGGCGCTGGTCGCGCAGTGACGGGCTTCGAGCGATCTTTCAGGAACGGGCGTGCGCGCTCGGGTAGTCTCGCGGAAGTCCAAGGGGAGTACTCCGGCACGGTCGGCTCGTCAATTCGGATGCGTTCGCATCCCGGGTCACCGGTCCTCGGAAGAGGATGGAAGAGACTTTGGTGTCGACCTTGTCACGCCGAGCCCTGGAGCCCGACCTTGAACGTCACCCCCCTCGTGTGGATCATCACGATCGCCGTCACGATCGCCTTCTTCGTCTACGAGTTCTTCGCGCATGTCCGCAAGCCGCACGAGCCGACCATCGGCGAATCGGCGCGCTGGTCGGCGTTCTACATCGGCTTGGCGCTGCTGTTCGGCGTCGGGATCGGCATGGTTTCCGGGTGGACCTACGGCGGTGAGTACTTCGCCGGGTACCTCACCGAGAAGGCCCTCTCGGTCGACAACCTGTTCGTCTTCCTCATCGTCATGACGAGCTTCGCGGTGCCGAAGATCTATCAGCAGAAGGTGCTGATGATCGGCATCGTCATCGCTCTCATCCTGCGCGGGGTGTTCATCGCCATCGGCGCGACGCTCATCTCGAACTTCTCGTGGATCTTCTACCTGTTCGGCGCGCTGCTGCTTTTCCTCGCCTACCGACAGGCCTTCGCCCACGGCGAGTCGAATCCCGCCGACGGTCGTTTCATGCGCTTCGTGCGGCGTCACCTGCCGGTGACCGACGAGTACCACGGCGACCGTCTCACGGTGAAGCGCGACGGCCGCCGCTTCGTGACGCCGATGCTGCTTGTCATCATCGCGATCGGCTTCGTCGACCTCATCTTCGCGGTCGACTCCATCCCCGCCATCTACGGGCTCACCGAGCAGGCCTACATCGTCTTCACGGCGAACGCGTTCGCGCTCATGGGACTGCGCCAGCTGTTCTTCCTCATCGGCGGCCTGCTGGAGCGGCTCGTGTACCTCGCTCAGGGTCTCGCCGTCATCCTCGCCTTCATCGGTGTGAAGCTCGTGCTCCACGCGATGCACGTCAACGAGCTGCCGTTCATCAACGGCGGCGAGCCGATGCTGTGGGCGCCCGAGATCCCCATCTGGTTCTCGCTGCTGTTCATCGGGGTCACGATCGCCGTCGCGACGATCGCGAGCCTGTACAAGACGCGCGGTGACCGTCGAGACGACGCGACCCTCGAGGGCGCCTCCTCGGGCGAGCTCGAACGCTGATGGGCGAACTCGCCGCGAACATCGCGCTGGTCGTCGCCTTCGTCCTCATCGGCGGCGTCTTCGCTGCCACCGAGATGGCCTTGGTAACGCTCCGCGAGAGCCAGATCAACGCGATCGCCGCTCGCGGTCGCCGGGGCGAGAAGGTGGCGGGGCTCGCCCGCAACCCGAACACGTTCCTCTCGGCGGTGCAGATCGGCGTGACGGTCGCGGGGTTCGCGTCCGCCGCGTATGGCGCAACTTCGATCGCCCCGTCCGTCGCGCCGCTCCTGCAGAGCGCAGGGATGCCGGAACAGGTGTCGCTCACCGTCGCCACTGTGCTGCTCACCCTCGTCATCGCCTACCTCTCGCTCGTGCTGGGCGAGCTGGTGCCCAAGCGGCTCGCGATTCAGCGGAACGCGCAGTTCGCGTATGCGGTCGCGCCCGTGCTCGACGGCTTCGCGACGGTCATGCGGCCGGTGATCTGGCTGCTGTCGGTGTCGACGAATGCCCTGGTCCGTCTCCTCGGGGGTGACCCGAACAAGACCGCTGACGAGATCAGTGACGAGGAGATCCGGGATATCGTCGCGACCCATCAGGGTCTCCCCGAAGACGAACGGCGCATCCTCGACGACGTGCTGTCGCTCCGTGGGCGGCAGGTGAGCGAGGTCATGCGTCCGCGTCCGGAGGTGGTCGCGCTCTCCGACACCTCGACGGTCGCAGAGGCGGTGGCCGAGGTGCGCGATCAGCCGTTCTCGCGCTACCCGGTGGCCGATGCGTCCATCGACGACATCGTCGGCTTCGTTCACGTGCGCGACCTCTTCGACGTCGCGGCACAGGATGCCGGTCGGCCGCTGTCCGAACTCAGCCGCCCGATCGACTACGTACCCTCATCGGCCCGTGTGCTGCCGACGCTCACGCGGATGCGCGCCCACGGCCACCAGATCGCGGTGGTCGTCGACGAGTACGGCGGCACGGACGGGATCGTCACGCTGGAAGACCTCGTGGAGGAGGTGGTCGGCGAGATCTTCGACGAGTACGACACCGCCGACGACCCGGCCGCGGACAGCGACATCGTCGACGGCCGCCTGAACCTGCAGGACTTCGAGGAGGTCACGGGGCTCTCCCTCCCCCGCGGCTCGTCCGATACCGTCGCCGGCTTCGTCACGGAGCAGCTCGGCCGGCTGGCTCGCGTCGGCGACGCGATCGAGGTCGACGGCGCCACGATCCAGGTCACCGCGCTGGATCGGCGCCGCGTCGCGGGGCTGCGCGTCACGCGAACGGCAGACGCGTAGCCCGGCAAGCTCAGAACGGCCAGATCAAGGGAACGTAGAGGGTGGCGACGAGGACGAACAGCATCGCGAGCGGCGTGCCCAGACGCCAATAGTCGCCGAACCGGTACCCGGCGGGCTTCATCACCATCAGATTGGCGGGGGTGGCGATGGGAGTGAGGAACGAGGCTGCTCCGGCGATGGTGAGTGCCAGCATGAACGGCTGAACGGAGGCTCCGATTCCGGTCGCGACGGCGATGGCGATGGGCGCGACGATGAGCACGGTCGCGGTGTTGGAGATGATCTGGCCGAGGATCACCGTGAGCAGGACGATGCCGAGGAGGGCGACGCGCGGACCCGAATCCCCGATGAGATCGATCAGCCAGCCGGCGACGATGTCCGCCGCGCCCGTGGTCAGGAACGCCGTCGACAGCGGGATCATGCCGGCCACGAGGACGACAGTGGTCCACGACACCGAACGGTAGGCCTGGTTGACGCCGACGACCCGGGTGAGCACGAGAGCGGCTGCGGCGAGCATGGCGGCGGCGGCCGGAGGCATGACACCGGTCGCGAGGAGGACGACCATGACGGCGAGGATGACGAGGGCCCGCTTCGCGCCCACGCCGAGCGGCACAGCGCGGCGCATCGTCGACGGGGCATCGACCGCCATCACCTCTCGACGATCCTCGATGTGACGGGCCAGGTCGTCCCACGACCCCTGCAGCAGGAGGGAGTCGCCCGCCCTGAGAGCCACGTCACGGTCGTTGAGAACCTCCGCTCCCCGTCGAGCAGCCAGGATCACCAGGTCGCCGCTGGGCGTCGCCATCCCGGGGAAGATCCGCAGCCCGATGAGCGGGGACCGGGGCGGGATGACCACTTCGCTGACACCGTTCGCCGGCCCGATCAGGGTCTTCGTGTCGAGGGTCACTCGGTAGTCGATCTTGAACTGCCGGGTGAGGCGGGTGAGATCGGTCGGCATGACCGCCCCTGGCCGCAGGGGAAGGAGGAAGCGTCCGAAGAGGACGATGATGAGGATGCTGCCGACGAGCAGCGGTATCCCGACGAGAGCGAACTCGAAGAAGCCGAAGGGACGTCCCCCGTTCTCGGCGGCGATGTCGGACACGATGATGTTCACCGGCGTCCCGGTCAGGAGCAGCATCGAACCGGCATGAGCGGCGAACGCGAGCGGCAGGAGCAACTGCGACGATGCGATCCCCGCGGTGCTGGCGACGACGACCACCAGCGGGAGGAGCGCCGCGACGGCGCCGTTCACGCTGATCAGGGCCGTCAACCCTGCCACGAGCAGACACACCACGATCAGCAGCGGCGTGCGGCGGGTTCCGGCCGCGCCGATGACCTTCTGCCCCGCCCAGGCGGTGACCCCCGTGGCATCGAGCGACTCGCTGACGATGAACAGCGCAGCGATGAACAGGACCGTCGGGTCACCGAACCCCGCGAGAGCCTGCGTGAGGGTCAGCACGCCGGTGAAGTAGAGGGACAGCGCGACGCCGATGGCGACGATGCCGAGGGGTATCCGGTTCGTCGCGAACGCCACGACGGCCGCGATCAGGATCGCGAACGTCGCGACGACGGGGTCCATCCGCTACCTCGTGGCAGAGAACTCGACGGCGACGCGAGCGAGGAGCCGTGCCCCGAACCCGGTCGCCCCCGCGGATCGCCAGGAGTCGTCCTTGTCCGTCTGCATGGTGCCGGCGATGTCGATGTGCGCCCACGGCGTCTTCCCGACGAAGTGCTCGAGGAACAGCGCCGCGGTCGTCGCCCCCGCGTACTTCCCGCCCAGGTTGGACAGGTCGGCGACATCGGAATCCAGCTGCGGACGATACTTCTTCTCCAGCGGCAGTCGCCACACCGGTTCATCGGTGGCCGCCGCGGCGGAGGTCACCAGCTCGGCGATCGTGTCGTCGTTCGCGAAGACGGGCGCGGTCGCCTGACCGAGCGCCATCAGCGCAGCGCCGGTGAGCGTGGCGATGTCGATGATCGCATCCACCCCGTCCTCGTTCGCGAGCGCGATGGCATCCATCATGACGAGGCGGCCTTCCGCGTCGGTGTTCTTCACCTCGACGGTGGTGCCGTCTCGCGCCACGAGAACGTCTCCGAGCTTGTAGGAGGTACCCGAGGGCATGTTGTCGGTACACATCAGCCAGCCGGTGACCTGAGAGTGCACGTCGAGCTCGCGCAGCACGGTGAACGCGCCGAGCACCGCTGCGGCACCGCCCATGTCCATCTTCATGAGGAGGTGCATCGGGTCGCTCGGCTTCAGGCTGATGCCGCCGGAGTCGTACATGATCCCCTTGCCGACCAGGCCCAGGTGGCCTTCGGGTTCAGCGGAGGGCGCATAGGTGAGCTTGACCATCCGGGGCTCTTCCGCCGACCCCCGGTTGACTCCGAGGAGGCCACCGCAGCCGAGCTCGATCAGAGCGGCCTTGTCGAACACCTCGACGCGGAAGCCGAACCGCTCGCCGAGCTGCTCGGCGACAGCGGCGATGTCCGTCGCCGTCAGGTGGCCAGGGGGCGTGTTGGTCACGTCGCGCGCGACGACGGACGCACGCGCGGCGAGCGCCCCTGCGGCAAGCCCCGCCTCCACGACGCCCTCGTCGGCGCCCTCGATCGACAGGACGAACGAGCGCAGCGCGACGGTCTTCGGTGCGGACTTGAGGGCGGTGTAGCCGTATCGCGCGAGCGCGGCGCCTTCGGCGACGGCTGCAGCAATCTGTTCGGGGTCGGACACGGCACCCAGCACCAAGGCGAGATCGGACGCCTTGTGGGCGGCTCGGACGAAGGATGCCGCAAGGTCGCGCGCGGTCGCAACCGTCAGCGCCTCCTCCCCTGCGCCGACGGCGATCAGTTCCGCGCCGCTCGCGGTCGGGATCAGCAGCGTCTTCCCCACCGCCGGTTCGAAGCCCGCGCGGGTGAGCGCGTCGCGATCCAGACCCAGTCCCGACGCGACGTCGCCCGCCGCGGCGACCGTGAATCCGATCGCACCGGTGTCCTCCGATGCCTCCCCCGCGCGGAAGGAGATCGCATTCAGGGCGGCGAGGCCCGGCACGGAGTCGACGTCGTGCGGGAGCGGAGTGTTCGGCTGCCGGATCATGCGGAGGTCTCTTTCGTGGTTGCTGCGGGGTTCAGGGGAACGCTCTCGTCGATGGCGTCGGGGTCGTCGGGTTCCAACTTCTCCGGAAGCTCCCCGCGGATGCGTCCCGGCATCCGCGTCGCCGGAACGATGGCGAGGAGGGCGAGCAAGGCCAGTCCCAGGAGGGACACCTTGAGGGAACGCAGGCGCGCGTCCTCGTTGATCGCGATGGCCGCTTCGACCTCTGCCGGCGACGCACTGGTGTTCGCGAGCACGGCCTCCAGTTGCGGGTTGGTGAGGAAGTCGGCGTCGCTGATGCGCACCTCACTGATCAGCTGGTCCGAGATGTCGGGGTGGTCTGCGGCGGCGGCAGACAACGTCGACGCGAGGATGCCGACCGCGAACGCGCTGGCGACGGCGATGCCGACCGAGCCGGACAGGTTGTGCACGAGCCCGCGCCACGCTCCCACATCACCGGCGAGCTCTTTCGGTGCGGAGGACAGCAGCGTGTTGAACACGAGCGCGACGATCGACCCTTGCCCGATTCCGAGGAGGATGAGGCCGATGACGATGAAGGCCTGACCCCATTCCCCGCGGACGGTAAACGCGATGAGAGTGAGCGCGGTCGCCACGACGACGAACCCTGCCGACGCGAGCACCCGCGGCGAGAACTTCGCGTAGAGGTACGCGATGAAGGTGGAGGCGAGGAAGATCGAGATCGTGTAGGGGATGATCGAGAACGACGTCTGCACACCCGTGAGCCCCTGCACGACCTGCATGTACAGCGGGATGAGGAAGTTCGCCGCGGTCCCGACGAAGAGCATCGTCGCCATGCACGCCGTGATCGCCAGTTCACTGCTCGTGGCGAGGACGCGCAGATCGAAGATGCGGGACTTCTTCTCGCGCTGGCGACGCGATACCCACACGAAGAAGATCTGTCCGACGACGATGCCGAGGATGATCAGCAGCGGAGCGGGCGAGACGCCGAAGACATCGAAGGGCGCGGCGGCGGTCGACTCCCAGAGGCCCCACGAGTTGAGACCGGAGAACCCGAACGACAGCAGGATGATGGCGGTCGCCGCGAGGAACGCACCGGCCCAGTCGATCTTCAGGTCGGGCTGCGCGGGCACCTTCTTCACGCGGAAGCTCAGCAGCAGGTTGACGGCCCCGAGCGCGACCATGAGGGCGAAAGACCAGCGCCACCCGATCGTCTCCGCAAACCAGCCGGCGAGCAGCAGCGCGAGCACTCCCGCCAGCGGAATCGCGGCGGCGAGCAAGCCGATCGCCTTCCCCTGGCGCTCACCGTGATAGTTCGTGGCGATGAACACGGTCAGCGCCGGGGCGATCAGCGCGATGACGGCTCCGGATGAAGCCTGGGCGATGAACAGCATGGCCGGACTGACGCTCAGCGCCACTCCCGCCATCGCTGCGGCGTGGATCGCGACGGCGATCTGGAAGACACCCCGCGTACCGAAACGCGCGCCGATCTTCGCGCCGAGGAGGACGAACGCCGCCATGGCGAACGTTCCCGCGGTGATGGCGGTCCCGACGGAGGTGGCCGGCGTGTCGAGGTCGGTGGTGATCCCGGCCATCGAGACGGTCAACGCGTTCACCGCGAAGGATGCCTGGATCTGGGTCAGGACCACGACCACCAAGGGCAACCACGATCCCGCGGTGGTGGCGGGCGCGGCGACACCCGGATTGCTCGCTGTCATGTCGGGGAACCTTCCACGAGTGACCTGAAGTCTCTTCGAACGGGGCATGCGTAACCACACATCCGACGCTGTCCCGTCGACTCTTTCGCTGAGAGTACCGCTCATCCTCACGCAGATGACCGTTCAGGAACAGGATGCCGCGCAGCGGCGGTCTCTGCAGGAGACGACGAACGCCCGGTGCAACACGTGTTCCGTGTCGTATCGGGCGTCTTCTCGGTGGACCTGAGGGGATTCGAACCCCTGACCTCTTCATTGCGAACGAAGCGCGCTACCAACTGCGCCACAGGCCCGTGAACCTCAGCGAGCCTATCACGGACCCGCGGGCTCCCTCGCACGGAGACAATGGAGGAATGCTCCACCTCTCCCCCCTCCGATCGCTCCGCAACGTCCGTCTCGGGCCTGACGAGACGCGCGGGCCCGTCGACCTCGATATCGCGGAAGGGCGCATCACGGCGGTCACGGCGCACGACCCCGCACGCCCCTCCCGCGAGGGCGACCGCGACGGTCGAGGACTGCTCGCGCTCCCCGGGTTCGTGAACACGCACGCCCACGTCGACAAGTCGTGGTGGGGCCTGCCGTGGGAGTCGTACGGGGGCGAAGGCGGCACCGATGGCCGTATCCGCCACGAGCGCGCACGGCGCGACGCCCTCGGCATCCCGAGCGTGGAGATCACCTCACGCGTGCTCGCGGAGCTCGTCCGTCACGGCACGACGGCGATCCGCACGCACGTCGACGTCGATCTCGGTCTGGGAGTGCGAGGGATCGACGCCGTGCGAGAGGCGGCCGCCGCCTACGGGGATGCCGTCCGCGTCGAGATCGTGGCGTTCCCGCAAGACGGGGTGCTGCGTCGCCCGGGCGTGCTCGAGCTGCTCGCCGAGGCGGCGCGGGCCGGCGTGGAGCACATCGGCGGACTCGACCCGGCGTCGATCGACCGCGACCCGGTGGGTCAGCTCGACGGGCTCTTCGACATCGCCGCCGAACACGGGACGGGAATCGACATCCACCTGCACGACCCCGCGGAGCTGGGCGCCTTCCAGCTGGAGCTGATCATCGCGAGGACCGCGTCACGAGGACTCCGGGGCCGCGTGAACGTCGCGCACGGCTTCGCCCTGGCCCAGGTCTCCCCCGCGCAGCGCCACGACCTCCTGCAGGCGATGGCCGAACTCGACGTGACGATGACGACCGTCGCGCCCCTCCGGCTCCCGCAGCTTCCGCTGGCGGAGATGGACGCCGCGGGCGTGCGTTTCGGGTTCGGCACCGATGGCATCCGCGACCTGTGGAGTCCCTACGGCACGGGTGATCTGCTGGGGATCGCGTGGCAGTTCGCGCGCTCCTCCAGCATCGTGCGCGACGAGGATCTGCGGCGGGTCATGGAGATCGCGGGAGGAGCCTCGGCAGTGTTCGCAGGTCTCCCGGCGAACGCGCTGCGCGTGGGCGACCGCGCCGACATCGTGCTCGTCGACGCGGAGAACCCCATGGACGCGCTCGTGCGCACGCCGCGGCGCGAGCTCGTGGTCGGTGCCGGGCTCGTGCTCCACGAGGCCTGAAGCCGGGCCCGGGTGACCGGCGGTGCGCCGCGGAGCCGGGCGGAGCGTCAGGCGCCGACGGCGCGCCGGGCCAGGAGGGAGCGCACGTGCTCCTCGATGGCGGCGTCGTCGACATAGCCCATCCGCGCGAAGTCGGGCGTGCTCGCGGCGGGGCGACGGGCGGTGTCGATCGACGGGGGCGCGTCGCGCTCGGCGCGCTCCCGCATCGCTTCGTCGACCGCAGCGAGGCGCAGCGCCTCCTGGGCCGCAGCGGCGTCGAGCAGAGCGGAAGCCCGCGAACCGGCCGACGCGGTGAGCGGACGCGGGAGCTCGCGGGGGGTCCAGGCGGCGCGCTCGGTGGCGAGGGAGACGTCCTGCACGGATGCCACGGGGCGCGCGACCTCGACGACCGCGGTGCGGCGGAGGCCACGTCGCTGTACGGCCGCCATGCGCTGCAGCATGAGGAGCGCGACCACGGCCACGACGACACCGGCGACGAGCGCCGCCGGCGATCCGGCGCGTGTGATCTCGAGGACGCCCCAACCGGCGAGCGCGAGGGCTGCCGCCGCGACGACGGTGATCAGCAGACGCGCGCGGCGTCGAGCGCGGGCTCGACGAGTAGCGGGGTCCTGGGCTGCAGCCGCGGCGAGGGCGAGGGCCTGCTCGCGCTCGGCGAGGACGCGCTGGCGAGCGAGCGCCGCCTCCGCGGCGGCACGCGCCTGTGCCGCCTCGTGCTCGGCTCGCGCCGTGTCACGCTCGAGCTGCTCGCGTTCGGCCTGGGCGCGGCGCGCGAGCTTCTGCTGCGCGAGCGCTGTGCGGGCGTTGAGCTCGAGGCGCACCTCGTCGGGGGTTTCCGACGTCTCCGCAAGCACCCGCAGCGCCTGGTTGAGGCGCACCGCGTTCCGCTCGGCGGCGTTGTACTGGTAGCGGCCGTGCCAGGAGGGCAGCAGGTAGACGAGCCAGAGCACGACCGCGACCAGCACGATCACACCGCCGCCGAGTACCTGCCCATCCATGGGGTCCACGGTAGGTGCCGCAGAGCGCGTTTCTCCGGTACGACGCCGCGTGTCTCAGGTTCGACCTAAGCTCGAAGGTTGGGCTGTCAGCGGCTGACGCGGTCGGTCGGCGGGATCTCCGCCGCCGTCACCGGCGCACGGCCCGACAGCCAGCGCGTGAGCACCCCCTCGGGCACCTCTTCGCGCACGAGGGCGAAGCAGTAGTGATCGCGCCAGTCGCCGTCGATGTGGATATAGCGACGACGGAGACCCTCGTAGCGGAACCCCAGCTTCTCCACCACCCGCAGGCTCGCGTGATTCTCCGGTCGGATGCAGATCTCCATGCGGTGTAGGCGCAGCTCGCGGAAGCAGAGGTCGGTGGCCAGCGCGACGCTCGTGGGGGTGATGCCACGACCGGCGAACCGCTCGCTCACCCAGTAGCCGATCGTCGCCGACGAGAGGGAGCCGCGCGAGATCCCCCACACGTTGAGCTGACCAGCGATCTCACCGTCGTACTCCATGACGAGCGGAACCCCGACGCCGTCGCGATACTGCTGCAACAGGCGACGGACGCCCAGCTTCATGTCGAAGGAGACGGGCCCGTCGGGGCTCGTCGCCTCCCACGGCCGCAGCCACCCACGATTGCTCAGCAGCTCCGCCTGCAGCACGCGCGCATCCCGCTGGCGCACGAGGCGCACCGAGATCGGCCCGTGCCCACGGGGCATCGTCAGGTCCATCGCACCCCCTCGCGCCGGCGGCGTCAGAGCTTCGCCGCGAAGTCCTTCAGCCAGGGGCGCAGTTCGGGTCCGAGGTCCTCGCGGTCCGCGGCCAACTGCACGATGGCCTTGATGTAGTCCACCCTATCTCCGGTGTCGTAGCGGCGACCACGGAACACCACGCCGAGCACGCCGTCGGTGACGGCGAGTTCCTGCAGCGCGTCCGTCAGCTGGATCTCCCCGCCCTTACCCGGCTGGGTGCCGTCGAGGACGTCGAAGACGTGCGCCGTGAGCACGTAGCGGCCGATGACGGCGTAGTTGGAGGGGGCGTCCTCCTTCTTCGGCTTCTCCACGAGTCCCGTCACCCGCACGACGTCGGGGTCGTCGGTGGGCTCCACCGCCGCGGCGCCGTACATGTGGATGTGGTCGGGATCGACCTCCATGAGGGCGATGACGGTGAGGCCCGTGCTCTCGTTCGCGGAGATCATCGTCGTCAGCAGCGGGTCGCGCTCGTCGATGAGGTCGTCGCCGAGGAGGACGGCGAACGTGGAGTCGCCGACGTGGGCGCGTGCGCGCAGCACGGCGTGACCGAGTCCCTTGGGCTCGCCCTGACGGACGTAGTGGATGTCGGCGAGGTCGCTGGACTCCTTGACCTGCAACAGGCGCTGCAGATCACCCTTGTTGGTGAGGTTGGTCTCGAGCTCGGGAACCGCGTCGAAGTGGTTGGAGATGTTGTTCTTGTTGCGGCCGAGGATGACGAGGATGTCTTCGATACCGGCATCCACCGCCTCCTCCACGACGTACTGGATCGCCGGCTTGTCGACGACCGGCAGCATCTCCTTGGGCATCGCCTTGGTGGCCGGGAGGAATCGGGTTCCGAGTCCGGCCGCGGGGATCACTGCCTTGATGCGCGAAGTCATGCGTCCACCCTACTGACCGCGCCGCCTACAATCGGAGCATGACCGGGGCGACCGACCACGCGAAGCGCGCACTGCGCGCCGAGTTGCGCGAGCGTCGCCAGCAGCGTTCGGAGGCGAGCCTCGAAGCCGATGCGCTGGCCCTGAAGGAGCAGCTCGACCGTCTGGTGGAGGCACACGGCGCCTCCTCGATCTCGTGCTTCCTGTCGACGCCCACCGAGCCCGGGACGCATCCCTTCATCGTGGATGCCGTGCGCCGCGGCATCCGTGTGCTCCTCCCGATCACGCGCTCCGACGGCCTTCTGGACTGGGCGGTCGCCGACGAGCACGGCGACATCGTCGAGGGCCTCTTCGGCACCCCCGAGCCCACCGGGGAGGTGCTGAGCCCGTCCGCCGTCGATGAGGTGGATCTGCTCGTGATCCCCGCCGCTGCTGTCGACCGCTCAGGTATGCGCCTGGGCTGGGGCCGCGGCTACTTCGACAAGACCATCGGGTCGATGGAGCACTGTCCGCCGGTCTACGCCGTCATCTTCGATTCCGAACTCGTCGACGAGGTCCCGAGCGAGCTGCACGATCAGCGCGTCACGGGCGTCGTCACCCCCACGCACACCGTCGTGCTCGCGCCCCACCGGCGCTGAGCACGCCCACCCTTCCACCCGAGGACCCCATGCCCACCTACGCCTACGCCTGCACGCAGTGCGGCCACCGCTTCGACGCCGTCCAGTCCTTCGCCGACGCCGCACTCACCGAGTGCCCCGAGTGCGGCGGAACCCTCCGCAAGCAGTACGGTTCGGTCGGAGTGACCTTCAACGGCTCCGGTTTCTATCGCACCGACTCGCGTGCGGGTGGTAGCGGCAGCCCCGCCACTCCGACATCATCGAAGTCCGAGGCGAAGTCCTCGCCCGCTGCTGCGGGTTCGTGACCGGCCCCCGCCGGAGTGAGGAGCATCCCGTGATCAAGGGCTTCAAAGACTTCATCATGCGCGGCAACGTCATCGACCTCGCGGTCGCTGTCGTCATCGGCGCGGCATTCACCGCCATCGTGAACGCCCTCGTCGAGAGCTTCATCAATCCGCTCATCGGCGTGATCTTCCAGGTCGGCGACCTCAGTGCATGGGTCTGGGAGGTTCCTACGCTTACGGGCGGAACCTCCACGTTCGGACTGGGCGCGATCGTCGGCGCGATCATCAACTTCCTCGCCGTCGCTGCCATCGTCTACTTCGTGTTCGTGCTCCCGATGAACCGCTTCAAGGAGCGCGCAGCAGCGAAGGCGGGAGTGCCGGAGGCCGAGGAGGCGAAGCTGCCGACCGAGCAGGAGCTCCTCGTGCAGATCCGCGACCTTCTCGAGAAGCAGGGCACGACTCCCCCGACCGCGCGCTGACGCGTCGTCTCGCGACGGCCGCCTGACGACCGCGCGACGGCCGCCGGGTCAGTAGTGCGGCGGGACGTCGCGCCGCATGCGTTCGTCGTTGGGGCCGGATGCCGTGGCATCCGCGCTCTGCTCGTCGCTGTGCGAGGCGGGCGACTCCGGTTCGGCGTCGGTCCCGGGAGCGGGCGTCAGTCGCGCCCGGCGCGAGCCCGGCACGCGCACGACGCGTTGACGCTCACTCTCCGACATCGAGCGGCTGGGTGGCCGTGTCGGCAGTGGGCGTCTCGGGCTGGATGCCCAGGATGCCGGCGATGCGGCCGGCGACGCCCGCGGGGTCGCTGTACAGATCGAAGGCGTGCACCCGCACGTAGTGCCAACCGAGACGCCGGAGGGTCTGCGGGCCGAGACGCAGCGACTCGCGCAGCGACTCCCCCGTCGTCTCCGGATCACTCACGGCGACGACGGCCTTGCCCTTGTGCTGGGCGACGATCGGCAAGAGTCCTCGATAGTCCACATCGACGGCGATGCCCAGTCGCCGCAGGTGCTGCGCGAGGATCAGCGTCAGCGGGTCGGCGAGATCTTCCAGGCGCGCTTCACGTGCACGGGCGGCGATGCCGCTGAGGATGCCCATGAGCGAGGCCGCTCCGGACTCCAGCCGCCCCTCATCGAACGAGGAGGGCCGGATCGACGACACGATGACCATCGAGCGGCGCGCGCGCGTCATCCCGACGGTGAGCAGGCGCTCCCCGTCGGGTCCGGAGAGCTCCCCGAAGTCGCTCAGTACCCGGCCATGCTTGGTCAGACCGAAGCCGAGGGAGAAGACGACGCGGTCGCGGCTTTCTGCGACCGATTCGTCGAGGCTGAGCACGGCGAACGGTTCGGCGGTCTCGCGCCCCACGAAGTCGGCGACATCACTGCGGCCCGCGAACGCGGTGGCGACGGCGGCTCGCACCCGCTCGGCGTGACGCGCGGATGCCGTGACCACCATGAGCGACTCGGTGGGACGGTTGACGGCGTGCTCGACGACGAGCGTCACGACCCGCGCTACCTCGGCATCCGGGCTCTCGACGGCGCCCGTCTCGGGATCGGGCGTGCCGGTACCACCTTCGACGTAGTCGACGCTGAGGCTGCCACGACCGAGGTAGGACCCCGCCCACGGGAGGGAGACGATCTCTCCCCCGTAGAAGGCGTCGTTGACGAGCTCGGCGAGGTCTTCGCCACCCGCGCGGTAGCTGCGGGTGAGCGTCTCGACGGGAACGAGCTCGGCCAGCCTCTCGAACACGCTCGTGTCGTCGAAGGGCGTCTCGCTCTCGTCGAGCGGATCGACCCTCCCGGCCGAGACCTGGAACGGCGTCGGCTTCTGCACGACCGGGTCGCCGAAGAGCACGACCTGGCGCGCACGGCGCAGCGCGGGGGCGACCTCGGCGACGCACACGGCCGCTGCGTCGGCGACGATGACGACGTCGAACTCGGGACGCTCGGGAATCGAGGGCACGTCGTACGGCGACGAGATCCACACCGGGGCGAGGGTGCGCACGAGCGTCGGCGCGGCGGCCACGAGTTCGGCAGGAGTCGCCGTGCCCGTGCGCAGCGCCGCCTTGAGAGCGGTGGCCTCGTGCGGCTCGTCGACGATCGCGATCTTCCAGCGCGTGGCGAGCTCGGCCGCGAGCAGCGGACCGGCGAAGGAGGCGTGCGCCTCGTCGACCAGCCGGAAGTCGCGCTCGAGACGGTCGACCACCGAGGTGTTGGCCCCGAGCAGGGCGCGATCGGACCGCAGCATCGCCTCCAGGGCCGACTGCCACCAGGTGAACTCGAACTCTGCCGCGACCTGCTCCTCAGGCACGTGACGCACCGAGAGTTCGGTGAGCAGGCCCTCCAGGCCGAGTTCGGCCAGCTGATCGCGGAGGGTCGCCCGCTCCACGAGGTTGTCGAAGACATCCGATTCAGCGGCGAGGCCGGAGAGCGTGCGCAGCAGTTGGGCGATCGGCAAGGACGCCAACGGCTCGGTACGGCCGAGCGCGGCGTCGAGCGTGGCGAGGTCGGCGTTGACGCGCTGCCACGCGGTGGCCACGTCGTCGAGTCCGAGCGGGATCTCCGGCGTCACCCCGGCATCCACCAGTCGCTGCCATTGCGTCCGCTGCTGCTGCACACGCAGGAGCGACTCGTGCATGTCGCTGATGTGCATGCCCGGGCGGACGTACTCGCGTGACAGGCGGCGCAACCGGCGGCGGTTGGCGGCGGACATGTTCGGCGCGTCGCGACGGTTCCCGTGCGCGTGGATGAGCTCGCCCAACGGCCGCTCGAAGACGGTCACGCTGAAGCGGTCGAGCGACGCGCGGATGCCTTGCAGCAGCCGCACGTACGCGCCCATCTCGGTGATCGTGCCGAACGGGCGCATGCGCGTCTGCGCGATGAGCTCATAGCCGCGCTCGAGGATGCCGGGCACCTCGGCCCGATGCAGGCGCCCCGCGAGCGCGTGCGCGGTGCGTGCGGCCTCGGTGGTCGCGAAGGAGACGCCGTACCAGGGCGAGTCGTCGGGACCGAAGCGGAACTCGCCCAGTCGCGCCGCGTCTCGCAGTGCCGCGGCCGCTTCGGCACGCCGCGTGGACAACCGCTGCAGGGTCGCCAGGTCGAACCGCGTGGCGGCGGACGGCTGCGGCGATCGTGCCGCGATCGTCGCGAGGGTCCGCAGGGCTTCCAAAGGAGAGACGCCGAGCTGGGCGTGGCGTTCGGTGAGCGCGCCGCGGTAGTCGCGGAGAACGGTGCGCAGGCGCACCAGTGCGTCGTCGACATCGGCCACCTTGGGCGGCGTCGCCTTCTCGTTGCGCGCGATCGCACGGATGAGGTCGCGGTGGAGGTGGCGCGGCGTGACGGCGAGACCGGGGAGTCCGATGCCCGCGAGCCGGTGGCGCACGCCGTCGAGCGTGGAGCGTCGCGTGCTCACGACCAGCACCCGCTTGCCGGCGCGCACGAGTTCGCCGACCGCGTTGATGACGGTCTGGGTGCCGCCCGTGCCGGGGAGCGTGTGGACGGCGAGCGACTGCCCCGCGACGATGCGGGCGAGCACGGCCTCCTGCTCGGCGTCGGCGTCCAGCAGCAGACGGTCGGACGCGGGCGACCGGTCGTCGGCGCCGACGAGCGTGGGAAGCGCGCGCACGAGCGACAGCGCCTCGCGGTCGGCGGCGTGACCGGCGAGCGCGTTGAGCACGGGGTGGTCGAGCACGGCGGCGTCGCGCTCCAGATCGGAGGCGACGTCGGCGAACGTCGAGACGACGAGTCGCGGGAGCACGGTGAACGTCGGGATGTGCGCTGTCAGCGCGCGCAGGTGGTCGATGACCGGCTGGGGCTTGAAGACCCCGCCGTCGTGAGCGAGCGCCGCGAGGGCGCGACCGTCGAGCGCGATCCCGAAGTGGGTGCGTGCGGCCTCGACGAGTTCCGGGTTGATCGCGAATGCGCCGTGGAGCTTCAGGTCGAAGTCGGTGTGGTGCCGGCGGATCGCGAGCGGGCGGAGCAGCACCGGCGCGGTGTAGACGACGCCGCCGATGCGCCAGGATGCCAGTCCGACGGCGAGGTGCACGGCATCCAGCCCTCGCGCCGTGCGCAGCTCGAGGTCTTTGGCCGCGATGCGCTCGGCGGCCAGACGAGCCGTGCGGAGCGCGACTTCGTCGCGGAAGAGGTTGGAGAGGAGCGTCGAGCGGCCCGTGATGAACTGCGGAAGGCTGCCGGGGTGCGCCTTGGTGATGTCGATGCCGGCGTCGCCGTCGTCGCTGTAATGGAGAAGGGTCGACCGCCCGCCCACCTGGGCCGCCTCTTCGCGCAGGCGGACGCGCTGAGGGTCGGCGACGTGCGCGACCTCGATGCCGGGTTCACTCATCTGAAGACTCCCGGGGGTCGCGGAGGTCACCGTATCCTCGTGCTCGGCGTCTTCGACTCCTCGCACGGCGCCACCGTTTGCTCGCCACACACGAGTCACCTTAGGTACCCCGCCGCGGCGTTGACGGTATCCCGGGCCGAGTTTCGCGCGATCGGCGCGCATTTCCGACGCCGCCTCCTCCCCAGCGGCCCAGATCGGCGCGCTGCCCCCACCGCCGTCGTCGAACGGCGCGGATGTCGGCCGGACGTCCATCATGGACGCATGACCACCGCCGCGTTCCGCATCCATCCCACGCCGATCGGCGAAGCCCTGATCGTCGTCTCCGAGACGGGGCTTGTGAGTCTCGACGTGCTCGACGGCCCCCACGACGATGCGCTCACGTCGGTGGGCATCGCGCTGCACGCGGTCCCCGAAGAGGATGCCGCGGCCACCGCGCACGTCGCCCTCCAACTCGACGAGTACTTCGCCGGCATCCGCACCGGCTTCGACGTGCCGCTGGACTGGCGACTCGTCGACGGCTTCGTGCGGGCGGCACTGCAGGCCGTCTGCGACATCCCGTACGGCGAGACGGCGTCGTACGCCGAGATCGCGATCGCGGCGGGCTCACCGGGAGCCCATCGCGCCGTCGGGTCGGCCTGCGCCCGCACGCCGATGTCGATCATCGTCCCCGCGCACCGCGTCGTGCGCGCCGACGGATCGATCGGCGAGTACGGGGGGCGCCCCGAGCGCAAGCGCTTCCTCCTCGACCTGGAAGACCAGGTGGCACGGGCCCGGATCGAGGGGGATGCCGTCGACGCGTAGGCCGTCGGCGGCGGAGGAACGGCCCCGGACGACGCATCGATCGCGTGTCCGGGGCCGTTCGGCCAGCCGGGGAGAGGCCTCTCAGGCCGACGTCAGTGCGACGTCGCCTTCTCGGCGCCGTGGCCGGTGAGCGAGCGCACCTCCATCTCCGCGGCCTTCACGGGGTCTTCACCGCGACGCGAGGTCACCGAGCCGAGCCAGCCGAGGAAGAACCCGAGCGGGATCGACACGATGCCGGGGTTGTTGAGCGGCCAGATCGCCGTGCCGACGTTCTTGAAGACGCTGGTCTCGGTACCCCAGAACACCGGCGAGAGCACGATCAGGAAGATCGCCGCCGCAAGGCCGCCGTACATGCTCCAGACCGCGCCGCGCGTGGTGAAGCGGCGCCAGAAGAGCGAGTACAGGATCGTGGGGAGGTTCGCCGAGGCCGCCACCGCGAAGGCGAGCGCGACGAGGAACGCCACGTTCTGCCCCTGCACGCCGATGCCGCCGACGATCGCGAGCACACCGATGACGATGACGGTGCGTCGTGCGACCTTCACTTCGCCGTCCGGCGGCACGTTGCCCTTCTTCACGACGTTCGCGTAGATGTCGTGCGCGAACGAGGCCGCCGCGGTGATCGTGAGGCCGGCCACGACCGCCAGGATCGTCGCGAAGGCGACGGCGGAGATGAAGCCGAGCAGGATCGGACCGCCGAGTTCCAGCGCGAGCAGCGGCGCCGCCGAGTTCACGCCTCCCGGCGCTGCGGCGATCCGTTCCGGACCCACCAGAGCGCCCGCACCGTAGCCGAGCACGAGGGTCAGCAGGTAGAAGAGGCCGATGAGCCAGATCGCCCACACGACCGACCGACGCGCCTCCTTGGCAGTGGGCACGGTGTAGAAGCGCATGAGCACGTGCGGCAGACCGGCGGTTCCCAAGACGAGGGCGATGGCCAGCGAGATGAAGTCCCACGGGTTCTTGCCGTACTGGAGTCCCGGCGCGAGGATCGCATCGCCCTGCGGCGACGCGGCGACGGCGGCCTCCAGGAGCGTGTTCAGGTTGAACCCGTTGATCGCGAGCACCCAGACGGTCATGACGACCGCGCCGCCGATGAGGAGGAACGCCTTCACGATCTGCACCCAGGTGGTGCCCTTCATGCCGCCCACGAGCACGTAGACGATCATGAGGAGACCCACGACGGCGACGACGATCGACTGCCCCACCTGCTCGGTGATGCCCAAGAGCAGGGAGACGAGGCCGCCGGCACCGGCCATCTGAGCCAGCAGGTAGAAGAAGCACACCGCGAGCGTCGTGATCGCCGCGGCCATGCGGACGGGAGCCTGCTTCAATCGGAACGACAGCACGTCGGCCATCGTGAACTTGCCCGTGTTGCGCATGAGCTCGGCCACCAGCAGGAGCGCGACGAGCCACGCGACCAGGAAGCCGATCGAGTACAGGAAGCCGTCGTAGCCGTTGATCGCGATGGCGCCGCAGATTCCGAGGAACGACGCGGCGGACAGATAGTCGCCCGCGATGGCGAAGCCGTTCTGCGGGCCCGTGAAGGAGCGCCCCGCGGCGTAGTAGTCGGCGGCCGTCTTGTTGTTGCGACTGGCGCGGATGACGATGAACAGCGTCACGGCGACGAACGCGCCGAAGATGGAGATGTTGAGGATCGGGTTGTTGTCGACGGTCTCACCGGCGGCCTCGATCGCGGCCCAGATCTCGTTCATACGCGCGTCTCCTTCGCCTCGAGGTCGGCCCGGATCTCGGCCGACGCGGGGTCGAGCCGGCGATTCGCATAGGAGACGTACCACATGGTGATCGCGAAGGTCGTGACGAACTGACCGAGGCCCATGACAAGGCCCACCGTGATGTCACCGGTGAGCCGCGTGGCCATGAAGTCGGTCGCGAACGACGACAACAGCACGTAGGCGAAGTACCAGACGAGGAACGCGACCGTCAGCGGCCAGACGAAGCTGCGATGGCGACGTTTGAGTTCCCGGAAGGGCGGCGAGTCCTCCACGGCGACATAGTCGATCCCGTCGGGGGGAGAGGCGGATGGAGCGGACATGCGATGTCTCCTAACCTTCTGAGCCGTCGTCATCGACGGCTGCGGCGACGGTCTCCGATGACCGCCGCGGTGGTATCGTCGACCCTACGAAAACGGATGACGCAGCCGTCACCCCCGGAAGTAGGTACACCGCGATGGCACTGTCCGGCCTCGCCTCCGACGCCGATCTCATGGCACACGCCATCGGCGACCTGGCGCATCGCACGGGACTGCCGGTCGCTTTCGGCGGCTACGAGCGTGAGGATGCCGTCGAGGTCACCTCCGTCGTCGGCAACCGCACGTCGCACCTGGCGGGTCTCGTCGTGCGCGCCAGCCGCGGGCTCGGCGGGCGGGCGATGGTCGAGAAGCGCCCGCGCCTCGCCTTGGACTACAAGTCCTCGCGTCACATCACCCACGACTACGACCGGGTCATCCTCGGCGAGGGCATCTCCACCCTCTTCGCGGTGCCCGTCCTCGTGTCCGGCGCGACGCGCGGCATCCTGTACTGCGGTTCTTGGAACCAGCTGCCCTTCGGCGAGAACGTCGCACGCCACGCGGTCGCCGTCGCCAACGACCTCGCCACGGAGTTGCGCGTGCGCGACGAGGTCTCGCGCCGGCTCGCCCCGCTGCAGCAGCCGGCGACCACTCCCCCGATCACGTCCGCAGCGCGCGAGCAGTTGCGCGCGACGTACGCCGAACTGCGCTCCATCGCCGCGGAGGTGACGGATGCCGGTCTCCGCGAGCGTCTGTCGTCGCTGGAACTGCGGCTCGCGTCCCTCACCCGCGAAGACGGCGAGCCGCACGAGCACCTGGACGTCCGGCTGTCGCCGCGGGAGACGGACGTTCTCGCGTGCGCCGCCCTCGGCGCCACCAACGGTGAGATCGCCGCGACCCTCCAGCTTCGCGAGGGTACCGTGAAGTCCTATCTGCAGTCGGCGATGTCGAAGCTCGACGCCTCCACTCGTCACGCCGCCGTCGCCAAGGCGCGCCGCGCCGGCATCCTTCCCTGACGGGTCCCCGGCGGGCGCTGTCGCCGATCGCCTCCGCTGACTAGGCTCGGTCCATGGCTCGCAGAATCGTGCATCAACTCGTCGACGACCTCGACGGGACCGTGCTGGAAGTCGGCGACGGGGAGACGGTGCTGTTCTCCCTCGACGGCACCGCCTATGAGATCGACCTCACCGACGAGAACGCCGCCGCCCTCCGCGACGCCCTCTCTCCGTACATCGCCGCGGCGCGCTCCGTGTCGGCGAGGACCGGTTCCGCACGAAGCGGTTCAACCGGCGGTCACCGCACAGGTGGCTCCGGAAACACGGCGCGCATCCAGCGGCGCGCGGGCCAGCGCGACTACGCGCCGGTGCGCGAGTGGGCCGCCCAGAACGGATACACCCTCTCCGACCGCGGCCGCGTGCCGGCCGCCGTCCTGGAGGCGTACGACGCGGCGAACTGACGAGGCCGTCCGTCGCACCCCGCGCACACCGCGTCTCAGCTCGGGCGGGCCGGATCGGGAACGTCGGAAAGGTAGACGTACACCTCGTCGCCCTTGACGGAGAACCGGATGCCGCTGACATCGCCGAGAGCGGCGCGCACCGTCTCGGGCACGTCCTGCTCTGCCAGGGCGACATCGACGACGGCTTCGAAGCCGGGAGCGGAGCACCCTCCTCGCGTCACGCCACCCGTGAACGAGGGTTCATCCTCGGGAGCGAGTTCCACCAGCAGGCAACTCACACCTTCGGCGCCGATACCCGTCGTGACGCGGATGCCGTAGAAGTCCTCGAAGCGCTGGGCCTCGGACTCCGGGCTGAAGAAGACGTCGTCGACGGGAGCGTCGAGCGGCTTCAGCACGGCATCCGGGCGGTCGGTCTGGGCCGTGGACCACAGGGTGACGGGCACGGTGACCGCGGCAGCGACGACAGCGCCGAGCACCGCCGCCGCGATCATGGGCAGCCGGCGGCGCCGGACCGGCACAGTTGCCGGAGGCGGCGCAGTGCGGGCGACGCCAGCGGGGACGGACCCCGCGTCAGGCGTCGCTGGCGGCTCGTCAGAGGGCGCCGTGAAAGAGATGGCGGGCTCGGCGGGCAGCGGTGGAGTCGGAGGGCGCGGCGGAACCTCGATGAGGGCGCCGGTGCGCGTCTGCGACTCGAGGTGGCGAAGACGCGCGAGGGCATCGGGATCACCGCCGATGTCGGCATCCGGCCCGTAGGCGCGGGAGCGCAGAGCGCGGAGCTCGTCGTCGAAGCTGTCCCCCATGTGCCCACTCTGCCATGCTCCGCCGGGGGCGCGGCGGGGTTCGTCAGCCGTTCCCGATTCGCATTCCGGATCGAGTGATTCGAGCACGGGCTCGCGGGCGCATAATAAAGAGGTGCCACGCCCGGGCACCCAAGACGAGTGAGGTCACATGCCGTATCGCGACCAGGCGACGGTGGAATCCTGGGTGGACCAGTTCCGCCGCGAGGAGATGCTGGCGACCTCTGTATCGGTGCTCGAAAAGGACTTCACTGCGGGACCGGAGTCCGGCATCGTCGTCGTCGGCCTGCGCACCGCATCGACCGTGACCTACATCGAGCCGATCATCGACGACGGCGCCCCCACCTGGGTCGTCACGTTCGAGCCGCGCCATGAGGGCTTCAATCTGGATGCCGAGGGTGTTGCCGCCCTCTCTCAGGACCTCGCTACCCTCGCTCGGCTGTGCGAGTTCCTCCAGCAGAAGACCGACGACGCCCTCCGTGCGAAAGCGGAGTCGTCGTCCTTTTCGTGACGCCGGGGCTCACAGATACGGGACGACTGCTCCCGCCGTGAGTGCCACTCCACCAGCCACGACACCCGCCACCACGGCGACGCGGTGGAGGACGCTGAGGCGACGGCGCTGACCCTCGTCGGGAACGGGCGTCGTCGGCACCGACAGCACCGCCCGCTGGGCTTCCTTCAGCGTGTCGTATCGGCCGACCGGCGTCGACCGGCCGTCGAAGGCCAGAAAACTCCCATCGCGGGCCTGGTCGACGTAGCCGACGAACTCACCATCGCGTGAAGCGACGTGGAACCCGGATTCGACGCGTGCCCAGGTGGCGCGGGTGGAGACGAGCTCGAGAAGCGGGCTGGTCATGCCGCCCTCCGGAGACCGGCGGCGACCGCCACCGGGTGCGACGGAGCAGAGTCATCGGCAGCTTCGGCGGCAAGGTCAACGAATACTCCCGCCGCACTGCTGGCCGCCTGCGCCATCTCTTCGAGGTAGGCGCGATCGATCGGAGCGTTGTGATCGACGTCGAAGCGCAGCGGAATAGCCGCCTGCAGCCAGATCGTGGAGCGGCCGTCGGAGCCGTCAGGCTTGCTCCACGACAGCGTGAAACTCTCGGAACGGCGCAGCTTGGTGGACGTCACGACCTTGAGGTGCGCGAGAATCCGGTCCGGCATCTCGATCGGCTCGGTGCTGTTGCCGTAGTAGAGGTACCCCATGCTGTGACTCCCTTTCGAACAGAATTACTTGCCTGAAAGGTTACTCACAGAAAAAGTAGTTAGTCAAGCGAGATACTTCATGGGCTGTATTGTGTAGTTTTGAGTTATCGGAGCCACGGAGGTGACCATGAGCGAGACCGATACCGATCACACTGTCGACGCCGTCCTCGACGCGTATCAGCGTTTCCGCGACGCCGACGCGGCAATGCTGCTGCGCATCCGCACCGAGACGGGAATGAGCGACAACGAGCTCGCGATCGTCCGCTTCCTCCTGCGCGAACGCAGCTCCGACCACGACGTCATGCCCAGTGAGATCTCCCGGCACCTCGGGATCAGCTCGGCATCGACCACCGCCCTGATCGACCGCCTCGAGCGGTCGGGGATGGTCGAACGCGTCAGCCACCCCACCGACCGCCGGAGCATCCTCGTCGCCGCGACCGACAAGGCGGAGCAGGCGATCGCCGATACCCACGAGGCCTTCCAGCGCCGGCTCATCGAACTCACGACAAGTCTGGGCGAACAAGAGCGTCGCGACGTTCTCGCCTACCTCACGGCGCTCGCGGAGGCTGCGGACGCCACCGCCACCGCCATCGACAGCGCTCGTCGACGCTGAAACCCGCGCCGCGGCGACCCGTCGCGGAGGAGATCACGCGTCGATGTCGTCGACGGCATCCTTCATCGCTTCGAGGAACTCGACCACGGTCGCACGCTGATCGACGGAGAGTCCGCGAACGACGCCCATCATGCGCGCGTGCATCGTCGACAGTGTGTGCCGGATCTCCTCTTCCGCCATCTCGCTGGACGTGATCACCACGCTGCGGCGATCGGTCGGGTGAGCGAGGCGCGTGATGTGTCCGCTCTTCGCGAGCCGGTCGAGCAGCGCGGTGGTCGATGCGGAGGTGATCCCGAGATAGCGGCTCAACTGCACGGGGGTGACGATCTCGTCTCGGCCGCGAGCGCGGGCGAGGTACCGCAGCACGAGGAGCTCGTTCTCCCCCATGTCCATGGACTGCTGCGTGCGGCGGCGCATAGCGACTTCGGCGGCGCGATAGGCGCGCATCGCCTCCAGTACCTCGATGCTGCGTGAGTCATCGCCGTCGGCGTACCAGTACGACGCGCCACTCTCGGAACCTGTCACGGTGAACCATTCTGACTGATGGATCGGCCGTACCGAGTCAGGAGACGTCGCCGCGCCAGGAGCCGGTCTCGCCGCCCCGGGCCTCGATGAACTCCTTGAAGTTGGCGAGGTCCTTCTTCACGGCGTGGTCGTCGATGCCGAGCACCGCCCCCACCTTCTCGCGCAGCCCCTCGGGCTCCCACTGCAACTGCACGGTCACACGGGTCGAGACATCCGTGAGCCGGTGGAACGTCACCACGCCGGCGTGATCGACATCGCCCCCGACGCTCGTCCACGCGACGCGCTCGTCCGGATGCTGTTCCGTGACTTTGGTCGTGAATTCTCGCTCGACACCCGCGATGGTCACCTTCCACAGATTGGTCGCATCGTCGACCTGCGTGACGGCATCCACGAAACGGAGGAACTGCGGGAAGTCCTCGAACTGCGTCCACTGGTTGTATGCGGTCGTGACGGGCACGTCCACGTCGATGCTCTGGGTGATCTCAGCCATGTCGTCGGTTCCTCTCCCCGAAGCTGTCTGCCTCGGGACCCACGAGTCTCCGGGAGGGCGCACGCCGGTGGATCCCCGTTGACACGTTGCCACGGGTGTGCAAAATGGATCGCCATAGGGGTCGGTAGGAGAACCACACCAGTGAGGCGAAGTCAACCCCCACTTCGAGATTTCTCTCGGAACGTAGGGTCGTTGTAATGGATACTTGTGGGCACGCCTCCCCCGGGGCGTGCATTTCAGCTGCCCTCGCTCCAGATGGCGACCTCATGCGTAGGTGGAGCTAGATGGCGGAACGTATACGGATCCGAGCGGCAGGGGCACAGGCCGTGGAGGACACCTGGCGTACGGTGGTGCCCTCTGCGCGGTTGCGGCGCTCCGACCATCCGCGCGTGTCTTTCGACTGGACCTCGGCCTCGATCGACGGCATGACCGCCGTCGCCTACGATCTCGAGGCATCCGTGCGCTCCTCCGTCGACCCGCTCGATCAGGTCGTCGTGTGCCGGGTGCTCACCTCGGAGGGTGGCGCGTGGGACGAACGCGGTGCGCTCAGTGCGAAGCAGCCCTGGGTGAGCGCGGATCGCGCCGTGCACGCGCGCTGGGACGGACGCGCACGGGTCCACGGCCTCGTGTTCGAACGCCGACTCATCGACCTCGCGGCGCGACGCATCAGCGGTGACGACACCCTGGCCCTGGGCACCTGGGACTCGCGTCCGGTCACAGAGGCCGCGGGCCTGCAGTGGCAGCGGACGTACCGCTACCTCGCCGAGACGCTTCTCGCGTGCGAAGACGGTCCCGGTGACATCGTCGAGAAGGAACTGCGTCGGCACGCCGTGCACGCGACGCTCGCCGCCTTCTCCCCCGCCTTCCTCGACAGCACGGCCCGGTCGGCACAGCGTCGTGCCGCACCGGCAACCGTGCGCCGCGCCATGGCCTACATCGACGAGCACGCTCATGAGCCGATCACCGTCGACGATGTGGCTGAGGCCGCCGGCATCTCGACCCGCGGCCTCCAGTACGCGTTCCGACGCGCGCTGGACACGACGCCGATGGAATGGCTGCGACGGGCGCGACTGGCTGGCGCGCACCGCGCACTGTCCCAGCCGGGCGCGGGCGCGGTGGCGGAGATCGCACGTCAATGGGGCTTCGAGCATCCGTCCCGCTTCGCCGCGCACTATCGTGCCGCGTATGGAGTGAATCCTGGTCACACGCTTCGGGCGAATCGCTGAGAAGGCCGCACACATGGGCAGATTGGTGTACGACGGTTTGGTGCGCCTCTCGGTGGACGACCGCACGCTCACGCACCTGCAGGTGGTCATCGGCGACAAGCTGCGTCGGCGAGAGGCGTTCACGCTGTCGTGGGCGAATGGTCTCGACGAGGGCGGCGGCCGCATCGCGATCTGGGTGCACCCCGGCTCGGCACTGTCGTTCACGTTCGACAAAGGAGAGCGTCATCGCCTGAACCGTGCCTGGCTCATCGCGCTCGCGAACGCCGCGAACACGTCCGCCGGGCTCCAACTGGTGCCCGAACCGACGACAGAATCCGACGCAGAGACTGCAGAATCGACCTCATGAACCACTCCACCGGTGACGACGACGGCATCCGTATCGATCGCATCCGGGTCGAGGATGCCGGTGAAGTGCTCACGATTCAGCGTGCCGCGTTCGTGAGCGAGGCGCAGATCTACGGGGGCGCGGACTCCGCTCCCCTCACCCAGACCCTCGAGCAGCTCGAAGCCGAGCTCGCCGACGGCGGCGGCTGGGTCGCCCGCCGCGGCCCGAGGATCGTGGGAGCGCTGCGATGCCGCGAGGCCGACGACGTGCTGCTGATCGGACGTATCGCGATCGCTCCCGACGTGCAGGGCGAGGGCATCGGGAGGCGCCTGCTGGCGGCTGCGGAGGAGCACGCCACCGCGAGCGTCGCCGAGCTGTTCACGGGGAGTCTCAGCGAGGCGAACCTCCGCCTGTACCGCAGCTGCGGTTACGAGGAGACCGAGCGCATCGATCAGGGCGACGGCACGGCCCAGGTGTTCCTGCGCAAGCCGCTGCGCTGACGCCTGGCGCTCACCACCGCGTCGGAACGGTGCCGTCGGCGAGGAACCCCGCGGCCACTTCGTACAGTCGCGCGACATCGCGAGGCACGAGCGTCTCGAAGAATGCGAACGCGTGGATCATCCCCGTCGCGACGACGAGCGACACGCGCGCCCCGGCATCTCGAGCCCGGCGGACGTACTCCTCGGCTTCCGAGCGCAGCGGGTCGTACTCGGCAGCGATCACGAGCGTCTCGGGCATGTCGGCCGAGAACGGGCCGGATACGGGCGACGCTTCGGTGCGGTCGACGCCGGCGGGGAAGTACTGGTCGAAGTACCAGGCGACGCGCTGCGCCGAGAGGAAGTACCCGGCGCCGAACTCGGTCATCGTCGCCCCGCTCATCGTGTAATCGAGGCTCGGGTAGATCAGCACCTGCCGCTCGATCGCGCAGGTGCGCCGTTCGGCCGCCGCTCGCATCGCGAGGGAGGCGACCTTCGCCGCCCCGCCGGAGTCGGCGACCGCGTGCACGCGTCCCGACCACGGGATGCCGACGAGTGCCTCCTTCAGCCGGTTCAGCACGGCAGCGGTGTCGTCGAGGCCGGCGGGGTAGGGCCATTCCGGCGCGCGACGGTAGTCCACCGATACCACCGTCATCCCGCTCGCCGCGGCGGTGCGGCGGGCCGACCCGTCGTAGACATCGAGGTCACCGGCGACGTGGCCCCCGCCGTGCACGAACAGGACCGCGTCGCGTTCCTCCTGCGGCGCGGGCGCGTAGACGCGCACCGGAACACCCGCCGCCGATCCGCCCCGGACGAGGGCGACCGAGGCATCCGGCGCGGAGTATGCGCGCAATCCTGCCAGCGCGGCGCGAGCGGACGCGGGAGTGGGGGCCACGCCGTCCCGCTCGGCCTGCGCGACGAGCGGAGCGAGCTCGTCGAGATACGTCCGGAAAGCGGGATGCAGCGGCATGGTGACAGTGTGGCCCAGACTTCGCGCATCGCCCAGGCTCGCCGAAATGAACAGTAGAGACGAAGGCGCTCTCCCTAGTAGCCTCTCGTTCTGTCCCCCCGACGACGCCGTTGCGCCAAGGGGGGCCATGTGAACGAGAACAGCATCAGCACGCAAGTGCTCCTGTGCGTCATCGGGGTGGGATTCGTCGTCGCCGGCGTCACCTCGATCGACACCGACGCGTTCCTCGGCTGGGTCGGCGCGATCGGCGGTGCGCTCATGATCTCGGGCGGCGTGTGGACGATCGCCCAGCGCCGCCGCGGCTGAACCGCCGCGTCAGGCGATCTCCTCGAGGGTGAGGTCGAGCATCCTCACGAAGTACGCCGCCTCCTCGCTCGTCAGGGTCAGCGGAGGTTTGATCTTGAGCACGTTCTGACGCTCGGAGGTCGGCTGGACGATGACCCCGCGCTCCCGCATGCGCTCGCAGATCCGTGCCGTCTCGGTCACCGCGGGGGTGAGGGCCACAGGGTCGGTGACGAGTTCGACGCCCTGGTACAGACCGGTGCCGTGCAGAGTGCCGATCAGCGGATGCCGGTGGGCCAGCTCGGTCAGGTCGCGCTGCAGCTGCGCGCCCACGATCCGCGCGCTCTCGACGAGTCCCTCGTCGGTCAGCACGTCGAGCACGGCGAGGGCGGCCGCGCACGAGGCGGGCGCGCCGCCGGCGGAGGAGAAGAACTGCCCCTCGCGACCGAGCGCGTCGGCGATCTCGCGGCGTGTGAGCACCGCTCCGACCGGGTAGGCGTTGCCGAGCGCCTTCGCCGTCACGACGATGTCGGGCGTCGCGCCCTGGTCGAGGAAGCCCCAGAACGCGCGGCCGAGGCGGCCGAGTCCGACCTGCACCTCATCGGCGATGGCGAGCCCCCCGGCATCCCGGATCGCGTCGAACGCCCCGGCCAGGTAGCCGGCCGGGGGGATCACCCCGCCGCCGTTGCCGTGAATCGGCTCGGCGATGAACGCGGCCGGCGGGCGACCGGATGCCGTGAGCTCCTCGAACCGCTCGCGGAGGTCGCGCAGGTACGCCCCCGCGGAACCTTCGCCGCGGTGGACACCGCGGTACGGGTTCGGGGCGTCGGCGATGTGCACCCAGTCGGGACGCGAGTCGAGCGCGTGCGGGTTGTCGAACGCCGAGGTGGAGACGGCATCCGCCGCGTACGACCAGCCGTGATACCCCTCGCGGAGGGCCACGACGTCGCGACGTGCGGTGGCGATCGTCGCCAGACGCAGGGCCAGGTCGACGGCTTCCGTGCCGCTGTTGACGAGCAGCACCGTGTCGAACCGGGCCGCCGGAACCGTGGCGAGCAGGCGTTCGCTCAGCTGCGCGATCTGCGGATAGAGGAACCGCGAGTTCGTGTTGAGGGTGGCCAGTTGCGCGGCGACGGCTGCCGTGAGGCGGGGATGGGCGTGCCCGATCGACGACACGTTGTTGACCATGTCGAGGTACGCACGGCCCGTCGCGTCGATGAGGTGGCTGCGCCAGCCGCGAATCAGGAGGGGCGGTTCGGCGAAGTAGTGCTCCTGGGCCGCGGCGAACACGCGTGTCTTGCGGCGCGCCTCGACGGCGGCGGTCGGCAGGTCGGGCAGCTCGGAGATCCCGAGGAGCGGTGCCGGATCGAAGGTGAGCGCGCGCCACCCCGCCGCCCACGGCTCGGCGACGTACTCGGGAGGCTCTGGCGCGTCGGCGGGTCTCCAGACGACACGCACGGCCCGATCGGAGACGCCGAGCACGTCCCCCGCCCGCACGACCGCACCGACCGCGCCGTCCGGCAGGGACGGCCGAATACCGGTGACCGTCAGCCGCGTCCCGGCGAAGGCGAGCACTACGCTCTCCGCGGTGACGGCCTCGACCGTCGCATCGTTCGGCGACCGAATGGGCGCTCCGGCATCCCCCACGATCGTCGTCCCCAGTGGGACGTTCTCGGGAGGAGTCGGCGTCAGCGCGGGAGTGCGCGTGAGGTCGGGGCGCCCGTGCGGGATCGCGACGGCTCGCCCGGCGGGAGCGTGCCTGCGGAGCAGATCGGCCCTGGCATCCGCGCCCGCCCGCCACACCCCGTCGGCCACGAGCGGACTCGCCGGTGCGAGGTCGATCGCGGCGGGAGGCTCGGCGAGCATCGGGACGAAGCCGATCGCCGACGGCTGCGCGCCCGACGCGAGGCCCGCCTCCGCCGCAAGGCCCGCCCGCGCCGCGATCGTTGCGGCGGCCAGGTCGAGGTCGACGCCGGCGGCGGTGTCGAACACGGCCAGCTCCTCGGCGAGACGCTCCTGCACGTAGTCGTTGTCGGCGTCGAGACTCCCCTGATGGATGCCGCTGACCACCAGCACGCACCCACGGAGCACCACGAGCGGCCACAGCGCCGCCACCTCGGCGCGCGACAGGGCGACCCCGGCGGCGTAGGCCTCGATCGCGGACAGCGCGACGGTCGCGTCGCCGTCGGCGCGGGTCAGGATGCCGGCGGCGCTCACCGCGATCTCCGCGACGCGCCAGCCCCACGCGAGGTCGCCGAAGTCGATGACGGCGAGGTCGTCGCCCGTGGTGCGGACGACGTTGTCGGGGGTGAGGTCGCCGTGCACCGGCACGACCGGCAGCTCTGCGGCCACGGCCTCGACCCTCGCCCATGCCGCGGCGGCGGCATCCGTCAGTCGCGTGCGCAGCGCGTCTTCGGCCACGCCGCCGAGGAACTGGTCGATGACGGCGCGGCTGCGGCGCATGTCCCACTGGAGGTGGCGGTCGAGGCCGGGATGCGTGAATGTCGCGAGCGACGCGGTGAGCCGCGCGGCGAGCGCGCCGAGCCGGGCCGCGTCGCGATGACCGAGGCGCACCGCGTCGGCGAGGGGTGCACCCTCGACGAAGGAGAGCATCCGCGCGCGGTAGGCGGCCGTGCCGTTGGTCACCGGCTGGAGCAGCTCGCCATCGGCGCCGGGCACCGGCTCGGGCACACGGATGCCGTCGGCAGCGAGGTGCTGGAGCCCGCGCGTCTGCGCGTCGATCTCCTCTGGCAGGAACACCGGGTTGTCGATCTTCAGGAGCCGCCGGGTGCCGTCGGACGCCGTCAGCAGGAAGTTCCGGTCTTGATTGCTGCCGAGTTCCGTCGCCGACGCGTCGATGCCGAACCGCTCGCGCGCGAACGCGGGCACGCCGGCTATCGAGACGTCAGGGCGTCGCATTCCGTAGGCGGTCGAGTCGTCGGTCATCGGGTTTCGTCCTCCGGGTCCACCAGCACCGAGCCGAGTCTGACACGTCCCGCGCTTCCCGCGCACCGCGCGGCGCGACCCCGAGCGGGCACCGCGTGAGAAACACCGCGCCGAGTCGTCTCCGATGGTGGGCGCTCATTCATGAGTTGCGTGGATCGAGAGGGGATGCCGTGAGAGCGGGAGCCGGAATCGAGCTGACCGGGCACGCCGTCGAGCACGCGGCGACGGCCCTGGCGGCCACCGGAGACGCCGAGCTGTCGAGGTGCCTCTCGCTCACCGCACCGGGATCGGAAGTCGTCATCGCGACACTGGAACGCGTCGATGAGTTGTCGTGGGCGCTGCGGGCATCGCTGCGACAGACGGCAGCATCTTTGGCCGACCGCGTGCGTCGCATCGGTGTCGAGTTCGATGCGCTCGACGGGGCGCTGGCGGGCGCGCCGTGACGATACCCGATCTCGGCGCCGATCCTGCTGCCGGCAGCGCCGAGGGCGTCGGTGAGATCGCCCGCAGTTTCCGGGCCTACGCAGGCGCGTCGGAGCGCAATGCGCGCCGCGCCGCCCGGGCGATCGACACTCTGGCGAACACCGGCGCGGATGCCGTGGAGGCGGCACGATCGGACATCGCCGTCCTGCGCGCGAAGTACGCGGCCGAAGGCGAGGCCTCGTCGCGCGTCGCCGGCATCCTGGAGTCCTATGCCGACGCGATGAGCGACCTGCGTCGGCGCGCTGAGAGCATGCGCGAGGAGGTCGAGCGGGCGTGGGCGTCGCTGGGAGAGCGGCGCGCCGCCGCCCTCGACGGCGGACTGGAGGGTCTGCAGGGGTGGCCGTTCCCGTGGGATGAGGTGATGCCGGCCTGGCTCTGTCCGGGCGACCCCGCCCGATTGCAGCAGTGGCAGGCAGCGATCGAGGAGTTCGAGCAGGCGCGTGCCGCCTACCGCCGTCTCGCGGTGGAGCGGGCAGAGCTCGATCACCGCACCCGAGACCGCCTGCGGGAAGTGCCGCTGTTCGCCGAGCTCACCGATCGGTGGCGGCTGCGCGGAGGCGGCGCCGACGCGATCGCCGACGTGTGGGCGGGCGACACGACCGACATCACCCCGGAAGGCCTGGTCGCGATCGGGGATGCCGGTCTCGTGCGCCGCGTGTGGGATGCGCTGTCCGAGGAGCAGCAGCGTGACCTGATCGCCGCGGGACCGGCTCTGCTCGGAAGCCTCGCCGGCCTTCCGCCGTGGGCGCGTGTCGCCGCGAACCGGTTCAACGCGAAGGCGCGCGCCGCCGAGGTGCGACGGATACTCGCGAGCGAGCCGCATCCGTTCTCCCCGCGAGCGGGCCACGAACTCGACAAGCTCCGCGCAGAGCTTCACTACCTTGACCAGGTCGTGGAAGGCCGCGTGCAGGTGTACTTCTACGACCACACGACCGACAGCATCATCGAGATGATCGGAGAGCCGGGGCCGACCACGGCGGAGATCAACACGTACGTTCCCGGCACCTACACGAGTGCGCTGTCGGTCTACCGAGGCGAAGTACAGCAGGTCGGTCGATGGCTCAACGAGAGCAGCGGAGGATCGATCGTCACCTTCGTGTGGAAGGTCGGACGCTTTCCGGGCGAGAACGAGTACACGGGGATCGCGTCGTTCGCGCGTATCGGTGAAGCGAACGATGAGGGCATCGCACTCGACAAGGGGCAGGAGATCGCCGCTTTTGAACGGGAACTGGATGTGGCGGTGGGCGACGTCGACGCCGATCGCAACGGCATCGGCTTCTCATGGGGACTCACCGGGATCACGGCCTCCGAAGTGGCCGGCGCGAGGTACGACGGGGTGTTCTCGCTGGCAGGCGCCGGCATGCCGAAGGATTGGGAGCCGTCCCCGACGACGAACTACGAGCACTTCTCCTACACGGACGCCCTGACCACGGCACAATCCTTGGGGGTGGTGTGGGAGGGGCGGAACCCGGGCACGCACGCCGCGTTCACCCCGCACCTCTTCTCCGACTCGGCCGACTGGGTCTTGCCCATTTATCCGCCGAGCAGCGGGTTCGCGCACTCGGTCGAGCAGCCGGAGCCCTTCCTCTTGCCCGGCAACTGGACCGGTATCGACACCCACAACCTGATCGCGTCCAATGATCCACGCAACCAAGACGCGCTCGAGCTGATCGGCAAGGCACTGAAGTGAACAGACCCAAGAGCTTGCGGTGGGTGGCCAGTCTGGTCCTCGCCCTGACGCTCGCGCTCACCGCGTGCGGAACAGGAGTGACCGTGGCAGACCCGGATCTCACCTTGCACGGCGCGAAAGCGATCGCGCAAGAGGGTGAACGCGACATCGTCGCCCTTATCCCCGACGAGCTCATCATCTCAGTCGACCAACGCCCCACCGGATCACTCCTGAGCTGCACCGGCCAACGCAACTACCAGTGGGCCGGCGGCACCACCGTCACCGTCATCCCAGACACCGATCTCGACGCGATCGTCGACGACATCGCTCACGCGTACAAGGCCAAGGAGCCATGGACGGTCACCCGCCGCACGGAGTCGGCCGGCTACCCCAAGTACCTCATCAGCCATCCCCATGCGGCCAGCTACGTGGTGAGCGCATGGACAGACCCAGACCAGGTGAACATCTACTCCTTCTCCCCCTGCTTCCACCTCCCCGACGACATGACTCCTCATGGCTCGTACTGACGTCTCACCGCAACCACGCCGGAACCGTGCGCGCTTCACGATGCCCGCGCTCACGCTCACACTCGCGCTCACGGCGTGCGGAGGAGGAGTGACCGTGGAAGACCCTGATCTCACCCTCCACGGGGCGAAAGCGATCGCGCAGGAAGGCGAACGCGACATCGTCGCCCTCATCCCCGACGACCTCATCGTCTCCGTCGACCAACGCCCCACCGGATCGCTCATGAGCTGCACCGGCGAACGCAACTACCAGTGGTCCGGCGGCACGACGGTGACGTTGGTCGGCGGAACAAACAGACGCCTCATCATCGACGAGGTGGTGAGTGCGTATGAGCGGATGGATGGATGGAGCACCAGGGACACAAGCGATGCCGCCGGGTACGCACAGGTCACCATCCAGCGGCCTCTGAGCGGCGGCTACCTTCTGAGCGCATGGAATGACTCCGCGGACATCAATGTCTACTCCTTCTCCCCCTGCTTCCACCTCCCCGACGACATGACTCCTCATGGTTCGTACTGACGTGCCACCGCACCCACGTCGGAACCGTGCGCGCTTCACGCTGCCCGCGCTCACACTCACACTCACACTCACGATCACAGCGTGCGGAACAGGAGTAACCGTGGAAGACCCGGATCTCACCCTCTACGTGGCTAAAGCGATCGCGCAGGAAGGCGAACGCGACATCGTCGCCCTCATCCCCGACGACCTCATCGTCTCCGTCGACCAACGCCCCACCGGATCACTCCTGAGCTGCACCGGCGAACGCAACCACCAGTGGGCAGGCGGCACCACCGTTCACGTCGCACCCGACACCGACCTCAAAGCCGTCATCGACGACGTAACCCACGCATACTCAGAGCAGCCCGAATGGGAGGTCACACGCGAGACAGCGACCGACGGCGCTCCCCTCGTCACCCTCTACCGAGTCACCACCGGCGGCTACCTCGTCAGCGGAGAAGAAGATCGATCGACCATCGAGATCTACTCCTTCTCCCCCTGCTTCCACCTCCCCGACGACATGACTCCTCATGGTTCGTACTGAGCCGTCACCGCACCCACCCGCGGCGTGAGGGATCTCAGCGGCCGAGGAACACCACTCCGCGGTAGCCGGTCGCCGACCACCGGACGAGGCGGTCGAGATCGGCGGCCCGCACCGGGAGCTCGTGGGTGTCGACCCAGGTCTCTCCCGTGTCGCGGTTGATCCACGGATCTTCGATCACGACCACATCCACGCCGTCCGACGCGTGCGCGAGCACCCAGTGGGGGCCGTGCTCCCCGTGCATCGGCTCTTCGTCGATGAGGAGGAGGGCGAGTTCCCCACCCGCGACGCGGCGGGCGATCTCCGCCACCGTGACACGCTCCGACGAGATCGGGATGCCGAGGTCTGCGGCGCGGCGACGCGACTCGGACTGCAACTCGGTGCGGAACGACAGATCGAACCCGCGATAGTCCTCCACGAGCACGGGCCCGTCGGCATCCAGCGCGACCTCCACGCGCCGCAGATCACCGCCGTGGCCGAGATGCTCGGCCGTGGCCACCGCGAGCCCCACCGGTTCGCACGCGGGGAAGTTGCTGGCGCGACGCCAATACTCCAGCTCCCGGTCACGGTCGTCCGCGTCACCCGTGAAGCCGCCGGCTCCCCGGAGGCCCGCCGCCATGAGCGCGGCGACGGCGCCGCACGTGAACAGGGTCGTCTGCGCGTAGTAGCCGGGCTCCTCGTGGGGCATCTCGACGAGCCAGCGCACGGCGCCGCTGGTGTCCTCGGTGCCGACGGCGCCGTGCGGTGAGCGTAGCGGCGCGAAGCCGGCGTTGATCGCCGCGCCGGGCACCTCTCCCGCAGTGCGCCACTTCACGGCCACGTCTCCTCGTGCGCGCGCGGCCTCGACGACACGGTCGAGCATCGCCGCGAGGGCCGAATCCGACGTCCACCACGGCTCCACCAGGGTCGTGGCCGCCGTCGCGGGCCTCCCGGTCGTGAGCACCGCGGCGACCGGTTCGTCCCCGGCGACGACGACCCACAGCTGTGGGAGGTAGGCGGACCGCGGAGCGAGCCAGCCGGCGACGCGGTCGGCACCGATGACACCGGCGAGGCCGGCATCGAGGGCGGCGCGGACGGCATCCATGCCTTCGTGGACGACGATGTCCACCGGGACGGCGAGGTCAGTCATGCGTGCTCTCCTGAGGGTGCGGCCGAGCCGCGGTGGTGCTCTCGCGGGCCGCGGCGGCCACGAGGGTCTGAGTGAACGGATGCCGAGGGTTCCCGAGCACGTCGGCGCAGTCGCCGTGCTCGACCACCTCGCCGTCCCACATCACCGTCACGGTGTCGGCGAGGGTGCGCACCACCGCCAGGTCGTGGGAGATGAACAGGATCGTGATGCCGCGTTCCTCACGCAGCCGCCGGAAGAGGGCGAGGATCTGCGCCTGCACGGAGACATCCAGCGCAGAGACGGACTCGTCGCAGATGAGCAGCCGCGGCCGGGGGGCGAGGGCGCGTGCGATCGCCACCCGCTGACGCTGTCCGCCGGACAGATCAGACGGCCGGCGTGAGGCGAAGGCGGGGTCGAGCCCGACGGTTTCGAGCAGGCTCGCGACGGTGTCGACGTCGGTGCCCGCTTCCGTCGAACGGCGCGTCCGGCGGGCGGCATCGAGCGCTTCCCGCAGGATGGCGCCGATCGTCATCATCGGATTCAACGACGAGTACGGGTCTTGGAAGACGATCTGCATCTGGTCGGGCGTGCGGGAGCGCCGCCCCGGCGGGAGGGCGGCTCCACCGAACGCGATCGTGCCGGCATCCTCCTGTTCGAGGCCGGCGATGCAGCGCGCGAGGGTGGACTTGCCCGAGCCGGACTCCCCCACGATGCCCGCGATCGCCCCCGCCGCGACGTCGAGATCGACCCCGCGGAGCACCTCCCGCTCGCCGAAGGTCTTCCCGAGACCGCGCACCTGCACGAGGGGGTCGGGGTCGGCCGCCGTCTCCGCGCGCACCCCCGAGCCGTCGGCGACTGGAGTGAGCGCCGGGTCGGCGGCGACGAGCGCGCGGGTGTACGGATGCTGCGGGCGCGTGAGCACGTCGGCGGTGCGGCCTCGCTCCACGATGTCGCCGTGGCGCATCACCAGCACCTCGTCGGCGCGCCCGCGCACGACGCCCAGGTCGTGGGAGATGAGGATGACGGGGAGGCCACGCGTGCGCTGGAGCGCACCGAGCGCGTCGAGCACCTCGGCCTGGTTGGACGCGTCGAGTGCGGTGGTCGGTTCGTCGGCGATCAGCAGCTGCGGGTCGCTCGCGACGGCGGCGGCGATCGCGACGCGCTGACGCATACCCCCGGACAGCTCGTGCGGATAGGCGCGGGCGACCCGCTCGGGAAGCTTCACCTCCGCGAGTCGGCGCGCCACGGCATCCTGACGCTCGCGTCCGCGCAGGCGCACTCCGCGGGCCGCTTCGATCGTCCACGCGATCTGATCCCCGCAGCGATGCACGGGCGAAAGGCTCGTGAACGGGTCCTGGAGCAGCAGCGCGACCACGCGGCCCCGGATGCCGGACCATCGGGCGGGTGGCGTCGCGAGGTCGATCTCGCGCTCGCCCACACTGAGGGTGCCGCGCGCGCGGAAGCCGCGCGGCAGGAGCCCGACGAGCGACTTGGCCGACAGGGTCTTGCCCGAGCCCGACTCGCCGATGACCGCCAGCATGCCACCGGCAGGGACGTCGGCGTCGAAGGGTGCGACGGTGTCGCCGCCCGGCCCGGTGACGGCCAGGCCGCGGATCGTGACGCCGTTCATGCGGCCGCCCCCGTCCGCGAGAGGCGCTCTCCGAGCCAGTCGCCCAGCACGTTGACCGCGCAGGCGACGAGGATGATGAGCAGCGCCGGGACGATGACGGCGGTGGGATTGTCGAACATGATGGCCCTGTTGTCGGTGAGCTGCCGTCCCCAGTCGGCGACGCCGGGCGATACCCCGACGCCGAGGAACGACAGCGAGGAGAACGCCACGAGCGCGAAGGCCGTGTTCAGCATGACGTTGGTGATCACGAGAGTCGACACGTTCGGCAGGATGTGGCGGAACATCACGCGCCAGCGCGACAGCGACAGCATCTGCGCCGCCTCGATGTAGGGGCGGGCGGTCTGCTCCAGCACCCCCGCGCGCACGATCCGGATGTCGGAGGGCGAGAACAGCACGATGAGAAGGATGACGGTCACGGCGTAGCCGCCGCCGAGCACCCCCGACACGACGATCGCCGCCAGAAGCACCGGCAGGGCGAGGAGCAGGTCGGTCCACCGACCGATCGCGAAGTCGAGCCAGCCCCGCTCGTAGCCGGCGAGGGTGCCGAGCACGATTCCGCAGAGCATGGACCCCAGGGCCACCAGCACGGGCCCGACGACCGAGGAGGCGGTGCCCGCGACCGTCATGGCGAGCACGTCGCGTCCGAGCTCGTCGGTACCGAGCGGATGCCCCTCGCTCCCCGCCGGGAGGAGGCTCGCCAGGATGTCCTGCCGCATGGCATCCGGGAACAGCAGCACACCCGTCGCCGCCAGGACGGCGATCACGACGAGGAACGCGCCGACGATCACCATCGCCCAGGGCGCGCGGCGGCGGGTGGGGGTGGAGATGAGGGCGATCGCGGCGGTCATGCGGCACTCTCCACGGCGACGGTCGGGGCGACGGACCGGGCGCCCGTGGCACGCACGCGGGGGTCGAGCACGAGGTAGGCGAGATCTGCCAGCAGGGCGATGACGGCGATCACGATCGCCACCAGAAGAGTGAGCGACTGGACGACCGCGATGTCCTTGAAGAGCACGGAATCCTGCAGCAGTGTGCCGAGGCCCGGCAGGGCATAGGTCGTCTCGGCGAGCACCGTGCCCCCGACGAGGAAGGTGAGCACGAGGCTCGCGCCCGTGACGATCGGGATGGCGGCGTTGCGCAGCGCGATGCGATGAACGGTCGCGTCGGCCAGACCTCGAGCCCGCGCGGCGGTGACGTAGTCGGTGGCCAGCTCCCGCAGCATCGCGGTGCGCGTCAGCTTGAGGACGATGGCACCCAGTCCGAGCGCGAGGGTCACGGCGGGGAGCACCAGGTGGTGGAGCGTGTCGAGCCCGCCGTCACCCGCGCCGTAGACGGGGAAGAGGGGCACGTAGTACGCCAGCCCGTACAGCAGGAGCAGCCCGACCGCGAAGGTCGGCGCGCTCAGTCCCACGATGGCGAACACGTTGGCCACGCGGTCCAGCACTCCCCCGGGGCGCACGGCGCTGCGCACCCCCAGCGGCACGGCGACGGCGAGCGCGAGCGCGAACGCGAACCCGCAGAGCGCGAGGGTGATGCCCAGGCGCGCCGCGATCGCGTCTGCCACCGGGATCTGCAGCCGGATCGACGTGCCGAGATCGCCGGTGACGAATCCGCCGAGCCAGCGCAGGTACTGCACGACGACGGGATCGTCGAGGTGGTACTGCGCCCGCACGGCCGCGACGGCGTCGGGGGTGACCGGCCGGTTGCCGAGCAGATTCTTCACGAGGTCGCCGGGGGCGAGGTACATGAGCGAGAAGATCACGATCGACAGCGCCAGCAGAACGCCGAGCGTGCCGAGCACGCGCACCGCGAGGAGCCGCCCCAGGGAACGGGCCCGCGCCGCGCGCGCTCGGAACACAGAAGTGGAGGTCACTCCGCCGCCCGGTACAGCTGCGTCGGCCACGACGAGATGAACGCGAACGAGCTGTAGTCGTTCATGCCCAGGTCGTTCGCGAACGCGGTGGCCGACTGACCCCACCAGAGCGGGACGTTGACGGCATCCTGCGCCTGCAGCGTCTCGGCCTCGACGAGCAGGTCGATGCGCGCCGCCGGGTCGGCGGTGGCACCCGCCTGGGCGAGGAGGTCGGTGACGGCGGGGTTGTCGTACGCGGCGGGGTTGCCGGCGCCCAGCAGGTAGCTCGGCACTTCGGCGGGGTCGCCGAGCGTCGAGAAGTACCACATGAGGTTGATGCCGTGGTCGCTGGAGGCGTCGAGGCTCGCAAGCCACTCCTCGATGGGCACCTCGCGCACGTTCAGGGTGATGCCGATGTCGGCGAGGTTCTGGGCGAGGGCCTGTGCGGCCGATCCCAGCTGCGGTCCCGTGTTCGGCGTGAGCAGCTCGGCTTCGAAGCCGTCCGGGGAGCCGGACTCCGCCAGTGCGGCGGCTGCGGCATCCAGGTCGAAGTCCCACTGCGGGATCGACGCGAGCTTCTCGCGGGCGGCGTCGGCGTCGTACGCCTTGCCGAGCGACTCGGGGGTCATGATGGCGGTCGCCGCTTCGCCGTGGCCGCGCAGGAGCGAGGACACGTACGCGTCGCGATCGACCGCGTGCGCGACGGCCTCCCGCACCTTCGGGTCGTCGAAGGGGGCGACGCTGGTGTTGAAGTAGAGCCCGACGTAGGAGAGGTCGTTGATGTAGTCGACCCGCATCGTGTCGAGCTTCTCCCACTGCGCGGCCTGCGCCAGCGGGACGTTGAACGCGACGTCGATGTCGCCGGACTGGGCGGCCAGCAGGCGGGTCGACTCGTCGGGGATGAAGGAGACCTTGATCTCCTTGACCTTCGGCAGCTCGCCCCACCACGTGTCGACGCGCTCGAGCGTCACGTGGGAGTCGGGCACGAACTCGGTCACCTGGTAGGGGCCGGTGCCCAGCAGCAGAGCGTCGGAGGTGCCGACCTTGCCATCGTGCTCCTCCCAGAACTTCTGCGACGTGATGAACGCGGCGCCGCCGCTGCTCATGTTCGCCGAGAAGGCCGGGTCGGGCGCGTTCAGGGTGATCGTCACCTCGGACTCGCCGGTCTTCTCGATCGTGTCGACGCCGCTCAGGTAGTACGCAAGTCCCGGCGAGGCCGTCTCGTCGCGGGCTTCTTCAAGGCTGAAGACGACGTCGTCCGCGGTCACCGGTGTGCCGTCCTGGAAGAGGGCGTCGTCGCGCAGTTCGTAAACGTAGGTCACGTCGTCGGTCTGCTCCCACGACTCGGCGAGCCCCGGCTGCACGCGGCCCTGCGCGTCGATCGAGACGAGACCCTCTTGCGCGATCGAGGCGATGTAGTAGTTCAGGATGCCGGCTTCCTGGCCGACGTAGAGGTTCGACAGCGACCCGGGGAGCGCAACCGCGATGCTGTCGATCTCCGCGCCGGTGTCGGCGCCGACGGACTTCTCGGGCGTGGGCGCGGCGGGGGTGGTGCACGCCGACAGCAGCAGCACGCTCGCGGCGGCTGCGGCGCCGGCGGCGGCCAGGCGGGTGGTGGGTGACGAGAGCATGGCGTCGGTCTCCTCTGTGAGGGTCGAGTCGGGTGTGAGTTGCGGTGTGCTCGGGTGGTGCGGTGTGCTCGGGTGGTGCGGTGTGCTCGGGTGGTGCGGAGTGCTCGGGTGGTGCGGAGAGAAGGTCTGCGGGGAGAGGGTCTGGGGGGCGAACCGGGCGCGGTGCCCCGTGCTGCGGCGACGCGCGTCGACGAGGGCGTCGATGTCGGCGGTCGAGGGGCGGTGGGTCGCGAGCAGCCGGAGCGCTTCGGCCACAGCCGGGATCGTGGCGGCCTCGACGAGCGTGGTGGCCACGGTGCGGCGGGTGACGGCCGGGGCGAGTCCGAGCATCCGCACGTTCGCCGGCATCCCGGCACCCGCGAGCGCACCCTCGGGGAGGAAGACGGTACCGACGCCGTGGGCGGCCAGGGCGACCGCCGCCGCGGGGAGCGACACGGCGACGTCGCCCTCTCTCGACGAACGGCCGATGAGGCGCGCGATCGGGTCGGTGCAGGTGCCCGCGCCCGTGACCCAGGGGCCGGTCGACAGGAGAAGCGGGTCGACGCGGCCGGCGACGGATGCGACGTCGACGGTGGTCAGCGCGACGATCTCCTCGGCGAAGAGGAAGATCGATCGAAGGCCCCGCCGGCGGGTGGCGGCGGCGCGGTCGTCGCGCGGCGCGACCTCGCTCGTGACCGCGATGTCGGCGCGACCGTCGCGGACCATCGCGAAGGCCTCGGCGGCGTCGGCGGCCTCGATGATCGTCGTCGCGACGTCGGGGCGGCTGGCCGAGAGGCGCCCCAGGGCGGGCGCGAGCGCCGGCGCGATGAGGTCGGCCGGAGCGGCGAACCTCACGGTGTCGGCGCGGCGACCGAGCACTCGGGCGAGCTCGGTCGCCGCGGCGGTGAGGCTCGCGTCGATGCGGGGGGCATGCGCGGCGAGAAGCTTTCCTACCGGGGTGAGGCGTGCGGCGCGCGCGGTGCGCGCGACGAGACTCGCGCCGAGGCGTGCCTCGAGGCGCTGCACGTGCTGTGTGATCGTCGGCTGTGAGAAGCCGAGCGACCGAGCGGCGGCGCTGATCGTTCCGGTCTGGTCGATGGCGACGAGGATGCGGAGCGAATGCACGTCGAGGGCGCGGGTGAGGGCGTCGACGTCGATGTCGGTGGGCACTCCCCCGGGTGCGTTCTCTTGCTCCATAGGGGCATGCTATTCATGTCTTGATTTCGATGGTGTAACAGAATGTCTCGATCTGACACGCGGCGACACACCGTGTCGCAGAGTGGGACCACACAGACCCGGGAGGCCCGATGGACGACCAGCACGGCGACGACCGCGCGTGGCGCGAGAACCGGGATGCCGCGGTGTGGGGCGCGTTCGGGATCGCCTCTCTCGCCGCGACGCACTGGCTCGACGGCACGCCGCGCACCTTCGACGGACTGCCCGGACATTGGCACGCGGCGGACGGCGCAGCGATCGGCGACCTCGAGGGCGGCACCATCACGCTGCGGCCAGGCGAGGAGCTGCACCGCGGCGACCTGCTCCTGCGCGGCTTCGCACGCGACGGGATGATCGCCGTGCGCGCGCTCCATCCCCGCGCCGCGGCGGAGCGCGGCATCTCCACCATCGATCGCTTCCCCTACGATCCCGACGCCGTGCTCCGCGGGGTCTACCAGCCGACACCCGCCGGCGCGGTGACCACCGTCTCGGTAGACGGGCATCGCTCGACCGCGGTGCGCGACGGCATCCTGGCCTTCGAGTGGGAGGGAGCCCTCGTGAGCCTCGCCGTCGACCGGATGGACGACGGGTCGCTGTTCGCCGTGTTCGCGGATGCCACGAGCGGCGCGGAGAGTCACTACTTCCGGCAGTTGCGCACGGCCCCGCCCGACGCCGACGGCACGGTCGTCGTCGACCTCAACCGCGCCACGTTGCCGCCGTGCGCGTTCTCCGACCACTACGTGTGCGTGCTTCCCGCGCCGAGCAACCGGCTGGGCGTTCCCGTGCGGGCCGGCGAAGCGCTCGTGCGCTGACCGCCGTCGGCCGAGGTCAGCGCACCCGGGCGGTGGCCTTCGAGGACTTCGCGACGGTCGCGTAGTCCGACTTCTTACCGGTCACCTTCACCGTGATCGTCTTTCCCCGCAGCGACGAGGACAGCGTCAGCGTCGACTTCGTCGCCTTGCTGATCGCCTTGCCGCTCGCGTACCACTGATACGAGAAGGTCGTCCCCGACGTCCACGTTCCCGACTTCGCCGTGAGCTTCTTGCCCACGGCGGCCGTGCCCGAGATCGACGGCGTACCGGCGGTCATGACCTTCGCCGTCGACGACGACGTGTGCGACGTGGTCGTGTACCCCTTCTGGGTGCCAGTGACCTTCACCGAGATCTTCTTGCCGGCCAGCGACTTCGTCAGCGTGAGCGTTGACGATGTCGCCTTCGAGATCGCCGATCCGTTCGCGTACCAGCGGTAGGTGAACGTCGTGCCGCTGGTCCACGTGCCCTTCTTGACCGACAGCTTGCTGCCCACCGCGACCGTCCCCGACACCGCGGGCTTCGCGGATGCCAGCGTGCCGGCGGCGACCCTGGCATCCATGGTCCAGCCGGTGCTCTCCCACGTGTCGTAGGACTCGGGGCTCGTGGCCGGGCGGGTGCGCCCGAACACGGAGACGCTGATCCGCTTGCCGAGTTGCGAGGAGGTGAGCGTCAGCGACGAGCTCGTCGCGTTCTTGATGGGCACGTCGTTCGCGCGCCACTGGTAGCGCACGGCGGTTCCGGCATCCCACGATCCGCGCGCGGCCTTCAGCGTCTTGCCGACAGCGGCGGTGCCCGTGATCTTCGGGTAGATGAGGATGCCGTTGGCGTAGTCGAAGTCCTGGTTCACCCCGGTGAGCTGCTGCTGGTGTGCGAGCGTCAGGATCGTGGCCGACTGCTCGCTGGGCTTCTGCTCCCAGTACACGGCGCGGCGGCACGACCAGAGCCACCCGTCGCCGACCTCGAACTCGCCGCATCCGCCCTGGCCGCCGAAGGACACTTTGTACGTGTCGGCGGGGAGTCCCACGATCGTGTACGCGCCGCTCGCGGCGATGTCGAAGTCGCATGCGACGGTGTCTGTGCTCTGACCGAACGCGCACGCCGCGGCGATCTCGCTCGGACCGCCGGCGAGATACTCGGTGGACACCGTGCCGCTGATGGTAGCGCCCGCAGCCAGCGTCGCCGCGACTCCCCCGCGCGCCTGGCCGGCGGCCAGCGCGATCGTCGTGGCGGCATCGAGGTCGGGCTTGTCGTCCCAGTACTCGGCGAGATAGTTCTGCCCGTCGGCCGGAGCGAACTGGAGCGTGTAGTCATCGGCGGCGAGCCCCGGGAACGAATAGGTGCCCGAGGCATCCGTGGTCTTGCTCGTGACGTAGCCCCAGCCCCCCGACTCCTCCGCGAAGAGCGTCACGTAGGCGCCCGCGATCGGTGCGCCACCCTCGGCACGCACCGTGCCCGAGATGGATGCCGTGTCGGCAGCGGATGCCGGAGCCGCCGACCCCGAGACGACCAGCGCCGCCAGAACGATGGATGTGACGGCCATGACCGTGGACTTCGCGCGCGCGAGCGTTCCCATGCTTCCCCCCAGAAGCCGCCGCGCTCCCCAGCAGTTCACGGCAACGTCGCCACGCTATCGGCTCGGCGGGCGCGACGACAAGCGCTCGCTAGGGTCGAAGTATGCAGGAAGTCACCTCTCTGACCCCGCTCGTCTCGGCCATGTGGCTGTCGGTGGCGATCCTCGCGGGCGGCTACGCGCGCACGCGCAACCGCTCCCCGTGGTTCTGGTTCCTGCTGACGGCGTTCCTCGGGCCGATCTCCGTGTTCCTGCTGGTGGTCTGGCCTGCGCTTCCCGCCCGGACTCCCCCCGCCTGAGGCGCTCGCGTAGGCGCGGGTTGCGCCACCTTCGCGTGGCGCGCCGTGGAGAACGTGGCGCAAGCGGTGGCATCCCGGCTCGCCTAACCACCGATTGCGTCACATTCGCGCGGCGCCGAGTGGAGAACGTGGCGCACGGTGCGAGTGTCAGGAGTGCGAGGGCTCGGCGGGGGCGAGGTTGTCGCGCGCCCAGGCGCCGAGCTGATCGAGCACGGGGAGCAGGCGGCGTCCGGCATCCGTGAGTTCGTACGACACCGAGACCGGCGGGCCGGCGTCGACGGAACGGGCGGCGAGGCCGGCGGATGCCAGTTCGGCCAGCCGATCGGACAGCACCGTGTCGCTGATGCCCGACACGGCACGCCTCAGCCCCACGAACGTCGTGGCGCCGGAGCCCAGCGACGACAGGATCATGCCGTTCCAGCGCTTGCCGAGCACCGAGAAGGCGAGCGTCACCGCGGCGTCGCACGCGGTGTGCTCAGCGTCGGGCGTCGGTTCGGGCACGACCCCAGAATACCCGTGCTAGAGTCTCGCTAGTCGCTCTGCTTTTCTTAGCGGCTTTGATTTCTTGATAGGAGTGTCATGTCGCTGTTCCGCCTGGATGCCAGCATCCTCCCCGCTTCGAGTGCCAGCCGTTCGCTCGCCGACCTCGTGGAGCAGGAGTGGGTCGCCGCACACCCCGACTCCACGGTCACCCGGCGCGACCTCGCCACCGACCCGGTGCCGGCGACCGCCTGGGCAGACGTCGTGACGGCGAAGTTCGTGGCCGACGACGAGCGCACCGAACGCCAGCGCGAGGCGCAGGCTCTCGCCACGACGTTCGCGGACGAACTCATCGGGGCCGACGCACTGCTGTTCGCGGTGCCCCTCTACAACTACGGCGTCTCGCAGCACTTCAAGGCCTGGTTCGACCTGGCCTACACCGATCCGCGCATCGACCCGCAGGGCACTGCTCTCCGCGGCAAGCCCGCCACCCTCGTCACGGTGCTCGGCGGAAACTATGCACCCGGCACGCCCAAGGAGGGCTGGGATCACTCCACCGGGTGGCTCCGCCGCGTGCTCGAGGACGTCTGGGGCCTCGACCTGCGGGTCGTGGAACGCCCGTTCACGCTCGTCGGTGTGAACCCGGCGCTGGATGCCTTCACGGATGCCGCAGCCGCCCTCAAGGCGAAGGCCGAGGTCGAGGCCGTGGCTTACGGGCGCGAGCTCGCCGCCGCGAAGGGTGAGTCCGCCGCCTGACGCGCGGGCTGTGGTGGCGGGCTTAGCGGGCCGCGGGGAGAAGGTGGCGCAACACGCGGCATCCCACCCCGCGTAACCACCGATTGCGCCACATCCGCGCGCAGCCACGTGGAGGAGGTGGCGCAAGGTGCGGCATCCCACCCCGCGCAGCCACCGATTGCGCCACATTCTCGCGGCGGCGGCGAGGGGCTGGCGCACGCGCGGCGCCGCGAGGGGTCAGGATGCCGCGGCGTCAGACCGCACGCGCCGCACCAGATCGCCGACACCACCGGACCAGGGGGCGCCGTGGCCGGGGAGCACCCACGCGGCATCCACGCCCTCGAGTCGTGTGAGCGCGTCGAGTGCTCCGGCGGGGTCGTCGGTGAAGGGGGCGGGCTGCGGGGCGACGCGACCGGTGGTGACGTGACGCGTGGTGAGCGCGTCGCCGACGAAGAGGGCGCCGACCGACGGGACATGGACGGCGATGCTACCCGGCGAGTGACCCGGCAGCGGGATGATGCGGGGCGCGCCCGGGAGGTCGAGAACGGTCTCCCCCGCGATCTCCACGACCTTCGTGAGGTGGTGCGTGCGTGCGCCGCCCTTGCGGAGCGAGTAGCCGAGGAAGCCGAGCGTGGGGAGCAGTCGCATCTTCGGCCAGGGCGTTGCGGGCGGCTTCTCGCCGCGGGCGCGGCCGGCGTCGGCTTCGTGGACGTACACGGCGACGCCGTGGTCGCGACGCAACCGCTCCGCGAAGCCGACGTGATCGCTGTCGCCGTGAGTGAGGATGACGCCGCGGATGTCGCTCAGAGATCGCGCGAGGGATGCCAGTTCGGCGCGGAGGTCGGCCCACATGCCGGGGAGTCCGGCGTCGACGAGCGTGACGCCGTCGTCGGTGACGACGGCGTAGGCGGCGACGATGTCGTTGCCGATGCGGTGGAGTCCGGGCGCGAGCTGCATGGGTCCCTCCGAGGGAGATTCGAGTTGATAGCTACAGTCTATAGCCATCAAGGCTACTGTCAATAGCTATAGTGGATGGGACAGCGAAAGGACCCCGGATGCCGACACCCGCACGCACGTCTGTCGAGGAGATCGTCGACGCCGCTTCCCGCATCCTCGACGAGGCCGGGCTCGCGGGCCTCACGATGCAGGCCGTCGCCGCGCGCGTCGGCGTGCGTCCCCCGTCGCTGTACAAGCGCGTGCGCGACCGCGACGAGCTCCTCGGCATGATCGCCGCCGCCACCGCCGGCGACCTCGGCGAGCGCCTGACCGCCGCGGCGGCCGTGGCATCCGACGATCCCGCGGAGCGTCTCGTGCAGCTGGCTCACGCGTTGCGCGCCTACGCGCACGCCAGGCCCGAGCGGTACCGGCTGGTGTTCGCTCCCCCGGCCGAGACCGTCGCGCTCGACGACGATGCGCGCGCCGTCGCCGTGCGGACCCTGCTGGAGACGACCGCCGAGCTCGTGGGACCGGACGAGGCCCTCCCCGCTGCGCGCACCGTCACCGCCTGGGCGACCGGCTTCATCAGCATGGAGTTCGCCGGCGCGTTCCGCCTCGGCGGCGACGTCGATGAGGCGTTCGCGTACGGGATCGAGCGGATCGCCGCGGCCCTCGGGAGCGGGCGGGCGCGGTGAGCTAGGCGGGCGCGTCGTCGGCGGCGCCGTTACTCCCCGTCGTTCACGGCCAGCCGCGCGTCGATGGCGTCCGCCTCGACCTCGCGGCCTGCGAGGCGGAGCGCGCTCGCATACCCCGCCAGCGAGTACTGATAGCTGGCATGCGTCTCGCCGAGCACCTCGGCCATCGTCGGCAGGAACGACTCGTACGACGCGCAACTCTCGTCATGGCGCCCAGACTTGCGCAGCGCGATCGCCAGATCGTCCGCGGCATCCAGGGTCTCCGGATCCGCGTCGCCCTTCACTCGGGAGCACGTGTCCCGCACGTGCGCATGTAGGGGCACCGCATACTCGGCCGCGCCGGAGTCGACGAGGAGGCGCCCGGCCACGGTCATGACATCCAGCACCTCGGCGTGATCGTCGCCGAGGCGGTCGATGAGGAGCTCGAGCAGCTCGAGGTACACCTGCGCGGCTTCCCCTGACAGATCCGCTCGCGAGGCGATCGCCGCCAACGCATGAAGCGACTCAACCGTCTCGTCGTGGGCTGATCCGAGTACGCGACGGCGATCGGCAAGCACGGACCGCGCCTCATCCAATGCATGTTCTACGCGACCGGCTCCTTCGAGAGCGAACGCGCGGTTGTGGCGGCTAGATAGCGTGCGCGGGTGGTCGGGCCCAAACGTTTGCTGACTCAGTTCTACGAGCCCGTCGTAGTGCACCACTGCCTCGTCCACACGACCCAGTTCGGAAAGGAGCCATGCGATCGCCGAGCGACTCAACAGGGTGTCTGGATGATCGGGTCCGAGGGTGGCAACCCTCGGCGCGAGCACCGAGAGATGCTCCGCGAGCGCCTCGTCGTACCGGCCTTCCCAGAGCAGCGCGTTGGCGAGGCCGTAGCGCGTAGCGAGGGTGTCGAAATGTTCTGCGCCGAGCACGCGGCGACGGTCATCAAGGAGCGCACGCCACTCCTCCAGTGCCTCCTCGCGGCGGCCGATAGCTTCGAGCGCGAGGGCGATGTCGTGGCGGCTGGAGAGGGCATCTGCAGAGTCCGCGCCCATGACGCGGACCCGGTCCTGCCGCAGCCGGCGGTGCGCCGCGAGGGCCTCCTCCCCGCGACCGGCCAGCTGCAGTGCGCGGGCGAAATAGGAGCGTGCCAGCAGGGTCTCCGGGTTATCCGGACCATGGAGGCGCACCCGGTCCTGCGCGACCGACTCCAGCGACTCTACGGCGCGGAGGGGTTCAAGGCCCGCCATCGTCATCGCCACGGCGGCGCGCGACTCCAAGGTTTCTGGGTGATCGGGCCCGAGCACCCGCACCCGGTCAGTCAATACCGCCACATAGAGGCGGAGCCCGTCCTCCACGCTGCCCATCTCGACGAGCAGGTAGGCGAGCGCGCTGCGGGTCGCGAGCGTGTGCGGGTGGGTATCACCGAGCACCCGCGCTCGGCGTGTCGCGACGTCTACGAGCTCGGTGCATGCGGTGTCGTAGCGCCCGAGCGAAAGGTAAGTCGCCGCGAGATTTCCGCGCGCGAGCAGCAGTCGAGGGTCGTCTTCGTCGCGCGTCAGACGGAGCTGGCGAACGATCTCTTGGAGCTCGGCGAGCGCCTCGTCGAGTCGCCCCAGTTGGTCCAGGGTCGCGGTGATGTAATGCCGGATGTCGAGGAGGTCCTCGGCGTCCACACCCACTCGCTCCGAGTCCGCCAGGATCTCCACGAATGCATCGAGTGCCTCCTGGTAACGACCGATCTGCCCGAGCAAGTGCGCCGCAGTCGCACGCGAGCGGAGGGTGTGGCTGTGGTCGCGGCCGAGTACGCGGCTTCGGTCGTCTACCAGCGTCTGCGCTGCACGTAGCGCCTCCTCGACCCGACCCGCAGCACCCACGGCCCGGACCACACCTTCTCTCATGCGAAGCACCGACGGGTGATCGGGGCCGTGCAGGCCCGTCAAGATGTCGACCAAGACGCGATAGTCCCGCTCGGCGTCGGCTGCCAAACCGAGGTCGTATTGAGCGTCGCCCCGGATGTCCCACACCTCGAGAGCGGCGGAGTTGTCGGCCCCTCTCAGGTTCTCAGCCCCCCTCAGGCTCTCCGGACCACCCAGGGCGTCGATGACCCGCGTCGCCATGTCGATCGTGCGGCGAAGTTCGCGCGGCTGCGTGGCGAGGATGCGCAGCGCGGGCAGCGTCGCCACTGCCAGCGCGGTGGAGTCGGTGAGGAACCCCTCTGCGAAGAGCACGCCGACGAGGTCGGCCAGGTGGAGCGCCTCGTCGACCGTCTCCGCGGGCGCGGATCCGTCGGCGAGCCGCGTCACGGCCTGCGCGAGCGCGGTCCGAACTTCGATCCGGTCCTCGGTAGAGAGGAAACGGTCGTCCTCGGCGGCGATCATGATCTGATCCGGCTCGTGGAATGCGCGGAGCATCCCGCTGACCTCTCTCACCCAAGCGTACGCACCTGCGTCGAAGTCGAGAGCCGCGGCGATGTCGTCGACGCTCGGCCAGTCCAGTTCGTGGAGCGCCTCGAGAAGCAGTGTCGTATGCCAGTGCGACGAAACGCCCGCCTCGCCGATCCGTGCGGGGGCGCCCAACGCGGCGAGGGTGAGCGCTTCACGCAGCCGCTCCGGCAGCTCCCGCCAGAGTTCCTGATAGAGCCCGCGGATCTCACCCGGCGCTTCGGCGACCGCGGCCGCGGAGAGGGTGAGCGCACCGTCCTTGCTGCGGCGTCGGATGCGCGGAAGCTCGCAGAACAGCTCCAGGGCGAGCGGGTTCGGGTAGCGCTCAACGATCCGCTGCAGCGTCTCCGCCTCGACCTCCGGATAGGTGAACCGCACGATCTGACCGAGTGCCGCGGCATCCAGTTCGTCGAGCGTCGCCTCGGGACGGAACGGCATCGGCAGTACTCCCGACCGATGCGAGACGCGGATGACGCTCTCCTCCAGCTGGGCGAAGGCGGCCGCGACGGCCGGGTTCGCTTCGGTGCTCCCCGGCCACGAGGTCGAGACGACGAGCACCGCACCGGGCCGCGACGCGAGCGCGACGAGCATCTCCACCAGGGTCGGATCGGCGTCGTGCAGATCTTCGACGAAGACCACGACGGGAAGCTCGGGGATCGCGAGACGCGAGACGAGTGCGACCGCTTCGTCGACGAAGTCCGTCGCGGCCATCACCGGAGCCTCGGACGACAGGCGCTCGCGCCGGGCGGCGGTGTCGCGGATGGCATCGACGCTTCGCTCCCCCAGCCAGCGGACCAGACCGAGACCCGGGATCGCCGCGCCCACGACCGACTCGACCACCTGGCCGGCGACCTCCATCGCGGCTTCGTCGACGGCCGCACCCCCGAACGCGCGCAGTCCCGCGGTGATGCGCGAGCTGCGCGGGGCGCGTGTGCGCCAGGCATCTTCGAGGTAGGCGGCGTGGGCGCGGAACTGTCCCATGTCCTCCGTGAGCACCGCCGACGCGACGCCGTCGCGCAGGGAGCAGGAGATCCCCCACCACATGAAGTCGGGGAGGCTCCCCGCGACGTGCGTGACGGTGGGGTGCACCCGCTTCCGCCGAAACTGCACGTCGGAAGCGCCGTCGAGGATCGACCCCGGCCAGTAGGGCGGATCGGACTGCCGCTCGGATGCCAGCCGGGCATAGAACTCGCGGGCGATCCGCGTCTTTCCCCACCCCGACGGGGCTTCGATCGACACCCACAGCGGCCGCTCGGTGGTGCGCACCTGGTCGAACGCTGCGATCAACCCATCGACGATCGCCCGGCGCCCGGCGCCGACGAAGGCCGGCTCCACCCCCGTGTCACTCATCGGCATCCCCACCCCGGTGTCGTGTGGGATCAGAGTAGCGGGCGCGGTGAACTAGGCGGGCGGGTCGCCGCCGGCGCCGTCTCATGTGCGGAGCCTACGGTGACGTTCGGCGACCGGCTGGCGCACAGATCAACGGTGCCCCTGGAGGGACTCGAACCCCCAACCGTTTCCTTAGGACGGAACTGCTCTTCCATTGAGCTACAGAGGCTGGCATCTCGAGTCTATCGGGCGTCGGCGGCGAGGATCTCGGCGTTGAGCGCCGCCTGCCACTCCCGCAGCTGCCACATGGGGTGATGCGGTGCGGCGTTGGAGCACAGCACCACTCCCCACACGCCGTGCTCGAGGGCGGTGCGCACTCCGTGTTCGGCGAGCGCGCGGCCGATGTGGCCCTCTTCGAACTGGCCGTGGAGCGGCGTGTAGCCGACCCACCCTTCGCCGACGATCGCGGGAACCTGCTGCCACCGCGCCCAGCGCGCGATCGCGATGGTGCGTGAGGCGATCTCGCGACGCATCACGTGCTCGTAGGGCGGATAGTGCGCGGTGAGCCAGGCATCCCACTTCTGCGGGTCGACCCAGTCGTACCCGTAGACCATCTGGTCGGTGATGACGGTGGCGCGGTACTTCCAGTCGGCGGCACGACCGTAGTCGGCGACCGACGGCGCATCGTCGCGCAGCAGCGCCCGCAGCGCCGCGTTCGGGAAGCCTTCGCTCCCCTCCGACCGGATGTCGACCTGCTGCTGCAGCGCGTCGAGCACCCCGTAGCTGTACACGTGGAACTGCGCGGCGCCGAGCCCGTCGGGGAGGCTGTGCATGTCGAGGTGCGGCGGCTTGCCGTAGCTCGCGGTGACGAGCAGGTCGGGATGCCGTTCCCGCAGCCGCCGGATTTCCACCGCTCCCCCGTCGCCGAGGGCCGGCAGGATCGAGAAGTCCACCTCGTTGTGCAGCTCGACGAGGGCGATGCGGTCGCGGTGCCCGAGGGCCGTGAGCCACTCGATCATGCGATCCCAGGCATCCGCCAGCACGCGGTAGCGGTCGCGGAGCGGCACGGCGTCGATCGCCTCGAACCACCGCGGCGAACGCGCGAACGAGGGCGACTGCTGGTACTCCCAGCTCGCGAGGATGACGACCATGCCGTGCGCCTCGGCGGCCGCGAAGAGCTCGCGCAGCCGCGCGCGCACGTCGATCGCGTACCCGCCGGGGGTGTCGTACCAGCGTGTGCGCTGCCCGAAGATCCCCCCACCGGGTGCGGCTCCGAGGCCCTCGATCTCGAGCTCGGTGGCAAGGTCGTCGAGGCCCAGTCCGCCGAACAGCAGCAACGGTGCCGCGCAGATGCGGATCGCGTTGTAGCCGAGGCTCGCGGCATCCGCGACGGCCGCCACGATGTCTTCGAACGGCTCGCCGGCACCGGCGCGGGTGTACCAGCTGAAGTCCCACAGCGTGATCGTCAGCCGCGGCGGCAGGTGTGCGGGCACCGGCCCCGTGAGGGGGCGCTCGTCGACCTCGATCGTGCCGCTCCCCAGATATCGCTCAGCCACGGTTCCCATCCTGCCCGGCCGCGACGACAGAGCGGATGCCGTCGGCCTGCTGCCCTCGCCCTTCCGCCGCCAGCCGCGCCAACTCGTCGGCCGCTGCCGCCCGCACTCCGGCCGTGCCCACGTCGAAGAGCGTCAGTTCGGGTACGGACGTCGCGAAGTAGTCGACCTCGTCGGGCGACGCGCGAAGCTCCGCCGCTCGCTCATCGAGCGCACGCCACTCCGCCTCCGCCGCCTGCGCGTCACCGAGATGCAGGAAGGCGACGCCGCGCCAGAAGGTCGACGCGTCGGCGGGACGCTCGGCGACCGCCAGCGGCGTCGGCGCGACAGCCGCCCGCCATGCCTGCTCGGCACCGGCGTGGTCACCGGCCGCCGCGCGCGCACGGCCGAGCAGCACCCACCGCTCCACGGGACGCTCCGCCGGATGCCGCCCCTCCCCGAGCGACGCGGGCGGCGTGAAGCCTCCCTCCAGCAGCTCGGCCGCCGCCTCCGGCGCGCCCTGCGCGAGCAGCGCCTCGGCACGCCGGCACGATGCCCGGTCGAACGCGGCGATCACCTGCCCCTCCCCGCCCTCGAAGGGACGGAACCGACGCGTCGTGAGCAGCTGCCAGGCCTCATCGAGGCGACCGGCATCCATCAGCAGCGTCGCGTGCCGCACCGCGAGATCGTCACGTCGACCCAGGAGGTCGTGGTGCCGCTCCATCAGCGCGAGCCGTTCGGCCGCCCCGAGCCGGCGACGAATGGCGAGCACATCGCGTTCGAACACGAGCCGCGCATCCGCGCGAAGGTCGAGGGCGTGGGCGAGAGCCGCGTCGGCGGCCTCCTCGTCGCCGTCCGCCGCCACGAGGGCGATCGCCAGATTGCGCCACACGACGGGATCGGTCGACCCGGCATCCGCCGCCGCACCCAAGTGCACGCGGGCCTCGGCCGTACGTCCCGCGTCGAGCAGCCACATGCCGAGGAGACCGGCGGCCACGGCATCCGTCCGGTCGGCCTCGACGGCCGCGACCAACGCGTCGTACTGGTCGAGCCCCGCGGGGAACGCGAGGTCGGTGGGTTCCCGCCGCGCCGCGGCACGCTCGGCCGCTGCCTCGGCGGGACGACCGGCGCGATCGAGCCACAGCGCACGTAGATATCCGCGGAGGGGTCCGGCCCGGCCCGCGGCCGGCGTCGCCTCCGACACGACCGCCGTCGCGGCGAGCGCCTCGTCGAACGCTCCGCCACGCGCGAGCTCCGCCCCCACGTCGAGCGGCATCTTCGCGTCGAGCGACAGCGCGTCGCCGCGCAGCGCACGCGTCACAGGGTCGAGTGGGTCGGATGCCGCGAGCGCCTCCAGCGCCTCGGCCGCTCCCGCCTCACCGCACCGGGCGAGCGCCAGCGCCTCCCAGCGCCGCGCCTCGGGGATATCCCCCGCCTCCCGCGCCAGCCGCAGCGCCGCCGCCGCACGCCCCGCCCGCAGCGCGATCCGCGCCCGGCCGAGCGCCGCAGCTCCGGCGAACGCGAGGTTCCAGCCGGCCTTCGCGAACCACCGGTCGGCACCGTCGTCGTCGCCCAGCCGCTCGGCGACGAGCGCCCGCAGGTACACGGTCTCCCCGTCGCGGGGGTTCAGGTTCCGGCGCGTCTGCCGTGCGAGCGCCGCATCGAGCGCCGCCGCCGCCTCCGCGTACTCCCCGCGGTGCAGGTGCCAGGCACCGAGCGCCGTCGACGCGCGCACGTCGCCCGGGTCACGCCGCAGCGCCTCCCGCAGATACGGCACGGCCGACCGCGACGGATGCCGGTACTGCAGCAGATGCACGGCAGTGCTGTACAGCTCGTCACCCGACGCGATGTCCGCCGGCGGCGGCGGGGCCGTCGCCAGCCAGGGCTCCGCCGCGGCCGACTCCCCCGCGCGAGAGCGCCACACGACCAGGACGCCACCGGCATCCGTCACCTCGACCTCGAGGCCCGCGGCATCCGCGTCGACGTCGACGACCGCGGCGAACGGACGGTCCGGCCCCAGCTCGGCATCGAAGCGGGCGAGCTCCACGCCGCCGCGACGGACGATCACCGACGCCCCGTCGCGACGTCGCGTCGTGAGGGCCGTCACCCGGGTTCCGCCCGCCACGGACTCCACGCCGACGGCCGCGTCCGTCGTCGCCTGCCGCGCCGGACCGGTCGCGTGGATCGGATACCAGAACTGCCGGAACCGCTTTGTCTCACCCGGCAGCAGCCAGCTGAAATCGGGCTGGTTGTCGGTGTAGACCCCGGCCATGAGCTCCACGTACGGACCGTCGCCGTCGGTGAGCTGGTCGTCCCAGGCACGACCGATCTCGCCGTCACCCCACGTCCACTGCTTCTTGCCGGGCGAGACGGCACGATCGGCCCAGTGGACGAACCCCGCATCGGCGACGTGGTCGTAGCCACCGAAGAAGTCGTCGTCGGTGTCGGTGATCATGTACGACGTCGGCACCGGGATGTTCGAGTAGATGTCGATGCGGTCCGCGTCGGGCCGTTCGGCGGCGAGCGCCGGATAGTCCACCCCGTAGTAAGGGCGATCCGCGCGAGGGAACGCCGAGATCGCCCGACGGGCGTGATCGGCCACGTACGCGACGTCGTCGGGGAAGAAGGACTGATACCGCTCGTGCACCCGCGCGGCCACGTTCGCCCACCACAGGAACGTCTGCGGCACGTCGGTGCGGTTGTGCAGTGTCGCCTCGAGCTCGATCAGCGAGGATCCCGGCCGCAGTCGGATGCCGTGCACCCCGCGCATCCTCTGCAACGGATCGAGGTCGCTGTGCCATACGACCGCGGCCCCGTCGGATTCCCGTTCGATGCGGGACTCGACCGGCAGGAACGTCGCCGGCCGATGATGCTGCGGCCAGTTGAACTCCACCCCGCCCGAGATCCACGGTCCCGCAAGCCCGACGAGCGCCGGCTTGATCACGTTGTTGCGGTAGAAGAAGTCGTACCCGGCGACCTTGTCGTAGCCGATGTGGATGCGCCCGCCGATCTCCGGCAGCAGCACCAGCCGCACGTACGCGTTCTCGAGATGGATCGCCTCCCAGCGGCGCGGGGCCTTCTCGTGCGACACGGCGTCGATCATCGGCAGCGGATACACCCGCCCGCTCGACCCCTGGTACACGCGCCGGTCGAGGAACAGCGGGTACGGGTCGGGCTCACCCGGCTCGTACGTGTCGATCCACAGCGGCTCGCTCCAGCACGCCACTCCCCCCGCGGCGAGGATCGCGGCCTGATCGGCGGGGGCATCGGGCAGCTCGATGCGGCTCGGAGTCACGTCGTCGGGGATCACCTGGCAAAACTACGGTCTCCGGCATCCGGAGGGAATGGCCATTCGCCCGACTCACCTAGATGATTCGACGGTCCCCGTGGCAGGCGCGGCATGTGACAGAATGCCGCACATGGATGCGACGGAGATCCCACCGACGTCCCCACAAGAGCGTGCCGACGGCTTCGACCGGCAACGGCTCAGCGTCGTCCCGCGGCCGATCGTCGATACCGCCCTCACCCGCCCCGTCACCCGACGCATCCTCGTCACCGACGCCGGCTACTTCCCCCACGCCGACCACCACGGACGCCACCGCCCCGACGGCACGGAGGAGACGATCGTCATCGTCTGCGTCGCCGGGGCCGGATGGGTGGAGGCCGACGGCATCCGCATCGCCGTCGGGTCGTCCACCGCGATCGTCATCCCCGGCGGCACCCCCCACTCGTACGGCGCCTCCACGACCGACCCCTGGACGATCTGGTGGTGCCACGTCCGCGGCTCCGACGTGCCCGAACTGCTGGAGGCCGCCGGCATCCGACCCGGCCGCGTCACCCTGTCGCTGCCGGCCGTCGAGCGGGTGACGGCGCTCCTCGACGAGATCTCCGTCGCCCTCGCCCGCGACACCACCCCCGGCCGCCTTCTCGCGACCTCCGGCATGGCCTGGCGTCTGCTGACACAACTGGCGGTCGACCGGGTGATCCCCAGCGAGGGCGCCCCCGTCGAACGCGCGATGCGCTACCTCGAGGACCGCATCGACGGTCACGTGCAGGTGCCCGAACTCGCGGCGATGGTCGGCGTCTCCGCCTCGCACCTGGCCGCGCTGTTCCGCGAGGCCACCGGCGGCGGCGTGCTCGCGCACCACAACGCGCTCAAGATGGCGCGCGCCCGCGAGCTCCTCGACACGACGACGCTGCCCGTCGCGGAGGTCGGTCGCCGCATCGGGCTGGACGACCCCTTCTACTTCTCCCGGCAGTTCCGCCGCACCCACGGCATGAGCCCCCGCGCCTACCGCGAGACCCGCAAGGGCTGACCCCGGCCGCCCCACACGTCGCTTCCCCCGGCCGGTGTATCCGAGTTGACGGACCGCGTACAGGCAGAATCGGCCACCGCGGCGGCGGGAGCGACGAGGACGCCCGGTTCTGCCTGTAAGCGGGCGAACCGAAGCGTCAGCCCTTCGTCGCGCCGGCGGTGAGGTCGGCGCGCCAGAAGCGCTGCAGCCCCGTCATGAGCGCGACCAGCAGCAGCGCCGACACGGCAGAACCGGTGACGACGAGCGCGTAGAACATGGGGTCGCGCTGCGTCTGCCCGTTCCACAGCGTCAGTCCCAGAGTCACCGGGAAGGTGGACGTGTCGTTGAGCATGACGAGCGGCAGCAGGTAGTTGTTCCAGATGGTGACGAACTGGAACAGGAAGATCGTGACGAGCGCGGGCATCATCATGCGCGACGCCATCGACGCGAAGATGCGGAGGTCGCCGGCGCCGTCGAGCCGCGCCGCCTCGATCACCTCGTCGGGCACGCTCGCGTTGGCGTGGATGCGGGCGAGGTAGACGCCGAAGGGGCTCACCATGCTCGGCAGCAGCACCGCCCAGTAGGTGCCGGTGAGGCCGAAGGTGTTGAGGAGGAAGTAGAGCGGGAGGGCGATGACCGTGGCCGGCACGAGCACCCCGCCGAGGATGACGGAGAACAGCAGCTCCCGCCCGCGGAACGGGAACTTCGCGATCGCGTAGCCGCACGCGGCCGAGATCACCATCGCGACGAACGCTCCGACGCCGGAGTACAGGATGCTGTTGAGCACCCAGCGGGTGAAGGCGCCGCCGTCCTGTGTGAAGAGGGCGACGAGGTTCTCCCACGCCTGCGGCGCGTCGGAGAACCACAGGCCGAAGGTGCCGAAGAGGTCGGCGGGCGACTTGGTGGCGGCGATGAGCACCCACACGAGCGGCAGCAGGAAGTACACGGCCGCGACGACGAGCGCCACGTTCACGGCGACCGTGCTGACCGTTCCCGAGGTGTGCGGTGTACGGCGACGAGCGGATGCCGGACGCGTGATCGCCCCGGTCGCCTCGGCAGCGGTGGCGGATGCGGCGGTCACCATGCGCGGCTCCCCTTCCGGTTGACGAGACGGAGGAACCCGAACGAGAAGGCGAACCCGAGGAGGGCCACGATCACCGCCATCGCCGCGGCGAGGTTCGGGTTCCCCTGCGCGAACGCCTGGTTGTAGGCGGCGAGATTGGGGGTGTACGTGGAGCTGATGGCGGTGGTCAGCGGACGGAGCACGAGCGGTTCGACGAACAGCTGCAGCGTGCCGATGATCGTGAAGACGGTCACGAGGATGATCGAGGGCCGCACGAGCGGGAGCTTGATGTGCCAGATGGTCGACCAGGCGGAGGCGCCGTCGACGCGGGCCGCTTCGTACAGTTCGGAGGGGATGGCGTTGAGCGCGGCCATGAGGATGACCATGTTGTAGCCGGCGAACCCCCACAGCGCGATGTTGGCGATGGAGAAGAGCACGTTGCCGCTGGAGAGCGGGTCGAACGCGATGCCGGCCGAACTCAGCAGCTGGAGGACCGGGCTCGTCGCGGGGACGTAGAGGAAGCCCCACAGCAGCGTGGCGACGACGCCGGGGACGCCGTACGGCGAGAAAAAGACGACGCGGAAGAAGCGGGGGGCGAGGGCGCGTCCGGAGTCGAGGAGGAGGGCGAGTCCGAGCGCGGTGAGCACCATGAGCGGCACGAGCACGGCGGAGAAGGTCACGAGCCTGCCGAGGCTCTCCACGAACGACGGGTCGGCGAGCGCGCGGGCGTAGTTGTCGAGGAAGACGAACGCCGTTTCGGGGGCGCCGTACCCGAGTCCCGAACTGCGCGTCGTGAACATGCTCTGCACGATCGCGTAGACGATCGGCGCCACGAAGAACGCCACGAACATGACAGCGAACGGCAGGATCAGCACCCAGACGGCGCCGGGGAGCCGGCGGCGGGAGCGCGGGAGGGCGACGGAGGTCACGGGGCTTCTTCCTGGTCGGCGCCGGTGCAGCGGCGGGACGGAGGACGGGGTGGACCGGCCTTGTCGGCTGGCCCACCCCGTCGGGTTCAGTCGCTGACGGAGATGCCGCGCTCGGTGAGAGCGGCGACCATGTCGGCCTGCGTCTTGGCGTACGCGTCGGCGAGCGGTGTGCCGGCGTCGACGGCGGCCTTGACGTTGTCGGTCAGGCTCGCGAACAGCGTCGAGGACAGCGGGGGCCACGACCACGACGTGTCGACGGCCTTGTCCGACTCGGCGAACACGTCCCAGATGTCCTGGCCGCCGTAGAAGTCGAAGACCTCGGGGGCGTCCTGGAGCGACGCGATCGCCGCGGTGTCGACGATCGACGGCCAGCCGGCGCCGATCTCGGTGAGGATGCTGACGCTGTCGGTGTTGGAGTTGAGCCACACGGCGAACTCCGCTGCCGCCTCGGGGTTCTTCGAGCCCTTCAGCACCGCGTTGGCCGAACCACCCGCCCACGTCGCCGAGACGTTGTCGCCGGCGTTCCACTGCGGCATCGCGCCGACGGCCCACTTGCCGGCGGTGTCGGGCGCCGTGCCGCGGAGAATGGCATCCGCCCACGAACCGGAGATCCAGGACAGGATGTTGCCGTTCTGCAGGTCGGCGTTCCACTCGCTGGAGAAGTCGGCCTCGATCTTGACGAGGTCTTCGTCGATCATCTTCTGCCAGAAGTCGGCGACCTTGGTCGTCTCGGCGCCGTCGATCGACACCGACCAGGCGTCGTTCTCGGCGACGAACCAGTTGGCGCCGCCCTGCTGGGCGAGACCGATCATCCACGGCGCCTGGTTGAAGGCGAACGCGGTGATGTAACGGTCGGGGTCGGACGCACGGACGACCTTGGCCGCTTCGTAGAACTCGTCCCACGTCTCCGGGTAGTCGATGCCGAGCTCCTCGAAGATGTCGGCGCGGTAGAACTGTCCGAGCGGACCGGAGGCCTGCGGGATCGAGTACACCTTGTCGCCGAAGACACCGGTCTGCCACTGCCACGGGACGAAGAGGCTCTCGGCATCCGAGACGTACGGGGTGATGTCTTCGAGGGCGTCGTTGATGAGGAAGTCGGGGATCGCGTCGTAGCCGAGCTGGACGACATCGGCGGGGTTGCCGGCCTGCACGGCCGACAGCATGGTGGCGTAGCCGCCGTCGGGGCCGGCGGTGATCGTCTCGAGCGTGACGTGGATGTCGTCGTGCGCCTCGTTGAACGCGTCCACGGCGCGGTCGATGTTCGGCACCCACGACTGGAAGGTGATCTCGACGGGCTCGCCGTCGGCGGGTGGCTCCGTGCTGGTGCCGGCGCTGCAGCCGGCGAGGGCGATCGCGGCGACAGCGCCGATCGCGAGGGCCGCCACTCGGGTGCGACGGCGTGCGGAAATGGACATACATGCTCCCTTGCAATGCAGGCGTCAGGGCCTCGGCTGGATGGTGCGTACTGACGCTATGCGGCACGGCATCCCGGGAACATAGGAGAACGACGGGTTCACCTGGACGATTCTACGGATACCCGATTGACCCGGCGCTCACGCGTTGCGGCCCGGAACCGCTCCCCGAACCCGTCGGCGGTTAGGCTCGCGAGGTGAGCCGACACGTCCGCGACCGTACCGCGAGCTCGGGCGTCCTGACGCTCGTCGCCGTCATGGCCTCGCTCGTACTAAGCGGCTGCGCGGCGGCAACGGCGGTGCCTGCCGAGACTCCGGACGCCACCGCGACACCTTCGCCCTCCGCCGCGTCGGTGGCGTTGCCGCCGGCGGGCGGCGCTCCGGACTACCAACTCGGCGGTGCGTACGACCCGGCTTCCGGGGTAGAGATCGTGGCGCGCGACCGCACCGCGCCTCCCGCCGCGTCGCTGTACTCGATCTGCTACGTCAACGCCTTCCAGACCCAGCCGGGCGAGGCGGACGACTGGCCGGGCGCGCTGCTTCTGCGCGACGCCGCGGGCGAACTCGTCATCGATCCCGACTGGCCCGACGAGGTCATCGTGGACACGCGGGATGCCGCGGGCGTCGCCGCCAGGGTGATCCCCTGGATCGAGGGGTGTGCGGCGGACGGGTTCGACGCGGTCGAGTTCGACAACCTCGACACCTATACGCGCACGGATGGGGCGCTCTCGCGCGCGGATAACGTCGCGGTCGCAGGCCTACTGGTCGAGGCGGCGCACCGGGTGGGTCTCGCGGCCGGTCAGAAGAACGCGGCGGAGGATGCCGAGCTCCTCCGCACCGAGGCGAGTTTCGACTTCGCAGTCACCGAGGAGTGCGCCGCGTACGACGAATGCGCCGCCTACACCGACGTGTACGGCGACGCGGTGATCGGTATCGAGTACACCGACAACCTTCCGCGGCCGTTCGCGGAGGTGTGTGAGCACGAGGACCGACCGGCATCCCTCGTTCTGCGCGATCGCGACCTCACGGTCGTCGGTGACCCGGCCTACGTGTTCGAGCTCTGCGACTGAGCTCGGCCGGGCACGCGGGGGCGCCATGACGGTGCACCGGACAGGCGCGGCCCGTACATGACCGCACCCCCGCGGGCACAGGGCCGCGGGGGTGCGTCGGGGGTTGCGGGAGCGTTGGCTTCGGACGCCCGGGGGTTCCGCAACCGGGGTCGGGGTGGGTCAGTGACTCACCAGAGCCAGGTCTTGTCGCCGACGATCGCACGCCAGGTGCGGGCGAGGCTCAGACGCTGGGTAGGAACCGCGAAGAACGCGATCGCCATGACGCCCATGTCGATGATGTGGCTGTCGATCAGGGGGTTGGTGGCACCCGTCAGGGTGAGGGGGAACTCGGCCAGGTACATGAGGAACAGCATCGCGACACCGGCGATTGCGCCGAGGCGGACACCGATTCCGGTGAGGAGGGTGACGCCGACGCCGAGGAGTCCGAGCATGAACAGCCAGTCGACCAGCGGGACGCCGGCCAGGGCGGTGAAGAGTCCGGCGAGCGGGCTCTCGGCGGTCGCGTTGCTGAGGAATCCGGTGGTGGGGCTGCCGCCGTGGATCCACGCCCGCTCGGCGGGGGTGGCGAAGCCGAAGCCGAACACCTTGTCGAGGAAGGCCCAGAGGAAGTAGAAGCCCATCAGCATCCGCGTGACCGCGATGGCGATCGGGAGGGCGCGCTGTTCGGCGACCGGGGTTGCGGTGGCACCGCCGTGGGGGACAGGGGTGGCGGTCGGGACGGCCATGATCTGGGACCTTTCGTGATCTGTGCTCCGGTGTCTCCGGGGCTATGACTTCAGTGTCCGCCCGGCAGGGAGAAACCTGGGAAAACTCCGTGTGCGGCATCCATGTGGTCTGACCACAGTGTATTTTGCACTGTCGATCATCTACAAACAGGCCGCGGGGGTCGCCCGTCGATCAGGTGGCGAACCTCCGTAAACCGTGTGAGTCACCGCCGATGGTGTGTCAGAGATTGCATCCGCCGCCGATTCTCGGCATCGTGGCCGGTCCGCAGCAATCCACGGAAGGAGAGCACCATGCTCACACTCACCGAGAACGCCACGATCGCCGTGAAGTCGCTCACAGAGCAGATCCCCACCACGACGGGTGGTCTGCGCATCAGCGAAGCGGTCGCCCCCGAGAAGGGCTACGCGCTCAACCTGGCCAGCGCCCCCGAGTCCGACGACACCGTCGTCGAGGCCGACGGCGCGCGCGTGTTCGTCGACCCCGTCGCGAGCGTTGCCCTCGACAACCGGGTGCTCGACGCCCGTGTCACCGACGACGGCTCGGTGGGCTTCGCCCTCGCCGACCAGCGCTGAGTTTCGCCGGCCGCCGCCTGCCGGCCGCGAGCCACTTGTCGGCCGCACAGCCGGTCGCTGGCTGAGCCGGAGAACACCCCGGAACAGGACGATTTTCTGGAGTCGATCCTGGTCCGGGGTGTTCTTTGTCTCGCGTCGTCACCGGAAGTCGCGGGAGCGGTGCTCCACCCCCACCTTGAGGTCTTCGAAGCCGTCGGCGAGGAGGTTGGTCACTCCCTCCGGCGAGCGCTCCAACAGTCCGCGGGCGATGAGCGCCGGTGAGTCGCGGAGCACCCGTCGGTATCTGTTCCACACTCCGAGCGAGCAGATCACGTTCACCAGGCCGTGCTCGTCTTCCAGGTTGATGAACGTGATTCCGGATGCCGTCGCCGGCCTCTGTCGGTGGGTGACGAGCCCCGCGACCTCGATGCGTCGTCCCGTCTCGTGCTCGCGCAGCTCGCGGGAGGTGAGCACCCCCCTCGCGTCGAGCTGCGCCCGGTAGTGGGTGAGGGGGTGGTCGTCGGTGGAGATTCCCGTCGCCCACAGGTCGGCGGCGAGGATGTCGTAGCTCGTCTGGTCGGGGAACAGCGGCGGCTGGACGGAGATGAGCGTGCCTTCGAGGAACTCCGGCCGGTTCTGTGCGGCATCGCCCGCGAGCCAGATGCCTTCGCGTCTGCTGACGCCGAGGCTCTCGAACGCACCCGCCGTCGCGAGCGCTTCGAGATGCGCCTCGGTCGCTCCCGTGCGCCGCACGAGATCACGCAGGTCATGGTAGGGGCCGTGCTGTTCGCGCTCGGCGACGATCCGTTCGGCGAGCGGAGTTCCGATGCCGGTGACCGCCGCGAGTCCCAGCCGGACCGCGAACGCACCGTCGCGGCGATGCGCCGCGTCTTCGACGGGCGCGGTGGGATCGAAGTCGGGTACGGGCGGCTGGTGTCGATCGGTGCAGGAGTCCCGTCCGGTCGCCGGTCGCCGCGCCGCGCCGCGTGGGGTCGTCTCCCCGGGTGGCGGGGTCGCCCCGGTTACGGACTCCCCGGGTGGGATCTCACCGGGCGAGGTGTCGACCTCGAGGGGTTCGAGGATGGCTTCGGCCGCGGAAGCGTGGATGTCGGGACGGCGGACGGTCACCCCGTGCCGTCGCGCATCGGCGGTGAGCGAGGCGGGTGAGTAGAACCCCATCGGCTGGGCTCGCAGCAGCGCGGCCAGGAATGCGCCGGGATAGTGGAGTTTCAGCCAGGACGAGGCGTAGACGAGCAGCCCGAACGAGAGCGAATGACTTTCGGCGAATCCGAAGTTCGCGAACGCCTGGATCTTCGCGTACAGGTCGTCGGCGACCTGTCCCACGAGACCGTGCCGCGCCATGCCCTCGTACAGTTTCCGCTTGAGCGACTCGATCCGCTCGATGCCCCGCTTGGAGCCCATGGCTCGGCGGAGCAGATCGGCATCCTCTCCCGACAGGTCGCCGACCGCCATACCCATCTGCATGAGCTGCTCCTGGAACACCGGGATGCCGAGGGTGCGCTCCAGCACCGGCTCGAGCTTGGGGTGCGCGTAGGTGACCTTCTCGTGTCCGAGTTTGCGCCGCACGTATGGGTGCACCGCTCCGCCCTGGATGGGGCCGGGACGGATGAGGGCGATCTCGATCACGAGGTCGTAGAACCGTCGGGGCTGCAGCCGTGGCAGGAGACCCATCTGCGCGCGGGATTCGACCTGGAAGACGCCGATCGAGTCCGCTCGGCACAGCATGTCGTAGACGGCGGCTTCTTCTTTGGGGATCGTCGCGAGTTCCCACCGCTCCCCCGTGGCGCCGTCGATGAGGTCGAACGCGTACTGGATGGCGGCGAGCATCCCGAGCCCGAGGAGGTCAAATTTGACGAGCCCCATCCATGCGGCGTCGTCCTTGTCCCATTGGATGACGGTGCGGTTCTCCATGCGGGCGTGCTCGATGGGCACCACTTCGCCGACGGGGCGGTCGGTGAGCACCATTCCTCCCGAGTGGATGCCGAGGTGGCGGGGGGCTTTGAGCAGTTCTCCCGCGTAGGCCAGCACGCGGTCGGGGATGTCATGGTCGGAGGTCTCGAACTGCCCGTCCCACCGTTCGATCTGCTTCGACCAGGCGTCCTGCTGTCCGGGTGAGTGGCCGAGGGCGCGAGCCATATCGCGGACGGCGTTCTTCGGGCGGTACTGGATGACGTTGGCGACCTGCGCGGCGCGGTCGCGTCCGTAGGTCGCGTATACCCACTGGATGATCTCCTCTCTCCGGTCGGAGTCGAAGTCGACGTCGATATCGGGTTCCTCGTCGCGCAGGGCGGACAGGAACCGCTCGAACGGCAGTCGGTAGTAGATCGAGTCGATGGCCGTGATTCCCAGCAGGTAGCAGACGGCGCTGTTGGCGGCCGAGCCCCTTCCCTGGCAGAGGATGCCGCGGCGTCGCGCCTCCTGGACGATCCCGTGGACGATGAGGAAGTAGCCGGGGAAGTCCTTCTGCTCGATGACGGCGAGTTCCTTCTCGATGCGGGTCCGGCCGTCGTCGTCGAGGTCGGGGTAGAAGCGGGGCACCGCCTCCCACACGAGGTGGCGCAGCCAGGTCATGGGCGTGTGCCCGTCGGGGACGGGGAGTTGCGGGAGGGCCGGTTTCGCGCGGCGCAGGGGGAAGGCGAGCTCGTCGGCGAGGTCGACCGTGCGGCTGACGGCTCCCGGATACCGCCGGAACCTTCGTTGCATCTCCGCGCCCGAGCGCAGATGCGCGCTCGCGTGCGACGGCAGCCACCCGTCGAGCTCGTCGAGGCCACGACCGGCGCGGACGGCGGCGACGGCAGCGGCCAACGGCATCCGTTCGGGCACCGCGTAGTGGACGTTGTTGGTCGCGAGAACGGGAAGTCCTCGATCGCGGGCGAGGGCTGCCAGCACGTCGTTGTCGCGGGTGTCGACCGGGTTTCCGTGGTCGATGAGCTCGACCTCGATCGCGTCGGGGCCGAACAGCGTGACGAGCCGGTCGAGTTCGTCGCCGGCGGCGGTCGGTCCGCCCGTCGCGAGGGCGCGTCGGACGGAACCCTTGCGGCATCCGGTGAGGATCGACCAGTGGCCGCGTCCGCGCTCGGCGAGGTCGGCGAGGTCGTAGCGGGGACGCCCTTTTTCCGCACCGGAGAGTTGGGCGTGGGTGATCGCCGCGGCGAGGCGGTGGTAGCCCTCCTCCCCGCGCGCCAGCACCAGGAGGTGCGTGCCTTCCGGGTCGGGCGGCCCGGCGCGTGGGGCCGTCGGTTGCGGGATGCCCGGCGGGCTGAGGAGGTCGTGCTGCTCGCTCGCCGACGCGATGTCGCCCAGCGACAGTTCCGCGCCGAAGACCGTCTTCACCTGCAGGTGCTCGGCGGCCTCGGCGAACCGCACGATGCCGTAGAAGCCGTCGTGGTCGCTGATCGCGAGAGCGTGGAGCCCCAGCCGTTCCGCCTCTTCCGCGAGTTCGGCCGGCGAGGAGGCGCCGTCGAGGAACGAGAAGGACGAATGCGCATGCAGTTCGGCGTAGGGCACCGCGTCGTCGGGACGGACGATCGGCGTCGGTTCGTACGGTCCGCGCTTTCGCGAGAAGGCGGGGCCGTCGCCCCCGTTCGGCTCGGGGCGACCGCTGAGCACCCGCTCCATCTCCGACCAGGTGACCGACGGATTGTTGAAGCCCATCAGTCGTACCTCCCCTCGACGTGCCAGACCCCCGCCTCGCACACCAGCAGCCACGCGGTCTGGTGCACATCGACCACCTGGAACCTGTGCGCCTGGCGGGCACGCACGGCATCCCACGTCCGCTCGACGATCGGCCACGGGCCCGCCCAGGACTGCACGGCACGCGTCGACCCGCCTGCGACGAGCGCCGACGGCGCTGCGGTCGGCTCGCCTCGCGCGTCGACGGCCACCATGTCACCGTCGTCGTCGACGACCGCAACCGGCACAGGTTCGGCGAACACCGTCGACGGCAGCGGATCCGGGATGCTGCCCGGCCACGGCCGGGAACGGTCGGCGATCTCCACCCGGTCGCCCCACGGCACGAGCACCTGCCGTTCCTGGAGCCACCGGCCGCCCCCGACGACCGGAGTGACGACGGCGCGGTGCCCCAGCATGGCCTGCACACGCGAGAGGGCGTGGTGCACCTTCTCGTCGGGTCCACCCCCGAACAGCGCCCGTGCGTGGTGGGCGGCGGCATCCACCCGTTCGGGCTCGAGCCGCACCTGAGCCACACCGCTGCGCAGTGTCTGCTCCGCCAGTTGCCACCGCACCCGGTCGACGACCCCCGAGGCGTCGAACGCGCCCGGGTGCAGCCACACGCGGGAGCTGCGCTCGCCCCGCTCGCCCGTGACGACGACGCGCAACTCGGTGCACACCAGATCGACCGCCCCGAGACCCGTGATGAACTCCTCGGCGGCCACCCTCGTGCCGAAGGCGACCTGCTCGGCGAGTTCGAGCGGCGGCTCGAACGCGACCTCCCGATGCAGTTCGGGCGGAGGCGTGCGCGGCGTCACGGGCTGCGAGTCGGCCCCGGCCGACAGCGCATGCAGTCGAGCACCCCTCACCCCGAACCTCTCGACGAGACGGTCGACGGGAAGAGCGGCGACCTGCCCGAGCGTCTGCACCCCGAGCCGTGCGAACAGGTCGACGACGTCGTGGTCGAGCACCGTCACCGGCAGTGGCGCCAGGAAGGCGGCCGACTCTCCCGCCGGCACCACCCGGAGAGGTCGATCGCGGCGGGTGCCGACCCGCGCGGCCTGCTCGGCCGTGAAGGGCCCGTCAGCGACGCCCGCCCGCACATCCGCGATCCCCGCTTCGCTCAGGATGCCGGTGAGCACCGTCGCCGCCGCCGCCTCTCCCCCGTAGTACCGCGCCGGCCCACGCGCCTTCAACGCGCACAGTCCGGGGTGGAGCAGCTGCACCCCCGGGGCCACGTCTTCCAGCTGGGCGATGAGCGGGGCGAAGACCCGCTGGTCCCGCACCGGGTCGGCGTCGGCCACGAGGAGCTGCGGGCACCGCGCTTGCGCGTCGCGACGCCGCTGCCCTCTGCGCACCCCTTCGGCCCGCGCGGCCGCGGAGCACGCGAGCACCATCCCCTTCTCGAACACGGCGATCGGCAACCCCGGGTCGGGAGGGTCGATGCCGTCGCGAGTGAGGGCGATGATCGGCCAGTCCGGCACCCACACCACGAGACTGCGTACCGGCTCCCACCCCGCCTCCACGGTCGCCTGCACGGCGGCCGACCTCTCCCGCCGCATCAGCTCACCGCCCGCATCGGAGGCATCGCCGAGACCTCGAGCTCGTTCTCCCCGCCGCGCTCGCCCCACGGGATCGTGGAGAGCGTCCCGTCGGATGCCGGCAGCATCATCCGGTTCCGGCGCGGCACGGGGAACCGGCGGCTCGACACGGTCACGGTGAGCTCCCTCCCCGAGAGGATGCCGTGCCCCTCACCCAGCCCCGACCACTGCGGGCTGTCGACATCGATCATCGCCTCGGTCTGCGGCCACGGCCCCTGGACGAGCAGGACCGACCCCCGCTCCCGCATGCGCGCAGCCAACCGCCCGACATCGGCATCCTTCGCTCGCGCCGGCGGCCTCACCGCCACGATCGGCAGCACCTCCGCGATCGTCGCCGTGACCGCGAGCCACCGCGGCCCCGGGTCGGGGATCAGCACGAGGCGCGAGAGGTCGACGCCGATGTGCTCCGCCGCCTCGATCCCCACCCCCGGCATCCCTATGACGCCGCACCACGACCCCGCCTGCGACGGCTGCGCCAGCAGGGCGAACAGCAGCGACGTCGAGCGCCCGAGAGAGTACGCCGATCCGGGACGCAGCCCGCGGCCCGGAAGCAGCTCACCGATGGCGGGATGGACCGGCAGCACCGGCGCGTCGAGGCGCCGCCCCTGCACTCTCTCGAGCTGAGCGCGCAGTCGCTGCACCTCCTGCACCGCAGCCGCATCCCGCACGATCGTCCTCACTTCGACAGGTTAGAACATCTGTTCTATTCCTTCAATCCGTCGAATCGAAGATACGAACGACCACCGACACTGCATCCGGTCCTGTGGACAACTCCAGACGAGACCAGGGCGAGTGCTCTAGTTTTCAAGCGCACTCATCAATGAGTACTCTCGTGAGCATGGCGTGTGTCCTTCACCCATTCTCGCCTCCCCCGCCGTTCGACAAGGAGACGACATGAAAACACGAGACGACATGAACCCGGGCAACCGTCTCCGACGAGCGGCACACACAGCGATACGACTCGCCCCGTGGCTCGTCAGCATCACCGTCACCATCGTGGGGCTCTCGCTCCTGTTGACACGCACAACGATCGTGTGGGAGGAAAGTCAGTTCGAAGCCGACATGTGGGATGCGACGCCGGTCGACGTCACGGGTATCGGACTGGCACTGCTGTGCGTCGGCATCCTCAGCCTGATGGCGACGCTTCTGTGCGAAGCGCACGTTCGAACGCGGACAATCACCGCCCCGACCCGCGAGAGCGGAAGCTCAAGGCGCGGCAGCTGAACGATCAGGCGGCGAGGGCGAGGTACGGCTCCCAGACGGGGTCGGTGCGCTCCGTGCCCCTGACGGTCCACTGCGCACCACGGGGAGGCTGCGGCACCCACCGCAGCTCCCACCCCATCTCCTGCGGAGTGCGATCACCCTTGACGTTGTTGCAGCGCAGGCAGCAGGCGACGAGGTTCTCCCACGAGTCGGCGCCACCGCGCGAGCGCGGCAGGACGTGGTCGATCGTCGACGCGCCCTTCCCGCAATACGCGCATCGGTGTGCATCGCGGCGGAGCACACCGCGCCGCGTCACCGGCACGCGGCGCGCACCCGGCACTCGCACGTAGCGAGTCAACACGATGACTGCGGGACGGTCGTAGGCGGCTCGGGTGCCCCAGACCGGATCGTCATCGACGTGTTCGACCACGACCGCCTTGTCGTTCATGACGAGCACGAGGGCTCGCTTGAACGAGACGACGGCCAGCGGTTCGTATCCTGCGTTCAGCACCAGAGTGCGCATTCGATGTCCTCTCGAACTGCCGTGACGGCTTCAGCGGTTGTTCGGTTGCGACGTCGCCTTCGCGAAGGAGGTGCGGGCACGAAAAAAGGCGCTGTCGAAAGACAGCGCCTTTGTTCCACGACCGAGGTCGCGGCAGTCGTGCACACGATGCCGAAGGACGTAGCGACCGACGTCATGCCGGTCTGGGGCATTCACGGATCGAATGCGGGGTACTACGTCCATCTGCTCCCCCTGGGCTCACGCGAGCGTCGGGATCAGGCTAATACAGCCCCAGACGACCGAGGCGCAACAGGAGAAGAACGGATGCCGCGTGTCGACGGCCGCGTGGGCGGGGTCAGCTGGCGTTGGCCTGCAGCCACGACTCGGCGTTGACATACCCGCCGTTGAGTCGGATCTCCAGGTGGAGGTGGGTGCCGTAGGCACGCCCCGTGTCGCTGACCTGCCCGATGAGCTGGCCAGCCGAGACGGTCTGCCCGACCGAGACGCGGCGGCTGCCGTAGAGCATGTGCGCGTAGAGCGACGTGACGCTCTTGCCACCGATGTTGTGGGCGATCTTGACGTACACACCCCAGCCCGGACCGCTCTCGCTCGACGCGACGACGACACCGTCGGCGATCGCGTAGATCGGGGTGCCGCGGCCGACCATGTAGTCGGTACCCTTATGGCCCGCGTACGGCGTGCCGAAGTTGTTGAACGACGTGAGCGGCCGGACGACATCGCCGGCGGCGGCGATCTTCGCGGGAACGGCCATGCTGACCGACGACGAGGAGGACTGCGAGGCGACGCGAGCAGCGAGTGCGGCTTTGGCCGCCTCTTCCTGCTTCTTCTTCTCGATCTCCTCGGGCGTGGTAGCCGCATAGTCACCGCGTTCGAGCGCCGCGGGTGTCGCTTCGGAGGCGATGACGAGGTTCTGCGCGTTCTCGGCGGCCACCTGCTGGATCGTGACGGCGTCATCACCGCCGCGCGCGGCGGCGAATGCCGGAATCGCGACCGTTGCGACGAGGCCGGCGACGGCGGTCACGGTCAGGAAGCTGCGGACGGGGTGCACGGAACTCCGCGGGCGACGCGTGGGAACGCTGGATGCCGTGACATTCTTCGCACGGCGAGTCTTCAGCCGGCGACGGCCACCACGAGCGGACTCGCTCGAGGTGACGGCGCTGTGGTCAGCGCCCGTGCGGGCGAGGGTCGTCTCGGAGTCGGGTGCTTCCTTCGACGAATCGAACTGTTCAGCCAAACTTTCCTCCCGGCCTCCGCTTACCCGGTCGGGTGAGACGCGTCCGTCGGCAGTGTTCGTCGTACTGTGTCGGGCACAGATGTACGGGCTTCATCCACACGAACGACGGACCGTAGAGGCTTTCCGTGCGGAGGTCCTGTGGCGGGCTTCTCGCCGTCGGACAGATTGAGGCTACCGGAAGGTAACGAATAAGTCACGTAGGAGGTGCTGCTGCCAGCGCCTTCCCCGGTGATGCTCAGGCTTGCGGGCGCACCTCGACGAGGAAGATGTGGGATGCCACTTCCACGGGAAGCTCGAGGCCCTCGTCCTGTCCGTCCATCTGGACGAGCACGTATCCCTCGCTGAATTGGAACTGTCCCGCGCCTCCCGGCACGACGCCGGCGGCGCGCAGCTGACCGAGCAGCTCGGGGTCGACCTGGACGGGTTCGGCGAGTCGGCGGATGGTTCCGGCGATGGGGCCGCCCTCCGCGTTGAGGGCGCGCACGAGACCGACGACGCCGTCGTTGAAGGTGTGAGCGGGCAGGTCGCCGAGCTGGTCGAGGCCCGGGATGGGGTTGCCGTAGGGGGACTCGGTGGGGTGGCCGAGCAGTTCGATGAGCCGACGCTCGACGAGCTCGCTCATGACGTGCTCCCAGCGGCACGCCTCCTCGTGCACGTAGGCCCAGTCGAGTCCGATCACGTCACTGAGGAGCCGCTCGGCGAGGCGATGCTTGCGCATGACGTCGACGGCCTTCTGCCGACCGGCATCCGTGAGTTCGAGGGAGCGGTCCTCGGAAACGACGACGAGCCCGTCGCGCTCCATGCGGCCGACGGTCTGCGATACGGTCGGACCCGAGTGGCCGAGGCGCTCCGAGATGCGCGCGCGCAAGGGCGTGATGTCCTCTTCCTCGAGTTCGAGGATGGTGCGCAGGTACATCTCGGTGGTGTCGATCAGATCGGTCATGGAAGGCCTCGTCGCGCGGGTTTCGGGGTGCCCGTTCAGCCTATCCGTTTGTGACGGCCGCTGGCCGGGCGCGGGGGTCGGGCGACCGTAGAATCGGTCCATGGCCCACGTGACGCTCCCGCGCGAGATCCTGCCCACCGATGGACGCTTCGGCTGCGGTCCATCCAAGATCCGCCACGAGCAGATCGTGTCGCTCGCCGGCCCGGGTTCGGTGCTCATGGGCACGTCGCACCGTCAGTCCCCCGTGAAGAGCCTCGTCGGCCAGGTGCGCATGGGCCTGTCCGATCTGCTGCGCCTCCCCGACGGCTACGAGATCATCCTCGGCAACGGCGGTTCGACGGCGTTCTGGGATGCCGCGTCCTTCGGCCTCATCGAGAAGCGCGCCCAGAACCTCGTGTTCGGTGAGTTCGGCGGCAAGTTCGCCGGTGCTGCGGGCGCCCCGTGGCTCGAGGCCCCCGACGTCCGCAAGGCGGAGCCCGGAACGCGTGCCGCGGCGGAGCCGGTCGAAGGCGTAGACGTCTACGCCTGGCCCCACAACGAGACGTCGACGGGCGTCGCGGCGCCGGTCACCCGGGTCGCCGGTGACCCGGGGGCGCTCACGGTGATCGACGCGACGAGCGCGGCCGGCGGCATCAACCTCTCCGTCTCCGAGAGCGACGTCTACTACTTCGCCCCCCAGAAGAACCTGGGCTCCGACGGCGGTCTGTGGTTCGCCGCGGTGTCTCCTGCCGCGATCGAGCGCATCGAGCGGGTCGCGGCATCCGGACGGTACATCCCCGAGTTCCTGAGCCTGAAGAATGCGCTCGACAACTCTCGTCTGAACCAGACGCTGAACACCCCCGCCGTCGCGACGCTGCACCTTCTCGACAAGCAGCTCGAGTGGATCAACGGCAACGGCGGTCTCGGATGGGCGGCGGCACGCACGGCGGAGTCGTCCGGGGTGCTGTACGCGTGGGCCGAGCAGGCGGCGTATGCGACGCTGTTCGTGGCAGACCCGGCCGACCGGTCGCCGGTGGTCGTGACGATCGACTTCGACGAGACCGTGGATGCCGCGGCCGTCGCCGCCAGCCTGCGCGGCAACGGTGTCGTCGACACCGAGCCGTACCGCAAGCTCGGCCGCAACCAGCTGCGTATCGCGACGTTCGTGTCGATCGAGCCCGACGACGTGCGTCAGCTCGTCAAGTGCATCGAGTATACGATCGACGGCCTGAAGGGCTGAGCGAGTCTCACGCGGTCGTTGAGCGAGCGCCACGCGGTCGTTGAGCGAGCGCAGCGAGACGAACGCCGCCCCTCCAGGATCGACGTTTCGTCTCGTCGCTCCGCTCCTCGCTCAACGACCGGACAGCGCCCGCCCGCCACCCCCGGTCGTTGAGCGAGCGCAGCGAGACGAAACGCCACCCCTCCAGGATCGACGTTTCGTCTCGTCGCTCCGCTCCTCGCTCAACGACCGGACAGCGCCCGCCCGCCACCCCCGGTCGTCGAGCGAGCGCAGCGAGACGAAACGCCACCGGTGCCACCCCCGGTCGTTGAGCGAGCGCAGCGAGACGAAACGCCGCACCCCTCGCACCCCCGGCGACCTACTCGGCGATGGGCGACGGGCGGGGATCGATGACCGCCGAGACGATCGCCTCGATGGCGAACTGCGAGCCGCGTCCGAGGTCGACGGCGGACGGGTCGAGGAGCCACTGCACCTGAAGGCCGTCCATGACGGCGAGGATTCCCGCAGCGGCATCTGCGACGGTCTCGGGCTCGGTGACCCCGCGCTCGGCGCACATGACCTGGAACGCGTGGGTCACTTCGGAGCGCAGCGTGCGGTAGCGCCGCTGGAAGAACTCCCGCCCGGGGTGATCGTCGGTCACCGACTCGGCGGAGAGCACGGCGTACGCCTGAACGATCCCGGCCCGTCGCGCGTTCACGAACGCCGTACGCACGAGGTGGCGGAACAGCTGCTCGCCGTCAGGGATGTGCTGCCCCTCGAGTTCGGCCACGTCGGTCTCGTCGCGGTGCGCGAGCACCTCCAACAGCAGCTGATCCTTGGAGCCGAAGTGGTGGAGGATGCCGGCGTGCGTCATCCCGACCTGGTCGGCGATGTCCTGCAGGGTGCCCCCCGCGAAGCCCTTCGCGCCGAAGATGTCGACCGCGGCATCCAGGATCTCGCGACGTCGCACGAGTGTCTCGGGCCGCGAGCGCGGCTGGCGTCTCGCCTCGACCATGGGTCCCCCTCCCCGGATGCCGGATCAGATTCTACGCAGGTGCGGCAGGTGTGCCGTTGCGGAGTTGTCATTTTACTTACTTACTTGTAAGTTAACGCATGCAATCACACTCAGCGCCGAGTGACACTCGTTCGAGAATCCCCCGGCGCCGGGAACCATTCACGAAGGAGAAGCAATGAGGCTCAAGACCTCCCTCGCCGCCGTCGGCCTCGCCGCGGCGCTCGTGCTGACCGGATGCGCCGGCGGAACGAGCGAGACCCCGGATGCCACCGGGTCGGGCGCCGCCCTCACGATCGCCAAGCCGGACGGCGCGATCACGACCGAGTCGAACAACCCCTACCTCGGCGACTCGTCCGCCTCGAAGTACGGCTACGGCAAGGTGCTGTTCGAGTCGCTCGCCCTCGTCAACCCCACCGGCGACCTCGGAACGACCCCGTGGCTTGCCGAAGAGGTCACCTGGAACGAGGACTACACCCAGCTCGTCGCCAAGGCTCGCAGCGGCGTGAAGTGGAGCGACGGCGAAGACTTCACCGCCGACGACATCGCCTTCTCGTTCAACCAGGTGCTCGACGGCAAGCTCAACGACACCAACGCCCTCGACCTCAAGAGCGTCACCGTCGACGGCGACACCGTCACGATCGACTTCAACAGCTCGAAGTTCACGCAGCAGGCGCGCGTGCTCCACTTCCAGATCGTGCCCGAGCACATCTGGGCCGACATCGCCGACCCCAACACCGACCCGCTCACCGGCGAGGGTCAGGTCGTCGGCACCGGTCCGTACGTGCTCGACTCGTGGACCACCGAGTCGGTCACCCTCACCGCGAACCCCGACTACTGGGGCGGCGAGCTGGCCGTGCCCGAACTCCACTACGTCTCGTACGGCGACAACGCGGCCCTGACGACCGCGCTGGCCACCGGCGAGGCCGACTGGGCCCAGGCCTTCATCCCGCAGATCCAGGACAGCTACCTCTCCGCAGATCCCGACAACAAGTTCCTCGTCTCCCCCACTGCGGGCGCGGGAACGCTGTTCATGAACCTGCAGACGAAGCCGTTCAACGACCCGGCCCTGCGTGAGGCGCTCGCCTGGACGATCGACCGCCAGGCCTACGTCGACATCGCTCGCGAGGGCGCGAGCGAGGCGATCTGGAGCGTGACCGGCCTCGGCGCGCTGCTGGAGGACGAGGTCATCCCCGCCTACGCCGGCCAGAACTACGCCGTCGACATCGACAAGGCCAAGAGCATCCTCACGGACGCCGGCTACACGTGGGAGGGCGAGAAGCTCATCGACCCCGACGGTGAGGCGGTGTCGTTCTCGATCTCGGTTCCCGCGGGCTGGAGCGACTGGAACACCGAGCAGGCGCTGCTCGCCGAGGAACTGAAGGAAGGCCTCGGCATCGACGTCAAGGTCGACCAGCCCGACTGGGGCGGCTGGGACGCCGCCCGCCAGGAAGGCACCTTCCAGGCGATCATCCACTGGCTCGAAGACACCGGCAACGCGTACGGTCTCTACACCTCCACGATGGACCCGAAGTGGATCGTCGACGGTAAGGCCGCGTTCAACTTCGGCCGCTTCGACGACCCCGCCGTCACGGAGGCGCTGAACACCTACGCCAACGCCGCCTCGGAGGCCGACCGCGCCGCCGCTCTCGAAGTGATCCAGACGGCCTTCGTCGAGAACGTGCCGGCCATCCCGCTCGGCGCCCACCCGCTCCTGGGTGAGTTCAACACGCGGAACTACGTCGGCTGGCCGTCGGAGGACGACCAGTACGCGTCGGCCGACCCGACCCAGCCCGCGATCGTCCAGATCCTGACGAAGCTGACGCCGGCCGAGTAGGCCCGTCGCCGGTGGAGCGGATGCCACGCAGCATCCGCTCCACCGGACCGCGCGCCCTCACACCGCGCGCCGTGACCCCACGCGCCCTCACCCCCAGCGCCCTCACGAAAGCGAGCACGCCCCGATGAGCGACCCCCTCCTGTCCGTTCGCGACTTCTCCGTCGTCTACGACGTCGATCCCCCCGTCGCCGCCGTCTCGAACGTCTCCCTCGAACTCGAGCGCGGCGAGATCCTCGGTCTCGCCGGCGAGAGCGGCTGTGGGAAGACCACGCTGGCCTACGGCATCCAACGACTGCTCAAGGCACCCGCCGTCATCACGAGCGGATCGGTCGTGTTCCACGACGCGTCCGGCGAGGACGTCGACATCAGCGCCCTCGACGCCGAGCGGATGCGGGCGTTCCGGTGGGACAAGATCTCGATGGTGTTCCAGGGCGCGATGAACGCCCTCAACCCCGTCGCCACGATCGGCTCGCAGCTCGAGGACGTCTTCGACGTGCACCGCCCCTCGCTCACCCGCGCAGAGCGCCGCGCCGCGGTCGTCGACCTCCTCGACATCGTCAAGGTCGGCGGGCAGCGCATCCGCTCCTATCCCCACGAACTCTCCGGCGGCATGCGCCAGCGCGTCATGATCGCCATGGCCCTCGCGCTGCGCCCCCAGCTGATGATCATGGATGAGCCGACGACCGCGCTCGACGTGCTCGTACAGCGCGAGATCCTCCGCCAGATCTCCGACCTGCGACGCGAGTTCGGCTTCTCCGTCATCTTCATCACGCACGACCTTCCGCTCCTGCTGGAGATCAGCGATCGCATCGCGATCATGCGGGAGGGTCGCGTGGTCGAGCTCGCGACCGCGGAACGCATCTGGAACGACCCCCAGGACGATTACACGAAGACGCTGCTGGCCTCGTTCCCGCGTCTGACCGGCGAGAAGGGAGTGGTGGTCCGATGACCCTCCTCGAGTTCGACCACGTGACCAAGATCTACTCGGTGCGAGGAGCCGGTCAGCTCACCGCGCTCGACGACGTCACCTTCACTCTGCAGTCGGGGCAGACGATCGGCCTCGTCGGTCAGTCCGGCAGCGGAAAGTCGACGATCGCGAAGATCCTCACCCAGCTGGAGGTGCCCACGCGGGGCGAGGTCCGCCTCGACGGTGTCCCGATCGCGCGTCGCGGCAAAGGACTGCGGCGCTACCGGCAGCAGCTGCGCATGGTCTTCCAGGACCCGTTCGCCTCGCTCAACCCGTACCACTCCATCCGCCACCACATCGCGCGGCCGCTGCGCCTGGACGATGTCGTTCCCGCGGCCGAGACCGAGGCCGAGGTGCGGCGACTCCTCGAACGCGTGCGGCTGTCCCCGGATGCCGTCATCGATCGCCGTCCGCACGAGCTCTCCGGCGGTCAGCGTCAGCGCGTCGCCATCGCCCGCGCACTCGCGTCTCGTCCGAAGCTGCTCGTCGCCGACGAGCCCGTGTCGATGCTCGACGTATCGCTTCGCGTCGGCGTGCTGAACCTGCTCGCCGACCTGCAGCGCGAAGAGGGCCTCGGGGTGCTCTACATCACCCACGACCTGGCGACCGCCCGCCACTTCAGCGACGAGATCATCGTGCTGAACCAGGGGCGCATCGTCGAACAGGGACCGGCCGACGACGTGATCCTCCGCCCGAAGGACCCGTACACGCGCGAACTGCGCGCCGCGTCACCCGACCCCGAGAAGCACTTCGCGGCATCCGCCACCGGCGGCCAGACCTTGGGAGGAACCCTGTGACCGCCGTCGAACCGCAGCTGCCCCGGGTCGAAGACTCCGCGACGACCGCGGATCCGCTCGAAGTGGGCACGACGGCCACGACGGCCGTCAAGGGGCGTTCGCGCATTCCCTGGCGCTTCCTCGGCGGACGCGCGGCGTTCTACCTGTTCACGCTGTGGGCGGCGATGACGATCAACTTCTTCCTGCCGCGGCTGATGAAGGGCGACGCCGTCGACCAGTACCTCGCGCGCAACCGCAACGTGAGCCCGGAAGCGGCCGAAGCCCTGCGTGCGCTGCTCGGACTCGACACGGACAAGAGCCTCTTCCAGCAGTACATCGACTACTGGGCGCTGCTTCTGCGCGGTGACCTGGGCGTCTCGCTGCTGCACGGTCTCCGGCCGGTGACCGAGGTGATCGCCGGGGCGCTGCCGTGGACCATCGGTCTGGTCGGTTTCGCCACGATCATGTCGTTCCTCATCGGCACGGTCGGCGGCGCGATCGTCGGCTGGCGTCGCGGCAGCCGCCTCGACGGACTCATCCCGCTGACGACGTTCCTCAGCACGATCCCCTACTTCTGGCTGGGCCTTCTCGCGATCGCGCTGTTCTCGGTCAACCTGAAGTGGTTCCCCATCGGCAAGGCTTACGGCGTCGGCGTGGTGCCGGAGTGGTCGCCCGAGTTCATCGGCGAGGTTATCCACCACGGCACCCTGCCCGCGCTGACCATCATCATCGCCTCGCTCGGCGGCTGGATGCTGGGTATGCGCAACATGATGCTGACCGTCCTCGACGAGGACTACATCACCGTCGCGCAGGCCAAGGGGATGCCGAACCGTCGCGTCCTGTGGCGCTACGCCGCCCGCAACGCCGTGCTCCCGCAGATCCAGAGCTTCGCGCTGTCGATCGGCTTCATCGTCGGCGGCACGATCGTCATGGAGATGGTCTTCAGCTATCCGGGGGTCGGCAAGCTGCTCCTGGACGCCACCAACGCGAAGGACTACGCGCTCATGCAGGGCGTCTTCCTCGTCATCACGCTCTCGGTGCTCGTCGCGAACATCCTCGCCGACGTCGCCTACGCGTTCCTCGACCCGCGCACCCGCCAGACGGAGGCCTGATCATGACCGCCACGACACGCACCGAGACGAGCCCGACCGTCCGCGGCCCCGCCACGACCGAGGTCACCTGGCGCGGCCGGCTCGGCAGCGCCTTCGCGATGTTCCGCAACCGCAAGTCGGTCACGGGGCTGCTCATCCTCGGCTTCTTCGTGCTCATCGCGATCTTCGCCGATGTCCTCGCGCCGTACTCGCCGACGAAGGTCGACAGCACGGCGAGGTTCCAGCCGCCTTCGGCCGCACACTGGCTCGGTACGACCCACATCGGCGAAGACGTGCTCAGTCAGGTCATCCACGGCACGCGCGGCGTGCTCGTCGTCGGCTTCCTCGCGGCGATCATCGCCACCGTCATCGCGATCGTCGTGGGCGTCATCTCCGGCTACCTCACCGGATGGCGCAGCGAGAGCCTCTCGGCGCTCACCAACGTGTTCCTGGTGATCCCCGGCATCCCGCTCATCATCATCGTGGCGTCCACTTTCGAAGACCCCCCGCTCATCCTCATCGCGGCGGTCCTCGGCCTCGTCGGCTGGGCGTGGGGCGCCCGCGTGCTGCGCGCGCAGACGATGTCGCTGCGCAATCGCGACTTCATCCAGGCGGCCCGCGCCAACGGCGAGCCGCTTCGCCGGATCATCGCCGTGGAGATGCTGCCGAACCTCATGGCGCTCATCGCCGCGAGCTTCGTCGGCACCGTCACCGCGGCGATCCTCGGCCTCACCACGTTGTCCTACATCGGCGTCATCCCCGTCGACACCTACAACTGGGGCACGATCCTCAACTGGGCCAGCGCCCAGGGCGCGTTCCGTCAGAACCAGTGGTGGTGGTACCTGCCTCCCGGGCTGTGCATCGCCGCGATCGGCGTCGCCCTGTCGCTGATCAACTTCGGCATCGACGAGTACGTCAACCCGCGATTGCGATCAGCCGGCGAGCGTGCCCGGGCGATGAAGAAGAAGGGCCTCGACGTCAACGAGGCCGTGACCGCCGTGCGCACCACCGAGCCGCACCTCCCCCCGACCCCCAAGGACCACACTCCATGACCACCGTCGACCTGACCACCGCCGCGTACCTCGACGCCCGCCTGTCCGTCGAGGAGCGGGTCGCCGACCTCCTGAGCCGCATGACCCTCCCCGAGAAGGTCGGGCAGATGCTGCAGCTCGACGCGCGCGAAGACCTCGACGAGATCGTCCACGGCCGCCACGCCGGCTCGATCCTGCACACCTCGCCCGAGAAGGTGCTGCGGGCCGCGGAGCTGACGGCGCAGACGCGCCTGCGCATTCCGCTGCTCGTCGCCGAGGACTGCATCCACGGGCACTCGTTCTGGGAGGGCGCGACGATCTTCCCCACCCAGCTGGGAATGGCCGCGACGTGGGACTCCGACCTCGTGGCGCAGGTCGCGCGCGCGACCGCCGCCGAAGTCGCCGCGACCGGCATCCATTGGACGTTCTCGCCCGTGCTGTGCATCGCGCGCGACCTGCGGTGGGGACGCGTCGACGAGACCTTCGGCGAGGACCCCTACCTCATCGGCGAACTCGCCGCCGCGATGGTGCGCGGCTATCAGGGCGGAGGACTGGACGATCCGGATGCCATCCTCGCCACCGCCAAGCACTTCGCCGGCTACTCCGAGACGCAGGGCGGCCGCGACGCGAGCGAGGCCGACATCTCCCGCCGCAAGCTGCGGTCGTGGTTCCTGCCGCCGTTCGAGCGCGTGGCCCGTGAAGGATGCCGCACGTTCATGCTCGGCTACCAGACGACCGACGGGGTTCCGATCACGATCAACGACTGGCTGCTGAGCGACGTGCTGCGCGGCGAGTGGGGCTACACCGGCACCCTCATCACCGACTGGGACAACATCGGCCGCATGGTGTGGGAGCAGAAGGTGCAGCCCGACTACGCGCACGCCGCGGCGGCGGCCGTCAAGGCCGGCAACGACATGGTCATGACGACGCCGAAGTTCTTCGAGGGCGCTCTGGACGCCGTCGCGTCGGGCATGCTCGACGAGGCCGACATCGACCGTGCCGTCGCCCGCATCCTGACCCTGAAGTTCCGGTTCGGCCTGTTCGAGAACCCGCGCCTGCCCGACCCCGACCGGATCCGCGCCGTCATCGCCACCTCCGCGCACACCGACCTCAACCTCGAGGTCGCGCGGCGATCGCTCGTGCTGCTGCGCAACGACGGCACGCTGCCGATCGAGCAGCCGCCGTCCGACGCCGCGGTGGCCGCGAAGCGGATCGCGGTGGTCGGCCCGCTCGCCGACGACGCGCAGACGCAGTTGGGCGACTGGGCGGGCTCTTCCGGACAGGTCGACTGGATGCCCGAGGGTCACCCTCGCCACCAGATCACGACCGTGCTCGACGGCCTGCGCGACCTCGTCCCCGCGGAGTGGAGCGTCGCCTACACGCCGGGAGCCGGCATCCTCGACCTCTCCGACGACCCGGCCGGAGTGTTCCCCGACGGACAGCCGCGTCCGCCGATCGTGGTCCCCCGCGAGCCGGATGCCGCGGAGATCGCCGAAGCCGTGGCACTGGCCGAAGCGTCCGACGTCGTCGTCGCCGTCGTCGGAGACCGCATCGAGCTCGTCGGCGAAGGCCGTTCGACCGCGACACTCGAACTCATCGGCGGTCAGCGGGACCTCCTCGAGGCCCTCGCGGCCACCGGGACGCCCCTGGTCGTGGTGCTGCTGGCATCCAAGCCGCTCATCCTGCCCGACGCGGTGCGCGACGCGTCGCTCGTGTGGGTCGCGAATCCGGGGATGCAGGGCGGTCGCGCGATCGCCGAGCTGCTCCTCGGCCGCATCGAACCGCAGGGTCGCCTGCCGATCTCGTTCGCGCGTCACGCCGGCCAGCAGCCGACCTACTACAACCAGATCCGCGGCCAGCACGGCGACCGCTACGCCGACCTCACCCAGAGCCCCGCGCACGCGTTCGGCGAGGGACTGTCGTACACGACGGTCGGCTACGGCGATGCGGAGATCCTGACGCCGGTCGTCTCGGCGGACGAGACCGTGCGCGCACGCGTGACGTTGCGCAACACGGGACGTCGCCCCGCACACGAGGTCGTGCAGGTGTACGTGCGCGACAGCGTGACCTCGGTGAGCTGGGCGGACAAGGAGCTCAAGGCGCACCGACACGTCGACATCGCCCCGGGAGAGACGGCGGTCGTCGAGGTGGAGGTCGCCGCCGCGGACTGCACGATCGTCGACGCATCCGGTCATCGCATCGTCGAGCCGGGCGCCTTCGAACTCCTCATCGGGCCGTCTTCGCGCGACGAGGTGCTCCACCCGGTGCGGTTCGAGATCCGCTGACGGCGCGGGGCGACCCGACGTTTCGTCTCGGTCGCTCCGCATCCTCGCTCAACGACCGGATGCGCTCACCCCCCGGTCGTTGAGCGGCGCACCCCCGGTCGTCGAGCGGCACACCCCCGGTCGTTGAGCGAGCGCAGCCCCGGTCGTTGAGCGAGCGCAGCGAGACGAAACGCCCACCCACCCCCGGCCGTTGAGCGGCGCACCCCCGGTCGTTGAGCAAGCGCAGCGAGACGAAACGCCGACGTCAGTCCTCGTCGTCGTCCTCGTCGAGGTCGTCGGCGGACTCGTCGAGTTCGTCGATGTCGACGCCGTCCACGTCACCCGAGTGGAGGATCGGCGACCCGTCGGAGTCGAAGTCCGCCGCGTCGAGATCGTCTTCGTCGTCGTCTTCTTCGTCGTCGAGGTCGTCCTCGTCGAGGTCGCCGTCCGCATCGACCGCAGCATCGCCTTGCGCTTCGGCCAGCGCGGCCTGCGCGGCCTGGTACTCGGCGAGCCGTTCGGCCCACGGCACCCACTCGGGCGCGAGCAGCGCGCCGTCGCCGGGCATGAGCTCGACCTCGAGCACGGTCGGCTCGGCATCGTCGACGACGGCGACACTGACCGTCCAGAACCAGTTCGGGTACCCCGAGAGCCGGTTCGCGAACCGCAGTGAGACGACGCCGCCGTCTTCGAGTGTGTAGCCGGCGGGCTCGCCGATGGATGCCTCGGGGGTCACCTCGAGGAGCGCGGCACGCGCGAGATCGTGGGCGGCCAGCAGCCGCTCGTCGACCGGATCAGGCGTCGAGGTCATCAGCGACCTTGCGCAGGATCGCGGCGACCTTCTTGCCGTGGGAGCCGCTGGGGTAGCGACCGTGGCGCAGGTCGCCGCCGATCGTGTCGAGCACCTTCACGAGGTCTTCGATCACGACGGCCATGTCGTCCGCCTTCATGCGGTTCCGCTTGGAAAGGCTCACGGGCGCGTCGAGCACGCGGACGGCGAGGGCCTGGAGCCCCTTGCGTCCGTCGGCGACCCCGAAGTCCACGCGCGTACCGGCCTTGAGCGACTCGGTACCGGCGGGAAGCGCCGTCGCGTGCAGGAAGACGTCCTGGCCGTCATCGGTGACGATGAAGCCGAACCCCTTCTCCTCGTCGTAGAACCTGACCTTGCCGGTGGGCATCTCAACCTCGCTGCGAACTGCTGGGCCCGGAACACGACGCGCATGCCCGGGCAGGATGGAAGAGGGGCCACGAGGCCCCGTACCCAGCCTACGCCACGGCGCTCAACCGCTAGGCTGAGTCCGATGAGCACGTCTCCCTCTCGCGACGACCTTCCCGTTCGCCGCATCGACCGCATTCTGGCGACCATGTCACTGTCGTTGCTGGGGCTGTCGTTGCTGTGCTTCGCCGCCATCATCATCGGAACGTCGTCCGGAGCGAAGTTCGACGAGGGCCTGTGGCCCACGATCGGCGTGATCGTCTACATCGCTCCGATCCTCGCGTTCGCGATGCTGTTGAGCGTGGTCATCATGACGTTCGTCCGGAGGGCACGGGCCGGCAAGGGCCGCTGACGTGGCCGCTCCCGACGCGCGGACGCTGGCGACCCACCTCGCCTCGCTCGACGATGCCGCACTGACGGAACTGCTGACCGTCCGCCGCATCCCGGCCACCGCCGCGTGGGACGACTTCTTCGACGCGGCGGACGCACTGCTCGATCCCGTCTCCATCGCGCGCGGTGTGGCGGCGCTGCCCCGCGACGACGCGGCGGCGCTTCTCGACGCGGTGACCGCATCGGCCGCCGGACGCGAAGCGTCCGTTCCTGCGGGGCCCCGGCGTGAGGTGCTCACCCGACGCGCGCTGGTCGCCCCCGACGGCGTACCCTACGGAGCCGTCGTGGCCGGATGGGCCTCCCTCCCGACCGCCGACACGACACCCCCGGCGACACCAGCCGGTGAGGACGAGGCCCACGCCGCAGAGCGTGCCTTCGCCGCGGCCACCTCCCTGGCCGACATCCTGCACGCGGCACTCGCGACGCCCCTCTCTCGTATCGGGTCGGGCGCGCTGGGCGCCACGGAGCGCCGCCGACTGATCGAAGACGGTGCCGTCGACAGTCCCGACGCCGCCGACGACCTGGTCGAGATCGCCGCGACCGCAGGCCTCCTCAGCGACGTCGACCGCCACTGGATCGTGACGACGGACGGCGACCGATGGCTCGGCGAGCGCACGGTCACGCGCTGGCACCACGTCGCGCTCCGCCTTCGCGCCGCGCTGCCGACCGCCGTCGTGAGCGCCGATGGCTGGCTCGAGGTGTCCGAGTGGCGCAGCGCCTACCCCTTCGATCCCGCGTGGCCGGCGCGAGCCGACCGATGGCGAGCGCTCCTGCAGCGCTGGGCCGTGATAGGTCCCGACGGTCGGAGTGCGGCGTGGGCGGAGGGCGTCCGCGACGGCGCGGGCGGCGACGAGTCCGCGCTGCAGGCGCTCCTGCCCGCCGAGGTCGATCGCGTCTTCCTGCAGAACGACCTGACCGCCATCGCCCCCGGACCTCTCGAACCCCAGCTCGACCGGCGCCTGCGGACCATGGCGCTGCGAGAGACGCGCGCCCAGGCGTCGACCTACCGCTTCACCGCCGAGACCCTGAGTGCCGCGCTCACGACGGGCGAGACGGCGGATTCGGTGCGCCGCTTCCTCGCCGACCTCTCGCTCACGGGTGTCCCCCAGCCCCTGGAGTACGAGATCGATCGCAGCGCGCGGCGGCACGGGAGCATCCGTGTCGGGCCCGACTGGTCGGGTCGCACGCAGGTGACCGCGCTCGATCCGGCGATGCTCCCGGCGCTCGCCGTGGATCAGGCGCTCCGACCGCTCGGCCTCACACCCCACGGCGACGTCCTCCTCAGCCGCAGCAGCCCCGACACCGTCTTCTGGATGCTGGCCGACGCCCGCTACCCCGTGGTGGCCGTCGATGCCGACGGCGCCGTCCGCACGCTCGACCGTCGTCGCCTCGCTCCCACCCCGCCGGATGCCACGGCATCCCCCGATGCATACGCACCGCTGCGGGAGCGGCTGCGCGCCGCCCACGCCGCCGACGCCGACTCGGCGTGGCTCGGGCGCGAACTGGAGCAGGCGGTGCGTGCCCGAGCAGTGCTGACGATCGTCGTCCGCATGCCCGACGGCGGCGAGCGCGAGATCACGATGGAAGCGACGGGCCTCGGGGGCGGCCGTCTACGCGGCCGGGATCGCGTCGCGGATGTCGAACGCACGCTGCCCGTCTCGAGCATCGCCAGCGTGCGTCCCGCGTGACCTGCGGCCGGTAGACTGGCACGTTATGGCTGACGGCCCCCTCATCGTGCAAAGCGACCGTACCGTGCTGCTCGAAGTCGCCCACCCGGCGGCCGAAGACGCGCGGCACGAGCTCGCGATCTTCGCCGAGCTCGAGCGCGCACCCGAGCACATCCACACGTACCGCATCACACGGCTGGGCCTGTGGAACGCGCGCGCGGCCGGTCACGGCGCGGAGGACATGCTCGCCACCCTCGACCGTTGGTCGCGGTTCCCGGTGCCGGCCTCGGTGTCCATCGACATCCGCGAGACCGTCGGCCGCTACGGCAGGCTCGTCATCGAACGTGGCGACGAGGGAGAGCTCCTCCTGCGCTCCACCGATGTCGCCGTATTGGCCGAGGTGTCGAAGAACAAGCGGATTCAGCCGCTACTGATCGCCCACCCCGCTCCCCACGTGTTCGTCATCGACGCCTGGGCCCGCGGACACATCAAGCAGGAACTCCTGAAGATCGGCTGGCCCGCGGAGGACCACGCGGGGTACACGCCCGGCACCCCGCACGAGATCGATCTCGCGGAGGACGGCTGGACGCTCCGCCCGTACCAGCGCAAGGCCGTCGACATCTTCAGCGAGGGCGGTTCGGGCGTCGTGGTGCTGCCGTGCGGGGCGGGCAAGACCCTCGTCGGCGCGGCCGCGATGGCCGACACGAAGACGACGACCCTCATCCTCGTGACGAACACGGTGAGCGCCCGGCAGTGGCGCGACGAGCTCCTCAAGCGCACGAGCCTCACGCCGGAGGAGATCGGCGAGTACTCGGGTCAGGCCAAAGAGGTCAAGCCCGTGACGATCGCGACCTATCAGATCCTGACGGCGAAGCGGAAGGGCGAGTACGCGCACCTCGCGCTCCTCGACGCTCTCGACTGGGGCCTCATCGTCTACGACGAGGTGCACCTCCTTCCGGCCCCGGTGTTCAAACTGACGGCCGACCTGCAGGCCCGCCGTCGCCTGGGCCTCACCGCGACTCTCGTGCGTGAAGACGGCCGGGAGGGTGATGTCTTCAGCCTCATCGGCCCCAAGCGCTTCGACGCCCCCTGGAAGGAGATCGAGGCCCAGGGCTTCATCTCCCCCGCCGTCTGCTACGAGGTGCGCGTCGACCTTCCGGCATCCGATCGTCTGGAGTACGCCGCGGCCGCCGACGACGAGCGCTACCGCCTGGCGGCGACGGCGCACGCCAAGATCGGCGTGGTGCGCGACCTCGTCGCCAAGCACCAGGGCGAGCAGATCCTCGTGATCGGCCAGTACCTCGATCAGATCGACATCCTCGCCGACGCGCTCGGCGCGCCGCAGATCACGGGGGCCACTCCCGTCGACGAGCGCGAGGAGCTGTACGGCGGGTTCCGCGAGGGACGCATTCCGGTGCTCGTGGTCTCGAAGGTCGCGAACTTCTCTATCGACCTGCCGGAGGCCTCCGTCGCGATCCAGGTTTCGGGATCGTTCGGATCACGGCAGGAGGAGGCTCAGCGTCTGGGGCGCCTCCTGCGGCCGAAGACCAGCGGGCACACCGCGAGCTTCTACACGCTCATCGCCCGCGACACGGTCGATCAGGACTTCGCGCAGAACCGGCAGCGGTTCCTCGCCGAGCAGGGGTACAGCTACACGATCCTGGATGCCGACGGGCTCTCCGCGGCGTAGCCGCCACCGGGCGACGGGGCGATCGGAGCCGACGCGAGCGCGTACGGCGGCGTGGGCGCCGGGGTGACGATGACGGTGCGTCCGAGCCGCGAGCGGCGGAACAGCCACTCCACGACGGCGGTGTAGACACCCACCAGCAGCGTGGAGAAGACGAAGCTCGCCCAGCCCGGGGAGCTCGCGTTGACGTCGGAGAGACCCGCGAGGCCCAGGAGGAACGCCAGCAGGTTGTTGACGACGTGCAGGGCGATGGCCGCCTCGAGTCCGCCCGTGCGCCACGTGAGCCAGCCCGCGGCGACGGCGAACACGCCGACGCTCAGCTGCCCCAGGGGGTCGTAGAGGTGCCCCAGCACGAACAGCGGCACCGGCAGCAGGATGGCGAAAGCGGGATGCCGCAACCACCGTCCGATGGCCTGCATGAGGTAGCCGCGGAAGATGTACTCCTCCGCGGTGGCCTGCAGCGGAACGAGGACGAGGAGCACGACGAGCGTCGCCCACAGCGAGGGGTTGTCGTCGGGGGCGACGAGGCCCGAACCGTCGGTGACGCCTTCGGCTCCTCCGGGGAGGAGGAGCGAGAGCCCGCTCATCGCGACGGCGACGACGGCGGCCGCTGCGGTCGTCAGCAGCAGCCAGCGCCACCGCAGCCGTCCGGCGGCCGAGGAGATGAACCCGAGCTTGCCGCCCTGCACGATGAGGGAGGCGAAGACGTACGACGGGAGCATGATGACGATGCTCAGCAGGAGGAGCGCCACGAGCAGCGGCTCGGTGAGGTCGAAGGAGACCTCGGTCGTGAGCGTCAGCATCCGATCGGCGAAGCCGGGGTCGGTGAGGGCGGCGACGACCATGAAGACGCCCAGCACCACCGTGAGCACGGCGTAGAACGCGATGGCCAGGAGGCCGGTCACGAGCGGCGTCCACCACGCGCGACGGCGACGCGCGAAACCGAGCCGGTGGAACGCGAGTCCGCCGACGATGGCGTCGACGGGGAGCGGCTTGGGCACCGCGGGCGCGGCGACCGCGGGCGCGGGGACGAGGGCGGGTGCGGCGGGGACCGTGGTCGGTTCGGGCGGCAGCGTCATGCTTCCATCATGCCCGGCGTCGCGGCGCTTCCAGCATCCGCAGGGAATCCGATGCCAAGATGGGCCTATGAACGCTGCGCGCATTCTCGTCGTCGACGACGAACCGAACATCCGGGACCTGCTCGTCACGAGCCTGAGGTTCGCCGGCTTCCAGGTCCGAGCCGTCGCCAACGGCGCCCAGACCATCTCGGCCGTGCTCGAGGAGGAACCCGACCTCATCATCCTCGACGTCATGCTCCCCGACATGAACGGCTTCAGCGTGACCAAGCGCCTCCGCGGCGCCGGGTACACGGCACCGATCCTGTTCCTCACGGCGAAGGACGAGACCGAGGACAAGATCGAGGGCCTCAACGCGGGGGGCGACGACTACGTCACCAAACCGTTCAGCCTCGACGAGATCGTCGCTCGCATCCAGGCGATCCTGCGTCGCACGATGCAGGCCGACGAGGAGTCGACCATCAAGGCCGGCGAGCTCACGATGGACCAGGACACGCACGACGTGCTCGTGGGCGACATCTCCATCGACCTGTCCCCCACCGAGTTCAAGCTCCTGCGCTACCTCATGCTCAACCCCAACCGCGTGCTCAGCAAGGCGCAGATCCTCGATCACGTGTGGGAGTACGACTTCAACGGCGATGCCGGCATCGTCGAGAGCTACATCTCCTACCTGCGGCGCAAGATCGATCCGCACTCCTCCGAGCCGCTGATCCAGACCAAGCGCGGCTTCGGGTACATGCTCAAGACCGGGAAGACCGTCTGACCCGCGCGTCCGAGGGGACTTCGACCTGAGCGGCACCAGCAGCACGACCGACCGCCTCACCTCATGGTGGCGCGGCACGAGCCTGCGCGCGAAGGTCACCGGCGTCACCGTCGCCGTGCTGGCGATCGGTCTGATCTCCGCGGGCGTCGGCACGATGGTGTTCCTGCGCAACTCCCAGCTCTCCTCCCTCGACGCCTACTTGAAGCAGTTGGCGCCGACGAACGTCGCGAGCACGGTGTTCGACATCGAGATCTACGACGGCGTCCCGATGTTCATCGAGAAGGATGCCGCGGGCACGCAGTACTTCGTCGCCGTCTACGGCCCCGACGGCGCGCTGAAGGCGACGGCGGGCGACAACGGTCCCGCGCCCGCCTTCCCGGAGGTGTTCACGCTGCAGGAGACCCTCACGACGGGCACCGAGCCGTTCGACCTGCAGTCGACCGACGGCGCGGCGAAGTTCCGCGCCAGCGTCGACTTCCTTCCGCCGCTGGAGGGCGTGCGCGACAACTACTCGCAGATGGTGGCGATCCCCCTGACGAGCGTCAACCAGACGGTCGCCAACTACATCGGCATCTACACGATCCTCGCGGTCCTCACGATTCTGGCGGGGGCGTTCGCCACCCGCAGCGCCGTCACCCTCGCCTTCCGAGGGCTCGGTCAGGTCGAGGAGACCGCCATGTCGATCGCGGCGGGCGACTTCCGGCAGCGCATGACCGACATCGCCCCCGGCACCGAAGTGGGGCGCCTGAAGACCGCGATCAACGCCATGCTCGATCGCATCGACCATGCGCTCGGGCAGCGCGACGCGTCGGTGCGCCAGATGCGACGATTCATCGGCGACGCGAGCCATGAGCTCCGCACGCCGCTCGTGACCGTGCGCGGGTACGCGGAGCTGTACCGGATGGGCGCCATCTCGGGCGACGAGCAGACGGCCCAGTCGATGGAGCGCATCGAGAAGGAAGCCGTGCGCATGGGGGCGCTCGTCGAAGACCTGCTGGCCTTGGCTCGCCTCGACGAGCGGCGTGACATCGTCATCCTCGACGTCGACCTCCGGCCGATCGCGCGGGACGCCGTGCTCGACGCGCGCGTCACCTCTCCCGACCGCACGGTCACAATGATCGACGAGACCGTCGTGGTGGCCACCGTGACGGGAGCGCCCTCGGCGGAGACGGCTCCGCACGGCAAGGACACGGCACTTCGCGGGCGCCGCTCCGGGGCGAGCCTCGCCGATGCGACGCGGTCGATCCTGCGTCGCCGCTCGCGCTCGGCGACGCCGTCCGAGGCCGACGAGGATGCCGTGGTCCCGCCCGCGGCTCCGGCACCTGCGTCGCGGCGCGTCGTCGACCCGATCGTGCTCGGCGACGAGAACCGCATCCGCCAGGTGGTGGCGAACCTGCTCGCCAACGCCCGTCGCTACACTCCCGATGGAAGTCCGATCGACGTGGGCGTCGGCGTCGACGAACGCGCCGGCATGGGGTGGATCGCGGTGATCGACCACGGCGACGGCATCCCCGAGCAGATCCGCGACAAGATCTTCCAGCGCTTCTGGCGTGCCGACACCTCGCGCACCCGGGAGACGGGCGGCTCCGGCCTGGGACTGTCGATCGTGGCGTCGATCGTCGAAGCCCTCCACGGCTCGATCGAGGTCACCGAGACCGCGGGCGGTGGCGCCACCTTCCGGGTCTCGTTCCCGCTGGCGACCCCGCGACCGGTCGAAGAGCACCTCCTCATCGAGACGCAGCCACTCCCGCGCCTGCGCGAGAACTGACGCCGTCCCGCGCCCGCGCCCCCTCCCCGGACACCGACGCCTCCTCCCCAGGGACCGCGCCGTCGTAGCCCTCCGCAGGACCGCGGATGCCGCGGCATCCGCTCGCCCGATGCGGCTTAGCCTCGGGGCATCCCACAGGAGAGGAGCCAGAACATGGCCGTATTCAGCGTCGACTCCGACGCGGTGATGTCCGCCACATCGGCCGTACGGGCGACAGGCGATCGACTGCAGTCCGACACGGCGGCGATGATGTCGCAGCTGACCCAGTTGCAGGGATCGTGGACCGGGTCGGCCGCCGTGGCCTTCCAGTCCGTCATCGAGCGGTGGAGGGCCGCACAGCGCGAAGTGGAGACGGCGCTGGCCGACATCAGCGGCGCCCTCGGGCACGTCGCGCGGCAGTACGCCGACACGGAGTCTGCGGCCACCGGCATCTTCCGGTGACGCAAGAAGGGCCCCTCCGTGGAGGGGCCCTTCTCGTCAGTGCTTCTCGATCAGTGCTTCTCGATCAGAAGTCCATGCCACCGGTCGGGTCGCCGGCCGGAGCCGCAACCTTCTCGGGCTTGTCCGCGACGACGACCTCGGTCGTGAGGAACAGGCCGGCGATGGATGCCGCGTTCTGCAGCGCCGAGCGGGTGACCTTTGCGGGGTCGATGATGCCGGCCGCGAACATGTCGACGTACTCGCCGGTCGCCGCGTTCAGGCCCTGGCCCACGGGGAGCTCGGAGACCTTGTTGGCCACGACGCCGGGCTCGAGGCCCGCGTTGAGGGCGATCTGCTTGAGCGGAGCTTCGATGGCGACCTTGACGATGTTCGCACCCGTCGCCTCGTCGCCGACGAGCTCGAGCTTGTCGAACGCCCTCTTGCCCGCCTGGATGAGCGCGACGCCACCACCGGGGACGATGCCCTCCTCGACGGCCGCCTTCGCGTTGCGGACGGCGTCTTCGATGCGGTGCTTGCGCTCCTTGAGCTCGACCTCGGTCGCCGCACCCGCCTTGATGACGGCCACGCCGCCGGCGAGCTTGGCGAGACGCTCCTGGAGCTTCTCGCGGTCGTAGTCGCTGTCGGTGTTGTCGATCTCGCGCGGATCTGCGTCACGCGACCCTCGATCTGAGCGGCCTCACCGGCACCCTCGACGATCGTGGTCTCGTCCTTGGTGACGATGACCTTGCGCGCGCGGCCGAGCAGGTCGGTCGTGGCGTTCTCGAGCTTGAGGCCGACCTCTTCGGTGACGACCTGGCCGCCCGTGAGGATCGCGATGTCCTGCAGCTGGGCCTTGCGACGGTCGCCGAAGCCGGGAGCCTTGACGGCGACCGACTTGAAGATGCCGCGGATCTTGTTCAGCACCAGGGTCGCGAGAGCTTCGCCCTCGACGTCCTCGGCGATGATGACGAGCTCCTTGCCCTCCTGGATGACCTTGTCGACGATCGGCAGAAGGTCCTTGATGTTCGAGATCTTCTGGTTCGCGATGAGGATGTAGGGGTCTTCGAAGACCGCTTCCTGACGCTCGGGGTCGGTCACGAAGTAGGGGTTGATGTAGCCCTTGTCGAAGCGCATGCCCTCGGTGAGCTCGAGCTCGGTGCCGAAGGTCTGCGACTCCTCGACGGTGACGACGCCCTCCTTGCCGACCTTGTCGATGGCCTCGGCGATGAGCTCGCCGATCTCGGGGTCGGCGGCGGAGATGGATGCCGTGGCGGCGATCTCCTCCTTGGTCTCGACCTCCTTGGCCGACGCGAGGAGCTCGTCGGAGAGCGCCTTGACGGCCTTCTCGATGCCCTTCTTGAGCGAGATCGGGTCGGCGCCGGCCGCGACGTTGCGCAGGCCCTCGCGCACGAGCGCCTGAGCCAGGACCGTGGCGGTCGTCGTGCCGTCACCGGCGACGTCGTCGGTCTTCTTCGCGACCTCCTTGACGAGCTCCGCGCCGATCTTCTCGTACGGGTCGTCGAGCTCGATCTCCTTGGCGATCGAGACGCCGTCGTTCGTGATGGTGGGGGCGCCCCACTTCTTCTCGAGCACGACGTTGCGACCGCGGGGGCCGAGCGTCACCTTGACGGCGTCGGCCAGGATGTTGAGGCCGCGCTCGAGACCGCGACGGGCCTCCTCGTCGAAAGCGATGATCTTTGCCATGTGTGTGTCGTCCCTCCCGGACGTAGGCGATGTCTTTAGCACTCAATGACATCGAGTGCTAAATCATTCTGGCACTCGACCATGGGGAGTGCAAGCCGCGGGCTCCCGGCCCGACACACGGCGACCGCTAGCGGACGATATCGACCGATCCGCGTTCGGGAACCAGCTCGACCCACGTGTTGCCGGGGGCGAGCGTGACCTCGGCGCCGTCGGAGTCCCGGAGGCGGATGGGCGCATCGCGGTTCTTCTTCGACCACGACACGCGGATCGTCCGCCCGTCGGTCGACACGGTCCCCTTGCCCTTCCCGACCAGGCGTGTCCGCGGGACCGTGCCGTACTCCACCTCGACCGTCAGCGTGACCACGTTGGTCGCGCGCAGCTGCGTGCCACCGGCATCCCGGTCCTTGTTCCCGTCCTGCCAGCGCAGGTACTTCCCGGCATCCGCATTCCACCGCCAGGCACGGTGAGACTGATACGAGAACTCGATGTCGAGCCCCTTCGTCTTGCTGCCGTCGGTGCCCGCCGAGGATGACGCGGCATCCTCGGAATAGGCGAACTGCTGCTTCGGCGGGTCGATCTTCTTGTACTCGGCGCGCAGCTCACGGGCACGCACGACGACGTTGTGCGGCGCTCGCTTGGCCGTCGACCGGTACATGAACCGGTCGTCCGCGCCGCCGTGGATCGACGTGTGCAGATCGGTGTCCCGGATCATCTGCACGAACCGGGCCTTGCCGCCGGAGAAGGCGATGATGCCGCCCAGCGGTCCGACGATCTCGGGGTCCATGGGCCGGATGCTGCGGATCGGGCCGATCTCCTTCGGCACGTCGGAGAACCACACCGCCACGTAGCGCGTGATGCCGCCCTCGACGAGCTCCTCGTAGACGATGTCGGTGCGCTCGAGCCCCCACTGCGGCCGTGCGTCCCAGTGGTTGTCGATCTTGGCGGCGAGCGCGGGTCCCGTGATGTCGGCCAGCGGCACCTCCGTCCCCCGCAGCGGCGACGCGCCCGTGGTGGGCGTCGGCGTCGGGGTCGGCGTGGGAGTCGGGGTCGGCGTCGGGGTGGCGGTCACCGTCGGAGACGGAGCGGCCTCCGTCTCGGGCGAACAACCGATGAGGGTCATCGCCGCGACGGACAGCGCCGCGAGGGCGGCGACGGAGCGCAGGGGGAGGGTCACCCGGGCAGGATAGCCGAGCGCGGTGACGTCAGGCGGTCACGACGCGGACGGACTCGGCCTGCGGGCCCTTCTGCCCGGTGCCCACGGTGAACTCGACCGTCTGCCCCTCCTCGAGCACGCGGAATCCCGACATGTCGATGTTGGAGTAGTGGACGAAGACGTCCTGGCCGTCGACGACCGTGATGAAGCCGAATCCTTTCTCGGCGTTGAACCATTTGACGGTGCCCTGCGTCATCTTTTCTATCCCGTCATGCGAATCTCAGTGGTGCCATAAAGCGGTGGAACGTCGCAATGCTAACGACGCCCCGACACGCGCAGCCGCCGTTCCGACAACTGTTGACACGCCTGCACCGAAGTCTTCACACGCAGGAAACACGGCGGGATGCGCGGGGTGTGCGAGGGCGACCTCAGTCGGTGCTCTCGACGCGATCCATGCCGATGACGATGACCAGCTGCTTCAGCTCGTCGCCGTCCTGATAGGCCTCGCTGAACTCGACCTCCGCGCCCCCGATCGACTGAGCGAGGCCGCGCGCGGCGCCCTCGTCGTCTTCGGCGGCATAGAACACCGTCGTGGTCGGGAAGTCGTGGGAACCGGCATCCCCGGCGGTCACGTCGTCGGCCGACCACCCTGCGGCGACGACGTCGGCACTGACGCTGGCACCGAGGGTGTCGTCGGTGGAGGCGTTGAGGACGAGCACGGTGTACGACGGGTCGACCACCGGCGTGGCCGTCGGGCCCTGCGTCGGCATGATCGCCGCCGGCGGTGCGGCGGCGAAGCGTCCCGTGACCCACAACGTGCCCAGGATGCCGAGGGCCACCAGGACGACAGTCGCCACGAGCGCCCACAGGAAGATGCGGCCGCGGCGCATCCGCGGCTGCTCGGCACGGTGCGCTCCGACGCGACGCGCACCGCTCTCGGCGGGATCGGGCAGCGTGTCGAAGCGGTCGCTCGGGTGCTCGTTCGGCATCCCGCGATTCTATCGGGCCGCGCGATGCACGCCCGGGCCGGGGGCCGTGACAGCGACCGTCTGCTGCGCCTCGCGCATGCGGCGCAGCCGGTGCACGAGCATGGGCGCGTACGCGAGCGCATCCGCGTCGTCGACGAGACGACCGAGCAGCTGGTAGTAGCGAGCGGGCGTGAGCGCGAGTTCCTCGCGCACGGCCTCCTCCTTCGCGGCGCCGTGGCGGCCCCAGCGCGCCTCGAAGTCCAAGAGGACGCGGTCGCGGTCGGAGAGGGGCACGTCTCCAGGCTAGACACCCCGCGGCGCGGACGCGGGAGCGCCACTCGATGCACGCCGGAAGGAACAGGAAGGGGCACTGTCGGGTTGAATGGAGTGGACCTAAGGAGCTGCCATGACGTACAGCGTGAACAAGACCGACGAGCAGTGGCGCGAGGAGCTGACCCCCGAGCAGTACGCGGTGCTGCGACAGGCGGGCACGGAGCGCGCCTGGACCGGCGAGCTGCTCGACGAGAGCCGCGCCGGACTTTACACGTGTGCCGCGTGTGGAGCGGAGCTCTTCCAGAGCGGCACCAAGTTCGACTCCCACTGCGGATGGCCGAGCTTCTACGAGTCGGTGCGCCCGGAGGCGGTCGAACTCATCGAGGACCGCAGCCACGGAATGGTGCGCACGGAGGTGCGGTGCGCGACGTGCGGCTCGCACCTCGGGCACGTGTTCCCCGACGGCTTCGGCACGCCCACGGGTGACCGCTACTGCATGAACTCGCTGTCGCTGTCGTTCGCACCCGAGAAGTGACGCCCGAGAAGTGAACGGAGCCCTGCAGGCCGTTCGCGCGCGGCGGTCGTGGTCGAAGGTGACCGATGTCGCTCCCACCCGTGCGGAGCTGCTCACGCTCGTGTCGGCCGCCGGGCGCGTCGCCGACCATTCGTCGCTTCGCCCGTGGCGTCTGATCGAGCTCCGCGGCGACGACCGCCAGCGACTCGGTGAAGCGCTCGCGCTCGCCCAGGGCGACGACCGGCCGTCGCCGAAACCGCTGCGCGCTCCCCTGCTGATCGCGGTGGTCGCGAGCTTCCGGCCGAGCACGAAGGTGCCCCGCTGGGAGCAGGAGGCCGTGGCATCCGGGGTCGCCCACATGCTCAGCCTCCTCCTCGACGAAGCCGGGTGGGGCGTCATCTGGCGTACCGGGCGCGAGACGCGCTCGACTCCCGTCGCGCGCGCTCACGGTCTCGGCGACGACGAGGAGCTGCTGGGCTGGCTGTACGTCGGCGGGAAGCCCGCCCACAGTCGTCCCGGCCGTCGCGCGGCACTGGATGCCGCACCGCTCCTCACACGGATGCCGTCGTCGACGACGCTCGAAGGGGCGGCGGACGGCGAGGAGCCGCCCACCACGGTCGCGACAACCGGCGAGCCGCTGACCTCGCGCCCCGGGAAAAAGGCGAAGCGCGCGGCGAAGAAGGCCAAGAAGAAGGCCAAGCGCGCCCGCAAGAAGGAACGCAAGAAGGAGCGGGAGCGCGCGGCGAAGGCCGACAAGAAAGCGCGGAAGAACGCCGCTCGCGAGCGCACCGCGGGCGCGGGCGATCAGCTCTGAGGGCGACGGCGTGCGCGCCACGGCGCTGCCGCCACGACGACCGAAACGAGGGCGATCGCGACCATCGTGAGCTCGATCGCCCATCCCGGCCCGGATGCCGCGGGAAACGCGACATCGATCGCGAAGGCGGTGAGCAGCTGACCGGCCACGGTGCCGAGTCCGAGGAGAAGCACGCCGGTGTGCACCACGAGCGCCGCCGACATGAAGATGTAGACGACGCCGATCGCCCCGCCGACGAACAGCCAGGGCTCCCCCGGCACCGTGGCGGGCGGGCCTGAGACGGCGACGCTGATGAGCGCGGCGAGCACGAGAAGGATCGTGCCGCCGATGAAGTTCACGAGGGTCGCGGTGAGCGGTGTGCCCACGCGCTGGCGGAGACGACCGTTGGTCGCCTGCTGCCAGGCGATCCCGACGCCCGCCACGAGCGGAAGGATCAGCATCCACAGCGGGATGCGGTCGAGCACGCCGCCCTGCAACGACACGGCGACTGCGGCGAGCGCGAGCACCCCACCCAGCACCCGGGGGACGGTGACGGCCACGACGCCGGCCGGGCCGTAGCCGACCCGGTCGAGGACGAGTCCGTTCACGGTCTGACCCGCGACCACCCCCACGGTGAACAGCGAGACGCCGATCACCGCGACGGCGAGGCCCTGGGTCGCCACCGTGAGGGCGCCCGCGGCTCCCCCCGCCAGCATCCACCACGGGATCGTGCGCTCCCGCAGCCCCGTCGTGAGCGCACGGAAGCCTCGGCGCCCCGACGGCAGCAGGAGCGAGCACAGGGCGAGGAGCGCGAGGCCGGAGCCGAACGAGATGGCCGCCGCGACGAGTCCGTCGCCCAGCCGCAGGCCCAGTTCGCCGTTGATCCGCGCCTGTATCGCGGTGAGGATGCCGACGAGCACCGCACCCGACAGGGCGATCGCCGCGGGCAGGCGCGCGGGTGAGGGGGCGGATGTCACCCGATGAGCCTAGGGGACGGGGCTCCAGACCCTCAGTTGTGGGGGATTCGGGTGAGGAAACGGGTGGTTTCCGCGACTCCGCCGTCATCGGCTCCGGGCGGGGGCATCTCTTCAGTGCATTCACGCCTCCGGCATCCGCGGCTCGACCACGGCAACGGCGGCGTCACGGGAGATCGCGGGAGAACCACACGTGCGCACCACCACGACGGCCGAACGACTCGGCGAAGAGACCGACAGCCACACCGACGCCGAAGCCACGGCCGCCATCGGCGACTACTACGCGGCCAACCGGGGGCTCCTGCAGGGGTTCGCCCGCAAGCTCGCCGGTGATCTCCTCGACCCCCACGACCTGCTCGCGGAGGCCCTCGCCTCCGCCGTCGGTCGTGCGGCCTCGGGGAGCGACATCGCCAACATCGGCGCCTACCTGTTCGCGGCGATGCGCAACCGGATGAAGGACGAACTCCGGTCGGCGCGCTCCCGCACCGTGCCGCTCGACGGCGAGGGGGTCCGCGCGGATGCCGACGTGTTCCGCGAGGTCGACGTTTTCCACGAGCGCGCGCTGGTGCGCCGCGCCCTCCGGACGCTCCCGGCCGATCAGCAGCGCGTGCTCGTGCACGTGGCGGTCGCAGGGGCTCGGGCACGGGAGCTGACGGCCGAGCTCGACCGCCCCGCGCCGGCGATCCACGCCCTCGTCTACCGCGCGAAAGCAGGCCTGCGGCGCGCGATCGTGCGGGAGATGCTCGTGTGGGGCGACCCGCCCGCCGCGTGTGTGCGCTTCGCCGACACGCTCCCCGACATCTTCCCGCTCGCGCTGGCCGACGTCGTCGGGGTCGCGCGGTTCACCCATCTCGCTCGTTGCGCACGCTGCCGCGCGGCGTGGACGCGACTCGACGAGCTCGCCCGCGGCTTCGACGACGCATGAGCGCGACGATGACACCGGAACGAGAGGGGACGCCGCTCCCCCCGCATGTGATCCTCGGTCGCGCCTCGCTCCTGGCCGGTCGCACGGTCACGGCGCTCGTCGAGTTCGAAGCGGCCGCGCGCGCCGCGCGAACGCCGGCCGAGAGTCGCCTCGCCGCGCACCACGAAGCGCTCGTGCACGCCGTGCGGGGATCGCTCGATGCGGCTGACGGCATCCTGGCCCACACGTATGACGACGATCCCGCCCGCGACTCCTCTTCCGGGGGTGGCGCGGAGCCGACGGATGCCGTGGCGCGCGCGGCGCGCGCGATCCTCGCCGTGGAGCGCCTGACGCCCGAGGCGACGGCCGCGGTCCGCGATCTCGACGCCGGGTCACCGGAGCTGCTGCCCTTCGCCCTCCTCGCCGACACCCGCCTGTCGCTGGCCGAGGGGCTGCCGCACCGGACGCTCGACACCCTCGATCTCCTCCTCCCCCAGCTTCCGGCGCGCGGCCCTCTCGTGGGAGACATCGCCACCGCGAGCCGCATCGACGCACTCGCACTGCTGGGCGACCTTCGCGCCGCGGGACGGATCGACGCGGCGGGCGGTGATCTCACGCGGCTCGCGCGCGCACGTCTCGTACTCCGACACGGTCGCCCCGCCGCTGCTGCGACCATCGCCGGAGCGATCCTCGCGGCCCGCGGCACACCCCCGGGCCAGCGCGCCGAGGCATCGCTGCTCATCGCCTGGGCGACGTTCCTGCGCACCGGACGCGTCGACGCCGCGCTCGCGACGTCGGCTGCCCGTTGGATGCTCGCCACCGGCGCACGACGGCCGCTCGCGATGCTGCCCGCGAGTGCCCGTGCGGAGCTCGCCGCTGCCGTACCTACCGACGTGGGAGACGCCTTCGTGCGAGCCGCACACGGTGTCGTCTCGGCTCCCGAGGCGCCGCGGATCCCACCGCTCACGCGCTCGGAGCGCCGCGTGCTGGCGGCCGTCCGCGGCCCCGTCACGCTCGACGGCGCCGCGCACCTCCTCGGCGTCTCCCGCAACACCGTCAAGACGCACCTGACGTCGGTGTACCGCAAGCTCGGCGTCACTCGACGTGCCGAGGCGCTCGTGGCGGGAGAGCGGCTGGGAGTGTTCGACGGGATCGAGTCGATGCCGTGAAGCCAGGGAAGGATGCCGGAATCATGCGCATTGCACAGATCGAGGGGTTTCGCGGGATGAGCCGCTGGACCGACCGCGCGCTGCTGGCGGAGAGTCTCGTCGGGCGGCCCGACGCGGCCGACCTGCTGTGGGCCCGCCACGAGAGCGCCGCCGCCGACACGATCCGGGCGTGCACCGGGATGACCGCTTCGCACGAGACGCTCACCGCCGCACGCGACCTCTTCCGCCGGGAGGCCCCGGCGCGCGTCTGGGCCGGGATGCCGGTGCGGGAGACCGTTGTGACCGTCACGGCGGAGCTCTTCCCGCAGCTCGACGGTGCCGGCGACCACGACTACCCCGCAGGGCGGACGTCGCTCGTGGAGGCCTACCGGCTGCTGCCAGCCGACGACCGCGCGCTCATGTGGTTCCGCGCGGTCGACCGGATGACGTGGAGCGACTGCGCACCGATGATCGCGGCATCCGTCGTGGAAGCCACCTCGCCGCGACTGGTGGACCGCTTCGTGGAGAGGTGGATCGCCGTCTCCCGGGGTCGCGGCCTACCCGACGAGTGCGCACACGTGCGCTCGTCGCTCTTCCAGGGTCGCGCGGGCGGGCGCGCCGCCGACGCGCACGTCGCGGACTGCATGCCGTGCTCGACGGTGGCCGTCAATCGCGGCGAGGTGATCGACCGGCTGGGCGCGCTCCTCCTGGCGAGCAGGCTCGGCTCCGAGGCGGCCGAGCGGTGGCGCGCCGACACCCTGCGCACGCCGACGGTGCCGGTGTTCGCGCTCCGTCCCTGACGCGAGGGCGAGACAGCGCAGCACCGCCGGGGCGGTGGTCGCGTCTACCGCCGGTCGGGCGGTTCACCCGCGTCATCTTGCGGGTCGCGCAGCCTGGCATCCGCCAAGCGGCGCGGGCGAACACAGGCGAGGCAGCGAGAAGGGGCGTCTACGATCGCGCCAACCCGGCGATTCTCTCGTGCGTCGCGCGTACGAATGCGGCGTACCCGCCGGGCGTCCTCCCCCAGAATCGACCGGACGTGACCACCTCGTTCTCGTCGGTCGCGACCACCCGCGCGCCCAGAGCGCGAGCGGCACGAACGAGTTCGACGTCCTCGTGTTGATCGAGATCGGCGAACCCCCCGATCGCGGTGTAGACGTCGGCGCGGAGACCGAGATTAGCGCCGTGGACATTGCCGACCGGGCGCCCGCGAGGGTGCGTCGCCAGCCAGTGCTCGGCGTGCTCCGCGGTGAGGTCGGCGAAGTCGGGACGAACCGTGCCGAGAACGACGTCCGCTCCCTCCGCTCGAAGGTCGAGCTGGTGACTGAGCCAGGTGGGCGGGACTGTGGAGTCCCCGTCGGTCGTGCAGACCCAGACTCCGGCCGGCGGCATCTCCCCCAGCGCGGCGAGCGCGGCGGTCATGCCGACACGGCGGGCGGTCCCTACGTTCCGGGCGTCGATGCGGAGCGCGCGCAGCGGCCAGGATCGCGCGATGTCTTCGGATGCATCCGTGCACGCATCGAGGACGACGACGGCGGAGACGCGGACGTGCGGATGCGTCCGCCCGGTGTGCGCCAGCGCGGCGCTCAGTGCGGCGAGGCACTCGTTCAGGAGCGCCGCCTCGTCGTGCACGGGGACGACGACGGCGACGGCGACGGCGGCGACATCCTCGCGGGAGACGGCGTTCATGCGATCAGGCCCGTCTCGGCCGCAACCGATCGCACCTGGTCGAGCCCGTAGACCTCGAGCACGAAGTCCTCCTCTTCGTGCGCGACGATACGGACGAGGCGGTTCGAGGAGCGGAGCACCGCGTGGACGTCGTCCCCGGTCTGCGGATACTCGGCGACCGGATGCCGCCAGTGGCACGCGATGAGATGCCCGTCAGGCGTGAGCGCGCGTTGCATCCGCTCGACCGCGTCGGCCAGGTCTGCGCCGCTCCAGTAGTAGCCGACCTCGGAGAGGACGACGAGGTCGAACGTGCCGGAGGGCCACTCGCCGGGCAGCGCGAGGCGCTCGAAACTGACTCCGGTCCTCTCGCCGATCCGCTCCTTCGCGATTGCGAGCGGCGCGGCAGCGATATCGACGGCATGGACGGCATCGCATCGTTCTGCCAGGAGCTCGGTCAGTACCCCGGTGGAGCACCCGAGCTCGAGGGCGGAGGCGTATCGGGCGCGGGGCAGGCTCGCCAAGGTGACGGCGCGCTTCCGCTGCTCGTACCGCCGCGCCTCGAACCCCCACGGGTCGTCTCCGTTCCGCCCGTAGAACTCGTCGAAGAATCCCTCCCCGAGACTCGCGGGTTCCTCGGCGGGGCGCACGAAGACCTCGAAGGCCCGATCGAAGTGCGCCTGCATCCCGTCATGGAGCATCACCTCGTCGCCCGGCGCTGGTGAGAGCGCTGAGATCTGGCTGCGGTGATGCCGCGTCGCGACGCGCTTGGCGTCAGCAGCCGCGGCGTCGAGCCGAACGACCTCGAGATCGCCCCACGGCACGTCCTCGGGCGAGCCCCAGTGCCACAGCCAGATCGGATAGCCCCGCCACGGGATGCCGAGGTCCCTGCACACCTCGGCGGCCACCTCGCCGACGACGCGGTGGTCCCGGTGCCCGTCCCCCTGCCACGGCGACACGACGAGGGCGGAACCGGCATCCATCAGCACGGCGCGAAGTGCGGTTGCGATCTCGTCCCGGTGATCGTCGGTGCCGCCGTCCGGGATGCCGAGGAAGCGGAGCTCGATCGAGGGATGCAGGTGCCCCATGGCCGCAGTCGCTTCCCGGCGCCGCAGCGCAGCCAGCTCGGCGGGCGAGTGCGACGGCGATTCTGGATGCGACCCCTCCCCGTCGGTCGCGATGAGCACCGTCACTCTCGCGCCGCGACGAGCGGTGATCGACATCAGCCCCGCCGCCCCGAGGGTCTCGTCGTCGGGGTGCGCCGCGATCACGACCAGGTGATCGGCCTCCTGCCGGAGATCAGGCAGCGCCTGTGCCGCAAAGGCCGCAGCCCACACGTGCTCGGCGGTCCCGGGGTCGCGGTGGCTGAAACTCACCACGCGCCCCGCCCCTCGCTGATGTCGACGCCGATCCGAACCACGTCCCGCTCGCCGTGATGCTGACGCAGATAGAGTTCCAGGTCCGCGACCCGCCGCGCGTGCGCGTCGTCCGCGACCAGGGGCAGCGGACCGAGCGCGCGGGCAGCTTCGGTGAGTGTCATCCCGACCGCGTCGGCGACGACCGCCCGGACGCGCGCCGCGAGCGTGCCCGGAGAGGCCGGAGCCTCGGATGCCGCGTCGAGCCCGTCCATCTCGCGGGCGGCGGACCGCAGCGCCAGCCGCGCGGACCACAGCGCCGTGTCGACGCGCCCGAGGTGCAGACGCGACAGCTGATCGGCGCCGTCACGCCGCGCTGCGTCGAGCAGGGCGTCGCGAAGCGGCAGGGCAGCACCCCACCAACATGCGGCCACCCCGATGCCGCCCGCGGCGAAGCCGGGTCGGCGGAGGTACCAGCCCGGCTCGCCGACGGGCACCGCCGGGACCGACGCGAAGTCCACCGGCGCGCTGACGACCTGGCTCAGTCCCCGCGCGAACCACGGCCCCGATCGAGGTCGGACGCCGGGGGCTTGCAGCGCGACGGCAAACAGGCGACGCTCGTCGCCGACCCACGCTGTTACGAGCGCGTGGCTCAGGTGCTGCGCGAGCGAGCACCACGGCTTGGTCCCGTCGAGGCGCCAGCCGCCGGCATCCGCCCGCGCTTCCAGACGCATTCCCGCGCCCTCGGCAGCGAAGACACCCCACGACGAGTCAGGACCGGCGGCGATCGACGACATGTCTACCGCTGCGCCGTCGCGTCTCGCCTGTTCCAGGATGGTGAGGGCATCGAGATGCGGCTCGAGGATGCGGGCCGCAGCGACGTCGCTGCGGCCGACCGCCGCAAGCAGGGACCAGTCGTCGCTCCGTGAACGCCCCGCTCCGCGGACAGCGCCGACGGCCACCGCCCACGCGAGAGTGGCACCCACATCAGTGCCGAATCCGTCGATGGCATCCGCGTCGGCGAGCACCGACCTGAGCTCAGGGGCGAACGGTGCGTCTCTCAGGAGCGGTGTCGTCGACGAATCTCTCGGCATGGGGTCCACCTGCCGAGTCTCACCGCGTCTTGCCCGGTTCGGCAGAGGCTTGCCACCGCGTGAGGTTTCCGATAGCGGAGCTCGGGCGCCCAGTAGCGGAGCGCAGTGAAATACCGAGAAGCGATGACACCACCACCCCGAGAGTGTGCCGGCTACAGGACTTGAACCTGCAACCCCCGTATTACAAGTACGGTGCGCTACCAATTGCGCCAAGCCGGCAAGAGCGCCCAGTCTATCCGGGGCGCGAGCCCTGCCTTACGGCGTGGGCGTCGGTGTGGGGCTGGGCGTCTCTTCGGCCTGCTGCGACTTGTAGAACGCGTCGCTCGCGCTGGTCATGACGAACTGCGAGAACTCCGCCGGGTCGTCGAGCGCCCCGACGTAGGCCTGACCGTTGACGAGGATCATCGGGATGCCGGTGAGGGCGAGATCGTCGGTGTCGGGAATGCCTGCGACGGCGCGCTCGGTGGCATCCTTCACCCACGTGGTGAAGTCGCCCGACTCGATGCACGACCGCACCTTCTTGGGGTCGTCGGCGCCGGAGGCGATCGCGAGGTCGGCGAGCTCCGCGTCGGTGTAGCCGTCGGAGTCGACCGCCGGCTGCCGGGACAGCAGCTCGTTGTTGAAGTTGAAGTAGTCGTCGGCCGAGTAGGTGGCCATGCACGCGGCAGCGCTCGCGGCGCGCAGCGAGTACTTGGTGCCGTTGGACTTGGCCGCCAGCATCGACACCGGGTGGTAGGTGAGCGTCGCCGCCCCCTGCTCGACCCACGCGGACAGCTGCTGCACGTTGGCCAGCTGCCATTCGCGTGCGCCCGGCGACAGGTAGTCGACGTAGACGCGGATCTCGACGGCGGGGGCCGTGGCATCCGTCGCCTCGGGCGTGGGGGTCGGAGTGGGCGTGGCGTCGGCGGCCGGGGTGGAGGCCGCGTCGGGGTCGACCGCCACGTCGGGAGCGACCCCCACGACACCCGCGACCGACGAGATCGCGAAACCGTCGGCGTCGGCCGTGAGCGGCTCGAGCTGCGGACGACCGGCCGTGGCCGAGATGGTCCAGGCGACGACCGCGATCACGGCGACGCCCGCGACGACGACGCCGGCGACGAGCGCCGAGCGACGGGCCAGGCGGGCTCGCGACTGCTGAGCACGCACCTGCTGCGCCTTCTCGCGCACGGCCTCGCGGCGGTCGATCGGAGCGACCTCGGGACGGGAGTCGTCGGTGGACATGGAACCTCTTGCAGAAACGAAGGTGGCGGCGTGGGCTGGCCGTCGGGTCGCACGGGATTGCGAACATTCCGATCGTAATCAGACACCCTGGGAAAACCCCAGACACACGCTTCATCTGGCACGCGCTCACGTGCGATACTGAACCTGCGTCCTCTCAGGACGTGCGGGACAAGCCCCCGCTCATTCCATCACTACGGATCGTCCGGCACGTACCTGCCGGTGAAGGAGAAGAACAAATGGCGTCCGTCACCTTTGACAACGCAACCCGCCTCTACCCCGGCGGCACCCGCCCCGCGGTCGACAAGCTGAGCCTCGAGGTCGCCGACGGCGAGTTCCTGGTCCTGGTCGGACCGTCCGGTTGCGGAAAGTCCACCTCGCTGCGCATGCTCGCCGGCCTCGAAGAGGTCAACTCCGGCCGCATCCTCATCGGCGACCGCGATGTCACCGACATCCCGCCGAAGGACCGCGACATCGCGATGGTGTTCCAGAACTACGCGCTCTACCCGCACATGACGGTCGCCGAGAACATGGGCTTCGCCCTGAAGATCGCCGGCGTCGGCAAGGAAGAGCGCGCCAAGCGCGTCGAAGAGGCAGCGAAGCTCCTCGACCTCGAGCAGTACCTCACCCGCAAGCCGAAGGCCCTCTCGGGTGGTCAGCGTCAGCGTGTCGCGATGGGTCGCGCCATCGTCCGCCAGCCGCAGGTGTTCCTCATGGACGAGCCGCTGTCGAACCTCGACGCCAAGCTCCGCGTCCAGACGCGCACCCAGATCGCGTCGCTGCAGCGCCGCCTCGGCGTCACCACGGTCTACGTCACGCACGACCAGACCGAGGCGCTCACCATGGGCGACCGCATCGCCGTGCTCAAGGACGGTCTGCTCCAGCAGGTCGGCACCCCGCGCGACCTGTACGAGAAGCCGAACAACGTGTTCGTCGCCGGCTTCATCGGCTCGCCGGCCATGAACCTGTTCCCGGCCGACCTCGCCGAAGGCGGCGTCACCTTCGGCACAGCCGTCGTGGGCGTCGAGGCGGACATCCTCGGCAAGGCGCACGGCTCGCAGGTCACGATCGGTGTGCGTCCCGAGGACATCACGGTCAACCCGGCCGACGGCAAGGGCCTCACGGTCGACGTCGACCTCGTCGAGGAGCTCGGCGCCGACGGCTACCTGTACGGCCACACCGAGATCAACGGCAAGCGCGCCGACCTGGTCGCGCGCGTCGACGGCCGCCGTCACCCGAACGCGGGCGACAAGGTCGTGCTGGCCCCGGTCACCGGCCACGTGCACGTCTTCGACATCGAGACGGGCGAGCGCCTCACCGACAAGGCGATCGCTTCGGCCTCCTGAGCCACACCACTCACGACAGCGACGCGGCGCGGCGGGTCATCGACCCCCGCGCCGCGCCGCATGTCACGACCCCAGAGGAGCATCCGTGGTGGACTCGCTGACCATCACCGCCAGCAGCGTCGATGCGGGGCTGCTCTCGCTGCCGTGGTCGACGCCGCTGGAGGAGTGGACCAGTGACACCATCGTGTCGCTCCCCAAGGGCATCTCCCGGCACCTCGTGCGCTTCGCCAACCTCTCGGGGCGCGTCGTCGCCGTCAAGGAGACGACGGCCGAGATGGCGCGGCGCGAGTACGAGATGCTCGGCTCGCTCGCACGCCTCGACGTGCCGTGTGTCGACCGCTTCGCCGTGATCGACGGGCGCCGCACCCCGAAGGGCGAACCGCTCCCCGCGGCACTCGTCACGGCGCATCTGCGCTTCTCGCTCCCCTACCGCGCCCTGTTCACCCAGGTGCTGCGCCCCGACACGGCCGGCCGCCTCGTCGACGCGTTGGCGGTGCTGCTCGTGCGTCTCCACAACATCGGCTTCTTCTGGGGCGACGTGTCGCTGTCGAACACGCTCTTCCGCCGGGATGCCGGGGAGTTCGCGGCCTACCTCGTGGATGCCGAGACGGGCGAGCTGCACGAACGCGGACTCACCCGCGGCCAGCGGGAACACGACCTCGACGTCGCCCGCACCAACATCGCCGGCGAACTCATGGACCTCGAAGCCGGCGGACGCCTCGAGCGCGGGATCGACGCGGTGGCGATCGCCGACCGCATCATGTCGTCGTACTGGTCGCTGTGGGGAGCCCTCAACGACGAGGAGACGTTCTCGGCCAACGAGTCGTGGCGTCTCACCGAGCGCGTGCAGCGTCTCAACGAGCTCGGGTTCGACATCGGCGAGATGTCGATCCAGTCGACCCCCGACGGCACGCGCGTGACGATCGAGCCGAAAGTCGTGGATGCCGGACACCACCAGCGCCGACTCCTGCGCCTCACGGGCCTCGACGTCGAGGAGAACCAGGCGCGCCGCCTCCTCAACGACATGGACGAGTTCAGCGCGCGCGTCTCGCGCCTCGGCTCCGACGAGGAGATGGTCGCGCACGAGTGGCTGACGCGCGTATTCGAGCCCGTGATCAAGGCGATCCCGTTCGATCTGCGCTCGAAGCTCGAACCCGCCGAGGTGTTCCACCAGGTGCTGGAGCACCGCTGGTACATGTCGCAGGCGCGGGGCACGTCGGTGCCGATCGCCGAGACCGTGGGGTCGTACATCGACGACGTGCTGCGTCACCGCCGCGACGAGGCGACCGTCATGGGTCCGCCGACCGAGACGATGGCGCTCCCCGTCGTCACGGGAGCGATCGAGGTCGACCCCGACGAGGACGACGCCGTCGATTGGCGCGATCTCGTCTGAGCCGACCCCGAGTCGGGCCGAAGCGGCGGGTCGTCAGTAGCCGACCGTGAAGCGCTCCCGCGAGTGCTTCGGGTTCTCGATCTCGTCGAGCACGGCGACGGCCAGGTCGGCGCCGGAGATGAAGGATTCCCCGTCGGCGTCGGTCACGATGACGTCGCCGCCGTCGCGGTAGGAACCGGTGCGCTCCCCCGGGTTCCAGGCGCCGAAGCCGCCCGCGGGGTGGATGTAGAACCAGTCGCGCCCGCTCTGCTCGGCCTGGAGGTCTTCGAGGACACCGATCGCCTCGAGCGCTTCGGCCTTGAACTCGTCGGGGAAGCCGCTGTCGACGACCCGCGGACCGCCGGGGGCGACGAGGCTGCCGCCGGCGCCGCCGATGACTCCCACGCGCACGTCATCGGGCAGCACCGAGAAGAGCGCCTCGAGGTTGCCGCGCACCTGACCTTCCATGTCCCCGCGGGGGGCGACGGCGGAGACGACCACGTCGGCGCCGGTGAGCTCGGATGCCAGTGCCGGAACGTCCAGCAGCGTCCCCTCGACGTACGTCGCACCCTCGACGCGCTCCGACGGTGCGGTGCGGGCGACGGAGAGCACGGTGTGCCCGCGGCGGACGGCTTCGGCGACGATGTGGCGACCGGCGTAGCCGGTGCCTCCGAGGACGGCGATGGTGGTCATGGGGGTTCCTTTCGAAGTGGGTCACCCGTATCAAGGCGACCGCGCGATGGATCCTTCCCAGGATGCCGCGCCCTCCCCAGGATCCGCTGTGTATGTGGTGACCGCTCGATCAGACGGGCGGAAGCACGAGCGACTTCACTGCGGGTGGGCGACCCTCGGCGATGGGCGCCAAGGCGCCGTCCACGACCTGCTCGAACGGCAGGGGGGCGGCGGCGACGGCATCCCATCGTCCGGCACGCGCCGCGACGAGGCGGGCCGCGTCGCCGAGGTCGGTCTCGCGCACCATGGCGTTCGTCCCGACGAGGGTGAGCTCCCGCACGGTCACACGCCCGAGATCGACGGGTGCGGGCGCCTTGGCGATTCCCACGGCGACGATCGTCGTTCCCATCGGCACCGTGTCGATCGCGAGGTCCATGCCGCGCTGCGATCCCGTCACCTCGAAGAAGACGGGCAGCTCCTCCCCCCACGCGGCGGTGAGGAGCTCGGCGGTGGCCGACGTGCCGCCGGTGATCGTCTCGGCCGCGCCGAGCTCCCGCGCCAGGGCGAGGCGTGCGGGGTCGAGGTCGACCGCGATGACGCGGGCACCGAGGTCGACGAGTACGTGGATGAGGAACGCGCCGATCCCGCCCACGCCCTGCACGACCGCGACGTCGCCCGGGGATGCTCCGGAGCGGCGGGCGGCGTGGACCGCGATCGACATCGGCTGCACGAGCGCTGCCTCGTGCGGATCGAGGCCCCACGCGTCGGCGTCGGCGCAGCTCGCGACCGGGGCCGCGACGTAGCGGGCGAGCGCGCCCGGCCGGTGGAGGCCGACGGCGCTGTACTGGCGGCACACGTTCGATCGCCCTTCCCGGCACAGCGCGCACTGCCCGCAGGGGGCAGCGCCGCAGGATGCCACGAGGCGTCCGACCCACGCGGCATCCACGTCCTCACCTACCGCGACGACGCGACCGGCGAACTCGTGTCCGATCGTGAGCGGACCGCGGTGTCCCGTGACGGGATGGGCGGTGTCGATCGGGAAGAGCTTCGGGCCGTGGGCCCACTCCGCGGCATCCGTGCCGCACACGCCGACCGCGGTGACCTCCATGAGGAGCTCGCCCGGGCCGGCGCTCGGCGTGGGCACCTCCTCGAACCGCAGATCCCGGCGACCGTGGAGCACGGCGGCTCGCATGGTCGCCGGGATCTGCGCGGTCATCGGATCAGTCCGCGAGGCCGTCGGTGACGTCGGCGTTCTCCGACTCGAGCTCGAGACCGGCGCCGCGGGCCACGGCCAGCAGCAGTGTGGCGAAGTCGAGCTCGGTGTTGCCCGCGCCCACTTCCTGCGCGACGATCTGTCGCGTGGCCGAGGCGATCGGCATCGGGGCGCCGAGCTTGTAGGCCGCGTCCAAGCCGAGATCGAAGTCCTTCTGCAGCAGCGGCATCGTGAACGTCGCGGTGAAGTCCAGATTCACGAAGGCGGGCGTCTTGTAGCCGGTGAACACCGACCCCATGACCGAGTCGTTGAGGAAGGAGAGGAACGCCTCCCGCGACACGCCGCCCTTCTGCGCGAGCACGGTGATCTCGGCGAGCGACTGCGTCACCACGCCGAGGAAGACGTTGTGCGCGATCTTCACGAGGCGCGCCACTTCGCCTTCGCCCACGTAGGTCACGCCGCGGCCGAAGACCTGGAGGACGGGCTCGACCTCGTCGAACACGTCGCGGGGGCCCGAGACGGCGACGGTGAGCTTGCCCGCGGCGATCACGGCGGGGTTTCCGGAGACGGGCGTGGCGAGGAACGCCGTGCCGCGCTCGGTCGCCGCGGCGCGCACCTTCTCGCTCGTGGCGACCGACACGGTCGAGACGTCCGCGACGATGCGCGGCGAGGACTCGCCCGTGAGCAGGCCGTCGGGTCCGAGGAGGACGGCTTCGAGGTCCTTGTCGGCGGAGACCATGCTGAAGACGAGATCGCGGTCGGCGAGGTCGACGGGACGCGCGACGTGGCGGGCGCCCGCGTCGACGAGCGGCTGGACCTTCGATGCCGTGCGGTTGTAGACGGCGACGTCGTAGCCGGCGTCGAGCAGTCTCTGGATGAGCTGCGCGCCCATCCGGCCGGCGCCGATCCAACCGATGGTGGGCAGGGTGTCGGTCATGTGTGTTCCTTATCTCTCCGTAGGTTCTGGTGCCCGCGCGGGTCGGGGCGGGGACGAGGCTGAGGTCGCTAGACGAGCAGCGACAGCGGGTTCTGGATGCGATCGGTGAACGCCGCGAGCCACTGCGCGGCGAGCGCGCCGTCGAGCACGCGGTGATCGGCCGAGAGCGTCACCGTCATGACGGTGGCCACGGTCAGCTCGCCGTCGTCGCCGACGACGGGCCGCCGTTCCGCGGCGCCCACAGCCAGGATGCCGGAATGCGGCGGGTTGATGATCGCCGAGAAGCGCGACGTGCCGTACATGCCCAGGTTGGACACGGCGAACGAACCGCCCTCCAGTTCCTGCTGCTTGATGCGCCCCGCCCGCGCACGCTCCGCGAGATCGCGCACGGCACGGCTCACGCTTCCGAGACTGAGGTCCTGCACGCCGCGCACGACAGGGGTCACGAGACCGCCCGGGATCGAGACGGCCACCCCGATGTCGACGCCCGCGAAACGCCGCGTCGCGTCGTCGGTCCAGATCGCGTTGGCCTCGGGAACGTCGAGCATCGCGGCGGCGACCGCCTTGAGCACGAAGTCGTTCACCGAGACCTTGACGTCGCCACGCTCGTTGATGCGGGCACGGAGGGCGAGCACCTCGTCGACGCGGCAGTCGGCCGAGAGGAAGAAGTGCGGCACGGTGGTGGTGCTCTCGGTGAGCCGCCGGGCGATCGCCCGTCGCATCCCCGTGTGGGGCACGTCGGTGAACGCGGCCGGGGATGCCGGTGAAACGGATGCCGGAGTCGACGGCGCCGCGGGAGCGGTCGGGGGCGTCGCCGCAGCTGCGGGCGCCGATGCCGGAAGCGCATCGAGGTCGCGGCGCACGATGCGCCCGTTGGGCCCGGATCCCGACACGGAGGCGAGGTCGACTCCCCGCTCGCGCGCGAGCTTGCGGACGAGCGGACTCGCGAACCGCCGCTCGGTGGCGACGGGCCCGGATGCCGGCTCGGCATCCGTCGGGGGGACCACGGGAGGAGGCGGCGCGACCTGACCGTCTTCCGACGACTCGGTGGCGGCGGGCACGGACGCGGTGGCGCCGGGGGCGGCGGCGGCCTCGTCCGTCGCGGGGACGGTCGGCGCGGGCGCGGCGGCGGGGGCCGGCGGCGAGGCATCGACGCCCGCCTCGGCGAGCGCGGCCTCGGCGCTCTGCCCCTCGCCGGCGAGGACCAGTATGGGCGACCCGACGGCGGCTGCGGCACCGGCATCCACGAGGATCGCCGCGACGACCCCGGCCTCTTCCGACTCGTACTCGACGACGGCCTTCTCGGTCTCGATCTCGACGATCTCCTGCCCGGCCTCGACGCGGTCGCCGACCGCGACGAGCCAGGACTGCACGGCGGCCTCGGTCGCACCCGCGGCGAGGGCCGGCATGCGGACGACGGCAGCCATCAGCGCACCCCGCTGTTCGTGCGCACGCGCTCGAGGCCCGCGACGACCTCTTCGGTGCGGGCGATCGCCGCTCTCTCCAGCACCTTGGAGATGCTGGGGCTGGCCTCGCCGCCGGTGACGCGCTCGATCGGCTGGTCAAGCCAGTCGAAGACGCGGCGCTGCAGTTCGTCGGCGAGCCAGGCGCCGTACGACGTGCCGCGGGCACCCTGCTCGACGATCAGCACCGCGCCGGTCTTGCGGACGCTGGTCTCGATCGTCTCCCAGTCGAGCGACGCGCGATCCAGCCACCGCAGATCGACGACCTCGGCATCCACTCCGGTCTGCTCGACCGCCTCCAATGTGTGCCCCACCATCGAGAGGTAGGTGAGGACCGTGACCTCCGATCCCTCCCGCCGCACGGCCGCGCGGCCCGGCGGGATGACGTAGTCGAGGTCGCCGTCGGGCACGCGGTCGGCGGTGCCGTAGAGATCGACGTGCTCGATGACGAGCACCGGGTCCTCCAACGCCAACGCGGCGTTGAGGAGTCCGATGTAGTCGGCCGCCGACGACGGGGCGACGATGCGCCAGCCGGCGGCGGTCGCGAAGATACCGGCCGGGTCCATGAGGTGCTGGGAGCCGTAGCCGGAGCCCATCGCGACCTTGGTGCGGAGCACGAGCGGGACGGTGTTGTTGTCGCCGAACATGTGGCGCGCCTTCCCGACCTGGTTGAACACCTGGTCGGCGGCCACCCACATGAAGTCGGGATACATGAACTCGACGATCGGTCGGAACCGCCCGTCGAGGGCCATACCGCCGGCCAGACCGAAGAACGCGTTCTCGCTGATAGGCGTGCCGATGACTCGGTCTTCGCCGAACGCCGCGCGCAGGCCCTTGGTGGCGCCGTTGGTCCCGCCGGCGAGGCGGTGGACGTCTTCGCCGAGCACGACGATGCGCGGGTCGGCGGCCATGCGGCGCTCCATCGCCGCGGCGATCGCATCGACGAACTTCACGTCGGTCCAGCCGCCCTCGTGGGTGGTGGGGTCGTCGTCGGGCAACCCCGCGAGCTCGGACGCGTCGCCCCGGATGCCGGTGTCCACGACGGCCGGGTCGGGCCACAGCGCCGGGACGATCCGTCGCCGGCCGGCGTTGTCGGGGTCGTCCTCGGTGAGCTTCGCGACGGCATCCGCCATCGCCTCGCGCGCCTGCGTGCGGACGGCGGCAGCCTCGTCCGGGCTCAGCACGGACAGCGAAGCGAGCTCACGCTCGACACGGGCGATCGGGTCGCGCGACTTCCAGCTCTTCTCCTCGTCCTTCGTGCGGTAGCCGAAGGCGCTGCCGGGGTAGGGGCCGTTCTGGTGGAAGAAGCGGTACACCTCGGCCTCGATGATCGCGGGGCCCGCGCCGGCGCGCATGCGCTCCAGCGCCTCCTGGGTGGCGAGGTGAACGGCGAGCGGGTCCATGCCGTCCACGCGCCACGAGGGGATGCCGAAGCCCTGCCCCCGCACGGAGAATCTCGGATCGGCGGTGACCTCGTCGGCGTGGGTCGAGACGGCGTACAGGTTGTTCTCGATGAAGTACATGACCGGGAGCTGCCACGCGGCGGCGAGGTTCATCGACTCCAGCACCGACCCGATCTGACTCGACCCGTCGCCGAAGTAGTTGATGGAGACGTCGGTCGTGCCGGAGTGCTTCTGTGCCCACGCGGTGCCGGTGGCGATCGGGGCGCCGCCGCCGACGATGGCGTTCGTGCCGAGCGCGCCGGCTTCCAGCCACTGCAGGTGCATCGAGCCGCCGCGCCCTCCCGAGAACCCCTGGGCGAGGCCGAGGATCTCGGCGAGCGTGCGCTGCAGCAGCGCCTGCATCTCCCCGTCGACGAGGGCGGCGGGATCGAGGACTCCGCCGGAGACGTGGCCGATCGCCTTCGCGAGGAACTGGTGGTGGCCGCGGTGCGAGCCGTTGACGGCATCCGTGGAGCGCAGCGTGACGATCGAGCCGACGGCGCCGCCCTCCTGCCCGATGCTGGAGTGCGCGGGGCCGTGGACGAGTCCGGCGCCGGCGAGGTCGAGCACACTCTCCTCGAAGGCGCGGATGAGGTGCAGCTGGCCGAGCATCGTCGTCAGGAGCGCGGGGTCCGCCGCTTTCCAGTCGGCGGAGGTCGTGCTCAGCTCGATCCAGGGAACGTCGGTCGAGAGTTTGCGTCGTCGCGGCATGTTCGTCTCCATCGATGTCATGCGATGGGGCAACCGTACCGACGATTGCATCCAATCACAAGAGTCGGCGTGCTCCTGTTCTGATGAATGGTTGATTTCGACGCGTATCTGGATACAATTCGACCATTCACACCGGAGTGACGAGAGGAGCGGCACGATGCCGATCCCCGGTATGCGCGGCACCGACCACATCGGCTTCACCGTGCCCGACCTCGACGAAGCCGAGCACTTCCTCGTCGACGTGCTCGGCGCCGTCCGCGTCTACACGCTCGGCGCCAAGCGCGCCAACGACGACTTCATGTCCGTGCAACTCGGCGTGCACCCCCGCACCGTCGTCACCGAGATCCGCTTCTACCGCCTCGGCAACGGGAGCAACCTCGAGGTGTTCCACTACGACAGCGCCGACGGACAAGCGCCGCAGCCGCGCAACAGCGACATCGGCGGGCACCACCTCGCCCTGTACGTCGACGACATGGACGCAGCGGTCGCCTACCTGCGCGAGCACGGGGTGGAGATCATGGGCGAGCCGGTCGTCAGCGCGGGCGCTTCGGCCGGCCAGCGGTGGCTGTACTTCCGCAGCCCTTGGGGCATGCAGTTCGAGCTGGTCTCCTTCCCCGGCGGCAAAGCGTACGAAGCGGATGCCGACACGCTGCTGTGGCACCCCGCCGATCCCGCGGCGTGAGGTCCTCAGCGACGAGAGTGGTCCCATGAGCCAGATCGACATCACCCGCACCCGCGACGGCGACGCCGGAGCGCGGATCGCCGACGGCATCCGCAGCGGCATCCTCGCGGGCGCCTACCCTCCGGGCACGCGCATCCGACAGGAGGACGTCGCCGCCGAGTACGGCGCCAGTCGTGTGCCCGTCCGCGAGGCGATCCGTCAACTGGAATACGAGGGGCTCGTGACCGTCGTGCCCAACTCCGGCGCCTGGGTCTCCCGCCTCACGCTCGCCGAATGCGAAGAGGTCTACCAGATGCGCGAACGGCTCGAGCCGCTCCTGCTGCGCTACTCGGCCCCCGCTCTGTCACGCGACGCACTCGACCGGCTCGCCGCGCTCGCCCAGCGCATCAGCGACGCCGGAGACGACACCGAGACGTTCCTCCAGCTCGACCGGGAGTTCCATCTCGCCAGCTACGAGGCCGCCGAGACCGCGCAACTCGAGCCGCTCATCCGCAAGCTGTGGAACACGACGGCGCCCTACCGTCGCGCGTATGTGTCGTCGTGGGACCGCGACGCGCGACGCATCGCCCACGAGGAGCACCATCTCATGGTCGCCGCGCTCAAGGACGGCGACCATGAGGAGGCCGAACGCGTGCTCGGCGCCCATATCCGCCGCACCCGCCGACAGCTGTCGCGCACCCCCGAGATCTTCGACGACCCGCACTGACCGCCCGCCCGGATCGTGCGCGATCCGCCGACGAAAGGCCCCGCATGCCCATCGCCTCCATCAACCCCGCCACCGGTGAGACCGTCGCCCGCTTCGACGAGCACGACGACACCGAGATCGACGCGCGCATCGCCGCCGCCCACGCGGCGCACCGCACGCTGCGGACGACGGACTTCGCCACCCGCCGGGGCTGGATGCACGCCGCCGCCGATCTGCTCGACGGCGATGTCGAGCAGGTGGCCGAGCTCATCACGCTCGAAATGGGCAAGACGCTCGCGCAGGCGCGCGGCGAGGTGCGGAAGTCCGCGAACGCCATGCGCTTCTACGCCGACCGTGCCGAGGAGTTCCTGACCGGAACCACGCTGCCCGATCCGAGCGTCGTCGGCGCTTCGCACGCCCACACCACCTACCAGCCGCTGGGCGTGGTGCTGGCGGTGATGCCGTGGAACTACCCCATCTGGCAGGTGATCCGCTTCGCCGCCCCCGCGCTGATGGCCGGCAACGCGGGGCTCCTCAAGCACGCGTCCAACGTGCCGCAGGCGGCGATCTACCTCGACACGCTGTTCGAACGGGGCGGCTTCCCCGCTGGCTCGTTCGGCTCGCTCCTCATTCCCGCGGCGAAGGTCGAACGCGTGCTGCGCGACCGACGCGTCGTCGCGGCCACGCTCACCGGTTCCGAACCCGCCGGCCGCTCCGTCGCCGCCATCGCCGGCTCCGAGGTCAAGCACGTCGTGCTGGAGCTCGGCGGCTCCGACCCGTTCGTCGTGATGCCCTCCGCCGACCTCGACCGCGCCGTCGCAACGGCCGTGGCCTCTCGGACGTCGAACAACGGCCAGGCGTGCATCAACGCGAAGCGGTTCATCGTCCACGCCGACATCCACGACGCCTTCGTCGAGAAGTTCGCCGCCGCCATGGCCGCCCTCACCGTCGGGGACCCGCGTGACGAGAAGACCGACGTCGGTCCGCTCGCCACCCGCTCCGGACGCGACGAGCTCGCCGAGCTGGTCGACGACGCCGTCGGCGCCGGGGCGACCGCGGTCGTCGGCGGAACCACACCCGACGGCGACGGCTGGTTCTACCCGCCGACCGTGCTCACGGGCATCACCGAGACCATGCGGCTGTACCGCGAAGAGGCGTTCGGCCCTGTGGCATCCGTGTACTCGGTCGCCGACGCCGACGAAGCCCTCCGGCTCGCCAACGACACGACCTTCGGCCTCAGTTCCGCCGTGTGGACGCAGGATGCCGACGAGGAAGCGCGGATCGTCGCCGGGCTCGACGCGGGTGCCGTCTTCGTCAACGGCATGTCGATCTCCTACCCCGAGCTGCCGTTCGGCGGCATCAAGGACTCCGGCGTCGGTCGGGAGCTGTCCGCCGAGGGCATCCGCGAGTTCTGCAACCTCAAGTCGGTGTGGAAGGGCTGACGGCGCAGGGGCGTTCCCGGTCGTTGAGCGAGCGCAGCGAGACGAAACGCCGCCCCGGTCGTTGAGCGAGCGCAGCGAGACGAAACGCCGTCACCCTCCCCGGATCGACGTTTCGTCTCGTCGCTGCGCTCCTCGCTCAACGACCGGACCCGCGCCACCCTCCCCGGATCGACGTTTCGTCTCGTCGCTGCGCTCCTCGCTCAACGACCGAACGCGCGCCACCCTCCCCGGTCGTTGAGCGAGCGCAGCGAGACGAAACGCCGCCACCCTCCCCGGATCGACGTTTCGTCTCGTCGCTGCGCTCCTCGCTCAACGACCGAACGCGGCGTCACCCTCCCCGGTCGTTGAGCGAGCGCAGCGAGACGAAACGCCGTCACCTCCCCGGATCGACGTTTCGTCTCGTCGCTGCGCTCCTCGCTCAACGACCGGATCACCGCGTCACCACTCGGTCGTTGAGCGAGCGAAGCGAGACGAAACGCCGCCGCTCGACCGGTCGTTCCCCCGGTCGTTGAGCGAGCGCAGCGAGACGAAACGGCGCCCCCTTCTCCACACCCCCGGCGTGTCGGAAGTTGTCCACAGGAAGAACCTGTGATCTGGGTTTTGTCGCCGGGAATGTCGGTGCCCCCGAGAAGAATCGGAGCATGACAGGGACCACGCCGACCGCATGGCAACAGCGCATCGAAACGCTGCTGCACGCCCTCGCCGACGCCCGCCGCGACGCCGCCGCAGCCCAAGCACGCGAGGCCGCGCTGCTGGCCGAGGCAGTCGAGATCGCGCAGGCGATGGCACAGGATGCCGGCGGCCCTGCGTCCGTGGCCGACATCCCGATCCGGTCCCTCGCCGCGCAAATCGGCGCCGCCGCGCGCATGTCGGACCGCACGGTGCAGAAACACATGTCCGATGCCGTCGTGCTGGTCGAACGATTCCCGGCGACGTTCGCGGGGTGGGCGTGCGGCGACATCTCTCGCGGGCACGTGCGCGTGGTGGTCGACGCCGGGGCTGCGATCGACGACGATGCCGCACGAGCGGTCTACGAAGACGCGACGCTAGAGATCGCCCGGCGAGAGACACCGGGACGACTGAAACCCGCCGCACGAATCCTCGCCGCACGGTTGCACCCGATTCCCTTGCAGGAACGCCACGCGGCTGCCGCTACCAAGCGGGAGGTGTGGGTGCGTGACCTCGACGACGGCATGGCGGAGTTGATCGCGATCCTCCCGGCGGCGATCGCCCACGGCATCCGCGACCGCCTCGACCAATACGCAAGACGCGTCGTGGAGGGGCGGAGCGCGGTGGGCGGAGCGAACACGAGCGGCACCGCCGGCAGCGCGGGCGCAGCGCGTGGCGCGGCCCTCGACGCTGCGCTCCTCCCCCACCCCGACGCGACCGACACCCACCCCACCGACAACCACCGCATCAGCGAGGTCCGGGCCGACGTGTTCGCCGACCTCCTCCTCACCGGACACGCCACCCCCGAGACCACCAACGACGCCATCCCCACCGGGCAGGCGATCATCGCGCGGGTGCAGGTCACCGTCCCCGCCCTCACGGCGGTCGGACACGACGACACCCCCGCCGAACTCATCGGGAAAGGCCCCATCGACACCGCCACCGCCCTCCGCCTCGCCGGAACCGCGACCGGATGGGACCGGGTCCTCACCCACCCCGCCACCGGCACCGTCCTCGCCACCGACAGATACCGGCCCAACGACCACCTCAAACGCACCCTCCGCGTCAGAGATGAGCACTGCCGATTCCCCGGATGCCGCACCCCCACCGACCGGTCCGACATCGACCACACCACCGCCCGCGAACACGACGGGCCCACCGAACTCACCAACCTCGCCCACCTCTGCCGCCGCCACCACACGTTGAAACACCACTCCGCCTGGCGCGTGAGGCAGACACCCGACGGCATCCTCCACTGGACCAGCCCCACCGGACGCGAATACCCCGACCACCCCGCCCGCACCCTCACGTTCACGACCGCGGCGACCACGGATGAACCCGACACGCGCCCACACCCGCGCCCGAGCCCCACCGCTGACCCACCGGGCTTCTGACCCAGACCACCTGCGCGCGAATGGGACCGAGCGCTCAGATGGCCGATCGACTTGCCACGTGACGCGCCCGCCCCACTGCCGTCCGGACTGCTGGCAACACTGCTGGCCGCGCGCCCGCTAGAGCGCCGCGCCAGAATCCGGCGTGCCATCGCGCCCGTCGCCGACACCGGCGCGCACAACACGGAGGACGTCCTCGACGTGACCTGTCGAATCAGCGCCAGGATCGATCGCGCCGACGATCTCGCCATCGCGAACGAGCAGAGTCATACGTCGATAGAGCCGGGTGCCCTCGAACTCGAACGTCGGCAACCCCAGGGTGTCCGCGAGAACGAACTCCGTGTCACTCAGGAGGGGGTACGGCAGGTGCAGACGTGCAACCGCCTCCGCTTGGTACTCCGTCGTCTGCGAGGAGCATCCGACGATGCTCCAACCCAGCGCCGCGAAATCGCGACGCAGATCGCGGAAGGAACACGCCTCTGCGGTGCACCCTTTGGCGCCCGGCACCGCCGCCCACGCCTCCGAGTCCGGCGACCGCGGATCCCCCGTCTTCGGATACACGAAGACGACCGTCGGATCGGCGGTCAGTTCGATCAGGGGACGGTCGCTCGCGGTGGTCGAGGGGAACACAACGGAGGGCATCCGCCTCCCGATCAATTCGGGCGCATCTCCGGCTATCACAGACGTACGCTCCTCAGCCGTCCCGTTCCCGACCCGCGCCGCGGCCCCGCGACATCCCTGACACCGCCCGACTCGCGCTCTCGGTCTACATCCGGCATCGCACCCACCTCAGGCGTGCGGCACGGGATCGTGGGCGTGACGGTCGCGCACGAACCAGATCGCGCGTACCTCGACGTCGCCCTCGTTCCAGAAGCGATGCGGGATCGCGGAGTCGAACACGATTGAGTCGCCCGGAACGAGCGTGGTCGCCTCCCCCTGCACTTCCACGCTGAGAGTCCCCGAGATGATCACGCCGTACTCGCGACCTTCGTGAACGATGTGCTCCGCCGGCGCTTCCGTGCCCGGGGCGTAGATCACCTCGAGGAACTCGGCATCCACCTCGCCTCGGGCGGTCAGCCGGCTCCACCTCGGGCCGGAGCTGAGCTTGATGGACGGATGCCGGTCCGCGCGCTGCACGATGCCCGAGCTCTCCAAATCGCCCGGCGCATCCACCGCAGCGGGCACCGACGCCGTCACCGGAGCTCGCGAGAGCGGAGTCTTCGGGTCGAGGATCTCGTGCATCTGCACATCGAGTTCGGCCGCCACCGCATACAACGCCGGCACACTGAACGACCCGATGCCCCGCTCGACCTGCGACACGTGGCTCGCAGACACCCCGATGCGCCGCGCCAGTTCACGGACAGTGAGCCCACGCGTCGCCCGCAACTCGCGGACACGCTCCCCCACGGTGTTCCAGGGCGTCTCGAGCTCGCTCATGCGCTCGCCTCCTCCGTCGGCCTCAGCCGTCACTGCGCCCATGCAGCCGGCCCATCACGTCGAGAACGTCGACGGCGTTGCGGATGTCGACGGGAGCCTCCGCGCCCGCCGCGCGCGTCGATCCGATGATGTACCACACGCCCTCTGCCACCTCGTCGGAGGCATTGAAATAGTAGTGGGGCCGCTGCGCGTCGAAGCACAGCGAGTCGCCGGCGCGCAACACGAACGTGTCGAACTCGAGCTTGAGCGTGAGCTCCCCCCGCACGATGAAGCCGTGCTCGATCCCGACGTGCCGCATGTGCGTCTCGTCCAGCGAACTCGCCGCCCCCGGCTGATACGTGGCCAGCACGGCGTCCAGCCCCTCGTCGCCGCCGACGGCGAGGCTCCGCCACGTCACCCCGTTCTGCATCACGATCTCGGGCGCCTGCGCGAACGGCAGCACGGGATCGGTGCGCACCCGAGGCTTCGGCGGCGCCGCGGTCGGCGGACGGTGCCCGAGCACGTCGTCGACCGACAGGCCCAGGCAACTCACGATGGCGTAGAGGGTGCTGACCGACGGCTGCACCTTCCCCGTCTCGACCTGCGACAACAGGCTCGGCGAGATCGCCGCCTGCGCGGCCGTCGCGCGAAGGCTGAGGCCCTGGGCCGTGCGCGCCGCCCGGAGGCGGTCACCGAGCTCTGCGGTCATGAGCGTCCTTTCGCGAGTCCGACCCTACTCCCCCCTGTGCCGTGAGACTGAACACTCCGGCGCGACCCGCCGGGCCGCCAGCCCAGCAGCGCCCCACCGAGACCAGCACCGCCCCGCCGAAACCACCACAGTCCCGCCGAGACCAGCACAGCCTCGACGTCAGTACTGCCCGGCCACGAACAGCTCTTGCGCCGGGAAGCGCGTGAGCACCTCGATGCCGTAGTCGGTCACGACGACCTCCTCCTCGATGCGCGCCGCCGAGGAGCCATCGGATGCCGGACAGTACGTCTCCATGGCGAAGACCATGCCCGCGCGCAGCTCGACGGGGTCCGCCATCGAGTTCAGCCGCGAGATGATCGGCCGCTCGTGCAGGCCCAATCCGAGGCCGTGCGCGAACTGCAGCCCGAAGGCCGCCAGCTCGTTCTCGAACCCGAAGTCCTCCGCCCGCGGCAGCACCGCCGCCACCTGATCGCTGCCGACGCCCGGCCGGATCGCGTCCAGCGCGGCATCCATCCACTCGCGCGCCTGCTTGTACGCGTCGTGCTGGCTGGGCGTCGCCCAACCGACGCCGAACGTGCGGTAGTAGCACGTGCGGTACCCGTTGTAGGAGTGGATGACGTCGAAGAACGCCTGGTCGCCGGGACGGATGATGCGGTCCGTGAAGTTGTGGGGGTGAGGGTTGCACCGCTCCCCGGAGATGGCGTTGATCGCCTCGACCTGATCGCTTCCGTACTCGTAGAGCCGGGCGTTGGCGAGGGCGACGATCTCGTTCTCACGCACGCCCGGCCGTAGCCTGTCGGCGATGTCCTGGTAGACCCCGTCGACCATCGCCGCCGCCTGGTTGAGAAGCATGATCTCGTCGGCGTTCTTGATCACGCGGGCATCGAGCATGTGCTGCTGCGCATCGGCGACGCGGATGCCACGACGCTGCAGTTCGAAGAGGAACGGCGGTTCGACGATGTCGATGCCGACGGGCGCGTCGGCCAGTCCCGCGCCGGCGAGCAGCGAGACGATCTCGTCGACCGCCGTCTTCATCAGGTCGGCCCCGCCTTCGGGCGCGACCGCCCCCTTGAAGCCGAGGAAGCCGGCCCGGTAGTTCTCGTCCGGCACCCAGTCCGAGTACAGCTTGTGATGACGCACGGCCGACCCGAAGTCCCACAGGATCGGCTCGTGTCCACGCATCAGCAGCGCGTAACGGATCATCTTGTCACCGAGCGCACCGCCGATCCACGTCTGCGTCGTGTAACGGATGTTGTAGAAGTCGAACAGCAGGAACGCCCCGCACTCGCTCGCCTCCAGCGCCGCCTTCGCCCGCTCGAGCCGATAGCGGCGGAGCCGGTCGAAGTCGACCCGGTGCTCGTAGTCGACGCCCATGATGCCGGGCGCCCCCAGGGGGCGCACGCCGGCGGGACGATCGACGGGGCGCTCGAACCGCCGCGACGAGGGAGAGTGGCCGTGATGGCCGCTCATGCCGGATCCTCGGCGGGCGCCGCCGCCACCACGTGGAACTCGAACCGGAGCCTCGGGTCGGTGGCCAGCCGCACCACCTGCACGGTGGTGCTCGTCGGGATGTGACCGCCGAACCACGCCGCCTGGTGGGCGTTCACGACGTCCTGGTCCGCCTCCACGTCGGTGAAGAACCGGATCATGTTCACGACGTCCTCGCGGCCACAGCCCGCGGCCGCGAGCGCCTGGTCGAGATGGTGGAAGGCGTTCTCGACCTGCCCCTTCGCGTCGGCCGGCATGGCGTCGAACACCTCGGGGACGTGAGGGTGGTCGTGGTAGACGGGCGCGCCGGTCACACCGCTGATGAAGACGAGCCTCGACGGCGAGACGACGCGGATCGCCGGCACGAACGGGCTGACGATGCCGGCGTCGAATCCCTCGTGGTGGATGACGTCGGCGTTGCCGACTCGGCGCGGCGGGGGGATCTCACTCATCTGGTCCTCCTGTTGCTGACTCCCGTCGCGGGGCGTCGGTGGTGTTTCGGTGGGTGATGCGACCGCCCAGGACGGTCAGATCGCTGCGGATGCCGGCGAGCTCGTCGTCATCGCAGGTGAAGGGATCGAGAGTCGGCACGCACAGATCGGCGTCGTACCCCGGGGCGAGACGCCCGCGGTGGCTCTGCTCACCCGTGAACCACGCGGCATCCCTCGTGTACGAGGCGAGCGCCGCGGCGCGGTCCAGCAGGTGGGCGGCGTCGCGGCGGCCTCGACCGTCGAGCGTCCCGCCCGTGACGAGCCACCAGATCGACGCCCACGGCGAGAACGCGTTCGCGCGCGTGGCGTCGGTGCCCCCGCCGATCACGATGCCGAGCTCGCGCATCGTCGCCAGCGGCGGCGCCTGCGCGGTCGCCGCGGCACCCCACGTGTCGACGTAGTCGCCCCCCTTGAGCACGAGACGGTTCTGCACGAGAACGCCGGCGCCCAGAGCGGCGATCCGGGCGAGGTTCTCGCGGCTCGCCTCGTCAGCGTGGACGATGGACCACCCGCGCCCGGCAACCAGCCCGGTCTCCTCCTCCACCTGCTCCCACGCGTCGAGGATGCGTCCGAGGGTCGCGTCGAGCACCGCGTGGACGCTCATCCGCCAGTGGCGCACAGCGCACAGCCGCACGATCTCCACGAGCTCGTGGAAGGCGGCGTCGGGCACCGTGAACGGGTCGAGCCCCTCCATGTCATGGCAGCCGAGGTGAGGGATCTCCCCCACCCCCACGATGCGCAGCATCCCATCGCCGGCGTCGGCCGGCACGAGCGACGTGAGCGCCTCGATGTCGGCGACCTCGCCCCCGCGGGTCCAGGCCGAGACGAAAAGCCGCGCACGGATGCCGAGGGCACCGGCGCGATGAACGGCACGGATCGCGTCGTAGTCGCGCGGCGTCATGAGCAGTCCGCCGCCGTCGACGACCCCCGTCAGACCGTGCCGGGCGAACTCCGCGGCCATCTGCCGCATGCCTTCCTCCGCTTCGGCGGCGCCGGCGGCGAGGGCTCGCGCGAGCGGAGCGGCGAACGCACCGACGCCGCGCAGACGGCCCGTCGGGCGCCCCTCGGCGTCGCGTTCGATCGAGCCCCGCGGCGGGTCGGGCGACTCGGCGGTGTAGCCGCAGGCGGCCAGACCCGCGGTGTTGAGCACGCCCAGGTCGTACAGCTCCTGGAGGTAGACGGGATGGTCGGGCGCGACGGCATCCACCTCGTCCCGCGTCGGAATGCGCCCCTCCGCGAACTGCGAACGGTGCCATCCGCCGACGGCCGCGATCCACGCGCCGGCGGGGAGCCGCTCGGCGGCACGGCGGACCGTGTCCAGCGCCTCGGGGATCGAACGGATGCCTTCCCAGTGGAGCGACACGCTCCAGGAGTTGCCGCCGCGCACGGCATGGATGTGCGCGTCGTTGAGTCCCGGGAGCACGCGACGCCCATCGAGTTCGATCACCTCCGCAGCCAGTTCGGCGTAGGGTGCGAGCTGCTGATCGGTGCCGACCGCGACGATGCGACCGCCCGCGATGGCGAGCGCTTCGGCTTCGGCCGGCGCCTGATCGGGGTCGGCGAACGTCGTGATGCGTCCGCCGCGGAGGACGAGGTCGACGAGGGGAAGGGCGCGCGGAGCGGTGGGCATGTCGGGCACTCAGATGCTCAGGTGCCGCTCGAGCAGGACGTCGTCCGCGCGCAGTTCGGCGGGTGTCCCCGACCAGGCGATCGTGCCCGAGTCGTCGATCACGATGACGCGCTCGGCGATGTCCAGCGCGAGGTCCACGTTCTGCTCGGCGATGAGGATCGACAGGCCCGACGCGCGAAGCCCTTCCAGACGGTCCTGGATGACGTCGAGCACGCTCGGCGCGAGGCCTTCACTGGGCTCGTCCATGATGAGCAGCGACGGGTTGGTCATGAGGGCGCGGCCGATGGCGAGCATCTGCTGCTCCCCGCCCGAGAGGGAGCGGGCCATCGATCCGGACCGCTCCGCCAGACGCGGGAAGAAGTCGAAGACGCGCTCCACGCTCCACGGGTCCGCCGCGTCGGCCCGGCGTCGTCGCGGCACGACGGTCAGATTCTCGAGCGTGGTGAGCGATCCGAACACCCGCCGGCCCTGCGGGACGAGGGCGATACCCGCTCGCGCGATGCGGTGCACAGGGAGCTTGGTGAGCTCGGTCCCGTTGAAGACGATCGAGCCGGCCGTCACCGTCGGCGGGCGCAGTCCGCAGATGGCGCGCACGAGCGTCGTCTTGCCCATGCCGTTGCGGCCGAGGAGGGCGACGCTCTGCGCGTCGCCGATCTCGAAGTCGACGCCGTGGAGCACGCCCGCTGTCGCGTAGCCGACGTGGAGACCGGTGACCTGCAGACTCACTTCTTGTCCCGCCTTCCGAGGTAGATCTCCTTGACGGTGGGGTGCTCGCGCACCTCCGCCGGTGTGCCGGTGACGACGTGCCGCCCGTTCTCCATGCACATCACCCGATCGGTGAGACCGAGCGCGAGCGTCATGTCGTGCTCGATGAGGAGGATCGGGAGGGTGCGGGGCAACGCCTCGATGAGGTCGCGCAGAGTCGTGCGCTCCACCGCGGACAGGCCGGCGGCCGGCTCGTCCAGCAGCAGGATGCGCGGATCGGTCACGAGCGCCATCGCGATCTCGAGCTGCCGCTGCTCGCCGTGCGAGAGGTCGGCGACCGTGTCGTCACGGCGACCCACGAGGTCGACCGAGTCGAGCATCTCGAGCGCCCGAGTCGTCACGTCGTCCCGCAGTCCCTGCGTGCGCCAGAAGACCCGGGCCTGCCCCGAGCCGCCGCGCGCGGCGACGCGGACGTTGTCGAGCACCGTCATGTCGCGGAAGAGGTTGGACACCTGGAAGGTGCGCCCGACGCCGAGCCGCGCGCGACGCGCCGTCTCCAGACGGGTCACGTCGCGGCCGAAGAGCTCGATCGCTCCGACCGTCGGCGACACGTCGCCGGCGATCATCTTGAACAGCGTCGTCTTCCCGGCGCCGTTCGGGCCGATCACGCCCATCCGTTCGCCCGCCGCGAGCGTCAGCGAGATGTCGTCGACGGCCTGGACGCCGCCGTAGCGCTTTCCCAGGCCGGTGACGGTGAGTGCGGGGGCGGGTGCTCCGGACCCCTGGGGGTCCGGAGCCTCCGCCGTTGCCGATATGGTCACTCGAGCCCCTGGAAGGTCTGCGAGTACGTCGGCTGTGCCAGCGCCTCTTCGGGCGTGCGGCCCAGCCACTGATCGACGTCCTCGAACGTGGCGATGGGGGTGTTGTAGAAGTTGCCGTCGTCTCCGGCGGTCACTTCGCGCACGTACACCGGGCCGACCATGTTGTTGTAGTCGTCCCACGAGACGCGGCCGAAGATGCTGTCCTCGAACGTGTACTCGGTGATGGCGCTCACGAGCTCCTCCCCGGTGACGAGGCCCTTCTCCGCCAGAACGGATGCCACGAGCGACGCCGTCATGTAGCCGCCGGCGACGTAGGCGCCGGGGACCTTCCCGTCGGAGAACTCCTTGTAGGCCTCGATGAACTCGGCGACGGCGTCGCTGTCACGACCCTCCGCCCAGTAGCTGACCGACTTGACGCCGACGACCTGGTCGCCCATCGCGCGCAGCGTGCCCTGGTCGAGCGAGCAGCAGTTCATGAGGAGCTTGCCGGGGTCCAGCCCCAGGCCCTGGTAGGCGTTGAGGAAGTTCGGTCCCGGAGCACCGCCGGCGGTCGCGACGTAGACCACGTCGGCTCCCGCCGCCTGGATCTGGGAGACGTACGTCGAGAAGTCGGTCGTGGTGTTCGGGAACCAGATCTGCTCGACGACCTCGCCGCCGTTCTGCGTGAAGCCCTGGACGAACCCGGCGCACGACTCCCAGCCGAACGCGTAGTCGGCGCAGAGGGTCACGGCGGTGTCGAAGCCGCCCTCGGTCGCCGCCCACTCGCCACCGGGGTAATTCGCCTGCGAACCGCCCATCGATCCGGTGCGCACCGTGAGGTCGTTCGCGTTGCGCTGGGTGAGGTCGTCGGAGGCGGCGACGGGGTGGAGGTTCGGGATGCCGACGCTGGAGGTGTACTCCGCGACAGCGAGGGCCGTGTTGGCGATGAGCGGGCCGACGATGAAGTCGACTTCGTCCTGCTCGACCAGCTTGCGGGCCTTGGTGAGCGAGGTCTCGGGGTTGCCCGCGTCGTCCTCGACGATCGTCTCGATCGTGATTCCGTTCACCTCGGCGCCGTTGAGCTCCCAGTACAGGTTCCAGCCGTCGACCATCTCCTGGCCGGCGACGGCGAAGTTGCCGGTCGTGGGCGAGATGTAGCCGACCTTGAGGCTCCCCCCGGCTTCGCCGCTCGATCCGGAGGTCGGATCGGGTTCGGCTGCTCCGGGAGGGGCGCAGGCGGTGAGGGCGAGTGCGGTGACCGCCGCGATGCCGGCGGCGACGAGCGCCGATCGACGACCGCGTGTCTTCATTGACGTCATTGCAGGTCCTTTCCTTGGTGCTGTTCAGCGGTGTTGTTCTCGGGTGTGACGGAGGTGTCCGACCGGCCCGGCGGTGGCGGGGACGGCGGTGAGACGGCGGACTCGCGTCGCGCGCGCAGGCGACGGAAGAGCTTCCTCGTGCTTCCGGCGATCCCGGCGCGGGCGAAGAGGATCACGAGGATGAAGATGAGTCCCAGAATCGTGGGCCAGCGGTCGACGTGGCTGGAGAGGACGTTCTCCACGAGCACGACGATGGCCGCGCCGATGAGCGGACCGAGCAGGGTTCCGACGCCGCCGAGGATGACCATGACGATGAGGTGCACGGAGCGGTCGACTCCGGCCGACGAGGGGCTCACGAAGTGGGTGTGCCAGACGGCGAGGAGGCCGGCGAGGCCGGCGATGGTGCCGGAGATCATGAACGCGCCGAGCTTGTACGATCGCACGCTGTAGCCGAGGCTGCGCATGCGGCTCTCACTGTCGCGGATGCCACGCAGGCTCGCCCCGAACGGCGAGTTCCCGACCACGTAGAGGATCGCGGTGGCGGCGACGAACGCGGCCAGCACGACGTAGTAGTAGATCCAGTAGGACCCCATCCATTCCGGGCGCTCGATGCCCGAGATGCCGTTCTCCCCACCGGTCACCGACGACAGCCGGAAGGCGAGGCCGTAGATGAGCATGCCGACGGCGAGAGTCACCATGAGGAAGTAGATGCCGCTGGTGCGCATCGACAGCAGGCCGTAGACGAGCGAGGCCGCGAGCGTCATCCCCAGCGCGAAGACGACCTGCATGCCGGGGTCGAATCCCTCGCGCGATGCCCAGCCGGCGCCGTAGGCGGAGGCCGCCGCGATGCCGGCGTGACCGAGGGAGACCATGCCGCCGTTGCCGGCGAGGAAGTTGACGCTCGCGGCGAGGGTCGCCGCGATGAGGATGGTCGAGACGAGCGAGATGACGAAGCCCGTGACTCCCAGGTAGGGCAGCACGATGGCGACGACGAGCAGGGCGCCGAGGAGCCCCAGGTTCATGAGCTGGACCCGGTCGCGCCGCGGGGCCCCGAAGGTGCGGACGGTGCGGGTTTCGACGATGCGGTTGCTCATCAGGCAGCCTTTCCGAACAGGCCCGTCGGGCGGAAGACGAGGACGAGGGCCATCGGCAGGAAGATCGTGAAGTAGGCGAGCTCGGGGATCCACGCTTTCGCGAACGCGTCGATGAGCCCGATGAGCACGCTGCCGACGGCGGCGCCCGCGACACTGCCGAGCCCGCCGATGATGATGACGACGAGCGCGTACAGGAGCACCTCGTTCTGTACACCGGGGAGGATGCTCTGCATGCCGGCGCCGATCGTGCCCCCGATGGCGGCGAGGGCCGCGCCGACGACGAACATCCCGGTGAAGACCCAGCGGATGTTGATGCCCATCGCGCTGATGATCTCGCGGTCGTCGACGCCGGCCCGCACGACGGCACCGACACGGGTGCGGGTCTGCACGAGGGCGAGGGCGACGCCGATCGCGATCGCCAGCCCGATGACGAAGATGCGGTACCAGGGGTAGGCGAAGTCGCCGATCATGAGCGCCCCGGGGATGCGGACCGAGTTGGGGAGGTTCTGCGGGTCTCCGCCGAAGAACGCGAGGCAGAGGTCGGCGATGACGAAGGAGACGCCGATCGTGAGCAGCACCTCGGGCATCTCCTGTCCGCGCACGAAGCGCAGGAGGACGACCTCGACGAGGAACGCGGTGATGGCGACAGCGGCGATCGAGGCGATCACGGCGACCAGGAGGTTGCCGGTGAGCGTGGCGATGACGACGCCGATGTAGCCCCCGAGCATGTAGAACGCTCCGTGCGCCATGTTCACGATGCGCATGAGTCCGAAGACAAGGGTGAGGCCGCTGGCCAGGAGGAACAGCAGGGCGCCGAAGCTCAGGCCGTTGAGGACCTGTTGGGCGAGGAATACGGGTTCGAACACGCGATCTGTCAGACCTTCCACATCGTCGGGGAGTTGCCTGGGTGCGACCCAGTGAAGCAAGCTGTGAACACTATGTCAAGTAACACTGCACAACGGTCAAGTAACAGTGCACACATGAGGATGGCGCCGAAGAAGTCCGGGCAGGGGGGGCACGCCGAGCGCCGCGCCACGACCTCCTCACGAGGCCGCACGCGTCGCCCAGACGCCGGCGTGAGCAGCCGTCAGGCGGACTCGCCGCGCCCCGCGGGCGTGTTGAGGTGCGACTGCGAATCACGGATGCCGGACAGCGGACCGTTCACTGTGAAGTAGCGGCCGCCGCCGGCGACGAGGAGCTCTTCCGCAGGGAACTTCGTGATCACCTCGCAGCCGTCGGCCGTCACGACGACCTCTTCCTCGATGCGGGCGGCACCCCAGCCGTCGGCGGCGGGCCAGTACGTCTCCAACGCGAAGACCATGCCCTCCTCCAGCACCTCGGGGTGATCGAGCGACGTCAGGCGGGAGAAGATCGGCTTCTCCCAGATGGAGAGGCCGACGCCGTGACCGTACTGCAGCGCGAAGGCGGCCTCCTCGTCGGGGAAGCCGAACTCCTCCGCCTTCGGCCACAGTTCCACGATGTCCGCCGTCGTGGCGCCGGGCTTGACCGCGGCGATCGCGCGGTCCATGTACTCGCGGCAGCGGGTATAGGCATCCCGCTGGGCCGGGCTCGCCGAGCCCACCGCGAACGTGCGGTAGTAGCACGTCCGGTAGCCGTTGTACGAGTGGAGGATGTCGAAGAAGGCCGGATCTCCCGGGCGTACGGCGCGATCGGAGTAGACGTGCGGGTGCGGCGCGCAGCGCTCGCCAGAGATCGCGTTGACACCCTCGACGTACTCCGACCCCTGGTCGTACAGGGACTTGGCGACGAGTCCGACGCACTGGTTCTCACGAACGCCGGGACGCAGGAACTCGTAGAGCTCGTCGTAGGCGGCATCCACCATGGATGCCGCGGTCGTCAGCAGCGTGATCTCGTCGGCCGTCTTGATGCGCCGCGCCTCCATGAACACCTGCTGGCCGTCGACGACGTCGATGCCCTCGCGCTGGAGCGCGAACAGGATCGGCAGCTCGACGACGTCCACCCCGAGCGGCTCGTTCGCGAGCCCGAACCGCTCCAGCTCCCGCTTGATCTTGCGGGCGACCTCTTCGGCGATGCCCGCGTCGGGCGGGAACGCGCCGCGCAGCGTCGAGATGCCGGCGCGGGCACCGGACTCCAGCCGCGGTCGCGTGGCACCGTGATGCGGCGCGTGCGGATCGGCATCCGCTTCCATGTGCGTCTCGTGCAGCCACGGGTTCAGCAGGGCATGGTGCTTCGCGGCCGACCCGAAGTCCCACACGATCGGGTCGGTCTTGCGCGTCACGAGACAGAACCGGATGAGCTTGTCCATCGCCCACGTGCCGATATGCGTCGCCGAGGCGTAGCGGATGTTGGAGAAGTCGAACGCGAGCACGGCGCCGAGCGACGACCTCTCCAGTTCGGCGTGGAGCCGGGCGAGGCGTTCGTCGCGGAGGCGCTCGAAGTTCACGCGCGCCTCCCAGTCGACGCCCATCGTTCCGCGTGTGGCAATGCTCATGATGTTCTCCCTGCGTGGATCGAGACGTGGACGATGGCGGTCAGCTGATGCGCCAGCCGCGGTCGACGTTGAGGCTGTGCGCCGAGACCCCGCGGTTGAAGAGCAGGAACCGGACGGCATCGACGATGTCGGCCATGGTGGCCAGCGCGCCGCCGGGCGTGCGGCTCTCGTAGCCCGCGAGCACGCCCTCGGGCTTGGCCGCCCAGAACGGGCTGTCGCCGATGATGCCGGGGTGGAGCGCGTTGACCCGGATGGGAGCGAGCTCGTGCGCGAGCGTGTTCATGAGCCCGTCGACGCCGCCGTTGATCGTGGAGACCGTCGTCGATCCGGGGTAGGGCGCATCCTTCGCGCGACCGCCGAAGAGCACGATCCCGGTGTCGACCGAGGGTTCCAGCCGGTCGAGCAGCGTGTGGATCGTCTCGGTGTACCCGATGAGCTTGAGGGTGACCAGCCGCCGGGCGCGGGCGATGTCGTACTCCCGCAGCGTGTTGGCGTCGCGCTCGATCGCCGCCAGCACGAGGCCGTCGAGGCGCCCGACGTTGGCGAGCTGGGCGGCGATGCCCTCCGGCTCGGAGACGTCGAGTGCGATGCCGGTCGCCGCCGAGCCGAGCGAGGATGCCACCTCCTCCGCCGTTTCTCGACTGCGGCTCGTCACGACGACGTTGTCGCCGCCGGCGACGAGGTCTTTCGCGAGTTCGAGCCCGATGCCGGATGATCCTCCGGCGACGAGTATGGTCCGTCCGCTCACATCTCCTCCTCGAGACGTTCTTCCAGGTACTGCCAGTCACGCACGAATCGGTACGCGTGTCGGGGGGGCATCTGCGGAGACTGCGTCTCCAGCCACTGCACTTCGGCGCCGGTCGCCTCGAACGAGTGGACGCAGCCGACGCCGGCCCACGCGATGTCGCCCGCCGTGAGGAGGAACTCTTCGCCGTCGAAGCTCGCGCGCACCTCGCCCTCGGTGATGAGATACGCCTCTTCGAGGGGGTGGTCGTGAGGGCCGGCCTTGCCGTCGGGCTCGTAGCGGACCATGAATTGCGTGCCGAGAGTCGCCCCCAGGTCGGAGTCGACCATCATCTTCAGCGTGATGCCGCTGTAGACCAGGAGCGCGGTGCGCATACTCGCCGAGACGGCCAGCAGTTCCTGCGACTGCCGCCCGGGGTTCATGTGCTCGGTCGTGATGTTGCCGAAGGAGCGCGTGCGCGGGTCGCGCGTGTCGACGCGGATCGGCTCGCGCTCGGGCAGCTCGGGCACGCGGTAGGTGTCGGAGCCGTAGCGCGCCCGGGCTGGAGGCGTGAACAGGTCGGCCCACGCGGCATCCGTCTCCCCCACGGCCCGCCACGCGTGCGGCACGCCGATGGGGAGCACGCCGTAGTCGCCCGCCACGAGGTGGACGGTGGCCTCGGGTGTCGTGAGGACGACCTCGCCCTCGATCACGTGGAAGCTCTCCTCGAAGGAGTGCACGTGGGTGTCGGTGCGTCCACCCGGGGCCAGCCGGGTGATGCCGAAGTCGGTGTGGGCGGCACCGTCGTCTTCGCCGACGCCGCGCCAGCGGGTCATGCCGACGGCGCCGGGGGCGAGATGCCCCGGGTCGAGATAGTCCGCTTCTGCGGCACGACGGACCACGAATCTCGCCATGCGCTGCCTCCTCGAGCGTGTGACCGGCCGTCGCGTCTTCGCGACGGCGGGAGACTTCTCGGATGCCGAGTGTTCAGTCTCACTAAACTCAATGTAAACGCTAGGTCCGCCGCCTTGTCAAGCGGCCCGGAGCGACCTCTTCCCATATTCGCGTGAATGCGTCATGCTGAGGGCCACACCCGCGTTTGACCCGACTGTACAAACGCGGAACGACACCTGAACACACCCTCATCTGAAAAACCTGGGCGCTGCTGATCGAAGGAGATAAGCATGTCGAACACACCCACCCCCCGCGCCGGCCAGCCGATCCTGCTCCGCGGCGGCATCGTCCTCACGATGGACGACGCGCACACCGTCATCCCCCGCGGCGACGTCCTCGTCAAAGACGGCGTCATCGCCGAGGTGGGAGTCGAGGTCGAAGCCCCGGACGACGCGCTCGTCATCGACGCGACCGGCGGCATCGTCATGCCCGGCATGGTCGACACCCACCGGCACATGTGGCAGACGGCCATGCGCGCCTACGGCGCCGACTGGACCCTCACGCAGTACTTCGTCTGGTACTACCTGCAGCACGGGGCCAAGTTCCGTCCCCAGGACTACGCCGCCGGCAACCTCATCTCGGCCCTCGACGCCATCGAGTCGGGCGTCACGACGAGCGTCGACTGGTCGCACGGGCTGCGCACCGTCGAACACGGCGAAGCCGCGTACGAGGCGCTGGCCACCTCCCCCGGGCGCTTCGTGTTCGCCTACGGGAACATCCACCAGTCTCCGTGGGAGTGGACCGCCGACCCCGCCGTCCAGCGGCTGCTCATCGCCTCGCGCGACGACTCGCGCATGTTCGGCACCCAGATCGCCTTCGACGTGCCGAACCAGGACGAGCAGTTCCCGGAACTCGCGGCCTACCGCGTGGCCAAGGAACTCGGGCTGCGCGTGACCACTCACGCCGGTGTCTGGGGCGCGACCAACGACTGGGGCATCCGCAACGCCTACGACGCGGGCGTCATGGAGGAGGGCTTCACCTACGTCCACGCCGCGTCGCTGAGCGCGGAGTCGTACCAGAAGATCGCCGCGACAGGGGGCAACGTCTCGCTCGCGACCGAGTCGGAGGACACGTGCGGGCAGGGGTATCCCCCCATCCACCAGCTGCGGAAGTACGGCATCCCCACGTCCCTCTCGGTCGACACGAGCGTGTGGTTCAGCGCCGACCTGTTCTCGGCGATGCGGGCCACCGTCAACGCCGACCGGGCGCTCGAGCACTATCTCGCGCACCGGCTCGAGCCGGCCGAGACGGTCACGCACGTGAAGCTCCGGGCCGAAGACGCCGTGCACATGGCGACCCGTGGCGGCGCGCAGGCGCTCGGCAAGGACGGCGAGATCGGTTCGCTGGAGGTCGGGAAGCTCGGCGACGTCGTGCTGCTCAAGAACGAGGACTCCCCCACCTGGGCACCCCTCATCAACCCGTGGGGTCAGGTCGTGTACCAGGCTCAGCGCGGCGACGTGCACACCGTGCTCGTCGGCGGCGAGGTGGTCAAGTGGGAGGGCAAGGTCACCGCGGGCGACCTCCGCGGTGTCCGCGCCAAGCTCGACGACACGGTCGCCTACCTCGAGCGCGAGGTCGGCGACGACTGGATCGCCGGGCAGCACCCCGACATCCCCGAGTCCGAGGTGCTGTACAACCCCTACCAGTACAAGAAGTGACCGTGCCCGAACGAGACGGGGGCGGGATGCCGGCCGGCGGCGACGCGGCGCGGATCTCCCGGCATCCGGCTCCCGTCTACCCGGGCATCTCCGACAGCGTCCGCGTGCGCACGGGCGACCTGCTCTACCTCTCGGGGGTCGTCGGCCTGGAAGACGACGGCTCTGCGCCGGCCTCGTTCGAGCGGGCCGTCGAACTCGCCTACGCGCAGCTGCGCCGCGCGCTGGGCGCGGGAGGCGCCGCTCCGGAGGACATCGTCCGAGTGGGGGTCTACATCGCGCGGCTCGACGACGAGCGGCTGCGCGTCTGGCGGTCGGTGCGCGACCGGATCATGGGCGGAGGCGACCTCCCCGCGAGCACGCTCATCGGGGTGTACTCGCTCGTCGGCGGCGCCCAGATCGAGATCGACGCCGTCGCCGCCGTCTGACAGCCGCTGCCTCCTACGGCCCCGCTACTGGGCCGAGGATCGCAGCGTCGAGACCTGGTACAGCGCGACGGATGCCGCGATGCCCGCGTTCAGCGACTCCGTCGACCGTGAGATCGGGATGGAGACGATCTGGTCGCACGTCTCGGTGACGAGCCGCGACAGCCCCTTGCCCTCGGAGCCCACGACGATGACGACCGGGCGGTCGGCGAGCTCGAGGGCGGGAAGCGACACGTCGCCGTCGCCGGCGAGGCCCAGCACGAAGACGCCCTGCTTCTTGAAGTCCTTGAGGGTCGCCGTCAGGTTGGCGGCGACGGCGACGGGCACCCGCGCTGCGGCACCGGCGCTGGTCTTCCATGCCGCCGAGTTGACGCTCGCCGACCGACGCTGCGGCAGGATGAGCCCCTGACCGCCGAACGCGGCGGTGGAGCGGATGATCGCGCCGAGGTTGCGGGGGTCGGTGATGCCGTCGAGCGCCACGAGGAGCGGCAGATCGCCGCGGTCGATGATCTCCTCGAGCAGGTCCTGCGGATGGGCGTACTCGTAGGGCGGCACCTTGAGGGCCACGCCCTGGTGCACGCCGTCGAACCCGGCCATCCGGTCGAGCTCGGGGCGGGTGACCTCCAGCACGGGGATGCCGCGCTGGGTGACGGTGGAGAGCATCTCCTTGACGCGGTCGTCCATCTCCACCCGCTGGGCGATGTAGAACGCCGTCGCCGGGATGCGGGCGCGCAGCGCCTCGAGCACGGAGTTGCGCCCCGTGACGAACTCGGTGTCGTCCTCCTTCTTCGCGCGCGGCGCAGAGGAGCGGGTCGTGCTGCCGGGCTTGCCCTTGCCCCCGGCGGCGGCATACCGCTCCGCGGCCGCCTTGCGCTTCCCGGCCGGATGCCAGGCGCGGTCCTCGGCCCTCGGGGTCGGTCCGCGACCCTCCAGCGAGCGGCGGTTCTTCCCGCCGGTGCCCTTCGAGGGGCCCTTCTTCTTACCCTTGCCCGCGGACGGGTTTCCCGGCTTAGCCATCGTTCAGACTCCAATGGGTCCCGTCGGGACCGTCTTCGAGGGCGATGCCGGCCGCCGCGATCGCGTCGCGGATGCGGTCGGCCGTCGCCCAGTCCTTGTTCTCGCGCGCCTGGGCACGCTGGGTGATCATCGTCTGCACCAGGGCGTCGAGCGCCGCCGCCTGGTCGTCGTCGGTGTCGGTGCGCCACTGCGGATCGACCGGGTTCAGTCCGAGCAGCCCCGTCATGCGGCCTACCTGCACGAGTGCGGTCGCCGCGCCGGCGCGGTCACCGGCATCCAGGGCGCTGTTGCCCGCGCGCACCCGCTCGTGGACGACGGCGAGCGCCTGCGGCACGCCCAGGTCGTTGTCGAGCGCCGCCGCGAACTCCGCCGGCACGTCGGCCGCGGTGAGGGGGTGCGGCGTGCCGAGCACGCGGGCCGCGCGCTGCTGGAACGTGCGGATGCGGTCGAGGGCAGCTTCGGCCTCATCGAACGACGAAGAGGTGATGTCGAGGCTCGAGCGGTAGTGGGCGGCGACGAGCGCGTAGCGCACGACGAGCGGATCGTGGTCGCGGAGCACGTCGTCGGCGAGCAGGAAGTTGCCGAGCGATTTCGACATCTTCTGGTCGCCCACGGTGACCAGGCCGTTGTGCACCCAGTAGCGGGCGAACGGGTCGCCGGCGGCCGTCGACTGGGCCAGCTCGTTCTCGTGGTGCGGGAAGCGGAGGTCGAGACCGCCGCCGTGGATGTCGAACTCGGGCCCGAGGTAGCGGCGGCTCATCGCCGAGCACTCGATGTGCCACCCGGGACGCCCCGGCCCCCAGGGCGAGGCCCACACGGCCGACGCGGGCTCGTCGGCCTTGGCGCCCTTCCAGAGGGCGAAGTCGCGGGGGTCGCGCTTTCCGCGAGGGTCGGCGTCGGTCGCCGACTCCATCGCGTCGATCGACTGACGCGTGAGCGAACCGTACGACGGCCACGACCGCACGTCGAAGTACACGTCGCCGCCCGCCTCCGAAGTCGACGCGGGATACGCGTGCCCGGCGGCGATGAGTCGCTCGATGAGCTCGATCATCTGCGGTACGGATGCCGTCGCCCGCGGCTCGTAAGTCGGGGGAAGGATGCCGACGGCGGCATACGCGCGCGTGAACTCCTGCTCCATGCGGTAGGCCAGCGCCCACCAGGGCTCCTCGGTCGATGCGTTCGTCAGCACCTTGTCGTCGATGTCGGTGACGTTGCGGACGAACGTCACGCGCCCGAACCGGTGGGCGAGCCAGCGGCGGAGGATGTCGAAGCTCAGCGCGGCGCGGACGTGCCCGATGTGCGGGCCGGACTGCACGGTGGGTCCGCAGACGTAGACGGTGACGTTCGTCGGGTCGAGCGGCGCGAAGTCGCGCAACGCCTGAGCCTGGGAGTCGTAGAGCCGGACCGTCACCGCACCAGCCTACCGGCGCGCACCCGGTAGAACTGTAGGGTGCTCGCCGTTCTCGCCGTCCTCGCCGCCGCCGTCCTGTTCGGCACGACGGGCACGTCGCAGGCGCTGGGACCGGGCGACACGACCCCGCTGTCGATCGGCGTGATGCGCCTCGTCGTGGGCGGCACCGCCCTCGCGGCGGTGGGCTTCGCCCTCGCACGTCGGCGCACGCGAGAGCGGCGCAATCCGCTGCCCACCTGGCGCGCGGTCGCCCTGATGGCGCTGACCGGGCTGTGCCTGGCCGCCTACCAGCCGCTCTTCTTCCTCGGCACCGCCCGCGGCGGGGTCGCCGTCGGCACGGTCATCGCGCTCGGGTCGGCGCCGGTGCTCGCGGGCCTCCTGGAGTGGGTGCTCACGCGCCGCCTCCCGTCGGCCACCTGGCTGGGGGCCACTCTGCTGGCCACCGTGGGCGTCGTCGTGCTCGGTGTCGGCGGCACGGCGGGTGGCGCGGGGGCTGGCACGGGGGGCGCCGATGTGCTCGGCATCCTGGGCTCGGTCGGCGCGGGAGCCTCGTTCGCGGTGTTCGCCAATGCGCAGCGCCGCCTCATGGACGCGGGCTGGGACCCGTTCACCGTGGCCGGGGCGATGGGCGCATGGTCGGCGGGCTTCGCGCTGCTCGCGCTGCCGTTCATCGACATCGGCTGGGTCGCCGACCCTCGCGGTCTCGCCTTGACACTGTGGCTGGGTCTCGCCACGATCGCCGTCGCGTACACGCTCTTCACCTGGGGCCTTGAGCGCCTCACCGCCGCCACCGCGGCGACGCTCACCCTCGCCGAACCGCTGACGGCCAGCATCCTCGGCATCGCGGTGCTGGGCGAACGTCTGAGCCCGCTGGCGATCGGCGGTCTCGTCATCCTCGCTGCGGGCCTCGTGCTCCTCGCGTGGGGCGCACGCCGGCGCGACCCCGCGCCGTTCGCCGTCGAGGGCTGACGAGGGCTGACGGGTAACGCCGACGAAACCTGCGCCTGGCATCCTGACGACCGTGACTCTCCGCATCGTCGTCGACGACCTCACCGGCGACGCGACCCTCCGCCTCATCGCCGCGCACCTCGCGAGCATGCACGACCTCACCCCGCCAGAGAGCGTGCACGCACTCGACCCGGGCGCGCTGGCAGACCCGGCGGTGACGGTCTGGTCGGCCTGGGAGGGCGATCATCTCGTCGGCATCGGGGCGCTGAAGCAGCTCGATCCGCAGCGGGGCGAGCTGAAGTCGATGCGGGTCGACGACCGCTTCCGCGGAACCGGGGCGGGTCGCGCGCTCCTGCGCCACATCGTCGATGCGGCGCGACAGCGCGGCATCCGCTCGCTGTGGCTCGAAACCGGCGCCGACGAGGGGTTCCTTCCCGCGCGACGTCTCTACGAGAGCGAGGGGTTCGCGCCCTGCGGTCCGTTCGCCGACTACCGGCCCGACCAGCTGTCGGTGTTCATGACGCGCGTCCTCTGACGCGCGTCATGAACACCGACAGGAAATACGAGGGCCACCGCGAAAGCGGCGACACCCTCGCCGGTACCGGTGAAACCGAGCCCATCGGTCGTCGTGGCCGACACGGAGACGGGAGCCCCGAGCGCCTCCGACAGCACCCGCTCGGCCTCGACCCGGCGGTCGGCGAACCGCGGGCGCCGCGCCTGAACCTGCACCGACACGTTGCCGATCGCGAATCCCGCCTCGGCCACGAGCGCCCGCGTGCGTTCGAGGAACGCCGCCGCATGCGCCCCCGCGTACTGGGGCTGATCTGTGCCGAAGTGCAGACCGATGTCGCCGAGTCCCGCCGCGGCCAGCAGCGCATCGACGATCGCGTGCGCCACGGCATCCCCGTCGGAGTGTCCGTGCAGCGCCGTCTCGCCCGGCCAGTGCAGCCCCGCGAGCCACAGGTCGCCCTCGCCGCCGAACGCGTGAACATCGGTCCCGATGCCGACGCGCGGCACCGTCACGCCGGTCGACGCGCCCGCGTGCCGAGGGGCGGCGGCACGCACGGTCGACTGCCCGCTGTGGAGGATGCCGCGGGCGCGCTCCAGGTCGGCGGGCGTCGTGATCTTGAAGCCGCGTTCGTCGCCGGGCACGGTGACGACGACGTGTCCGGCGGCCTGCACGAGCGCGGCGTCGTCGGTGTGATCGCCGTCGGCTTCGGCCATCGCCGCGAAGAGGACGTCGCGCCGGAAGCCCTGCGGTGTCTGCGCGGCGGCGAGCTCGGAGCGGTCGACGGGGGCGATGACCTCCTCGCCCGCGACACGTTTGACGGTGTCGACGACCGGCAGCACCGGCAGCACCGCATCGCGTCCGGCCTCGAGCGCGGACTGCACGCGCGCGAACACTTCGGGCGGGGTGAGGGCGCGTGCGGCGTCGTGCACGAGCACGAACTCGACGTCGGGCCAGACGGCATCCAGACCCGCGGCGACGGACTGCTGTCGGGTGTCGCCGCCGGCGACGACCGACACGAGGTCGCCCCGCGACGCACCGTCGGCCGTCTCCGCCACCGCTTCATCGACCTCCGTGCGCGCATCGCCCACCCGGTCGCGCGGCACCACGATGACGATCTGCGCGGGTGAGGCGGCCAGCACGCCACGCAGCGCGTGTCGGAGGATCGTGTGCGCGTCGATGCCCACGAACGCTTTCGGGGCGTCGGCGCCCAGGCGCGTGCCCGAGCCGGCGGCGACGACGACGATCGCGGTGCGGGGACGGGCGATCTGCGCGCTGCTCATGCCCTCGACACTACCGAGGCGGCGCGCGTCCGCGCGGCGAAGAGCGGATGCCGCAGCAGCACGACCGACACCGTCAGCAGCACGGTGCCGCCGACGGCGAGCGGCAGGTCGAGGAACCACTGCATCACGGCGAACGGCGGCGCGACGGCGCACAGCCACGCGATGCCCACGACCACCGGGCTCGGCGAGGGGCCGAGCGTGCCCAGCGCCTCCCACCGGGCGATGAGGACCGAGAGCGCGAGCACGGCCGCGAGCACGACGACGAACATCAGCGGCCGTGACCACCACCACGCCGCCGAGGAGGGCGTCGGTGCCGCGCCGGGGATGAGGAGGGTGACACCGGTGACCGCGAGGATCACGGGCAAGTGCCACAGGTACACGGTCATGAGCCGCGTGCCCAGGAGGAACAGGAATCCCTGCACCGCGCGTACGCGCGTGAGCCGGGTGAGGGCGGGGCGCAGCACCCGGAGCAGGCACGCCTGGGCGAGCCCCAGCAGCACGAGCGGCAGAGTGGGCGGATTGAGGTTGCCCAGCATCGACGGCGAGTACGGACCCCAGGCCACCAGGGGCCACAGCGCGAGACCGCACGCCGCCGCGATCAGCAGAAGGATGCCGGTCGGGCGGCGGTCGAACCAGCCGTCGCGGTACCAGAACCCGAGCTGCTGGATCAGCGGCCACACGAACAACAGGTTCAGCAGCCCGATCTCGGTGACACCGGTCGCGAACCGCGCGATATCGACCACGACGACACCCGCCGCCAGGACGGCGACCGTGCCGCGCGGTGCGCGCTCGTGGAGGCGCACCAGGACGGGCACGAGCGCCTGGCAGATGAGGTAGGCGGCGAGGAACCACAGAGGCGATCCCGCGCCGACCGCCGCCGCTGCGACGAGGTCGGGCGCGATGCCCGCCAGCGTCGTCGCGCCCAGCACGAGCGCGAAGAACGCGAAGACGGGCAGCGCCGGTTGCGCGAGGCGCAGGGTGCGCGTGCGGATGAACCCGACGGCATCCCCGCCTTTGCGCGTCCACGACGCCCAGCCCGCCGCCGAGGCGAAGCCGCCGACGACGAAGAAGAGCGGCATGATCTGGCCGACCCACGTCGCCGCGTCGAACCACGGCTCCTGCTCCGCCGGCCGCGACGTGACCAACTGGCCGTCGGGACCCGGACCGATGCCCACCATCAGGAGGTGGACGACGATCACGAACACGACGCAGAGGACGCGTGCGAGATCGAGCGTCAGATCACGATCGGACAGATCGGGCCGCGTCGCCGGTGAGGCGGGAGTGCTCATCGCACCATCATGGCGGGCGCGCGACGGAATCACCGCGAACGCGCGGTGCCGCGACGGGAGACCGTCAGCTGGCGAGGACGTCGTCGAGCACGCTCGACGCCTTCTCCTCTTCGGTCTTCAGCGCGAGAGCGATCTCGGACACGAGGATCTGGCGCGCCTTCGCGAGCATGCGCTTCTCACCGGCAGAAAGACCGCGGTCCTGGTCACGGCGCCACAGGTCGCGGACGACCTCGCTCACCTTGATGACGTCGCCGGACGCGAGCTTCTCGAGGTTCGCCTTGTACCGGCGCGACCAGTTCGTGGGCTCCTCGGTGAACGGTGCGCGCAGCACGTCGAACACCTTCTCCAGACCGTCCTTGCCGATCACGTCGCGAACACCGACCAGATCGACGTTCTCCGCCGGGACCTCGATGATGAGGTCTCCCTGCGTGACGTTGAGCTTCAGGTATTTCTTGGTCTCGCCCTTGATGATCCGGTCTTTGACCTCGATGATCGTCGCGGCGCCGTGGTGCGGATAGACGACCGTCTCGCCAACCTCAAAAAGCATGCAGTTATGTCCTTTCGGCAACCTCAAGGATACCACAGCGCAGATAGGGTAAGGTTCGCCGCCTGACCTCGGCGACGCCCCACCCGGCGCCTCCCGCACGGCTTCAGTCTGCACGAAACCGGATCTAGGATGGACTCGTCAGCCTGTCGCATCCAGTCCTGGAGGACCCGTGATCTCGCGCCGCCTCGCGCCCCTCGCCCTCGGAGTCGCCGTCGTGCTCGGCGCGACCGGTTGCTCGATGATCTCCCCGCAGGCGACGACGATCGAATACTCCGCGTCCGACGGCGTCAACGTTCCGGCATCCGGGCCGCTCAAGATCCGCAACGCGATGGTCATCGCCAACGAAGACGGCACGCTGGGCAACCTCGTCGCTGCGATCGTCAACGACACCGACGAGCCGCAGACCCTCAACGTGGGTGTCGGCGGCCGCGTCGCGACCGTGCAGGTCCCCGCGCGCACCGCGGTCAGCCTCGGCGTCGACGAAGACCCGCTCCTCATCGACGCGCTCGGCGTCAAGCCCGGCGAGACCGTCGACATCGCCTTCCAGTCGGGCGACGGCGCGGGGGTCGAGATCGCGGTGCCCGTGCTCGACGGCACCCTCCCGCAGTACGCCGAGTTCGTGCCGGTCGCCGCTCCCGCCATCGGCTGACCACCCGCGCGAGCTTTCGCCTCGCACGGCCGTTCCCCGCCTCTTCGCCGGCGCTCGCCCGCGCTCGCCCGCGTCAACCTGCGGGTGTGCGCCGCGCGCACTCGCAGAACGACGCAGACGGATGCCCCTGCCGAGGGATGGCCCCTGCCGACGGATGCCGCGACGGCGACCCTGCGGTCAGCCCTCGAAGCGGTAGCCGAGGCCACGCACCGTCAGGAGCATGACGGGCTCGCTCGGGTTCTCCTCGATGCGCGAGCGGATGCGCTTGATATGCACGTCGAGCGTCTTCGTGTCGCCGAAGTAGTCGCTCCCCCACACGCGGTCGATGAGCTGACCGCGCGTGAGCACGCGACCGGCGTTGCGCATGAGCACCTCGAGCAGCTCGAACTCCTTGAGCGGCATGGGGATCTCCGCGCCGCCGACGGCAACGGTGTGACGGTCGATGTCGATGCGGACGCGCCCTCCCTCGACGATCCGGTCGTCGACGTCGAGCTCCGGACCCTCCGCGCGGCGGAGGACGGCCCGCATCCGGGCCAGCAGCTCGCGCGACGAGTACGGCTTCGTCACGTAGTCGTCGGCACCGAGTTCGAGACCCACGACGATGTCGACTTCGGAGTCCTTCGCGGTGAGCATGATGATCGGCACCGCCGAGGTCGTGCGGATCACCCGGCACACCTCGGTGCCCGGCATCCCGGGGAGCATGAGGTCCAGGAGCACGATGTCGGCACCGCGCGCGGTGAACGCATCGAGCGCCGTCGGGCCGTCCTCGGCGATCTCCACCTCGAACCCTTCCCGTCGCAGGAGGTAGGCGAGCGGGTCGGCCAGGTCGGGCTCGTCCTCGACGATCAGGACGCGGGTCATCTCTTCTCTCCCTTCACCCGCGTGGTTTCGCGGGTGGACTTCTTCTTGTTCTTCTTCGCCGACCGCTTCTTGCGGCGCGGTGCCTGCTCGGGGGCGGCGACGGCCGCGAGGCGGACGGTGAACGTCGAGCCCCGGCCGGGACGCGACCACAGCTCGACCTCGCCGCCGTGGCGCTGCACGGCGTGCTTGACGATCGAGAGCCCGAGGCCGGTGCCCCCCGTGCGGCGCGAGCGTGCCTGATCGGCGCGATAGAAGCGCTCGAACACGCGCGCCTGCTCCCCCTCGGGGATGCCGATACCGCGGTCGGTGACAGCGATCTCGACCGCGGCGTCGACGACTTTCACTCCTACCCCGACCTGCGAACCCGCCGGGGAGTAGGCGATGGCGTTGGCGATGAGGTTGGCGATCGCCTCCGTCAGCACCTGCACGTCGCCGCGCACGTAGGCGCCCCGCTCACCTCCGCGGACGATCGTGATCTGGTTCGCCTCTGCGGCGACGGCCTGCGACTCGACGGCGGCCGTGAGCACTTCGTCGACGGAGACGTCGCGCAGCTCGGTCAGGTCGTCGGCGGCCTGCAGCCGCGACAGGTTCATGATCCGCGAGGTCAGCTGCCCGAGGCGCGCGGCCTCGGCGCCCAGGCGACTCGCGAAGTGACGCACCTGGTCGGGGTCGTCGGCGGCCGACTCGATCGCCTCCGCGAGGAGAGTCACGGCACCCACGGGCGTCTTCAACTCGTGGCTCGTGTTGGCGACGAAGTCGCGTCGCATCTCCTCGACGCGCTCCCGCTCGGTGATGTCGCGGATGACGAGGAGCGTGAGCCTCGGGGTGATCCCGCTCGCGCGTGCCACGACCGAACGCAGCTCCACGCCGCGGCGGAGGCGCAGCGTCTCCACCTCGGGACGGCCGGTGGTGCGGCTGGCGCGTACGAGGGAGCGCAGCTCCTCCGCCGCCAGCAGTTCGCCCTCGCTCATGCCGAACAGCTCGGCCGGCGACGAGGCGGCGACGATGTGCAGCGACGAGTCGACGACGACGGCCACCTCATCCATCCCCTGGAGCACGGAACGCGTCCCGTCGGGCAGATCCGTGGACGCCTGAATCCGAGCGGCATCCCGCGCGCGCAGGGCGAGCAGCAGGAGGCCCGCCAGGGCGCACCCCAGGAGGGCACCCACGCCGAGCGCGATCAGCGCCAGCTGCGTCGAGTCCATGAGCCCAGCGTAGAGTCGCTGCGACGACGCGAAATGCCTCCTGCCGCAAAAGGCGGGTCGCCCTCGCGCAGTGTTCACCGACGCGGCACCGTTCGTTAACCTTCGGAGGGGATGATCGCCGCGTCGCCGGTTCGGCATCCTGCCGCGCCCGCGAAGAGAGAGGTTCCCGCTGATGCGCGAAGTGTTCCACCAGTCGCTCGAAGACGTCCAGGCACGTCTGGTCGAGATCTCCGAGCTCGTGACGATCGCCGTCGACAAGGCCACCCGCGCGTTCGGAACGAGCGACGTCGCCCTGGCCGAGGAGGTCATCGAGGACGATCAGGTGATCGACGACAAGGCGATCGAGCTCGACGAGCTGGCCATCGAGATCCTCGCGCGCCAGCAGCCGGTGGCCCGCGACCTGCGGATCGTCGTCGCGGCGCTCCGGGTGAGCGCGTCGCTGGAACGCATGGGCGACATCGCCGAGCACATCGCTCAGCTCACGCGCATGCGCTTCCCCGAGCGCGCCATCCCCAAGGGCCTGAAGAGCACGTTCATCAAGATGGGCGAGCTCGACGTGGAGGCCGCACGCACCCTCACCGAGGTGCTGCGCACGGAAGACCTCGCGCTGGTCGAGAAGCTGCGTGCCCTCGAGGAAGAACTCGACGATCTGCACCTCGCGATCTTCGAGAAGGTGCTCGGCGAGACATGGAAGGGCGAGGCGGCCGCGACGGTCGACGCGACCCTCGCGAGCCGCTACCACGAGCGCTTCGCCGACCACGCCGTCTCGGTCGCCAAGAAGGTCGCCTACCTCGCGACCGGCGACTGGACCCCCGACACCAACGCGATCTCCATCGTCGCCGCCGGCGACTGACGCCTCAGACGCGACGACGTTTCGTCTGGCTACGCTCGCTCAACGACCGAGGGAAACACACACCGGTCGTTGAGCGGCGAGCGCAGCGACAAGACGAAACGCCCCCAGACGCGACGACGTCTCGTCTCGCTGCGCTCGCTCAACGACCGAGGGAAACACATACCGGTCGTTGAGCGAGGAGCGCAGCGACGAGACGAAACGCCCTCAGACGCAGCGACGTTTCGTCTCGCTGCGCTCGCTCAACGACCGGGAGCAACACACACCGGTCGTTGAGCGAGGAGCGCAGCGACGAGACGAAACGCCCTCAGACGCAGCGACGTTTCGTCTCGCTGCGCTCGCTCAACGACCGAGGGAAACACATACCGGTCGTTGAGCGAGGAGCGCAGCGACGAGACGAAACGCCCCCAGACGCAGCGACGTTTCGTCTCGCTGCGCTCGCTCAACTACCGGGAGCAACACACACCGGTCGTTGCGAACGCCCCCGGACGCAGCGACGTTTCGTCTCGCTACGCTCGCTCAACGACCGGGAGCAACACACACCGGTCGTTGAGCGAGGAGCGCAGCGACGAGACGAAACGCCTCGCGGGGACGCTCGCTACTTCTTGCCCTGGTTGGCGACGGCCGCGGCACCCGCAGCGGCGGCCTCGGGGTCGAGGTACTCGCCCGGTCCAAGCGGGCGCAGGTCTTCGCCGAGGCGGTAGACGAGCGGGATGCCGGTGGGGATGTTGAGTTCGGCGATGTCGGCGTCGCTGATGCCGTCGAGGTGCTTCACGAGCCCGCGCAGCGAGTTGCCGTGGGCCGTGACCAGCACGGTCTTGCCGGCCCGGAGGTCGGGGACGATGGCGCTGTCCCAGTAAGGAAGCAGACGGTCGATGACGATCTTGAGCGACTCGGTGCGGGGCACATCGCCGTCGATGCCGGCGTAGCGCGGGTCGTCGACCTGGCTGTAAGGGCTGTCGTCGGCGAGGTCCGGCGGCGGCACGTCGAACGAGCGGCGCCACAGCATGAACTGCTCGTTTCCGAACTCTTCGAGCGTCTCGGCCTTGTCCTTGCCCTGGAGCGCACCGTAGTGGCGCTCGTTGAGACGCCACGACCGCTGCACGGGGATCCACAGCCGGTCGGCCGCGTCGAGGGCGATGTTGGCGGTCTGGATGGCGCGGGACAGCAGCGAGGTGTGCAGCACGTCGGGCAGCAGGCCGGACTCCTTGAGCAGCTCGCCGCCGCGCTGGGCCTCGGCCTTGCCCTGGTCGGTGAGGCGGACGTCCACCCATCCGGTGAACTGGTTCGTCTTGTTCCACTCGCTCTGCCCGTGGCGGAGGAGGATCAGCGTGTACGGCGCGGTCATGGCGCCAGTCTATCGGCCGGGGCACTGCCATCATGGGTGGTATGACGCCGGAGAAAGTACCCGCGACGGGTCTCCGTGCGGCGTCGACAACCGTTGTCGGCCAGGTCACCCGGGGTACCACCAACACGAACCGGCTGCGCCGCGTCGACCGGTGGATCGCACGGCATCCGGTGCTGCGCCGCACCGCCGATCCGCTCGTGGTCGATCTCGGCTACGGGGCGAGCGGAGTCACGGCGTTCGAGCTGGAGGCGCGGCTGCGGCCCGTGCGACCCGACGTCGAGGTGCTCGGGCTCGAGATCGATCCGGCACGTGTCGAGCGGGCGCGCGCGCAGCTCGCCGACGTGCGGGCGGGGCGCATGTCGTTCGCCCCCGACGCGCGGGTGTCGTTCGCGCGGGGAGGCTTCGAGGTTCCGGCGCCCGGGGGCCGCTCCCCCGCGGTGATCCGCGCGTTCAACGTGCTGCGGCAGTACGACGAGTCCGACGTCGAAGCGGCCTGGTCGCGCATGTGCGCGCGCCTGCAACCGGACGGCATCCTCGTCGAGGGAACATGCGACGAGCTCGGGCGGATCAGCACCTGGGTGGAGGTCGGCGCAGACGCCGCACCTCGCTCACTCACCGTTTCGCTCCGATTGAGCGGCCTCGACTCGCCTGCCATCGCCGCCGAACGGCTCCCGAAGGCGCTCATCCACCGGAACGTCCCCGGGGAGCGCGTGCATGCGCTGCTGCACGCCCTCGACGCGGAGTGGACGCGGGCGGTCGCGGCATCCGCGTTCGGCCCCGTCCAGCGGTGGCGCACCGCGCTCACGGCGATGGCGGATGCCGGCTGGCCCGTCGGCGGGAGGCTGCGCTGGCGGCTGGGCGAGGTCACGGTCCCGTGGGATGCCGTGGCCCCCGCGACGGCATCGCGCTGACCGCGCAACCACGCGACCCCACGACCACACGACCCCGCGACCACGCGACCACGACGGTCGGCTAGACGCGCGGGAGTGCAGCGCGGGCGTCGGCTGCCGGCATCCCCGCCGCGGTCATGAGGTCGACCGCAAGCGGACGCAGCGCGCCCACGAGGTTCTGATCGAGGCTCTGCCGCCCCGCGGCGAGCACGACCGGATCGAGGCGCGCGGCGACCACGCGCACGGCCTCTCGGGCGGGCGGCTCGAACGAGATGTCGTCGAGGGACTCGCCGATGAGCCGCGCACCGGCGGCGAGCTCTGTCAGCAGATCGGCGGCGATCGGGCGTGGCCTCGCGTCGTCGCACACGTACACGACGCGACGCGCGATCACGCGCAGGTTGCGCACCGCCAGGTCGAGCTGGGCACGCACGCGCTCCTGCCGTTGGAGCTCGAAGCGCTGTCGACGCAGGAACGGCGAGATCCGGGCGATCGCGAGGCCCGACTCCAGCGACGACTGCCATCGATCGACGTGCGGCTGGAGGGCCCGCGCCTTCTGCAGCCCGCGCTCGGCGCGCACGCGATCGCCGCGGCGCAGCGCCTGCACGAGGGTCAGCACGGCGGCGTCGAAGGCGGTGAGGAGTTCGTGCCCGTCGCGCGTCACGGCGCGCACCGGGTTGCGGGGCACGAGAGCGGTCACCAGGAGCGCGGCGATTCCGCCGACCACCCCGTCGACGAGGCGGAGGAACGGCACACTGGCGGGGATCACCATGACGATCGCCGACTGGATGGCGGCGGCGATCGCGAATCCCGGCTGCGGCGACAGGAACCGCGCGACGGCGAGGCTCGCGGCCAGGGTCAGCCCGAGCTGCCACCAGCCGATCCCCGCAACCAGCAGGATCGCTTCGGCGATGAGGATGCCGAGCACCATCCCGATCACCGTCTCGAGCACCCGTCGGGGCCGCGCATCGCGCACGAGCCCGAGGCTGGAGATGGTGACGGTCGCCGCGAGGAGGGGCGCGGTGTGTCCGAGCACGAAGTGGGAGAACGCGTAGGCTCCCGTGGCAGCCACCACGATCTGCACGATCGCGGGGGCCGAGTCCCGCAGCCGCTCCACGCCCGCCCGCAGGTCGGCCCGCGCCTTGCCGCCCGTCGAGACGGGAGCCGTCTGGGGGTCGCTCACGGCCTCACCGGCGACGGGACAGCCGGGGCAGGCGGGGCACCGCCGCCGTGCGACCGGCGTCGGGCGGCACGATCTGCTCCTGCGCGGCCGTCACTTCGCCGCCGTCGACCGCGACGGTCAGCGGCGCGTCGACGGCGGTCGTGCGCTTCACGAGGGCGAGCGCGATGGGGCCCTCCTCGTGATGACGGGCCACCGAGGTGATCGCCCCCACGGGCTCCCCGCCGGCACGCACCTCCGCGCCCGGCTCCGGCAGCACCGCGTCGCTGCCGTCGAGCTGGAGCGCCACCAGGCGACGCGGCGGATGGCCCAGGTTGTGGACCTTGGCGACGGTCTCCTGCCCCCGGTAGCAGCCCTTGGAGAGGTGCACCGCGGTGCGCAGCCAGTCGACCTCGTGCGGAAGGGTGCGCCCGTCGGCTTCGGCGGCGACCCGCGGACGCCAGGCCGCGACCCGGAGCGCTTCCGCGGCGAGCACTCCGGCGAGACGACGCTCGCCGCGCTCGGCCTCACTCGCGAGCCGGTCGAGCGTGGAGGTCGTCACGATCGCCTCCGACCAGTCGCGCGCTGCGGCGGGGTGCGGATCGACGGCGGCATATCCCCACCCTCCGATCGCAACGTCGGGCCACGGGTCGCGCCACACCGCGACGACACCGTCGCCCAGGGTGTCGACAGCGGATGCCGTTCCGCCGACGACACCGAAGTCGGCGGACACGTCCTGCGGGTCGACGCGTAGGCGGAAGCGCATCCGTGTCAGCCAGGCCAGCAGCCCCGCGGCATCCTCTCGGTCGACGACGAGCCACGTGCGCTCGCCGTCGTCGACGACGCCGGCCGCGTGCTCGACGTGGCCGTTCGGGTCGAGGACGAGGAGCTCCGTGCTCACGCCGGGGGCGAGAGCGGCGAGCGCTTGCGAGGTGAGCGAGTCCAGCCACGTGAGCCGGTCCTCCCCCGCCACGGTGAGCACCGACCGGTCGGCGCGGGGGACGACGGCCTCCCCGGCTTCCAGGGCACGCTGCTCGCGCAACGGGTTGCCCACGTGCAGGAGCACCGCGTCATCGACGACGGCCGCCGGCACGGCGGCGAACGGGGAGACCATCAGTCGGCCCGCGCCAGCCGAGCCGAGGCGTGAGAGGCGAGGGAGCCGCCGAGGGCGGCGATGTCCCACGCCCACAGGAGGTGTCCGTCGACGTAGCCGTACATGCGCGTCGCGGCCGCGTAGTCCTTCGCGCTCGCGGGACGCACCACCGCGTCGGTGGCCAGATCGATGCGCGGCCCCTGCACCTGGCCGACGTAGAGCTCGCTCGTGCCGTCGGAATGGACGATCGCGACCTCCAGGTCGAAGCCGCCCGCGGCGTTGCGGAGCGACTCCACGTCATCGGCGGTGCGAGGCGCGTCGCGCACCTCGAGCGCGGGCAGGAGGGCGGGGCCGGCGTCGGCGTCGCCCGCCGGACGGCCCAGGCGCCAGTAACCCTGCTCGGCGACGAGCGGATGCCGCGTGCCGTCGTCGGCGAGGAACCAACCGCTGGCGGCGTAGTTGACGTAGTCGCCGCCGTCATGGCTGAAGCTCACGCGATGCGCGAATTCGCCCGAGAAGTGACGGTCTCCCGACGTGTAGTCGATGACGCCCGTGCCCTCCCAGACTCCGAGCAGCCACGAGAGCGGAACGATGTCCGCCGGGAGATCGGTGGGGAGATCGATCACGGGATCAGCGCTGGCCGCGGTACAGGTTCTTGAGCACGACGGCCGAGACGAACACGATCGCCAGCGACGCGAGGCCGAGCAGTCCGACGAAGAACAGTTCGAGAGCGACGAGGTCCATGAGCCCTACTCTACGCCGAGTATCGGCCCGTCACGCCGAAAACAGGGTCGCGAGACCGAGGCCGACGCCGATGAATCCCATCACCAGCAGACCTCCCAGCACGCTCAGCGCCACCCGCTGGACGAACCCCTGCGAGCGAGCCGACCAGAGGTGCACCGCGAAGGCGATCGGCACGACGAGCCCCATGCCCACGCCCATCCACGCTGCGCGCCAGTCGTCGGGCGCGAGGATGCCGACGAGCACCGCGATCACGGCCGCGGCGGCCCACACGACGAGCACTCCGGCCATCGAACGGCGGGGGGCGATCTCGGGCACACTCACCCCTCCATTGTGGCCCGGGGCGCTCGCGGCGTCGACCTCCGCGCGGAGGTCCTAAGATGAAGGCACGGTTCCGGCATCCGGACCGGGAAGGACCCCCTTGGCTCAGCTCCTCGTCTTGAGCTCCGCCCCCACATCCACACCAGGAGGCGGAGCGGTTCTTCCCGCGCTCGAGCTTCTCAGCCACCGGGTGCGTCAGATTCCCGCCGAGCCCGCTCAACTGGTCAACGCGCCGAGCGCCGACGTCATCTTCGTCGATGCCCGCATCGACCTCGTCGGCGCGAAGTCGCTGTGCAAGATCCTCAACACGACGGGTCTCGACGCGCCGCTCGTGCTCGTCGTGACCGAAGGCGGCCTGACCGCCGTGTCGACTGACTGGGGCGTCGACGACGTGATCCTCGTCGGTGCCGGCCCCGCCGAAGTCGACGCGCGCATCCGCCTCGCGATCGGCCGCATGACGAAAGATCCCGTCTCGACGCGGATCCAGACCTCGGGCGTCACGATCGACGAATCGTCGTACTCCGCGAAGGTCCACGGCAAGCCCCTCGACCTCACCTACAAGGAGTTCCAGCTCCTGCACTTCTTCGCAACCCACCCGTCGCGGGTGTTCACGCGCGAGCAGCTGCTGAGCGAAGTGTGGGGCTACGACTACTTCGGCGGAACCCGCACGGTCGACGTGCACGTGCGCCGGCTGCGCGCCAAGCTCGGCGACATGGAGCAGCTCATCGGCACCGTGCGCAACGTCGGCTACCGCTTCAACGTGTACGAGGAAGACCAGGTCGCCTCCCCGCGGGAGCGCTCCGACGCGTGACCGGTTAACGCGTCGTCCACCTCGCCCTGCAATGATGAGGGGATGATCGACACCGCGGTTACCGACTCCGGCTTGGGTGACGCCGACGACGACGACTTCGACGCCGTCGAGGTCGCGGATTCGCTCCTGCCCGACCACCGCTACCTCGACCGCGAGGTGAGCTGGCTCGCGTTCAACCAGCGGGTGCTGGAACTCGCGGAGGATGCCACGCTCCCCGTGCTGGAGCGCGCCAACTTCCTCGCGATCTTCGCGAGCAACCTCGACGAGTTCTTCATGGTGCGGGTGGCCGGACTCAAGCGCCGCATCATGACGGGGCTGGCCATCCCCACCAACGTGGGCCGCTCACCGCAGGAAGTGCTCGCCGACATCTCCGCCGACGCCCATGCGCTGCAGCTGCGTCACGCGGCGGCATGGGAAGAGCTCGTGCGGCCGGCGCTCGCGGCCGGCGGCATCGAAGTGGTCATGTGGGAGGCCCTGACCGACCCGGAGCGGGAGAGCCTGTACGGCTACTTCCAGAACCAGGTCTTCCCCGTCCTCATGCCGCTCGCCGTCGACCCGGCGCACCCGTTCCCCTACATCTCCGGGCTCTCGCTCAACCTCGCCATCCGCATCCGCAACGCCCGCACCGGGCGTCAGGAGTTCGCGCGCCTCAAAGTGCCGCCCATGCTCCCCCGGTTCGTCGAGGTTCCCCGCGAGGATGCCGGCTCCCGCACCGACGCGCCGTCGAGGTACCTGCCGCTCGAAGAGCTCATCTCGAACAACCTCGGCGACCTCTTCCCGGGCATGGAGGTGCTGGAGCATCACACCTTCCGCCTCACCCGCAACGAAGACGTGGTCATCGAGGAGGACGAGACCGAGAACCTCATCCAGGCGCTGGAGGCCGAGCTCCTCCGCCGCCGGTTCGGTCCGCCCATCCGGCTCGAGGTGACCGACTCGATGGACGACGTCACGCTCGACCTGCTGGTCAACGAGCTCGACATCACCGAGCAGGAGGTCTACCGGCTCCCCGGCCCGCTCGACCTCCGCGGACTCTTCGACCTCGGCCGCATCGACCGTCCCGAGCTGCGCTACCCCGCGCACGTCCCGACGACCGCGCCCGCCTTCCAGCCGGCGGAGCAGAACGGCCGCGCCGACCTGTTCGCCGCCATCCGCAAGGGCGACGTGCTCGTGCACCACCCGTACGAGTCGTTCAACACGAGCGTCGTCGCCTTCCTCGAACAGGCCGCGCGCGACCCGCACGTGCTGGCCATCAAGCAGACGCTGTACCGCACGTCGGGCGACAGCCCCATCGTCGAAGCGCTCATCGACGCGGCCGAGAACGGCAAGCAGGTGCTCGCTCTCGTCGAGGTGAAGGCGCGCTTCGACGAAGCGGCGAACATCGTCTGGGCGCGCAAGCTCGAGAAGGCCGGCGTGCACGTCGTGTACGGCCTCGTGGGACTCAAGACCCACTGCAAGCTGTTGCACGTCATCCGCGAGGAAGACGGGATGCTGCGCAGCTACAGCCACATCGGCACGGGCAACTACAACCCCAAGACCAGCCGGCTCTACGAGGACTTCGGCCTCTTCACGTCGGACGAGCAGGTCGGTCGCGACCTCACCCGGCTGTTCAACGAGCTGTCGGGGTACGCGATCGAGAAGAAGTTCAAGCGTCTCCTCGTCGCGCCCCTGCACCTGCGCAAGGGTCTCCTCCGGCAGATCGACAAGGAGCGCCGGAACGCGCAGGCGGGCAAGCCCGCGCACATCCGCATCAAGGTCAACTCGATGGTCGACGAGCAGATCATCGACGCGCTGTACCGGGCCAGCCAGGCCGGCGTGCGGGTGGACGTCTGGGTGCGCGGCATCTGCTCCCTCCGCACCGACCTCGACGGCGTAAGCGACAACATCACGGTCCGCTCGATCCTCGGCCGCTACCTGGAGCACTCGCGCATCTTCGCGTTCGCCAACGACGGCGATCCGCAGGTGTTCATCGGCAGCGCCGACATGATGCACCGCAACCTCGACCGCCGCGTCGAAGCGCTCGTGCGAGTCGTCGCGCCGGCGCACGTGAAAGAGCTCGTCGACCTGTTCGACCTCGCGATGTCCGACGGCACGAGCTCGTGGCACCTGGGCGCCGGCGGGGAATGGACGCGGCACAGCACCGACGACGACGGCGCCCCGCTGGTCGATCTGCAGGAGAAGACGATGTCGCAGGTGCAGCGCCGTCGGCGCGCGAGGACGGTGCGATGACGGACACCGCGGTCTACGCGGCCGGAGGAGTCGTCTGGCGCGTCGTCGACGGCAAACTCAAGGTTCTCGTGATCCACCGCACCGCCTACGCCGACGTCACCCTCCCCAAGGGCAAGGTCGATCCGGGCGAGATGCTCGCCGAGACGGCCGCCCGCGAGATCTTCGAGGAGACCGGCATCCGCGTCGCCCTCGGCATCCCGGTGGGAGTCTCGCGCTACCGCATGCCCAACAAGCGACAGAAGATCGTGCACTACTGGGCCGCGGAGGCGACCGAGGATGCCATTCGCGCCTCCGCCTTCGTTCCCAACAAGGAGATCGCGGCCATCGAATGGGTGGGCCCGAAGCGCGCGCTCAAGCACCTCAGCTACCCCGTCGACGTCGAGATCCTCGAGCACTTCCTGAAGTTCGTCGACGACGGCATCCTGTCGACCTTCCCGATCGTCGTGCTCCGCCACGCGAAAGCGACCGCCCGCGAAGACTGGACCGGTGCGGATGCCGCCCGGCCGCTCACCGCGCGCGGCGCCAAGCAGGCCAACGCGCTCGTGTCGCCCCTCCGGGTGTTCGGCGTGCGCAAGATCATCTCCAGCGACGCCGTCCGCTGCGTGACGACCGTGACCCCGCTCGCAGCCTCGCTCGGCAAGGAGATCGAACGCACTTCGCTCCTCGGCCAGGACGCCTGGGAAGAGGGCACGTCGGACGTCCGCAGCGTCGTCGGCAAACGCGTCCGGTCGCGCAAGCCCGCCGTGCTGTGCAGCCACGGTCCCGTGCTCCCCGACATCCTCAGCGAACTCGCCCTCGCGACGGGAACCCTGCGCGGTTCGTACCTCGGGAGCGCGTCCGCGCTCGAGGTGGGCGCCTTCTCCGTCGTGCACCTGTCCCGCACCAACCCCGGCTCCGGCATCGTCGCCATCGAGACCCACGAGACCAAGCTCTGACGGATCCGCGCACGGGATCTGCGCGGGATCTGCGCGTTTCTGGGCGTTTCTCCGCGTCGCACCGGCACTGTTCACCTTCCGTTTACCGACACAGCGCACTCTCTTAAGAGTCGATGTCTACCGTCACGGGCGAGCCCTGCACCGGGCTACTACCTGACATGTGAAGGATTCACAGTGAAGCTCAACCGCATTGCCCAGCTGGGCGCTGTCGCCGCCATCGCGGCTCTCGCCCTCACCGGCTGCGCCGCCAACGAGCCTTCGGGCAACGGCTCGTCGGGCAACCCGTCCGCCTCCGAGGCCGGCGGTCTCACGGGCAACCTCGTCGGCCAGGGCGCCTCGTCGCAGCAGGTCGCGATCCAGGCGTGGACGACGGCCTTCAACGCCACCAACCCCGACGCCGTCGTGGAGTACGACCCGGCCGGCTCCGGAACCGGTCGCGAATCGTTCCTCGCCGGCGCCGTCAGCTTCGCCGGCTCGGACCGCGCGTTCACGACCGACGAGATCGCCGCGGGCGGATTCGGCGCTTGCGCGCCCGACTCGGGCCTCGTCGAGATCCCGGCCTACATCTCGCCGATCGCGATCATCTTCAACGTCCCCGGCGTCGACTCGCTCGACCTCGACGCGGCGACCATCGCGGGTATCTTCGCCGGCACGATCACCACGTGGAACGACCCGGCCATCGCCGCCACCAACGACGGCGTGACCCTGCCCGACACGGCGGTCAACCCCGTTCACCGCTCCGACAAGTCGGGCACCACCGGCAACTTCACCGACTACCTCGCCGCCAACGCGCAGGACGTCTGGACCTGGGGTTCGGTCGAGGAGTGGCCCGCCGGCGTCGTCGGCGAGGCTGCGGAGAAGACCTCGGGCGTCGTGGAGGCCGTCAAGGCCGGTGAGGGCTCGATCGGCTACGCGGACTCCTCGCAGGCCGGCGGCATCTCGTCGGTCAACGTCAAGGTCGGCGACGCGTTCGTCGGTCACAGCGCCGAGGGCGCCTCGATCACGCTCGACGCCTCGGCGATCGAAGAGGGCCGCTCCGCCGGCGACCTCGCCTACTCGATCGACCGCACCACCACCGCCGAGGGCGCCTACCCCGTGCTCCTCGTCAGCTACCTCATCGGCTGTGAGCAGTACGAGGATGCCGAGGTCGCCGCACTGACGAAGGCCTTCTTCTCCACGGCGGTCAGCGCCGAGGGCCAGGAGTCGGCAGCGACCAACGCCGGCAGCGCCCCGATCTCGGACGACCTCCGCGAGAAGTCGCTCGCCGCGATCGAGCTCATCAAGTAAGGCACGGGGCGGCTCCCCGGGCGCACAGCCCGGGGAGCCGCCTTCGGCCGGTCCTCACGAGAAAGACGATGATGACAGCAACCAGCGCCGCTCCCGCACAGCGGATCGCCGCGAAGAAGCGCCCCGGAGACATCTGGTTCTCCGGCACCGCCGTGTTCGCCGGCTCGATGATCGTCGTCACCCTCGCAGCGGTGGCGATCTTCCTGATCGTCCAGTCGCTCCCGGCGTTCGGTCTCACCGCCGACGACGCCTCGCTGCTGCGCACCAACTTCTGGGACTACGTCCTCCCCCTCCTGTTCGGCACCATCTGGGCGGCCTTCCTGGCGCTCCTGGTGGCGGTGCCGCTGTCGCTGGGGATCGCGCTGTTCATCACGCACTACGCCCCGCGGCGTCTCGCGCAGGGGCTCGGCTACATCGTCGACCTGCTGGCCGCCGTGCCGTCGGTCGTCTTCGGCCTGTGGGGCATCCTCGTGTTCGCCCCCTCGGTCGTCCCCACCTACAAGTGGCTCAACGAGAACCTCGGCTGGATCCCGCTCTTCTCCGGTCAGGTCCTCAACAGCGGCCGCACGATCCTCACGGCATCCCTCGTGCTGGCGGTCATGGTCGTCCCGATCATCACGGCCATCTGCCGCGAGATCTTCCTGCAGACGCCCCGTCTCCACGAAGAGGCGGCGCTCGCGCTCGGCGCGACCCGCTGGGAGATGATCCGGATGGCCGTGCTGCCGTTCGGCCGCTCGGGAATCGTCTCGGCATCCATGCTCGGCCTCGGCCGCGCCCTCGGAGAGACGATGGCCGTCGCGATGGTCCTGTCGGCGACCAACGTCGTGACGCTGCAACTGCTCACGTCGCAGAACCCCTCGACGATCGCCGCCAACATCGCCCTCACCTTCCCCGAGGCTTACCGGCTCAACATCAACGTCCTGATCGCGACGGGTCTGGTCCTGTTCGTCGTCACCTTCGCCGTCAACGCCCTTGCCCGCTGGATCGTCAGCCGGCGCAAGGAATTCTCGGGAGCAAACTGAGATGACCACCGCACCCGCCCCGGCGCCCACCCGCGCCCCCGTCGTCCGCGCTCCGCAGCGCCTCACGGCGGGACACCTCCCCTCGTGGTCGCCGTGGGCGCTCCTCGTCGGCACCCTGGCCCTCTCCGGCGCCATCTTCGGCGTGCTCGGCCTCGCCTCGCCCGACGGGTTCAACGTCGCCGCGTGGATCGTGACGGCCGTCCTCGCCTACCTCCTGCTCATCTACGTCATCTCCCGCGTCGTCGAGGGCGCGCGCCGCGCGCTCGACCGCCTCATCACCGGCATCGTGACGTGCGCGTTCGCCATCGCGATGGTCCCGCTCGTCTCCGTCGCCTGGACGGTCGTTAGCAACGGCATCGCTCGCTTCGACGCCGAGTTCTTCAGCTGGACGATGCGCGGCGTGCTCGGCGAGGGCGGTGGCGCCCTCCACGCCATCATCGGCACCGTCTCCATCACCCTGACGGCCACGATCATCTCGGTGCCCATCGGCCTCATGACGGCGATCTACCTGATCGAGTACGGCCAGGGGAAGCGCCTCGCCCGCGCCATCACCTTCCTCGTCGACGTCATGACCGGCATCCCCTCGATCGTCGCCGGTCTGTTCGCTTACGCCCTGTTCGCGCTGATCTTCGGACCGGGCGTCCGGATGGGCTTCGCCGGCGCCATCGCCCTGTCGGTGCTCATGATCCCCGTCGTCGTCCGCTCCAGCGAAGAGATGCTGCGCCTCGTGCCCAACGAGCTGCGCGAAGCCTCCTACGCGCTCGGCGTGCCGAAGTGGCTCACGGTCGTCAAGGTCGTCCTGCCCACCTCGATCGCCGGCATCACGACGGGTGTCATGCTCGCGATCGCGCGCGTGATCGGTGAGACGGCACCGCTGCTCATCACGGCGGGCTTCACCGACGCCATGAACTACAACCTCGCCGACGGCCGCATGCAGACCCTCCCGGTCTTCATCTACTCGCAGTACGCGTACAAGGGCATCCCGCCCGAGGCGTACGTCGATCGCGCCTGGGCGGCGGCGCTCACCCTCATCCTCATCGTCATGGTGCTGAACCTCGTCGCGCGAATCGTCGCGAAGGTCTTCGCCCCCAAGTTCGGCCGCTGACCGGCATCCGCTTCTCCAGAAAGAACCCGACGTGTCCAAGAGCATCGAAGTCAACGACCTCAACGTCTACTACAGCGATTTCCTCGCCGTGGAGGGCGTCTCCCTCGAGATCCAGCCCCGCAGCGTGACCGCCTTCATCGGCCCCTCGGGCTGCGGCAAGTCCACCTTCCTGCGCACCCTCAACCGCATGCACGAGGTCATCCCCGGCGCGCGCGTCGAGGGCGAGGTGCTCCTCGACGGCGACGACCTCTACGGCCCGGGCGTCGACCCGGTGCTCGTGCGACGCCAGGTCGGCATGGTCTTCCAGCGCCCGAACCCGTTCCCCACGATGAGCATCAAGGAGAACGTCCTCGCGGGCGTCAAGCTCAACAACAAGAAGCTCTCCAAGAGCGACTCCGACGCGCTCGTGGAGCAGTCGCTGCAGGGCGCCAACCTGTGGAACGAGGTCAAGGACCGGCTCGACAAGCCCGGCTCGGGCCTCTCCGGTGGTCAGCAGCAGCGACTGTGCATCGCCCGTGCCATCGCCGTCTCCCCCGACGTGCTCCTCATGGACGAGCCCTGCTCGGCGCTCGACCCCATCTCGACCTTCGCGATCGAGGAGCTCATCCAGGAGCTCAAGAAGGACTACACGATCGTCATCGTCACCCACAACATGCAGCAGGCGTCGCGCGTGAGCGACAAGACGGCGTTCTTCAACATCGCCGGCACCGGCAAGCCCGGCAAGCTCATCGAGTACGACGAGACCGGCACGATCTTCACCACGCCGTCAGTGCAGGCCACCGAGGACTACGTCTCCGGTCGCTTCGGCTGAACCGGCGGGGCCGGCTTCCGATCCCCCGCGCGACGCGTGCTGTCAGTCGCGGGGGCTCAGCAGGTAGTCGTTGAGGGATGCCGTCAGGTCCGCATCGAGCGGCAGCTCGTGGCCGTCGACGGCCGCGATGGGCGCGGCCAGCCGCACACTGGAGACGAGCCACGCGGCATCCGCCGTCGCGAGGTCGGCCACGGGGATCGTCTCGTACGAGGTGCGGTAGCCCTGCGACTCCAGGTGCGCGAAGAGGCTGAGCTGCGTCGTGCCGTGCAGGATGCCGACGGCCGGAGCGGGCGTGACGAACGTGTCGCCGCGCCGGAGAACGAGGGATGCCGTCGGCGCCTCCAGCAGGAACCCGTCGCTCGAGACGAAGACGGCGTCGTCGGCTCCGCGGCGCTTCGCCTCCCGGATCGCGGCCATGTTGACGGCATACGACAGGGTCTTCGCCCCGAGCAGCAGCCACGGCGCACGAGCCGGCACGTCGAGGGCGTAGCCGCGGTCGAGCGTCGCCACCCGGATGCCGTCGGTCCGCGACGCCGCGAAGTCGGAGGCGTCGGCGACCGTCACCCACGCGGTCGGCGCGGGTCCGTACTCCACCCCGCGACTGAGGATGAGCTTGATGACCGCCTCCCCGTCGCCGCAGTGGCCCGCGGCCCGAGCGACCGCCTGGCGCCATTGCGCGGCGTGCGGCGCCGGCAGGTCCGCGAGGCTCGCGGAGTGGGCGAGCCGCTGCAGGTGCGCCTCGACCTCCTGGGGGTGTCCGTCGACGACGCCGATCGACTCGAAGACGCCGTCGCCGCGCTGCGCGCTGAGCTCCCCCACCGGCAGGGCGAGGGCCGCCGGGTCGATGTCGGTGAAGGTGCCGGCGAAGTCGGTCGCCGGGTCGTCCGCCGCGACGGGAGTGATCAGGAGTGCGTAACGCCAGGCCATGGGGAGAGCCTACGTGGGCGGTGTGCCGCGGTGCCGCGGTGCCGGATACAGGCAGAACCGACGCCCCCGCCGCTGGAGGCCCCGTGAGTGTCGATTCGGCCTGTACGCGGCACGGGAATAGCCGCCGACGGAGTCCGGTTACACTGGTACAGCCGGGCCGCAGTAACCCCGGGCTCCAACTTTTGCCGCTTCGAGCGGCACCGCGCCGAGAGGCGTTCTGCGGCCCGGCACTTTCGTACCCGGGGGCAGGAAAACCCGCCACGCGGCGGCGCCTCAGCCCGTCGTGATCTCAGCCAGGTAGGAACATTGCCCGGGGAGGCAGGAACTCCCCGGGGAGACGAACCCAGCGAGGCCGCTCAGGTGAGCGAGTCGCGGCGCCACAACGCGGCCGCGGCGGCGAGTTCGTCCGCGTAGGTCGCCAGGCGCAATGCGCGCGTCGTGAAGGTGGTCGCTCGCTCCGGTTCGGTGCGGTCGTGATCGTCGGCGAGGTCGGCTGCCCCCGCCGCCTCCACGCGGCAGAACGAGGCGGCGCGCTCCAGCGCGACCGCGAAGTCGCCCGTGAAGGCGCCTCGGAGGATGGCGTCGCTGAGCGAGACGAGCTCCTCCGGCCCGGCCGGTGTCGGCGCGCCGGCGACGACGGGATCGGCCGTCGACAGCCGCGCACTCCCCCGTTCGTACAGCAGCGCCGCCGACCGGGGGTCGTCGTGGACCATCAACTGCAGCAGGTAGAGACGCCACAGCGTGCCCGGCAGCGACTTGGCGGGCGACCGCGACCACAGTTCGGCGATCGTGTCGATACCGTGCTCGTCGGTGAAGGCGATGAGCCGCTCCACGACGGCGTCGGCCGGCTCCGCACGCACGCGCGAGAGGAGGGCGACGGCGGTCGCGTGGGCAACGCGCGAGACCTCCGCCGGGTCTTCCGCGCTGAACAGTCTGTCGAACAGCTCGGCCGGTCGGCGAACAGGCTTGTGGAAGGCGCGGGGTTCGTCGGACATCGCGTACCAGGCTACCCGCGCGGACGCACGGGCAGGCCGGTCGGTCGCGTCAGGCGTCGGCGGGGGTGATCGCCACGAGCGGGTCGGTGGTCGGTGCGCCGTCAGGGGCGCCTCCGGCCTGCTCGACGGTCACGGCGACAGTGTCGCCCACCTGCACGTCACCGGCCAGCACCGCGGTCGCCTCGCCGTCGGCGGCGTCGAACGTGCCCGCCGAGATGGGGGTGCCGTCGCGGACGAACCACAGTTCGAACGTGCGATCGGAGTCGATCGCGGGGAGTCCGGATGCCACGATGACCGCTTCACCGACGGACGGCGACCAGTGCAGCGTCGCCTGTCCGCCGCCGGAGAGCTCCCCTGAGGCCTCCTGCGCGTCGGGGGCCGCCTCGATCTGAGCGAGGGTGGCGATCTCGGGCGGTGTGCGCAGCGCATCGGTGATGGCTCCGACACCCCAGCCGACACCCACGAGGAGAGCGATGGATGCCACGAGAGCGAACAGTCCGCGGGTCCAGTTCTTCCGCTGGATCGCCTGGATGATCTCGGTCGGCGGCGCGGCGGCGCGAAGAGCGGCCTCCTCAGGGGCGGCGGTTTCCGGCAGCGGCGGCGGCTCGGCACCGGCAGCCTCGGCAGCCGCATCCGCTTCGTCAGCGGCGCGGGCCTGGTCGGCGGCGAACGCCTCCCGCAGTCGCGCGCGGCTCTCGCGGTCGAGGGCGACGGTGTCGTTCACGTCGTCGGCTGCGGCACCCGCGGCACCCGCGGCACCCGCGGCGGACACGGGCGCGAAGCCGGCGTCGGATGCCACGGCATCCGGTGTCTCACGTGCACCGCGAATGCGGCCGAGGATCTGCGAGCGGGCGGCGAGGGGCGGTGCGACGGGCGCGACCGACTCTCCGAGGGCGGCGGCGGTCTCGACGTCGAGGTCGGCGATCCCCTGCCATTCCGGGTGGAGGCGGAGGGCCTCCTGGAAGGCGCGCTCGTCGTCGTCGGAGAGGGCGCCGAGGGCGCGTCCGGCGGAGAGCTCGGCGAATTCCTGGATGTTCATGCGGTCACCCCCATCTCGGTGCGCAGGCGCGACAGTCCGTCGCGCATTCTCGTCTTCACGGTGCCCAGAGGAGTTCCGCTCATCGCGGCGATCTCGCTCTGAGAGTAGCCGCCGAAGTATGCGAGGGTCAGTGCCTCACGCTGCAGGTCGGGCAGGGCCTGCAACGCTCGGGCAACGCGCCGACTCTCGATACGCAGCTCTACTTGTTCTTCTACTCCGGCGGAGGGTGTGTTCAGTTCGCGCAGTCCGGCCCGCACGTCCCGGTCACCGGCCGCTTGCGCGGACCGGACCCGGTCGACGGCCCGTCGGTGTGCGATCGTCAGCACCCACGACCTTCCTTGTCCTCTATTCGGAGCGAACGCGCCAGCGGATTGCCACACTTCGAGGAAGACCTCCTGCAGCACCTCCTCGCTCTGGGCGCGGTCGACGAGCACACGGAGGATCAGGCCGAACACGCGGGAGGAGAGCATGTCGTAGAGGCTCCCGAAGGCGCCTTCGTCACCGTCGGCGATGCGCACGAGCAACTCCGCCACCCGATCGGCGCTCTCGCCGTCGTCGCGTACTTCCACACCGTCGATGACCATCTCGACAAGCATGCACCATCCCTCCCTTCAAGCCCTCACCCGTTGCTCACCCGAAGGTGAACGAGTAGACCTGCACGCCGGCCGGGACATCGAGCGTGATCACGCCCTCCTTCGCATCGCCGGCCTCGACGATCGCGTACGAGCGAGGCGTTCCGCCGACGTCGATCGTGGACTTCTGGCCGTCGACGTCGGCGGTGACGGTGCCTTCGCCGGCGGCCACCATGCGCACCTCGGAGGCGCGGAAGGTCAGGCGCACGCGCCCGTCGTCACCGGTCGGCGTCACGAACTGGGTCTGCACGTCCCAGCCGCCGTCGAGGGCGAACGTGTCGGGCGCCTGGTCGGCGGGGAACGTGAACGTGCCCTGACCGGCGCTGTAGGCATCGGGACCGGCGAAGTTGCGGTCCTTCGACGAGCCGAGGAAGGTCTCGGGCGTCGTCGAACCGAGCTCCGGCGTCGTGTCGGCGACGTCGGTCGCGGCGGGCAGCTGCACGCCGGGATCGGCATCCTGCAGCAGTTCGCGGATCATCTTCTCCGTCGCGGCGTAGTTGCCCTCGCCGAACGAGATGTGACGGACGGTGCCCTCCGCGTCGATGAGGTAGTGCGCGGGCCAGTAGCGGTTGCGGTAGTTGGTCCACGTCGAGAGGTTGTTGTCGAGAGCCACCGGGTAGGTGATCCCGAAGTCGCGGGCGCCGGCTTCGACGTTCGCGGCATCCTTCTCGAACGCGTACTCGGGCGAGTGGATGCCGATGACGTCCAGCCCTGCGTCGCGGTAGGCGGCATCCCACGCGACGACGTGCGGGATGGAACGCTGGCAGTTGATGCACGAGTAGGCCCAGAAGTCGATGAGCACGACCTTGCCGCGGAGGTCGGCGAGGTCGATCGCTTCGCCGTTCGGCGTGTTCAGCCACTTCTCGATGCCCTTGATCGACGGCGCGGTGCCGCACGACTCGAGCTCCTCGGCGCCGTTGGTGCACTTGTCGAGGTCGCGGTTCTCGTCGGTGATGAGTCCGCCGAGGCCGAGCGCTTCGGACGCCTGCTCGTTGTCGGTGAGGTCGCGCTGCAGCTGCGCCGTGTAGTCGGGGAGCAGGCGCTGGAGGGCCTGCGGCACGTTGAAGACGAGGCCGACCGCGAGGGCGAGCATCGCGACGCCGGCCGCGATGCGCAGGCCCCGCTCACGGCTGCGGAACGCGCGGATGCGCTCGACGAGCCCGCGTCCGGCGAGCGCGAAGACGAGGAGCGGGATCGCGACGCCGATGGCGAAGGATGCCGTCAGCAGCACCGTGTCGGCGCCGATGCGTCCCGTCGCGCCGGCGACGATGATCGCCGCGAGCACCGGACCGGCGCACGGGACGAAGACCGCGCCCAGCGCGAGTCCGACCCCGAAGCCGCTCCCCCGGTTCTGCACCTCGCGGCGCGGAAGCCACTGGAAGGGCTTTTCGAGCACCTGCTCGAACCGCGGGATCAGGAGGCCCACGCCGATCAGCACGAGCACGCCGATGCCGACCCAGCGGATGATGTCCTGCGGCAGGTTGAGGAGGCCGAGGATCAGCGAACCCACGAGGGTCACGAGCGTGAAGCTCACCACCAGGCCCGCGATCACCAGGTAGGGGCGGCTGCGGCGGGCCGGGAGGGGACCGGCATCCTTTCCGTCCTCCGACTTGTCGAAGCGGGCGGATTGCGCACCGCCCGTCAGGAAGATGACCGGCAGCACCGGCAGGATGCACGGGGAGATTCCCGTGATGAGCCCGCCGAGCAGGCCGATGATGATCAGGTCCATGAGAGCTCCTCGTTCGTCGAAGAGCATTCGTCAGCATGGCCCATTCGGATTGATCGCGAACTTTTTCGAATCCGTTCCCATCCGATCTCGGACGGTCTCCGAAGAACCGTCAAGCCGCCGGAAACCGAGGCGGACCTGAGAAACGGAGACAAGCCATGCTCAGCACCAAGAAGACCACCGCAGCTCTCGCTCTGACGTTCGCCGCCGCCTTCGCGCTGGCCGGTTGTTCCATGGGCGGAACGACCGCAGAGGAGTCCACCGCTCCTGAGCCCTCGATGTCCGAGAGCGCCCCCGCGATGGAGAACGACCCCGCCGCCAACCTCGTCGGCCCCGGCTGCGCCGCGTACGCAGAAGCCGTGCCGGACGGCGCCGGATCGGTCCAGGGTATGTCGCAGGACCCGGTCGCGGTCGCCGCGTCGAACAACCCGCTCCTGAAGACGCTCGTCGCGGCCGTCAGCGGTCAGCTGAACCCCGACGTGAACCTCGTCGACACCCTCAACGGCAGCGAGTTCACCGTCTTCGCCCCCGTCGACGACGCCTTCGCGAAGATCGACGCCGACACCATCGAGGTGCTGAAGACCGACAGCGACCTGCTGAGCTCGATCCTCACGTACCACGTTGTCCCCGGCCAGATCGAGCCGGCTGACATCGACGGCATGCACACCACCGTCAACGGCGCCGACCTCGAGGTCACCGGCTCCGGCGACAACCTGATGGTCAACGACGCCAGCGTCATCTGCGGTGGCGTTCAGACCGCCAACGCGACCGTCTACCTCATCGACACGGTGCTGATGCCGCCGACCGAGTGATGACACTTCCCGTTCCGGTATCGGGGATATTCGGACGGTGAGCACAACGGCACCCGCCGGAGCAACAGCTTCGGCGGGTGCCGTTTGTGTGTCCCGGGATAGGTAGGCTGGACGCCGAGGGCCTCTAGCTCAGTCGGTAGAGCATCGGACTTTTAATCCGCGGGTCGTGGGTTCGAGCCCCACGGGGCCCACCTTCGAAGCAGTGCCGCAGCCGGTGGTTTCTTACGAGAGTCCGTGCCGGGACGTTGCTGTTTTGCGCTCGGATACGGAACGGTCAGCGGGCCCTTCGTCGGACGGGCCTTCTGAGACGCCTGCCTTCGGCGGCGGCCCTCGGTGTGGGGTACGTCGGTAGCTGCTCGCGCACGGACCGACTTACGTGCATCCGCGGGTTGTCGCGTGCGGCGTTGCGTCCACCGCACTGCCTTAGCCGCGCCTAGGTGTGGCGTCAGCCGAGTGGCTTGCGTGGACGTACCCGTGACACGCTCTGGCCCGCGGACTTATCCGTGGGCCAGAGCGAAGAGTCAATTCTCAAGAGACGCCGTCACGCATGGACAAGTCCTACACTCGCGGTGTGTGCCAGTCGAGAACAAGCATCACGAGTCGGACTCCGGGCCGCATGCGCCGCAAGATCAGCGATGTCCAACGGCACGGTTAAGGCGGCCCAGAGGTGAAGCGGCCCGAGTACTACCAGACTCGCGTCCCACCAATCGATCGCCCCGATGGTCGGACTGCGAGCCCCGAAATCATCACACTTCGCGCTGCAACGCGTGCCCTCAGATTGCACCTCGACAGCCTGCCTGTGGACTACAACAGCGGGCTGGGACCGGACCGATTCCTAGCTGGTATCAGCTTTAACTTCGCCCGCCAACGGTACGGCTGCGCTGAGTCGCTCATCGGGTCTGGCATGGGCGGCGTAGTCCTTGGCGCGATCAGCAGAAGCGTCCTCGTCGATGGATTGATGTGGCGCTGGATCGCCGCGGACCCATCGATAAGGCGCCCTCTTCTCCTTGGCAACCTTCTTCGTGAACGCAGCGGCATCTGCGACTCGGCCGACAAGAGTGGCGTATCCATAGCGAACCTTCCACGATGGTTGATGCCAATTCCCCTCGTCGCCGATCTCGAGGGCGTTGCCACTTGGTGGGACAACGCACAAATGCCCGACGCTGATTCACTACTCGAGGATTTTCTCAACACCGCCGGAGATCCTCTTTCCGCGTCGTCCGACGACCCGATGCATCTCCTCGACGCTGCGGGGTTGCGGGGAGCTGTCCTGGTGCTCGCCTTTGCCTGCCACGGCAACTTCTTGGGCCTCCAGAGCTGCCTCACTGAGGACGGCCAGCCTGGCCACGATCTTCGGGATGTGTATGAGGCGCTTTTCATGCATACTGCCGCAGTCGGGGCGTTGACCGTGCTGCACGGTACGGCAGCGACGGTTCCAGAGCTGTGGCCGCGGGACGTCCCGCAAGAGCAGTTCATGCAAGAGGCAATCGCCCGTGGGCGCGAGGTCGCCGAGGCTGCGCGTCCGATCCACAGGCTGATTGCCCCGAGACCTCGCAGGTACAACGCTCAAATCGCGCGAACGAGTGAGTCACGCGACCAGCTGAACCCCCAAGCGCTCCTCGCTCCCAAACACGCGACGCCCTTCGGTGGCGACCTTCAGCCAACGATCGACGCTGCAGAACGCTTCTGGGTGCGTTCCCTGGCCACACCGGTCACTGAGGAACATTTCGCCGGGCAGGTGCTGTTGCACGAGGTGCTCAACTACGGGGGCGCGTATTCGAACCTCGAAGCCACACTAGCCACGTACGACAAAGACGGTTCAGGCCCGATATCGGTTTTCGCTGCGCGGATGCTACTCGAGGAAGCAGCTCGTCTCCGCTGGCGATTCAGTGCGACTGAAAATGAGTTCGCGGATCGAGCGACACAGTACTTCGATGAATTCCGGTACCGGCGCAACAAGACCATCAAGCTACTGAGCGGCAACGGCGTCCCGAGAACGCACGCCGAGCGGCGCTTTGAGCTTCCGTCAAGAGTTCTATCGCCGCCACCAAAGCCTCCGACCAAGAATAGAAGGCCTATCCCGACTACGGCCGCGATGATCTATGAGTTCGGCGTTGCGACGCAGCCGCGTGAGCCCGGCTGGCTCCGTGTGGCGTACTCCTTGCTGAGCCAGGTGACACATGCGACGCCACTAGGCGCCCTACACACGATCCATTTCGCCTCGCGCGACTCCTTAGAGACCAACGTCCTCACACCGGAGCTAGTGGCGCTTGCACTGGACGTCACGTGCATGGCGAGCGCCTACCTGATCGGACACTCGACGCTCATTCTCACCGATATCGGACACGACGGGATTGAGTTCCGTGACCAGCTACGGCGCGAAGCTTCGAGAGTTCACGCGGCGGCGCGTCTCGTCCATGGGCTCGGCTAGTGCGCCAGTCCTAGTCGGGCGTTCGAGACCATACCGATTGCTCTGGACAGCGGGGGCTCCCGATCGCTACGACGCAACCGCCCGCGGGAGGTCGACCCAGCCGATCCGCCGTGAAGAACTCATGCACGCCCGAGGACGGCTACACAAGCCACGAGGAATGACAGTCACTACTTCCGATCTGCGCGGGCCAAAGCTGCAAGTACCGCATCTGCACCATGGAGCTGTGGTCTGCGGTATGCGTTTCGGATCCAACTGACGACTCCGGTTGCTGCAGCGGCGGCGGCCCCAACCGTCGCACCCAACGCGAGGTTCTCGGAAGTGGCAGCCGTAGCAACGGTGGAGATGGTGCCATAAAGGAGAAGCTCGGTTACCGAGTCCTTTGCGGCGCGTTGCTTGCGACCAGACAGCTCCCTCGCGATGCGGGCCACCTCGGGTTGAAACACATCGTTGGCGCGTTCCTCTAGTTCCTGGGGCGTATCCGCGCTGGCAGCACGGGCAAACTCGCGCAGCTTGGCACGCCAGTCCGCGAAGTCGGACGAGGATGCGCGAATGTTTGCTGCCTCTCGGATCGCGACATCGGTGGCCGGCAGCACAATCCTTGATATCTGCGCCAGGACCTGCGGCGGATAACCCTGAGCCGGGGTCGAGTCGACCTTCGCCTCGAGCAGCTTGAGATCGCCAGGCCAACTGGGGGCGTAAGTCGCGTTTGCAGAGTCGGCAATAGCGAGAGTCTTCGCCAGGAAGAGAAAGAAGTGCTGGAACTCCCAGGGCGCATCGGCGGGATGTAACATCCCGCTCCCCGTGACGTGAAACCCCCGCAGGTTATCCCACAGTGGGAGCTTCGCGTCTTCGTTGTGAAGTTCGCGCATTGTCGTCTGCATGCGCGCCGACCGCACATCGAACCGTACGGAGGTCTCGAGCGCAGTGCGACGCTTCCGCAGCACCGCCCACTGATTGCGCAACATGATCACACCGGATCGAATCGGGCTTTCCAGCTCGTAGAGATTCCGCGAAATCTCTGACAGACGGACGCTGATGCCTTCCCAGTCGTCTCCGTAGCGCTGGGCTGAGTCTGCGTTCGCCCAGACCTTGCCGCCAGCGCTGATACGCATCGTCTCTCGACGGTTGTGGGTATAGCGGAGATCGCGCGCCTCGGGGAGGACGGAGGTGTCAGCGAAGAAGTCGGCGAACGGATCTAAGACCAGCAGTTGCGGGTAGTACAGCAGGGCGTCAGTGATTTCACCTCGTGAGAGCGGATCCTCCCAGTAACGGGAGAAGGTTCCGCTCATCAGATAGGTACCTTCGGGCGTGGGCGTTTCCGCGTCTGCCTCGCTGAACTCCAGCAGTCGATCTCGTAGGTTCTCAAGCTCAGTTCGGGCCAGCTTCTCCCAGGCCACCCGGTCACCGCGTTCACCGAGCGCGTTCTCGATAACATCCAGAACCGACGCTTGCACCGGGGCCATGCGCTCCAGACTATTTCCATCAGTGCCGCGTACGTCGCACCCCGGTCGCGCGATTGAAGAAAGGTGAGTGGCGCGACCGCGCCGCGTCGTTGATGCCACTCTGGTCCGCCGCAGTTCCTCTTCGTCAGGAGGCGCCGGGAACTGGCGGCGTGACGAATGCCTCTGACGCGCCCGGATAGTCTTCGGGAACCTCGGTTGTGGAGGGCGCGGTGAAGTGCTTCTGTGCGAGCGTGCACGCCCATGTGAACTCGGGATGCTCACTCAGCGCCGATTCAAGGCGGCGGATCGGTATCCCCATTTCCTTGAGTAGGTTTACCACCACCACCGCCGAGGTCACTTCTACGACAGCGTGTAGAAGGTCATAGTCCGTTCCCGCGTGGCCCCGATGCGCAAGATCGTTGCGTACACGCGCGGCAGTCTTCGCCCACCTGTCGGGATCAGGGACCAGTTTGGTCATGAAGGCGCCCGGGCGAGTTGCGAGCTCCACGAGTCGCTGTTTGAGCGACGGCTCGTTGTAGGCGACGCGGTCGTTTACCCAGCCTCGGCGGTCTCTCGGGACGGCTCCGACTAGAAGTGCGCGCAGTTTCGCGAACTCATCAGGCGGGATTGGCGGGGGCGTGTCCAGTGCTCGATGGAAAGCTTCGGCTGCCCCGACCGCCGTGACAACCCGCGAATCTAGGTAGCTGCGGGTGATGTAGCGCAACCCGAGAACCATGCTTCGTGCGGCGGCGAATCTGTCCCGCACGTCCATCCAGGCTGGGAACAGCTGCGCCCAAGGCAGGTCAGCCTCTGACACAACGAAGTCGTTCCAAATGGCTGCCTTGCCATCGGGATCGGGCTTGACCGTATGCAACTGGTAGACGTCCACCACCCGGGGGCGGTCGGCGAGGAGATGCCCCTCAGGGAACCGCTCGGGCGCGGGCGGCAGGACGAGGCTGATCGTGATGTCGGCGCACGCCGTCATTGTGGCGAGTGACACCAGATCACTGACGGCCCCGGTCATCGAGAACCATTCGTTCATCGGCCGGGGAGTGTCAGAAGTGAACTGCACCGCAGCTTCGGATCGCCGCGTTTCGCGACGGCCGTCGCGACGGAACTCAGTGGAGTGATAGTCAGAGGACGAGTGCAGCCGCGCCTGCACGTCGCCGAGCGTCGCGACTACGGTGCGCCTCGGTTCCTCGTCATCGAGCTGCGTCCTCTGACTACGTGCCCTGACTTCAGTTTGCCCACGCCCAACCCATCCCGCGAGATTCTCCACTTTCACGGATGCGCCGATGAAGTCGGGGGAATCCGGTGCCTCGAGATGGCACCCATCGAGCAGAGTCAGCGCCGCAAGAGTCATCTCGTGAGGATCCTCGCGGTAGGGGCCGATCGATTGCGAGACCCATGGCTCGATAATCGTGAGTTCGGACTCTCCGGAGCGTCCATGGATCACGGGCCAGCGTTCAATCTCGTCGTAATGTGCGACCAGACCCCGCACAAGCTCACTCGACGCGAAGCGAGACCAACCGCCGATTAGCCGCAGCGCCACGCCCTTCTCCGGGTCATAGGTGAGCACTCCCGCCGATATCGCCTCCGGACGGTCGGGACGCCACCAGTGACCAACCCACTCGCGGGGTTGATCGAGCCGACTTTCCTTCATGCAGCAATCATGGCGAATCGCACTGACACTGGACGGGATTCGTTCTGCCTGACCTGAAAGTGCTCGGCGCCCGCACCCGATCCGCAGCGCGAGAGGTATCGCTGATTGCGGAGGGGAGCCCAGCCGACAAAGAGACGCACGCGACCATCACGCCTCGGCATCCTCACCGATACGGCAATGCACGATCGGCGTCAATCGAGCGCACCTCGCCCGCATGGGGATCCCAACGAGACGTGGTGGGTTTGCAAGAGGCTCTGGCATCCTGGGCGAATGATTGACACGATCAACGCGCCGTGGCTTCTCGTTCTGATTGCTGTGTTCGGGCTCGCGAGTCTGGCGTTTTTCTTCCTGCGAACCAAGAAGGACGCTGAGCTGTCGAAACTGACGATTCGGGCCGTGGGCATCGTGCTCGTCATTGTCACCGCTGCCCTGCTGGCGGTTGCCTACGAGAGTGCCGTGGTCGCCGCTGTTGGTTTACTCGGCGCGGTCGCAGGCTACCTCTTCGGCTCCTCGTCCTCGACGGGTGGAAACGAATCTCAGGCAACGGTCCGGGACATCACTGGCGATGACAATAGAGTCGCCGGTCGAGACATCGTCGAAAGGCTCGATTCTGCCTTGACCAAGCTGGAGAGTCTTGAATCGCTCAATGCGAACATCGAGAAGTTCGAGTCGACAATGGTGGCCAGCGACTCGCCAGCACACGGGTACCACGTCCACGAAGAGCGGATACCGGCCTTCGGTCGGTGGGCTGCTAACCCCGCACCGGTCAGCGATATCGCCCGGGCGAGTGAACGCGCGTTGACCAAGTTCGCGCCGCCATATTTCAGGCTGGTCGCTACGTCGACAATCGGCGTGAGCGACTTCATTCACGTTCTTTTTGTTTTCGCGGCTGAGTCGTACGCGGCGGGGGAAGTGCAAATCTCGCTCGAATGTACACCGAATTCGGACAATGACTGAACGAGCCGTCCTATATTGAGCTGCCCACTCATCCCAGCTGAGATGGCGCCATGGCGGACGTTGACAAACCGGAACGGCATGCAGCCGCGGCAAGACTCGCGGTGGGGAGGAAATGGAACTGCGCAGCCGTTCGTCGCGTTCGTATACGTGCCCTTCGGCGCCCGTTGCAGTTGCGCTCGGCCCGGACATCTCCACACCAACTGGGCGGGTCGGAACGTCAAGGACCGCGCGAAACTATCGGATGGGTCGCACAAATCGTCCTGCTCGGACTCGGCGATGTCATCGTCGCGCAGGCGGACGACATCTTCGCCCACCTGTAACGGACGCCGCCCTACGCACAACGATCCGCAACGAATCGAGCCGACCGCACGCAAATGAGTCCTCTACGTGCGGTGCCTGTATACGGATCGGCATGCGGAGGTTGCCGGACAGCTAGATGGCGAAGGCGCTCCCGCACACGAGGCAGTGCACCTTCGTCGTCTCGTCGGGGACCTTTACTGGCTCGTGCGGATGACAGGGGGACTCAGCGATCATCATGTCGTCCGGCTCAACGAGCGCGTCCGGAGTCTCGATTCCAAAGGTGAAGGACTTGTTCGACTTGAACTTCATCCCTTTCACGCCCTTGAACATGTCCTCGATCGAATCTTGCATGTACTGATCGATCGCTGGCCCGCTCACCCCGTTCATATACTCCAGCTGCGCAGGGGTCCACCACGAGTCAGTGCTAGAAGCGACACCGCATAACGGGCAGAAGTATTGGTCAACTACTTCAGCGTCGGCATCGCCCTCCTCGTGACTGAACCACTTGAACTCACGCTCGCAGGTCGGGCACTCGCGGCGGAGGAACCCGTCAGAGTCCAGGGGGAGGCTCACTGGGATTCGAATTTCATCGTTCACGCCCTCGTTCCTCTCAGCTATTCGTATCCAGAAAAATGTCCTGCGGGAAGACTTCGCCGGCCTCGGTGCGGCCGGTGACCGTCACGTCGAACGCATCCTCCGTATCCCCGCCGCCGAACATGCGGCCCATGCCCATGACGTCGATCGTTACTGACCGACCGCCGCCCGGGATCTTCTTGATTGGCTGGAAGCCCTGCAACTGAAGGGACGCCTTCTCTGGCAGAGCGACGTCGACGTCGTATGCGGTTTCAGCGCCCCGGTTGATGATCTGCAACTTGTCTATGCGGTTGCCGCCCTTATTGAAGTATTTAACGTCGAAGTCGAGCGGCTTCCGGGTATGCGTGCTCGCAGGCACACGACGTCCAAGAGGTAGCCCGCTTCCAGGCGGCGGAGGCGGCGTGAAGTCCCCGCTGGTATGCCAATCGGTGCCAGTCAGGTCCACATCGCACCCGGCGGTTTTCAACCGTCTGGCCAGCTCTTGGCGGTGTGCGGGATCGTTCGTCAACCGGATCGCGTGGCGCCCAGCGACATCGCTGAACGGGCGGACGTCTCCGACCTCGACCAGGACGGTGCGGCGCGGATCGCGGCCCAGCGCCATGCCCGCCTCGAACAACACGTTCGGGCGTGCCTGTGCCGCGGGCGACGTCTCCGGGTCATTGTCACCATGGGCGAACTGTGGCTGGAGGTAGGCGATCTCGTCGGGGGTCATGAGCACGACAATCGCGGCGGCGTTATCGAGTGCGGCGTCGAGGACCTGTCCGATGTACGGCGAGCCCTCACCAGTCAATTCGACGGCGTGGCTCCACTCCATAGGGGAGAGGTTGATGCTGCGGAGGAAATCGAACATCGACTTCCGAAGGGGCTCGTTCCGCCCATGCACCACAAATACCGAACGCGCATTGATTTCTTGTTCCGCCACTTCGTCCCCCGCTCCGCTGCCGAGCGCATCGAATGATGCGTCACCTCTAGCCTACGAACGAGTGCCGACACCGTTGGGTTCTGAACCGCTCCCAGTGACGTTGATCTCGTAACCGACCGGCAGTGCGCGAATAGGGATCCAACGTGAGTGCGCCGCGTCCCGCTAGGCGGCAACCTCGGTGGCATGAATGCAATTCAGATTAGCTATGCCAGGGTGTCCACCGCCGAACAAGACCTCACCTCGCAACGGGACGCACTGTTGCGTCTTGGAGTCCTGGACTCGAATATCTACGTCGATCACGGGCTAACCGGCACCAACCGGGCGAGACCCGGACTGCGCGAGGCGCTCGCAGCCGTCCGTGAGGGCGACACCTTCGTGGTCACCAAGCTTGATCGACTCGCCCGATCGGTCAAAGACGCCCGAGACATCGCCGATGAACTGACGATGAAGGGCGTCGCGCTGAATCTTGGCGGAAGCAGATACGACCCCACTGACCCGGTGGGACGTCTCTTGTTCAATGTGCTCGCGATGGTCGCCGAGTTCGAGCGTGACTTGATCAGCATGCGCACTAAGGGATGGCGGTCGCCCGCGCCAAGGGCCACTTGAAGGGCAAGCAGCCCAAGCTGTCGGCGACGCAGCGCAAGCTCCTGTTCGACGTGCAGGATCGCGGCGAGTACACACAGACCGAGATCGCTGAGCTCTTCAATGTGTCACGCGCGACGGTCTACCGAGAGCTGCAGCGCCGCCGGGTGGCATTCCTCGCCACCTGCGAAGCACACATCTTCTGATCTGCGTCAGAGAGCACCGCCCGGGTGAGGATCCAGACCGAGGGACAAGTTCGTCTTGCTGAGCCTTCTAGCTACCTGACTAGATGACCGATCGCTTTGAGCAGGTCTCCAAGCCAGACCAGCTCGAACGTGATGGTCGAGTCGGTGTCCCTCTCGCGGATGTTGTCCCACGACTCGGTCAGTTGGCCGATGGTGGGCTCCGGCGCTGGTTTGGAAACGTCGTAGATGCGCGGGAAAGGGATCGAGTAGTAGTAGTCCTCGGTGAGCGTGACCGATGCCCCGTTCTGGGACTCCAGATGTGCCAACAGACGGTCGAACACATCGCGTAACTCGGATGTCGCGATCGTGAGTCCTTCCCATTTCTCCATGGCCCGAAACTACATCCGCGATGCATCCCGCAACGTCGTACTCGCGAATTGAGCTCCAGATCTCGACGCCGTCGATTGGACGAAGGCAATCACCGCGACTGACGTCAGAGAACGCGGCTCATCACCTGCGCTATCCACGCAATCGCCACTCTGCGCCGACAAAGGATCCTGATCGAGCACCACCCGCCCAATCGCCCGTCGGCCGAGTTCGAGCCCCACGGCGCCCACCGTGCACATCAACTGCCACCTGCCTCGGGCGCAATCCACCAGTCGGTGAACGAGCGGGCGCGCCCGTCGGGGTCGAGCCGGATCACCATGAGGTTGTCGTAGAGGTCGCTCTTGTCCGTCGACCCGGTGTAGGTCGTCCGGCCGCGGATGACGGCGACATCACGGTCGACGGCCGTGAGCTCGTAGTCGAACGACCACGTGCCCGGCTCGTCCTGCTGTCCGAGCCATCCCGCAAGGATGGCGTCCTGACCCACCCAGGGCGGGGTCGACGGGCCGTCGCGGTACTCGGCATCCGGTGTAAAGAGCGCTCGCACATCGTCCGGGTCGTTGGTGGTCCATGCGTGGACGTAACGGTCCATCCAGTCGCGCGCGGCCGAGGCCGCTGATTCTCGATCCCACATGCCCTCAGGCTCCCCGACGACCCGCGCCCGCGCAAGATCCTGGTACACCGAGGACTGACCGCGGATCACGCGAGCACGCGGTCCAGAACCGCGAGAGACGCGCGCGCCTCGGCCTCGGGGTCATGAGTGTTCGACGGGTCGGCGAGCGTCAGCATCGTCTTCCACAGCGCCCAGGCACGACCGCGGCTCCACGTGTCGTCGTCCCACGGCATCCTGCTGCGGAAGACCTCGCGCACCGCGTCGTCGAACACTGTCCAGGCGATGGCCAGATCGCAGGCGGGATCGCCGACGCCCGACGTGCCGAAGTCGATCACGGCGCTCAAGCGTCCCTCGCGAACCAGGAGGTTGCCCGGGGCGATGTCACCGTGAAACCACACCGGCGGTGCGGTGATCTCGGTCTCCATCGCCGCGTCCCACACCGCGCGCGCCGCGGCCGTGTCGATCCGACCCTCCAGCTCCGTGAGGCAACGCTGCACATCGTCGTCGTACACGCGCGGGTGCGCCCCGCGCCAGAAACTGTGCGGGGCCGCCGCCGGCGCGGCATCCGTCTCCACCTTCGCGAGCGACGTGAGAAACCCTGCGAGGTCGGCGGCGAGAGCCTGGAGGTCGATGTGGGTCGCGTCGCCCAGGGGCGTTCCGTCGATCCAGCGATACACCGACCACGGGCGTGGGAACTCGCTGGTGGGACTGCCCAGAGCGACGGGCGACGGCACCGCGAGCGGAACGCGGGGCGCGATCACCGGCAACCAGCGCTGCTCCTTCGCGACGGCGGCGGCGTAGCCGTCTGCGCTCGGCATCCGCACCAGCAGCTCGTTACCCAGCCGGAACGTCCGGTTGTCCCACCCGCCGGGGACGACCCGACGGATACTCAGCTCCCGCCACTGGGGGAACTGCTCGTCCACCAGCCGGCGCACCAGCTCTTCGTCGATCTCCACGTCCCCAGCCTGCCAACCGGCCCCCGCACGCGCCACCGCGCCAGCCCAAGGGAGAGGATGGGAGGGTGGATTCTCCCGCGGCTCAGTTCATCGACCACACGCTGCGGTCGGAGGCGTCGGAGTGGCGCACCTGGGCGAACGGCGACCCGTCTGTCGGGGGTCTGGGCGTGTACGGCGCGTCGGTCGGCGCGATCCGGGGAACCGTCCGCGACGCACTGCGACGGCATCGAGATCTGCAGCACGACGACATCACCGCCCTCGCGTCGGAGCTGTGGGCGACGCCGGTCTTCGAGCGCCGCCTCGCGGCCATCGTCCTGCTGCAAGAGCAGACCGACCTCCTCACCGGAAACGATCTCACCCGCATCGAGGGATTCCTCCGCGACGCCCGCGTGCCCGACCTCATCCAGCCGCTCACGCTCGACGTCGTGCGTCCGCTGCTCGCGCGGCTGACCGGAGTGGAGGCCGACCGCGCGCAACGCATCGTGGCCCGCTGGGCGACATCGGATGCCGACAGCCTCCGCGCCGCCGCTGCGTTGCTGTGAGACTGCGGCACCCTCCGCAGTAGGCCCCCGTGCCGATGCTGCGCTACGTTCCTCTTAAGTCCGGATTGCCGCTGGGGCGATAAGTGCATCGGACTTTGGGGAGTACATCCATGGGGACTTTCGATGTGCGCGCACGGAGCGCTCGTCTGCATCTCGCGTTTGCGACGATCGGGCTCGTCGCGTCCGCGCTCCTCACCATCGGCGGAGCGACGGCTGCCTCCGCGATAACGCCCTCCAGCCCGACGGATTCCGTTCACGTGGCATCCGTGTTCAGCGCTCGCTCTCTCAGCGCCAAGACGCCGACCATGTCAGGGCAGTTCGCTTACGGGTCGACCGTGACGGCGAAGCCGGGATCGTGGACGAGGGGTACCACCTTCACCTACCAGTGGCTCGCCAATGGAGCGAAGATCACGGGGGCGACAAAGGCCACGCTGAAGCTCGGGTCCGCTCAGAAGGGTAAGCAGATCTCCGTCCGGGTCACCGGCAAGAAGTCCGGGTACACGACGGTGTCGAAGACGTCCGCGAAAAGCGCGAAAGTGATGACCGCGCCCACACCCACGATCTCGGGGACAGTGGCGTACGCGTCCACCGTGACCGCGAAGACTGGATCGTGGACGAGCGGCACCACCCTCACCTACCAGTGGCTCGCGAACGGCACCAAGATCACGGGCGCGACCAAGGCGACCCTGAAGCTGGGATCCGCGCAGAAGGGCTCGCAGATTTCGGTCACGGTGACCGGCAAGAGATCGGGCTACGCCACCGTGACGAAGACCTCGGCACGCAGCGCAAAGGTCGCGACGGCGGCGACCCCCACCATGTCGGGCGAGTTCGTCTCGGGCTCGACGATCACCGTCCGCCCCGGCACGTGGACGTCGGGGACCACTTTTACCTACCAGTGGCTTGCGGACGGCACGAAGGTCTCCGGGGCGACGAAGACCACCCTGCGACTCGGCTCGGCGCAGACCGGCGCGCACATCTCCGTCGCGGTGACGGGGAAGAAGTCGGGGTACGCCACCGTGACGAAAACCAGCGCCGCATCCGCCGCCGTGACAGTGCCCGAACCGACAGGACCGTCCTTCTGCCACGCCGTCGGCGCGAACACCACCTGGCACGGCGATGTCGATCTGTCACTGTGCTCCGACATCATCGTCGTGGGCGAGGGGGACACCCTGACGGTGGCCGCCGGCACCGACGTGCGTAACGGCACCATCCGGGTCGATCCGAAGGGCAGCGTCTCGATCGCGGGAGCAACCCTCACTGCTGTCCACCTCACCGCCACGCGCTGCACCAGCGTGATGGTGGTCGACAGCATCCTCCAGGCATCGCCGATTCGCACAGAAGAGTGCAAGAAGACCGTCGTGCGCGCGACGCGCTTCTCCGGCGCGAGCAATCCGCTGACCGTCAACTACTCCCCCGACATCACTGGCCTCGACTTCTCCGGCGCAGACCGCAACACGTTCGCGGGCTCCGGAGCGGACAGGCGCGTGCTCGTCAACTTCGGCACGGTTCCTGCGGGTTCCGACTGGGCGGTCGCCGCGAACTCGGATGCCGTGCTCGGCGGGTACATCGACGTCAAGGGGCGTGTGCAGGCCGGGCCGGGTGTGATCTTCAAGGGCGTCTCGTTCCGCATGGTCGATGCGGGACGAATCGACGTCGCGGGGACGACGCAGGCTCCCGTCGTCTTCACACACCTCTACAACGACGATTACGCGGGCGACACCGACGGGGGTGGACCTATCGGCATCCCCCCGTGGTCACCGTCGACCCACACGCCGACCTCGCATGACCCCGCGATCAACGTCGACCCGCGGCTCAACTCCCTCACCGCGCGCGCCGCAGTGGTGCAGGTGAGCCACGCGCTGTTCGACAACTCGCAGGCGATCGCCTGGTGGACGCTCGACTCGACACCCCACGACGCGACGGCCCGGCTCTCGGTGACCGACTCACGAATCAACGGGCGCGTGGGGGTGCACGCTTCCGACGCGACGATCGCCCTCGCACGCAACGTGTTCGGCGACATCCCCCAGAACGACTACAACGACCCCGCCGTGATGATGGCGGCCGGCGACGTCAGCGGGCTCGTACTGAGCGGCGCGGATGCCAATGTCTTCACCGGCGCCGACGCGTCTCGAGTGGTCGTCTTCGACTGGACGTGGGACGCCCGCCTTCCCGCGGGCGCGTCGTATTCGGTGTCGAGTGACAGCGGAGCGATCCTCAGCGGCACGCTGGAAGTCGAGGGCTCGCTGACGATGAAACCGGGCACCATCCTGAAGGACGCGCATATCGTCCTGGGCACCGGGGCCTCGCTCGACGTTGCGGGAACGCCGTCGCGCCCGGTCACCTTCAGCTCCATGTACGACGACTCGGTCGGCGGCGCGACTCGGGCGTTCACCAGTAGTGACGACGCCGTGAGCGACGATGTCGTGCAGATCTCGGGGTCGGCCATCGAAGCCACCGGCGAGTTCACTTCGGTATCGATCCGCCATGCGGTCTTCGATCACTACGAAGAGTCGGCGTTCACCGCGCGGTGGGCGTACCGAAACGGCCTCGACGCGCTTCACGGTGACTTCACGGTGACCGACACTCTGTTCCGTGCGCCACTCGAGCTCACCGACCTCGACGGGATGGTGTCCGTCGCCCGCTCCACGTTCGACCCCCGCCCAGTCTTCAGCTGGAACGCCCCGCCGGTACGACGTCCGGGCCTCCACATGAACATGGATGATCCGACCGGCGTGGTGCTCTCAGGCCCCGACAGCAACATCTTCACCGGCGACCCGGTGTCGCGACGCATCGAAGGCGGTCTGACGAGCGTGCCCGCCGACCTCGAATGGTCGATCGACTCCGAGACCGGGGCGATCTTCACGGGGATGTTCGACGTCATGGGCGTACTCCACGTTGGGCCGGGCACCGTGTTCAAGGGTGCCCGGATCATCGTCGACGCGGAGGGCACGCTCGACATCGCCGGCACCGACGCTTCGCCCGTGGTCTTCACCGGTTACTGGGACGATTCGGTCGGTGGCGACAGCGACGACCAAGACGATGTCGGCGCAAGGTACAACGAGTACATCACCTTCTCCGACGGCACCCCTGGCGGCGGGGCAGGAGACTCCTCACACATCACAGGCGCCGTATTCATGCACGCGCAAACGGCGATTCGTCTCGGCGAGTGGGTCAACACGACCATCACTCGCTCCCAGTTCGTCGACAACGACGAGAGCATCGGGATCGACCCGGCATCCTTCGGCGACACGTATGAAGGCCAGTACGCGTGGGCGCTACTGCCGTGCACACCGCCGTACAACTCGAGCGCCACCGTCCGCGACAGTTGGATGGGTGAGTCGGGGTTCGCGTCGATGGATGTCTCGGCCTCCGATCTCGTCGAGCTCTTCGGACTCTCGCCGCTGGCGCCCGACATCGGCACCGACGTCATCAGCGGGCCGAGCCAATCTGCCATCGACGAGATCTGGGGCCAGAATCTGGCGCAGGTGGATCAGACGATCTATGACTCCAGCAACACCGTTCCGTGGGCGCTCTACCAATGCACTGTGAGCGCAAGCCCGCCGATCACCATCGCATTCCCGTGGTTCCCTGTCTCGCACCAGCGTGTGGATCATCTCCTCTTCCCTGCGTACGAGGAGTCGCTCATCGCTGTCGATCGCCCCTAGAGCCGGCCTGCGGTTCGTGAAGAAAGGCTCACAGAGCGCCGATCTCCGTCACCCGCTTCTCCGCGGCATCCCATCGGCGTAAGGCGATACCCGCCCCTGACAGCGGCGGTCCGAGCAGCGACCGCGCTTCGTCGAGCCGATCGAGGCGGAGCCGCCGAGCGAGGGTGACGTGCGGGGTCCACTCCCCCGGTGTCGTGTGCGGCGCATCGGCGTCTGCACCGGCCGGCACGGCGGAATGGACGGCCTCGTGCAGCGCGGTCACGGCATCCGTCACGGCCACTCTCCATGCGAGCACGCCGCGCTCACCGTGCGCGAACACGACCGGCTCCGCGAACTCGATCGACACCGGGAGCATGCGCACGGCCGCAGCGAAGTCGACGGGCGGCAGGGCAGCGCGGACGAGGAGGGTGACGTGCGGCCGGTTCGACGGCGACGTGTGCGCGGCGAGACTCGACAGGCCCGCGTCGGCGAGGCGCCGCCAATCGTCGCGTACCCGCTCCTCAGTGGCGGGATCGAGCAGCAGCTCGATGCTCACGACGTCAGCCACGATGCGACCGCCCCGGCGCTAGCCCGCCCACGACTGCAGGTCGTCGCGCTCGCGCACCAGCTCGGGCGGCGCGTCGTAGCGCTCGATGAGGAGGTCGAGCGCCCGCAGCGTCTCGCGGCGCCCTTCTGCGTCGATCTGCCCGGTGAGGCGCAGGAGCGTGAAGCCCGCTCCGACGACGATCGTCGCGGCATCCTCCAGTCCCCCGGGCTCAGGGATGTCGTCGCTGAACTCGAACCCGGCCTCCGAGACGAGATCCGCGAACCCGCTCCCCTTGATGAGGTCGGCGACGGTGGTCTGCGGGGTGAGCTCGTCGCGGCGCTCGTCCCACTCGTGCAGCAGGTCCCAGCCCTCGTCGCTGCCGAAGGGCGCGAACTCCGTCGCAGGGTCGTCGTAGATCGGGTCGGTGAAGTGCGCCGCGAAGGCGGGGGCGGCTTCGGGCAGTTCATCCACGAGGAACTCCTCGTCATCGGGCACACCGGCGTCATCGGCACGCGTCGTGAACGCCGCGCATCCGCTCAGGACCACAGCCGTCAGCGCGAGGATGCTCACCCAGGTCTTCCGCACCTGCGCATCATGTCACACGGCGTGCGGCACCTCAGCGATGATCGAGCGCCGAGTCACGCTTCAGCGCCGCCGCGTCTTTGCGCACCCACGACCGGAGGGACAGCCGAGCATCGCGCAACTGTGCGTTCGCGTACTCCGCGTCGTCACTGTTCACGGCGGCGCTGATGCGCTCACGCACCGCATCGCCGAGGCGCGCCTGGGGATCGACTTCGTCGAGCGCAGACACCCCTTGGGCGACGGCGACGCGCCGGGTCACCTCCCGACGAGCGAGTCGTCGATCGGACTCGCTCACCCGCTCAGCTGTCGTCACGAAGAGTTGCGCCTCGGTGATGGCGCTCATCCACGCATCGGCGACGCGGCGATCGCGCGCGGACTGAGCCGCAAGGCGCGCATGCCGTAGCGCCACCCACGCCGTGACGAGCCCCAGGATGCCGATGACCACGAACACGGCCAGCGCCACAGAGATCCACGCCGCGAGCGCATCCCACGCGTGACGGAAGGACATCAGCTGGCAGACGATGTCGTCGCAGGGCGCCTGGGAACTCGTCGATCGCATGGCGTCACGCTATCGCCGCGCTGCGTGCGCGTACACCAGTTTCCGTGCTCTCTTGACGGCGCACTTGCATTTTGCAAGTATCACGTCATGAGCCTTTTCATCACCTGCCCGGTCGAGAGCGTCGAACGCGCGACCGCCTTCTACACAGCGCTCGGCTGGGCGCTGAACACCGAAATGTCCGACGACAACGTGTCGTGCTTCGCGATCGCTCCCGACCAGTACGTCATGCTCGGCAGCCGCGCGATGTATGCGGCCGTCGGCGGCACGGATGACCTGATCGGCGGCCCGGACACGCCCTCCAAGGTGACGGTGTCCTTCGATCTCGACAGTCGGGATGCCGTCGACGAACTCGTCGCTCGCGCTGCAGCCGCGGGTGGCCGCGTGGGCGACACCGACGACTACCCCTTCATGTACCAGCGGCAGTTCGACGACCCCGACGGCTACCACTACTCGCCGTTCTGGATGAAGCCGGACTCCGACGCACCCGCGTGAGTGACCTCGGGAAGTCCCTCGACGTGGTGGGGGCGCGGTGGGCACTGCTGATCGTCGACCGCCTCCTCGACGGGCCGCAGCGCTACGGCGACCTGCAACGCGACCTCGGCGTGCCCACCAACATGCTCGCGACGCGCCTGCGCGAACTCCAGGAGGCGGGCGTCCTCACCCGCCTCCCCCTGAAGCACAACACCCGCGCCTACGCCCTCACCGAGCGCGGACGCGCCCTGCGCCCCGCGATCGAGGCTCTCGCCGCCTGGGGCGCCGACGCAGCGGGCGGCTCGCTGTCCGAGCACGGCGGGGCGGGCGCGAGGTAGCGTCAACCCCATGAGCGAAGCGCCGCAGCAGCCCGAGTGGATACCCGCGCCGGAGGTTCCGCCGCTGTGCGGCGACGAGCCCTTCGTAGGAGTCTCGGCCACGGTCGCGGACTTCTGGAGGTTCGCAATGTCCGATCTTCGAGTGAACAACACGCGCGGATACCTCGCGGAGTTCTTGGTGGCGCGAGCACTGGGATCGAGCGCGCACCGAGTCGAATGGGACGACTACGACGTCCTCTGGCGCGACATCAAGATCGAAGTGAAGGCATCCGCGTATCTGCAAGCCTGGCCTCAGCGAGCTCCATCGCAGCTGCGCTTCACCGGGCTCCGTGGGCACTCGTGGGGTGACATCACTCAGGGCATGTCGACCGAGAAGACCTATAAGGCAGACGTCTACGTGCTCGCTGCACTGACGACAACGTCTCACGCCGACTACGACCCTCTGGATGTGAGCGCGTGGGAGTTCTTCGTGATTCCTCGCTCGAAACTGATCGAGCTCGGCGTCGACTCGATCGGCCGCAGCACGGCAGCACGCCTCTCCCCCTCTCTTCGCTTCGACCAGCTCGCTGAGGCGATCGCGAACGCGGCCGCCCCGGCGTCGAGCTCCGCGGCCGACGACCCGGACCGCGCCACGTGATTGCCCGCGTCTCGTGCGCTTAGGCTGACGTCGTGACGGACGCGGGGACGACGGAGGCGGTGTACCGCTACGCGTTCGACTCGGTCATCGACCGCGATGGCATCCGCCTTGCGACGACCCGCACGGACGCGTCGTTCTTTTCGGGCTTCGTCGAGCACCCCAAAGTGCTTGCGGACGCACTTCTGGTGCTCGCACGGATCTCTCGCACTCGCTATTACGTGCCGCCGGGGATGCTCGCAGCCGTGCTGCGCGCGGCGGATCCGGTCGTCACCGTCGCGCCCGATTCGCTCAGATTCGAGGCGTTCAGCGCCTGCTGCGGCGTGTACGCGCGTCTCGACGTGACCTCCGACGGGATGGAGGTCGGCTCCCGGACGAGCGGGGTGACGAACGTCGACGTGAATCCTCCTCTCCGTGCCGCCCTCGCCGCGCTCCGCGACCACGAGCCGCTCCACCTCGTCGTCACGTCCGACGCGATGGAGGTATCCACGATGGATGCCACGGTGCGGGAGGAGAAGGTGACCCTCCCCGACCGGTGGGTTCGAGGGTTCGCCGAAACGCAAGTGGCGCTGAACTTCATGTCGGAGCGGCTCCGCCTCGACGCGGCGAGCGCCCGCCGCATGATTCGGTCCCTGCCGTCGTCGTCGCCCACGCGTTCGCTCGTGTGGGTCGTCCCGACAAGCGGTACGCAGGTGCGACTTGCCACACGCGCGGCCTCCGACGGGGCGGGGGTTCCCGTGGCGGGCCCCGAACGACTGCGAGCAATCGACCCTCTTCTGCGTCACGCGACGTCGCTCCGCGGCTACGGAGCCCACTCGATGGCCTCCGCATGGGTGGTGGACGTGCCGGGCGGCCGATTCACCCTGTGCCTGTCCCCCGACAAGAGTCGCGGCTTCTCCGGCGAGGGCGGACTCCTGGAGAAGCTGCTGGTCGACGGCCCGGAGCGCTCCCTCGATGCACAGCTGCTCGACTCGTCGTTGAGCGCGGGAATCTACCTGCCGCCCACCGGCGACGGGCTGGGCCTCGAGACGGCCCGGTTCGATGCGGCGGTCGCGGTGCTCGCCACCGGTGGACGCCTCGGCTACGACCTGGAGTCAGCGGCGTACTTCCACCGTCCGCTTCCACTCGACGCCATCGACTTCTCGCGGATCGAAGAGGCGCACCCGAGGCTTGTCGCGGCCCGAGGCCTCGTCAGCGACGGCGCCGTCACCGGAAGTGGAGACCGATTTGTCGTGAGGTCGGGTGACGAGGTGTATCAGGTGCGGCGACGACCGGACGCGACGTTCGCCTGTACCTGCGCGTGGTACGCCCGGCACGCCTCGTCACGTGGCCCGTGCAAACACATCCTCGCCGCCCGCCTGCAGGGAGGGGTCCGGTGAGTCGGCGCCAAGCCCTGCGGACGACCGGTCCGCTGAGCGGCACGGCGTTCACCTGGCTCCTGACGAAGATGCTGACGGAGCCTCAGACCACCCTCGACGACGCCATCTCCCTGGCCCGGCGGATCGAAGACGACTGGCCGGGCTCCTACGACGTGACGTGGATGTCCTCTTTCCACAGTTCGTTCTACTCGCCCCGAGACGTCTTCGTCGAGATGAGACTCCAAGAGCTTGCGGGGATGATCACGGTTCCCCACGACGACGACTACGTGCTGGCCATGGTTGCCGCGATGGGCGCGATCCCGGGCGCGCGGCTCTTCCTGCTCCGACACGACACTCGCCTGCGCGAAGAGGTCTTCTGGCGGATCTTCGAGGTCGAAGGGGGAGGCGAGGTCTCGCTCGCCAACGTCGACAAGTTCACCCGTTTCGAGGAGTCCGCCACCTGGCACGGCGTCGTCCTGCAGCTCACCGACGAAGGAGTATTGCCACGGGAACGGGTGCTCGCCGCGTGCCTCGATGCGCTCACGCGCGACTTCGCCGCCTACACCTCAGGCTGGTACTCGCGTCTCTTCACCTCGCTCCGCCCGACCGTCGACGAGCTGAGCCGTCTGGAGACGAGCCTTCTCGCCCTGCTCTCCTCCCGCGTCGGTCCGACGGTCACGGTCGCCGTTCGTTCGCTGTGGTCGCTCCACAAGGCGCGGAGACTCGACGTCGACAGACTCGCGGACTTCGCCGTTCCGGCGATGTCTGCGGGCAAAGCGAACGTCGCCCTCCTGGTGACCATGCTGAAAAGCGGTGCCGGCGATCAGGATACGACCGCGCGCGCCGACACCATCGCCCAAGCCCTGGATCACCCGCACCCCGATGTTCGATCGGCCGCGGAGGACGCGCTGCGAAAGATGGGGCGCGTCGACCTGCTTCCCACACCGAGTCCTGCTGCCCCGGCATCCGCTGCTGAACCGTCGCCCGACGAGGGCCCGGAGACTCCGTCGCTGGTCTACCCGTGGCCGGAGAGCGACATCGTCGAGCGTCTCGGAGCCGTGCTCGCGGGGAATGCGGACGGGATCGAGTTCGAACTCGCCCTCGCCGCCCTCGCCACCCTGACCGACCGCTCTGTTCTCGCGCCGCTCATGAAGGTCGCACGGAAACGCACGGAGCCCCCGGATTGGCCGCGCGGGGGTCAGACGGCGGCGATGCTCATCGCCCGAGTCGTGGTGCGCATGCACGGCGAAACGTACTACGGCGCCACGGGGAGTGCGAAGCATGACACCGTGGTCGAGCGCCGATCAGACGAGGTCGGCAGGGAGCTCGCGCGCGGGATGCCGGCCGGGGTGCTGCTCGCCACGCCCGAGGACAGCGCTGGCGGGGTGAGCCCGGCGACCTTGGTCGACCGCTTCATCGAACGCGATCAGGCGGGGCGCGGGGTGCTTCCGGCAGACCTGGTCGCCGCACTCTTGCGCGTGTCCGCAGACGGTCGCGCAGCGGCGCTGGCGCGGGTGCCGTCTCGCCCGGTGGTCGACGCGAACGGGGCCGCGGCCGACGCCCTCCGGTACGCCCTCGGCGGCAAGATGCGGGCGATCGAGCCTCTCGAGTGGTGGATCGCCGCGGCCCGCGCGCGGAACCCGCTGGGCGACGACCCGCTCCTGATCGCGGCCGGCCACGACTACCCAGGTGCGGGCACCCGCACCTCCGTGACCGAGGAATGGGAGCCGACCCCGTGGAAGGACCTCTGGAGCGGCGGCAGCTCGATGCGACTCATGGTTGTCGGCGGCCCGTCGTCCCGCATCGAGCCGCTTCGGCCCACCTGCGCGCCCACCACGAAGCGCCGTCGCTACTCCTTCGAGTGGGGCAACACAGGTCAGATCTTCGGCGACTTCGTCTGCCCGGCTGACGCCGACGTCGCGTCGCTGCTGGGACTGCAGATGCTGCTCTCGGGGCTGGAGTCGGTGACCGAGTTCGGCCAGGCCGAGATCATCGACGGCCTCGCACGTCACCGCGGCTCGTGGGGCCCCCTGTCGGCATCTGCGCTGGTGCTCGCGCTGGGCCAGCGGCCCGCACTCACGAGAATCCATGCCGCCGAACTGTTCGCGGCAGCCGTGCCGCGGCGCGTGTCCGTGGCGACGGTCGCCGACGCGTTCGTCCGGCATGCCCCGGGCTGCGTCCTCCCCCGATGGGCGACGGCGCTCGCCGACGCGAGCTCCATCTCCCCGGAGGCACGCACGGCCGTCGCCGACACGCTCTCGGCGTTCCTCCCCCGCATCCCGAACAACAGCCGCGGCGTGGACAAGTTGCTCGACGTCTTGATCGCGACCACCGAGGGTCAAGCGCTCGCGGATGCCGATCCGAAGCTCCGGGAGTGGCTGGAGACGTTCCGCGGCTCGTCGCGGGCCGCCGTCAACGCGCGTGCTCTTCTCGCCCGCTACCGCTGAGCCCGGCGTTCAGTCGAGCACCTCGGCATCCGCTCACTAGGCTGACGACGTGGAGTCAACCTGGCGCGAGAGGACGGTCTGGGCCGTTGCGCTCCTCAGCGTCCTGGTCGGGTCGATCCTCGTCTACCTCGGTGTCGGCACCGCGCGAGGCGCCGGCATCGGCTGGCTGGAGTACATCCGCGAGATGTTCGCGCTGGTCGACCATGTCTCGGTCGGACCCGGTGCGGTCTTGGGTGTCCTCCTCGTCGGGTTTGGCACGATGACCATCGCCTTCCTTTCGTGCCGGTGGTGGTCATTGCGCCGGGATGATGCGCCGGACCGGGGCCGTCGATCTCGGGCTCTCACCGTGGCCAGGTGGGGCACAGCCACCCTCATCGTGATCGGCCTGTTCACCGTCCTCATCGGCATGAGCGCTCCGCAGCCGTCCTTCTCGTACCAGCCCACCTACCTCGAGTCCCCGTCTGTCATCGAAAACCCGAGGATGCTCTTCGACACCATCTATGTCTCATCGTCCACTTTCGTGGGTGCCGGGGTGCTGTGGGCGGGTCTTCTGGCGATGAGCGTTCTGATCGGCCGCGCCGTGGTCACCGGCCGCCCGTCGACCGCGCCCCTCTCCGGCATCCGTCGCGGGCCTGCGATCTGGTGGAGTGGCATCTGGTGGAGTGGCAACTGGTGGAGTGGCGTCGCTCTCAGCGCGATCGGGTTGGCGATGCTCGTGATCTCTCGCGTGACCCTCCCCCCTGTCCCGGACTATGCCGAGTTCATGCCCCCTGTCCCGTCTTCGTCCGTGTATCTGATCGAGGTAGCGGACACCAGCGGTTGGGTGACGGCCTCGTTCATCGGCGCCGCGCTGGCCGTCGTGGGGATGCTGATCATGTGCGGCGTCCTCACCCTCTCGGCCCCCGCGCGGCAGACGGAGACCGCCGCAACCGCCACCGCTGACTGACCCGCGTCAGCGGCCCACCGGCTCCGTCACCCGCTCGCTCTTCGCCGCCGCGCGGGCGCGTGACCGCGCGACGATCCGGCCGCGGATCGCGAAGGCGAGCACCGCGGCGAGCACGACGTAGAGGCCGATGCTGATGGGACTGTGCACGAGCACCGAGAAGTCTCCGTTCGCGCTCATCGCGGCATCCCGCAGGCTCGTCTCGGCCAGCGGACCCAGCACCATGCCGATGATGAGCGGGGCGAGCGGGTAGTCGAGCGCCCGGAGCAGGAACCCGACGACACCGATGCCGAGCAGGATCAGCAGGTCGACCAGCGAGCCCGACGTCGCGTAGATGCCCAGTGCGCAGAACACGGTGATGCCCGCGAAGAGGTAGGGGCGCGGGATGAGGAGGAGCTTGGCCCACAGCATCGCGAACGGCAGGTTCAGGACGAGCAGCACCACCATCGCGATGAAGAAGCTCGCCAGCAGCGACCACACGAGGTCGGGCGCGCGGTCGAACAGGAGCGGTCCCGGCTGCAACCCGTACTGGCGGAACGCGGCGAGCATGATCGCCGCCGTGGCGGAGATCGGCAGACCGAGCGCGAGCAGCGCCCCCATCGCCATACCGGTGGTCGAGTTACCCGCTGCCTCCGGAGCCGCGAGGCCGCGGATGGCGCCCTTGCCGAACTGCGGATGGGGGCGACGCGCATCGAGCCGCTTCTCCAGCCCGTAGGCGAGGAACGTGGGGATCTCCGATCCGCCGGCGGGGATGACGCCGAAGGGAAGCCCGATCGCGGTGCCGCGCAGCCACGCCGGGGTCGCTTCGCGGAGCTCCTTGCGGCTGAGCCACGGGCGGCCCGTCGGACGCAGCAGTTTCTTGTTCGACGTGTGACGCTCCAGGCAGGCGACGTAGATCACTTCGCCGAGGGCGAGGATGCCGACCGTCACCGTGACCAGCGACACCCCGTCGAACAGGTACGGCGAGTCCATCGTGAACCGGGGGGCGCCCGAGACGCCGTCGACGCCGATGACGGCGATGCCGAGCCCGAGGAACAGCGCGGTGAGGCCCTTCAGGGCGTTGTCGGTTACCACCGACGACGTCGCCGCGAAGGCGAAGACAGCGAGCGCGAAGAACTCGGCGGGCCCGAACCGGCTGGAGAAGTCGGCGAGGGCGGGGGCGAGGAACACGAGCACGACGCACGCGACGAAACCGCCGATGAAGGCGCCGATCGCGGCGGTCGCGAGAGCCTGGGCGGCCCTCCCGTTGAGCGCCATCTTGTGGCCTTCGAAGGTCGATGCGATCGCCGAGGCCTGCCCCGGCGTGTTCATCAGGATGCCCATCGTCGAATCACCGAAGAGGCCGCCGAAGTACACGCCGGCGAACATGATGAACGCCGCGGTCGGGTCGAGCGAGAACGTTATGGGGAGCAGCAGCGCCACCGCCATCGACGACCCGAGGCCGGGCAGCACGCCCACCGCCGTGCCGAGCAGGCAGCCGATGAGCACCCACATGAGGTTGATGGGCGTGAAGGCGCCGAGGAACCCCTCGCCGAGCATCTGCAAAGCGTCCATGTCAGAAACCTCCGAGGATGCCGGACGGCAACGGCAGGCCGAGGGCCATGTCGAAGCCGATGTAGGCGAGGGAACTCATCGTCAGTCCGACGACGAGGCTGGCGATCGGCTTGGTCGATCCGAAGCCGCGGGCGACGCCCCAGAACAGCAGGCCCGCGGCGATGACCCACCCGAGCAGGTTCAACAGGAACGCGAACGCGAGGAACGACCCGAGGATCCACAGCAGCGACCGCACGTCGATGCGGACGGCGCGGGGCTCGTCCGCGGCATCCTCTCCGGCTTCCGCCGCGAGGAGTTCGGCGGTGCGGGGGTCGGGGAGGCTCCGCACCTCGCGGATGCCCGACACCGCCAGGGCGATCGCGAAGCCGTAGAGCCCGACCGTGATGATCGCCGGGAAGAACTGCGGCCCCGGGAAGTCGGCCGAGCTCGGCACGCGCATCGTGATGATGCCGACGAGCAGGTAGGTCGCAAACGCGGCCACGACGACCGGCATCGTCAGCGCCTTCGCCAGCGCCGCCATCCCGGGCCGGGAGACGATGCGCAGCCGGTCGCCGAGAACAGCGGATGCCGATGTGGGGTTCGGTGGGAAAGTCACAGGCCCATCTCCTCGTACAGGGTGCGGATGCGGCTCTCCTCGTCGTCGAGGAACGTCGCGAGCTCGTCACCGGTGATGATGCGTTCGGTCCAGCGGTAGCGGTCGATGGCATCCCGCCACTGCGGCGTCTCGACGCTGTCGAGCACGAGCTGTGTGAGGCCCTCGACCTCCGACTCCTCGAGCCCGGCAGGCGCGGCGAGCATGCGCCAGTTGGTGAGGGTGACGTCGTAGCCCTGGTCGACCGCCGTGGGGATGTCGATCCCGTCGATCGGCTCCTGCGCGACGAGCGCGAGCGCGCGCAGCCGCCCCGCCTCGATCTGGTCGATGTTGTCGGGATAGCCTCCCGTGGCCGCCTGGGCCGTGCCGTTGAGCAGCGCCTGGATGGCCTCGCCGCCGCCGTCGGAGGAGATGTAGGTGGTCTCGAGCGGGTCGATCCCCGCCGCGAGGGCGAGATCGGTGACGACGAGCTGGTCGAAGGATCCGCCACCGGTCCACGGGAGCGCCTTCGGATCGTCACGCCACGCCGCGACGAGGTCGTCGAGCGTCTCGTAGGGCGAGTCGGCCGGCACGACGATGACGTCGTACTCCTCGACGATCACCGCGAGCGGCGTGACGTCGTCGAGGGTGGCGGCCGAACCGAACTGGATCGTCGCCGCCAGCAGCCCCGTACCGCCGACGAGCAGGTTGTTCGGCTGACCGTTCAGCACCGACACGTTGCCGAGCGCGATCGTTCCGCCGGCTCCCGGCATGTTCACGACCTGCACGTTGTTGACGAGGCCGTTCGCCTTCTGCGCCTGCTGCAGTTCGCGCGCGACCCCGTCCCAGCCACCGCCGGCGGCCGCGGGGGCGATGATCGTCATCGACGCGCTGATGTCTTGACCGGACGCGGCCGAGCTGATCGAACCGAACGCCGCGACACCGATGGCGGCGACGGCGATCAGACCGCCGACAGCGCGGCCGATCGCTCGTCCTGGCCCGGATCTGGGGGGAAGGGGCTCCTGGGTCATCATTGCTCCATTCGCGCGGACATCGTCGTCGCCGCGGGATCGACCTAGGATGGCACCGCCGGTCCGCACCGTCGCGCCGCCGGCGCTTTGTTCTCTTAAACGCCGATGGATGCCGACGCGTGGACCCCGACGGGAGAGTGACGACGATGGCGATGCGGCCGAGCCCCCGGGCGATCCGCCTGGCGATGATCCTCCTGCCCTCCGTCGTCGCCCTCGCCGCCCTCGCTGCGACGGTCATGATCGCCCTCTGGTTGCAGGAGAAGAGCATCCGGGATGCCACGGCCGAACGTGTCCAGGAGGTGGCGTCGAGCCTCGCCGAACTGCCGCAGGTGCGGGCCACGCTCGCGGCGAACGTCGGCGCGGGCACCCCCGCCGACCTCGCCGACGCCGACGACCTGGCCGACGCCACCGCCACCCTGCAGCCGATCGCCGACCTCGTGGCGGAGGCCGCGGGGGTCTACTACGCCGTGATCACCGACGACGAAGGGGTGCGCATCACCCACCCGCTCGCGTCGGAGCGCGGCATCCAAGTGTCGACGACGAACGAATCCGTGCTCGCCGGCACCCCGTTCCTCGGCACCGAGACGGGTCCGTCGGGGCGGTCGCTGCGCGCGAAGGTTCCCGTGCGGAGCGCCGACGGCGACGTCGTCGGCATGGTCGCCGTGGGGGTGCTGGAATCCGACATCGAGTCGCAGCGCGTCGAAGCGCTCGCAGGCCTCCTCCCCTGGGCCGCGGGGGCACTCGTCGTCGCCACGATCGTGAGCTCGCTCGTGACGGCCGCTGTCGAGCGCCGCTTCCGCCGGCTCGACGGGCTCGCCGCCGAGCACGCCCAGATGCAGCGCACGACCGCGGCCCTCCAGGAGCAGGCGCACGAGTTCCACACCCGACTGCACGTCGTGCACGGCCTCGTCACGGCGGGGGAACCGCACGCCGCGCTGGACTACATCGAAGACGTCGTCGCGGTGAGCGACGCGACCCCGGGCGACGCGCTGGGCGAGAGTGGCGGCCCCGGGGGCGGTGTGGCGGCATCGGCTCTGCGGGATGCCGCGATGCACGCCATCCGTGCCGACCTCCTCGAGCGCGGCGCCCTGGCCGAGTTCGACTTCGAACCCGGCGCCGACCTCGACGACGACGTCGTGTCGATCCTCACGAACCTCAGCCGCAACGCCGGCGAGGCAGGAGCGTCGCGGGTGCGCTGCACGCTCCGCCGCTCGGGCGACCGCCTGTACGGCGCGGTCGACGACGACGGCCCGGGCGTCGACCGGCACGTCGCGGCCCGGATCTTCACGCGCGGACTCTCCACCAAAGCGGATGCCGACGGCCGCAGCCGCGGCATCGGGCTCGATCTCGTGCGTCGGCTCGTGACCGCCCGGGACGGCTCGGTCGAAGTCGGCGCGTCGCCGCTGGGCGGGGCGCGCTTCTCGTTCGAACTGGCGGCACGCACGTGAGCACGCTCGTGCGGGTGCTCGTCGTGGACGACGACCGTGGGGCCCGAGCCCTGCACGCCGGATTCGTCGCCGCGACCCCCGGCTTCGTCGTCACCGGCACGGCGGCCACCGGAACGGACGCGCTCCGGCTGGCGGCCGACGCCGACCTCGTGCTCCTCGACATGCGCCTCCCCGACATCAGCGGCATCGAAGTGCTCCACCGCCTGCGCACCATGGCCGGCCCCGAACGCGACGTGCTCGTGATCAGCTCGTCGCGAGACCAGACCACCGTGCGCCAGGCGATGGCGGGCCGCGTCGTGGGCTACCTCGTGAAGCCGTTCACGAAGGAAGCCCTGCAGGAGCGCCTCGCCCACTACGCCGCCACCCGCACCGAGCGCCCGGACGACGCGGAGCCCCCACGCCAGGTTCCCCTCGGCCAGGGGGAGATCGATCGGCTGTTCACCGGCGGCATCCGCACCGCTCGGCGTGCTTCCGGCCGAGGTGCTCCCGGGATGGGCGCGCTCGGTCGGGGCGCTCCCGGCCAGGGCGCGCTTGGCCGGGGCACCTCCGACCCGGGCACTTCCGGCCCGGGCGCTCCCGCGTCGCTGCCGAAGGGGCTCGCGGCGACGACCCTCGATCGCGTCATCGCCGCGCTCGACCCCGTCACCGCCATGACCGCCGCCGACGTGGCCGCCGCGTGCGGACTCTCCTCGGCCACCGCACACCGCTACCTCGCCCACCTCGTGGAGACCGGCGCAGCCGACCTCGCCCACCGGTACGGACGCCGCGGACGCCCGCAGGTGCTCTACCGCCTCACCCCCGACGCCACTCCCCTCTCCGACGCCTGACGATCGGCGTCACTCGTGCTCCGGCAGGATCGGCGTCGACCACCCGGCATCCCGGCCCAGTTGGATCGCGCGGCCGAGCGACTCGGCGCCGAACCGGTCGCGCACCGCATCGAAGACTGAGTCGAGCCGCGCCCCGTCGCCCCAGTCGATGGGCAGTTCCGGCGGCACCTCGTCGCCCCGGGCGAGCTGACCGAACGACACCCCGATCAGCGTCAGCCCGCGCGCTGCGATCTCCGGCTGTGCGGCGGCGAGCAGTCCCCGCGCCGCACCGAGCAGCACTGCCGTGCGGTCGGACGGCGAGCGCAGCGTGCGCGACCGCGTCGCCTTCGCGAAGTCGGCGAACCGCAGCCGCAGGGTGACGGTGCGGCATCCGCGCTCCCCGTCGCGTAGGCGGCGGGCCAGCCGGTCGACGATCTGCGTCAGGATGACCTCCACCTCCTCCGGAGCGCGCGGGCGTGAGCCGAGCGCCCGCTGCGAGCCGATCGACCCGCGCCGCCGCGTCGTGACGACCGGTCTCGGATCGAGCAGACGCGCCATCGCGTGCACATGCGCCCCCGCGGCCCGCCCGAGCAGCCGCTCGGCCGTCGCCGCCTCCATCTCCGCCAGTTGCCCGACCGTGCGGATGCCGAAGCGGTGCAGCTTCTCGGCCGTGACCGCCCCGACGCCCCACAGCCGTTCCACCGGCAGTGGGAGCAGGAACGCCTCCTCCCCGTCAGGCTCCACGACCAGCAGACCGTCGGGTTTGCTGACCGCGCTCGCGACCTTCGCGAGGAACTTCGTGCGCGCGACGCCGACCGAGATCGGTAGTCCCACCTCCCCCCGCACGCGCTCCCGCAGACCGTGGGCGATGTGGACGGGGTCGCCGACCAGCCGTCGCAGTCCCCCGACCTCGAGGAACGCCTCGTCGATCGACAGGCCCTCCACGAGCGGCGTCGTGTCGCGGAAGATGTCGAACACGGCACGGCTGGCGGCGGCATAGGCATCCATCCGGGGCGGGACCACCACGGCATCCGGGCACAGTTCCCGCGCCTGCCGGCCACCCATCGCCGTCTTGATGCCGCGCGCCTTCGCCTCGTAGCTCGCGGCGAGCACCACCCCGCCTCCGACGATCACCGGTCTCCCCCGCAGCGCCGGGTTGTCGCGCTGCTCGACCGACGCGTAGAAGGCGTCGAGATCGGCGTGGAGCACGGTCGCCTCCCCGCGCATATCGCCTCCCCCCTCGGGCCCGAGGAGAGGATCGTCGCACTCACCCCCGACATACCGGAGCCGCCGCGGCTGCCCGGGCGGAAGATAGAGGCATGCGCCCCTCCCAGCCGTGGACTTGCCCGACCTGCGGTGACCCGCTGCGCTTCGAGATCCTCGACGACGAGCGCTTCCTCGTCGTGTGGTCGTGCCTGACTTGCGGCCCGATCCGCACGACCGAACCCGTGTGACGCGCGCTCCGTGGGGACCGGCACTCGCCGTCGCGGGGCTGGTCGCGCTGAGCTACCTCATCGGACGCTGACGCGTCGGCCGCTCGCCGCGCGCCCGCACGGCAGCGCCGAAGGCGTGATTCAGCGCTGGCGTCCGAGCCAGGCGACGCCGCTCAGCACGCACGCGCCGGTGCCCGTGACGACGCCCGCGCCGAAGACGTAGAGGGCGGCACGGGAGAGTCCCGGAACGTCCACGGAGTAGCCCGACCCGTCGTCGAGGGAATCACGGGACAGCGCCATCCAGATGAAGAGGAGGATGACGGCGCACGCGATGGTCGCCGTCCACAGGACGAGCGCGTAGGGATTCCGCTGCATGTGCGCACTCTATCGTCGACGCCGAAACCGCCACGGGCCCGGGGGCTGTCGGCGCGCGCCCCACAGGAGTATCTTCGGGACCATCTCGACGGGGAGATGGGGGAATCTCATGACCGTAGATACCGGCATCCGCATGCCGTACATCGTCACGACGATCATCCTGGTGGTGGCGGGCCTGGTCCTCGGACCGATCCTCCTCACCAGCTCGACGATCACGCAGACGCCCGTCGAGGGGATCGCCGCGTTCGCGATCCTCTACGTGCTGGCGCAGGCCATCGAGCGCGTGAATCAGCTCCTGGTGCCGGTGCTCGACCGCCTCCTCTCGGCGGTCAGTGGCGCGCCCACCGCGACGGACAAGAAGCGGACGGCGCTGACGGCGGTACGCGAGCAGGCGGCCGCGATGCGAGGGTTCGGCGTCTCCGCCTACTCCGCCGACGCCCAGTCCGAGGCCGACGAAGCCGTGACCACCGCGAACATCGAGAAGGCCCTGCTGACGAACGGGCTCGCCTTCCTCCTCGCAATGCTCCTGGTCGGGCTGTTCAAGTTCTCGCTGCTGGCCTCGCTCGGCTACACGAACGTGCCGTCCGTGGTCGACATCGTCATCACCGCGACCGCCATCATGGGCGGTTCGGCGGGCCTCGGCGACCTCATCAGCAAGATCCAGAAGTCCAAGACCGCCGACGAGACCGCCGTCTGACCTCTCCGCCGCCGAACCGGGACCGCGTACAGGCTGAATCCACCGCGGAGTCACTCCCACCGCAGGACTCTTGCAGTTTTGCCTGTAAGCGGGCACACCAGCCGCCGCGTCAGTGCATGCGCCGTCGGCTCGGCACACGCGCCGCGGAGTCAGCGCACGCGCCGCCGGTAGATCGCGGCAGCCACCGCGAACGCCGCCACCAGGAGCCCGCCGCACCACGCGAGCGCCACGGCCAGGGCGCCACCCGGAGCGTTGCCCGTCAACAGCGCCCGGATCGCGTCGACGATCGCCGTCACCGGCTGGTTCTCGGCGAACCACCGCACGGGGCCGGGCATCGTCTCGGTGGGCACGAAGGCCGAGCTGATGAACGGCAGGAAGATCAGCGGGTAGCTGAAGGCGCTCGCACCGTCGACCGTCTTGGCCGACAGGCCCGCGATGACGGCGATCCACGTGAGGGCGAGCGTGAAGAGCATCAGGATGCCGATGACCGCCAGCCAGGCGAGCACCCCGGCCGGCGACCGGAACCCGAGCACCAGCGCGACGCCGACCACGACAGCGAGCGAGACGAGATTCGCGACGAGCGAGGTGAGCACGTGCGCCCACAGGATGCTCGACCGGGCGATCGGCATGGACTGGAACCTCTCCACGATGCCGCCCTGCAGGTCGAGGAACAGTCGGTACGACGTGTATGCCACGCCGGAGGCGATCGTGATGAGCAGGATGCCGGGGAGCAGGTAGTCGATGTAGGGGGTCTCGCCCGTGTCGATCGCACCCCCGAACACGTACACGAACAGGAGCATGAAGGCGATGGGCATGATCGCGGTCGTGATGATGGTGTCGGGGCTGCGCAGGATGTGGCGCAGCGACCGGCCGGTGAGCACGGCGGTGTCGCCGACAGCGTGCGTGGTCATGATTCCTCCTTCGCCGCGTCGCCGGCGGCGCTCCTCCCGACGACGGCGAGGAACACCTCCTCGAGCGTCGGCTGCTTCTCGACGTACTCGACGGTCGCTGCCGGCAGCAGCGTCTTCAGTTCGGCGAGCGTCCCGTCGGCGATGATGCGACCCTCGTGGAGGATCGCGATGCGGTCGGCGAGCTGTTCGGCCTCGTCGAGGTATTGGGTCGTGAGCACCACGGTGGTGCCCCCGGCGGCGAGTTCGCGGACGGCATCCCACACGTCGATCCGCGCCTGCGGGTCGAGGCCCGTGGTGGGTTCGTCGAGGAAGATGACCGCCGGGTCGCCGATGAGGCTCATCGCGATGTCGAGCCGGCGGCGCATGCCGCCCGAGTAGGTCCCTGCCCGGCGTCCGCCGGCGTCGGTGAGCGCGAACCGGCCAAGGAGGCGGTCGGCGACGGCATCCGGCTGAGTGACGTGTCGCAGCCGTGCGACGAGCAGGAGGTTCTCCCGCCCGGTGAGCACGTCGTCCACCGCGGTGAACTGGCCCGTCAGGCTGATCGCGCGGCGCACGTCGCCCGATAGGGCTGCGACGTCGAAGCCCTGGACGGATGCCGTGCCGGCATCCGCTCGGAGGAGTGTCGACAGGATGCGCACGAGCGTCGTCTTGCCCGCGCCGTTCGAGCCCAGGAGGGCGAAGACGCTGCCGGGGGCGATGTCGAGGTCGACGCCGCGGAGCACCTCGACGTCGCCGAACGATTTCCGGAGCCCCTCGATGCGGACAGCGGATGCCGTCGGCGTCGCGGTCATGATGCCGCCTCCCGTTGCGCCTTCTCGACGGTCTCGATCAGCCGGCTGCGCTCCTTGTCGATCCAGTGGCGACCCGCGTAGGCGTTTGCGAATTCCTCGCCGAACGCGACCGGGTCGTCGCCGACGATGTCGTGGACGGTCGAGCCGTCGACGGCGGCGCGCTCCCACAGGTCGACGAAGTCACCGATGAGGGTGACGAGCGTCTCGCCGTCGAGGAAGCCGCCGTAGTACATGAAGTAGCGGTGGTAGCCCTGGGCGACGCTCCGGTACGGCTCGGGGAGCGCGTCGATGCGGCGCATGCTCTGCCGGTACTGCTTCTTCTGCTCGAGAGACCCGGTGAGGGCCTCGATCCATTTCGCGGCCATGTCAGTGTCCTCCGTGCTGGAGCTGGTCGAGTCGTTCGGTGAGGAAGCTCCAGGTCCTCCAGAACTCGGTGAGGTAGGCGCGGCCGTCGTCGGTGAGCGAGTACACCTTGCGCGGCGGGCCCTTCTCGGACGGCACCTTCTCGACGTCGACGAGGCCGCGCTGCTCGACTCGCACGAGGAGCGCGTAGATGGTGCCCTCGGCGATGTCCGAGAACCCCCGGTCGCGCAGCGATGCGGTGATCTCGTAGCCGTAGGCGGGGCGGTCCGCGAGCAGCGCGAGCACGATTCCTTCCAGGACGCCCTTGAGCATCTCGGTCGCCTGCTTGCCCATGCCGCCTCCGTCGCGTGTCGATCGTGTGGTAGTCACTGTCACTGACTACCGCTAGATAGTAACGCCGAGTACCGGTAGATAGCAAGACTGAATACCGAGCGGATGCCGGTGCGGTCAGTCGAGCTGCAGGCGGTAGCCCATCCCCGCTTCGGTGAGCAGGTATCGCGGGTGCGCGGGGTCGGGTTCGAGCTTCCGGCGCAGCTGGGAGATGTACAGCCGCAGATAGCCGGTGTCGCTCACGTGCTCCGAGCCCCAGATGGTCGTGAGGATCGTGTGCCGTGTGACGAGTCGGCCGGGGTTTCGCAGGAGGATCTCCAGCAGTTGCCACTCCGTGGGGGTGAGCCGGATGCGTTCCGTGCGTCCGTCGACGACGCGCGTCACACTGCGCGCGACGAGGTCGACCGACACGTCGCCGAGCTCCACGACGGGGTCGGGCTCCTGCTGCGGGGCGCGCCGCGTCAACGCACGGATGCGGGCGAGCAGCTCGTCCACGGCGAACGGCTTGGTGACGTAGTCGTCCGCCCCGGCATCGAGGGCGTCGACCTTGTCGCCGGAACCGGTGCGGCCCGAGACCACGAGGATCGGGGCGTCGGACCAGCCGCGGATCGCGTGGATCACGTCGAGGCCGTCGAGGGCGGGCATGCCGAGGTCGAGCAGGTAGATGTCGGGTCGACGGTCGACGGCGGCGGCGATCGCCTGGGCGCCGTCGGCGGCCGTCACGACGTCGTACCCCTGCGCGGAGAGGGTAATGCGCAGCGCGCGCACGATCTGCGGATCGTCGTCGGCGATGAGGATCCTCACTCCGGCACTCCGTTCGACGGCTGTGCGAGCGGCAGCGCGATCACCATCGTGAGCCCTCCTCCGGGTGTGTCCTCCGGCGTGAGCGTACCGCCCATCCCCTCGACGAACCCCTTCGAGAGGGCCAGGCCGAGGCCGAGCCCCGCCGTGTTGTCCGTGTCGCCCAGCCGTTGGAACGGCAGGAAGATGTCGTCGCGACGATCGGCCGGCACCCCGGGACCGTGGTCGACGATGCGCATCTCGACCGCGTCGCCGAAGACACTCGTCGCGATACGCACTTTGCGACCGGCCGGCGAGTGGCGCACGGCGTTGGCGAGGACGTTGACCACCGCGCGCTGCAGCAGCACAGGATCGGCGCGGACGGTGACCGGAGCGAGGTCGAGGTCGACGACGCCGGGACCGAGCCCCAGCTCGTCGAGCGCCGGCAGCACGACGTCGGCGGGGTCGACGTCGGCGAGCGAGATCGCGAGGGCGCCCGCCTGCAGGCGGCTGACGTCGAGCAGATCCGTCACGAGGGTCCCGAGCGTCGCGAGGCTCTCACCGGCGGTCTCGATCAGCTCGTCGCGGTCGCTCTCGCTCGCGACACCGACGCGGAGCCCGCCGACGGCCGCCGTCGCTGCCGCGAGGGGGCGCCGCAGGTCGTGGCTGAGCGCGGACAGGAGGGCGCTGCGCACCCGATCGGATGCCGCGAGCGGCTCGAGCTCGCGCGCCGTCTCGGCGAGGTCGCGATGCTGGAGAGCCGCTTCGAGTTGGGAGACGATCACGGCGAGCAGCCGCCGCTCCGACGCGGGCAGATAGTGGCCGTGGAGCTCCAGGACGGCGCGATCACCGACGGGAACGGTCGCATGCCGGCCATCGGGCAGCGGCTCGCCGCTCGTGGCCACGACCTCGCCGTCGTTCGTGAGCCGCACGCCGGCCAGCCCGAACGCCTCGCGGGCGCGCTCGACGAGCGCTTCGACCGACCCGCTCCCCCGCACGACGCTCCCGGCGACGGTCTGCAGGAGTTCGGACTCGGCCGCCGCCCGCCGCGCGGCGCGGGTCTTGCGTGCGGCCCGGTCGACGACGAAGCTCACGAGCACCGCGATCGTGACGTAGAGCGCGAGCGCGAGGAGATGCAGCGGCTCGTGCACCCGGATCGTGTAGAGCGGCTCGACGAAGAAGAAGTCGAGGGTGATCCCGCTCAGCACCGCGGCCCACAGCGCCGGCCAGATGCCGCCGACGAGGGCCACGACAACCACGAGGAGCTGATAGCTCAGCACATCACTCGTGATCGACTCGGCGGAGCGGAAACTCACCAGAAGCCACGTGAGGAGCGGACCGCCGAGCATCGCGACCGCGAAGCCCGCGAGCCGCCGGCGCATGGTCAGCGCACCGCCCAGACGCGGCAGCGCGAAGCGCCCGCCCGCCGCCGAGTGGGTGACGATGTGCACGTCGATGTCACCCGACTCGCGGATCACGGTCGCCCCGATGCCGGGCCCGGTGAGCAGCGCCGCGAGGCGGCTGCGGCGGCTGACCCCGAGCACGAGCTGCGTCGCGTCGACCGAGCGCGCGAACTCCACGAGCGCGCGCGGCACGTCGTCGCCGACGACCTGGTGGAAGGTGCCGCCGAGCTTCTCGACGAGCGCGCGCTGCTCGGCGAGGGATGCCGGGTGCGGTGCGCGCAGCCCGTCCTGACTGGTCACGTGCACCGCCAGTAGCTGTCCGCCGCCGGAGCGCGCCGCGATCCGCGCACCGCGGCGCAGCAGCGTCTCCCCCTCGGGACCGCCGGTCAACGTGACGACCACGCGCTCGCGCGCCTCCCAGCGCCGGTCGATGCCGTGCTCGGCGCGGTAGCCCTGCAGGGCGTGGTCGACCTCGTCGGCCAGCCACAGCAGGGCGAGCTCTCGCAGCGCGGTGAGGTTTCCGAGGCGGAAGTAGTTGGAGAGGGCGGCGTCGATGCGCTCTGCCGGATAAACGAAGCCCCCGGAGAGGCGGTCGCGGAGGGCCTGCGGCGCGAGGTCGACGACCTCGACCTGGTCGGCCGCCCGCAGCACCTCGTCGGGCACGGTCTCCCGCTGCACGGCACCCGTGATCTCTTCCACGACGTCGTTGAGCGACTCGATGTGCTGGATGTTGACGGTGGAGATCACGTCGATGCCGGCCTCCAGCAGGGCGGCGACATCCTGCCAGCGCTTCTCGTGGGCGGAGCCGGGCGCGTTGGTGTGCGCGAGTTCGTCGACGAGCGCGAGTTCGGGCCGCCGCGCCAGCACCGCATCGAGGTCCATCTCGTGGAGCGTGACTCCGCGGTGTGCGACGGCCCGGCGAGGCACGACCTCGAATCCGTCCGTCATGCGCAGGGTCTCGGCGCGCCCGTGCGTCTCCACGACCGCGATGACGACGTCGGTGCCCTCGGCGCGGCGGCGAGCGCCCTCTTCGAGCATCGCGTACGTCTTGCCGACGCCGGGCGCGGCCCCCAGCAGCACGCGCAGCCGCCCACGTGCGGTCATTCTCAGCCTCCCAGGCGATCCAGCGCCGCGTTCAACTCCACGACGTTGACGACCGCTTCGCCCAGGAACCCGAGGTCGGGCCCCTGCGTGTGGTCCGCGACGAGCTCGCGTACCCGTTCGGGGTCGAGCCCGCGCGCGGCGGCGACGCGATCGATCTGGATTCGAGCGTAGGCGGGTGAGATGTGCGGGTCGAGCCCGGAGGCGGATGCCGTCACCGCATCGGCGGGAACGTCGCCCGGTGCGACCCCCTCGAGGGCCGCGACGGCCGCACGCCGCTCCTCGATCGCCGCCACGAGGTCGGGGTTCTCGGGGCCGAGATTGCTGCCGCTGGAGCTCGTGGGGTCGTAGCCGTCGCCGGCGGCCGAGGGGCGGGACTGGAAGTACTCCGGCCGAGGCAGGCCGTCGGCATCCGTGAAGCTCTGTCCGAGGAGGGTCGACCCGACGACCGTACCGTCGGCGTCACGCAGCAGCGACCCGTTCGCTTGCGCCGGCAATGCCGTCTGCGCGAACACGGTCACGAGGGCGGTGTAGCCCACCCCGAGCACGAGGGTAAGGATCACGAGGGCCCGGACAGCGACCCCGAAGGTGCGCACGGTGGCGCGAGCGGTGGTGTTCATGGGGATGTCTCCAGACGAGGGTCAGAATCCGGGAATGAGGCGCACGAGCTGGTCGATCGCCCAGATCCCCGCGAACGGGGCGACGACGCCGCCCAGCCCGTACACGAGCAGGTTGCGGCCGAGGATCGCCGAGGCATCCGCGGCCCGATAGCGCACGCCCCGCAGGGCGAGCGGGATGAGGATCACGATGATCAGCGCGTTGAACACGATGGCCGAGAGCACGGCGGATGCCGGGGAGTGCAGCCCCATGATGTTCAGCGCGGACAGCCCGGGGAACACGGTCAGGAACATCGCGGGGATGATCGCGAAGTACTTCGCGATGTCGTTCGCGATCGAGAACGTGGTCAGGGCGCCGCGGGTGATGAGCAGCTGCTTGCCGATCCGCACGATGTCGATGAGCTTCGTCGGGTCGGAGTCGAGGTCGACCATGTTGCCCGCTTCCTTGGCGGCCGAGGTGCCCGAGTTCATCGCCACGCCGACGTCGGCCTGCGCGAGCGCGGGGGCGTCGTTGGTGCCGTCGCCGGTCATCGCCACGAGGCTGCCCCCGGCCTGTTCGGCCCGGATGTAGGCGAGCTTGTCCTCGGGGGTCGCCTCGGCGAGGAAGTCGTCCACCCCCGCCTCGCGCGCGATGGCGGCGGCGGTGAGCGGGTTGTCCCCCGTGATCATGACGGTGCGGATGCCCATGGCGCGCAACTCGGCGAAGCGCTCCGTGAGCCCGTCCTTGACGACGTCCTTCAGGTGGACGATGCCCCGGAGCCCTCCGCCGCGCGGGCCGAGCTCGGCGACCACGAGCGGAGTGCCGCCCGAGCCGGCGATGCGTTCGACTTCGCGCTCCAACTCCGCGCGCTGCTCCGGTGCGGGGGGCGCACCGGCATCCTCCAGCCAGGCGAGCACGGCGGAGCCGGCCCCCTTGCGGATGCGGGTGCCGTCGGGGAGGTCGAGTCCGCTCATGCGCGTCTGCGCCGTGAACGGCACGACCTGCCCGTCCACCGCCGACGGGGTCACGCCCTGCGCGGCGGCGAGCGCCACGATCGAGCTGCCCTCGGGCGTGGGATCGGCGAGCGAGGAGAGCGCGGCGGCGGCCGTCAGCTCGTGCTCGGGCACGCCCGCGAGCGGGACGAACTCGGTCGCCCGTCGGTTGCCGTAGGTGATGGTGCCGGTCTTGTCCAGCAGCAGCGTCGTGACGTCGCCGGCCGCCTCGACGGCGCGACCGGACAGGGCGAGCACGTTGCGCTGGACGAGCCGGTCCATTCCGGCGATGCCGATCGCCGACAGGAGCGCGCCGATCGTCGTGGGGATGAGGCAGACCAGCAGCGCGACGAGCACCGGCACGCTCACGGGCGACGCGGCCGCAGAGGCGAGCGGGTTGAGCACGAGCGCCACGACGACGAAGACGATCGACAGGCTCGCCAGCAGGATGCCGAGCGCGATCTCGTTCGGCGTCTTCTGCCGAGCCGCCCCCTCCACCAGAGCGATCATCCGGTCGACGAAGGTCTCGCCCGGCTTGGACGTGATGCGCACGACGATCCGGTCGGAGAGGACGCGCGTGCCGCCCGTGACCGCACTGCGGTCGCCGCCGGACTCGCGGATGACGGGGGCGGACTCCCCCGTGATCGCCGACTCGTCGATCGACGCGATGCCCCAGACGATGTCGCCGTCGCCGGGGACGAGGTCTCCCGCGGTCACGACGACGATGTCGCCGACGCGCAGGTCGGCCGACGAGACGGCGGTGGGCACGGCATCCGTCGCGTCGGGGTCGCCCTCGGGGTCGTAGGTCACCCGCTGGGCGACCGTGCTCGTCCGCGTCGCGCGGAGGCTGTCGGCCTGCGCCTTGCCGCGCCCCTCCGCCACCGCCTCCGCCACGTTCGCGAACAGGACCGTCAGCCACAGCCACGCAGCGATGACTCCGGTGAACGACACGGGTACCGCCGCGCCGCCCGACGGCCGCGGACCTCCGAGGAACGGCTCGGCCACCGCGATCGCGGTCGTGAGGACCGCGCCGATCCAGACGAGGAACATCACGGGATTGCGCCACTGGGCGCGCGGGTGGAGCTTGCGCAGCGCCACGGGAAGGGCTGCCGCCAGGGCGGCGCCCCCGATTCCCCGACGGGCGGGAACGGGCCTCGGAGAGGCGTCGGTGAGAGTGGACACGGTCAGACCAGCCCTTCCGCCAGGGGACCCAGCGCGAGTACGGGGAAATAGGTGAGCGCGGTGACGATGAGGATCGTCCCGATGAGCAGGCCCACGAACAGCGGGCGGTGCGTGGGGAGGGTTCCGGCTGTAGCGGGAACGGCATCCTGTGCCGCGAGAGAGCCCGCGAGCGCGAGCACGAGCACGATCGGCACGAACCGACCGAGGAGCATCGCGACGCCGAGCGCCGTGTTCAGCCACGGCGTGTTGGCCGTGAGCCCGGCGAAGGCCGAGCCGTTGTTGTTGGCCGCGGAGGTGAAGGCGTACAGCACCTCGGAGAAGCCGTGGACGCCGGGGTTCCAGATCGACGTGTTCTGCACGTCTTCGCGCACGCCCGGGATCGCGAAACTCGCCGCCGTGCCCACCAGCACCAGGACGGGTGTCACGAGGATGTAGAGGCTCGCCAGCTTCATCTCGCGCGGGCCGATCTTCTTCCCGAGGTACTCGGGGGTCCGACCCACGAGGAGCCCGGCGATGAACACGGCGATCACCGCGATCACGAGGATGCCGTAGAGCCCCGAGCCCACGCCTCCCGGCGCGAGCTCGCCCACCATCATGTTGAGCATCGGCATCATGCCGCCGAGGGCGGTGTAGGAGTCGTGCATCGAGTTGACGGCGCCGGTGGACGTGAGGGTGCTCGTCGAGCCGAACAGGGTGGACCCGACGATGCCGAATCGCGCTTCCTTGCCCTCCATCGCGGCCCCGGCCGCCTCCGGAGCGCTGCCGTTACCGGCGAGCTCGAGGGCGGTGAGCGCCAGCGTGGAGGCGACGAAGAGCGTCACCATCGCGACGAGGATGGCCCGCCCCTGCCGGTGGTCGCCGAGCAGAGCTCCGAACGTGCGGGGCAGTGCGAACGGGATGAGCAGCATGAGCACGATCTCGAACAGGCTGGTCCAGCCCGTCGGGTTCTCGAACGGGTGCGCCGAGTTGGCGTTGAAGAACCCGCCGCCGTTGGTGCCCAGCAGCTTGATCGCCTCCTGCGAGGCGACCGGACCGCCCGGTAGCAGCTGTGTTCCGCCGGAGACGGTGGCCGTCTCCACGAATCCCGACAGGTTCTGCACCACGCCGCCCGCGAGCAGGACGACGGCGGCCACGAGGGAGAAGGGCAGGAGGATGCGGAACGTGCCTCGCACCAGATCGACCCAGAAGTTGCCGAGCGTCACGTCGCGTCTGGCCGCGAATCCGCGCACGAGCGCGACCGCCACGGCCATGCCGACGGCAGCCGAAACGAAGTTCTGCACGGCCAGGGCCGTCGCCTGCACCGTGTAGCCGAGGGTCTGCTCCGGCGAGTACGACTGCCAGTTGGTGTTGGTGACGAACGACACCGCCGTGTTGAACGCGAGGTGTTCGCTGGGCGCGTCGAGTCCGAGCGCGAACGGGAGCCACGGCTGAAGGCGCTGCAGGGCGTAGACCAGCAGCACCCCGACGGCCGAGAAGATGAGCACCGAGCGCACGTACGACGACCAGGTCTGCCCCGATCGCGGGTCGACCCCGATCGCGCGGTACAGGCCGCGTTCGACGGCGGCATCCTTCGGCGACGTGTACACCCACGCCATGTAGTCCCCGAGGGGACGGTGGGCGAGCGCGAGGACGAGCCCCACCGTCAACAGGCCGGCACCGGCGTACAGCCACTCCATCAGAACCACTCCGGCTTCAGGAGGGCGACGACAAGGTAGCCGACGGCGGCGACACCGAGGAGGGCCGCGAGCACGTCGAAGACGATCATCGACGCTCCTCCTTCGCGCGAGCGGGGAGCGCTGCCGCGCCGGAGGCGGGCGGCCCCAGCCGCTCGAGGGCGGTCGCGAGCAGACCGACGACGAGGAAGAGGAAGAGGATGCCGGCGACGAAGAGGAGGTCGAGCACGGGAAGTCCGATCGATGAGCGGGCGACCCGCGGAAGGCGGGCCGTGCGCCAAGGGGGCGCGACTCCCGATCACACACCCGTCCTGCGCCGCGCAGGGACGTCCTCACGGGATCCATACGGGCAACGCGTCGACCCTTACGCGGCGCTCACGCCGGGGCGCCGCCTCAGCCCGCGAAGGCGCCCGTGAGCGCCCCGGCGACCCCTCCCGCGAGCACGACCGCCCACGCCGGTACCCGCGCCGGCCCGAGCAGCACGAAGGCGGCCACGACGAACGCCAGGTCGACCGGCCCGCGGACCGCTTCGACGAAGACCGGGTCGTACAGCGCGGCACCCAGGATGCCGACGACCGCCGCACTCGCCCCGCGCATCGCCGCCGCGACGCCTGTCCGCCGGCGCAGGCGGTTCCAGAAGGGCAGCACGCCGACGAGGAGGAGGAACCCCGGGAGGAACAGCGCCAGCGTCGCGACGATCGCCCCGACGGCGCCGCCGGGACCCGTGGTCGCGATCGCGCCGAGGTACGTCGCGAAGGTGAACAGCGGGCCGGGCACGGCCTGCGCGGCGGCGTAGCCGGTGAGGAACTGGTCGGGCGAGACCCACCCCGTCTGCACGACGGCGGCGTCGAGCAGCGGCAGCACGACATGACCGCCGCCGAACACGAGCGCGCCGGAACGGAAGAAGGCATCCACGAGAGCGATCGTGCCCTCGCCGGTCGTCGCGGCGAGCAGCGGGAGACCGACGAGCAGCACCCCGAACACGACCAGGCTCCCCGCGCCCACCGCGACCGGTATCCGGAATCCGAATGGGGCAGCGGTGACGGCATCCGCTGCCGTGCGACACCACAGGAGCCCTGCGAGCGCGCCGAGCCCGATCGCCGCGAGCGGACTCCACGAGCCGCCCACGAGCAGCACGACGGCCGCCGCCCCCGCCGCGATCAGCGCGCGGACGGCGTCCGGGGTGAGCGTGCGCGACATGCCCCACACGGCGTGGGCGACGACGGCCACCGCGACGATGAGGAGTCCCCGGATCGCGCCCTCGGCGACGTCGCCCGTGAGCAGCGACGCGCCGGCGGCGGCCGCGAACATGAGCACGCTGGATGGGAGCGTGAAGGCGACGAACGCGAGCAGCGCACCGGCCGTCCCGGCGCGCAGCAGACCGACCGCGAAGCCGAGCTGACTGGATGCGGGGCCGGGCAGGAACTGGCAGAGGGCGACGAGCTCACCGAACTCGTCCTCCGTCAGCCACTTGCGGCGTTCGACGAACTCGGCGCGGAAGTAGCCGATGTGCGCGATCGGACCGCCGAACGACGTCAGCCCGAGACGCAGGAAGACGAGGAACACGGCGAGGGCGCGGGGCATGCCTTCCTCTCTTCCAGACCGGGGTGAACAGGGAGTGAAGCGGTGTCAGTCGGTGCGGGCAGCCTCGGCCCGCGAGACGTCGACGCGTGCACTCTCCGCGGCGAGACCGTGTCCGCCGGCCCGCAGCCGTCGCAGGAGGAGCGTGGCAGCGGCCGAAGCGGCGCCCACGAGCGCCAGCACACCGAAGGTCGTCGCGAGGGAGGCGACGACCGCGTCGTAGATCGATCCTGCCGCCACCCCGGCATCCCCCGCGGCATCCGTGAAGACACCGCGTCCGACGGCGAGCGACACGAGCGCCAGCGCAGCGACGACCGCCACCGCACCCGCGGTCCACGCCAGCGCGCGCCCCCGGCGACGGCTCAGCAGCACACCGGCGGCGAGCAGCACGGCGACCGCCCACGGCATCCACGCCCCCACCGTGACGGCCGCGGCGTACACCGCGCGCGCCGTCAGCAGCGTCTCCGCAGACCCGAGCGTCACCGTCAGCGGCACGGCAGGCAGAAGCGCCGCCGCCACCACACCCTCGTCGATCAGGCGTTGCCGTGCCGCGGCGACGACCGCATCGACGTGCAGCTGCAGCCCACCGTCGTCACTCACCCCGAGCGCATCGCCCGGGTCGCGCGTCAGCACGACGAGGGCGGCCGTGTGCGTCGCGCGCAGGGCGACCGTCCACGTGTCGGCGAACCGGTCCGACGTGACGAGGTTGGTCACCGTCCGTTCGATCAGGGTCTCGACGCTCTGGGCGGCCGCGCCCCGCAGGAGCGGAAGGGCAGCGCGTGCCCGGGGAGGGAGATCGAGGTCGTCGAGACCGGCGAAGAGGTCGCCCAGGAGCGTCTCGGCGTCGAGCCTGGCCGCGATGGCGGTCGTCGACCGGTCCACGAGGAGTTCCTGAACGGCGGGGTCGGCCGCCAGCGGCGACAGCACGGCCACGAACCGGTCGGTGTCCACCAGCGCGACGCGCGCCCACGCCGCGATAGTCGCGACCGGCGTCAGGACGACACCCACGACGATCAGGACGACCGCCAGTGCGCGCCGGAACACGTCAGGCGCCGGTGTGCGTGAGGAGGATCATCATCTGCTGCCAGAAGTAGCTGAACCACACGAGCGCGATGACGATGCTCGCGACGATGGAGCCGATCCACACCCACAGGGCCGCGAGTCCCGATCCGGTCTCGCGACGCAGCACGACGGTCCGTCCGATCACGTAGACGCCGATCGAGACGATGAGGGCGAAGAACGACCAGGCCCAGTGGAACGGACGGGCCACGCCGCGCTTCTTGAGCTCCCGCCAGTCGAGCCACGAGAAGACGATCGACGCGCCGATCCCCGCGTACACGAACACCTGGATGAGGATGCTTGCGAGCATCCAGTCGGACATCACCGCGGCGACGGCGGCCGAATCCGAGCCGCCCATCGTCTCGAGCCGGACCAGGTCGCCGAACGAGCTCGGGTTCAGAAGGAAGAGGGTGAACACCGGGAGCAGGGTGGAGACCACGATCGCGAGGTAGATCCAGATCGTGTGGGTGTTCGCCCCGGGAGCCGACGGTCCGTACGCCACCGGCGGGGCCGCAGCGGGCCATGCGGGAGCGGACTGACCGTAGCCCGGCGCAGGCTGACCGTAGGCGGGTGCGCCCTGAGCCTGACCGTACGCGGCCTGGCCGTAGGCGCCGGGAGCGCCGTACGCCGGCGCGGAGACCGGATGAGCGAGGGGCGCCTCAGGTGTCGCGGGCGCGGCAGGCGCGGCAGGCGCGTACTCGCCGTATCGCGGCAGCGGCGGGGCGGCGGGCGCGATGGGCGCGGACGGGGCGTTCGGCTCGGACGGCGCGATCGGCTCGGACGACGCAGCCGCCGGAGCGGCCTCGGCGTCGGCTGCGGCCTCGTCGGCAGGGGCAGCCTCGACGGGCGTTGCAGCCTCGACGGGCGTCGCGACTTCGGCCGGTGTCTCCGCAGTGGCGGCCTCCGCGACCGGAGTCTCTGCGGCCGGAGCGGTCGGGGCAGCCGGGGCGGCCGGGGCAGCCGGGGCCGTCGGCAGGGGCGCGGTGTGCTCGGTCCACTGCGCGCCGTCCCACCACCGCGTGCGCGAAGGGTCGGTCGGGTCGGCGTACCAGCCTGCGGGGGTCGTCATCGTGTGCTCTCCTGGAGGTCGGCGCCCGCGTGGGCGAGTTCGGCAAGGGCGGATTCGGAGGATGCGGGGGCGACGCCCGCAACCAGGTCGGTGAGCACGCGCACGTGGCGGCCGTGCTCGAGGGCGTCGAGCGCGGAGGCCCGGACGCAATAGTCGGTAGCGATGCCGGTCACGTCGACCTCGACGACGCCGAACGTCGAGAGGAGGTCGCCGACGGTCTCCCCCGCGTCGGTGACACCCTCGAACAGCGAGTAGGCCGGGCGACCTTGGCCCTTCTTCACGTGATGCGTCACCGCGGTCGTGTCCAGGCCTGGGTCGTACTCGGCGCCGGGCGTGCCCGCGACGCAGTGCACCGGCCACGTGTCGACGAAGTCGGGGTCGCCGTCGGCGAAGTGGCCCCCGTTGTCGTTGTCTGCGTCGTGCCAGTCGCGCGAAGCGATGATCAGCGCATACTCTCCGGCGTGCGCCGCAAGGTGCTGCGTGATGCCTGAGGCGACGGCATCCCCGCCCGTCACGCCGAGAGCGCCGCCCTCGGTGAAGTCGTTCTGCACGTCGACGATGAACAGCGCCCGGGTCATACATCGAGCGTAGCCGGGCCCGCCGCGTTCACAACTCCGGAAAGCCGGATCACTGGCGCCGGAGGGTCACTCACGCGCCGCTTCCCTAGGCTGTCGATCATGCTCGCCGCTTCCGTCGCCTTCCTGGGCGCCCTCGTATACGGATCGGCCGACTTCCTCGGGGGCCTGGCGGCGCGGCGATTGCGGCCGCTTCTCGTCACGGCGGTCGCCGCTTTCTCAGGCCTGCTCGTGCTGGCGGTCGCCTTCCCGGTGCTGGGCGGCGTGTGGCGGGCGGAAGATGTCGCGTGGGGAGCCGCCTCGGGCATCGCCGGAGCTGTGGCGGTCGGCCTCCTCTACGCCTGTCTCGCGATCGGGCCCATGAGCGTGCTCTCGCCGCTCACCGCCGTGGTGTCGGCCGTCGCCCCCATGCTGTGGGGACTGCTCGTCGAGGGCGAACGCCTCGCGCCGATCGGCTACGTCGGTCTCGTCGTGGCTGTCGTCGCGATCGTCCTCGTCGCGTTCCTCCCCGGGGAGCGCATCACGCGACCGTCGTTGAAGGCCGTCGTGATGGCCGTCGGCTCGGGTGTCGCCATCGGCGCCTTCCTCGTCCTCCTCGATCGGACGAGCGCCGACAGCGGCGTCGTTCCGTTGCTGGTCAACCGTGCCGTGGCGGGCACGATCGCGAGCGTGGTCGTGCTCGGCGCCGTCGCCGTCGCGGTGCGGCGCGGACGCGCGGCCGCCTCGGTGCTGACGAGCGCCGAGAACTCGTCTCCGGCTCGGCGGGCGTGGCTGCTGGCGGTGGTGTGCGGCTGCGTCGACGCGACCGCCAACCTGCTCCTCGTGATCGCGCTCCGCTCCGGCGGCGATCTCGCGGTGATCTCCGCACTCACCGCGCTCTACCCCGCGGGAACGGTGCTGCTGGCCGCGATCGTGTTGCGCGAGCACATCGCGCGGGTACAGTCCGTCGGGCTCGCGCTGGCCCTCACCGCCGGCGTGCTGCTCGCAGTGTCGTAGAGCTCAGCCGCGGACGAACAGCAGCACCCACGAGGTCACGAGGGCGATGACGCCGAGCGCCAGCAGCCCCGCCGCAGCGACGGCGACGCCCGTGAGCGCGGGTGCACGCCGCGTGAGGCGCATGCGGTCGCGCCACCCGTAGCGATACCAGATCGGCACGCGATCGACGCCCGCGAGTTCGGCGGCGTCATGGGCGGTCACCCGGGCGCTGTTCGCGTCGCCGTCGGCGTCGTACCAGCGCAGGAATGTCCCGGCATCCTCGTGGTCGACGAGCGCTTCGGCGGGGAGCCACGTTCCGTCGGCCGCCCAAAGGACGAGAGCGAGGATGCCGAGCGCCACCGCACCGCCGAAACCGAGCCACGCGAAGACCTCGATCACCGCATCGAGCGCGTTCACCCGGCCTCCTGAGCCCTCGGATCGCCGCCGCGCGCGACCCGTACGACGAAGGCCCGCCGAGCGACGGGCCTTGCTTGTCGAGCCACCTAAGGGAATCGAACCCTTGACCTATTCATTACGAGTGAATCGCTCTGCCGTCTGAGCTAAGGTGGCGCGTGCTCTGCTCACGCATGCACGATCAACGATCTTACAGGGTCGGTGAGGGTGCCGCGAACCGTGCTCCGCGGTCCTGCCTCGAACGCCCCGCCGCGTCGACGAGCGTCACTCGCACCGCAGCCCGTCTTCGGGCACCGTGCCGTCGATCAGGTAGGCGACGACGGCGTCATCGACGCACGCGTTGCCCTTGTTGAACCCCGTGTGCCCCTCCCCTACGCGCGTGACGAGCACGCCGGACGACAGCTGATCGGCCAACGACTCCGACCACTCGTACGGCGTGGCGGGGTCGTTCGTGGTGCCGACGACGACGATCGGCGCGGCGCCCTCGGCGGTGATCGGCTCGCGCACGCCGGTGGGTTCTGCCGGCCACACCTCGCACACGTCGACGCCCTGCCAATACGGTGCGATCGTGGGCGCCTTCTGCGCGATGAGGGCTTCGGCGGCGGCCTGATCGGCATCGTCGGTGTCGAGCGGATAGTCCATGCAGTTGTACGCGCGGAACGCTTCGGTCGAGTTGTCTGCGTACGCGCCGTCGGGCGAGCGGCCGTAGTAGAAGTCGGCGAGTTGGAACGCCGTGTCCGGGTTCCCGCCGAGCGCGTCGTCGAGCGCCATCGTCAGGTAGCTCCAGCTCTCCTGCGAGTACAGCGCGGCGATGATGCCGGTCAGCAGGGAGTCGGCACCGAGCTCCCGGCCGTCGGACGCCTGCAGTGGCGAGCGGTCGACACTCGCGAGCAACGTGCCGAGGTCGGCCATCCCCTCGTCGACCGAACCGTCGAACGGGCACTCGCTGCTGTCGAGACAGTCGGCCATGTACGCACGCAGCGCCGACTCGAAGCCGACCGCTTGGATCGTGCCGACGTCGAGGCCCGGGATCGCGGGATCGATGGCCCCGTCGAGCACGAGGCGCCCGACCTGTGCGGGGAACAGCTTGGCGTACGTCGCGCCGAGGAAGGTGCCGTACGAGTAGCCGAGGTAGTTGAGCTTCGCGTCGCCGAGCACCGCCCGCAGGAGGTCGAGGTCGCGGGCCGCGTTGTCGGTCGTGATGAACGGGAGGATGCCGTCGCTGCCGTCGATGCACGCCTGCACGAACTCGTCGTTGCGTTCGGTGAGCTCGGCCTCCCAACCGGCGCTGCCGCGCGGGTCGGCGGGGATGTCGAACAGGTACGCGTCCATCTTCGCCGCGTCGAGGCAGGTCACGGCGGTCGACCGCCCGACACCGCGCGGGTCGAACCCGATCACGTCGTACGCGTCGGCCAGCTCGTCGCCCACGGCGAACAGCGCGCTGTCGGCGATCATGTCGTAACCGCTGGCCCCCGGACCGCCGGGGTTGGTGAGGAGCGATCCCTGCGCGTCGCGGCCGGACGCCGCGCGGCGGATGACCGCCAACTCGATCTCGCCGGCATCCGGGTCGCTCCAGTCCAGGGGCGCCGTCACGGTCGTGCAGTCATAGCTGCCCGGGTCGGTGCCCTCGCACTCCTCCCACGACAACGCCTGCCCGTAGAAGTCCTCGAAGCCGGCGGGGACGCTGTCGAGGTTCGGAGACGAACTGGGCGCCGCGGACGGCGAGGCCTCGGTCTTCGGGTCCCACAGGATGCCGCAGGCACTGAGGGTGAGGGCGGCCACCGCCAGCCCGGCGGTGACGGTCAGGAGACGACGAGTGCGGTTCACGGGGTCCTTCCGCTGGCGACGGTGATGAGAAGGCTCTCCAGCGCGAGCGCGGGCGCGGCGTTGCCTTCCAGGTTGGTGCGGGTGACGGAGATCTGGTCGAGCACCGTGAGCGTGCGGGGCGCGTCCCACGCGGCGGCCAGGGCGGTCAGCTCGTCGGCGAGCTCGCGGTTGATGAGGTCGTCGCCCCGCGAGAACTGCAGCATGAGCGTGTCGCGGTACATCGACTCGAGATCGGTGAGCACACGGTCGATGCCGTCGCGCAGGCTGCGCGTCGCGCGCCGCTTCTGATCGTCTTCGAGCGCGCTCAACTGTCCGCGGACAGCGGGCGGCACGGCGCTGCCGGCCGGGATGCCGAGGGTGCGCAACAGCGCTTCCCGCTCGCTCTCGTCGCGTTCCGCCGTCAGCGCCTTGGCATCTTCCGTGGCGGCCTGCACGACACGCGCCGCGACGTCGACCGCATCGCCCACACCGCGCACGCGCAGCACCGCGCGCAGCGTCTCGTCGCGGCGGGCGCGGGCGGCTTCGTCGGTGGCGAGGCGCTGGGCCATACCGATGTGACGCTGGGCAAGGCGTGCAGACTGCTCGGCGACGGCCGGGTCGGCACCGGTGCGCTGTGTGATGAGGCGGGCGACATCGTCGACGTCGGGCTCGCGCAGCCGGAGCGTGCGCACGCGCGACCGGATCGTGGGGAGCAGGTCGGCGTCGCTCGGCGCGCACAGCACCCACACAGTGCGCTCCGGCGGCTCCTCGAGGGCTTTCAGCAGCACGTTGCTCGTGCGTTCGACCATGCGGTCGGCGTCTTCCATGACGATCACGCGGTAGCGGCCGAGCGACGGCGCGAAGTACGACCTCTCCACGAGCGCCCGCGCATCCTTGATCGAGATGATGACGCCCTCGGTGCGCAGCGCCGCGAGGTCGGGGTGGGTGCCGGCCAGCACCTGACGCATGGCCGTCTCGTCGCCGGGCTCGGCGATGAGGGCGGCGGCGAACGCGTAGGCGAGGGTCGAACGGCCCGACCCGGGCGGTCCGGTGATCAACCACGCGTGAGCGAGTTGCGCCGGGTCGGACGCGGCCGCCTGCAGCTGCGCGACGGCATCCGCCTGGCCCCACACCTCGCCCCAGGGAACCTCTCGCGCCGCGGCGGGTGCCCCGTGCGACGCGGGGCGTGCCGAGGGTGCCGTCGTCATGGCGACCAGCCTACGGGGTGCCGACGACGCCGCGTCGGGCGGTCAGGAGAGGAGCGCGGCGACGCGCGTGCGCACGCCCTCCGCCAACTCTTCGACGGGCCGCGTCGCATCGAGCACGAGGAAGCGGTCGGGTTCCGCGTGGGCGAGCGCGAGGTAGGCCTCGCGCACCCGGGTGTGGAAGTCGGCCTTCTCCGCCTCGAGCCGGTCGAACGGCTTGTCGTCGGCGTCGAGGCGGTGCCGTGCCGCGGCGGGATCGAGATCGAGGAGCACGGTGAGATGGGGAAGCGAGCCGCCCGTCGCCCACAGCGACAGGTCGCGGATCTCGCCCGGGTCGAGCACGCGACCGGCACCCTGGTAGGCGACGGAGGAGTCGAGGTAGCGGTCCTGGATCACGACCTCGCCACGCGCGAGCGCCGGCTGCACGAGCGTGGCGACGTGGTGCGCACGGTCGGCGGCGTAGAGGAGCGCTTCGGCTCGGGGGGCGATGTCGCCGCGATGGTGGAGGACAATGTCGCGGATGAGGTTGCCGACCTCGGTTCCACCGGGCTCCCTCGTGCGTACGACGGTGCGCCCCTCGCCGCGCAGCCACTCCTCCAGTCGGGTCGCCTGCGTCGTCTTGCCGGACCCGTCGCCGCCTTCGAACGTGATCCACAGCCCGCCCGGTTTCGCCGGGATGGGCTGCGGCGCGGGTGAGCTCACTTCTTGGCCGGCGTCTTGCGGGTCGTAGGCCGACGCGTCGTGCGCTTGGGGGCGGGACCCTTCGCGCGCTTCTCGGCGAGCATCTGCACGGCGATCTCGTAGGTGATGTCGTCGGGCGTCTGTCCGCGCGGGATCGTGACGTTCGTCGTTCCGTCGGTGACGTAGGCACCGAAGCGGCCGTCCTTGATGCGGATCGGCTTCTCGCTCACCGGGTCGGCCTCGAACTCCTTCAGCGAGGTGGCGGCGCGGTTGGCGTACTTCGGCAGCGCGTAGATCTCCAGGGCCTGATCGAGCGTGATGTCGAAGATGAGCTCTTCGCTGCCGATGCTGCGCGAATCGGTGCCCTTCTTGATGTACGGGCCGTAGGGGCCGTTCTGGGCGGTGATCTCGACCCCCGTCTCGGGGTCGACACCGACGACGCGCGGGAGCCCGAAGAGCTTCAGCGCGGTGTCGAGGTCGATCGTCTCGGGAGACATGCTCTTGAACAGCGAGGCGCGGCGCGGCTTGGGTGCGGCATCCTTCTTCGCTCCGCGCTTCTTCGGCGCCTCCTCGACCGGTGCTTCGCTCTCCGGCAGAAGCTCCTCCAGGTAGGGACCGAAGCGGCCGTCCTTCACGACGATGTCGCGACCGTTGTCGGGGTTCTGGCCGAGTACCCGGTCGCCGCCGACGGGTGCGTCGATGAGCTCCTGCGCCTTCGCGGGAGTGAGCTCGTCGGGTGCGAGGTCGTCGGGTACGTTGATCCGGCGCGGGTTCTCGTCATCGCCGGGCACCTCCAGGTACGGGCCGTAGCGGCCGAACCGGAGCACGGCGACGTCGCCGATCGGCGTCGAGTTGATCTCGCGCGCATCGATGTCACCGAGGTTGTCGACGACGTTGCGGAGCCCGACGTGGTCGTCCGCGCCGAAGTAGAACTTCCGGAGCCACTCGGCACGGTCCTGCTCACCGCGGGCGATCGCGTCGAGGTCGTCTTCCAGAGCCGCCGTGAAGTCGTAGTCGACGAGGTCGGAGAAGTGCTGCTCGAGAAGGCGGACGATGCTGAACGCGAGCCAGCTGGGCACGAGCGCCTGTCCGCGCTTGCTGACGTAGCCGCGGTTGAGGATGACGTCGATGATGCTCGCGAACGTCGAGGGCCGACCGATGCCCTTCTCTTCGAGCGCTTTGACGAGCGATGCCTCCGTGTAGCGGGGCTTCGGGCTCGTCGCGTGCCCCTTCGCCTCGATGTCGCGGAGGCTGACCGCGTCGCCGACGGTGAGCGCCGGGAGCGACTGGTCGTCGGACTTGTCGGCGTCCCCGCGCTTCTCGTCGCGGCCTTCCTCGTAGGCGTCGAGGAACCCCTTGAAGGTGTAGACGGTGCCGGATGCCGTGAACGCGGCGACCTTGCCGCCGGCGGCGACATCGATCGTGACGGTCGTGGTCTCGTACTTCGCATCGGCCATCTGGCTGGCGACGGTGCGCTTCCAAATCAGGTCGTAGAGGCGCATCTCGTCGCGGTCCAAGGAGGACGCGACGGAGGCGGGCGTGCGGAAGTCCTCGCCGGACGGGCGGATCGCCTCGTGCGCCTCCTGCGCGTTCTTGCTGTTGTTGCGGTAGCTGCGCGGGTTCGCGGGAACCGCCGTGTCGCCGTAGAGCGCGACGGCCTGTGCGCGCGCGGCCGACACGGCCTGCGTCGACAGTGCCGTCGAGTCGGTGCGCATATAGGTGATGAAGCCCTTTTCGTAGAGCCGCTGCGCGACGCCCATGGCGTGCTTGGCACTCATCGAGAGCTTGCGGCCGGCCTCCTGCTGGAGCGTGGAAGTCGTGAACGGCGGCTTGGGGCTCCGGGTTCCGGGCTTGGCTTCGACGGAGGTGACGGTGCCCGTTCCGACGGCTTCGATGGCGGCGGCGAGGTCGCGCACCTGGCCTTCGGTGAGCACGACGACGGCCTTCTTCAGCTCGCCGCGGTCGTCGAAGTCGGTGCCCCGGGCGAGGGGCGCCCCGTCGAGGCGGGAGAGTCGCGTCGCGAAGGCGTCGGAGGACTCCTTCGCCGCGTGCGCCTCGACGTCCCAGTACGACGCGGACACGAACGCCATGCGCTCGCGCTCCCGGTCGACCACGAGTCGCGTGGCGGCGGACTGGACGCGGCCCGCGGACGTTCCCTGCCCGACCTTCCGGCGCGTGACGTCGGAGACGTCCCAGCCGTACAGCCGATCGAGGATGCGGCGGGTCTCCTGCGCGTCGACGAGAGCGAGGTCGAGTTCGCGGGTGTTGTCGACGGCGGCGCGGATGGCATCCTTCGTGATCTCGTGGAAGACCATGCGCTTGACGGGGACCTTCGGCTTCAGCGCCTCGAGCAGGTGCCACGCGATGGCCTCGCCTTCGCGATCCTCATCGGTGGCGAGGAGCAGTTCGTCGGCGGTTTTCAGTGCGCGCTTGAGCTCGGCGACGGTCTTCTTGCCGCGATCACTCTCCACATATAGAGGGGTGAAGTCGTTCTCGATGTCGATCGAGTACTTGCCCACGGAGGTCTTCTTGAGCTCGGCGGGGATGTCCTTCTTCTCTGCGAGGTCGCGGATGTGACCGACGGAGCTGAGCACTTCGTAGCCGTCGCCCAGGTATCCCTGGATCGACTTCATCTTGGTCGGCGACTCGACGATCACGAGCTTCTTGCCGCTCGCGCCTTTCGTGCCGGTCGCGCTCTTCGTGCCCGCGCCTTTCGTGCCCTTGGTGCCTTCAGCCACTGGCGTCCTTTCTTCGATGCACACCATACACACCGCACAGGGGTGCAATCTCCGAGAGCGCCCGGGGATCGAGGTCGCAGCACCCGTGTTCTCTCACGGCGCAGGTGCGGCGACCCGCGAGGCGACGGCACGGGCCGAGCTCACCCCGGCGGCCCCGCCCGTGCCCTCGCCGTCGGCTGGAACGGACCGAGCGGCACGGCCACCATGACCGTCGCGACCACCCCGTCGACGTCGCACCCGAGCAGGACGCCGCCCACACGCTGAGCCGTCTCGGCCGCCCGTGCGCACGGCTCCCCCGCGATGGCTCCGGATGCCGCATCGGCGGCGGCGAGCGCCGCAGCGTCGGCCGCGCCCGCCGCCCGAGCCATGCGGACCGATACCGCGCCGGCGGTCGCGCAGCCCACCGCGAGCGTCGCCACGACGGCGGTGGCGCCGACGGCGAGGGCGAGGCCGCTCACGAGTGCGACCCCGCCATCACAGCCCTCCCGAAAGGGCACACGATCTCGCCGTCAGGGCGGGAAGCGGCAGCGGCACGCCGCTGGGCGCGGAGACGTCGACGCAATCGAAGTCTCCGTCGGAGCCGATCGCGACGCGAGCGCCGGAGACGAGGACGGCGACCGCCTCGCGCACGCGGCCGTCGCCCTCGCCACGGGCCGCGAGTCGCGCACCCTGGGCAGCCGCCTGCTCGAGCCGCACCTGCCGGGACGTGCCCGCAAGGGTGGCCGCGGCGAGCGCGACGATCAGCACGACGGCGGGGACGACGACCGCGAACTCCGCCGCCACCGATCCGAGGTCGTCACCGATCGACCGACGGTGGGTCATCCGACGCCCGTTCACCCGACGCCCGCTCACTCGACGGTGAGGGCGCGACGCACGAGGTCGGTCAGGATGCCGCGTACCTCGTCGCTGCGCATGATCACGACGAGGAGGCCCGCGAAGGCGACCGCCGCCATCGTGGCGATCGCATACTCCGCGGTGGCGGCGCCGGTCTCGTCGGCGAACAGCCGCGTAGACCGGCGACGCGTGAGGTCGGGAAATCCGGCCGGATGCGGGCGAGATTTCCGGAGGAGAGAGCGGTGATGAGTCATGAGGACTCCTTTCTGGTTTCGAGTGGCTGGGCGGTCTGAGGCTGAGCCGATCGGTCAGAAGACGACGGGGGCGGACGACAGCACGGACAGGAGCATGGGCGCGACCCCCAGAAGCAGGAAGGCGGGCAGGGTGCACACCCCGAGCGGCAGGAGGAGTCGGCCGCTCAGTTTCGCGGCGCGCAGCCGCCCCTCGGTCCGGGTGGCACGGCGGCGGTCGGCCGCCTCCGCTTGCAGCAGCTCCACGGCCGGCGCTCCGCATCGGCGTGACAGTGCGAGGACGGATGCCGTGGCATCCCGCGCATCGGCGCACCCCGCATCCTCGACGACGGCGAGTGCGCGATCGATCGACACACCGCCGCTGAGCGCGATCGTCACGAGCTCGTGCGACCATCCCGCGATGCCGTCTGGCGGCTGCGCTCGCCGCACGAGCGTGGCCGTCCAACGCCGCGCGACGACCATGAGAGCGATGCCACCCCCGGCGCTGGCGAGCCCCAGCGGACTGGACAGCGCGCCAGCGACGTCGAAGCCGAAGGCGGCGACCAGAACGATCGCGAGGAGCGGAAGCCACGCGATGAGCCGCGCGGTGACCGCGGGCTCCGCGAGCGCAACGGCGACGTCGTGGCGGGCCTGCTCCGCGTCGCGCAGAGTCTCGGCCACCGTCCGGAGGCTCGGCGCGAGGGGCGCGCCCACCGTTGTGGCCACGCGCCACGCGATCCCCACCTCCGCCCACACCCCGCCGCGACGCCGGCAGGCCTCGGCGATCCCGGCACCATCGATCACCTTCTCCGCGATCGCCGTGTCATCGATCGGGCCCGCCATACCCCCGACCGGTGCGGTGCTCGCCGTGATCTCCCCCCAGGCCCGCGCCGGAGTGAGACCCGCCTGCAGAAGCACCGCCAGCCGGTGGACGTCGGTCGCGACCGTCTCGGCATCCGGGATGGATCGACGATCTGCCCTCGTCACGGCGCCTCCGCGATCGACAGGCGGTCGTCGACGACGACCGGACGTGCGATCCCCGTGACGCGGCGGATGCCGTCTCGTCCGCGCTCGATGTGGATGATCGCATCGATCGCGCTGACGACCTGCCGGGCGACCGCGCGGTCGCTCATGCCCGCGAGCGCGCCGAGTGCTTCGAGCCGAGCCGGAACGTCGGCGAGCCCGCTGGCGTGGACGGTGCCGGCGCCGCCGTCGTGGCCGGTGTTCAGCGCCGTGAGGAGCTCACGCACCTCCTCGCCGCGGCATTCTCCGACCACCAGGCGGTCGGGGCGCATTCGCAGCGCTTCGCGGACGAGACGTGCGAGCCCGACGCCGCCGGCACCCTCGAGATTGGGCTGACGCGCCTCGAGGCGCACGTGGTGCGGATGGTCGATACGCAGCTCGGCGACATCTTCGATCGTCACGATCCGCTCCGTGGCGGGAACGAGACCGAGCAGGCTCGCCAACAGGGTGGTCTTGCCCGCTCCGGTGGATCCCGTGACGAGCAGATTCGCACGGCGCGCGACGAGCTCCCTCAACCGCCGTTCGACTGCTGCGTCCATCGCACCTCGCCGCATCAGTTCGTCGAGCGACGGAGGCACGGCGGAAGGCAGCCGGATGGAGACGGTCGCCCCCGCACAGGCGACGGGAGGGAGCACGGCATGGACCCGTGCGCCGTTGTCCCAGCGCACGTCGACCAGGGGCGAGAGATCGTCGAGATGGCGGCCTCCGAGAGCGATGACCGCGACCGCGAGCTCGCGCACCGACTCTTCATCGGCGTCCCAGGCGGCGATGCGCTCCGCCCCGCGACCTCGGTCGACGAACAGTCCGTCGACACCGTTGACGAACACGTCGGTGACGTCGGGATCGGCGAGGTGCGGCAACAGAGCGCCGAGCGCGGGATGTTCCGGCACGAGTCGCGCGGACGCGCTCGATCCGACCCGTCGCACCGAAGGGACACCCGCAACGGGGTCCGCCGCGACGCGGGCGAGACCCCCCTCTGATGCGACGCGAGGGTGGACGAGGAACGGCGCGGTCATCCCTCGACGGTAGGGCGGGGAGAGCCTCGCGCACGGACCCGTGGAGCCCCCCGTGGAGGACGCGTCTGCGCCAGGACTTGGGGAGGAGACCCCGAGCGCGAAAGCTCTCCGGACATGGAGAGGGGCGGCATCCTTTGGGGGGAAGGATGCCGCCCGGGACGGCGTCCGCTACGGGGGATTGCGGGCACGCCGTCACGCCAGAATCTGAGTTCGGCCGGCTCCGAGCATACGCGGAGGCCGTAAGCCGGCCAAACACCCGGAGCGCGTGGCGGCCGATATATCACCATCCGCGTGCCACCCACTATCGGCGGTAGTCGACGGTGCGCACCGCGGATAGATTGTGCGCAATCGTCACGGAGTCACGACGTCGTCCCGTGAGCCCGAGCCGCAAGGGAGCGCGCATGAGCAGCCAGATCGACCACCTGCTGAACGAGGACCGCCGGTTCGCACCGAGCGAGGCGTTCGCCCGCAACGCCGTCGCGACCGCCGACCTCTACGCGCAGGCGACGGCCGACCGGGAGGCCTTCTGGGCCGAGCAGGCGCGCGCTCTGCACTGGCACACCCCGTTCTCGACGGTTCTCGACTGGTCCCACCCGCCGTTCGCCGAATGGTTCGCCGACGGCGAGCTCAACGTCGCGTACAACTGTCTCGACCGCCACGTCGAAGCCGGTCACGGCGACCGCGTCGCGCTCCTGTGGGAGGGGGAACCGGGCGATGAGCGTCGCGTCACGTACGCCGAGCTCACCGACGAGGTCAAGCGCCTCGCGAACGTGCTGGGCGACCTCGGCGTCGGTCACGGCGACCGCGTGGCGATCTACATGCCGATGATCCCCGAGGCCATCGCCGCGATGCTCGCCGTCGCGCGGGTCGGCGCCATCCACTCCGTCATCTTCGGCGGCTTCTCGGCCGACAGCCTCCGCACGCGCATCGACGACGCCGGCGCGAAACTCGTGATCACGGCCGACGGCGGCTACCGCAAGGGCCGCGTGTCGCCGCTGAAGCCTGCCGTCGATCAGGCGCTGTCCGACCGCGGCGCCGGTCCTCAGGAGAGTGTCGAGCACGTCCTGGTGGTCCGCCGCACCGAGAACGAGGTCACCTGGAAGGCCGACCGCGACGTGTGGTGGCACGACGTGGTGCCCGCGGCATCCGCCGAGCACGAGGCACAGCCGTTCCCCGCGGAGAACCCTCTCTTCATCCTCTACACGTCGGGCACGACGGGTAAGCCGAAGGGCATCCTCCACACCTCGGGCGGCTACCTGACGCAGGCGGCCTTCACGAACAAGGTCGTCCACGACCTGCACCCCGAGACCGACGTCTTCTGGTGCACCGCCGACATCGGCTGGATCACGGGCCACTCCTACGTGGCCTACGGCCCCCTCGCCAACGGCGCGACGCAGGTGCTCTACGAGGGCACGCCGGACACCCCGCATCCCGGACGCTGGTGGGAGATCGTGGAGAAGTACGGCGTCACGATCCTCTACACCGCCCCGACGGCGATCCGCTCGTTCATGAAGCTCGGCCGCGCGATCCCCCAGAAGTTCGATCTGTCGTCACTGCGACTGCTCGGATCGGTCGGCGAACCGATCAACCCCGAGGCCTGGATGTGGTACCGCTCGATCATCGGCGGGAAGACGGCCCCCATCGTCGACACGTGGTGGCAGACCGAGACCGGAGCGATCATGGTCTCGGCACTGCCCGGCGTCACCGAGACCAAGCCCGGCTCCGCGCAGGTGCCGTTGCCGGGCATCTCCGTCGACGTGGTCGACGAGAGCGGTGAGCACGTCGGCAACGGCAACGGCGGGCTGCTGGTGCTCACCGAGCCGTGGCCGAGCATGCTGCGGGGCATCTGGGGCGACCCGGAGCGGTTCCGGGAGACCTACTGGGAGAAGTTCGAGAAGCAGGGCTTCTACTTCGCGGGCGACGGCGCACGGCTGGACGACGACGGAGACGTCTGGTTCCTCGGTCGAGTGGACGACGTCATGAATGTCTCGGGCCACCGCCTGTCGACGACGGAGATCGAGTCGGCCCTCGTCGGCAACGAGGCCGTCGCCGAGGCGGCCGTCGTGGGAGCGTCCGACGAGACGACCGGTCAGGCGGTCGTCGCGTTCGTGATCATCAAGCAGTCCTACCTCGACGCGCACTCCCCCGAGGGCCTGGCGGGAACGCTCCGCGCGTGGGTCGGCGAGCAGATCGGACCGATCGCTCGGCCGCGCGACGTCTACATCGTGGGCGAACTACCCAAGACGAGGTCGGGCAAGATCATGCGTCGCCTGCTGCGCGACGTGGCCGAGGGGCGCGAGGTCGGCGACACGACGACCCTCGCCGACACCGCGGTGATGTCGGTGATCTCGGCGCAGGTCAAGTAGCCCGCGGCATCCCTGGTGGGGCATGTCCCGGTTTCGGTCGGGTCATGCCCCACTTTCGGTCAGCCGTGTCTGTCGCTTCGGCATGTCCCCGTTTCGGTCAGCCGTGTCTGTCGCTTCGGCATGTCCCCGTTTCGGTCGCTTTCAGGCCCGCTCAACGACCGCAACTGGGACATGGTCTACACAAAGTGGGACATGGGCCGCACAAAGTGGGACATGGTCCGCCGCCGCCGCCGGCGCCGCCGCAGCCATAGGCGGGCCGTCAGAGACCGTCAGGCGAGGGCGAAGATGAACTCGACCTCGACGGGGCTGTCCAGCGGCAGGACGGGCACGCCCACGGCGGATCGCGCGTGGACGCCTGCCTCGCCGAACACCTCGCCGAGCAGTTCGCTCGCGCCGTTGACCACGAGCGGCTGACCCGTGAACTCGGGCACGGATGCCACGAAGCCCGTGACCTTGACGACCCGCGCCAGATTGTCGACGCCGCCGGCGACAGCGGCCGCAGCGGCGATTCCGTTCAGCGCGCACTGGCGGGCATAGGCCTGCGCGTCGGCGGGAGGGACCAGGCCGTGGCCGTCGCCGACCTTGCCGGTCGCGGGAAGCGCACCGGAGACCATGGGCAACTGCCCGGCGGTGTAGACGAGGCCGCCGTGGACGGTCGCCGGCACGTAGGCGGCGACGGGCGGGACGACGGGAGGAAGGTCGATGCCGAGCTCGGCGAGGCGCTGGGAGATGCTCATCAGGCCCCCTCGAACTGCTGGGCCGCCTGAGCGGCGGCACCGAGTCCGGCGTTGGCCGCTCCGCCGCCGGTGGGACGCTTGAAGTAGGCGACGAGTCCGCCCTCGGGCCCCGGCACCACCTGGACGAGCTCCCACCCCTGCTTGCCCCAGTTGTTGAGGATCGCAGCGGTGTTGTGGATCAGCAGCGGCGTGGTGAGGTACTCCCACGTGGTCATTCGGTGCTCCCGTTCGACGTCACGGATAGGCGCGGCATGCGGGGCCCTACCGAGGCTTCCCCCAGGTATCTCCCTTACGATCAAGCCTATGCCCCAATCGAAACGGACAGCCACCGGCGTGCTCGGAGGCCTTCTCGGCCTCATCGGTCTCAGCACCGTGGCCGGTGTGCTGATCACCGCGACCGTGACCCCCGCCATCGCGGTGTCCGGGTATGCGGCATCCAGCGCCATCACGATGTTCGACAAGATGCCGAGCTACCTCGAGCCCGCCTCGCTCATGCTCCCGACGCGCATCTACAAGAAGAACGCCGACGGCAAGAACGTGCTGATGGCCCAGTTCTACGACCAGAACCGCATTCCTGTGAAGTACGACCAGGTCGCGACGGTCATGTACGACGCGATCCTCTCCAGTGAGGACAAGAACTTCTACTCGCACGGCGGCGTCGACCTGCTCGGCACGCTGAAGGCGCTCGCGGGCAACGCGTCGGGCAGCAACACCCGCGGTGGCTCGACTATCACGCAGCAGTACGTCAAGAACGTGCTGCAGCAGAACTGCGAGTTCGACGCGGCGACCGACGAAGAAGTGCAGGCGTGCTTCCTCCAGACGACGGTCAACGAGGGCGCGGAAGGCTACCAGCGCAAGCTCCAGGAGATGCGCTACGCGATCCAGCTCGAGAAGGAGTACGAGAAGAACGACATCCTGCTCGGCTACCTGAACATCGCGTCGTTCGGTGGAACGGTCTACGGCATCGGCGCCGCAGCCCAGTACTACTTCAGCACCTCGGCCGACAAGCTCACGATCGCTCAGGCCGCCACCATCGCGGGCATGGTGCAGGAGCCGAACACCTTCCGGATCGACCGCCCCGACGGCTCGTGGACCGACAAGGCGGGCAACGCGCGCAACAGTGCGGAAGACGGCTACGCCGACACCCTCGACCGACGCAACTACGTCCTCGGACGCATGCTCGCCGACGGCAAGATCACCAAGGACGAGTACGACGAGGCGAAGGCCTCGAAGATCGAGCCCAAGATCAAGAAGCGCACGAGCGGCTGCGGGCAGGCCAAGGGCGCGGAGTTCTTCTGCGACTACGTGACGCACATCATCCGTAACGACAAGGCCTTCGGCGAGACGAAGGAAGAGCGTGCCGCCGCCCTCCGCCGCGGTGGGCTCAAGGTCTACACGACTCTCGACTACGACCTCCAGAAGGCCGCGAACTCCGCCATCTCCGTCGTCGAGCCGCGCGTCGACTACATGAACCTCGGCGCTTCCGGCATCCAGGTCGAAGTCGGTACCGGCCGCGTCCTCTCGATGGTCCAGAACCGCGACTACGAAGCCGCGGCGACCAAGGAGAACGGCAAGACGACCGCGGTCAACTACAACGTCCGCAGCAAGGACGGCGGCGGCGGGCACGCTGCGGGATCGACCTACAAGGTCTTCAGCCTCATCAACTGGCTGCAGCAGGGCCACTCCGTCAACGAGTACCTCAACGGACGCGTCGGACCCAAGACGGTCGACCGCTGCGACGGCCAGACCCAGGTGGTCCAGACAGGTTCCGGCAAGGATGCCAACGGCAACAACAAGGTCGGAAACTTCGAGAACAGCCAGGGTTACAACGGCTCGATCTACAACTTCACGAAGGACTCGCTCAACTCGGGCTTCATCGCGATGGCCGAGCGTATCTCGGTATGCAGCACGAACAAGGTTGCCGGCAAGCTCGGCGTCACGTTCGGCAACGGCAAGCCGATCGCCGAGGGAGACAACGCACCCTATGACGTGCTCGGCTCGGTCGACGTCGCGCCGATCGACATGGCACAGGCGTACGCGGCGATCGCCGCGAACGGCACCCTCTGCGAGTCGAAGGCCATCGATCGCGTCGTGAACGCGGACGGCACCGACCACGCCATCCCCGAGACCACCTGCAAGCGCGTGCTGAGCGAGGCCGTCGCCTCGACGACGGCCTACACGCTGCAGGGCGTCATGCAGGGCGACGGCACCGGTTCGGGCGCCCGCACCTACGACGGCACCCCCATCTTCGGCAAGACCGGTATCCACCAGTTCCTGCACACGTGGATGGACGGCTCGAGCACCGAGGTCACCACCGTGGTGTGGGTCGGGAACGTCAAGGGTGAAGAGCGCCTCGACAACCACTACATGGCCGGCTACCGACTGTCGCGGATCCGTAACAGCATCTGGCCGAACATGCAGCGCGCGGCCAACGCGAAGTACGGTGGCGACGCCTTCCCGAGCCCCGACAAGGAGCTCACCAAGCGCGTGCTGGTCGAGCTTCCCAACGTCGTCGGCATGACCGTGGACGAGGCCACCTCGACGCTGCGCGCCGAAGGCTTCTCGGTCACCGTCGCCGATGAGATCGATGCGACCGAGGCCGCCGGCACGATCGTCGAACAGAACCCCGGCGCCGGCCGTGTCGCCGGCGGGACGACCGTGACGATCACCCCCTCCAACGGTCGCGGCGTCGCCGTGCCGTCGGTGGGCGGCACCCCCGACGACGCGGAGAACGCGTTGCGTGCCGCCGGATTCAGTCGGCTCGAGCGTGAGTGCACGCAGACCGACGGCGCTCCGGGGCCGGGTGTCGTCACCGGCACCGACCCGGCGGCGGGCACGATCGTCGGTCGCAACGACCGGATCACGATCCTGTACCAGGCCCCCAACTGTGGCGGCAATGGCAATGGGAACGGCAACGACGGGGGCAACGACTGAGCGCCTCCGCAGCGACCCGCACCGCCCTCACGGCTCTTGCAACCGTGGGGGCGGTCGGCGTCGGGTCGGCCGTCTGGGGTGTCGGCGTCGAGCGCTTCCTGTTCACCGTCCGCCGGCATGAGCTCGCCGTGCTCCCGCCCGGGGCGCCCTCACTGACGGTGCTCCACCTGTCCGACGCCCATATGGCTCCGTGGCAGAAGCGCAAGCAGCAATGGATCGCGGCGACCGCTGAGGCCGTACAGCCGGATCTCGTCATCAACACGGGTGACAACTTCGGCCACGAAGACGGGCTTCGCGGCATCCGCTCGGCCTTCGCTCCCCTGCGCGGTGTTCCCGGCTTCTTCGTCCACGGCTCCAACGACGTGGTCGGCCCCTCGGCGCGCAATCCGCTGCTGTACTTCACCGGCCCGTCCGGCCATCAGGCACGCGCGTCGAGCCTGGACACCCCCGCGATGGACGCGTTCTTCACCGACGAGCTCGGCTGGACCGACGTGAACGACACTGCGGCGCGACGCACCGTCCGGGGCTTCGTGATCGACGCATTCGGCGTCGACGACGCGCACCGGGACTGGGACGACCTCGACGCGAGCGCCGCAGCGCTCGATCGCGTGCGGCGCGGTCGCTGGTGGCAGGTGCCGGCGGCCGCCGACCTCACTCTCGGCGTGACGCACGCGCCGTATCGCCGCGTACTCGACCGTTTCACGGAGCTCGGCGCCGACATGCTGATCGCCGGGCACACGCACGGCGGGCAGGTTCGTATCCCGTTCTCGCGGCGCGCTCTCGTCGCCAACTGCGACATCCCGCTCGATCAGGCGCGCGGTCTCAGCGAGTGGCATCACGCGGGTCGCACCGTGCCGCTCAACGTCAGCGCCGGGCTCGGACACTCCATCTACGCGCCCGTGCGCTTCGGATGCCGCCCCGAGGCCTCCGTGCTGCAACTGGTCGCTCGTCGCCCGGAACACGAGTCGCGCGCCGATTCGGTGTGAGCGCCGGAACGGGGTAGACTCGGAGGGTTGCCACGGGGTGTGGCGCAGCTTGGTAGCGCGCGTCGTTCGGGACGACGAGGCCGCAGGTTCAAATCCTGTCACCCCGACTGCACGAGGGCTCCGCCTTTGATTTCGATCACGGGCGGAGCCTTTCTCGCACCACCGCCGATACGGAGTCTGCGCCATGACCACGCCCCGCCTCGTCGCCTTCGACCTCGACGACACGCTCGCACCGTCCAAGAGCGCGATCTCCCCCCGCATGGGCGAGCTCCTGCTCGCGCTCGCAGAGCGTGTCGACGTCGCGATCATCTCCGGCGGACAGCTGCAGCAGTTCACGGCGCAGGTCGTCGACCGCCTTCCCGAGGCGGATGCCGCATCCCTCGGCCGATTCCACCTGCTGCCCACCTGCGGCACGCAGTACTACCGCATCGAGGGTGACGGCATCCGTACCGTCTACGCCCACGCGCTCACCGATGACGAGAAGCAACGCGCCCTGACCGCTGTGGAAGAGGAAGCACGCAGGCTGGGCGTGTGGGAGTCCGACACGTGGGGCGACATCCTGGAAGACCGCGGGTCGCAGATCACCTTCTCGGCGCTCGGCCAGAAGGCCCCCGTCGACGCGAAGACGGCATGGGACCCCGACGGCGCGAAGAAGAACGCGCTGCGCGACGCGGTCGCCGCCCGCGTCCCCGACCTGGAAGTGCGCTCGGGCGGTTCGACATCGGTCGACATCACACGCCGCGGCATCGACAAGGCCTACGGGATGCGGCAGCTCGCGGAGCAGACCGGCATCCCTCTCGACGACATGCTCTTCGTCGGCGACCGGCTCGACGAGCACGGCAACGACTACCCCGTGCTCGCGATGGGTGTGACCTGCCACGCGGTCACCGGGTGGGAAGACACCGTCACCTACCTCGAAGCGCTCCTGCCGACCCTTCCGGTGCGCTGATCCCCGCTACGCCTTGACGCGCGTCGGTGCCCGGCGCGCGGCGGGCGCTGCGACGGGAACGAGCCGCTGCAGCTGGGTGACGTGACGCGGCTCGAGTTCGGCCAGCGACGACACCCCCAGGAGCGTCATCGTGCGCTCGATCTCCGACCTCAGGATCGCGATCGTCCGGTCGACTCCGCGACGCCCGCCGGCCATGAGGCCGTACAGGTAGGCGCGGCCGATGAGCGTGAACTTCGCGCCGAGAGCGACGGATGCCACGATGTCGGCGCCGTTCATGATGCCCGTGTCGATCATGACGGTGGCATCCTTCCCGACCTCGCGCACCACCTGCGGGAGCAGATGGAACGGGATGGGCGCGCGGTCGAGCTGGCGACCGCCGTGGTTGGACAGCACGATCCCGTCGACCCCGAGGTCGACGAGGCGCTTCGAATCGTCGACGTTCTGCACGCCCTTCACCACGATCTTCCCGGGCCACATCTCTCGGATGACGGCGAGATCGTCGTAGCTGATCGTCGGGTCCATGGCGGCGTTGAGGAGTTCGCCCACCGTGCCGCCCGTGGTCGTGAGCGAGGCGAACTCGAGCTTGGGGGTCGTGAGGAAATCGATCCACCACCAGGGGCGCGGGATCGCGTTGACGATCGTCCCCACGGTCAGCTGGGGAGGGATCGAGAAGCCGTTGCGCTTGTCACGGAGCCGCGCGCCGGCGATCGGCGTATCGACGGTGAACATGAGCGTGTCGAATCCGGCATCCGCCGCCCGACGCACGAGTCCGTAGGAGATCTCGCGGTCGCGCATGACGTACAGCTGGAACCAGTTGCGTCCGTGGGGGTTGGCGGCCCGCACGTTCTCGATCGACGTCGTGCCGAGAGTCGACAGGGTGAACGGGATGCCGGCGGCCGCCGCAGCGCCGGCACCGGCGATCTCCCCCTCGGTCTGCATGAGCCGGGTGAAGCCGGTCGGCGCGATCCCGAACGGCAGAGCGGACGGTCCGCCGAGGATCTCGACCGACGTGTCCACGTGCTCGGCGGGGCGGAGGATGTCGGGATGGAACTCGATGTCCTCGAACGCCTGCCGCGCTCGCGAGAGGGAGAGCTCCCCCTCCGCGGCCCCGTCGGTGTAGTCGAACGCGGCTTTCGGGGTGCGACGCTTCGCGATCGTACGCAGGTCGGAGATCGTCAGCGCGGACTCGAGGCGACGCTTCGTGCCGTCGAGCTCGGGCTTCTTGAACTGCATGAGCTCCAGGAGCTCGGGGATCTTCGGCAGCTGTCGCTGAACCATGTGTCGTCCTTCTCGTGGCGGGATCGCCGGGGTGGGTGTCGTCAGAGGGAGTGTGCGGGAGCCGGGAGACCGGCGTCGGCGTAGTAGCCGGTGATGTGCGCGCGCAGCAGTTCGCGTGCCCGATCTGCGTCGCCGTCCTCGATCGCCCGCAGCACGTCGGCGTGTTCGTGACGGAGACGGGTCGAGGTGGACTCCCAGTCCGGGATGCGCTCGGCGCCCGCCCGGATGTAGCTCTCGATCGTGGTGCGAAGACCCGCCATCGTCGCCGCCACCACGATGTTGCCCGCCGCGTCGGTGAGGCGCAGGTGGAATTGGGTGTCGAGGGCCAGGAACTCCTCGGCCGTGAGGCCCTCGGCATCCATCGCCTCGAGCGTTGCCCGGGCCGGGGCGAGGTCGGCTTCGGATTGGGCGGCGAGATGGGCGACGGCCCACTCCTCCAGCAGGAGGCGGGTCTCGTACACGTCGGGGATGGGGAAACCCTGCGCGGCGACCTGGAGGCGCAGCAGCTGGGCGAGCCCGCCGTGGGGAGTGGCGGTGACGATCGCGCCGGCCGTCGGTCCGGATCCGGTCGCGGTGCGGATGAGCCCCATGACCTCGAGTACTCGCAGCGCTTCACGCACACTCGACCGCCCGACGCCGAGCGTGGAGGCGAGTTCGCGCTCGGGCTGCAGCCGGTCGCCAGGCCCGAGTCGCCCTTCGAGGAGGTCGGCTTCGATCTTCTCGAGCACGACGCGCCAGGCGCGTGCCGGTGTGGAGTCGGTCATCGGGTCCCTTCCGTGGTCTGGCCACATTACCTCGTGTGGTCTGGCCGCGCCACCACCGAATGAAACGTTACAACAGTTCCCGCGGTCGGCGCGTTCACGAGGCGGATGTCAGTAACTCCTCCACCGTGCGCGTGAGGTGCGACCGCTCCCCCGGAATCCCGCGGGTTCCGGCCGCGCCGACTCCCGTCGCGAAGGAGTTACCGACGCCCGTCAGCTGAGACGACCGCCGGATTCGCGCAGATAGCACTCCGCACACATCGACTCGTAGGTGACCCGGTCGGCCGTGAGCTCGTCGATCGCCACCTGATCGCCGTCGAACACGAACCGCCCACCCACGAGCCGCGCGTTGAACAGCGCCTTGCGCCCGCACCGGCAGATGGTCTTGAGCTCCTCGAGGCTGTGCGCGAGCTCCATGAGGCGAGCCGACCCCGGGAACGCGCGGGTCTGGAAGTCGGTGCGGATGCCGTACGCCAACGCCGGGATGCCGTCCTCCACCACGATCCGCAGCAGATCGTCCACCTGCGCCGGCGTGAGGAACTGCGCCTCGTCGATCATGAGGCACGCGACATCGGGACGCGCTCCTGTCGCGGCGGACTCGGGGATCAGCGCCTCCTGCTCGGCCACGGCCCGCACCCGCTCGCGATGCACGCCGAAGAGGGCGCGGAGATCGTCGCCGGGGGTGATGAGGAAGTCCACGAGACGATCGACACCGAGCCGGCTCGAAATCCGATCAGCGCCCTTCGTGTCGATCTCGGGCTTGGCCAGGAGCACGTGCTGACCGCGCTCCTCGTAGTTGAACGCCGCCTGCAGCAGAGCCGTCGACTTCCCGGAGTTCATCGCGCCGTAGCGGAAGTACAGTTTGGCCACCGGACGAGTCTATTCGGCCGTCAGCGTCCGCCGAAGCTGCCGCCCCCGCCGCCGCTGCCGGAGAAGCCGCCGCCCGACGACGACCCCGAACTCGACCATCCACTGCTCGATGAACTCCACGACGAACTCCGGCTCGTGCCGGGTGACGAGATCGGCGTGGCGGCCAACCGGCCCACCGACGCGGAGGCATCCGCGAGCGCGTGCGATCCCAGCGCATCGAGCAGCGCCACCTGCGACACCGCCGCCTCGGGCAGCCGAGCCCGGATCACCTTCGCCCACTCCTGCTCCTGCCCGAATAGGACGGCGTACGGCAGCAGCCTCTCGTAGAGGTTGACGACGGAGCCTGGGGCGTCGTCGCCGAAGGCGCGCAGACCCGATGACACCAGATCCGCGGTCGCCGGCGCCTGGGCGGCACGGAGCCTCTCCTCCTCGGCGAGCGCCAGGTAGGTGCGGATGCCGTCGAGCTCGTGGACGTGTTCACCGCCGGCGACGGTGAGCACCGACCGCGGCAGCGGCACGAACGGCATTCCGAACATCGTCACGCCGCACAGGACGATAGCGAGCACGCGCACCCACCCGAACCCGCCGTCGTCGACAGCCGTGAACCACTCCGGCGCGATGAGGAGCACGAGGCCGAGCAGGAGACTCCCGAACTGCAGCCACGTGCGCAGCGAAGCGATCCATCCCGGAGCGGCGGCACGATATCCGCGCTGGATCGTGAACTCGTCGATGCGCCGGACGTACGTCACCGCACGCTTGGGCGGGCGCTCGGCGAACGTCGCCAGCGACGCGGTCGCGCCGATCTCGGCCGCGCGCCCGAAGAGCAACTCGACGACGCGGCGGTCGTCGTGGTCGAGGCCGTCGCGGTCGATCAGCTCGACCGTGAAGTCGGCCGGATCGTCGCGGTCCCCGTGGGCGTGCAGCGCGACCTTGTCGCGCACGGCGAGGTCGACGGTGTGCGCGGCGAGTGCTCGGGCGGGAACGTCGAGGGTGCCCGCGGAGAGGGTGAGCGACTCGTCGGCGGGCGGCTCGTAGCGGACGATGACCGGCGTCGTGTCGGGATTGCGCCGCATCCGCGCTCGGACGACGAGCATGACGGGGATGCCGAGGCCACCGGCGAGTAGTGCGAGCGCGGGCACGATCCACTGCCACCACGGGTAGGGCGGCGGCGGGGGCGGGCTGGCTGCCGCGAAGCTGCCGAGGCGGAACCCCATCGACACGGTGACGTTCTCGTCGGGCCCGAGGGCACCCGCCGCCACCGAGAAGGCCTGCGCGCCGGCCGCGGACGATCCGTGCCATCCGGCCCATGACGTCACTTCGGCCGGCCACGGGGCATCGGTCTCGGGGCCGGAGAGGGCGCAGGGAGTGGTCGATCCTTCAGGCCCCTGGTAGCACGCGGTCCGGTCGTCGAGCAGGTCGGCGGCCACATCACCCGTCAGGTGCACCGTGACCGTCGCATCGTCGAAGGGCTGCGCGTGATCGACGCCGACGGTGTCCCACGTGAACTCGTCCGCGCCCGTGTCGGGGTAGCGGACGACGACGTCGCTCATCGTGTAGCTGATGACATACGTCTGATCGCCGTGGACGAAAGCATCGTCGCCGGTGAGCACGTAGACCCACTCGTCATCCGACTCCGTCCACCACGGCACGGCTTCGCCGTCGGCACCGACGACGTTCACGACGCGCGTCGAGAGATCGATCCCCGACTGCACGCGCGGGAGTGCCCGAACGATGCCCCGGTTCTGATCGGAGTCCGGGAAGGATGCCACGAGCGTCTCGATGACGTACAGCTCGCCCGCGTCGGAGCTCGAGCGACTCAAGTAGTAGTCGCCCGTGAACGAGTCGAACGTGAAGTCGTCGACGCCCGCGTGCGCGGCGGCCGGCGCTCCGAGCGGAAGGAGCACTCCGACGAGGAGGCTGAGGGTCAGCAGGGCGCGCGGCATCCGTCGTCTGGGCACGCGGTCCAGGCTATCGAACCGCTGTCACGGGTTGATCTGCAGGGCCGCCGCCGTGCGTCGCAGCGACTCCTCCGCGACCTCGGGACGGGGGTTGAGCGTGTCGCCGTAGCTGGGGATCAGTTCGCGCAGCGTGGGCTCCCACTCGGCGAGCCGGTCGGGGAAGCAGCGCTTGAGGAGACCGAGCATGATCGACGCCGCCGTCGACGCCCCCGGCGATGCACCCAGGAGACCCGCGATCGAACCGTCGGCCGACGTCACGACCTCGGTGCCGAACTGCAGCACGCCACCCTTCTCGGGGTCCTTCTTCATGACCTGCGCGCGCTGACCGGCCTGCAGGAGCTCCCAGTCCTCGTCTTTCGCGGTCGGCATGAAGGTGCGCAGGGAATCGACCTTCTTCTTGTGATTCTTGAGAAGCTCGCTGACGAGGTAGCCGATGAGGCCCGGGTTGTCGATCGCGACCTTGATCATGGGCCACAGGTTGGAAGGGCGCACCTGGGCGATGATGTCGGTGATCCGCCCGTTCTTGAGGAACTTCGGGCTGAACGTCGCGAACGGCCCGAACAGCAGAGACGCCTCGCCGTCGACGATGCGCGTGTCGAGGTGCGGCACCGACATGGGCGGCGCGCCGACGGACGCCTGCGAGTACACCTTCGCCTTGTGCTGGGCGACGATGGCGGGGTTGCTGGTCTTCAGCCACTGCCCGCCGATCGGGAAGACGCCGTACCCCTTGATCTCCGGGATGCCGGAGCGCTGCAGCAGCTTGATGGCCCAGCCGCCCGCACCGACGAAGACGAAGCGCGCGGTGAGGCTGCCCGGGGTCTTCCCGAGCGAGTGACGGTACGACACCTTCCACGTGCCGTCCTTCTGGCGCGTGAGGTTGCGCACTTCTCGGTTCGTGACGACCTCGACGCCCTTGTCGGCGAGGTCGTCGAAGAGCTGGCGCGTGAGCGAGCCGAAGTCGACGTCGGTGCCGGCCGGCACGCGGGTCGCCGCGAACGGCTCGCCCTTGCGCCGCTTCTGCATGAGCAGCGGGGCCCACTGGTTGATGACGCGCGAGTCCTCCGAGTACTCGATGCCGGCGAACAGCGGTTGCGTCTTCAGCGCCTCGTAGCGCTTCTTCAGGTAGGCGACGTCTTTCTCGCCGCGGACGAACGTCATGTGCGGCGCGGCGTTGATGAACGTCGACGGCTCGTCGAGCACTCCCCGCTCCACGAGCGACGTCCACAGCTGGCGGCTCTGCTGGAACTGCTCGTTGATGCCGACCGCCTTGGCCGGATCGACCGTCCCGTCGGGAGCTTCGGGCATGTAGTTGAGCTCGCACAGCGCCGCGTGACCGGTGCCCGCATTGTTCCACGCGTTGGAGGACTCCTGGGCCACCTCCGACAGGCGCTCGCAGACGACGATCTTCCACTCCGGCTGCAACTGCTTCAGGAGGGTTCCGAGGGTGGCGCTCATGATGCCACCGCCGATCAGGACGACGTCGACTGGTTCACTCACGATGTTCCAGTCTAGGCCCGGTTTTCCCCGGCTCCGACGGCTTGCGGCATCCTCGTCCGTCAAGGATCGGGGTTCTTTCACCCCGGATATGCGCGGCGCCCCGTCAGACGGCGGCGGTGAGGCGTGCCGCGACGAGCTCGGCGATCTGCACGGCGTTGAGCGCGGCACCCTTGCGGAGGTTGTCGTTGCTGATGAACAGCACGAGACCCTTGCCCTCCGGGGCGGACTGGTCGGCGCGGATGCGGCCGACGTAACTCGGGTCGTTCCCGGCCGCCTGCAGAGGGGTCGGCACCTCTTCGAGCGCGACGCCCGGAGCGGATGCCAGGATCTCGCGTGCCCGCTCGGGCGTGAGCTCCCGAGCGAACTCGGCGTGGATCGACAGCGAGTGACCGGTGAAGACCGGCACCCGGACGCAGGTTCCCGCGACGCGCAGGTCGGGCAGCTCCAGGATCTTGCGGCTCTCGTTGCGGAGCTTCTTCTCTTCGTCGGTCTCACCCTGTCCGTCGTCGACGAGGGAGCCGGCGAGCGGGATCACGTCGAAGGCGATGGGCGCCACGTACTTCTCGGGCTGGGGGAAGTCGACCGCGGAGCCGTCGTGGACGAGATCGAGCGTGTTGCCCTGCGCGAGCACCGCCTCCACCTGCCCGAGGAGTTCCTGCGCCCCGGCGAGGCCCGAGCCCGAGACCGCCTGGTAGGTGCTGACGATGAGGCGCTCGAGCCCCGCTTCGGCGTGAAGCGGCTTGAGCACGGGCATCGCGGCCATGGTGGTGCAGTTGGGATTGGCGATGATGCCCTTGGGGAGGTCTTCGATCGCGTGCGGGTTGACCTCGCTGACGACGAGCGGCACCTCGGGGTCCATGCGCCAGGCACTGGAGTTGTCGATGACGACAGCACCCGCCTCGGCGAAGCGCGGGGCGTGCGCGCGCGAACCGGTGGCGCCGGCGCTGAACAGCGCGATGTCGATGCCCGACGGGTCTGCCGTGGCGACGTCTTCGACGACGATCGACTCGCCCGCGAACTCGACCGACGTGCCCGCGCTGCGGGCGGTGGCGAACAGACGCAGTTCGCGAATCGGGAAATCGCGCTCGGCGAGAATCTCGCGCATGACGGTGCCGACCTGGCCGGTGGCGCCGACGACGGCGACGGAGAGTCCGGATTCGGAGATGCGAGTCATGGTGGATCCTTGCCGGTGAAGCGGGGGCGTGCCCGAGTGGGCGTTGCCGCGATTCTACCGGCCGCTCACCACCACCCCGACCGTGTGACGCCCAGGCGTCGGCACGCCCCGGCATCCGTCAACGCCACGCACCGAGCTTGTCGGGATTGCGCATCATCCAGATGTCGGTCACGCGCGCCCCATCGGTGGCGAACGAGACGACCGCGGCGACGGCAGCGTCCAGCCGGATCAGGATGCCGTCGCCGTCGCCGTGCACGACGGGCTCGTACGTGGCCTCCGGCTGCTTCCGCGCGAGGCCGAGAAGGAATCGGGCGACATCGTCCGAGCCGCGGACCGGACGCCGCGCGGCGGAGACCCGGCCTCCCCCGTCGGAGCGCAGCACCACGTCGGGGTCGAGGACGGCGACCAGCGCCTCGAGGCGGCCGGACCCCGCGGCATCCGCAAAGGCGCGCACGAGGGCGGAATGGCGGTCGCGTGACACCCCGACGCCGGGCCGCGATCCCACATGGCGACGGGCCGACGCGGCCAACTGACGGCACGCCGCCGGCGTCCGGCCGACGACGTCGGCGATCTCGGTGAACGACACCGCGAAGACGTCGTGGAGCACGAACGCGACCCGCTCGGCGGGCGTCAGTGTCTCCAGCACGAGGAGGAGCGCGGTCGAGACGCTGTCCGCCCGTTCGACACGCTCCGCAGGGTCATCGTCCGCGGCATCCGCGTGCACCGGGAGGGGTTCCGGGAGCCACTCCCCCACATACAGCTCGCGTCTGCGCCGCGCGGAGCCCCACACGTCCAGGCACACGCGTCCCGTGACGCGGAGGAGCCAGGCGCCCGGAGCACGGACGGCGCCGCGTTCCTCATCGCTGAGGCGAAGCCATCGGGTGAAGGCCTCCTGGACGGCATCCTCGGCGTCGGCACGGGTGCCGAGCATCCGGTAGGCGGCGGCAAGGAGGCGCGGTCGCTCCGCCGCCAGCAGTCCGCCGCCGGCCAGTTCCGCTTCGCTCGTCGTCTCGTCCACACCCCGCCCTCTCGTGCGCGCCGACGCGTCACCTCACATTCTGCGCGGCTGCGTCGTCGTTACATTGACCGATCGAGGAAGGGAACACCATGAGGATCGCCGTCATCGGAGGAACAGGCACCGTCGGGAGGGAGGTCGTCGCCGCCGCACACGCCCGCGGGCACGACGCCGTCGTCCTGGCGCGCTCGACGGGCGTCGACGTGCTGCAGCCGCCCCGAGCGGGTCTCGCCGCCGCCCTCGCCGGCGCCGACGTCGCGATCGACGTCGCCAGCGTCGGGACGATGAGCGCGGAAGAGTCGGTCGCGTTCTTCCAACAGGCGTCGCGGAACCTCCTCACGGCCGCCGCCGAGACCGGCATCCGCCATATCGTCGTCCTGTCCATCGTGGGGATCGACCGCAACCCGCACGGCTATTACGCCGGGAAGGTCGCCCAGGAGGCGGAATACGCGGCGGGCACGGTGCCGTCCACGATCCTGCGCGCCACCCAGTTCCACGAGTTCGCGCAGCAGGTCGCCGCGCAGGCGAAGCTCGGACCCCTGCAGATCGCCCCGCGCGCCCGCGTGCAGCCGATTGCGGCGTCGGCCGTGGCCGAGAGACTCGTGGCCCTCGCGGAAGGTGCTCCCGCGGGGCGCGCCGACGACATCGCCGGCCCCCACGAGGAGGCGCTGTCGGACATGGTCCGCGCGTGGGTGCGACACGAGGGCCGTCGGGGACCGGTGCTGCCGATGAGCCTCCCCGGACCGCAGATGCGCGGAATGCGGCAGGGATTCGCGCTACCGGGGCCGGAGGCGCAGCTGCTCGGCCCGAGCTTCATCGAATGGCTCGCCGAGCGAAGCTGAAGCTGCGTTTCGTCTCGCTGCGCTCGCTCAACGACCGGGTAAAGGGCCCGCCTCACCCCGGTCGTTGAGCGAGGAGCGCAGCGACGAGACGAACGGCGATCGCGTTTCGTCTCGCTGCGCTCGCTCAACGACCGGAAAGCGCTCGCTCAACGACCGGAAAGCGCTCGCTCAACGACCGGGAAGCGGGCGCGACGACCGGGTAAAGAGCGGATCAGCGCCCGGTGCCGGCGTAGACGACCGCTTCCGCGTCGCCGTCGAGACCGTAGGCGGTGTGCACGATGCGCGCAGCGTCGGCCAGTTCGTCGCCGCGGACGACGACCGAGATGCGGATCTCGGACGTGGAGATCATCTCGATGTTCACGCCCGCCGTCGACAGCGCCTCGAAGAGGGTCGCCGAGACGCCGCTGTGGGCGCGCATCCCTGCACCGACGACCGACAGCTTCCCGATCTGATCGTCGTGGACGAGGCTCTCGAAACCGACGCCCTGCTGCTCTGCCGCGAGCGCCCGCAGCGCCGCCGAGGCATCCGCCTTGGGGAGCGTGAAGGAGATGTCGGTGCGTCCGGTGGCGGCCGCCGAGACGTTCTGCACGATCATGTCGACGTTCGCCCCGCTGCGCGCGACGATCTTGAAGATCTCCGCGGCCTTGCCGGGAACGTCGGGAACCCCGATGACCGTGATCTTCGCCTGGCTGAGGTCGGTCGCGACTCCCGCGACGATCGGCTCTTCCACTTCAACCCCTTCTACGCCCTCGGGAATGCTCATCCCGGGTCCGAGCACGAACGTGCCGACCCCCGAGCTGAACGTCGAGCGGGCATGGATCATGACGCCGTGGCGGCGAGCGTACTCCACCGCACGGATGTACAGGACTTTGGCACCGTTGGCGGCGAGCTCGAGCATCTCTTCGGCACCGATCGTGCCGAGCTTGCGCGCCTTGGGCACGACGCGCGGATCGGCCGTGAAGATGCCGTCGACGTCGCTGTAGATCTCGCACACGTCGGCGTCGAGCGCGGCGGCGAGAGCCACGGCGGTCGTATCGGAACCGCCCCGCCCGAGTGTCGTGATGTCGCGGGTGTCGCGGTTGAAGCCCTGGAAGCCCGCGACGATGACGATCGCCCCCTCGTCGAGCGCTTCCCGCACGCGCACGGGAGTGACGTCGACGATGCGGGCGGCACCGTGGTGGGCCGTGGTGATCATGCCCGCCTGGCTGCCGGTGAGCGACCGGGCTTCGAACCCCATGGAGTGGATCGCCATCGCGAGGAGGGCCATCGAGATGCGTTCACCCGAGGAGAGAAGCATGTCGAGCTCTCGCGGCGCGGGGATCGGCGCGACGGCGTGCGCGAGATCGAGGAGTTCGTCGGTCGTGTCGCCCATCGCGCTGACGGCGACGACAACATCGTGACCCGCGCGGCGGGCGTCGACGATCCGCTTCGCGACGCGCTTGATGCTCTCGGCGTCGGCGACCGACGATCCGCCGTACTTCTGGACGATCAGCGCCACTGCACAACTCCCGGGAAACCTCCGGCCGTAGGGGCCGGGCGGGCCGGAACCGGCCCCGACGTCCCATCTTAGAAGGGGTCGGATGCCACGACGGCCATGTGACGGACGGCCCCGAACGCGTAGCGTGTAACGCATGAGCGCTCACACCGACGCGATCTGGGAACGTGCCCTCGACCTCGCCTCTCCCACCGATGCCACCCACCCCGGTGACGCCGCCCTCTTGACGGTGCTCACGTTCCACGGGCTCGTCCACAACGGCGGGCTGCTGAACGCCGTCGAACTGCACGCGCACGACGAGGTGTACACGAGCGACGCCGTCGTCGATGCCTACCGCTTCCTCGGTCTCGAAGACGCGGCCGCGGCGATCGACAACGCGGTGCTGGAGGAGCGCGACCTCGTCACCGGTGACGACGACGATGACGACGACGACGACTTCTCCGACGCGGCCGAACGCATCGATGCGACCTATACCCTCACCGACGAGGACATCGACGCGGCACTGCAGGTCGCGTTCGCGAACGATCCCGAAGCCTTCGCACCGCTCGACTGACCTCGCGCCCGCAGGCGGGTCCGGGCCTGCGGACGACCCCGCGTGCGAGGCGTGCACGGTCAGACGATGGGGAGTTCGTTCGCGATCGGTCGCCTGCGCAACCGTCCGCCCGTCGCCGCGAGCCAGCATCCGACGATGACGAGCGGGAAGCCGAGCAGGAGTCCGGGCGAGAGGGGCTCGCCCAGGATCACGACCCCCAGCAGGATCGCGACGACCGGATTGACGTAGGTGAACAGCGGCGCGCGCACCGGGCCCACCTCGCGGATGAGCGCGAAGAACCCGAGGAAGGCGACGGCCGTGCAGAGGATGCCGAGGGCCACGAGAGACACGGTGGAGCGGACGGTCGGCACCTCGTGCTGCGTCAGCAGGCCGAAGGGCAGGTACGCGATGCCGATCATCAGGAGGGAGAGCGTGATCGTGCCGAGCGACGGCACGTCCTTCAGCTTCGTCGCGATGAGGAACGGCGCGATGGCGTAGAGGACGGCGACCAGCAGCACCTGTCCCACGGCCCAGAGCGCGTCGTGAGGATCGGCGACGGCGAGTCCCGGTCCGAGGACGATGACCGCGACCCCCGCGAAGCCCACGCCCAGGCCGATGGCTCGGGCCGGGGACAGCACGCCGCGATCCCCGCGCAGCAGCGAGATGATCGCCGCGAAGAGGGGCACGGTAGCGACGAGGAGACCCGTGAGCCCCGACGAGAGCGTCTGCTCGGCGTGACCGAGGAGCAGGAAGGGGCCGGCCATCTCGATGGCGCCGAAAGCCAGCACCCACGGCCAGAGCCGAAGCGCCGGCGTGAGCGCTCGTCGGTGCAGAGCGAGCGGAAGGAGGATGAGCGCGCCCAGCAGGGTGCGCCCGGCGACGATGGCGGCGGGCGAGTAGGAGTCGACGGCCTCCTTGATGAAGAGGTACGGGATGCCCCAGAGCACGGCCATCGCGCCGTAGAGCAGCCAGCCGCGCCCCGAGACCGTGGTGGCGCCCATCAGACGGTGCGACGCCCCTCGAAGGCGCGGCCGAGGGTGACTTCGTCGGCGTACTCGAGGTCGCCACCCACGGGAAGCCCGGACGCCAGCCGGGTGACGCGGATCTCGAGCGTATGCAGCAGCCGACTGAGGTAGGTTGCGGTCGCCTCGCCCTCCAGGTTGGGATTGGTCGCGAGGATGACCTCCTGCACCGTGCCGTCGGCGAGTCGCTGCATCAGCTGCGTGATGCGCAGATCGTCGGGACCGATCCCCGCGATGGGGCTGATCGCGCCGCCGAGCACGTGGTACAGCCCTCGGAACTCCCGCGTGCGCTCGATGGCCGAGACGTCTTTGGCGTCTTCGACGACACAGATGAAGGTGGCATCGCGACGCGGATCCCGACAGATGCCACAGCGCTCCTGCTCGGACACGTTGCCGCAGATCTCGCAGAATCGCACCCTTTCACGCAGCTCCCCCAGCAGGTGCGAGAGCCGGGACACGTCGAAGGTGGGCGTTTGGAGGATGTGGAACGCGATGCGCTGCGCCGACTTCGGTCCGATGCCGGGAAGGCGACCGAACTCGTCGATGAGATCTTGAACAATGCCGTCGTACATGATTACTGGAACCTCGCGGGCGGGGTGTACGGCTCTTCGCGCACGAAGGTCGCGCCGAGAATCTGGCGGACGACGGCCTCGCCGACACGCTCGATCCCGCCGGGCCGCGACGTGCGGGCGGGCGCGGCCCGCTCGATCGGACGCTCGACGGCGACGGGAGCACGAGGCGGAAGAGGAGCGTCGGCGATCACGGGGGGCGGAAGTTCTTCCTCCTCCTCGGCCGTCATCGGCGCGTCCGCGTCGGTGAGCACGTCGCCGTCGTGCTCGCGCGTGAGCGTGCGAACGGATGCCGGGGCCGCGGCATCCTCGGGCTCCTCATCGACGGCGAGCGGTGCGGGAGCAGCGTCGCCGCCCGGAATCGGGGCGACGGCCCACTCCGTCACGGGAGCGGCGGCGGCCGAGGCGACGGGCGCGGAGCGCGTGGGCTCGGGGGCACGGGCGGGGGCAGGTCGCGGCGCCGCCGAGGCGGTGGGCACACCGGGGCGTGGTGCCGCCGGCGCGTCGCGGCGGTTGCCGTCCGGCGCGGTCTCGGGTGACGGACCTGACGCACCCTCCGCATCGGCGTCGCCCGACGCAGCGGCACCATCGGAACCGCCGGGGTCGCCGAGACCGCCGAGACCGCCGATCGAGGGATCGTGGCGCGCGACGTACTTGACCCGCACGCCGAGCACCTGGACGATCGCGCCCCGGAGGTCTTCGCTCGGGCCCTTGCCGCCGGCGAGCTTCTTGAAGGATGTGACGTCGGAGGCGCTGTGGAAGGCGAGGGTGAGCACGTCGCCGGCGAAGGCGACGGGATGCGCCGCGGACGCGAGCATCCACGACGATCGACTGACCGGCTCGAGGGCCGCGAGAACCCGGGGCCACGCCGCGACGACGTCGGACAGCGCGAGCGGACCCGACGGCACGGCGGGTGCGGCCGGGACCGCGTCGGCGACCGGAGCCGCTTCGGGTGCCGGGGAAGCAGCGCCGGGCGGGGCGGAGACCGGCACGGCCGGCGCAGGGGACGCGGCGGACGACGCGGCGACAGGGGTCGAGACCTGCGCGGCGGGAGCGGCGCTCGGCGTCACCGGGACCGCCACCTGCGCGGGCGCAGCGGACGGCGCCGCGGAGACGAGCGGCGCGGGCGCCGCGCTCGCCAGCACGCGTGCCACGAGCAGTTCGAGCTGGAGCCGCGGCGACGTAGCGCCGGACATGTCGTCGAGAGCCGTCACCACGATGTCGGCGACGCGCGAGAGACGGTCGGTGCCGAAGGCGGACGCCTGGACGCCCATCCGCTCCAGTTCGTCGACCGGGACTCCCCGCAGGACGGCAGAGGCCCCCGCTCCGGTGGCGGAGACGATGATGAGATCGCGCAGGCGTTCGAGGAGGTCGTCGACGAAACGTCGCGGATCCTGACCGGTCTGCACGACGCGGTCGACGGCGGCGAAGGCCGCTCCGGCATCGTGGCGCGCGAACGCCTCCACGACCTCGTCGAGCAGCTCGCCGTGCGTGTAGCCGAGCAGTGCCACGGCCCGCTCGTATCCCACGACGCCGTCATCGGAACCGGCGATGAGCTGATCGAGCAACGAGAGCGTGTCGCGCGGCGATCCGCCACCGGCGCGGACGACGAGTGGCAGCACACCCGGCTCGACCGACACGTTCTCGGCCGTGCACAACTGCTCGACGTACTCGAGCATGGCCGCCGGAGCGACCAGCCGGAACGGGTAGTGGTGGGTGCGCGAGCGGATCGTGCCGATGACCTTCTCGGGCTCGGTCGTCGCGAAGATGAACTTGACGTGCGCCGGCGGCTCCTCCACGAGCTTGAGCAGCGCGTTGAAGCCCTGCGCCGTGACCATGTGGGCCTCGTCGAGGATGAAGATCTTGAAGCGGTCGCGCGCCGGAGCGAAGACGGCCCGCTCCCTCAGGTCGCGCGCATCGTCGACGCCGTTGTGGGATGCCGCGTCGATCTCGACGACGTCGAGCGAACCGCCGCCGCCGCGGCTGAGTTCGACACAACTGTCGCATGTTCCGCAGGGCGTGTCGGTGGGGCCCTGAGCGCAGTTGAGGCATCGGGCGAGAATGCGCGCCGACGTGGTCTTTCCGCAGCCACGGGGGCCGGAGAAGAGGTAGGCGTGACCCACGCGGTCGCCGCGCAACGCGGTCATGAGCGGCTCGGTGACCTGGGACTGCCCGATCATCTCGCCGAACGACTCGGGCCGGTAGCGGCGATACAGGGCGGTGGTCACCAGAACAGACTACGGCGTCCCGCAGACATCGCGACGGGAAGAACCCCGCCCCCGAGGACGTTGCCCCCGGCATGGAGCCTGCACCCGCCGACGTCGTCGTGATCGGCGCCGGGCAGGCGGGCCTCTCGGCCACCTATCACCTCCGCCGCCGCGGTTTCGGTCCCGTCGACGGTCCGCCGGAAGTCGCGGGAGCGGGGTCGTTCGTCGTGCTCGACGCCGAAACCGCTCCGGGAGGCGCGTGGCAGCACCGCTGGGCGTCGCTCCGCATGGCGACCGTGAACGGCATCCACGAACTCCCGGGATTCGCGGTGCCGCCGGCAGACCCCGCAGCGGCGAGCCGCGACGTCCTGCCCGCGTACTTCGCCGCGTACGAGGCGCGCTTCGACCTGCGGGTACGCCGTCCCGTGCGGGTCGCGGCCGTCCGTCGCGCCGACGACGACCCGCACGGGCGTCTGCTCGTCGAGACCGACGCGGGAACGTGGAGCGCCGCGTACGTGATCAACGCGACCGGCACGTGGCGGCGTCCGTTCTGGCCGCACTACCCGGGGCAGGACCGGTTCGCGGGCCGGCAGCTCCACGTCCACGACTATGTCTCCGCCGAGGAATTCGCGGGCCGGCGCGTCGTGATCGTCGGGGCGGGCGTCTCGGCGATCCAGCTCCTCGACGAGATCTCCCGCGTCGCCGACACCTTCTGGGTGACGCGCCGCGAAGTCGAGTGGGATGCCGGCGACTTCGACACGGCCGCGCGGATCGCCGCGATCGCCGGCGTGGAAGAACGCGTGCGCCGCGGACTCCCGCCCGGCAGCGTCATCTCCGTGACGGGCCAGCACTGGACTCCGTGGGCGCGAGCCGCCCACTCACGGGGTGTGCTCGCACGGCATCCGATGTTCGTCTCGATCGAGGAGAACGGCGTGCGGATGCCGGACGGCTCCTTCGAGCCGGCCGACGTCATCCTGTGGGCCACCGGATTCCGCGCCGACATCGCCCACCTCGCGCCGCTCGGGCTGCGCACCCCCGCGGGCGGCATCCGTGTGGCCGACGGACGTTCCCTCGACGACCCGCGGCTCTTCCTCATCGGCTACGGGCCCTCGCAGTCCACCGTCGGCGCCAACCGCGCCGGCCGCGACGCCGTGCGCGCCATCGTCGCCGACCGCCGCCACGCCCCGATGCGGGCAGCAGAAACGCCGACGGCGGGTGCGGAAGCCGGAGCCTCCGCACCCGCCGGGTTCGCGGCGACCTAGGAGTCGACGCCGAGGTTGCCGTTCTCGGTCAACGTGGGCGACGATCCGGTGATCACCGGGATCGACGACGTGGCGGTGGAGATGGGGACGGATGCCGAGATCATCGACCCGTCCTCGCGCAGCTGCTCACTGATGTCGCCGAGCGTCGGACGGCCCGGCAGCACGGGGCCCTGACCCTCGAGCGGCACGACGACCGTCCCGCCACCCTCGACCGAGTACCAAGCCCCGCGCACCTCGAAGCCCACCGATTCACCCGGGCCCGCCACGACCGTGAGGGCGTCGGCGGTCACCGTGATCTTCAGCTCGGTGCCGTGCCAGTGCAGTGTGTACGACAGCGACGGCCAGTCGGCCGGGAGGCGCGGGTCGAACGACAGGTCGCCGAAGTGGTCGCGCATGCCACCGAAGCCGGCCACCAGCGCCGTCCACACGCCGCCCGCCGACGCGACGTGCACACCGTCGGCGGCGTTGTGGTGCAGGTCGCCCAGGTCGACGAAGATCGACTCCCGGAAGTACTCCAGGGCGAGATCCTGGTACCCCACCTCGGCCGCGAGGATCGACTGCACGACGGCGGACAGCGTCGAGTCGCCCGTCGTGAGCGGGTCGTAGTACTGGAAGTCGGCGAGCTTCTCCTCCGCCGTGAAGTGGTTGCCCTGCAGGTACAGCGCGAGCACGACGTCGGCCTGCTTGAGCACCTGGTAGCGGTAGATCACCAGTGGGTGGAAGTGCAGGAGGAGAGGCCGCTGCTCCGGCGGAGTGTTCTCGAGATCCCAGACCTCCCGCTCGAGGAACACCGCATCCTGCGGATGGATACCGAGCGCCTCGCTGTACGGGATGTGCATCGCCTCGGCGGCACGGTCCCAGGCTTCCGGCTCGCCCGGCTCGAGACGCAGGCGGTCGACCATGTGGGCGTAGCGCTCCGGCTCGTCCTCCTCCATCTCGCGCACCGCACGCGCCGCGAAGCGCAGGTTGTAGCGGGCCATGACGTTCGTGAAGAGGTTGTCGTTGACGACCGTCGTGTACTCGTCGGGGCCGGTGACGCCGTGGATGTGGAACACCTCGGGGTCGCCGGTCTCGTTGTAGCGCCAGAAACCGAGCGTGGTCCACAGGCGGGCGGTCTCGACGGCGATGTCCACGCCCTCGCGGTGGAGGAACTCGTCATCGCCCGTCGCTCGCACGTACTTGCCGAGAGCGAAGCTGACGTCGGCGTTGATGTGGTACTGCGCGGTGCCGGCCGCGTAGTAGGCCGACGCCTCCTCGCCGTTGATCGTGCGCCACGGGAAGAGCGCACCCGCCTCGTTGAGCTGACCGGCACGCTTCCGCGCCGACGGCAGCATGAGGTACCGCATCCGCAGCGCGTTGCGCGCCCACAGCGGAGTCGTGTAGATGAGGAACGGGAGCACGTAGATCTCCGTGTCCCAGAAGTAGTGGCCGCTGTAGCCCGAGCCCGAGACGCCCTTGGCCGGCACCCCCTGCCCGTCGGCCCGCGCGGCCGCCTGCGCCAACTGCCAGAGGCACCACCGGGTGGCCTGCTGGAGGTCGTCGCGACCCTCGATGACCACATCGGACCGCTGCCAGAAGGCCTCGGCCCACGCGGCCTGGCGGTCGAACTGCTCTTGCACGCCCTCCGCACCGACGCGGTCGAGGGTGCGGCGGCCGCGGTCGACGAGTTCGCGCGCGGGCACGCCGCGGGAGGTGTGGTAGCTCACGAGCTTCGTGACCGTCGTGGGAACGCCCGCCTTCGCCTGGACGCGGAAGACGTTCTTGGTGATGTCGGGCTCGGCGAGCGTGCGTGCCGAGTACTCGTTCTCGGTGTCGACGACATGGTCGGCGACGACGGCGATCGTCATGCCGGAGGCGGTGACGCGGTACGCCAGCGCCGAGCGCAGGCCGTCCTGCCAGAACTCCTGGGGCTGGAGCACGCGCTCGTCGATCTTCTCCGCCTTGCGGGGATCGAAGCCGGCCTTGGCCTTCCCCGCGGGGCCGCCGCCGCCGTAGACGTCCTGGCCGTCCTGTCGGTTGATGAGCTGGCAGCTCACGGTGACGGGGGCATCGGCGTTGAGCACCGTGACGGTGACGCGCATGACGGCCAGGTGCTTCTCCTCGAACGACACCATGCGCTCGAAGTCGATGACGACGTCCTTGCCGCTCGGGGTGGTCCACCGCACGTGCCGCGTCAGCACTCCCGTGCGGAAGTCGAAGGCACGCTCGTACTCGCGCACGTCGGCCACGTCGAACGACAGGGGTTCGTCGTCGACGTACACGCGCATCACCTTGGCGTCGGGCGCGTTGATGATGGTCTGCCCGACCTCGGCGAAGCCGTAGGCCTGCTCGGCATGACGGATCGGGAAGATCTCGTGAAAGCCGTTCACGAAGGTGCCGTGCTCGTGGGCATGACGGCCTTCCGGGTGATTCCCCCGGAGGCCGAGATAGCCGTTCCCCTGGGCGAAGAGGGTCTCGGTGACCCCCACGTCGTCGAGGGAGAACGTGCGCTCGACGAGACGCCACGGGTCGACGGGGAAGCGATCGCGATCGATCATGGAGCTCCTCTGGTCTGGAGGTCGACGGAGAACGGTACGACGGGGTCGTTCAGGAGACGAAGGCGGACAGGTCGTCGACGACGACATGTGCCCCCGAGGACAGGAGCACGTCGGCACCCACGCCGCGGTCGACACCGACCACGAGCGCGAACCCTGCCGCCGCGGCGGACTGCACGCCGGAGTGCGCGTCTTCGACGGCGGCGCTGCGGGCGGGATCGACGCCCAGCATGCGGGCGCCCTCGGCGAACACATCGGGGGCCGGCTTGGAGGGAAGGCCATCGCGCTCGGCGATGACACCGTCCATCACGACGGGGAAGAGGTCACGGATGCCGGCGACCTGCAGCACCTCCTCCGCGTTCTTGGAACTGGATACGACCGCGATCGGCACTCCCGCGGCCCGCAGCCGGTCGACGAGGGCCAGCGAGCCGGGGTACGGGGTGATCCCCTCGGCGCGCAGCACGCTGGAGAACACGTCGTTCTTCCGGTTGCCGATGCCGCAGACGGTGTCGGCCGACGGCGGATCGGACGGATCACCCCACGGCACCTCGACGTCGCGCGAGCGCAGGAGGCTCGCGACGCCGTCGTAGCGCTTCTTGCCGTCGAGGTACTCGAAGTAGTCGCGCTCCGAGTAGGGCGGGGTGATGTCCCACGCGGTGAAGAGCTCGGTGAACATGGTCTGCCAGGCGTGCATGTGCACCTCCGCCGTCGGAGTGAGCACTCCGTCGAGGTCGAAGAGAACGCCGTCGTACGAGGTCAGATCGGGGAGCTGAGCGGCTGTCACTCGACCAGCGTAGTCGCGAGCCCCGACCCGTGGGAGAGGCGTTGGCGGGATCAGGCGCGCCCGACGATCGACATCGTCTGACGGGCGATCTCGAGCTCCTCGTTCGTGGGCACGACCAGCACCGTGACGTCGGAGTCGTCGGTCGAGATCGCGCGGATGCCCCGGGCTCGCGTCTCGTTGCGCACGGGATCGACCCGGATGCCGAGGAACCCGAGCGTCTCGAGCGCTGCGGCCCGCACGAGCGGCGAATTCTCACCCACGCCCGCCGTGAACGAGATCACGTCGACGCCGCCCATCTGAGCGATGTACGCACCGAGGTAGGCCCGCAGCCGGTGGACGTAGACGTCGAAGGCGAGCATCGCGGCGCCGTTGCCGGCATCCCTGCGCTCTTCGATGTCGCGCATGTCGGAGACGCCGGCGAGGCCCAGCATGCCGCTGCGCTTGTTGAGGAACGCATCGAGTTCACCGGGGCTCATCTCCTCGCGGCGGGCGAGCACGAGGAGCACGGAAGGGTCGATATCGCCGGATCGGGTGCCCATCACGAGCCCTTCCAGCGGCGTGAGACCCATCGAGGTCTCCACCGAGTGCCCGCCGTCGACCGCGGTGACCGACGCGCCGTTGCCCAGGTGCAGCACGATCTGCTTCAGCTCGCGCAGCGGCCTGCCGAGGTGCTCGGCGGCCGCGCGGCTGACGAACTTGTGGCTCGTACCGTGGAATCCGTAGCGCCGGATGCGGTGCTTGCGCGCCATGTCGCGGTCGATCGCGTAGGTGTACGCCGCCGGCGGGAGTGTCTGGTGGAACGCCGTGTCGAACACCGCGACGTGAGCGAGGTCGGGGAACGCCTCCCGCGCGGCGCGGATGCCCTGGACAGCGCCCGGATTGTGGAGCGGCGCCAGTACCGAGAGCTCGTCGATGTTGATCTCGACGAGATCGTCGATCAGCGTCGGCTGGAAGAACCGCGCGCCGCCCTGCACCACCCGGTGGCCGATCGCCGCCGGAGGGTTGTCGGTGAGCGACGGGCCGTTCTCCGCGAAGGCGGCGAGCATCACGGCGAAGCCGGCGGCGTGGTCGGGGATCGGCAGCTCCCGCGCCGATTCGGCATCCCCCTCCGTCCCGATCACCTTGTGACGCGCCGAACCCAGCTCCTCGCCGATGCGCTCGACGAGACCGGATGCCAGCGACCGCTCGCTCTCGACGTCGAGGAGCTGGTACTTGAACGACGAGGAGCCGCTGTTGATGACGAGGACGACGGTCACGCGTGCTCTCCCTGGTTCTGTGCCTGGATCGCGGTGATCGCGATGGTGTTGACGATGTCTTCGACGAGCGCGCCGCGCGACAGGTCGTTGATCGGGCGGTTCAGTCCCTGCAGGACGGGGCCCATCGCGACGGCTCCCGCCGAACGCTGCACCGCCTTGTACGTGTTGTTGCCGGTGTTCAGGTCGGGGAACACGAACACCGTGGCCCGCCCGGCGACCTCGGACTCGGGCATCTTGGCTTTGGCGACGGCCGCATCCGCGGCGGCGTCGTACTGGATCGGGCCCTCCACCAGCAGCTCCGGAGCGCGCTCGCGCACGAGCACGGTGGCCGCGCGCACCTTGTCGACATCGGCGCCCGTGCCCGACTCCCCCGTCGAGTACGACAGCATCGCGATGCGCGGCTCGATGCCGAACTGTGCGGCCGTCGCCGCCGACGACACCGCGATGTCGGCGAGCTGCTCGCTGCTGGGATCGGGGATCACCGCGCAGTCGCCGTAGACGAGCACCCGGTCGGCGAGGGCCATGAGGAAGACGCTGGAGACGACGGAGACGCCCGGGCGCGTCTTGATGATCTCGAACGCCGGCCGGATCGTGTGCGCCGTCGTGTGCGCGGCGCCGGAGACCATGCCGTCCGCCATCCCGAGATGGACCATCATCGTGCCGAAGTACGAGACGTCGGTGATGGTGTCGGCGGCCTTCTCGTAGGTGACGCCCTTATGCTTGCGCAGCTCCGCGTATGCGGTCGCGAAGCGGTCGACCGTCGCGGGGTCGAAGGGGCTCAGCACCTGCGCCGCGCTGATGTCGAGGCCCAGTTCGACCGCGCGTCCGCGGACCTCGGCCTCGTCGCCGAGGATCGTGAGGTCGGCGATGCCGCGGGCCAGCACCGTTGCGGCGGCGCGCAGCACCCGGTCGTCGCCGCCTTCTGGCAGCACGATGCGCTTACGCGACGCGCGCGCCGTCTCCAGCAGCTGGTACTCGAACATGAGGGGCGTGACGACGTGCGAGGTCGTGAGGCCGAGCGACGTCGTCAGCTCCTCGGTGTCGACGTTCTGCTCGAAGAGGGCGAGGGCCGTGTCGTAGCGCCGCTGCGAACCGGCCGCCAGGCGTCCGCGCGTGCCCATCACGCGCACCGCCGTGTCGTAGGTGTCGAGATCGGTCTGGATGATCGGCAGGGAGGAGTCGAGGCCCACCATGAGACGCTCCACGGCATCCGGGAGCGGGAAGGGACCGTTGAGGATGATGCCGGAGATCGACGGGAAGGTGCCGGAGGAGTTGGCCAGCAGCAGCCCGAGCAGCACTTCGGTGCGGTCGGCCGGGACGATGACGATCGCGCCCTCGCGCAGCCTCGGGAGGATGTTGTTGAGCGACATGCCCGCCACGACGACGTCGAGCACCTCTCGCGTGAGGAGGTCCTCGTCGCCGCGAAGGAGACGCCCCTCGAGTGTGAGCATCACGTCGCGCACGGCCGGAGCCACCAGGTAGAGGTCTTCGGGGATCGACCACACTCCCACAGCCGCCTCGCGGTGCCCGTCGGCGGCCGGGACATCGGCGACGACCTTGCGGATGCCGTCGTTGATCGCATGCAGCTTGACCGGGTCGGCGCGGTTGGTGATGACGGCGAACAACTCGGCGCGGTGGGTGCGCACCTCGGCCACAGCGAGTTCGGTGACCTGGGCGAGCTGCTCGGGGGTGCGCGCGACGCTGACGCCCAGCCGGTCGCCCTCGCCCGCGCGGCCGTTGAGCACCAGGAGCACCGGGGCGCCGAGGTTCGCGGCGATCCGCGCGTTGTACCCGAGTTCGGAGGTCGACCCGACGTCGGTGAAGTCGCTGCCGACGATCACGACCGCGTCGCACTTGGCCTCGACGGCCTTGAACCGCTCGACGATCTTGGAGAGCGCGGCATCGGCATCCCGACGCACGTCGTCGTAGGTGACGCCGATGCACTCGTCGTACTTGAGCTCGACGCCCACGTGGTCGAGCAGCATCTCCAGCACGTAGTCGCGCTCGGTCGTCGACCGCGCGATCGCCCGGAACACACCGACTTTGGGTGACACGCGGGTGAGGGCGTCGATCACCCCGAGGACGATCGTGGACTTCCCCGAGAGACCTTCGGTCGACGTGATGTAGATGCTCTTGGCCACCGCTTCAGCCTAGGCGGCGCGCCCGAGAGGCGGCCAGGAGAGGCCCCGGACAAAACCTCCCGCTCCCCCGGAAATCGGAGGTGTCGACGAGCGCGCCGTCAGATGTCGGGCCCTCGCGCGTCCTCGAAGGAGAGAAATCGGCGAAGCGTCGAGAAGCGTCGATGCAGGCGATGAGGAGAGGCGGCGGTGGCACGTGGCAGATGTGGACGTCGATACCCAAAGTCTCGAGATGGTGACCTCGACCCTGGCGGCGCTGCAGAGCATGCTGGCCGGCGGCGGCGAGTTCTCCGAAGATCCGGGAATCGGATTCCCCGCCAACCGCGGTCAGCTGATGGTCATCGCCGGTGAATCTCTCCAGGAGTTCGAGCGTTCGCGTACCCTCTTGGACTCCCGGCTCAGCGACCTGCGGATGAGGGCCGAGTCGATCGTCGCCGACTTCCCCGCGCTCGACGTCGAGATCGCGCGGGCGGTCGGCTGATGGTCGAGGTCGTCTCCCTCACCTCGCCCACGCGCGGGTATCCCCTGCTGGAGCTCGATGGCCGATCGGGTCGGATGACCGAAGTGGTGCGGGTCATGGGCATGCTCCGAGGCGACCTGGATGGGCTCGCACCCTTCGTTCACGGCGTCGCGCGAATCGACGGCGAGGGGAAGGCGATCGATGCGCTGCGTGCCGACGCGACCACGGCCGGCGACGTCCTCTCCGCCGTGACGACGCTGGCCGGTCGCGTGGAACGCGCGCTCGGCCATTACTTCGACGAGTTCGACACGGCCGCCCCGCGCATCCGCGACCTCGTCGCGGAGATCACGGCGGCGCACGCGGCGGCGCAGGCAGCACAGCAGGAGGAGGAGGCGACACGGCTGCTCGACGACGACAGCCCCGCGACGACGTGGGCGCGGCAGACGGCGCACGAGGCCACGACGGCCGCGACAGCGCGACGGGATGCCGCGTGGGAGGACTACGAGTACTGGTTCGGACGGTGGGATGCCGCCTACGAACGCGCGCTCGACGAGTTCGCCGATGTGATCGCGGTGGCGGGCGATTCCGGGCTCGCGCTGCGATCCCGTCTGCACGCCGTGATCTCGGGCGACCCCGACCGGGTGGCGAAGGAATGGGCGGCCTTGTCCCCGTCCGTGCGCGAGGAGCTGATCGCGACGTCTCCGGAGATCATCGGAAACCTGGAAGGCATCCCGTATGCCGCGCGTCACGCCGCGAACATGGTGCGTCTGAACCGCGTGATCGCGGCTGACCCCGAGAACGCGGAGTTCACGGCCATCGCGAAGTCCATCCGAAGCGGCGGAAGACTCCTGTCTTTCCAGCCGGATGCCGAGTCGCAGGTGCTCGCGTCGGTGAGCTTCGGCGATGTCGCACGCGCGTCCCACGTCACGCTGCTGGTGCCCGGCATGATGACGACGACGGCCGACCTCGAACCGTGGACCGAAACCGCCATCCACATGAACGATGCGGTCACAGCGGTACCGCACGAGGTGAGCGCGTCAGCGTCGATCGTGTGGTTCGGTTACGACACCCCGAACTTCGTGGAGGAGCCCGGCAATGCCCACGCGGACGAGGGGGCGGGCCGGCTCTCGACGTTCCTCGGCGGCGTGCGGAGCGCGAACGCGGCGGCCGTGCTCACGGTCGGTGCGCATTCGTACGGGTCGACGACGGCGGCGGCGGCGATTGGCGCCGCCGCCGACAATCTGTCGGTTGATCGCTTCGTGACGTTCGGCAGCGCCGGCCTCATCCCCGCGCTCACGGCAACGACGCGGCACCAGCCGCCGACGGCCCGCGGAGATTTCTCCGGGGTCGAGATGTTCGCCACACGGGCACCGGGCGACTCGCTGGCGATCGTCGGCCGGGCGTCCGGCGTGCACCCCGTCGCGCCCGAGGATGTGCCCGGCGTGACGACGTTCGACTCGGACGGGGGGTACGCGCGCAACGACGACGGCTCGCTCGCGACGCCGACGCAGCACACGGGAACGCGGCTCACTCCCACACCGGGCCACTCGACGCATGCCTCGGGACTGGGCGCAGAAGCGCCGTGGGACTTCACCGATCAGGGCTACCTCATCGATGGAACGGAGTCGTTCTACAACTTCGTCTCGATCGTCGCGACGGGTTCCCCGGGTACCGCGCAGGGAGGGGTCGGGTCGGAATGAGAGGACGAGAGCGTTTTGCACGTTGGGTTGCTGTGGTGGTGCTGGTGGCGGCGGTGGTGACGGGGTGCGCGGCGCAACCGGTGCCGACGGGCGCGGGGCTGTATGCGCAGGCGAAGGGTCATTACCTCGCGTACCGGGCGATCGCAACCGACATCCTCACGGCCGTGTACGACGGCGAGTGGGAAGTCGGCGGGGAGGGCGCCGGGTACGGCGCACTCCCCGGGTCATGTGACGGAAACCGCGGCTATGACTTCAACTTCACGCGGTATCTACGCTCGCCGGATCCGGCGTTGCGGGCGGAACGGTACGAAGCGGCGGCCGCGGCGATCACCGCCGCAGGGCTGGACGCATCCATCAGCCCGACCGACGATCCCGACGCGATCTGGGTGATCATCGCCCGCGGCAACGGAATCAGCCGGCTCGTGTTCGACTCCACCCCCCATGGCGGCGGATTCCACCTCAACATCACCACCGACTGCCACCCGGGCGACAGCGAGGAACTGGTCACCCTCCTCTTCGACGAACCCACCCCGGTGTTCGACGCAACCCCCTACTTCCCCAAGACGGAACGCCCCGACGCCGAACCCCTCTTCCTGTTCCCCCTCGACGCCCCCCGCTACCCCGACCCCACCCCCACACCATGACGGCTCGGGTCGGAACGAGAGGACGGATGCGTCATGGGCGTTGGTTCGGTGTGGTGGTGCTGGTGGTCGCGATGGTGACGGGGTGCGCGGCGCAACCGGTGCCGACGGGCGCGGAGCTGTACGCGCAGGCGAAAGGTCATTACCTCGCCTACCGGGCGATCGCAACCGACATCCTCACGGCCGTCTACGACGGCGAGTGGGAAGTCGGTGACTACGGTGCTCTGCCGGACTCGTGTCGCGACGGCCGCGGATACGAGTTCTACTTCACGCGGTATCTGCGGTCGCCGGATCCGGCATTGCGGCTGGAACGGTACGAAGCGGCGGCGGCGGCGATCACCGCCGCCGGGCTGGACGCATCCATCAGTCCGACCGATGACCCCGACGCGATCTGGGTGATCATCGCCCGCGGCAACGGGATCAGCCGGCTCGTGTTCGACTCCACCCCCCACGGTGGCGGGTTCCACCTCAACATCACGACCGACTGCCACCCGGGTAACAACCGCGCGCTCAAAGCCGAAATGTTCGAAGAGACCGGCATCGGAGACCGCACCCCCTACTTCCCCAAGACGGAACGCCCCGACGCCGAACCCCTCTTCCTGTTCCCCCTCGACGCCCCGCGCTACCCCGACCCCACCCCGACACCATGATGGTCAGGCGCCGGGATCGAGCGGCCGTGCGTCCGGCAGTCGCCGGGCAAAAGAAAGACTCTCCGCGAACCCGGCAGAGCCTGGTTACCCTTGCTACGTTTCCGTCCTGGGGGAGTTGGCCTGGATGCCGTCTCGCGGAGAGCTTCTGCAAGTTTACCCGACGTCCGGCCGCGCGCATGCCGCACCGGGTTAGCATCGAGAAACGCACCGCCGCGGCGAAGGGGAACGCATGCCCGACGATCACACCCACACGCTCCGTGACGACGCTCCACCGATTCGCGAGGACGTCACGGCTGAGCAGTTCGCGCAGGAGACTACGGCGATCGCCGAGTCCGTCACACGGGTGATCGACGGCAAGCCCCACGCCGTCCGCGCCGCGCTCGTGTGTCTCCTCGCCGAGGGGCACCTCCTCATCGAGGACGTCCCGGGCGTCGGCAAGACGATGCTCGCGCGGGCGTTGGCGGCCACGGTGGATGCCACGGTCCGCCGCATCCAGTTCACTCCCGACCTCCTTCCCGGCGACGTGACCGGCGTAAGCGTGTACAACCCGGTCGACCGAGTGTTCGAGTTCAAGCAGGGCGCGGTGTTCGCCCACATCGTCATCGCCGACGAGATCAACCGCTCCTCACCGAAGACGCAGTCCGCCCTCTTGGAGGCGATGGAGGAGCACCAGGTGACGGTCGACGGGACGAGCAGAGCCCTTCCCGACCCGTTCCTCGTCGTGGCCACCCAGAATCCGCTGGAGATGGAGGGCACGTACGCACTCCCGGAGGCGCAGCGCGACCGTTTCATGATGCGCGTCTCGATGGGGTACCCGGACGCGGCATCCGAGGCGCTCATGCTGCGCCAACGCGACACCCTGAACCCGCTCGACGATGTTCGGCCCGTCCTCACCTCGGCGCGCGTTCGGCAGCTCATCGCCTGGGCGCGCAATGTCCACGTCTCCCCCGCCGTCGAGGAGTACGCCGTGGGACTGGCGCGCGCGACGCGGTCGCATCCCGATGTTCGTCTGGGTGCGAGCCCGCGCGCCACGCTGCAACTCGTGCGCGCCGCGAAGGTCTGGGCTGCGCTGGACGGTCGGGAGTTCGTCATCCCCGACGACGTCGCCACCCTCCTCGACCCGGTCTTCGCGCACCGCATGATCGCCGCCCGGGGAACGAGCGCGACCCGCGGACACACCGCCTCGGATGCCGTCAGCTCCGTCCTGCGCTCGATCGCCGACTCCGTGCGCGTGCCGCTCGCCACTCGCTGAGGCCTACCGTGAATCGCTGGCCGCTGACGCTCCGAGGCACCGGGGCGGTGGTGCTCGGTGTGCTCTGCTTCGTGCTGGCGCACGAGTTCGTCGTCACGGAGCTGATCTACGTCAGTGTGCTGCTGCTCACCGCCGTCGCGGCGAGCATCGTGACCCTGTACGTCGTGCGGCGGTCCGAGACGGTGACGCGGTCGTTCCACCCCGACGTCGCGACGACCGGTCAAGAGGTTCGCGTGCACGCGCGGGTGCAGATCCGCTCGCCGCTCCCCGTCGCGCAGGGGGCGTGGCGCGATGCGCTCGCCCCGGGCATGGATGCCGAAGCGCACGGCCGATTCCCCGCCACGGCATCCGGCATGGGGATCGCGAGTCGGGGCGTCGACCTCGAGTACGACCTGACTCCGGGGCGACGCGGCATCCACCCGGTCGGCCCGCTCACGGTCACCTCGACGGACCCGTTCGGATTCGCCCGACGCCGCACGACCGTCGGCGAGCCGTCGCTGCTGACGGTGGCGCCGCAGGCGGTCGAACTCGGTGCCCTCTCCGAACTGCCGGGGGAAGCCGGCGGCAGCATGCACTCGACGACGAATCAGCTCGGCCAGGGCGCGGACAACCTCATCCCCCGCCACTACGTGCCCGGTGACTCGATGCGCCGCATCCATTGGCGTGCCAGTGCGCACCGCGACGAACTGATGGTGCGGCAGGAAGAACAGGAGACGACGCCGGAAGCGGTGGTCGTGCTCGATTGCAGCGCCGCGCGCTGGAGCGAGGAGGCGATGCGGGCACCCGGCGAGGACGCGGGATTCGAAGCCGCCGTGACGGCGTGCGTCTCCACCGCCGCCCGTCTCGTGCGAGAGGGCTATCGCGTCACCGTGATCGACCTCGACGGGTCCGAACTCGCCGAACCGATCGACGGCGGCGACGCCTCGGGAGTCGACCGGCTCCTGACGAGCTTCGCGCGCGTGACCGCCGTGCGCCGGGCGTCCGATCCGACGCCGCTCGTGCGGTTGTTCGCGGGGGTGCAGACGGGTCCGCTCGTCGTCATCACGGGTGTGTTCGACGGCACGGATGCCGACGCACTGGCGGCCTTGCCTCACCACAGCGCCCTCCCCCTCCTGCTGGTCGTGGCCCCCCGCGCCGACGCGCTCGCGCGGGCCGCGGCGACGGGGTGGCGGACCGCATCCATCCCGCCGGGCAGCGACCTCGCCGCAGCGTGGGCGGGAGCCGTCGACAGAGGAGGCCGCCGTGTCGGCGTCTGACACGGCGTCGGCCCTCGCGGCGCCCGAGGCGGAGTCGGCCCATCGTCGCGGCGAACGGCGCCTGTCGCTCGCCCTCTGGCTCGGGATGATCGCGGCGGCGGCGCCGCTGCTGACGGTCGTCGCCCCGGGCGCCTGGCTGTGGGGTGTTCCCGCGGTGACGGGAACGCTCCTCCTGGTGGGGGCGGCGCTGCGGCGACTGCGCGCGCCTGCCGTCGGGGTGACGCTGGCCGAGGTCGCGGTGTGGGCCGCCGGCATCACGGCGGTGTTCTTCGGGCGGGAGGCCCTCTTCGGGATCGTGCCCACGCCGCATGTCGTCGACGCCGCGGTCGCCACGGTGCAGCAGGCGTCGGCCGAGATCCTGCTGGGCGTGGCGCCGATGGCACCGTCGGAGTCCTTGACGTTCCTGATCATCGGAGCGATCGGCATCCTCACGATCGCCCTCGACCACGTCGTGCTGACCGCGCGTATGCCGCTTCTGGCATCCATCGCTCTCGTGGCGGTCTGGCTGATCCCGGCGATCGCCGTCCCGAGCGGCGTCAACGTGCTGGCGTTCGTCTTCCTCGCCTGCGCGGTGCTCGCGCTGATCCGCGCCGAGACGCGCACGCGCGAAGCGCCCGAGCCGGGAACCTCGTCCGGCGTGACCGCGATGGCGGCGACCATCGGCGTCGTGACCGTCGTGGCGACGCTCATCAGCGCGCCGGCACTCCCGGCGCCCGTCGCCGCAGGCTCGGGCACGGGAACACTGGCGACGATCGACCCGACCCTCGATCTCGGCAACGATCTCCGCCGCCGTGACGACGTGACGGTGATGACGGTGCGCACCGACGGACCGACCCTCCCCTATCTCAGGGTCGCGACGTTGTCGGAGTTCGACGGCGACGTGTGGCGTCCGGATCGGCCGCGTTCGGTGCCCCTGTGGGACGAGGGGATGGAGCCCGTCGTCGTGGACGACGACATCAGGGTCACGCAGTACCGCACCAACATCGCGATCTCCAACCTCTCCTCCTCCTACCTGCCGGTGTCGTACCCGGCGGTGAGCGTGGACGGACTGGAGGGGCTGTGGCGCGCCGTGCCGTACAGCCGGACGGTGCTCAGCGGTCAGGCGAGCACCCAGGGTCAGCGATACGAAGTGGTCTCGCAGGTGCCGCGCCCGACGCTCGAGCAGGTGCGTGCCTCACGAGCCACGGTGCGCGGGCTCACGCTCGATGTACAGGCCCTCCCCGAGTCCACGCCCGCGCTGGTGGGAGAGCTGGCGGAGCAGGTGACGGCCGGTGCACGGACGGACTACGACCGACTCGACGCACTGCAGGAGTGGTTCCGCGGGCCCGAGTTCACCTACTCGCTGGAAGCCCCCGTGCTGGAGGGCTTCGACGGGACGGGCTCGGATGCCGTCGCCGCGTTCCTGCAGGCGAAGGAGGGGTACTGCATCCACTTCGCCGGGGCGTTCGCGCTCATGGCTCGCGCGCTCGACATGCCGTCGCGGATCGTCGTCGGATTCCTCCCCGGCACCTACACGGGTGAGACCGAAGAGGGTCAGCGGCTCGCGGAGGTCAAGACCAGCCAGCTGCACGCCTGGCCCGAGGTGCACTTCGAGGGCATCGGGTGGGTGGCGTTCGAGCCTACGAAGAGCCTCGGCAACGAGACGCGCTTCCTGCCGGCGAGCGAGGCGGGGGTCGACGACGGCGGGGAGGACATCGCGGGTCCGACGCCGACGACCACGCCCACCTCGACGGCTTCGGCAGCGCCCGTCGAGCGTCCCGACGACATCCCGACGGATGCCACGGCCTCCACCCTGCGCCTCGTCGATCTGCGGCCGTACCTGCTGACCGTGGGCGGCATCCTCGTCGTCGGCGGCCTGCCCGTGCTGGTGCGCACGGTGCGCCGGCGGAGCCTTTCCCGGCGGGCGGCGGACGGCGATGCCGGTGCCGCATGGCGCATGCTCCAGGAGGCGGCGATCGACGTGGGCATCTCCGTTCCCGCGGCGGAGTCGCCGCGGGGGTTCGGCGCGCGTCTGGTGGCGGAGCACGGAGCACCGGATGCCGTCGTCGCGCGTCTCGTCGCCGCGATCGAACGGGCGAGCTACGCCCGGGACAGCACGGGCGTCACCGGAGCGGCGACACTCGCGGAGGATGCCGAGGCGGTGCGCACCGCACTGCTGTCCGAGCTGTCGGCCGGCGCCCGGGCCGCCGCGGTGCTCCTGCCGCGATCGCTCGTGGTGCGGCCCGGCTCCGCCTTCGCCGGCTCCTCGGCGACACCGGCGAGCTGACGGCCCGACCGGCGAGCGGTGGCTCGCGGGTCGGGCCGCTCGGGTTGCGTGGGTGTCTCGCTCAGCGGTGGCGGTAGGACTGGCCCGCCTGGCCGAACACCTGCATGCGGTCGGCGACGATGCGCTGCATCGCCTCACGCCCGGGCTTGCCGTACAGCGCGGGGTCGACGCCGATGCCGTCGGCGTCGAGGTAGGTGCGCACCGCGGCGCTGTGGGCCATGTGGGAGTCCATGCCCTGGTTGATCTTGCGGATCCCGAGTTTCGTCGAGCGCGCCTTCTCGCTCTCGGGAACGCCCCACGACTCGGGGAGCTTGCCGCCGTGCGCGTTGATCGTCTCGCGCAGATCGGCCGGGAGCGAGGACGACCCGTGCATGACGAGGTGGGTGTCGGGGATGCGCGCGGCGATCTCCTCGATGAGGTCCATGCGCAGCACGGTGCCGTCGGGCGGGCTCGTGAACTTGTACGCGCCGTGCGAGGTGCCGATGGCGACCGCGAGGGCGTCGACGCCCGTCTCGGCGACGAACCGTGCCGCCTCGTCGGGGTCGGCGAGGATGATCTCCTTGCTGCTCGCGCCGCCGTCCTCCGATCCGCCGATCGTGCCGAGCTCGCCTTCGACGGAAACACCGCGCGCGTGAGCGTACTCGACGACGCGGCGCGTGACCTCGACGTTCTCCTCGAAGGTCGCCGGGGTGACGTGGTCGTCCCGCATGCTGCCGTCGATCATGACGCTCGTGAAGCCTGCGCCGATCGCCCGCACGCAGTCGTCGTAGGAGGCGCCGTGGTCGAGGTGGAGCACGACCGGCACGTCGGGGTAATTGCCGATGAGGTTCACGAGCGCCTGCCAGAAGAGCTCGTCGCGACCGTGCACCGAGGCTCCGGCGATCGTCTGCACGATCACCGGGGAGTCGGTGGCCGCGGCGGCGTCGAGCACCGCTTCGGCCTGGGCGAGATCGGTCACGTTGAAGGCTCCGACACCGTAGCTTCCTGCGCGTGCGGCATCCAGCGCCGCCCTGAGAGTGATGAGAGCCAAGAGCTCGTCCTCCGTTTCTCGTGCCCGTCTGCAGCGACGGGCGGTGATTTCTGACAACGGTAGACAGACTAGGTGTCGGGTGTTAGTTTGTCCATCGATGGACAGAGATTGTCCGCCGGAGTCGAGGAAGACGAGGAGTGAGAATGCGCGACGAGCTGCTGCTGGGCATCGACCTGGGCACATCGTCGATCAAGGCGAACGCGATCGACCGCCACGGCCGTTCCCTCGGCATCGGGGTCGCACCGACGCCGTTCGCCGCGAGCGCCTTCGGAGTCGAGATGTCGACGGAGGCTCTGTTCGCCGCGATCCGCGCCGCGATCCAAGATCTCGGCGTCCTCGCCACCCGCATCGCCGCCGTGGGCGTCGCCAGCATGGGCGAGACCGGCACGGCCATCTACGCCGACGGACCGAGCGTCCTCCCCCTCGTGGCCTGGCACGACGAACGCGGCACCGAGATCGTCGACGAACTGCTCGATGCGTTCGGCGAGGCCGAGATCCACCGGCGCACCGGCCGCCAGCCACGCAGCGTGACGAGCATCGCCAAGCTCGGCTGGCTCGCCCGGCACGGCTACGACGCACGCGGCACGTGGACCGGCGTGGCCGGCCTCACGGTGTGGCGCCTCACCGGCGCCCTCGCGCAGGAGCACTCGCTCGCCGCCACGAGCGGCGCGTTCGACCCCACCCGCGGCGAGTACGACCGCGAGATCCTGGCACGCGTCGGTCTCGACTCCCTCGTGTGGGCTCCCGCACGCATCGCCGGAACCGCCCTCGGACACATCTCGGCCGACGGAGCCGCCTGGAGCGGGCTGCCCGCCGGCATCCCGGTCACCATCGCCGGGCACGACCACCCCGTCGGCGTCATCGGCGCGGGAGGCGACCGCACCGAGGTGATCGACTCCATGGGCACCGGCGAGCCGCTCGTCGTCGCCTGGGAGGCCGACCCCGCGCAGCCCCACCCGGCCTGGCCCGACCAGCTCGGCGACCTCACCGTCACCGCGTGGCCCGGCACCCCGCGGCACATGCTCCTGTGGGAGACGCTGCGCCCCGGACTCGCGACCCGGCACCTGCAGCGGGCGCTGCGCGTCAAGCGAGACGACATCGAGTTCCGCGCGATCCGCGTGGAGGCGGAGCCGCTCGACCTCGCCACCCTGGTGGACATGCAGGAGGGACGCATCCCGGCCGAGCTCCTCTCCCGCCCCGCCGAGGAGGCCTGGGCGGCGACGCTCGAGGGATACGCGTCCGCCTCGGCGGAGGCCGAAGCCCAGTTGCGCGCGCTGAGCGGCGTCACCGGACCCACACTGCTCATCGGAGGCGGCCTGCGTAGCCGCCGGTGGGTGGAGGCGAAGCTGCGCCGGGCACGGCATCCCCTCGCCATGGCCGCCGAACGCGAGGCCGTCTCGCGCGGCGCCGGGTTGCTGGCCGGTGTCGCGGCAGGATGGTGGACACCGGAGCAGTACCCGCCCGCCGACACCGTTCCGCTGTCCGCCGTCGTCCCCGAGTCCCCGAGCGCGCTGCGCCATGGGTGAGAGAGGAGCACCCATCCATGCGTGCGTCATCATCCTGGGCATCGCCGTCCTGCACCGCCTGCGTGTACCGGCGGGTGTCATGAGCGAGCTCGACGCGGGTGCACCGCGCGGCTTCCGCCGCCCGACACGACTGGTCGACCTCGCCCAGCACGCCGGAGTATCGACGAAGACCGTCTCGCGCGTGCTCAACGGCGAGGCCTACGTCGCACCGGCCATGCGCGAGAAGGTCATGGCCGCCGTCGAGGAGCTCGCGTACGTCGGGGATGCCGCGGCGACCGGCCTGCGCACGAAGCGATCGGGATTCATCGGCCTCATCATCCCCGACGTGCGCAACGGCTTCTTCGCCCTGCTGACCCGCGCGATCGAGGAGCGGCTGGCGCCGACCTCCCCCACGCTCCTCCTCGGCGACTCCGACGAGGAGGCCGACCAGGAGGAGCGCTACCTGCGCACCTTCCGGCAGCAGCGCGTCGACGGCCTGATCGTGCTCCCCAGCGGCGCCCCGAGCCTGCCCGACGCGGTCTCGGAGATCCCGACCGTGATCGTCGACCGCACCGTGCCCTCGGTGCGCAAGACCGCCGATCACGTGCTCGCCGGCAATCGGCGCGCCGCTGAAAGGCTCGTGGGCCACCTCGTGACGCACCACGGACTGCGCCAGGTCGCCCTGCTGGCCGGGAACACGGCCATCTCGAACGTCCGCGACCGCCAGAGCGGATACGCGCGGGTGATGAACGCGGCGGGGCTGGAGCACCACGTCAGCGCAGGCCACACCACCCCCGACGACGCGGCCGCCGGGGCCTTGGAGCTGTTCCGCACGCTCACGCCGCCGTTCGGCGTCTTCACGACCAACAACCGCATGTTCTGGGGCGCGATGGCGGCGATCGCGCGCCTCGGGCTGCACATCCCCCGCGACGTCCTCGTCACGACGATCGATTCGATCGGCGAGGCGACGGTGACGGGGCTGAAGCCCACGCAGGGCGTGGTGCCGGTGCACACCGTGGCGGCGAAGGCCATGAAGCTGCTCGCCGAACGGACGGAAGACCCGACGCTGCCGCCGCGGAGCGTCAGCGTCGACATCGACATCGAGTTCGGCACCACATGCGGGTGCATCCCGCTGACGCAGGCGCCGCTGATGATGGGGCCGCTCCCGGCATCCTGAGACTCCCGTCGGCGACGGACGGGTCAGCTGACCGCAGTGTGCCAGCAAAGCAACCACTGCGGCCAGCCGCGTCGCACCAGAGAACGAATCACACTCGAAGGAGAGAAATGACCACGATCACCCGGATGCGGACCGCGGGAGCGGCCGCTGCGACGGCGACCATCCTAGCGCTGGCCCTCGCCGGCTGCGCGGGCACCGAGACGCCCGACGCGACCGAGCCCGGCGGCACCACGACGGAGGGCGGCAAGATCGCCTTCGTCATCAAGCCGCTCGACAACACGTACTTCGGCGCGATGGCCGAGGGCGCCCAGGCGGCCGCCGACGAGGCGGGCGTCGAGCTCACCGTGGTGGCGGCCGAGAACGTCACCGACGACTCGGGCCAGGCCTCCAAGCTCAACGCGCTCGTCACCGCGGGCTACGACTGCTACGTCGTCAACCCGACGAGCCAGACCAACCTGCTCACCGGCCTCGTCCCCGTCAGCGAGGCGGGCACGCCGATCGTCAACCTCGACCTGCCGATCGACCTGGATGCCGCCGCAGACGCGGGCGTCGACGTCACGACCTACGTGGGCACGAACAACGAGACGGCCGGCGCCGCCGGTGGCGAGGCCATGCTCGACCTGGTCGACGAGGGCTCGCAGGTGGCGCTCATCGGCGGACTGGTCGCCGACCCGGGCAACATCGCCCGCCTCGCGGGCTTCGAGAAGGCCGTCGAGGGCAAGCTCGAGATCACCCAGACGGTCGCGGCCGACTTCGACAAGGCGAAGGCCAAGAGCGCAGCGGCGACGATCCTGATCGCGAACCCCGACATCAAGGGCTTCTTCACCCCGTCGGGCGACATGGCGATGGGCATCCAGCAGGCCGTCGAGGAAGCCGGCAAGACCGGTGAGGTCGCCGTCGTCGGCATCGACGGCACGCAGGACCAGCTCAAGGACATCGTCGCGGGTGGTCAGCCGGCCGCGATCGAGCAGTTCCCGTACCTCATGGGCGTGCAGTCCGTGCAGGCCTGCGTCGCGGCGATGGGCGGGGCGGACATCCCCGACAACGTCGAGACGCCGGTCCTGATCGTCACCAAGGACAACGCGCAGGCTGCGCTCGACGCCTTCCCGGCTCCGCCGGAGGGCTTCGAGGTGCCGAACCCGTTCGACTGACCCGGACAGCCAGAGAACACAGGAAGAGACGGGGATCCTCACCCATGACCACCCAGACGCCCTCACGCACACGACCGAGCGTCGACGACGCGGCTCACGCCGTGCGCCGCACCCTCGGCTCGGAAGAGACGTGGATGAAGCTCGCTGCGCCCGTGGCGCTCGTCGTGCTCGCCATCGTGCTCGGCTCGATCAACCCGAGATTCCTCTCGTGGCCGAGCATCACGAGCATGCTGGCGGACGCGACGATCCCGATCATCCTCGCCCTCGGTGCGACGTTCGCCGTCACTCTCGCCGGCATCGACCTCTCCCTGGCGGCCACGGTCGCCCTGGGGAGCGTCACGCTGGCGACGGCGTACCAGGCGGGGCTGCCGTTGCTCGCGTGCTGCGGGATCGCACTCCTCACGGGGCTCGCGATCGGAACGCTCAACGGCACCTTCATCGGCTGGGTGAGGATCCCCGACTTCATCGTGACGCTCGGCACCCTGAGCGTCGTGATGGGGTTGAGCCTCATCATCTCCCAGGGCAAGCCCGTGCAGATCCCCGAGCGCGCGCTCACCGCGATCAGCACCGCGAACCTCGGCGGCATCCGCGTGAACTTCCTCATCGCGATCGCCCTGGCCATCGTGCTGCACGTCGTGCTCTTCCACACCCGGTTCGGAACCCACCTGCTCGCCGTCGGCGACAATCCGGATGCCGCGAAGGCCATGGGCCTGAAGGTGCCGCGCATCAAGCTCGCGGGGTACATGATCTGCGGCGGCATGGCGGGGATCGGCGCGATCATGCTCACCAGCTACATCGGATCGAGCCAGCCGGCGACCAACACCGACTACCTGCTGAAGGCGATCGCCGCCGTCGTGCTCGGCGGGGTGAGCCTCTTCGGCGGACGCGCCACCATCTACGGTCCGGTGATCGGGGCCATCCTGCTCACGTTCCTGCAGTCCGGCCTCACGCTGCTCGGCGTGAGCGCCTTCTACTCGCCGCTGATGATCGGCATCGTCGTCATCGCGGCCGCGACGCTCATGAGGGGGCGGAAGTGACGGACAAGATCGTCGTCGAGAACATCCACAAGTCCTTCGGGAACGTCGACGCCCTCAAGGGCGCGTCGCTCACGATCAAGGCGGGCGAGATCACCGCGATCGTCGGCGACAACGGCGCCGGTAAGTCGACGCTCGTCAAGTGCCTGACCGGCCTGTACACGCCCGACGAGGGCGAGATCCGCATCGACGGCGAACCGGTGCGCTTCTCCAGCCCTCGCGACGCCCGCGACAAGGGCATCGAGACCGTCTACCAGGACCTCGCCCTCAGCGACCAGCTGAGCGTCTGGCAGAACATGTACATGGACCGCGAGCTCGTCTCCGGCATCCCGGGCTTCCGCTTCCTCCGCCGCGGCGAGATGAAGCGGCGCGCGGCCGAGCTCGTGGCCGACCTGGCCGTCAACGTGCCCGGTGTAGGACGCTCGGTCAAGCGGCTGTCCGGAGGTCAGCGGCAGGCGGTCGCGATCGCCCGGGGCGTGATGTGGGCGAAGAACATGATCATCCTCGACGAACCGACCGCCGCGCTCGGTCTGAACGAGACGGCGCAGGTCGAGGCGCTCATCCGCCGCGTCGTGGAGGGCGGCAAGACGGTGCTCGTCGTCTCGCACAACTTCGAGCAGGTCAAGCGCCTCTCGCAGCAGGTGTGGGTGATGCGCGGCGGCCGCGTCGTGGGCGGCACGCGCACCGAGGAAGTGACGGGCGAGCAGCTCGTCGGGATGGTCACCGGCGCCGTGCGCACGGTCTGAGGCGCCCCCCGACGCCGACCCCGGAAAGCGAAGAGCGCCACCCCCGACGGGGTGGCGCTCTTCATCTGTGGCGGAAGTGACAGGATTTGAACCTGCGATACGGGAAAACCGTATACATGGATTCCAGCCATGCTCCTTAGGCCGCTCGGACACACTTCCAAGGGTCGATTCTATCAGTACGGCATCCGTGGTCCGTTCCCGGGCCACTGTCGATCGCGGCGATCAGCCCTCGAGCGGGATCTCGCGGGACTCGTCCCACGGCTCTGTCCACCCCAGACGGGTGAACAGGGTGTCCAGCACCATCCCCGTGAACCCCCAGACAAGATGCGAGCCGCCTTCCCGGGGCACGAGGAAGGCCGGCCCCCGCCACTCCTGGCCGTCCCGACGGATGACGGTCACGCCACGACGACGCGGGTCGAGGAGGTCGGCGACGGGAGCACGGAAGACCGCCGACGACTCCGCGACGTCGACGACGCGCACCGGCGACGGCTGCCGCCACCACCCGAGCACGGGTGTCACGAGGTGGCGCGAGTAGTCGAGCGGCACGTCGTCGAGGATGCCGAGCACGTCGACGCCGGCCGGATCGAGCCCCGTCTCCTCCTGTGCTTCCCGCAGCGCGGCGGCGACGGGGCCGTCGTCGCCCGGGTCGACGCGGCCGCCGGGGAAGGCGACCTGTCCGGGGTGGGAGCGGAGCGTCGTGGCGCGTGCGAGGAGGAGCACGTCGAGGTCGCGCGACACCACCGCGTCCGCGGCGTCGCGACCGGCGGGAACGGTGTCGAGAACGCCGAAGAGGATGAGCACGGCCGCCGCCCGCGCCCCCGCCACCGCGGGCGGTGCGTCGCGCGCGAACGCAGGACCGCCCGCGGCGGCGAGGGCCATCAACTCGGCGCGGGCACCGGCATCCGCCTGTCCGTCACGAGTGGCGGGCGGAGGCGGTTCGGTGGACACCCGTCAAGGCTACGACGCGCCGGCGACGCTGAGGCGGGGTGGCGGTGGGAGGTGCGGCGGCGCACGTGCCCGGTTACAGGCAGAATCGGCCCCGCGCCGGACGAACCGCCGCCACAGACCGGATTCTGCCTGTACCCGGGCCGCGCCCGCTGTCCCACCGGTGCGGCCTACGATCGAAGCGTGACCTCTCCCTCCCTCGTCCTCGTCGCGAACGCCGGCGACGGCAGCATCAGCACCTTCCGCTTCGATGGGGAGCGGCTCGATCGCCTCTCCGTCACCGACGGCCTCCCGGGCTGCTCGACGTTCGCCGTCGACCCTGAGCGCGACCTCGTGTTCGCCGCCGTGAAGGGCTCGACGGCCGAGCAGCCGCCCGGCATCCAGACCCTCTCGCTCGACCGCACGACGGGCCGGCTCACGCCGCTGACCCGCCGCGACCTCCCTGCCGGAAACGTCAACTACATCGCCCTGACGCGTGGCGGCGCGGCCCTTCTGGCAGCGTCCTACGGAGGCGGCTACGGCATCAGCGCGCCCGTCGTCGACGGGGTCGTCGGAGAGCCGGTCTCCACCATCCACTACCCGAACCTCCACTCGGTGCTGCCGAGCGCCGACGGGCGGTTCGCGTACTTCGTGTCACTGGGGGCCGATCTCGTCGCCCAGTACGCCCTCGGCGACGACCTCGCGCTGCATCCCCTCACTCCCGCGACGGCTCCCGCCCCGGCCGGGAGCGGACCTCGCCACCTTCAGCTGAACGAGGCGCAGGGTGCCGTGTACGTCATCACCGAGTTCTCCGGCGAGGTGCTCCACTTCGCGCGCGACACCGAGACGGGCGCGCTGACCCCTCGGGGAGCCGCGTCGTTCGTCGACCCCTCGAAGGGCCTCGGTAACAGCGTGTTCGGCGCCGATCCGATGGCGAATCACTTCATCTGGGGAGCAGACCTGCACTGGGGTGTCGGGGGGCGCCTCTGGGCCTCGGAGCGCACCGAGAGCACGCTGGGCTCACTGGACGTGCGCGCCGACGGCGGCCTGTCGGCGGCGCAGAGTTTCACGGTCACCGAGGCGCAGCCGCGCGGGTTCGCGACGAGTGCGGACGGCGCATTCCTCGTCGCGGCGGGCGAGAGGTCGACGGAGGTGTCGCTCTACGCCGTCGACGGCGAGCACCTTCACCTGCTGCAGCGGACGGAGACGGGACGCGGCGCGAACTGGGTGCGGTTCGTCTGAGGCTTGCGCAATATCTCCTGAGGAGATATTGATATATCTCACGGATATATCGTGAGAGTGAGCGCGCATGCCCTTCGTCATCCTCGGACTGCTGCTGTCCGGCCCCCTGTCGCTGTACGACCTGCATAAGCGATTCCGCGCCGGCGTCTCGCTCTTCTACAGCGCCAGCTACGGCAGCATCCAGCGCAACCTGGCGCAGCTCGTCGCGCAGGGCGACGTCACCGTCGAAGAGGATGCCGGGAGCGCCCGAGGGAGGAAGATCCACACGATCACCCCCGCGGGGCGCGCGCACTGGCACGCCTGGATGCTCGCGCCGATCCCCGCCGGGGCGGATGCCGAGACGATCCTCCTGGCGAAGGTCTTCCTGCTCGGCCGCCTCGATTCCGCGGAGGACCGTCGCCGCGTGATCCGGGCGGCGCGCGAACAGGCGGCGTCGACCCTCGCCGAGCTCGACGGCGTCCGACGCGAACTCGACACACAGGCCCCCTCGCTGGCGGCGGAGCACCGCGAGGTCTTCACCTACCAGCGCGCGGTGCTGGAATACGGGCTGCGCACCGCACGGCTGGCCGTGGAGTGGATCGGCGAGCTCGATGAGGACGTGCGATGACCGCGCCGGAGAGCACGCCGCAGCGCGACAGCGCACCGCGCCGGGCAGCCTCTCGCCGAGGATGGTTCGCCGCTGCGGCCGCGGCGGCGACCGCCGTGACGGTCGTCTTCGCGACGGCCGGAGACGGTGTCGAGGTTCCCGGGGCCACGGGAGTAAGGGCGGTGATCGTGGATGCCGGGCACACCGCGGTGTGGGCTCTCCTGGCCATCGCCTTCACCATCGCTGTCGCGCGCGGGCGATGGACGCCGCTGTCGAACCGACTCGCCCTGGCCGCCGGCGCGGTGTACGCGGCGTTCCTCGTCGCGGTGTTCGCGTGGCGGTGATCGCGGCGACCGTCGCCGTCATCCTGCTCGCGGCGCTGGCAGCGCTGCAGGTGTGCGTCGCAGCCGGGATGCCCTGGGGTCGGTTCGTCTGGGGCGGGGCGCATCGGGTGCTGCCCCGGTCGCTGCGGATCGGCAGCGCGCTCTCGATCGTCCTCTACGTCGCGTTCGCGTGGCTGCTGCTGGCCCGCGCGGGCACGCTGCCAGGGTCCGATCTGCCGTTCGTGGTCGTCTCGACCTGGGTGCTGCTGGCGTACTTCTGTCTCGGCATCGTGATGAACGCCGCCTCGCGAAGTCGGTCAGAGCGGCTGATGATGACGCCGGTGTGCGGCGTCCTGATCGCGGCGACGCTGATCGTCGCGCTCGGGTGAGCGCACCTCACGTCAGCGGAGAAGATCGTCGAACCCGCCGAGCGGCACACCGCTGTGCTCGGCCGCAGTGCGCAACTCCGGGTCGTCGGTCACCAGGACGTCGGCCTGGAGCGTCGCCACCGCGAGATACGCCGCGAGCCGCGTGTTCTGCGCATCGAGACGGACGGCAATCCGCCACGCGGTCGCCCTCGACACGCGGTCGCCGAGGAGGCGGATCTTCAGCGTCGCGACGCCGTCGAGGAGGCGGCGGCCCTCGGCATCGGTGAGGCGCCCCGCGCGGACATCGCGGTACAGGGTCTCCAGCGCGTGGGTGCGCAGGACCGTCGGGCCGACGAGGGTGTGGGGCGCCGACGGTGCGCGACCGTCGGAGACGAGTCGGAGTGCGGTATCGGCGTCGATCGCGAAGCGCGTCATGGCGGCCAGTCTTGCACCGACCCCGGACACGGAGAATATGGTTACATAGTGTAACTATGAGGTAAGGTACGGATATGCCCGCTCCGCGCTTGCTCGATCGGCTCCTCCTGGTGTCGCACCTGTTCCAACAGGACATGGCTCGGGAGTACGCCGGCACCCCGCTCTCGGAGTCGCGCATGGCGGTGCTGTGGACGGTCCACCATGCCGGCCCGGTCACCCAGCAGACGATCGCCGAGACGCTGGACCTGACCCCCCGAACGATCAGTGCCCACGTCGACGCACTCGAGGCATCCGGGCACCTCCTCCGCACGGCACACCCCGACGACCGGCGTGCGCATCTGGTCGCCCTCACGCCGGACGGTGCAGCGCTGATGCGCGAAACGGTCGAGCGTCACGCCGAGCTCAACGCGCAGCTGCGCGCCGCGGTAGCCCCTGCCGACCGCGACGCCCTGGATCGCGGGTTGGAGGCGGTCGCCGCGCGGCTCATCGAGTTGATCGCCGCAGAGGCCGCCGGGGAAGCCTCCGCCGCCGCACCCGCACCCGCACCCGCATCCGCATCCGCATCCGCATCCGCATCCGCAGTGTCATGACAGAGATCAACTCCGGCACGGCCGCCCCCGCGGCGACACCGTCCCACGCGGCGTCCCACGCGGTCCGCAGCGGCCGCGTGGGACGCGCCGGCTCCTGGATCCTCCGGGCGCTGCGCCTGGAACTCGGGATCTACGCCGCGATCGGCCGCGCGATCGCACGCAGACCTGCCGTCCCGGCCGGCGCGAGCGGATTCCGCTACGACTCCCCCGTCCGGACCATCCTCATCGTCTTCATCGTCCTATCGGCCGTCGAGATCCCCATCATCGACCTCATCGTGCACCCGTGGCCGGCGGTGCGCATCGGCCTGCTCATCCTCGGGATCTGGGGACTGACCTGGATGATCGGGCTCCTCTGCGCGTATCTGATGCGCCCCCACACCGTCGGACCGCATGGGATCAGGGTGCGCGAAGGCCTCGAGATCGACATCGACCTCCCCTGGGACGACATCGCCGCCGTGGCACGATCCACGCGCACGGACGAACCGAAGTCGCCGCGCATCGACGGCCCCGACGACGCCCGGGTGCTGTCGCTACGGATGCAGGATGCCACCAACGTCGAGATCACCTTGGAGGGCCCAACGACGGTGCGCCTCCCGGAACTTGCGCCGCGGGGAGGAGCACATGCCGTATCGACCGTCCGCCTGTGGGTCGACGATCTGGAAGGTTTTCTCCACGCGGTCCGTCATCACATCCCGTGAGGAAGCGGAGAGGGGCGATCAGTTGAGCGCGCGCGTGGAGGCGGGGATCGCTCCGTCGGCGTAGAGATCCTTGGCCAGGTCCTGCAGGGCGGTGAGGGCGACGCGCTGCGTCATCGGACCGTAGGAGATACGTGCGACGCCGAGCGCCTCGTACTCGGCCGCCGTGAGCGCACCGGGCAGGCCGATGACGGAGACCTTGCGCTCGCCGATCCCCTCGACCAGCTGGCGCGTCGTGTCGGCGTCCAGGATGCCGGGCACGAACACGACATCGGCTCCCGCCGCGAGGTAGGCCCGCCCGCGCTCGACGGCATCGGCGATCGACTCCGACAGCGGCCGGTCTCCGGCCCGCACGAACGCATCGGTGCGGGCGTTGAGCGCGAAGGGCACACCCTCCGCCTCTCCCGCGCGAACGATCGCCTCGACAGTGGCGACCGACTCCGCGAGGGGCTTCAGCCGGTCCTCCACGTTCGCGCCGACCGCGCCGACACCGATCGCCCGACGAACGGTCTCGCCGGGGTTGCCGAAACCGGCATCCAGGTCGGCGCTGACCGGCACGTCTCCGGCGACCGCGACGATGCGACCCACCATGTCGAGCACCAGGTCGAGCGGGATGTTCTCACCGTCGGCGTACCCGAAGGTGGCGGCGATGGAGTGCCCGGCGGTCGCGATCGCCTTCGTCTCGGGGAGGTCGAGCACCGCACGGGCGGACACGACGTCCCACACGTTCACGACGCGGAGGATCTCCGGCGCGGCGTGGAGGGCGGACAGGGTCTGGGCGCGCTGGCTCGTGGTCATGCTTCCACGCTACCCACGAAGCGACGGGACGGGGCCGATCCGGGCGGACGGTCAGTCAGCGCGACGGAAGACGAGCCGCAGCACGAAGAAGACGATGAGAGCGACGACGGCGACCGCGAGCAGCTTGAAGGCGAAGGCGATGAGGCTGAACAGCACGTTGACGAGCACCCAGGCGATGATCACCGCAACGACGACTCCGACGACGGTCCACAGGGTGCTCTTGTTCATACCTCCAGCGTAAGCGAGGTAGCCGCGTCGGTCGGAGCGGGGCGGCCCGGTCGTCGAGCGGGCGCAGCCGCGGTCGTTGAGCGGGCGCAGCGAGACGAAGCGCCACACGCCGCCCGGTCGTTGAGCGAGCGCAGCGAGACGAAACGGCGCCCGGTCGTTGAGTGAGCGCAGCGAGACGAAACGCCGCACCCTCCTCCACAGCCTCGGCGTGTCGGGAGTTATCCACAGGAAGCGGTGTTGATCTGGGTTTTGTCGGTCTGAGTGTCGGTGGCCCCGAGAAGAATCGACGTATGACAGGCAACACCGGCACCTCATGGCAACAGCGCATCGAAACGCTGCTGCACGCGCTCGCCGACGCCCGCCGTGATGCCGCGGTGGCCCAAGCCCGCGAGGTCGCACTCCTGGCCGAAGCGGTCGAGATCGCCCAGGCGATGGCACAGGATGCCGGTGGACCTTCGTCGGTGGCCGACATCCCGCTCCGTTCCCTCGCGGCGCAGATCGGGGCCTCCGCACGCGTGTCGGACCGGACCGTGCAGAAGCACATGTCCGATGCCGTCATGCTCCTGGAGAAGTTCCCCGCGACGTTCGCGGCGTGGGCCGCCGGTGACGTGTCCCGCGGGCATGTGCGCGTGGTGGTCGATGCGGGCGTGGGGATCGACGACAACGCCGCCCGGGCCGTGTTCGAAGACGCGGCCCTGGAGGTCGCGCGGCGGGAGACACCGGGACGGCTCAAGCCCGCCGCCCGGCTGCTAGCCGCACGGTTGCAACCGGTCCCGCTGCAGGAACGTCACACGGCTGCCGCAACTCAGCGGGAGGTGTGGGTGCGTGACCTCGACGACGGCATGGCGGAACTGATCGCCATCCTGCCCGCCGCGATCGCCCACGGCATCCGCGACCGCCTCGACCAATACGCGAGGCGCGTGATGGATGCCCGAGGCGCGGCGGGCGGTGGAGCGAGCGCGGTCGACACCCGCCCCGCCGACACGCGCCGGATCGGCGAGGTGCGCGCCGACGTGTTCGCCGACCTGCTCCTCTCCGGACACGCGTCACCTGAGACCACCAACGACGCCATCCCGGCCGGGGAGGCGATCATTGCGCGGGTGCAGGTCACGGTGCCTGTGCTCGCCGCGGTCGGCCACGACGACATCCCCGCCGAACTGGTCGGGAAGGGACCGATCGACACGGCGACTGCGCTCCGCCTCGCCGGGACTGCCACCGGGTGGGACCGGGTGCTCACCCACCCCGTCACCGGCACCGTCCTCGCCACCGACCGATACCGGCCATCCGACCACCTCAAACGCACCCTCCGCGTCAGAGACGAGCACTGCCGGTTCCCCGGCTGCCGCATACCCACCGGCCGATCCGACATCGACCACACCATCGCCCGAGAACACGACGGCCCCACCGAACTCACGAACCTCGCCCACCTGTGCCGACGCCACCACACCCTCAAACACCACTCCGCCTGGCGAGTCCGGCAAACCCCCGACGGCATCCTCCACTGGACCAGCCCCACCGGACGCGAATACCCCGACCACCCCGCACGCACCCTCGTGTTCACCACGGAATACGCGACGGAGACGGAGATGGAGATAGAGATCACCGATACAGGTCCGCCCGCCGAGCCAACATCATCCTGAGCGCGATCGATGCAGCCCTCATCGATGCAGGCCGAAGCGGTGCAGGCCCAGAGGACCGGTACGCTGGGGCGTCGTGTCATCCACCTCGCCCCGCGTCGACGCGCGCATCGGGATCGTCGTCACCGACAGCTATTCGGCGGAAGACCCCGACCACGACACGCCCCTGCTGCTCCGCGCACTGCGCGAGCGAGGCGCGAACGCCGAACCGGTCGTGTGGCATCGCGGCGACGACCCGGCGGCATACGACCTGGTGGTCATCCGCTCGCCCTGGGACTACCCCGAGCGCGCCGCCGAGTTCGCCACCTGGCTGGACCGCGCCGAGAAGGCGACTCGTGTTCTCAATCCGCCGAGCGTCGTCCGCTGGAACCTGGACAAGTCCTACCTGCGCGACCTCGAAGCCGAGGGCATCCGCACGGTTCCGACGATCTACACCACGACGGTCACGCAAGCGCGGGAAGACCTCGCTGCGCGAGGTCACGACCGCGTCGTCGTGAAGCCCACCGTGTCCGCCGGCGCTCGAGACACCGGCCTGTACGACGCGTCCGACCCCGCCGCCCTCGGGCTCGCGGAACGCATCATCGCCGCCGGGGGCGTGGCGATGATCCAGCCCGAGATCGCGGAGCTCACCGCCGGGGCGGAGAAGGCGCTCTACCTGTTCGACGGACACTTCAGCCATGCGATCGCGAAGGGCGCGCTGCTGGCACACGGCGGCGGTCTGATCGGCGGCGTCTACGTCGAGCATCCCGAACCCGTCGAAACGAGCGCCACCGAACGCGCCTTCGCGGGCGACGTACTCGCCGCCGTCGCTCGCATCACGGGCGCAGGGCTGCCCCTCTACGCCCGCGTCGACACTGTGGCTTCCAAGGAACACGGACTCGTCGTCCTCGAGGCGGAGCTCATCGAACCCGCGCTCAACCTCCACGTCGCTCCGGATGCCACCGCGATCATCGCCGACGCGATCATCGCCGCGGCGACCACATCCTGAGCTCTCGTCGACCCTGAGCCGCCCGTCGCCCTGAGCTTCGCTTGATCCGCAGCCGCCGCGCTTGACCCGGAGCGGCTGGCACCGCTAGTTTCAGTGACCGTGTCTGTCACCGATCGCCCCTACCGCGCCGCTCTCGGCGCCGTTCGGCGTGCGACCGTGACGTGTTCCTCGGGCTTCGGAGGCTGTGCCTTCCCAGAGGCATAGCGCGCACGCGTCGGCATCCCGCCGGCACGTGCCCTCTGATCGACCCACTCTCCAGAACAGACACCCATCATGAACACTCCCTTGTGGAGCGACGACCAGTTCCGCTCCTTCTTCGCAACGCTGCGCTCCGACCTGTGCGGCTCCGACCGCGATGACGACGACCGCGACCGCTTCCTCGCCCAGGCGCGGGTGCGCGTCGCGCCCGCCGTCCAGCAGCGGCTCCTCGCCGACATCGGCGCCACCACCGACCCCGGCGGGATCGCGCGTGTCGCCCTCGACGTCGTCGAGGACCAGGCGTGGAGCAGACGCCGCAGCTGGCTCCTCGTGACGACCGACCCGTGGACTCTCGTCGTCGACCTCGTCACCCGCGAGATCCGCTCGTCCTACCGTTCGGCGACGCGTCGGAACGGCGGGAAGCGCGACCTCGACGGCATCGCCCGGGCGAGCGGTCGCCTCGCCCTCCCGCCGCCCGACGGGATCGGCGACGGGCCGGGCGAGCGCACCGGCGACGACGACACGGCATCCTGACCGCCACCGTACGGCACAGCGGAGGAGATCGACGTTTCGGAGGACGGGATGCCGACAGCGCTCCCTCCGGAACGCGAATCTCCTCCGTTGTGCCCACGACGCACGCCACCGCGCACCGCACGCCACCGCGCACCACCGCACCGCACCCGCGGCGTGGGGTCAGTCGAGGAAGGCGGCGGGGTCGAACTCCTCGATGGGGATGATTCGCACGCGCGGGAGGCGGGCGTCGAACGCTTGCGCGTCGTACTCCAAGTCGAAGAACTCGACGTCGGGGATGGCGGTCAGCTCGGCACTGCGGAACTCCTGGAAGCCGATGACGCCCACGCGACGGTCGGGCCCGGCGAGGGCGGCGACACCCTCGACGAAGTCGCGATCGTGGCTGACGAGCACGACATCGGCATCCCGCGCCTCGAGTGCCGCGAGCGTCCGCTGGATGGCGAGGTCGACGACCTTGGCATCCGACGGCCCCGAGAGGGGCACCGGCCGGTAACCGAGGGCGAGGAGCGCCTGCACAAACGACATCGGCAGGTGTTCCGTGGCGTTCAGGAAGAAGAGGCCCTTTGCCTGCTGGTTCCACCGGCCGGCGACGAACGAGAGCAGACGATCCCAGCGCGGGCGCTCATCGGGCTGGGGCCTGCGCCCGAGGATCGATCCACCGAGGGTCGCGTCGATGTTCTCGCCGTCGACGAGGACCCAGGTGTTGCGTTCGGCCACAGAAACTCCCACCGCTCTTCGGACCACTGCCCCGTACCGTAGCAGGGCCGGAGTCACGCACCGGGCGGGGACGCCCCCGCGGGTGCCTCGGCGGACGACCGCGCGGATGCCGCCGGGATGCCCCTCGGAGGACGAATCAGCACGACGTCTCGGGCTCGACCTTAGCCCCGGCCTCAGCCTCAGCGGCGACGACGGGTCTGGGCGGCGTTGGCGACCCCCAGGACGAGCACGAGCACCGACGCGATGAACGGGAGCGCCATCGCCACCTGCGCGGACGTCGCCTCGGCGAGCGCGCCGGTGACCGCCGAAGACAGCGCCTGCGCGAGCGTGAGCGACGAGCCGAGCAGCGTCATGACCGACGCGGATCGCCCCACGGGGCTGCGCTGACCGGCGAGGCTGAAGAGCGTGACGAGCGTCGGCCCGACGCCGAGACCCATGAGACACAGCATCACGATCACCGCCGGAAGATCGCGCGACAGCGCGTAACCCGCAGCGGATGCCACGAGCACGCCGCCGAACACGAGCCACCGCGCGCGCAGCGAGAAGCGCGCCGGGAGGAGCATGACGGTGAGGGCGAGCGCCGCCGACCCCACCCCCATGAGCCCGTAGAGGAGGCCCGCCTTCTCTCCGTCGCCCGCGCTCTGGGCGAAGGCGGTGAGCGAGGTCAGCGTCGACCCGAAGAACAGTCCGACGCCGAACGTCGCCGCCGCGAGGATCAGCACGGGCCGCGACAGCACCGCCGACCACGGCGCGCGCTCGGTCGGCACCGCGGGATCGCCGTCAGCGAGCGCCGCGGTGGGGTGCAACGCGAACGCCGTCACGAACGCGAAGCTCAGGGCGGCGGCGACCGCGATCGGTGCCCACGGCGCGAGGAAGGCGGCGAGCACGCCGACGAGCACCGGTCCGATCACGAAGGCGGTCTCGTCCGCCGCGGACTCGTACGACATCACTCGGGAGAGGGTGCGCTCGCGACGCGCTCCGTGCACGCGGTCCCGCGCGATCGCCACGAGTCGCGTGCGAGACAGCGCGGCGGCCTGCGGCGCGGAGAGCCCGATCAGAGCGGCGGCGACCAGCACGAGCGGCTCCGGCATGCCCGCGAGCACGACGACGGGGAACAGCGCGAGAAGGATGCCGTTGGCGAGCCCCACGGGGACGAGCACCGCGCGCTGCCCGTGCCGGTCGACGAGGTCGCCGATGATGGGTCCCGCGACGACGACACCGACGCCCACGACACCCGAGGTGAGGCCGGCGAGCGCGACCGACCCGGTCGCGGACGCGACGAGGGTGAGCACCCCCACGACCATCATCGCGAACGGGAGTCGCGCAACGAATGCGACGGGGAAATAGCCCCAGCCGGTGTGCTGGATGAGGGAACGGTCGTCGACGATCGACGTCATGCAGGTGCCTCCGGAACGGTCAGCTCGTGTGTACGTGCCGCCTTGCTCCAGAAGCAGGTAGATGCACCGAGTCCAGCGCCGGACGGCGCGGACAGACCCCATTCTACCGTCGAGAGCGGAATCGTCCACCTGACAGAGCGGGAGCGTCCACCGTCTAGAGCGGAAGCGTCAACAGTCGAGAGCGGAAGCGCCCACCGTCGAGAGCGCGAGCGTCTACCGCCGAGAGCGCGAGCGACGCGAGCCGATGCCCGCGAGGACCGCGTGCAGTAACGGCGGCACCGACAGCGCCATGACGATCGTGCCGAAGACGGCATCCTGTGCGCGCAGCGCGATCCCGCCCACGAAGAGGGCCGCGAACACGACAGCCGACACGAGGCGGCGGAGGCCCTGCTCGAGGCGTCCCAGGCGGCGTTCCACCGACGGGCTCTGCACCGCCAGCCGCCCCTCCTCCACCCGCGTGAGCAGCTCGTCCAGGCGCCCCGGCACGGCGGCGAGACCCCGCACGGCGCCCCATGCGCGTGCGCCGACGTCGCGGACGACGCCACCGCTCTCCTCGCTGAGGAGCCGCTGGGCGTAGGGCTCGACCGCATTCCAGATGTTGAACGACGGATCGAGCGCACTGCACAGTCCCGACGTCAGGGACATCGCCCGGATGATGAGGAGGAAGTCCTCGGGGAACTGGAACGGAAGCGAGCGCACGACCTCGCCGAACTCGTCGGCGAAGTCGCGGAACTCGCGAGGGTCGACCTCCTGCAGTTCTGCGAACCCCATGCCCCCGAAGCGCGCGAACAGCTGCGTCAGCGCGCGCTCCAGGTCGGCCGTATCGGCGGACGGCAAGAGCACACCGACCTCTTGGATGCCGGCGACCAGCCCCCGTCCGTCGCGCGCGGCGACCGCGATGACGACGCGTCGGAGCCCCCGGCGGAGTCCTTCGGGAACCTGCCCCATCATGCCGAAGTCGATGAAGGTGAAACGCCACGTGCGGCCCGACACATCGGGAGCGTGCGGGGTGACGAAGATGTTGCCCGGGTGCGGGTCGGCGTGGAAGAAGCCGTCTCCGAAGAGCTGGTCGAACATCACGGCCGCGAACTCGGTGGCCACCTCTGCCGGGTCGATGCCCGCCGCGCGCAGTGCCGCCACGTCATTGACCTTGATCGCCGTGACGTCGGCGAGGGTCAGGACCCGTCGCGTGGTGCGCTCCCACACGATCTCGGGCGCGCCGACGCGGGCGCCGTCGGCGATGTTCGCCGTGAAGCGCTCGGCGTTGGCCGCCTCGTGCACGTAGTCGATCTCGTCGCTGCTCGTGTGTGCGAACTCCTCCACGAGCGCGGGCATGTCGACCCGGTCGGACACGATGCGCACGCGACTCAACCACCCTGCGACACGGCGGAGGGCGGCGAGGTCGATCTCGACGATCGCGTCGATGCCGGGGCGCTGCACCTTCAGCACGACCGCCTCGAAACCGGCCAGCGCCGCGTCTTCCGGGGCTAGCCGGGCGCGGTGGGCCTGACCGAGCGATGCGGCGGCCAGGGGGCGCTCGTCGACGGCGGCGAAGGCGCGCGACAACGGCACGCCCAGCTCCGCCTCCGCGAGCGCGCGGATCTCCGGGAACGGAACGGGCGGCACCTCGTCCTGCAGCTGCTCGAGCTCTCCGGTGACTTCCGGCGGCAGCACGTCGAGCCGCGACGAGAGGAACTGACCCACCTTGATCATCAGCCCGCCGAGGTCGACGGCGAGCGCGCGGAATCGGCGCGCGGTGACCTGGAGCCGATGGGCGCGCGTGCGGTCGGCGACGCGACGGAGGCCGAGGCGCGGCAGGGCCAGTTCGTACCACCACGCCTGCGCGATCGCGCGTGCGGAGAAGCGGAGGATGCGACGATACCGGGCGCGGCCGCCCGGCATCCTCTCAGCCCTGGGCAAGGATCGCGTAGAGCTTGCGCCGGGCGTCGTCGATGATGTCGACGGCCTCCTGGATCTGCTCCGGCGTTCCCGTGCGGCCGACCTGCATGGCCGCCTGGGCGAGGTTCGCACCGGCCTTCGGCAGCGCGCCGTGGCCACCGTGGCGGCGCTCGCGACCGGCCGGCTGCTCCCCCTCTTCCGACGACGCCCACGGACGGTCGGTGTGCTCGGACTCGGCACGCCCGGCATCCGTGAGGGAGTAGGTCTTGCGTCCGGCCGACTCCTCCACCTCGATGAGACCCTCGTCGGTCAGCAACTGGAGCGTGGGGTACACGGAGCCCGGGCTGGGCTTCCACGAGCCGCCGCTGCGCTCTTCGATCTGCTGGATGATCTGGTAGCCGTGCATCGGCTGCTCGGCGAGGAGCGAGAGGATCGCCGCGCGGACGTCACCGCGACCGACCCGCGTGCCGACCTTCTGTCCGAAAGCCTGCCCGAACCCCTGTCCGAACGTCTGCTCGAAGCCCTTCTTCAGTTCGCCGAGCGTGTCCCAGAGTTCCTGGGGCATCGCGCCGCCGAGGCCTCCGGAGCCGCCGAAGCCCTGCGAGGGGAACCTGCCGCTGAATGAGTCGTTCATGTCGTCCTCCAACGATATATCGAGCGATAGTCGACGATACATCGCGCGACAGGCGAACAGGAGTCCGCGTGACGTCCTCACAGCCAACCCGAAGGATCGGCGGGACCAAACCGTCACACCCGCGCGTTGTCTCCGATGACCTGAGAAACTGAGTTCGACAGAAGGAGTCCTCATGAGCGACGACGGCAGCATCACCCGCACCCCCGGCACCGAGACGGCGGTTCTCGCCGGCGGCTGCTTCTGGGGCATGGAAGACCTGATCCGCCGCCAGCCCGGCGTGCTCGACACGCGCGTCGGCTACACGGGCGGCCAGAACGATCACGCGACCTACCGCAACCACCCCGGTCACGCGGAGGCCGTCGAGATCGTCTTCGACCCGACCAAGACGACGTACCGCGACGTCCTGGCGTTCTTCTTCCAGATCCACGACCCCTCGACCCTCAACCGTCAGGGCAACGACATCGGATCGAGCTACCGCTCGGCCATCTTCCCGCTGACGCCCGAGCAGGAGCAGGTCGCCCGCGACACGATCGCCGACGTCGACGCCTCCGGGCTGTGGCCGGCGCCCGCAGTGACCACGATCGAGCCCGCGGGTCGGTTCTGGCAGGCGGAGCCCGAGCACCAGGACTATCTCATCAAGCACCCCGGCGGCTACACGTGCCACTTCCCGCGCGCGGGCTGGGTGCTGCCGAGCCGCGACGCGCAGGAGGCCGCGCCGACCGCGTGACCTAGGCTGTCGCCCATGAGCGAGGCGACCCCCGGCACCCCGGCGACCCCGGGCACCCCGGCGACCCCCGGCACCCCGGGGACCCCGGACGCTACGAGGCGCGCGTGGACCTTCCTTCCCGTGGGGGTCGTCGGGGCCGTGGCGGCGCTCCTGCCGTGGTTGATCACGGGCGGACGGATGCCGTTGCAGAACCTGTGGTCGGAGATTCCGCCCGACGTGCCCGTCGTCCTGCTGCCGTTTCACCCCTACACGGCGACGCTCGTCGCGGCCATCCTGCTGTTCGGTGCGGCGCTCGTCGGGGTCGCGGGACGAGCGCTCGGATCGCGGCGCACGCGCTGGGCGACGCTGCTCCTGCTGGCCGGCGCGATCGCGACGCAGGCGATCGCGGTGGCGCAGAGCGCCGCGACGACCCGATCGACCCTGCCCGACGGCCGCGAGGCCGACCTCTACGTCACGGCCCTCACGACGGGGGCCGTCCTGACGATCGGCGTGGGGGCGGGAGTGGTCGCCCTCCTCGCGAAGGCACCGCGGGCCGGGGCCGTCGTCGCCCTCGCCGTCGGCGCGGTCGCGGCCGGCCCCTGGCTCTCGGCCCTCATCGTTCCCTTCGGCACCGTGCCGACGGAGATCCCGCCGCTGCTCACCCTCGTCCAGTGGGTGCCGCCGATGCTGGCGGGCGCCGCGATCGCCTGGGCGGGTATAGGCAGTGCCGGGCGTATCCTCGCGGGCGTCGCGGCGCTGGCCATCGTGTGGATCGGTCCGGCCGCGCTCACCGGCGTCGGCTACGCGCTCGGCAGCCGCGTGCTGTGGAACGATCCGGCCGGGATGATCGAGGGCGCCGTCCAGGTGTTCACGCTCGCCCTGCTGACGCCCGAGCTCGCATGGCGGCCGATCGTCGCATGCCTCGTCACGGCCGCGCTCGGCCTCGGCATCCGTGCGGCCCTTCGCCGGCGGCGTTCAGGCGAAGAAGGCGCCCGCGACGCGTGACAGGGCGAGCAGGTCGGCCGTGCCGGCGAGCTCGCGAGCGGAGTGCATCGAGAGGATGGGGATGCCGACGTCCACCGTCCGCACTCCCAGCCGCGTCGCCGTGAGCGGTCCGATCGTCGACCCGCACGGTACCGCGTTGTTCGAGACGAACTCCTGACTCTCGACCCCTGCCTCGGCGCACCAGCCGTGCCATGCCGCGGCGCCCGCCGCGTCGGTCGCGTAGCGCTGATTGGCGTTGATCTTGAGGATCGGACCGGACCCGAGGACCGGCTGCACCACGGGGTCGTGCTTCTCCGGATAGTTCGGGTGCACCGAGTGACCGACGTCGCTGGACACGCACCACGACGCCGCCAGGGCGCGCAACTGCTGTTCGCGGTCGGCACCCAGGGCTGACTGGAGCCGCTCGAGCACGTCGGCGAGGAACGGGCCCGACGCCCCCGAGCGGGTGGCCGATCCCACCTCCTCGTGATCGAAGGCGGCGAAGACCGCGATGTGCTCGCCGCCCCCGGCGCCGCTCTCCAGCGCGACGAGCCCCGCGTGCACCGACGCGAGATCGTCGAGTCGCCCGCTCGCGAAGAAGACGTCGTCCTTCCCGAACACGGCCCCTCGCGCCGCGTCCGCCGTCACGACGTCATAGCCGCGGATGCGGGCGGCATCCACTCCCGCCGCGGTCGCGAGCTCGGCGAGGAGGTCGGCCGACTCGGGAGCACCCAGACCCCACACCGGCTGGGTGTGCGCCTGCTTGTGGAGTGAGAGGTGGTCGTTGGCCTCGCGGTCGAGGTGGATCGCCAACTGAGGCAGCCGCAGCAGCGGACCGGTCGCCGCGTCGACGGCCGTTCCGTCGTCGAGCACGAGCCGGCCCGCGAGCCGCAGCTCGCGGTCGAGCCACGAGTTCAGCAGCGGGCCGCCGTAGATCTCGACGCCGGCCTGCAACCACCCCGCGCGCCCCGTCGTGGGCCGCGGCTTGAGCTTGAAGGCGGGCGAATCCGTGTGTGCGCCGAAGATGCGCAGGGCCGTCTCGGCCGTCGCCGTCGGCGGGATCGCCCAGGCGATCACGGCACCGTCACGGACGACGAGCCCACGGTCGCCGGGGGCGACCCGCCACGCTTCCGCTTCTTCCCGCGGGGCGAAGCCCGCCGCGGTCAGGCGACGGGCGACCTCGGCGGCCGCATGGAAGCTCGAGGGCGACGCCGCGACGAAGTCGGCGAGGTCTTCCGCGTGACGGCGGCGCGCGCCGGCATCCGGCGCGGCGTCACGTGCGGACTCGGGGGCGGGAGCGGGAGTGGGGGCGACGGTGTCGGACACGGTCCTCCTCGGGGGTCGGGGCCTCACCCAGCGTAGTTCGGGCGGCGTGCTTCGGGCGGCGACGACAAGGGCGAGGGCAGGGGCGCCGGAGGCTCACTCCCCCGCGACAGCACGGAGGGCATCCGCGATGGGCACCTCGCCGGCGTTGAAGCGGATGGTGCGGTGCACCGTCGCCGGCTCCACCACGGTCGCGGCGATCACGGCCGCGACGTCGCCGCGCGAGACCGAACCCGATTCGGATGCCGGCACGTCGATGCGTCCGGTGGCGGGATCGAGGGTCAGCGCGGACGGCGCGAGGATCGTCCAGTCGAGGGCGGTCGAACGCAGGTGCGCGTCGGCGGCGGCCTTCGCCTCCGCGTACGCGAAGAAGCCGTCGTCCTCGGGGATGCCGTGGTCCTCGGAGGCGCCGAAGTAGGAGACCATGACGTACCGGGACACCCCCGCGGCGAGGGCGGCATCCATCGAGCCGATCGCGGCATCCCTGTCCACCGCGTACGTGCGCGCCGGGTCTCCGCCGCCGGCACCGGCGGTCCAGACAACGAGGTCGTACCCGCTCACGAGGGCGACGAGTCCGTCCAGGTCGGTGTTCTCGACATCGGCCACGAGCGGGCGGACACCGGTCGCCGCGACCTCCGCCTCGTGCGCCGGGTTGCGGATCACAGCCGTCACGTCGTGTCCGGCCTCCGCGAGGAGCGGTTCGGCGCGCAGCGCCACCTTCCCGTGTCCGCCGATGAGCAGGATGCGTGCCATGGGTGGCTCCTTCCGTCGCCTCGACCCGATGATCGGGCCGGCGCTTCTTCCGTCGCCTCGACCCTACGCGTCCGTCGAGGCCCCGGGGCCGCCGAGGCCGGGTGCGTCGCCTCGGCCGGCGACGGCGTCGACGAACGCGTCGACGGTCCGCGGCCGCTCGGTGTAGCCGAGCCGCGCCGCGAGCCGCATGAGCTGCGGCGGTTCCACCCGCGCGGCATCGATCACGTCGCTCCGCCCGAACACCTGCTCCGGGGTGCCGTCGGCGCGTACCTCGCCCTGCGTCATCACGATGACGCGGTCGAAGTGCTCTACGCAGAAGTCCATGTCGTGGGTGATCGCCACGACGGTGCGCCCCTCGGCGCTCACCTCCGCCACGACCCTCGCGATCATCTCGACGCCTCGCGCGTCCTGGCCGGTCGTGGGCTCGTCGAGCACGAGCACGGGGGTGCGCATGGCGAGCACGCCCGCGAGGGCGACGCGCTTGCGTTCGGACAGCGAGAGCTGGTGGGGGTGCGCATCGGCCTGGTCGGCGAGACCGACGGTCGTGAGCGCGGCGAGCGCCCGCTCCCGGGCCTCTTCCTCGCCTGCCCCGAGGTTGCGCGGCCCGAACATGACGTCGGCCACCACGGTGCGCGCGAAGATCTGCTCGTCGGGATTCTGGAACACGTACCCGACGAGCGTCGCCATCTGGGCGATCGTGCTCCCCGACGTCGGCCGTTCTCCCACCGTCACCGTGCCGCTCGTGGGAACGAAGATGCGGTTGAGGTGGCGAACGAGCGTCGTCTTGCCCGCGCCGTTCTGCCCGACGATGGCCACGCGCTCCCCCGCGTCGATCGACAGCGACACACCCCGCAGCGCCTCGGTGCCCGACGGGTACCGGAACCGCACGTCGTCGAATCGGAGGGCGACGCCGCTCATGCGCGCACCGCCTCGGCGAAGAACGCGGCCGCCTCGTCGATCGACACCGGCGGTGCGCTGCCCCGATCACCGAGGCCGCGGGCGACCGCGGCGCGAGCGGCGAGCGTGAAGCGCGTCGCATCGATGCCCCACTGCGTCATTCTCGGATCCCCGAGGATCTCCCGCGGCTCACCGGCCGCAGCGACCGTCTCACCGGCGATCACGGCGATGCGGTCGCAGTGTTCGCGCAGGAGCTCCACCTTGTGCTCGAACACCACGATCGTCGTGCCTGCGTCGCGGAGCGCCGACAGCACGTCGAACACCATCCGCGTTCCGGCGGGATCGAGCTGCGACGTCGGCTCGTCCATGACGAGCACGGGGGTGCGCAGCACGACCATCGACGCGATCGCGACAAGCTGCTGCTGCCCGCCGGAAAGGGCGTACGGCGAGGAGTCCATGAGATGCCCGATGCGCAGCAGCTCGGCGGCGGCAACGACCCGCTCGGCCATCTCCTCGCGAGGCACGCCCAGGTTCTCCAGCCCGAAGGCGATCTCGTCGCGCACGGTGTACTTCGCACCGGAGATCTGATTGAAGGGGTTCTGGATGACGAGACCGACCTTCGCCACGGCCTCGGACAGGCTCAGCTGCGAGACGTCGGCGCCGTCGACCTCCACCGATCCCGTGAGCTCCCCGCCGTCGACGTGCGGGATGAAGCCGGAGATGATCTTCGCGAGCGTGGTCTTGCCCGCACCCGACGCCCCCACGATCCCGACGATCTCCCCCCGCTCCACGCGGAGGGACACCTTCTCGAGGGCGAAGTGCTCGGCATCCGGGTAGGCGTAGCCGATGTCGGTCAGCGTGATCACAGCACTCCCGTCACAAGGGGTAGGACGATCGCCGCCAGGGCGACCAGGGGCATCGACCAGCGCACGATGCGCTGAGCGGTCGAATCGGGCACGGGGGTGAGCGCCGTGCGGCGCGCGGTCGACCCGAATCCGCGCGCCTCCATCGCGGTGGCACGCTCCTCCACGTCGGTGAACATCCCCAGCACGAGGGGGGCCAGGAGCGGCATCATCGCGCCCACCCTCCCGCGCAGGCCCTTGCCGACGGCGAGTCCGCGCGCCTGCTGAGCGAGCAGGATGCCGTCGGCGCGGTCGCGGAACGCGGGGATCAGCTGCAGGGTCGAGCTGATGATGTAGCTGAACTTGGGAGACATGCCGCGTTCGGTCAGCGCCGTGAGCAGATCGCCGGGGTGCGTCGTGAGCACGAACAGGATCGAGGCGAGCACGAGGCAGACGATCCGCGAGCCGATGCCGAGCGCGAACATCAGCCCCTCGGTCGTGAGGGCCAGCGGTCCCCACTCCCACAGCGCCGTCCGTCCGCCGGGGAACGTGAGCCCCTGCACCACGAAGAGCACGATCACGAGGGGAAGGAGGATCGTGAGACCCAACCGGGCGAGCCGGCCGCCGCAGCCCGAGACGACGGCGGCCGGCACGATGACGACGGCGACGACGCCCGCCGCGACCCACCAGAACGGGATCGCGAACACGACGACGATCACGGTGACGAGGATCACGAGTTTCGTCACCGGATTGAGGCGGTGGATCGGCGAGGGCCGGTCCACGTAGAGCGTCGACGCCATGTCTTCTCAGTCCTCGGAGGTTCCCGCCGCGCGACGACTCGTGGCCGTCGTCGGGGCCTTCCCGAACACCCGGTACTGCCGCACGAACGGGAACCGCTGGCGGAACCGGCTCGGGAGGGCGGCGAGGATCAGCACCACGATCGTGAAGGTGATCGCCTTGTCGAGGGGATCGGACAGGAGCCCCTGCAGGGTCGTCGCGCCGAGGATCGACTGCCCCATCGCCTGGAACGCGCCGACGATGGCTCCCGTACCGCCGCCGGTGGCTCCGCCGAAGATGAACGCAGAGATCGGCGCCGAGACCACGGCGGCGACGATGCCCGTCACGAGGCCCGCGATGGGTGCGAGGTAGAACCGGCGGAACAGGCCGTAGCGGGCGGCGTACCCGGCCATGACGCCGATCACGACCTGGACGACGGCGAACGGCAGCGCGATGGGGCTGAGCGTGAGACCCCAGATGACGTTCGTCAGGATGCCGGTGACGACACCGGCGGCGGGACCGGCGAGCGCGGCCACGAGCACGGTGCCGATCGAGTCGATGTAGACCGGGAGCCCGAGGAGCGCGACGATCTGGCCGACGACGATGTTGAGCGCGATCGCGACCGGGATCATCGCGATCGTCGCGGTGGGAAGGCGGTGGATCGATCCCGCCGCCAGAAGGATCGCGCCGATCACGTAGCCGGCGATCGCGATGAGCGAGGCCTGACTGGTGCTGCTCTCGGCGACCTCGGCGGGCTGGCCGATCACGAGGTACAGGTAGGTCGCGACGATGACGACCGACCCGACCGCGATGAGGACGGTGTTGCGGAGCCGGCGGGAGTCGCCGGTCTTCGCGGGAGCGGTGGTGGACATGAATGCCTCCTTGCATTCTTCGGGTGTGTTGCGGGTGTGGCGGCCTCTCAGCCGACGTTGCGCGCGAGGCGACCGACCCGGTCGACGACGCGGCGGAAGAACTCTTCGGGATCGGTGTCGACGACGATCGCCGCGTTGTGGGGGCGCCCCCACATGCCGCGCCAGTCGGCGACCGTCTGCCCGCGGGTGAGGGTGCCGGCGAGCTCCATGTCGACGGTGGCCGGCCGGGTGGTCGCCAGCGTCGGGTCGAGCGCGACGGCCGCGGCGAACGGGTCGTGCATGTGCGCGAGGAACCCCTGATCGTAGGCGCGGTGGAACTCCATGTAGAACCGGACGGCATCCGACAGGTGACGGATCACCGCGTGGGAGGCGGTAGACCGTGTGCCCTCGGGGTCGTCGGGCGAGATGACCTCCTCCGGCGTGCTGCCGGCGGCCCGGGCGAGGGCGGCGACGTGCTCCGGCTTCATCTCGATGCGCTCCGTGACGTCGAGAGCGCAGATGACGGGATGCCGGTCGGCGGGCAGCCCCGAGAAGGCGTCGAAGACGATCTTCGCCGACTCCGGGTCGACCGCGATGTTCCACTCGGTCGTAGGGAGCGTGTTCCCCGCGTGGTTGAACGCGCCGCCCATGATGACGAGTCGCTTGAGCAGCGTCGGCAGCTCGGGGCACAGCGTGATGGCCAGTGCAAGGTTCGTGAGCGGACCGGTGACGAGCCCGACGATCTCTCCCGGCCGACGGCGCACGGCGTCGATCCAGACCTCGGTGGCATGCCGGTCGGACACGGTGCGCTGCGGCGCCGGGAGGACCGCGTGCCCGATGCCCTGGGGGCCGTGGGTCTCCTCGGTCGTCATGAGCGGCTGCACGAGCGGCACTTCGGCCCCGAGCGCCACCTCGACCTCGTCGTACCCGCAGAGATCGAGCCACGCGAGGTTGTTGATCGCGACCTGCTGGGCGGGGACGTTGCCCGCCGTGCAGGTGATCGCGACGATCTCGGCCTCGGGGCTGGCCATGAGGTAGAGCAGGGCGAGCGAGTCGTCGATGCCGGTGTCGACGTCGACGATCAGCGGCACGCGCGGGGCGTCGGGGGTGGAGGTGTGCGGATCGGTCACGACATCGTCCTTCCGGGGGAATCGGGCTGTGAGTCGAGCAGGTCGTCGACGAGGAGGGGATGCAGTCCCGGATGCCGTGCTCCGCGCACCGTCACGGTGAGCGAGCCCGCCGCCGCCCCCCGTCGGGCGGCGGCGACGAGGTCGGCGCCACCGGCGAGGGCCGCCGCGAAGGCGCCGACGAAGGCATCCCCCGCGCCGACCGTGTCGATCGCGTCGGCGGGGAAGGAGGGCACGCGCGTCACCCGGCCCTCGGCGTCGGCCACGAGCGCACCGTCGGAGCCCAGCGTGACGACGACGGCCAGGGCACGCTCGCGCGCGGCGGCGGCGACCGCCTCGGCGTCGATCGTGCTCAGGGCCAGCAGATCGGTCGCTTCGACCTCGTTGACGACGAGCACGTCGACGTCGGCGAGCAGACCGTCGGCTCCGGGCGTGACGGGGGCGGCGTTGAGGACGACGCGGGCCCCGTGCGCGACCGCCTGGCGGGCGACCTGCGCGGCGACGTCGAGCGGGACCTCGAGCTGCAGCACGATGACGTCGTCCGCCTCGAGCGGCAGCGCGGGCACCTCCGGCCACACGTGGTTGGCGCCCGGCGCGACGACGATGACGTTGTGGCCCTCCTCGTCGACGGCGATCATCGCCATGCCCGAGACTCCCTCGACGACGCGGACCAGTCCGATGTCCACACCGGCGGTCGAGAGGTCGTCGCGCAGGCTCACGCCGGCCTCGTCGTCACCGACGGCCCCCGCCATGAGCACGGGACGTGTGGAGGTGCGCGCTGCGGCGTACGCCTGGTTGCCGCCCTTGCCGCCCGACGCACGGCGCACGCCGCCCGCGACGACGGTCTCCCCCGCCTGCGGGAGTCGGTGCACCTCGAAGGTGATGTCGGCGTTGAGGGAGCCGAACACGATCACGCGGCCGGCGGCGGTCATCGGGGCACCCCTACGGCGACCGCGGCGTCACGGTTCACGACGTGCACGCTCGCTCCGGCGACGAGCCGGGTGGGAAGGGTCACGTCGGCGACGGGGCCGCCTCCCGAGATGAGCGCGAGGAGACTCCGGCACGCGGCCTCGCCGAGCTCCCGGATGGGCTGGGCGACCGTGGTGAGGGCGGGGGTCGTGTAGCGGGCGAGTTCGATGCCGTCCAGGCCCACGACGGAGAGGTCTCGCGGCACGTCGATGCCGCGTTCGGCGCAGAGGGCCAGCAGCCCGATCGCGCTCAGATCGTTCGCGGCGAACACCGCCGTGAGGTCGGGGTTGCGGTCCAGGAGCTGCGCGCCGGCGCGGTGACCGCCCTCCTCCTCGAAGTCGCCCGCGAGGACGAGTCGATCCTCCACGGGAAGCCCCGCCTCGGTGAGCGCTCGCGCCCACCCCGCCCGCCGGTCCTGCGACACCTCCAGCACCTCCGGTCCGGCGAGGTGTCCGATGCGGGTGTGCCCGGCGTCGATGAGGTGCCGAGTCGCCGCGTAGCCGGCTGCCTCCTGATCGACGCGCACCGTGGCGTGCCGTCCGCTTCGACCGCGGTCCAGGAGCACCGCGGGCACGTCGCCGAACAGTTCCTCCGTGCGCCCGTCGAGAGCGCTCGCGACGAGCAGGATGCCGTCGACCTGCTTGCGCTGCAGTGCCGCCAGCCGCGGGCGGAGCTCGTCGGCATCCTTCGGCGCGTCGACCAGGAGCAGGAGGAGGTCGTTCTCGTCTGCGACCGACTGCACGCCTTTGACGAGTTCGGGGAAGAAGGGGTTCGTGATGTCGGGGACCAGCAGCGCGATCGTCTGCGTGGACTTGGCGACGAGGGAACGCGCGACCTCGTTGGGCTGATAGCCGAGCTCGCCGGCGATGCGGGCGATGCGTTCGGCGGTCGCCCGGGAGACACCGGGCTGGCCGTTGAGGGCGCGGGACACGCTGGCGATCGACAGGCCGCAGGCCTGTGCCACGTCGTACACGGTCACCATGTCACCCTCGCGTCGTTGCGAACGTAAGCGCTTACTGCGCTGGTGCCGACAGTAGCGAGGGTGTCAGCGGTTTGGCAACCGTCGCCGCGAGAATCGCTGGCGACGGCCCGCCGTCACCAGCCCATCGAACCGGGTATCCCCTTGAAGGGCCCCGCGATCCACGAGGTCACCCAGCCGCCGTAGAAGCCGCCGGGCTGCGGCTCGACCGTCTCACCGTCGACCGTGCAGCGATCCATTCCCCGCGCGTATACGGCCACGCGGCCCTGCAGCTCCGCGAAGCCGCCCGACGCATCGGGATAGCCCCATGCGGCGCGCTCGCGCACCTCGCCGCCGCTCACGACGTCGAAGTAGGCGGCGCGGCCCTTGTACTCGCAGAACGACGACCCGGATGCCGGTCGCAGCGATCCCTGTGCGAAGTCGCTCTCGCGCACGTAGTACACGGGCGGGTGGCTCGTCTCGAGCACGCGCACGACATCGGTCGTGTCGACGATCACCGCACCGCCGAGCTCGACCGTCACGCGGGACGACACCCGCTCTGCACGGGGCGGACGGGGATAGTCCCACACCGACTCCTGACCCTCGCGGAGCGGATCGGGGGTGACGGGAAGGCGACGCGACATGCTTTCACTGTACGTCGGCGAACGCGTGCTGGACCTGAGAGCCCGCGCGGACGAACACGGGGATCCGCTCGATCGACACCGGCACGCTCACGCGGGCACCGGAGGCGACGGGCTCACCCGACCACGCGTCCACCCACTCCCCTTCCGGAATCCATACGTCCAGTGTGCGTGCGCCGGGCGCGAGCACGGGGGCCACCAGGAGGTCGGCGCCCAGCATCCACTGGGTGGTGTCGCCCACGGCATCCCACGCCTGCGGGTCGTCGAAGAACAGCGGGCGCATGAGGGGCCGATCGGTCGCGATCGTCTCCCGAGCGGACGCGGCCAGGTAGGGCACGAGCCGCTCGCGCAGGTGGGTGAAGGTTCGCGTCAGCGCGAGCACGCGGTCGTCACCCGTGCGCTCGGCGATGTTCCACGGCGTGCGGTCGCGCGACGGCGTGCGGTGATGGTTGAACTCGGAGTGGTACTGCATGATCGGCACGAACGTCGACGCCTGGAATGCCCGGATGTACAGCTCGGAATCGGGGATCTCTCCCGAGAATCCGGCGATGTCCCAGCCCCAGTAGACGATGCCCGCCGACGCCGCCGACAGTCCCGCGTTCATCGACCAGGCGAACGCCTCCCACGTGGAGTTCTCGTCGCCGGCCCAGAACGCGCCGTGGGCCTGCGAGCCCGTGAACCCCGCACGACTGAACGTGACCGGCGCCTTCCCGGCCGAACGCAGCAGCTCGCCGTACGCGGCCGCGTACGCCACGGGGAAGGTGTTGTTCTTCTCGTCGCCGTGCCGCCCGTCGAGGTAGACGAGCTCAGCACCCCACGCGTGCTCCCCGCCGTCGGTCTTGAAACCGTCCACACCCAGCTCCTCGACGAGGTACCGGCGCTTCTCGGTCCACCAGCGCGCGGCGCCCTCATCGGTGAGGTCGGGCATGAGCGACAGCGGGAACCACCAGCCGCGGTTGCGGTACGGCCGGAGCCGTCCTCGGGCGTCGGGTTCGCGGATGAGCACACCCTCGGAGATCGCCGCCCGCGCGTCGGCAGCCAGCTGACCCGTCGGGTGCGGCCGCATCTTCAGCAGGGGGATCTGCCAGAGGTGCAGGCGCACGTCACGGCCGTGCAGCTCGTCGATCATCCCGCGAGGGTCGGGCCAGGCACCGTCGGCCGGGAACGTGAAGTCGTCGAGCCGATGCGGCGCCCCGTCGGCGGAGACCTCGTACTGCGCGTCGCGGAACGCCGTGAACGTCGACTCGTCACTCCAGGCCTCGATGACGACGGAACCGACGGGGGTGTCGTGCGCGACGTGCAAGTCCATCTGCCGCATCACCTCCGCCTGCGTGTTCCACTCGTTTCCCGACGCCCAGAGCCGGAACACCCAGTCCGGAAGCTCCTCCGCGCGACCGACACGATCGAGGAACGCACTCAGCACGTCGGTCGGGGCGCCGTCGAACAGTCGCAGATCGGCGACCCCGTCGGCACCGGTCTCCGTCTCCACCGCGATCCGGGTGGCATCCGTCCGGCCCAGGTCGAACCACACGCGCCGCGACGTGTCGACGTGGAAGCCCCACCCCTCGCTGCCCACGACGTGCGCGAACGGCATGGGGAGGTAGGTCTTCCGCTCCGCACCCTGGCTCTTGTACTGCTCGAAGACGACGGAGTCGAGGTCGGAACCGGTGTGGTCGAGCGTGTCGAAGCGCTCGCCGAAGCCCGTCACCCGCTCGCCCGCCGCGAGCGGGAGCGCGAACCGCACCCGCCACGCCCGCTCACCGTCGTGGAGTCGCTGCACCGATCCCGCGACGACGCGGGATCGACCCGTCTCGACCACGGCCTCGGGGGCGTCCTGCCAGATCGCGGCCCGGAAGGAGAACGTCCGCGACTGCTCGCGGCGCCCGGTGCGGGAGGTCGCCGTGAAGCGGTAGCGGTAGCGTCCGCCCGACCGCAGCGCGGGCGTCGTGACCTGCCAGCCGCCCACGGCTCGCGCGCGACGGCTCTGCGCCGACGCCAGGTGACCGCCGTCGGTGAGGCGCCCTCGCGACGTCGTCGCGACCGGCGCGAGGTCGAGCACGGTCTCGTCGCCGTCGCTCCCGTCGTCGGGCACCCACTCCAGCAGGCACGTCACCGCGGTCACCTCGCCGTCGGCGCGGACGCCGAGGGTGGCCGTGTTCCCGGTTTCGGGGACGACGGGATGCCGCTGCTCGGTGTCGACGGAATAGGGGTGGCCGGAGCCGGCCGGGCGGTGGCGGATCATCGGGGGTCCTTCAGGGAATCGGGAGTGAAGAGGTCGAGGGCGAGGCCGAGGCGGAGCAGCATGGCGTGGCTCCACAGGAGCGGGGTGGCCACCGTGCCCCACCGGTCGATCCACTCCTGCCTCATGCCGGGCGCGATGAGGTGGCCGGGTACCTGCTCGGGCAGATCGAGGTCGTCGGTGGCGGTCGATGCTGCCCACGTGAAGAGCTCCTGCGCCCTGGCGCGGTCGCCCGCCGCGAGCTGGGCGAGCCCCAGGAAGCAGGTCAGGAGCGGCCACTGCCCGCCGCCGAAGAACGTGTCGCCGAGAAAGCGGTGCACGCCCCCGTCGACCGTCAGGTGGGCTTCGAGCACACGGATCGTCTCTGCGCCGAGCGGCGAGGTCGCAGGGATCACCTCGAGCGGCGCGATGGCCGCGGCGAGGCTGCCGTCGACGGCGGTGCTCCCGAGCCACTTGCGCAGCCGCCCGTCGAGCGTGCCCTCCGTCCGCATGAGCTCGACGATCGCGGCGGACGAGGTCGCGGCTCGCTCGGCGCGTGCGCCGGAGAGCTGCGGCCGGGCGGCGTCGAGTCCGGCGGCGACACACGCGAGCGTCGAGACGTGCACGTGCATCGCATGCTCCTCCCACCAGTCGTAGCAGGGGCGCTGCCACGAGGCGACGAGGTAGTCCACCGTCAGCTCCACGGCATCCGCCCAGCGGGAAAGGTCGGTGCCGTGCCTTTCGGCGTGCGCGCGGAGGGCCCACAGCCACGTTCCGTAGCCGTCGAGTTGGAAGTCCCACCACTCGTCGGCACCGTCGTCACCGGAGAAGGTGTAGCGCGCCGGAAGCATGCGCTCGGCGGCGGGCGGGCGACCCGCCTCGCTCTCCGCGACGATCCAGCGGATGTGATCGGCCCGTGCGACCAGCACGCGCGCGCACCAGTCGAAGAACCGCTCCGCGGAGGCGATCTCGCCGGCCGCCGACGCCGCGTCGGCGATGAACGCGCCGTCGCGGAACCAGCAATAGCCGCGGTAGGCGGAGAAGGACGGGCTCGCGGGGTAGGCGCCCTCGGGCGTCTGCAGGCCGGTGATGAGCCGGAGGCTGTGGGCGGCGAGCGCGGCGGCGTCGGGGGGTGTCACGGGCACGGGGTCCTCGGTTCGAAAGCGGCGGGTGCGGCGGGAGCGGCGTGGGGTGGGCGTACGGCCGCGGCGGACGGGAGCCTCCCCGTCCGCCGCGGCGCAGGTCACGGCAGCAGGCCGTCGACCTCGGTCGCGAGCGCCGGGATGGCGTCGGCCACCGTCGCACGCCCCGCGGCGATCTCACCGAGGGCGTTACCCACGGCATCCTGGATCTGAGTCGCGTTCGCGCCGAGCTGCGGCGCCTCGGCGACGTTCTCGAGGGAGTCGAACACGGCGATCCGGTTGGCCGGGGGCGTCTTCTCGAGGTACGGCGCGAGCAGCGACTCGTCGCTGATGGCCGGCAGCTCCCATCCTGCGTTCAGGCGCACGTCGACCATCTCCTTCGAGCTCGTGAGGAACTGCGCCCACTTCTGCGCCGCCTCCTGGTGCTCGCTGGACTGCGACACGACGACCGCGTTGGAGAAGGTGGCGCTGGCCTTCTGGGTGTCACCCGGCTCGACGGCGATGTCCCACTCGAACGGCAGGTCGCCCACGAGGCTGATCATCCAGATGCCCGTGTGCCACATCGCCAGCTTCCCCTCCTTGAAGAGGTTGGTGTCGAAGTCGGGGGTTCCCGCTCCGTCGGCGGCGGTGGGCATGACGGTGCCCGACTTGCCCGTCAGCCACTCCGCGGCTGCCTGCCCGGCATCCGAGCCGAACCCTGCGGCACCGTCAGCCAGGAAGCTGCCGCCGGCCTGCTGGACGGTCTTGTAGTACTCGTAGTACGAGATCGGCTGGTAGTCGCCCCACACGCCCGCGTCCTTATCGGTGAGCTTCTCGGCGGCGGCCTTCTCGTCGGCCCAGGTCCAATCCGACGTCGGGTAGTCCACGCCCGCCGCGTCGAACAGCTCCTTGTTGTAGAACAGGACGACGTTCGAGAACGACGACGGCAGACCATACTGCGTCCCGTCGACGGCGTACGTGTCGAGCACGCCCGCGCGGTACAGCGAGGTGTCGACGCCGTCGAGAGGCGCGAGCACCCCCGACGCCTGGATGTTGGCGAACGCACCGGCATCCACGTCGAAGACGTCGGCCTGCGTCCCGGCGGCGAGGTCGGTCTGCAGCTGCGTGAAGTAGTTGGCGTAGTCGGTGGTCGTGACATCGACCTTGATGCCCGGGTTGGCCTTCTCGAAGGCGTCGACGATCGTCTGGAGGTTCTCCTCGTTGCCGCCGTTCGAGATGAAGTTGGCGTAGCTGATCGTCACCTCCTCGTCGGTCGCGTCGGGGCTCGGCGTCGCCGAGGACGTGCAGCCGGTGACGGCCAGCAGCGAGGCTGCGGCGAGGGCGCCGGCGGCAAGAGCGGTCTTGCGGTACATGTGGTGCGATCTCCTTTGATTCGGGTGGTGGTGCAGGTGGTGCCGCGCCTACTTCAGGCCGGCACCGGCGACGCCCTGGACGATGTACTTCTGGGCGAAGACGTAAAGGGCGAACATCGGGATGATGCTGATCACGGACCCGGCCATCAGCACGTCCCACTGGGTGGAGTACTGGCCCTGCAGGCTGGTGAGGGCCACGGGGAGTGTCTGCATGAGCGGGTCGCGGAGGATGATCAGCGGCCACAGGAAGCTGTTCCACGTGTTGAGGAACGCGAACACGGCGAGCGTGGCGAGGGCCGGGCGGATGAGCGGCAAGATGATCTGCACGAAGATCCGGAAGTGCCCCGCCCCGTCGAGCGTCGCCGCCTGGTCCAGGTCGTACGGAACGCTCGTGATCGCCTGCCGGAGCAGGAACACCCCGAAGGCGGTCGCGATCGTGGGGAGGATCGCGCCGACGTACGTGTTGATGAGGCCGAGGGCCTTCATCTCCGCGAACAGCGGGACGATCAGCACCTGGAACGGGATCATCATGGTCGCGAGGTACACGACGAACAGCGCGCCGCGACCGGGGAACGGCATCCGCGCGAAGACGTACGCCGCCATGGCGCTCGTGATCAGCTGGAGCAGCGTGCTGGCGATCGCGATGAGCAGCGAGTTGGCGATGACCCTCGCGAACGGCACGCGATCGAACAGCTCGGCGTAGGGCGAGAGCGAGGGGTTCGCGGGCACGAGCGTCGGCGTCGTGGTCAGGGTGGCGCCGGGGGTGATCGAGGTGACCACGGTCCACACGAAGGGGAACACCATGATGAGTGCTCCCGCGACGAGCACGACGTACAGCGCGAGGCGCGGCAGCGGCTTAGTCATAGTTCACCCACCGCTTCTGACCGGCGAACTGCACCAGCGTGACGATCATGATGACGAAGAACAGGAGCCAGGACAGGGCGGATGCCATGCCCGCCTGCCCGTAGCGGAACGTCAGGTCGTAGACCTGCTGCACGATCACCTGGCTCGAGTTGTTCGGCCCGCCCCCGGTCATCACGTAGACCTGGTCGAAGACCTGGAACCCGTTGATGAGCGACAGCACGATCACGAAGAACGTCGACGGCGACAGCATCGGGAGGGTGACGCTGACCAGTCGCCGCCACGGTCCCGCGCCGTCGAGCTGCGCCGCCTCGTACAGGTCGGGATTGATCGACTGCAGGCCGGCGAGCAGGATCACCATGACGAATCCGAGGTCCTTCCACGCCGAGGCGAGGATGATCGACGGCATCGACCAGGCCGGATCGGCCCACCAGCCGGGCCCCTCGATGCCGAACCAGGCGAGCACGCTGTTGACGACACCGTTGCTCGGGCTCAGCAGCCACCGCCACACGAGAGCGACGACGACCCAGCTCGTGATGACGGGCAGGAAGTACACGCCGCGGAGCACCGCCCGGCCCCGCAGTCGCGCGTTGAGCGCGAGCGCCAGCGCGAGTCCGCCGACATAGACGATCGGGAGGTAGCCGGCGATGTAGTACAGCGTGTGCAGGAACGCGTCGCGCGTGGCGGGGTCGGTGAGGAGGTGCGCGTAGTTGTCCAGCCCGACCCACTGCATGGGGCCGATCAGATTCCACGAGTGGAGGCTCGTCCATGCCGCGCTGAGCATCGGACCGATGACGAACGCCAGGAGCGGGACGAGACTCGGGAGGAGGAAGACGGCGACCGTCAGCGCGTACCGGAGGCGTCGGCGCCCCGGCATCCCGCGCCGCTGCACCGGCGCACCCGGTCCGGTCGGTCGCTGCGTGGTCGCGCCCTCCGCCGCGGCGCGTGCCGTCAGTGCGACGCTCACGGTCGCTTCTCCACGGCGGCGACGAGGCGCTCGCGAACGAGGCGACCCTGGTCGCCCGCGACGCCTTGCGCGTCGAACGGGGTCGCGAGCACGAGGGCGGCAGCCCCCTGCGCCCAGCGATCGTCGTCCCACCGCTCGACCTCGACGGACACCCCGCGCTTCCCCGGGACGAGCGCGTTGCGCAGCGCTGCGTCGAAGGCATCCTGCCAATGCGACCACGCCTGCACGCCCTCTCCCGAGAGGACGACGGCCTCGGGGTCGAGCAGGTTCACCGCACCCGCCATCGCCCTGCCGAGCTGGTGCCCCGCGTGCGCGAAGATCTCGCGGGCTTCGCTGTTGCCCGCGTCCGCGAGGGCGCGCAACTCGTCGATGCCCTCCTCCGCCCCGATGAGCCGGATCGAGCGGGCGTCGGTGACGAGGGCGCCCTGTCCGATGATGGCCTCGAGGCATCCGCGATTGCCGCACTGGCAGAGGGGACCGTCTTCGCGCACGGGCGTGTGACCGAAGTCGCCGGCCCCGCCGGATCGTCCGCGGACGATCGCACCGTCGGCGATGAGTCCCGCCCCGACGCCGTTGCCCACCGTCACGACGAGGACGTTGCGCAGGTTCCGGCCGTGGCCGAAGAGCTGCTCGGCGGCGCTCAGCGCGTTGACGTTGTTCTCGACGACGACGGGCAGGTGGAGCGCGCGGCGCAGCTGCTCGCCGAGGGGCACCTGCACCCAGCCGAGCTGTGTGGAGTCCACGACTCCGATGCCCTGCTGGGCCACCGTGCCGGGGAGCCCCACGCCGATGCCGAGGAGGCGACCGGCGCCGCGCCCGTCGATGAAGCGGCGGACGGCGTCGATGAGGTGGGATGCCGCGAGCGGCGAGACCGCGTCGAACGGCTGCACGTCGGCACGGCGGACGATGCCGTCGACGCCGACCTCGACGAAGGCGACGTGGTCGGGGGCGACCTTCACGCCGACCGCGGCGAGATCGGTGGCCACGAGACCCAGGAGGCGGGCCGGGCGGCCGCCGCTGCTGGCGACCTCGAGCTCTTCGATCAGACCGTCGGCGAGAAGATCGCGCGTGAGCTGGGTCACGAGCGCAGGCGAGACGGCGAGCGCTCGGGCGAGGTCGGCGCGCGACGTCGAGCCCTGCGCTCCGAGATGCGCCAGGATCGCGGTGCGATTGACGTCCGCCTGACTCCGAACTGCCGCCACGGTAACCCCTTTGTTTATGACTGAATAAACCGTAGAAGTAAGTGGCGGTCGCGTCAAGCATCAGTTTCGACACGGCGCGGAGGAGCTGTGTCCGAGGGCCCTCAGCGAGGCGGCTCAGCGCAGACCGACGACGGGAACGCCCAACCACTCCCCCAGGTCGAGGATCTCGGACCGGATCATCTCGACCTCCTCGTCATCCAGCGGCGTCATCTCATGCACCGTGGAGACCACGAGGGTCTCCTTCTTCTTGTCCAGTTGCGCATCGAGCTGACCGACGAACCGGTCGCCGAGCAGGATCGGGTGCGCGAAGTACCCGAACTTCCGCTGCGAGGCGGGCTTGAACTGCTCCAGGACGTAGTCGAACTCGAAGAGCTCCCGGAGCCGCGGCCGGTCGAACAGCATCCCGTCGTACGGGTTCAGGATCGCGACACGTCCACCGGGGTCGTCGTCGAGCGACGCGATGGCCGCCGGATCGACCCGCCACGCCCACGTGCTGCCCTCGACGGTCGCCGGCTCCCCGGCATCCCCGACGGGCGTCCACGGCGACTTCCGCTTCGCGATGCCGGCCGCCTGCAGCCGCCGCGCCTCGAGCAGGTGCCCGGCCTCCTCGTACGACGGCACCGGGAGGTCGGCGGGGTAGACGCGCTCGCCGATGTCCCACACCCGCTGGCGCCCCTCCCGCCGTACGATGCCGACCTCGCCGACGTAGGAGAGCAGTTCGAGCATGCGCGGCACCTGATTGGAGCCGTACCAGCCCGCCTCGTCCTTGTGCGCGACCTGACTGGAGTCGGCGATCTCCGAGGCCAGCAGCGGCCCGTCGGCGCGCAGCTTCGCCAGCACGTCGGCGCGGAAGCGCGCATTGGCGGCCAGCCACTCCGTGGCCTGCGCGCGGAAGACCCGGCCGCGCATCCGCGCCACCATCGCCGGCATGAGGCTCGCCGCGTGGAAGTGCCCGTCGTGCTCGAAGAGCAACCGGTCCTGCTCGACGGACTTGCTCAGCTGACCCGGCTCGTACGACCAGCCGATCCGGCTCCAGGGGATCGTCTGCTCGGCGGGGGCGATCGTCGCGGTCGGGTCGATCTTGAGCGACCCGAGCTGCTCGGCCACCTCGACGACGTCTCCCGGGCGCTGCGCGTCGAGCAGCTGCGCGCGCACGGCGAGTCGGCGCGCATCGTCCTTCGAGAGGCGGTGCATGTCACGACAGTACCGGCGCCCCCCGACGCTGCGACGGGGAGCGACGCGGCGTTCCGGGCACCGCACGCACCGTGAGCCACACCCCCAGCGCGAACTCCCACACCGCGATCGGCAGCGCGAGCAGCGCGGCGACCGGGGAGACCTGGTCGAACACGCCGAGCAGCGTCGCGCCGGCAGAGACGAGGAGCAGCGGCGCACCGATCAGTCCGACGACGGGGATGAGGCGTGGGACGAGCCGCGTGCGGAGCAGGGCGGTGCCCAGGAGCAGCGCGTTCACAGCCGGGAGGAGCCCCGGCCCGAGGAGGAACGCCGCGTCGTGGAGGGCGACGGCGGCGGGGTCGCCCGTCGTGACGACCACCAGGAGCGCGGCGATCCCGAGGAGCACGAGTCCCGCCTCCAGCACCCGCGAGGCGACGAAGCCGAGCGCGAGCGCGGGCACCGCACGGCGCAGGAGGGGGAAGAGGGCGACCGCCGTCCCGACGCAGGCCACCGCGAGGACGACCTCCAGCAGCGCCCCCGCGCGCGCCAGTGTCGCGGCGTCGGCGGCGGTCGATCCGGCGAGGACAGGACTCTTGAGGGCCAGCGCCGGGATGGAGGTGGCGAACGTGAGCAGGTACAGGATGCCGGCGGTGCGCGCGAGGCGGCGATCGGTCATAGGAGAGCCCTCCGAGTCGGCGGTGTACGGCGTACACCTCTGTCGTCATCGTAGGTGTACGGCGTACACTTCGGCAAGTGCCCGACAATGGACCCATGCCCGCACCCGCGACCGCCCGCGTCCCACTGGATCGCGCGCGCGTCATCGCGACGGCGATCGACGCCGCCGACGCCGACGGGCTCGCGGCACTCAGCATGCGCGGCCTCGCGACGCGGCTCGGCGTGGTCCCTATGGCCCTCTACAAACACGTCGCCGACAAGGACGACCTCGTCGCGGGCATGATCGACGCCGTCGTCGCCGGGTTCGCCGCCCCCGCCGCCGATCTCGGAGCCCGCGACAGCATCACGGCCCGCATCGCGTCGGCGCGAGCGGCCGTGGGGCGGCATCCGTGGCTCCGCGGCGCCATCGAGGCCGCGACCTCCCCCACCCCGACGGTGCTCGCCCACATGGATGCCGTCGCCGGCGACCTCTTCCGCTCCGGCCTGTCGGCCGACCTGGTCCACCACGCGATGCACGCCCTCGGGAGCCGCATCTGGGGGTTCTCGCCGGAGGCCTTCACCGCCCCGACCGGCGGACCCGATCGGACCCCCGATGCCCCGACTGCCGAAACCCCGGATGCCGAGACGCAGCGGGCGATGGCGGAGCGCTACCCTCACGTGGCGGCGGTCGCCGCGGATGCGGCCGCCCGGCATCCATCGGGGGCGTGTGTCCCCGATGCCGAGTTCGACTTCACGCTCGACCTGCTCCTGGACGCCATCGAGCGTCTGCACGCGGCGGGGTGGCGTTCCGACGTCCCGCGCGCGTCGGCGTGAGCCGCCGATCGGCCGGCGCTACGGTCGGGGCATGAGTACGCCCAGGCCGTCGCAGAGTCGGCGCGCTCGCGCATCGCGGCGACGCGCACGCCGCGTGGCGGCGTCGGGCAGCGACCTGACGGATGCCGAGTGGTTCGACATCCTCGAGGCGTGGGCACGGTGCGCCTACTGCGGCGCCGACGGGGTGGCGCTCCAGAAGGACTGCGTGCTGCCGATCTCGCGCGGCGGTCGCTACACGCTCGACAATGTCGTCCCCGCGTGCCGTTCGTGCAACGCCAGCAAGAGCAACGAGGAGGTCACCGTGTGGATGCGGCGGCGGCGCCTCGACGAGCCCGCCTTCCTCGTGGCCTGGTACGGCATCGCCGCGAACCTACGAGCCGCGTCCGGACCTCCGGCCTGACGGGACTCACTCCGGGCGCCCGTACGCCTCCAGCCAGCGCAGCCAGACCTCGCTGACCGTCGGGTACGCCGGCACGGCGTGCCACAGGCGGGCGACCGGCACCTCCCCCACGATCGCGATCGTGGCGGCATGGAGCATCTCGGCGACGTCGGGCCCGACGAACGTCGCGCCCACGAGCACTCCGCGCTCCTCGTCGACGACGGCGCGCGCCGTCCCGACGTAATCCTGTGCATACGTGCTCGCCCCGGCCACCCAGGAGAGGTCGTAATCGAGCACCCGCACCGGGATGCCGGCCTCGCGCGCCTGGATCTCCGTGAGACCCACGGCCGCAGCTTCCGGCTCGCTGAAGACGACCTGCGGCACGGCGCGGTGGTCGGCGGTCGCCGCGTGGGCGCCCCAGGGCGCGTCGTCGATGTCGCCGCCGCGCGCTCGGGCCGCGATGACGTCGCCCGCCGCCCGCGCCTGGTACTTCCCCTGGTGGGTGAGCAGCACGCGATGGTTCACGTCGCCGACGGCGTACAGCCAGTCGTGTCCGCGGACGCGGAGGGTGTCGTCGACGTCGAGCCACGCGCCGGGCTCGAGCCCGACCGACTCGAGTCCCAGATCGGTCGTGCGCGGCACCCGCCCGGTGGCGACGAGCCCTTCCGCGGCCCGCACCTCCGACCCGTCGGTCAGCGTCACGACGACCTCACCGCCGCCGGTGCGGTCGACCCGGGAGGTCTCGACGCCGAGGCGCAGGTCGACGCCAGAGGCGCGCAGCCCCGCCGCGACGCGGTCGCCCACGAACGTCTCCATGCCGCGCAGCAGCGCCGACCGGGAGAGCACCGTGACCTTCGTGCCGAACGACGCGAACGCGGTGGCCATCTCGACGGCGACGACGCCGCCGCCGATCACGACGAGGGATGCCGGAACGTCGCGCACCCCGGTGGCCTCGCGGCTCGTCCACAGCCCGGCATCCGCCAGTCCGGGAACGTCGGGCAGGAGCGAGGCGGAGCCGGTGCAGACGGCGACGGCATGCCGCGCCCGCAGCCGGCGGTCGCCCACCTCGACCTCCTTCACGCCCGAGAGGCGTGCGTGTCCGCGGACGAGGGCGATCCCGGCACCCTCGAGCCACGACACCTGGCCGCTGTCGTCCCACTCGTGCACGATCTCGTCGCGACGTCGCAGCACCGCCGCGACGTCGACCTCGCCGGTCACCGCCTCCGCCGCGCCCGGCGCGCTCCGCGCCGCGCGCAGCGCCGCTCCCGCCCGCAGCAGGGCCTTCGACGGCATGCACGCCCAGTAGGAGCATTCACCGCCGACGAGCTCGCTCTCGACGATGACGGCGCTCAGGCCGCGCTGCACGGCGCGGTCGGCGACGTTCTCGCCGACGGGGCCGGCTCCGATAACGATCAGGTCGTACTCTTCGGCATCCACTCGACCACGCTTACCGGAAGTGTGACGCTGTGTGCCACCCCCTTCGCCGATGTCGTTGGGGTGTGATTGGGTGATCAGACCGACCCGGAGGCGAAATGTCGATTGAGTTCCGCGCCGTCACGAAGCGATTCCCTGACGGCACGACCGCCGTTGACGACTTCAGCCTCGTGATCCCGGCACACAAGACGACCGTGTTCGTCGGATCGTCCGGCTGCGGCAAGACCACGCTGCTGCGCATGATCAACCGTCTCGTGGAGCCCACCGACGGCGACATCACGATCGACGGCGAGAGCATCCGCGACCGCGATCCCGTGCAGCTGCGCCGAGGCATCGGCTACGTCCTGCAGAATTCCGGTCTCCTCCCCCACTTCACCGTCGCCGACAACGTCGCCACCGTCCCGGTCCTCACCGGCACCCCGAAGCGGCAGGCTCGTGAGCGCGCGCTCGAGCTCCTCGACATCGTGGGTCTCGATCGGCGCCTGGCCGATCGGTACCCCCGGCAGCTCTCCGGCGGCCAGCAGCAGCGCGTCGGGGTGGCGCGCGGGCTCGCCGCCGACCCGAACATCCTCCTCATGGACGAGCCGTTCGGGGCCGTCGATCCGATCGTGCGCAAGGAGCTGCAGGCTGAGACGCGACGCCTCCAGCGCGACCTCGACAAGACCGTGGTGTTCGTCACGCACGACATCGACGAGGCGTTCCTGCTGGGCGACCAGGTCGTGATCCTCGAGAAGGGCGCGCGGATCGCGCAGGTCGGCAGCCCCGACGAGATCATCGAGAACCCCGCGAGCGACTTCGTCGCCGAATTCGTCGGGGTCGATCGCGGCAGTCGCGCGCTGCGCGCCAAGACCACGCCGCGCGGCACGGTGCTCGTCGACGCCGTGGGGCGCACCCAGGGCGTGCTCGTGAACGGCGACGCCGGCAGCGAGGGAAGCGAGGGAGGTCCCGCGTGACCTGGATCCTCGACAACCTCGACCTCATCGGCGGCCTCACGCTCGACCACCTCCGTCACAGCGTGATCCCGATCGTGCTGTCCTTTCTCATCGCCGTTCCGCTCGGCTGGGCCGCCTGGCGCTACACGCCCTTCCGCGGAGCCGCGCTCACGACCATCGGCCTCCTCTACACGATCCCTTCGCTCGGGCTCTTCGGCCTGCTCGGGGCCTTCGGCATCCCGTTCCTCTCCGAGGTGAACCTCATCATCGCCCTCACGGTCTACGGCGTCGCGATCATGACGCGGTCGGTCACCGACGGGCTCGACTCGATCGATCCCGCCGTGCGCGCGTCGGCCGTCGCGGTGGGCTACGGCCCGTGGCGCCGGTTCTGGGCGGTCGACTTCCCGCTGTCCGGACCCGTGCTCCTCGCGGGCCTCCGCGTGACGGCCACCTCGACGATCTCGCTGGCGACCGTCGGCATCCTCATCGGCGTGCAGAACCTCGGTTACCTGTTCACCAACGGATATCAGCGGCGCATCGTCGAAGAGGTGCTCTCCGGCGTCGTAGCCGTCGTGGTAGTGGCGCTCATCATCGACCTGCTGCTCGTGGTGCTCGGCCGCGTGCTCATGCCCTGGCAGCCGCGACGGCGCGAGTCGCGCGCGGTCTCCCGCCGAGTGCTCGCGGAGGCGACCGCATGAACCTCTTCCTCGACGCGTTCGCGTGGATCTTCTCGCCCGACCGCCTCACCGGCTCGTCGGTGCCCCTTCCCCTCGCGATCTGGCAGCACCTCGCGTTCACGTTCGGCTCCGTGCTCATCGCCGCCCTCATCGCCATCCCCCTCGGCTGGCTCATCGGCCACACCGGTCGCGGGCGCGAGATCGCCGTCGCCCTCTCCGGTGCCGCCCGCGCGCTCCCCTCGCTCGGCCTCCTGCTGCTGCTGGTGCTCCTCATCGGCGTCGTGCACAAGACCGAGGCGGCCGTCGTGTCGTTCGTGCTGCTCGCCATCCCGTCGATCCTCGCTGGGGCCTACGCCGGCTTCGAGGCGATCGACCGGGCGGTGATCGACGCCGGGCGGGCCGTCGGCATGACGCCGTGGCAGGTGCTGTGGAAGATCGAGGTTCCCCTCGGCCTTCCCCTCCTCATGGGCGGGCTCCGTTCGGCCACCCTCCAGGTGGTGGCCACCGTCACCATCGCCGCGTACGCCGGGCTCGGCGGGCTCGGCTTCTACTTCCTGCAGGGCATCCAGCTCAACCGGTTCGACCAGGTGCTCGGCGCCTCGCTCATCGTCGTCGCGCTCGCCCTCGCCCTCGACGGCCTCTTCGCGCTCCTGCAGCGGCTCGTCGTCCCCCGCGGGGTCGCGCTGCCCCGCGGCGTGGAGGGCCGCACGCCCTACCTCCGTCCGCATAAGGTCGCCGACGCCCCCGGCTGAGACGCCCTCTCCCGCACCACAGCACCGCTCACTCCGAGATCTGCACACCATCCAGAAAGGTCCGCACCATGACCCGCATCCGCACCCGCCTCGCCGCCACTCTCGGCCTGGCAACGGTGGCCGCCCTCGCCCTCGCCGGCTGCGCCACCTCCGACCCGCTCGGCGGCGACAGCAGCAACACCCCGCCGGCCTCCGGTGAGCCGTCGACCATCGTCGTCGGCTCGCAGGCGTACTACTCGAACGAGATCATCGCCGAGATCTACGCCCAGGCCCTCGAGAACGCCGGCTTCACGGTGGAGCGCAAGTTCCAGCTCGGCCAGCGCGACATCTACATCCCGTCGCTCGAAGACGGCAGCGTGCAGCTGATCCCCGAGTACACGGGCAACCTCCTGCAGTTCTTCGACGAGGCCACCACCGCCACGGCATCCGAGGATGTCTACGCGGCCCTCGCCGACGCGCTCCCCGAGGGCCTGACCGTGCTCGACCAGTCGTCGGCCACCGACCAGGACTCCTACAACGTCACGGCCGAGTTCGCCGCTGAGAACAACCTCACCGAGATCGGCGACCTCGCCGGCATCGCCGACCTCACCCTCGGCGGCGCACCCGAGCTCGAGGAGCGCCCGTACGGTCCCAAGGGCCTGAAGTCGGTCTACGGCGTCGACGTCGCGTTCTCCGCGACCGCCGACACGACCGTCGACGAGCTCGTCGCGGGGAACATCCAGGTCGCCAACGTCTACAGCGCCGACCCGCGCATCCAGACGAACGACCTCGTCACCCTCGCCGACCCGAAGGGCCTGTTCCTCGCGTCCAACGTCGTCCCGCTCGTGAGCGAGTCGATCGCCGACGAGATCGCCGACGTCATCAACCCGATCAGCGCCGCCCTCACCCCTGAGGGCCTCGTCGCCCTGAACGTCGAGTCCACCGAGGACAAGCGTTCGTCGGCCGACATCGCGACCGACTGGCTCGCCGCCAACGGCCTCGACTGACACACCCCGTCACCGCGAACGCCCCCGGACACTCTCCGGGGGCGTTCGTCGTCCTCGGGGGCACGACCGGTCGTTGAGCGAGGAGCGCAGCACCGAGCCGAAACGCCCCACACCTACCCCGGCCGTTGAGCGAGGAGCGCAGCACCGAGACGAAACGCCCGCACCCGTACCCCACCCCCGCCGCCGGTCGTTGAGCGAGGAGCGCAGCACCGAGACGAAACGCCCCACACCCACCCCCGGTCGTTGAGCGAGGAGCGCAGCACCGAGACGAAACGCCCCACACCCACCCCCGGTCGTTGAGCGAGGAGCGCAGCACCGAGACGAAACGCCCCCCGAATCAGAAGGCGCGCAGCGTCGCGTGTAGGCCGCCGTCGATCTGCTCGCGCCGCAGGATGCCACGGCGTCGCAGTACGGGCACGAGCTCGTCGAGGGTGCGGTGGACGGTGACCGGGTGCAGGTCTCCCCACAGGAGCACCCCGTCGTTGCCCCACTCGCCCAGTTCCTCGATGAGGTCGGCGAACTCCTCGGCCGTGCCGACGAAGCCCGAACGGTCGGAGATGCGTCCGAGGCGAGCGAGTGCGGTCAGATGGGCGCGCAGGGGCGTCGTCGCGACATCGCGGTCGCCGACCAGCCGTCGGATGCTGCCCTGCGAGACGTGCTCGCCGAAGATGCCGGGATCGAGCGGTGCGTCGAGGTCGAGCGCGGTGAGGTCGGTTTCCAGATCGCTCGATTGGCGCTGGGCGATGAGCTTCAGCGCCGCGTCGTCGGGATGCGCGGCGGCGGCCACCAGCCGGTCCGCCTCCTCCGCGCTCGCGACGAGCGTGGGCTGGATCGCGAAGAGGATCGTGATGTCCTCGGGGCGACGCCCTCGCTCGACGGCGGCCGCATGGATGCGCGCCCGGTACTCGCGGATGCTCGTCTCGGTGAGCGGGGCCAGCGCCAGCTGCACGTCGGAGTTCGCTCCGGCGAACGCGAGGCCGCGACCCGATCCTCCGGGTGACGCGATGACGGGCTCGCCGTGCTCGAACGGCACGGCGTTGAGCGGACCGTCGAACGCGTAGTACTCGCCGCGGTGGCGGACGGCATCCAACCGCGTGCCGTCGGCGTACACGCCCGAGATCGGATCGGCCACGAGGGCCCCCTCGCCCCAGCTGCGCCACAGCGAGCGGATGCCGGCGAGCCACTCCTCCGCGCGGTCGTATGCCGCGTCGTGTCCGAGCTGCGGTGCGTCGCCGAAGTGCCGGGCGCTGCCGGTATCGGTGACGACGTTGAGCCCGAGGCGGTGACCGCTCAGGTGCTGGAGACTCGCGAACTGCCTCGCCGCGGTGTACGGCAGGTACGCCGCGGGGTTCACTGTCGGGATGACACCGAGGTGCCGCGTCGCCTGGAACAGGTACGGCGCCAGCAGGAGGGGGTCGTGCTTGGGGCCACCGAACGCGTGACGGACGCGGGTGTCGAGCGTGGCGGGCGATCCGAGCGAGGGGGCGTCTTCGATGAGCACGAAGTCGAAGCCCGCCTGCTCCAGTTCCCGCGCCGACTGCTGATAAAGGTCGGGCGACGTCCACCGCCAGTCCCAGTCGAGGTAGGGATGCCCCCACCCGTGCGGCCCGAAGCCGCGCGCGAGGAACCAGCCGAAGTGCTGCGGCCGGCTCATGCCGAGACCTCCGCGCGGGCGACGGCGGGAGCGACGGACGCTGCGCCGGCCGCCAGCGCACGCCCGAGGTCGTCGATGAGGTCGTCGACGTCCTCGATGCCGATGGACAGGCGCAGCGTGCCGGGGAAGACACCGAGCGCGAGACGCTCCGCCTCGGTGAGGTGGGTGTGGCTCGTCGAGGCGGGGTGGAGCACGAGCGAGCGGACATCGCCGAGGTGCGTCATGTGGGTGAACACGTCGAGCGCTTCGACGACACGGCGCGCATCACCGGCATCCCCCGCCACCGTGAACGTGAAGACCGACCCGTACCCGTCCGGCAGGAGCTCGGATGCCAGGGCGTGATCGGGGTGCGAAGGGAGGCCCGCATAGTCCACCGAGGCGACCGCGGGGTGCGTGGCGAGCCACGTCGCCACGGCGAGGGCGTTCGCCGACTGGCGCTCCACCCGCAGGCTCAGCGTCTCGATGCCCTGCCCGATGAAGAAGGCGTTGAGCGGCGAGGGGGTGGGACCCAGGCGCGGCGCGACGCTCTCGCGGGCGTACGCGATGCGCGCGTCGCCCCCGGTGCGCTCCACGAGGCTGGCCGTGCCGCCTCGACCGGGCGCGACGAGATGCGGGAACTTCGCTCCCGATCGCGCCGCGTCGAACCGGCCGCTGTCCACGATCGCCCCGCCGATGACGGTTCCCTGGCCCGAGAGGAACTTGCTGGCCGAGTGCACGACGACGTCCGCGCCGTGCTCGATCGGTCGCAGCAGGTAGGGGGTGGCGAAGGTGTTGTCGACGACGAGCGGGATGCCGTGACGTCGCCCGACCGCGGAGACGGCGGCGATGTCGAGGATGCGGTTGGTGGCGTTGGAGATCGACTCGGCGAACAGCGCCTTCGTCTCGGAGCGGATCGCCGCCTCCCACGCCGCGGGGTCGCCGATGTCGTCGACGAAGTCGGCCTCGATCCCGAACCGGGAGAGGTTGTCGAGGATCAGTCCGCGACTGCCCTCGTAGATGTGGTTCGAGACGACGATGTGGTCGCCTGCAGCAGCGAGGCTCAGCAGCGCGACCGACGTGGCGGCCTGGCCGCTCGCCAGGAGCAGGGCCTGCGAACCGCCCTCGAGTTCCGCCAACGCGCCCTCGACGGCGTCGATCGTCGGGTTGCCGATGCGGGTGTACGCGTAGCCCTCGCCCGCACCGAAGTGCGAGGCCGCATCGCCGTACTCGTCGAAGCTGAAGCCCGCCGTGAGGTAGATCGGGGTCGCCCGCGGAGAGGATGCCCCGGCGCGCCCGCGCTCGTGGACCTGCCTCGTAGTGAATCCCCTGCGGCCCATGACGTGTCCCTCCTTGCCGACAGCCATCTTGCGTCGGGAGGGGCCGCGCCACCTACTCGCGGTGTCGCCGTGTTACGTCGTCGCGGCATCCCATCGGTCGAGCGCGCGCTGAGCGAGGAACGTCACCCACCGCGAGGGCTCACCGGGTGGCACGTCGTGGGCGATCCAGGTGTCGCCTCCGAAACGCCAGCCCTGTTCCCAGCGGCCGTCGTCGCCCCGCGACGAGCGCAGGCGCTCGACCGCCTCCGCCGCGCGCGGGTCGGGTGCGACGCCGTCGTGCACCGCAGCCTCCATGAAGTGATCGACGGCTTTCAACAGCGTGAAGGGCGCTCGGTAGGGGTAGGCGATGAGATCGACCCACGGCCCCACACGCTCGCCGGTCGTGAGGCGGTAGCGCAGCCGCCGACGCAGCAGGTACCCCTCTCCGCTGTGGCGCGCGTCACGCACCGAGGTGTCTCCCGTGAGCTTCTCGTAGGCGAGCAGCCCCCGCACCGCGTTGATCGTCGAGTGGAACGACGAATGCACCGACCCCTCGACCCACTGGCAGTCCCAGCCGCCGTCGGAGACGATGTGGGCGGGGAACCAGGCCGCCAGCTCCGACATGTCCTCACCGAGCCAGGCGCCGTTGGCGAGGGTCATCGCGTTGATGCACACATCCACCTCGCCGTCCCAGTACGGCAGGTCGTCGTACTCCCACCGACTGTTCTGGCTCAGCAGCGCCCCGGTTCCGGCGAGCACGGCCGCATCGAGCCCCCACTCGCGGAGAGTGGTCAGGGTCCAGGTGGTCGCCGTGTAGGGCTGCTCGCCGTCGGGAGGAGGCTCGGTCATGTCCCCCGGGAAGAACGCGCCCCCGGCCCATTGCCCGTCGGCATCCTGGTGCGAGAGCAGCGTCGCCGCATCGCCCTCCGTCGCCATGCGGGCGCGCGTCGCCCGCCATACGTCGGCCGGGGCGCCTGCGAGGTCACGCTCCACCTGCCAGCGCAGTGTGGGGTCGGAGTCCAGCAACCAGTCCAGCACGTCCCGCGTGATCATGCCGACACGCTACGCCCACGCCCCGACACGGAGGGCAGACCTCGTCGCTGCGTCAGCCGCGGAAATCGTCGGGGTCGACATCGTCGAGGAATCGCTGGAACTCCTCGACCTGCTGCTCCTCGCCGCCCTCGACGATCGTGCCGGGCACCCCGGCCTCGGCCAGCACGTCGTCGGCGACGAACACCGACGCGCCCGTCCGCGACGCGAGGGCCACGGCATCCGACGGGCGGGCATCGACGATCCGCGGCCCGCCGGGGGTGAGGAGGGTGATCTCGGCGTAGAACGTGCCGTCCTCGATACGCGTCACCTCGACGCGGTCGACGACCGTGTCGGTCTCGGCGAGCATCGCGCGCATGAGGTCGTGCGCGAGGGGCCGCGGCGCCTGGGCGCCCTCGACCGCGATGAGAATCGAGGTCGCCTCCTGCGCCCCGATCCAGATGGGCAGAACACGCCCGTCGCCCTGGGCGTCGTCCATCGGCGTGAGGAGGATGACGTGCTGCCCCGCACCGTCGAGGGCGACGCCGGCCACGCGCACTTCGACCACGGTCACCTCCGATCGTCTGCCGCCATCGTAGGCAGTCGGAGCCGCCGACGTCAGCCCTCCGCCGAAGCCTCCCCTGCGAGCGCCTCGAGGGCCGCACCCGAGAGACGCTGCGTCGTCCACTCGTCCTGCGCCTCGGCGCCGATCGCACGGTAGAACGCGATCGACGGCGCGTTCCAGTCCAGCACCGTCCACTCGAAGCGGCTGTAGCCCCGGGCGACGCACACCTCGGCGAGCGCGCGCATGAGCGCCTTGCCGTAGCCCGCACCGCGATGGGCCTCGTCGACGTACAGATCTTCCAGCCAGATCCCGTGTCGGCCGGTCCAGGTCGAGTACGTGACGAACCACACGGCGATGCCGAGGATCGCGCCGTCTCGCTCCACGACGTGGGCGAAGACCTGCGGGTGGGAGCCGAACAGACTCGCCGCGAGGGCATCCGCCGTGTTCTCCACGGCTTCCGGCTCGCGCTCGTAGACGGCGAGCGCGTGGATGAGGGCCAGGATGCCGGCCTCGTCGCCCGGACGGGCCTCGCGGAGCACGGCGCCGTCTGTGAGGATCGTGGGGTTCTCGACTGTAGTCACGGTCGCGAGCGTACCCTGGACGCATGGGCGGCACGTTCGGCTTCGACGAGGTCTGGCGGCCCTCCGCTGCGGAAGCGCACGCCGCGTGGGATGCCGAGCAGATCCTGCCGGCGCCGGCACCGGTCCCCGGCGACGGCCCGGGCGTCATCGTCGGCGGCCGCATCGTCATCTAGACAGGGCTGCGACCCGCCCAGGACTGACGGTCAGTCGCGCGCGAGCACCTCGCCGTGCGGCATGAGCAGCCAGCCGTCCTCTGCCGCCGCCCATTCGAGCCACCCGGCGCTGATCCGCTCCAGCGCGTCGCGATCGGCGATGCCGAGCCGCAGCACGTTGTCGGCGAACGAGGAGTGGAGCGCCCGTTCCGCCCACGCGCCGCCCCACCACTCCCGCGCCTCGGGCGATTCGAAGAGCCAGACGGATGCCGACGACCGCACATCCGTGAAGCCCGCCGCCCGCGCCCACGACTTCAGCTGCCGCCCTGCCGACGGGTCGCCGCTCGTGCCGCGGTGGGCGGCGAGATACACCTCGCGCCATTCGTCGAGGCCGGGGACCCGGGGCCACCAGATGGTGCCCTCGTAGTCGACGTCGCGCACCGCGACGACACCGCCGGGCGCGACGACGCGGCGGAACTCGCGGAGCGCGTCGACGGGCCGAGCGAGGTGCTGCAGCACCTGGTGGGCGTGCACGACGTCCCATGCGCCGTCTTCCGACGACAGCGCGTACGCGTCGTCGACGGCGTACGAGAGGTTCTCGATGCCCAGCTCGACCCGATCGGCTTCGGCGTGCGCGACGACGTCGGCCGAGGCGTCGACCGCGTGCACGGGGCCCGGCGCGACGATGGCCGCGAGGTCGGTGCTGATCGTGCCGGGTCCGGCGCCCACGTCGAGGACGCGGCTGCCGGGTCGGAGTTCGGGCAGGAGGTACGCGGCGGAGTTGCCCACCGTGCGCTTCCGGTGCACGCGCAGCACGCTCTCGTGGTGCCCGTGCGTGTAGTCGTCGGCCATCTCCCCATCATCGCCGACGCTGGAGGGCCACGCGCTCACTGGTCGGCGGGCGTCCATTCCGACACGGCGTCGAGCTCGGCGACCTCGTCGGCGGTGAGGTCGGTCTTTCCGCCGTCGAGGAGATCGGCGACCTGCGCCTCCTTCGACGCCGACGCGATGGGGGCGACGACGGTGGGCTTGGCGCGGAGCCAGGCGAGCGCCGTCGCGGCGATCGACACGTCGTGCGCGCGGCCGATCCGCTCGAGGGTGTCGATGATCTGGAGGCCCTGTGGGGTCGCGTAGGTCACGGCGGCGGCGGCACGCGGAGACGAGGCGCCCGTGGCATCCGTCGTCCGGTACTTCCCGGTGAGGAAGCCCTTCGCCAGCGCGAAGTAGGGCACGAGTCCGAGGCCGAGCTCCTGCGCGGCCGGGACGATGTCCGCCTCGATCTCGCGGTGGACGAGGTTGTAGTGCGGCTGCACGGCGACCGGCTCGGCGACGCCCAGCTCGCGCGCGATGCGCACCCACTCGCGGATGCGGTCGGCCGAGTAGTTCGACACGGCGGTGTAGCGGACGAGCCCGTCCTTCACGAGCGCACCGAACGCGGCGACGGTCTCCTCCAGCGGAGTGTCGGCGTCGTCGAAGTGTGCGAAGTAGAGGTCGATCGTCTCGACGCCGAGGCGGCCGAGCGATGCCTCCGCGGCGGCCCGCACGGTGGATGCCGAGAGCCCCTTGAACTGGGGGTGCTGGCTCACCTTGGTGGCGACGGTGACGTCCTCGCCCGCGCGAAGCCCGCGCGCCGCGAGCCACTCGCCGATGATCGTCTCGCTCTCGCCGCCGGTGTGGCCGTCGACCCACGCGCTGTAGGAGTCGGCGGTGTCGATGAAGTCACCGCCGCCGGCACGGAAGGAGTCGAGGACGGCGAAGGACGCGTCGCGGTCGGCGGTCCAGCCGAATACGTTGCCGCCGAGGGCCAGGGGGAAGACGTCGAGGTCACTGTTTCCGATGCGGGTCATGCTGGGGACAATACCCACCGCGCCCGAGCTATTCCGCAGAGCGTGTCACGGCGCGAAACCGCGAGCGCCGTCACGACTCCGATGCATGCGTCGGAATACATCCGCCGGGCGTATCGTTGGCGGCATCATGCGCAGTTTCGGAACGCTCTCCTTCGGCCACTACGGTCCGCTCGGCAACGGTCGTCAGCTCACCGCCCAGGACTCCATGAAGCAGGCGATCGATCTCGCCCAGGGCCTGGACGACCTCGGCGTCAACGGCATCGCCTTCCGCGTGCACCACTTCGCGCGGCAGCAGGCGTCGCCGATGCCGCTGCTCGCTGCGATCGCCGCCACCACCGAGCGCATCGAGATGGGCACGGGCGTCATCGACATGCGCTACGAGAACCCGCTGTACCTCGCCGAGGAGGCAGCAGCCGTCGACCTCCTCTCCGACGGTCGCCTCGCCCTGGGCGTCAGCCGCGGCTCACCCGAGACCGTCGTCCGCGGGTACGAGGCGTTCGGCTACACCGGCTCGCAGGACCCTCGCGGCGCCGACATGGCTCGTGACAAGTTCGAGCTGTTCCTCCGCGCCATCGAGGGCCAGCCACTCGCCGAGCGCGACGCGAGCAGCCCGTTCGGCGGCGGCAGCGGCGGACAGCGCATCGAACCGTACTCGGAGGGTCTGCGCTCCCGCATCTGGTGGGGTGCCGGAACACGGGAGACGGCCGAGTGGGCCGGTCGGCAGGGTGTGCACCTCATGTCGTCGACGCTCGTGACCGAGGCCGACGGCCGCCCGTTCGATCTCCTCCAGGCCGAGCAGCTCGACCTGTTCCGCGCCGCGTGGCGGGATGCCGGTCACCCCGGCACGCCGCGCACCTCGGTGAGCCGGTCGATCTTCCCGATCACGACCGCCGAGGACGAGCTGTACTTCGGCCACTCCGCCGAGGGCGACGGCATCGGCTACATCGACGGCTTCCGCTCGACGTTCGGCAAGACCTACGCCGCGGCACCCGACGTGCTCGTCGAGCAGCTGAAGCAGGATGCCGCCGTGATGTCGGCCGATTCGCTCATGCTGACGATCCCCTCGCAGTTGGGGGTGGAGTTCAACCTCCGCATCGTGGAGTCGTTCGCGACGCACGTCGCCCCCGCCCTCGGCTGGGTGAGCACCCGCCCCTAGCCCCCCTCATCCCCCCCGGTCGTTGAGCGAGCGCAGCGAGTCGAAACGCAGCGTCGAAACGCACAGCCGAAACGCACAGCGCCCACCCGGTCGTTGAGCGAGCGCAGCGAGTCGAAACGCAGAGCGCAGCGAGTCGAAACGCAGAGCGCAGCGAGTCGAAACGCAGAGGTCAGCCCGCGCGCAGTACACCGTCGTGGAGTTCCAGCACACGGTCGGCGCGCGCGAGCACCGACGGGTCGTGGGTGGAAAGGAGCACGGCGAGGCCGTCGTCGTGGGCGATCGAGGAGATGAGGTCGATCATCTGCACGGCCGTGTGGGAGTCGAGCTGTCCGGTCGGTTCGTCGGCGAGCAGGATGCGCGGCGAGCCGGCGAGGGCCCGGGCGATGCCCACGCGCTGCTGCTGACCGCCCGACAGCTCTCCGGGGCGCTGCTTCGCGTGCGCCGCGAGCCCCACCCGTTCCAGCAGGTGCGACACGCGCGCGGCGCGCTCACCGGCATCCGTCCCTCGGATGCGCAGCGGGAGTTCCACGTTCTCCTCCGCGGTCAGCGCGCTGATGAGGCCGAACGACTGGAAGACGTAGCCGAGGTCGTCGCGCCGCACGCGGTCGACCTGCGCCTCGGATGCCGTCGTCATCTCGACCTCGCCGATGCGGACCGTGCCGGTCGTGACGGGCTGGATGCCGCCGAGCACGTGCAGCAGCGTCGTCTTGCCCGCCCCCGACGGCCCCACCAGCACGACGAACTCGCCGGGCGAGAGGGTGAGAGACGCGTCGGCGAGCGCCGCGACCTCACCGGCGGGCGTGCGGTGCACGACCGAGAGGCCGCGCGCGTCGAGCAGGGTCTCAGTCATCGGAATCGTCCTTCCGTTCGCGCAGACTCCGCCTCGTGGGCGGGGCGGCATCCCCAGATGCCCGGACCGCGGCCTCCGATTCCGGTCCCTCGACACCGGATCCTGGAACCGCGATAGCCGCGTCCGGTCGCGGCACCGCCGCCGTGCCGGACCACACGCCGACGTGGTCGGGGTTGAGTTCGAGGCGCACGCGGTCGCGAAGGTCGAGCTGGGTCATGTAGTCGGTGGGCAGCTGCATCCGGCCGACCTTGTCGAGCACCACGAACTCCTGGGCGACGACGTGCTCGCGGCCCTCGTCGTCGGTGTGGGTGGAGCGCAGCACCTCGGTCGCGGTGCGTCCGTCGCGGATCTGCACCGTGCGTCGCACGTGCTCCGAGACGGCGGGGTCGTGGGTCACGATGAGTGCCGTCGTGCCGAGCTCGCGGTTGACCGTCTCGAAGGTGGCGAGGACGTCCGCCGTCGCGTGCTCGTCCAGATCGCCCGTCGGCTCGTCGGCCAGCAGCACGCGCGGGTCGTTCGCGAGCGCGACGGCGATGGCCACCCGCTGCTGCTGACCGCCCGAGAGCTCCGCAGGACGCCGCGCCGCGACGTCGGCGACGCCCGTGAGCTCCAGGAGCTCGCGCGCGCGGGCGGAGCGGGAGCGGTCGCCGCCGATCGCCCGGGCCAGGTGCACGTTCTCCTCCGCCGACAGGTACGGCAGGAGGTTGCGGGCGGTCTGCTGCCAGACGAATCCGACCACTTCGCGTCGGTAGTCCACGCGCTGTCGCGCGGTGAGCGCCGTGAGGTCGCGGCCCGCGACGGTGGCCTTGCCCGCGGTGGGGGCATCCAGCGCGGAGAGGATCGACAGGAGGGTCGACTTCCCGGAGCCGGAGGCGCCGACGAGCGCCACGAGGCCGCCGCGTTCGACGACGAGGTCGAGGCCCTGGAGCGCCTGCACCTCGATGTCTGCGACCGCGAAGATGCGCACGAGACCTTCGCAGACGATGTCGGGATCGTTCATCAATCCTCCTCCGTTCGGAGCACGGTCGCCATCGAGACGGTCCGCGCGCTGAGCACGCCCGCCACGACGGCGAGCGCCAGCGCGACGACCACGACGGCGATGAGGGCCCCGCTGAGGGCGGGGTCGACGGTGAGCGACGGTTGGGCACCGCCGCCGGTGAAAGGACGCAGGTCGATGGATGCCACGACCAGCAGCGGCAGGGCGGCCCCCAGCAGCACCCCGCCGACGAGGGCCGTGATGCCGAGCGGGGCGAACTCCCAGGCGACGATGCCGCGGGCTCGCGCCCGATCGAGCCCCATCGTCCGCAGGAGCGCGATCACGCGGGAGCGGGCGTCGCGCGACACCCCGGCCACCAGCAGCAGCGCGATCACCGACAGGAGCGCGGCGATCCCGAGCGCCCCGAACAGCACGAACCTCAGGGCCGTCACCGCCGGCGACGCCTGGATCTCCGCCGTCGAGTCGGCCAGCACCCGTGTCGTGTGGGTCTGCCCGACGGCATCCTGGATGGCGGGCAGCACGTCGCGGGGGTCGATGCCGTCTTCCAGGTCGACGAGCACGGTGCGCGGGTAGAAGCCGAGCCCCGTGAGCGCCGTGTAGTCGGCGGCGTCGAGCACGACGAACTCGGTCGTGTCGGTGGCACCGAGGAGCGCGGGGATCGTCCCCACCACGCGCGCCGGACGATCGAGCAGTGTCACGTCACCCGACCCCACCTCGGCGGCGACGCTGGTGGAGGCGACGATCTCGAGCGGGTCCGCGCCGGAGTTCACGCCACCGGGAAACGCGCCGACGTATCCGCGCTGCGCCTCGGCGGCGCGATCCGTCTCGGTGACGAACGCGAGCACGCTGTCCGTGGCCTGGCCCGCGCCGGACCCCGACTCCCCCGCGATCGTGAGGAAGTCACCGCGCAGGATGCCGACGGCATCCGCGACGCCGTCCACCGCGCGCAGACGCTCCACCGTGCCCTCGTCGAAGTACGGCCCGGCCAGGCGCACGTCCGCGCCCACGTCGCGCTGCGCCGCGACGACGGCGCCCCGGTCGACCGTCGCCAGCACGACGGAGGAGAACACGGCGATCGCGACGGCGACGACCATCGCGAGCACGGCGGTGGTGCCGGCGGACGGGTCGCGGAGGTTGCGGGCCGCCCCGACGAGACCGACCACGCCGCGGCGGCGGCGCGAGGCCGCCAGTGCCGCCGCCAGCGGCACCGGGTGCAGCCGCACGACGAGCAGCGCGAGTGCGACCGTCGCCAGGAGCGGCGCGATGATGACGAGCGGGTCGATCGTGGTCGTGTCGGTGCCGATGCCGCGGAGCACGAGCTGCACGACCGCCGCCACCGCCACGAGCACGACGATCAGCTCGCCCACCCGCACCCAGCGACCGCGCGAGGGGGCGTCGAGATCGGCGCGCGCTCGTGTGAGGAGCGCGCGCCGGAGCGTCGCGGCGAGCGCGGCCGCGGGGGCGAATCCCACGAGCACGGCGCACACGGTCGGCATCCACCCGGCGTCGTTCGCCGTCAGCAGCACGCCGGCGAGGGCACCGGCGACCGCCGCCGGCGCGCCGAGCAGCAGGCCCTCGCCGAACAGGAGGCGTCGCAGCCGCGCGAGCGGCGCACCGCGCGCCGAGAGGAGCGCGAGATCGCTGCGCCGCCGCCGCACGATGAGCGCGGACGCGAGCACGATGAGCGCGACGCTGACGGCGAGCGGCCCCACGGCGGCGACCGCGAGGATCGCGCTCGCGGAGTTGGCGCGCGAGAGCCCCGTGGACAGCACCGAGACGAGGTCGCTCGACAGGCGCGTGCGCAGCTGGCCCGACGGGTCGAGTGCGACCGACGCCGTCGTGGCACCGCGCACCGCCGACAGCAGCGCGGTCGGGTCGGCATCGCGCGCGCCCGCACCGTCGACCGGGTACCACAGGCTGAGCTGCGTGCGCCCGAGCTCGCCCGACTGGGTGAGGGCGGCCCAGGTCTCCGGCGCCACCCACCCGGCGCTCGTCGCGGTGGGTCGCCGGTTGCCGTCGTCGTAGACGGATGCCGTCAGCGCCGTGATGAGGTGCAGCCACCGGTCGGCGTCGGGATCGACCGCCTCGCCGATGCCCGCGAGCACGAACGGGGTGCGCTCCTCCCCTACCGTCCAGGCCATCGTCTCGGCCGCGGACACGGTGAGGAGGATCGGGATCGGCCCGTCACCGCTCCAGGCTTCCGGCCATGCGCCGTCGACGACGCGCACGTGCGTGGCGGCGGCAGGTTCGGAGATCACCTGCACGAACGGCAGCGGAACGTCGGCCGGGATGCCGGTCGGATCGGCGGCGGCTCCCGCCGAGAGGTGCTCGGCGAACTCCGCAGGCGCGGTCAGGTCGCGAAGGACGGGGTCGAAGTCTTCGCGGGCCGCCGCGAGCTGCCCGGCGAGAGCGCCGAACATCTCGGGCGCCCCGGCATCCCAGCCGTCCGTCAGCGCGGCGTCCGGTGCGGGCGCGAAGACGGGGACGTTGATCGACGAGCCGGTGAGGTCGCGCGAGGTCGCCGCGACGCCGGAGATCTGATGCGCCACCTCCGCGCGCACCACGCCGACGAGGGCGCGCGGGGCGGCGGCGATGACGAACGCGGCGAGCGCCGTGAGGGCGACGATGACGATCGCCGCGCTGCGCGGCGTGGCGAAGCGGCGCCGGGTGAGGGCGAACAGCCCCGGAGAGCGGGCCGTCATTCGTCCTCCCGGAGTGCGGCGGCCAGACCTCGCGGTGCGCGCACCGTCGCGACTACCAGCACACACGCCGCCAGCATCGCCGCGATCGCGACCCCCAGGGGCAGCAGGGGCCAGACCAGCGGGACGGGATACGCGTCGGGCACGGTGCCGTACGCGGCACGGACGAGGGCCGGGACGACGAGCATCGCGGTGAGGATGCCGGCTGCGACGCCGCCCAGCGCACCGAACGCGAGCGCGACAAGGTCTTCCGCCGTGCGCACGCGAGCCGCGCGGCGGCGACCGAGGCCGAGGACGGCGAGGAGGGCGAGCTCCCGCGCGTCGGCGCGCGTGCGGGAGCGGCGCAGCATCAGCACGACGAGCGCGAGGGCGAGCGCACCGACTGCCGCCACCACGAAGCCGGCGGCGGTCGCCGCCGCGGCACGCCCCTGCCGGGGATCGGCGGCGAGCACCGTCGTGCCGGTGAACTGCTCGGCGAGGGCGGCGACCACGGCATCCGGATCGTCCGCCTCGACCCACACCTGGTTGGGCACGACCGGGACGGGGGAAAGCAGCGTCAGCGTGCCGATGTCGGCGAGGAGCCCCTGCCCCGACGGCGTGCCGGGGAGCACCGGCACGATGTCGACGACCTCCACCTGCGCCTCGAAGTCGGGACCGTCGAACTCGAGGGCGATCGTGTCGCCGACGTCGAGGCTGAGGTCGGCGGCGAGGGCCGCCGTGAGCACGACAGGTGCGGTCGCGGGGGCACCGGGGGCCACGACCCGGGTGACGAGACTGTCGCCCGTGTCGTCGAACGCGGGGATGAACCGCAGCGAGCCGCCGACGTCCGAGCCGCCGATCTCGGCGGTGCCTGCGGTGCCGGGCGCGAGGACGAGCGTCGACACGTCGACGGGCTCACCCCCGCTCACCACATCGGAGAGGATCACGTCGCCCTCGCCGGCCCACGACGCCGACCACACGCTCACCGCCAGGAGCGACCACTCGTCGCCGCCGGGAAGGGCGATCCGCTCCCGCACGTCGGGGTCGACGACCGGCGGCACGAACTCGCTGCCGTCCTCGCCGCCCGAACCCGGGTCGCCGTTCACGAACGACGTGGTCCACAGCTCACCGCGCGCCGATACGAAGGAGAGCTGCACGTTCGCCAGCAGCGGGTCGGGCTGGAACAGCTCTCCGTCGAAATCGATCGGCGGCGGCAGCGGTGCCCGCACCCGGAGCTCCAGCGTGTCCCCCGCCAGCGGGATGCCGGCAGCGGGCAGCCGAATGGCCTCGCCGAGCTCGGCGGGGGCGATCGTCCCCCCGGCGTCGAGCATCACCGTGCCGAGGCGGCCGCCGTCGATGGCGATGACGGGAAGACGCGACCCGGGGCCGAGCGCGGTGAACCCCCGCGCCGCCGCCGTCGACGCGGCTCCGGCGTCGGCGGCCGCTCGCGCGACGTCGGCGGCGTCCACGGTGTCGGGGATGGTGGTCACGCGCACGTCGGCGCCCACCCGCAGCGCCTCCGGTGCGTCGCCGAGGGCCGAGGTCGTGCCCTGATAAGCGCCCGCGACCGTCGCGATGCCGACGGCGAACGCGACGACCGTGAGCGGGAGGGCGTGGCGGCCGGGGCGACGCGACGCGAGCCGCAGCGGGGTGATCGGCTGCACGCCGCGGGTCGCGCCGAGCGTCGCGGCGACCGCTCGCGCGGCGGGCGTCGCCACGAGCACCGCGACGACGGCGGCGAGCGCGAGAATGAGGGCGGGCGCGATCGCCACGAGGGGGTCGAGCACGGCCGTGCCGTCGCCGCGCGTCACGACGGGCGTGCCCGACTGGGCGAACTGCCACGCGGCGAGACCGGTGACGACCGCGAGCACCACGGCGGCGGCGCCGACCGCGACGAGCTGTGCGCGACCGGGTCGACGGTCGGCGGTGCGGGCGGTGATGACGACCGCCGTCAGCGTCGCCGCCGCGGTCACACCGACCGCGGCGACGACAGCGAAGAGGATGCCGGGCGAGGGCCATCCGCCCGCGGCGGCCACGGCGAGGGCGAGGGCGGCACCCGTGACGGCCCCGAGGAGCGACACCACCGCCGTCTCGGTGCCCGACAGGGCGGCGAGGCTCCGCGCCCGCGCGCCCCGGGCCCGCAGCAACAGCGACTCGCCCGCCCGCGCACGCACCGGCTCCCACGCCACCGCGCCCACGACCACGACGGTGATCAGTCCGAGGAAGCCGACAGCGACCGCCGTCGGACCGCGCCGCGCCTGGATGCCGTCGCTGATGGCCCCCAGCGTCGTCTCCAGGCTCCCGGCGACCTGCACGCGGGCGCCGACGATCTCGCGCGCGTCGGCGGGGAGGTCGCGCAGCGCCTCGTCCAGCGCGCCGACGTCGTCGCCCGTGAACCGGGCGGCATCAGGTGTGATCGTCACGGCATCCGCCGTCACGGCGATCGTCACCGGCGGGGCGCCGTGAGCGGCGAGGGTCGTCTCGACCGCGTCGCGGAGGGCGTCGGTCGAGCCGTCGGCGACGGTCACGACCGCCTGCCCGCGGCTGTCGGTCGCGGCGGCGAGGGCCGCGCGGACGTCCTCCGCCTCGACGGCACGCAACGCGACCGCCATTCCGACGACGAGTCCCGCCGCCACGACGCAGACCGCCAAGAGCGTCACGAGAGCGGGCAGCGCGGCGCGCGCGCGGGCGACCGCGAAGCGAGCGCCCCCGATCACCCCGCGCTCCTCTGCCTCACATCTGCACCCTAACCGACCGCGTCGGCCACGCCCGGGCGCGGAGCGCGCAGGAGAACACGCCGGACGGGGACGTCCCGCTCGGGACCCGGCCTCCGTTGCTCGCCGTCAGACGGCGGTGCGACGCCCTCGGCGCAGCAGCGCGATGCCCACCGCCAGGGCGAAGAGACCGCCGATCACCGACAGTGCGGATGCCGTGGCATCCCCGCCGGTCACGGCCAGTTCGGCGCCCGTCACGGTGAGCTCCGTCCACGCGAGGATCGCGCCGTCGGCATCCGTCACGACGAGGCGGTGCTCGCCTGCCGGAACGGTGGCCGGGATGCGCACCGTGATGCCACCGTCGGAGGCCACGACCGCCGCACCGAGGGAGGTCGGCTCCGAGAACAGCCACACATTCACGGTCGTGCCGGCGAGCGCGGGGTCCAGCTCCACCCGGATGCTGCCGCCCGCGCGCACCTCGGAGGGCGCGTCGATCACGCCGCGGTTCTCGTCCGTCAGGTCGCCCTCGTCGGGTGCGTCAGGCGTCCCGGGGAGCGTGCTCGTCGGCTCGGGCGTCGGCTCGGGCGTCGACGTCGCGGTGGGCTCCGGCGTCGGCGTGGCGGTGGGCGTCGGCTCCGGTGTCGGCGAGACGGTCGGCGTCGGCTCCGGTGTCGGGGTCGGCTCCGGCGTTCCCGTCGTGCAGTCGAGAGTGCCGGCGCGCAGCGAGAACCCGTCGGTGTCGGCATCGTCCGCGTAGAACGTCTGGGCGTGGCCGTCGACACACGTCGAGGCGATCGCGAATCCCTCGTTCGCGACGTTGGTCATCCCGGCCGGACGCGCGTACACGTGCGTCGGCGCGAACACGCCGGTGCCGTCGACCTCGTACGTCGCGGTGCGGCCGTCGCACGCCTCGTCGCACACGACCCAGAGGAGCCCTCGGTCGTACTGCACGTCGGCGACGAGGGCGAACGACGTCGCGATCGTCGCGACGCGGTCGAACGACCCGTCGGAGGCGAGCGCGTACGCGTACACCGACGCGGTCCCCTCGACGCCGACGAAGAACAGGCCATCGCCGTGACCGGGGTAGTCGGCCGGGTCGTAGGCCGCGCCGGTGCGCTCATCGCGGAAACCGTCGGCGACCAGGTCGGCGTCGGGTACCCAGGTGATCCCCTCCAGACCGGCGTTCGCGCCGAGCCCGGGGAAATCGGATGCCAGGTTCCACTCGGCGGATGCCACGAGCTCCGAGCCGGCCGAGGTCGCCGCGCCGTCGAAGCGGAGCACAGCGGGCCTGCTCACGGAGCTCTGGGCGTTGTTGCGCTCACTGGAGACATAGACGCTGCCGCCCTGCACCGTGACGCCTTCGGCATCCACCGTGCCGCTGCCGTCCGGGTACCGGAGCGTACGCCCCGCGGTCCATCCCGCCGCCGGCACCCAGTCCTCGCCGGAGGGCACGAGTCGATAGAGCAGCCCGTTGCCGTTCTCGACGGCCCAGAGCTCGGCGCCGTTCGCGCCGGTCGCGTAGTCGAGTCCACTGAGGTCGCCGCCGAATGCGCTCTCGTCGTCGAGCACGCGCACCTGCGCACCGCCGGGCCAGGTCTCCACGACGACCTCGCCGGCGCAGCGGTTCGCCGTCCCCTTCGTGGGCAGCGCCGTCTCGCCGAACGATCCGGTCGCGTCGGTGCAGCGGCCCCACGACGTCGCGGCGTGGGCCGTCCACGAAGCGGTGTCGAGCACCGTCGTCCCGTCGGCGTCGAAGAGGGTCACGGCATCCGCGCTCCCGAGCCCGAAGCCGAACGCGGCCTCCTCCAGTACGAGATACCCCTTCGGGGCGATCTCGGTGCCCGCCGGAACCGCGTAGCGGTGGCCGGCCGTGTCCGAGTCGGTCACGACGACACCGCTCACATCGATCGACGCGTCGGCGAGGTTCACGAGCTCGATCCAGTCTCCGGGCGTCCCGCCGCTGGATTCGACCTCGTTGATCTTCACCGGCAGCGCACAGTTGTTGGGCGCACCCTTGGTCGTGACGGTGGTCTCGCGCATCTCGCCCGTGCCGTCGGGGCACCGGCCGAAGCTGGTCGCTGCGTGCGCCGACCACCCGTACGAGGCGACCAGGCTCACTCCGTCGGGAGCGAACAGGCGCACCATGTCGGCGCCGCCGAGACCGAAGTCGAACCCGGGCGAGTGCGCCGTCAGCTGGTCGATCAGCAGGATGCCGTGCGCCGGCGCGACCGACCCGCTCGGCAGCACGTACGCCTTCGTGTCGTCGTTGTCGCGCAGCACGTAGCCGCTGAGGTCGACATCGACGTCGCCGAGGTTGTACAGCTCGAGCCAGTCGGTGTCGTCGCCGTTGGACTCGACCTCGTTGACGACGATCACGTCGGCGGCGGGACCGTCGGACGGCGTCGCGGTGGGCGTCGGCGCGGGCGTGCAGTCATTCGCGGCGCCCGGCGTGCCGACCGCCGTGAGGCCGAACGCCCCGGTGGCGTCGGGACAGCGCCCGTAGGTGGTCGCGGCATGCTGCGTCCAGGCGTACTCGTCCACGAGGGTGACGCCGTCGGCGAGATAGAGGCGCGCGGCATCCTCTCGTCCGAGACCGAAGGTCATCGCGGGCTGATCGAACCGGTAGAACTCCCCCGCCGCCAGGACCGTCCCGGCCGGGATCGCGTCGGTGCGCGTGTCGTCGTTGTCCTTCACGACCCAGCCGGAGATGTCGACCGACGCGGACGAGGCGTTGACGAGCTCGATCCAGTCGGTGGTGTCGCCGTCCGACTCGATCTCGTTGAGCACGACACCGGGCTCGTCCGCCGCGACGGCGGGCAGCGCGGCCAACGGGGCGACGAGCAGGCCGAGACCGAGGGCGACGACGAGGGCACCGGCGAGCGGGGAACCGTGTCGGGTTCGGGAACGAGCGTGCGGGACGGTGGAAGGCATGTCTCTCCAGGGTCGGGAGGCGGTGGAGGGCGGCGATGCGGGTCGCCGAAGCGATCGTCCCGACCCTCGGCGAACGGCGGGAGAACGGCCGACGAACGGCGGGCGACGGAGGGCGGTCGTCCCGGAGACGGACGTCGGAGAGGGGGGCGAGACGGCCTTCCGGGGGGCCGGAGAAATCCCCCGGCGCAGCCTCTTCCCTTCCTGAGAATGACCGGGAATAATAGTGGTATGACCACAGGGCGTCCCGTCGGCTACAGCGCAATCTCCAGCTACTCCCGCGTCGAGCTGCTGCACCTCATCCAGGAGCGACCGCAGCGCACGATCACCGAGCTCGTGGATGCCACGAGCCTCCACCCCAATACGGTGCGCGAGCATCTGCAGCGCCTCATCGACGACGGCTATGTCGTGGCCCTCCCCGAGCTGCGCACCACGCGTGGCCGGCCGCGCGTGCTCTACAGCGTCGCCGACGGCCTCCGCGCGTCGAGCCCCGTGCAGCGCCGGAAGGTGAAGGCCGCCGCCGAGCGGGGCGACCTCATGCGTCGGGTGCTCCCCGGCGCCCCTCCCGAACTCGACACCGAAGCGCTCCACCAGGTCGACGCGCTGATCGACGATCTGATCGACGCCGGATTCGATCCCCTCGTCGACGAGACGGAGCTCACCGTCGACCTCACGCCGTGTGCGCAGGCGGAAGCCCAGGCCGCGCACCGCGAGGTGCTGTGCAGCGTGCACCTCGGCCTCATGCAGAGCGTGCTGAGCGAGGCCGGCGGCCCGCTGTCGGTCGACGGCATGCGCTCTTCGTGCGACCCGCGCCAGTGCGTCGTGCAGCTCATCCACGCGGCCACCGGCGACTGATCGCCCGCCTGCCGTTATTCACGGCGCACACGCGATCGGCTCGCGCGTGACGTCTGTACCTTCAGTCAACAGGAAGACCCACGCTCGGGAGGGACTCGCATGGACTTTCTGGATCCGCTGCTGCTGGCTCGGTGGCAATTCGGGCTCACGACGCTGTACCACTTCATCTTCGTCCCCCTGACGCTGGGGATGTCGCTGTTCGTCGCGATCTTCCAGAGCATGTGGTTCCGCACGGCCGACGTGAAGTGGCTCCACCTCACGCGGTTCTTCGGGAAGATCTTCCTCATCAACTTCGCGATGGGCATCGTCACGGGCATCGTGCAGGAGTTCCAGTTCGGCATGAACTGGTCGTCCTACAGCCGCTTCGTCGGCGACGTGTTCGGCGCCCCCCTCGCCTTCGAGGGCCTCATGGCGTTCTTCTTCGAGGCGACCTTCATCGGGCTGTGGATCTTCGGCTGGAACCGCCTGCCCCGCGGCATCCACCTCGCCACGATCTGGATCACGGTGTTCGGCACGTGGCTGTCGGCGTACTTCATCCTCGCCGCCAACGCCTTCATGCAGAACCCCGTCGGCTACCGGATGTCGACCGAGGGGCACCGCGCGGAGATGGCCGACTTCGGCGCCGTCCTGACCAACCCCGTCGCCCTCACGCAGTTCCCGCACACGATCTTCTCGGCGATCATGTTCGCCGCCGGGGTCATGATCGCCGTCGCCGCGTGGCACCTCTCCCGCCGGCAGCACGACGAGATGATGCGCCCCGCCCTCAAGCTCGGCCTCTGGTCGATGATCATCGCCTTCGCCGGGGTCGCGCTCTCGGGCGATCAGCTGGGCCTGGTCATGGTCGAGACCCAGCCGATGAAGATGGCCGCCGCCGAAGCGATGTTCAACTCTGCGTGCGGCGCCGACGCCTCCTTCTCCCTGTTCTCGATCGGCACCCCCGACGGAACGAGCGAGATCTGGTCGCTGCGCGTGCCCTACCTGCTCGCCTTCCTCTCCACGCACGATTTCAACGGCTGCGTCGAGGGCATCAACGACCTCAACCTGCAGTACACGACCGAGCTCTTCCCGCAGTTCGCCGACCAGGTCGACGGCAACTTCGCGCCCATCCTGTGGGTCACCTACTGGTCGTTCCGCTGGATGATGGGCTTCGGCGGCCTCGCCGCCCTCATCGCCGTCGTCGGCCTCTGGGTCACGCGCAAGAACGCGAAGCGCCCCGTGGCGGGCTGGATGTGGAAGATCGCGATCTGGCAGGCGCCCCTCGCGCTGCTCGGCATCCTCGTCGGCTGGATCTTCACGGAGATGGGACGCCAGCCGTGGATCGTCTTCGGCCTGATGCTCACGGAGGACGGTGTCTCACCGAGCGTGCCCGGCTGGAGCGTGCTGATCTCGCTCGTGGCGTTCACACTCATCTACCTGATCCTCGCGGTGGTCGAGTTCGGCCTCATCTTCAAGACCGTGCAGACCGGACCCGATCCCCTTCCCGGACCCGACGATCCACAGCCCTCGGAGCTGTCGATCGACGAGACCCCCACGACGGTCTACTAGGAGTACGCCATGGATCTCGCCTACCTCTGGTTCTTCATCGTCGGAGTGCTCTTCGTCGGCTACTTCGTGCTCGACGGATTCGACTTCGGCGTGGGCATGTCCCTCCCCTTTCTCGGCAAGGACGAGGTGTCGCGCCGTCAGGTCATCAACACGATCGGCCCCGTGTGGGACCTCAACGAGACCTGGGTCATCGTCGCCGGCGCCTGCCTGTTCGCCGCGTTCCCCGAGTGGTACGCGACGCTCTTCAGCGGGTTCTACCTCGCTCTCCTGCTGATCCTGCTCGCCCTCATCGCGCGCGGAGTGTCGTTCGAGTACCGCCACCAGCGCGACGACCCGCGCTGGAAGCGTCGTTTCGACTGGATGATCACGATCGGATCGGCCGTGCCCGCGCTCCTGTGGGGCGTCGCGGTGGGCAACATCGTCCAGGGCGTGCCGATCGATGCCGACCACGAGTTCACCGGCTCGTTCCTCACGCTGCTGAACCCCTACGGCCTGTGGGTCGGCGTCACGACGCTCCTCCTCTTCTTCCTCCACGGCGTCTACTTCGTGGGGCTGAAGACCGACGGCCAGGTGCACCACGACGCGCAGGCGCTCGCCAAGAAGCTCTCGATCCCCACGGTGCTGTTCGCCGCCGGAACGGTCGTGTGGACCGTGCTGATCGCCGCGGGCCGTGAGGCTCCGCTCCTGTGGGCGGTCATCGCGTGCGGTGTCATCGCGGCCGTGTCGCTGCTGGCATCCGTCGCCTTCAACTGGGTCGACCGCGACGGCCGCGCCTTCGCCGCGGGCGCCGTGACGATCGTCTTCGCCGTCCTCACGCTGTGGCTGGCCCTGTTCCCGTTCGTCATGCCCTCCTCGACCGACGTCGCGAACAGCCTGACGATCTCCAACGCGTCCAGCACCCAGCTGACCCTGGAGATCATGAGCTGGGCGGCCCTCATCTTCCTGCCGATGGTGCTGCTGTACCAGGGCTGGACGTACTGGGTGTTCCGCAAGCGCGTGACGCGCGCCGTGATCGAGAAGGCCAACGCCGTCGCCCACTGACCGGCCGCCGCGCCCGGTGCCCTGGCCGGCGCCGGTGACCTGCCGCCGGGGCGCTGCGCGGAACCGAAGTAGGGTCGAAGAACCATGACCACCACTGCAGGCGAAGGTCGCGCGCGCACCCGGACGCGCCCGGTCGATCCGCGCCTGCTGCGGTATGCGTCGGCGTCGCGCGGGTTCTTCGTTGCGATCGCCGTGATCGGACTCGCGCAGACGGCCGTCATCGTCGCCTTCGCGTGGCTCCTCACGCAGGCCGTCACGGGGGCGATCGCCGGCGAGCCGCTCGACGGCGCGCTCGGGGAGACGCTGCTCCTGCTGGTGGGGGTGATCGTTCTGCGGGCGGTTCTGCTGTGGACGAGGGAGACCGTCGCCGCTCGCGCCGCCGCCCGCGTGCAGAGCCAGCTGCGCCGCCATCTCCTCTCCGCCGTCGGACTCCTGGGGCCAGGGTGGATCGCGTCGCAGAACAGCGCGCGGCTCGCGGTGACGGCGGGGCGCGGACTGGAGGCCCTCGACGCGTACTTCTCGCGCTACCTCCCTCAGCTCGTGCAGACCGCGATAGCGACCCCCGTACTGCTGGCGGTCATGTGGTGGCAAGACTGGATCTCGGGCCTCACCGTGCTCTTGACCCTCCCGCTCATCCCGCTGTTCATGGTGCTGATCGGCCTGGCGACGCGGTCGGTCCAGCAGCGACAGTGGCAGACGCTCGGACGGCTCGCCGCCCGCTTCTCCGACACGGTGCGGGGGCTGTCGACCCTGAAGGTGTTCGGACGGCATCACCGCGCCGTGGCATCGATCGGCACGGTCACCGACACCTACCGCAAAGAGACGATGCGGGTGCTGCGGGTCTCGTTCCTCTCCGGTTTCGCGCTGGAGCTCCTGGCCTCGATCGCCGTCGCCATCGTTGCGGTCTCGATCGGCTTCCGCCTGATGGACGGCCTGCTGACCCTCACCGTGGGCCTGTTCGTGCTGCTGCTCGCACCCGAGGCGTACCTGCCGCTGCGGCAGGTGGGCGTGCAGTTCCACGCCGCAGCGGAGGGTGTCGCAGCCACCGACGACGTCTTCGCCGTACTCGACGATCACCGCCGCGCGGTTGGCGGGCGCCCGGCAGCCGCCGATGACGGCGGGGATGCCGCGGGCGCTTCCTTGCGCGGCGTCCTGGTGATGCGCGAGGTGGCGGTGCGCGACCTCCCGCCGGTCTCGTTCGAGGCGCGCCCCGGCACGGTCACCCTCGTGGACGGGCCCAGCGGCTCCGGCAAGTCGAGCCTGCTCGCGGCGCTCCGCGCGGCCGCGCCCTACCGCGGTGACATCACGGTGGACGGGACGGATGCCGCGACGCTCGCATCCTCCACGTGGCTCGCGTGGGCGGGTCAGCAGCCGGGACTGGTGGCCGGCACGATCGCCGACAACGTGAGGCTCGGCGACGCCGGCGAGTCCGACAGCACCGGTACCGACGGCTCGGACGATCTCGTGGCCCGGGCTCTGCGCCTCGCGGGTGCCGACGACCTCGATCCGGACCGCCTCCTCGGCGTGCAGGGGTCGGGGCTGTCGGGCGGCCAGGCGCAGCGCGTCGCCGTCGCGCGGGCGATCCACCGTCATCTGCGCGGGCGGGCATCGGTCGTCGCCCTGGACGAGCCCAGCGCCGCCCTCGATGCCGAGACCGAAGCCCGCCTGTGGGCGTCGGTGCGCGAGATCGCCGATGGCGGCGCGACCGTCCTGCTCGTCTCGCACCGCCCGTCGGCCCGCGAGATCGCCGACGCCGTCGTCTCCCTCTCCCCCGCGGAGGCCGTCGCATGACCACCTCGCGGGAGATCCTGCGCTCGGCCATGCCGCCCGCCCGCCGATTCTGGCCCGGTGCCGCCGCCGGGTTCACCTCGGAGGCGTCGGCGGTGGCGCTGCTGGCCGTGAGTTCCTGGCTCATCGTGCGCGCCAGCGAGCAGCCGCTGCTCATGTACCTGTCGGCGGCCGTCGTCGGGGTGCGCCTCTTCGCCCTCACTCGCGCCGCGTTCCGCTACACGGAGCGCCTCGCGAGCCACGACGCGGCGCTGCGGCAATTGGCATCCACGCGCACCGACCTCGTTCGTCGCATCGTGCCGTTCGCTCCGGACGGTCTGGGCCGGACGGGTCGCGGTTCGGTGCTGGGGGCGCTCGTCGACGATGTCGACGAGCTGCAGAATCTGCCGCTGCGCGTCGTCCTCCCGCTCGTGTCGTCGACGGCGGTCGCGGTGGGCGCCGTGATTCTCGTGGCGGTCATCTGGTGGCCCGCCGCCCTCACGCTCCTGGCCTGCCTCGTGGCCGCGGGCGTTGCCGCGGTCTTCTGGGGGTGGGCGACGGGGTCGCGTGCCGAGCGGACGATCGCTCCGCTCCGTGCCGACCTCGCCGGCGCCGTCCTCGATCATCTCGGCAGCCTCGACGTGCTGGTCGCATACGGCGCGGAGGAGGAGAGCCGGGCACGCATCGCCGCCGCCGACGCGCGGTTGCGGCGAGTGGTCGTCCGTCGTGCGGGGGCGCAGGCGGGCACGACGGCGCTGGTGTCGCTCCTGGCCGGTGCCGCCTCGGTGCTCGCCGTCTGGATCGCCGCGCCGGCCGTGGCATCCGGAGCACTGCTCGGGCCGGAGTTCGCGGTCGCCGTCCTCGTCCCGATGGCGGTGTTCGAGGTCTTCACGGCGGTGCCGCTCGCCGCCGCCGCCTGGCGTCAGGTGCGCGCCTCCGCCGGCCGTATCGCCGACGCGCTGCCGGCGGAGGCACCCCCGGAGCTGCCGCGCGAGACCGCCGGCACCGGGATCGCACCTCCTCTCGCGTCCCCCGCGGGGTCGGGCCTGCGGCTGCGTGGGGTGTCCGCCTCCTGGCCGGATGCCGAGGGGTCCGCTCTGCACGATGTCGATCTCGATGTCGCCCCGGGCGAGCGGGTGCTCGTGGTCGGCTCGAGCGGCGCGGGGAAGACGACGCTCGCGCACGTCCTCGTCCGCTTCCTGGAGATCGACGGGTCGTACACGATCGGCGGTGCGGATGCGCGCGCCCTCTCCCCCGACGACGTCCGGCTGACGGTGGGTCTGTGCGAGCAGAGCCCCATGCTCTTCGACGAGGACATCCGGCAGAACCTCCTCTTCGCGCGCGACACCGCCCGCGACGACGATCTCCTGGGTGTGCTCGAGCGGGTCGGGCTCGGCGCGTGGGTGCGCGAACGCGGCGGACTCGACGCGAGGGTCGGCGAGCGCGGCGCCCTCGTCTCGGGCGGTCAGGCGCAGCGGATCGCCCTGGCGCGGGCCCTCCTGCGCGGGTTCGACGTACTCGTCCTCGACGAGCCGACGGCCGGTGTCGACCCCGCTGCGTCCGATGCTCTCCTGCGCGATCTGCTCCTCGCCGTCGGCGACGATCGCGCCGTCGTGCTGATCTCGCACGTCACGGTGCCGGAGGGTCTCGTCGACCGCACGGTGCGTCTCGACCGCGGCCGGATCGTCGGCTGACGCCGCTCGTCTCAGAGCGTCTTGGCGAAGGCCTGCACGCCCGCGTGCGACGGGAGGGGCGCGAACCCGAGCCGGGTGTAGAACGCCAGCGCTCCGGTGTTGTCCGACGAGGCGACGAGGTGGAGACCGGGCACGCCGCGCTCCCGCAGCGCGTCGGCGAGGGTGTCGATGAGGCGCCTCCCCCATCCCTGTCCCTGGAGCTCCGGGAGCAGGTCGATGTGGAGGTGGGCGGGGTGGTCGTCACCGTACGGCTCCGCCCCGGCGCGTCGCCCGTAGGCGTAGATCAGCGTGCCGTCCTGGCGCGTGCGTTCGGAATCCGGCCGGGGCCAGCGCGCAGCGAACCGCGGCCACCACTGCGTGGCGAACCAGTCCTCGAAGGCGCGGGTGTCGGGAGTGCCGACGACGTAGCCCCTCGGCGTGCCCGCGTCGTCCTCGACGACGAACGCGAGGTCGGGATGCCGTGACACATACGGCAGGACGAACACCTCCGCCCAGAGGTCGTCGTCGTCGAACACGCCGGTCGCGTCGCCGCCGGCATCGGCGGTGCGCAGGCAGATCTCCGCCAGGGCGGGCTCATCGCCGGGACGGAACGGACGGATGCGAGGCACGGCCCGAGTCTACGGAGCCGCGACGGCCGCCGGGGCGTCGGGGAGGGCTTCCGCCGCCGCCGTGATCCGGTTGGCCATCCCGCGGAAGATGAAGCCGTGGAACGGGAGCACGGCGAGCCAGTACAGCCGCCCGGCGAGGCCGCGCGGGAAGAACACCGCCCGCTGCCGGTAGAGGGCGCCACCGGCATCCCCGGGGTCACACGCGAGATCCAACCACGCGAGTCCCGGCACCCGCATCTCCGCCCGCAGGCGCAGGAGGCGGCCGGGTTCGACGCGCTCGACCCGCCAGAAGTCCACGGCGTCACCGACTGCCACGCGCGAACGGCTGCGGCGTCCGCGTGAGAGCCCGACGCCGCCGACGAGCCGGTCCATCCAACCGCGCAGCGCCCACAGCACCGGGGCGGAGTACCACCCGCTCTCACCGCCGATCCCCTCGATGACCTCCCACAGCCGGGCGGGCGACGCGGTCGTACGCGCGGTGCGCACGTCGGTGTAGACGGTGCGTCCCGCCCAGTCGGGGTCGCTCGGGAGCGGGTCGGACGGCACGCCCGAGACCGCGGCATCCTGCCAGCTGGTCTCCACGGCGTCGCCCTCGACGCGCCCGAGGGCGAGCGCGACGGCTTCGCGATAGCCGGTGAGGCCGCCGTCGGGGCGCGGGATCAGTTCGTCGACATCGTGGTCGTGCATGACGCAGTCGTGCACGAGGGAGGCGATGAGCGGGCGAGCGATCGATCGCGGCACGGGCGTGACCACGTTGACCCAGTGCGACGCGAGCCCCGGGGTCAGCACGGGCAGCGCGGCGATCGGACGCTGCCGCAGCCCCGCTTCCACGGCGTAGCCGTTCATCATCTGCCCGTAGCGGAGCACATCGGGCCCGCCGATGTCGACCGTGCGGTTGACATCGGCGGCGACCCGGGCGGCGCCGAGCAGGTAGTGCAACACGTCGCGCACGGCGATCGGCTGGATGCGGTTGCGCACCCACCGGGGCGCGGGCATGTAGGGAAGCACCTCCGTGAGGTGGCGGATCATCTCGAACGATGCCGAGCCCGATCCGATCACGACGCCGGCCTGCAGCACGAGCGTCGGCACGCCGCTGCGCAGGAACTCCTCGCCGACGGCCACGCGCGAGCGCAGGTGCGGGCTCAGCTCGGTGGCGTCGGGGTGGAGCCCGCCGAGGTACACGATGCGCCCCACGGATGCCGCGGCCGCCGCGGCCGCGACGGTGCGGGCCGCTGCCAGGTCGCTCTCCTCGAAGCCCGCGCCTTGCCCCATCGAGTGGATGAGGTAGAAGAGCACGTCGACGTCGGGAACGGCCTCGGCGACCGCCGCAGCGTCGGATGCCGACCCTTCGACGACCTCGACGTCGTCGCCCCACGCGAACGCCGGCAGTCGTCCCGGATGCCGGACGAGCACGCGCACCCGGTAGCCGGCGGCGAGGAGGCGCGGCACGAGCCGGCCGCCGAGATAGCCGGTCGCCCCGAGGACGAGAGCTCGCGGGGCCGACCCGTCGGGACGCGTGATCGCGCGCAGTGCGGGTTCGCGTCCGGTCGGCGATGACAGCGTCGTGTCGTCGTCGTGCGCGCTCGGGTCGGTCTCAGCCATGTCGAGACCCTACGTCGTGGAGAGCGGACCGCCCAACCCCTTGCGCACGGCGCGCTGACAAGGCATGCGACCCAACGCACGCCGGCCCGGGGTATGGCGCCGGCGCGGCGACGGCGTCGGTCGGTCAGCGGCGGCCGTTGCCGAACACACCGCGGATGACCGACGTGAGGATCGACTGGGTCGCCTTGGAGTTCAGCACCTGCTCGAGCGGCGACGCCTCCTTCTTCCGCGTCGTACGGGTGCGCGTGCTGCCGCCGGTGGCTTTCATGATGCGGTCGTACTCGCGCTGACGCTCCTTCTCGGCTGCCGCGTCGGCCTTCGCGACGGCGGCCTGCTGCCGGGCGTACTCGGCATCCGCCTTCGCCTTCTCCGCCGCGGCGGTCTCGGCGGCGTCCTTCTCGGCGGCGGCGTTCATCTTGGCCGTCAGGATTTCCCGCGCCGACTCCCGGTCGATCGCCGTGCCGTACTTCGCCAGCAGGGGCGAGGCGTGCACGGCCCGCTCGATGTCGGGATCGGGCGTGGGCGACATCAGGCCCTGCGGTGCGCGCAACCGCGTCCAGGCGACAGGCGTCGGCGCACCCTTCTCGCTCATGACCGTGACGATCGCCTCGCCCGTGCCGAGCTCCTGCAGAGTGCGTTCGAGGTCGTAGCCGCTCTTCGGGTAGGTGCCCACAGTGGCGCGGAGGGCCTTGGCGTCGTCGGGCGTGAAGGCGCGCAAAGCGTGCTGCACACGGGAGCCCAACTGGGCGAGCACGTCGCCGGGGACGTCCTTCGGCGTCTGGGTCACGAAGAAGACGCCGACGCCTTTCGACCGGATCAGGCGGACGGTCTGCGTGATCGCCGCGAGGAAGTCCTTCGACGCGTCGCGGAAGAGCAGGTGCGCCTCGTCGAAGAAGAAGACGAGCTTGGGTTTGTCGGGGTCGCCGACCTCGGGGAGGATCTCGAACAGCTCGGCGAGCAAGTACATGAGGAACGTCGAGAAGAGCGCGGGCTTGTCGGCCACGCCGGGCACCTCGAGCAGGGAGAGCACTCCGCGCCCGTCGGGCGCCGTCCGCAGGAAGTCGGCGACGTCGAACTCGGGCTCGCCGAAGAAGACGTCGGCGCCGTCGTCGGCGAAGGTGATGAGTTCGCGCAGGATCACCCCGGCGGTCGCCGCCGACAGGCCGCCGAGGCCCTTCAGCTCCGCCTTGCCGTCGTCGCTCGTCAGATAGGTCAGCACGGCGCGCAGATCGGACAGGTCGACGAGGGCGAGGCCGTTCTCGTCGGCGTAGTGGAAGACGAGGCCGAGGCTCGACTCCTGCGTGGCGTTGAGCCCCAGCACCTTGCTGAGCAGCAGCGGGCCGAATCCCGAGACGGTCGCCCGCACCGGAACGCCCTTGCCGATGCCGCCGAGGGCGAAGTACTCCGTGACGGATGCCGTCGGCATCCAGTCCTGTCCGATCCCGCGGGTGCGCGCCAGCAGCTTGTCGCTCGGCTCCCCCGGCGTCGCGACACCGGACAGGTCGCCCTTGATGTCGGCGGCGAACACCGGCACGCCCTTGGCGGCGAGTTGCTCCGCGAGTCCTTGCAGGGTGCGCGTCTTGCCCGTTCCGGTGGCGCCCGCGACGAGGCCGTGGCGGTTCATCATCCCGAGCGGGATGCGGATCTGTGCACTCGGGACGGGTTCGGCGTTCATGAGCGCGCCGAGGTCGAGCGTCTCGCCGTCGAACGTGTAGCCCTTCACGATGGCCGCGATCTCGTCGGCATCCAGCGGTCCGGTTGCCGCGGCCGGTGCCGGGGCGGCCTCGGGTGCCCGTGCCGGTGCCGCCTCGGATGCCGGTGCGACCTCGGGCGCCGGTGCCGCCTCGGACGCGGGGACCTCTTCGGGTACCGCCCCCGCCTCCGGCGCCGGTGCCGCCTCGGCTGCCGGCGTCGCGCCTCCCTGCGCGGCGGCGGCCTGCGCGGCGGCGAGCGCGGCCTTGGCCTGCGCGAGTTTCAGCGCCGCTTCGGCGGCCTCCGCCTCGGCCTGGAGTCGGGCGATCTCGGCGGCAGCGGCTTCGTCGGGCGCGGTCATGCGCTCAGCCTAGCGAGCGCTCCCTCGCCAGCGGCAGGGTGAACGCGGCAGCGACGATGAGGGCGGCGCCCGTGCCGATGAGCACTCCTCCGAGGGTGTCGCTGAGCCAGTGCGCGTGCACCTGCGTGCGGCTGAACGCCATGACGAGGGCCCACGCCGCTCCGATCAGCGCCACCCACCACCGGGGGAAGATGATCGCGGCCGCGACGGCGATCGTCGCCGCGTTGGCGGTATGTCCCGAAGGGAAGGAGCCGTGGTCGGAGATGACGAGGATGTCTTCGGGACGCAGGCGTCCGAAGATCGCCTTCAGGAGTTGGACGATCGCGGCACTCACCGCCGATGCCGTCAAGAAGTACAGGCCCGATCGCCACCGCCGCGCCGCGACGAGGGCGAGGCATCCGCCGAGCGGCACGACGTAGGTGGCGAACCAGCCGCCGCCGAGGAAGTCGAGCAGGTAGGAGAGCTCGGTGAAGGCCGGCAGGATCGATCCGACCGTCGTGTTCCACCAGAGGTCGATGTCGATGTCGGTCTCGAGCGCCACCGCGATGCCGAGGACGACGGCGGCCGTAGCCAGCACGAGTCCGATGACGAGGCGCTGCAGCCCCCAGGTGATCTCGACGTCCGTCACGCGCATCGCCTCAGCGTAGAGGATGCCGCCGCGCGCAGCGTCAGGGCGCGAGGCGTTCCACCGACCGGGGCCGCACGATCAGCCACAGCGACGCGAAACCGATGACGGCGCAGCCGACCATGACGGATGCCATCGTGGTGGCGGTGATGCCGGCATCCTTCGCGATCCAGCCGACGAGCGGCGAGATGATGCCGGCGACGCCGAAGTTCGTGGCGCCGACGATCGACTGCGCGGTACCGGCGGCGTTCCCGTGCCGGTCGAGAGCGAGCACCTGCACGCAGGGGAAGGTGAACCCGCAGGCGGTCATGAAGAAGAACAGCGGCACCACGGTGCCCCAGAGCCCGAGGCCGAGCTGATCGGTGACGATGATGGCCACCGCGGCCACGGCGAGCACCGCCGTCGACCAGGCGAGCACCCACTGCGGACCGAACCGAGCCGCCAGACGCGCGGCCACCTGCACACCGAGCACGACGCCCAGGGAGTTCGCGGCGAAGAGCAGACCGTACTGCTGCGCGTCGAAGCCGTACGACTCCTGGAACAGGAACGACGACGCCGAGAGATAGGAGAACAGACCCGAGAAGGTCATGCCGCCGATGATGAGCACGCCGATGAACACGCGGTCGCTGAAGACGCTCCGGTAGCGCTGCCACACGGTGGTCGCCCCGCGATCCTGCCGCCGCGCCTTGGGCAGCGTCTCCGGGATGAACACGATGGCCGAGATCAGCATGACCGCGCCGTAGACGGCGAGCACGCCGAAGATCCCGCGCCACGAGGTGACCAGGAGCAGGCCCGACCCCACGAGCGGGGCGAGCACCGGCGCCACCCCCGAGACGAGCGCGAGCCGCGACAGCATGACCACCAGCCGTCGTCCGCCGAACAGGTCGCGGACGATCGCCGCCGCCACGACACCGCCCGCCGCCGCGCCCGCGCCCATGAGCACGCGCGCCGCCGACAGCAGCTCGAGCGACGGCGCAAGCGCCGCCGCCGTGCTGGCCAGCACGTGCAGAGCCGTCACCGCCAGGAGCGGCAGCCGCCTCCCCACCTTGTCGCTCAGCGGGCCGACGATCAGCTGCCCGAGCGCGAAGCCGATCATGGTGCCGGTCAGGGTGAGCTGGATCGCGGCATCCGTCGTCCCGAAGTCCTCGCGCAGCACGGGGAAGGCCGGCAGGTAGAGGTCGATCGTGAACGGGCCGAGCGCCGTGAGGGCGCCGAGGAGGATGACGTAGAGCACCCGACGCGAGGTGGGGATGCGGTCACCAGGGTGCAGCACGATGGGCGCCGTCGCGGGGTGCGCGCCGAGGGTGCGGATGGCGCCGGTGGCGGTGGGACGGGCGGCCGGATCGGAGGGGGAAGCGTTGTCGCGCACGAGGTCCTGACGAGGGGAGGAGACGGAGGATCGAAGAGCATGAGCGCCCGGATAAGCGGAGAAGTTCCTGCGGGGGCGGTGCCGAATCGATTCGAAGGCATATCGATCTTAGCGCTTTCCCAGCATCCGGGCTCATGCCGGTGCATAGAATTGACCCGCCCCTGCGCATCGCGCGGACGCTCCCATCGCCCCCCGAGCCGAGATCACGCACATGACCCCGACTTCTTCGTCCGGCCAGCCTTCTTCGTCGAACCAGCGTGCGAGCGGAAACCCCGCGACGCAGGCCAAGATCGCCCAGACCGCCAAGCAGCAGCGCGAGGCGCAGAAGCAGGCCAAGCTCGCGGAGTACCAGCGTCAGCTCGAGAAGCGCCGCCGCAGCAAGCTCCTCTGGTGGGTCGTCGGGTCGACCGCCGGTCTTGCCGTCGTCGCCCTCGTCGTCGCGTCGATCCTCTTCACGCCGCGACCGGTGACCCTCGAGCGCGGCGACGGCGACGGCGCGGGCATCACGGGCCTGGAGACCTTCACCAACACCGCCACCCACGTCGAGGGCGATGTGACCTACCCGCAGACCCCGCCGGCCGGCGGGGACCACAACCCCGTCTGGCTCAACTGCGGCGTGTACTCCGAGCCCGTTCCCAACGTCAACGCGGTCCACTCGCTCGAGCACGGTGCCGTGTGGGTCACGTACGACCCCGCCCGCGTCGGCGAGTCCGAGGTGTCCGCCCTTCGGTCGCAGCTGCCGTCGAGCTACGTCATCCTCTCGCCGTACGACGGCCTCCCCTCGCCCATCGTCGTGAGCGCCTGGAACGCCCAGATCACGGTCGACTCGGCCGACGACGCCCGCATCGGCGAGTTCCTCAGCGCGTACTGGCGCAGCACGAGCGCGCCCGAGCCCAACGCCGCCTGCACGGGAGCGCTCGACGCCCCCGGCAAGCAGTCCTGACCCGGCGACGATCGTGAAGGAACCGGAGGCGCCAGAACCCGAGACGACGGATGCCGCGACGACGGATGCCGCGACGTTGGAGACGCGCACCCTCCCGCCGTGGTGGGCCGTGCTGCTGGTCGCTCTCGCGGTGGCCGGGGCGGCGTTCGCGATCGGCCGATTCTCCGCCTTCGATATCGCCCCCACGACGCCCGCCGACACCTCGGCGGAGGCCGGCTTCGCCCGCGACATGCAGGTGCACCACGCCCAGGCGATCGACATGGCGATGACGATCTACCGGAAGACGTCCGACGGTGACCTGCGGACGCTCGCGTACGACATCGCCACGGGGCAGTCGGAGCAGAAGGGCCTCCTGTACGGCTGGCTCGTGCAGTGGGGTCTCCCCCAGATCGGTGGACCGACGATGCAGTGGATGTCGGCATCCGAGGCCGGTCACGAGCACGGCGGGACGAGCGACGCCCCGCTCACCGAGGAAGAGGCGCGCGTCGCGATGGGCATGGCCAGCGACGCCGAACTGGCGGAGCTCGCCGACGCCACGGGCGGGGCCGCAGACTGCACGTTCCTCACGTTGATGATCCGCCACCACGAGGGCGCCATTCCCATGGCCGACGCCGTGCTCGAACTCGGCAGCGACCCGCAGGTGCTCGCGGTGGCCGAGCGGATGAAGAACGCGCAGCAGTTCGAGATCGACGCCATGACCTCGATGCAGCAGCGACTCGGCTGCACCGGCTGAGGCCGCCGCGCGGGGAATCGCCACGGGCGACACGTGCAGGGTTCCCGGGTCGGCCCTGCCGACACATGTGCCGCACACCGCATCGGGGCCGCACACGTGATGTGTGCGACCCCGATGCGGATGGTGCCGGGCTGTTGCCTCTGCGTCAGCCCTTCGTCGACCCGGCCAGGAGGCCGCGGACGAAGAAGCGCTGCAGCGACAGGAACACGATCAGTGGCACGATCAGCGCGATGAACGCACCGGCCGTGAGCAGATACCAGTCCTGACCGCGGCTGCCGGTCATCTCGGCGAGCAGCTTCGTGATCGGCGCCACGTTGCCGTCGGCGAAGATGAGCGCGACGAGCAGATCGTTCCAGACCCAGAGGAACTGGAAGATCGCGACCGACGCGATGGCGGGAGCGGTCAGGGGCAGGATGATCCGGAAGAAGATCTGTCCGTGACCGGCACCGTCCACGCGTGCCGCCTCGATGACCTCGCCCGGGATCTCCGAGACGAAGTTGTGGAGCAAATAGATCACCAGCGGCAGGCCGAAGATGGTGTGGGCGATCCACACCTGGGCGTACCCGACCGAGCCGAACGCCTCGATGACGGGGAACCCGAGGATCTCGCCCCGCGCGAAGAACTGCAGCACGGGGATGAGAGCCATCTGGATGGGCACGATCTGCAGCGCGAACACCCCGATGAAGAGGATGTTCTTGCCGCGGAAGTCCATCCACGCGAACGCGTAGGCCGCCAGGAGGGCGATCGCGATCGGCAGCACCGTGGCCGGAAGGGTGATCGCGAACGAGTTCACGAACGCCCCCGCCATGTTCAGCTGGCTGTTGCCGGTCTGGAGCGCGGTCGCGTAGTTGTCGAGCGTGAAGCCCCAGTTCTCGAAGATCGTCCACCAACCGGTGGTGTTGATGAACTCGCGAGGACGGAACGAGGTGAGGAAGAGTCCGAACGTCGGGACCGTCCACACGGCGGCGATGATGAGCGCCGCCGCCGTCGCCCACGGCGAACTGAGACGCTTCTTCGTACCGGTGAACATCTTCTTCTCGCCGCGCTTCACGCGACGTGCCGTCTGGTCGTCGACCGACAGGGCTGCGGGTGCGACGGTCATCAGCGGATCTCCCTCTGCTTCTTGAGCTGGACGGCGTTGTAGATCACGATCGGGAGCACCAGCACGAACAGGATCAGCGCGAAGGCCGCAGACCGGCCCTGCTCGAAGCTGCGGAACTGCGTGTACATCTCGTTCGCGAGCACCGAGGTGCTGTTGGCACCGGCGGTCATCGTCCGGACGATGTCGAACACCTTCAGCGATCCGATCGAGATGGTCGTCAGGACGACGATCAGCGCGGGCCGGATGCCGGGGACGACGACGTTGATGAAACGCTGCCACGCGTTCGTGCCATCGAGCTCCGCAGCTTCCAGCTGCTCACCGGGCACTCCCTTGATCGCGGCCGACAGCACCACCATCGCGAAACCGGTCTGAATCCAGATGAAGACGACGATCAGCCAGAACGTGTTCCACGGGTCGTCGGCGAGGAAGTTGTAGGGCTCTCCCCCGAACCACACGATCACCTGATTCAGGAAGCCGATCTGGTTCTGTCCCTCGGGACGCGCCGTGTACATGAAGCGCCAGATGATCGATGCCCCGACGAACGAGATCGCCATCGGCATGAACACGAGGATCTTGTAGTACTTCTCACCGCGCGTCTTGTCGATGAAGTACGCGTAGGCGAGTCCCGCGATCGTCGAGATGACCGGCGCGATCAGCACCCACAGGATCGTGTTGATGATGACGCGCACGTTCTGCGGCTGCGTGAAGATCCACGCGAAGTTCTCGAAGCCCACGAACGTGTCGCCCGTGCGGTTCATGAACGCCTGGAAGATCGTCTGGATCGTCGGGATGACGAGACCGACGATCAGCAGCGCCAGCGCCGGCGTCAGGAATCCGACGAGCTGGAACATCGATCCCGCGCCGCCCTTGGCGCGCTTATCGAGGAAGAAGAACAGCAGACCGAGCACCGCGGCGGCTGCCGCCGCCTCGACCCAGGACTGCATGATCACGAGGACGAGCGCAGGGCCCACCACGCAGGCGATCAATCGGATGATCGTGTAGACGCGCCCGGGTCGCGGCGCGATCTCGATGAGGAACAGGATGAGTGCCACCACGGCCAGGAACACGCCGATGATGACGACGATCTCCAGCCACGGGTTGAGGGTGGACAGCCACCGGAAGAAGTCTTGAATGGTCATGGAAGCCTTTCGAGTGCGACATCGGACTCGGCGGCGGCGGGCTACCGCCGGGAGAGTGGGGAGTGGGACCGCCCCTTCCGGGACGGTCCCACTCGGTGTCAGATCACTCGGACGGCCAGCCGGACTCGATCTGCTGGAGCACGCTGTCCGTGTCGGTGCCGTTCACCCAGTCGACCATGCCCTTGAAGAACGTGCCCGAACCGACGGCGCCCGGCATGAGGTCGGACGCGTCGAAGCGGAACGTGGTGGTCTCGGCCTGGAGGATCTCGATGGCCGCCTTCAGAATGTTGCTGGAGGCGTTGGCCGGGTCGAGGCCCTTGTTGGCGCTGATGACACCGCCGAGCGACACACGCGAGTTGGCCCACTCGGGGCTGGAGAGGTACTCCTGCACCTTCTGGGTCGACTCGGCGTCGTCGAACGCGGCGACGATCTCGCCACCACCGGTGACGACTGCGCCGTCGCTGGCGCCGCCCGCCTCGAACGGAGGCATCAGGAAGGCCCAGATGTCGCCGTCTTCGGCGACCTCGCCGCCGGCGTCGGTGACGAAGCCGTCGTAGAAGGATGCCTGGTGGTGCAGCGCGCAGTCACCGTCGACGAGAGCCTGTGCCGGGTCGCCGAACGGCGTCGTCACGATCGTGTCGGTGCCGCCGAATCCGGCGTTGACGTAGTCGGGGTTCAGCGCGATCTTGCCGAACTCGTCGAACGCCGACTTGATGGCCGGGTCGGTGAAGGGCGTCTCGTTCGCGATCCACTTGTCGTAGACCTCCGTGCCCGACTGACGCAGGACGAGGTCCTCGATCCAGTCGGTGCCCGGCCAGCCGGTCGCGGCATCCGAGCCGAAGCCGATGCACCACGGCGGCTGGTCGGTGTCGGCCTGGATCTGCGCCGTCAGGTCGAGCAGGCCCTGCCAGTCGGTCGGAACCTCGTAGCCGTTGTCCGCGAAGAACGACGGCGAGTACCAGATCCAGCCCTTGACGGATGCCATGAGCGGCGCGCCGTAGAGCGTGCCGTCGACCGTGCCATAGTTGGCCCAGTCCTCGGACCAGCCGGATTCGACGTTGGCCTTCACGGCGTCGGGGGCTTCCTTCAGGTAGCCGAGGTTGGCGATGTCGGCCATGAGTCCCGGCTGCGGGAAGATCGCGATGTCGGGTGCGCTGCCTCCCTGCGCCCGGACGGCGATCTGCGCCTCGAACTCCTTCGACGACTCGTACTTGATGTCGATGCCGGACTCCGCCTCGAAGTCGGCCCACGACTGCTCGAGCAGCTCGGCCTCGGTGTCGGCGATCGTGCCGTAGACGGTGACGACGTTGTCGTCGGTACCCTCCGAGCCGTTGTTGCCGTTGTTGCCCGATCCCGGGCCGCCGCTGCAGCCTGCGAGCGCGATGCCGGCAACGCCGATGACGGCGAGCGGGGCGAGTAGACGTCGCTGTGCCATCCCCATGTGATTCCTCCTCATTGAGTGCCCGGAAAGCCTCCGGGCGCACGCCGATTCCCCGATAGGGAACCGCTTCCAGCACAGGCTAGGGGAACGGCCAGGGAACTCACAACATCACCCACATCACAACCCGATAACGGCCCGTGATTCCGCGGAAGTATGGCGACGACCGGCAACGCAACCGGTTCCATAAGCAAGGGAAAATCGGATAGAGTTCCCCCGTTCCGACTCGAAGGGGAGTTCATGGCCGGCATCGCTGAGGTCGCCGCTCGCGCGGGCGTCTCGAAGGCGACCGCCAGTCGCGCTCTGACCGGCAGCGGCTACGTGTCCGACGCGACGCGGCAGCGTGTGCGGGAGGTGGCGGACGAGCTCGGCTACGTGCCCTCCACGAGCGCCGTGAGCCTCGCGACGGGCCGCACGCAGAACATCGGCGTGGTCATGCCCTACGTCAATCGCTGGTTCTTCGCCGAAGTGCTCGAAGGCATCCAGCAGACGCTGTTGGAGCGGGGGCTGGACCTGACTCTGTACGACGCGAAACCGGGAACGCCGGGTCGCGACCGCATCTTCGGCGATTTCCTGGCGCGCAAGCGGTTCGACGGTCTCATCGCGGTCGGACTGGAACCGCAGGATCACGAGCTCGAGCAGCTCGTGCAGATCGGACGCCCCATCGTCAGCGTGGTCGGCTCGGGTGAGGATGCCAGTCTCATCGCGATCGACGACGACTACGCGGCGCGGCGCGCGACCGAGCACCTGCTGGGGCTCGGTCACACGCAGATCGCCTTCCTGGGCGGCGGCACGGGGGTGCACTGGGCCCACGTCGACCGTCAGCGGCTCTCCGGGTACGAGAGCGCCATGTCCGAAGCGGGCATGAGCGACCGCATCCGCCACGTGCGCTCCGAGGTCTCGCTCCCCGGCGGCTACCAGTCCGCCGTCGACCTGCTGGGCGATGCGCGGCAGCGGCCGACCGGCATCGTCGCGGTGTGCGACGAGGTCGCCGTCGGTGCCATCATCGCGGCACGACGCCTCGGCATCCACGTTCCGAGCGAGCTCAGCGTGGTCGGCATCGACGACCACGAGTACGCGGAGATGTTCTCGCTGACGACCCTCCAGCAGGTGCCGCGGCAACAGGGGCGCGCCGCCGTAGAGATGCTGCTCGCGCAGATCGCCGACCCGGACCGTCCGATCACCCACGTGCAGATGCACGCGCGCCTCATCGTGCGCAGCACCACCTCGGCCGTCGACGCACAGAGCTCCGCCGTGCTCGACGCCGACCTCATCCGCGGCACGGCCACGGAGTAACCACACGGACAGTGACCGCACGCAGAAGGCCCCCGGGATGAACCCGGGGGCCTTCGATTCGCGTGAGCGAGATTACTTCAGGGTCACCGAAGCGCCGGCCTCTTCGAGAGCGGCCTTGGCCTTCTCGGCGGTCTCCTTGTTGGCGCCCTCGAGGACAGCCTTGGGAGCACCGTCGACGACGGCCTTCGCCTCACCCAGGCCGAGCGAGGTGAGCTCGCGGACGACCTTGATGACCTGGATCTTCTTGTCGCCGGCGGCCTCGAGAACGACGTCGAACGAGTCCTTCTCCTCGGCCTCTTCGGCGGGGGCGCCACCGGCGGGGGCGCCGGCAGCGGCGACCGCGACGGGAGCGGCGGCGGTGACGTCGAAGGTCTCCTCGAACGCCTTGACGAACTCGCTGAGCTCGATGAGCGTGAGCTCCTTGAACGCCTCGAGCAGCTCCTCAGTGCTGAGCTTTGCCATGATGATTCTCCTTGATTGGGGTTGTACTATGCCGAAGCCCGGATTCAGGCCGCGGACTCCTGCTTCTCGCGCAGCGCGTCGACCGTGCGAACGGCCTTCGACGGGAGCGCGTTGAAGACGTAGGCCGCCTTGGTCAGCGAGGCCTTCATCGCACCGGCGAGCTTCGCCAGCAGGACTTCACGGCTCTCGAGATCGGCGAGCTTGTTCACCTCGTCGGCGGTCAGGGCGGCACCGTCGAAGTACCCGCCCTTGATCACCAGCAGAGGGTGTGCCTTGGCGAAGGCACGCAGGCCCTTCGCGACGGCGACCGGGTCACCGTGCACGAAGGCGATGGCGGACGGGCCCTTGAGCTCGTCATCCAGACCTTCGACCCCCGCGTTGCGCGCGGCGATCTTGGTCAGCGTGTTCTTCACCACGGCGTATTCCGCGTCCTGACGGATCGTGTTGCGCAGCTCCTTGAGCTGGGCAACCGTCAGACCGCGGTACTCGGTGAGCAGAACGGCAGTCGAGTCCTCGAAGTGCTTCGTGAGCTCGGCGACCGATGCTTCCTTCTGCGCCATGGCCACTCCTTGTGTGTGCGTGACGCGCCGCGGTGGCGGTGCGTCAGCCTCCGCACGCTGGTCGACCCCGCACATGACAAAAGCTCCGGCGCAAGCGCACGGAGCTTCGATTCGGTTTCCCGAGGAGTTCGTGTACCTGCGCGGGCCCCTGCGATGCAGAGCTTCATCGACGGCACCCTCGCGGGCACCACCGAGACCAGCGGTCTTTGGCTTACCCGAAGTCTACGGCACGAGACGGTCGAGCCAAAATCGGCGGCAGCGCCGAAGCCGCCCGGATGCCGGAGCGCCCGGGTCAGGATGCCGGCGGAGCCTCGGACGGCTCTCGCTCACCGTGCGACATGACCGGCTGACCGGCCGGAGGCCCGCCCTGCGGAGCGACCTCGGGTGCGCGGGCGGCGCGACGGCGCGCGGCAGCGCGGCCGAGGAGGCGGACGAGCCAGATGATGAGAACCGTCAGGAGTCCCGCGACGACGAGCCACGGCAGCATCGCGCCGAACACGACGAGCAGGACGCCGACGAAGGCGACGAGTGCGTTCCACCCCGTCACGAAGCCGTCGCCGAACGTGCCGGGCAGCGGCTGGGCCGTTCCGACCGGGTGCAGCTCCAGTTCGAGGGAGGAGTAGTCCACCCGTTCGGCGTACGACTGCTGCTCAGCCCGGAGCTTCTCCAGTTCGGCCTGGCGGGCGCTCACTTCACGTTCGATCTCGAGGAGGTCGTCGACGCGCGTCGCCTTGTCCTGGAAGGCCGTGAGCCGCTGGAGAGTCGTCTCGAGCGCCGCGATGCGGGCGTCCACGTCGCGGACGGCGCCCGTCACATCGGTCGACGACGTCGACACGCGGTCCACCTCGCCGAGGCCGCGGAGATCCTCCACGACGGCGTCGAGCGCTGCTGCGGGCACGCGGAGAGTCAACGTCGACCATTCCCCGCCCTCCTCGGTCGACTCCTCACGGGCATCGATGCGGCCACCGGCTCTCGAGACGATCCCCTGCGCGTCGGCCGATGCCGCCACGACATCGTCGACCGAGATCGCCATCCAGCCCTCGACGATGACCGAGCGCCCCTCCTCCGCGGTCTCGCCGCCGCCTTCCACCCCGCCGTCGTCGACGACACCTTCGGGCGCCCCGCCGCCATCCGACGCACCGCTCATCGCCGAGCATCCCGCCAGTGCCAGCACGATCAGCGCAGACGCGACGAGCATCGCGGCGAGCGGACGACGTCGGGGGGATCGGGTGGAGGTCGCATCGAGGCCCATGCTCCGACCGTATTGGGCGGCCGGGAGACGGCGCGTGTCGGTCCCATAACGATCGCCGCGCCCCCGCGGGGACGTCGCGGTGCGCGCGCCCGGGTGTCGTGCGGGAGCACGTCGGATGCGCGGGCTACCCTCGAAGCATGAGTCCGGAGGCCATCGCACGCGTCGCGCCTCACCTGGCATCCCGGATCATCGCCGACTCGCGCGACCGCGTCAGCTGGATGCGAGCGCGCTCCCGCGGCATCACCGCCACCGACGTCGCTCAGCTCACGAGCGGCAAGGCGATCCAGCGCGCGGCCGACGCGAAGCTGTCGGGCGGATCGAGCTTCTCCGGCAACGCGTACACGGCCCACGGGCGCCGCCGCGAGCCCGAGATCGCCGCGTGGGTGGCCGCGACCCACGCCATCCAGCCGTCCTCCGCACTCTTCCACGCCGAGGTCGAGAAGCGCCACCTCGCGACCCCCGACGGCATCTCCGTCGACCCGACCGGCCGGGTCACGCTGTGCGAGATCAAGACGACCAACAAGACGTGGCGCTCGATCCCCCGCACGTATCTGCGGCAGGTGTGGTGGCAGCAGCACGTCCTGGGCGCCGAGCGCACGCTGGTGGTCTGGGAAGAGCACTCCGACTTCGTGCCGGTGGGCGACGAGCCGCGGTGCGCCTGGGTCGATCGCGACGAACGCGAGATCCGCCACCTCGTGGGCCTCGCCACAGAACTGATCGACGAGCTCTACCGCCGGACGACTTTGCGCCGCGCCCCGTCTGCGCCGACGGATGCCGTTCCGCCGCGCCCGCGTGAGCCCTTCCGCGCGCTCGCCCTCGCGGACTGACCTTCCCGTCGCGACGTCCGCCGGTATCCGACGTGCTACCCGACGACATTCGGCGCGCTCACGGCAGGATTCGCGACGCCTGCGGGAATAGTTGACGCGTGTCAACGATTGAGTTTATAGTTGACCGATCTCAACCGTTGACCTATATCAACTAAAAGCCGCAAGGAACCGCATGTCCTCTTCCATTCCCGACGCCGTCGAGAAGCCTCGGATGAGCCACCGGCAGGTGCTCGAAGCACTCTCCGGCCTCCTCCTCGGCATGTTCGTGTCGATGCTCGCATCGACCGTCGTGTCCACCTCGCTCCCCGTCATCATCCACGACCTCGACGGCACCCAGGCCGCCTTCACGTGGGTCGTCACCGCGACCCTGCTGACGACCGCGATCTCCACCCCGATCTGGGGGAAGCTCGCCGACCTCACGAACCGCAAGGTGCTGTACCAGCTCGCGATCGTCATCTTCGTCCTCGCCACCGCCGCGGCGGGCTTCTCGCAGAACCCCGAGATGCTGATCGCCTTCCGCGCCGTGCAGGGCATCGGCGCCGGCGGCCTCGCGGCCCTCAGCCAGGTGCTCATGGCCGACATCATCAGTCCGCGCGAGCGCGGCCGCTACATGGGCCTGTTCGGCGCCGTCATGGCCGTCGCCACCATCGGCGGCCCGCTCCTCGGCGGTGTCATCACCGACGCCTGGGGATGGCGATGGAACTTCTTCGTCGCGCTGCCGGTCGCCATCGTGGCGCTGATCCTGGTGCAGCAAACCCTCCACGTTCCGGCCCGCGCCAAGAAGAAGGCGTCGATCGACTACATCGGCATCGTGCTGCTGTCGGTGTCGGTGTCGCTGCTGCTCATCTGGGTGACCCTCGCCGGCGACTCGTTCGACTGGTGGAGCACGGAGACCGTGCTCATGGTCGGCGGCGCGATCGTCGGCGCCGTGCTGTTCGTCATCGTCGAGCTGCGCTCCCGCGAACCGCTCGTGCCGCTCACGCTCTTCCGCAACCGCACCTTCACCCTGTCGGTCATCGCCTCGATCGCGACGGGCATCGCGATGTTCGGCGCATCCGTGTTCCTCAGCCAGTACATGCAGCTCGCGCGCGGCGCGACGCCCACCGAAGCGGGCATCATGACGATCCCCATGATCGGTGGACTGCTCGTCGCCTCGATCGGCGTCGGCGCGCTCATCACCCGGTTCGGCAAGTGGAAGGCGTTCCTCGTCGTGGGCGCCGTGTTCCTCATCGCCGGATCGTCGCTGCTGTCGACCATCCACTACGACACCGACTTCACCCTCGTGTCGATCTACATGTTCCTCCTCGGTGCCGGTGTCGGCATGACGATGCAGAACCTCGTCCTCGTCGTGCAGAACACCACCGAGCCCGCCCAGATCGGCGTCGCCAGCTCCGGCGTCACGTTCTTCCGGAGCCTCGGCGGCACCGTCGGCGTCTCGGTCATGGGCGCGGCACTCGCCACGCGCGTCACCGAGCTCGTGACCGAGCGGGCCGACGACATCCGCACCGCACTGGCATCCCTCGGCGCCGATGCGCAGACGTGGGCAGAGCAGCTGCAGTCGGGAACCCTCCCGCAGGTGTCGGCGATGCCGGAGGCGCTGCGCGTCGTGTTCGAGGACATCTACGCCAACGGCATCTCGCACTCCTTCCTCATCGCCGTGCCGTTCGCGGTGCTGAGCCTGCTGGCGATCGTCTTCCTCCCGAACAAGCCGCTCACGACCATGACCACGACCGAACGGCTGCAGGCCGGCGAAGCCGACCTCGCGACCGTGTCCGCGCCGCAGGCCATGGGCACGCTGACCGCGACCGGCGCCGTCCCGACCGTGGATGCCGCAGCCACCGGTCGCGGCAAGGCGACGCGCTAGGGTCGATCCGATGTCGACCACCGATACCCGAGAGGCGCGCACCGACGCGGTGCGCGCCCTCGAGGCCCAGTTCGGGGAGCTCATCAATCACTTCCGCCGCATCCTCACCGAGAATGCGAATCGAGTGAGTCCCGGCATGCTGCCCGGCGCGTACAAGGTGTTCACGACCATCGTCCGCCGGGAGTCGATCACGCAGTCGGCGTTGGCCGACGACCTGCTCGTCGACAAGGGGCAGCTCTCGCGCACCGTGCGGGAGCTCGAGGAACTCGGCCTCATCGAGCGCGCCCCCGATCCGCGCGACCGGCGGTCCAGCCTGCTCTCCCCCACCGCACGGGGTCTGGAACGGCTCTCCGCCGCGCGCCTGCCGCAGGAAGACCTGCTGCTGCGCAACCTCGAAGACTGGCCCGTCGACGACATCCGAAGCCTCACGCGCTTGCTGCACGCGCTCACCACGGGGTCACGTCCGTAGGCGATCAGTACGCGACGAAGTCGTACTCCTGGAACTCGGCGACTTCGGGCACCCAGCGACCCTGCACGAACCCGACATGGTCGGGGTGAGCATCGTAGGCCGCGTAGGCGCTCTCGTCGGAGAACACCATCGCGAACTGGTAACCGAGTTCGCTCTTCGCACTCACCTGGCGGTTCACCTCGAAGCCCTCGACCCCGGGGATCGACGACAAAATGCGGCGGCCGTCGGCGAGGAATGCCCTCTCTGCCGAGGAGCCGGGCGCATGGACGAGTCGGAACACGACGGTGTGGCGGATGCTCACGGGTTCTCCTGGTTCGAGAAGGCGGCGTCGAAGGATGCCTCGGGCGCTTTCCACAGCAGTGATCTCACGAAGGCCAGGGCCTCGGCCGCGCCATGACGACGGTCCATGCCGGCATCCTCCCATTCGATCGAGATGGGGCCGGCGTACCCGATGGCGTCGAGCGCGCGGAACGCATCCTCCCAGGGCACGTCGCCGTGCCCGGTCGAGACGAAGTCCCAGCCGCGGCGGGGATCCCCCCAGGCGAGGTGCGAGCCGAGCACGCCGGAGCGACCGGTGCGGGGCCGCATCCGTGTGTCCTTGCAGTCGACGTGGTAGATGCGGTCGGCGAAGTCGACGATGAACCCGACGGGGTCGATCCCCTGCCACATCATGTGCGACGGATCCCAGTTGAACCCGAAGGCCTCGCGGTGGTCGATCGCTGCGACAGCCGCCTTCGACGTCCAGTAGTCGTAGGCGATCTCCCCCGGATGCACTTCGTGGGCGAACCGCACCCCCTCACCGTCGAAGACGTCGAGGATGGGGTTCCACCGGGCGGCGAAATCGTCGTACCCCGCGTCGATCACCTCTGGCGGCACGGGCGGGAACATCGCGAGGTAGGGCCAGATCGACGATCCGGTGAACCCGACGACGGTGTCCACCCCGAGCTTGCGCGCGACGCGCGCCGCGCGCTTCATGTCCTCCGCGGCCCGCGTGCGCACCCCCTCCGGATCCCCGTCTCCCCACACGTAGTCGCGGAGGATCGCTTCATGCCGGAAGTCGATGGGCGCGTCGCACACCGCTTGCCCTGCGAGGTGGTTGGAGATCGCGAACACGCGGAGCCCGTGCCTGTCGAGGATCTCCCGCCGCGAGCGCAGGTACGCGTCGTCCTCGTCGGCGCGTCTCAGGTCGAGGTGGTCGCCCGACGCCGCGATCTCGAGCCCGTCATACCCCCACGAGGCCGCCAGGGCCGCGACCTCCTCGAAGGGGAGGTCGGCCCACTGCCCCGTGAACAGGGTCACCGGATGCTCAGCCATCATGCTCCTTCGCACGGACGCGGGTGTTCTCCCACTCTCGCAGGAACGCGAGCGAATCGGTGGCCAGCTGGTCCTGCGTGGATGCCAGCGGGCGCCACACCGACGCCGCGACGGCGATGGTGGCGTTGTCCCCCGTGAAGCTCTCCAGCCCCAGCACGCCGTCGTAGCCGACCGCGTCCAGAGCGGTCAGGATGCCGGGCCAGTCGGTGTGATCGGCACCGACGGCGCCGCGGTCGCTGCCGCACACCTGCACATGCGCGATGGCGTCGCCGGCGCGGCGGATCGCCTCGTCCGGTCGCTTCTCCTCGATGTTGAGGTGATACGTGTCCAGCGCGATTCCGAGGCCGTCGCCCAGCAACGGGCCGAGCGCATGCAGCGCCTGGTCGACCGTGTTGAGGAGGCTCGTCTCGTAACGGTTGAGAGGTTCGACGGCCAGGCGGATGCCGGCGGCACCGGCCTCTTCGACCAGCGGCGCCAGGTTCTCGCGCAGCTCGGCTTCCGCACGATCCCGCTCGTCGGCATCCATGCGCCACGTGACTCCCGTGGGCGCGTAGAACGGACCGGCGACGCGCGTCGCGCCGACAGTCACGGCAGCCGCGAGGCACGCGCGGAGATACTCCTGCGTCGCGGCGACATCGCCCGCCCGCGACAGGAGCGAGCGCCCCGGCCCCATCGCGCCGACGACGACGGGTTCGAGGCCGCGCTCCTGCAGGAGATCGCGTGCATTCACGGCATCCCAGTCTCCCGGGCTCTCCAGCGGCAGCTCGATCGCATCGAAGCCGAAAGCGGCCGCCTTGGCCGTGAGGGTGTCCAGGGTGTCGTCGCTCAGCGGCGACGTCCACACCCACGTGTTGACCCCGATCCTGCGAGTCATGTGTCTCTCTTCCTCGACGGTGGTACTGCGTTTCGTCTCGCCTGCGGCTCGCTCAACGACCGGAGGGTCGCCTGCGGCTCGCTCAACGACCGGAGGCGTGCCCGCCCGCGGCTCGCTCAACGACCGGAAGGTCGCCTGCGGCTCGCGCAACGACCGGAGGCGTACTGCGTTTCGTCTCGCCTGCGGCTCGCTCAACGACCGGAGGGTCGCCTGCGGCTCGCTCAACGACCGGGAAGGTCGCCCGCGGCTCGCTCAACGACCGGGCGGGTCGAGGACCCACGGTCGTTGAGCGAGCGCAGCGAGACGAAACGCCGCACGCGTTCCGGCTTACGGGATCTGGCGCTGCTGCCAAACCTCGGGGAAGCCCGGCAGGTTCTCGCCGCCGAACTTCGCGTAGTGGCCGTCGGGCATACCCTCGTTGGCCGCCAGGTACTGGTCGAGCTCGTCGACCGTGATGGGGCTCTGCGGGAGCACCCACTCCTTCGGGACCTCTTCACCGGCGAAGATCTTCTGCGCCGCGAGCAGCGGGGTGCGCCACTGGAAGTTCGAGTACACCGGCGCCAGCCCCGTGAGTCCCGTCTCCTTCCACTTCCGCAGGAAGCTCATCTCGTCCTCGCCCGTCATGACGGGGTAGTCGACTCCGGCATCCTCGAACGCCTCGATCGCCGCGACGGCACCGTCACCGGCATCCATCCAGATGCCCTTGACGTCGCCCTTGGCGAGCTCGTCGCTGATGATGCTCTTGATCTCCGCGGGGTCGGCGCCCGTGAAGTAGTCCACCGCGTCGATGCCGGCCTCGGTGAAGAGCTTATCCGCCGCCGCCCAGCGCTGCTCCAGCACGTCGACACCCGGGAGGATGCGCAGACCCACCACCTTGTCGCCCGGCTCGAGGTTCTCGATGAGGAACTCAGCGGTGTCGATGCCCCACGCGAACCCGCCGATCGGGTGGATGAACGTGACGGGGCAGTCGGTCTGCACGCCGCGGTCGAAGACGATGACCGGCTTGCCCGTGTCACACGCCCGCTCGACGGCCGGGGTCATCGCCGCGGTGCTGTTGGGCGAGATGAGGAAGACGTCGCACCCTCCCTCGGCGATGAAGTAGTCGATGTCGGCGATCTGCGTGTCGTCGGAGTCCTGCGCGTCGCGGGTCTCCATCTCGCTGATCACCCCCTCGTCCTGCAGCACCTTGAGCTGCTGGTTCATCGTGATCCAGCCCGTCTGACGCCACGGGTTGGAGATCGAGGCGTTCGCGAAGCAGGCCTTCTTGGCACCCTCGCTCGCGAACTCCGACGTGTCCACCATCTCGGCGTTGATGTACTGCAGGTATGGCTCGTCGGCGGGACCTTCCGGCGCGATGCCGCGCTGTTCGTCCTGCGTGTCGAAGAGGGTCTGGTCGAACCATTCGTTCGCGGCCGCCGACTCGCTGGGCGCGGGGTCGGTCTCGGCCGGCGGGGTCACACTCGGGTCGGTGGTGCACCCGGCGAGGGCGAACACCCCGATCAGCGCCACGGCAGCGGTGGCGATCGTCGTCGATCGACGCATTACTGGTCTCCTCTGGTTTCTGCTCTGTTTTCTGCGGCACCCTCGACCGTGAGGGCAGGTGGTGCGGACGTGCGAGCCGAGACGCCCACGGGCGGGTCGGGCTCCTTCCCCGGATCGGGGGAAGCGGGTGCGGGCGTCGCTCGACGGCGGGCCCGGAAGACGACGCCGGAGTAGGCGACGGCAGCGATGATGATGACGCCCTGAACGGCGTCGCGCAGCGACGACGGGACACCGGAGATGTTGAGGACGAGGAAGAGGGCCTCGAGGACGAAAGCGCCCGCGACGGCAGCGACGATCCATCCGCGTCCCCCGCCGAGCACCACGCCGCCGAGCACGACGGCGGTGATCGCGATGAACTCGTAGCCGCGACCGACAGACGGGTGGACGCCGGCATACCCCACCAGCAGCACGCCCGAAACCGTCGCCGAGACGGAGGAGATGATGAAGGCGCGCGTCGTGATCCACCAGGAGCGGGCTCCGGCGTACCGCGTGGCGCGGGCGTTGTCACCCAGGGCGAGGAGCACCTTGCCGTACGGCCGCTTCGTCAGCCAGATCCCGAGCGCGAGCCAGCCCGCGAGGACGAGCACCGACCACGGGAGGATGTCGAGCACGGGGAGCCCTCGGATGCCGCCGCGACCGATCTGACGGAAGCTGTCGGCGGGGTTGCCCGTTGCGGCGCCGCCGGTCCACCACATGACCGCGCCCAGGAGGGCGAGCATCATCCCCAGCGTCACGATGAACGAAGGCACCTGCAGGAGCGTCGTGATCAGTCCGTTGACGAGCCCGACGAGCACCCCGAAGACGAGCATGAGCAGGAGGACGGGCACCGTGCGGGCGTCGTCCTGCCCCACGAGGTTTCCCGCGATGATCACCTGCGCCGTGATGAGCGACCCCTGCGACAGATCGAACTCCCCCGCGATGATCACGAAGTACTGACCGATCGCGATGATCGCGACGGGCGCGACGCGCTGGATGTAGCGCACGAACTGGCCGGGCTCGGCGAAGTTCGGGTTGAGGACGGTCACCGTCACGAGCAGCACGACGAGCAGCAGGAAGACGGCGCCGCGAGGGCTCACGAGGGTGCGCAGCGCGTTCATCGGGAGGCTCCTTCTGCCGGGGTGCCGGGATCGAGGGCCGCGGAGGCCGCCGCCATGGCCGGTGCGGCCGCGCGGGCCGCGGCATCCTCGCCCGTTCGCGTGCCGCCGGGCCCGAAACGCGATCGGCGACGCACGATCGCCCGACGGCTGTACACGGCGACGGCCGCGACGATCACGATGCCGCGGACCACGTCCTTGAGGAACGGGTTCACCTGCATGACGCTCATGACGTTGTCGAGCACCGCGAAGATCGCGACCCCCGCGATCGTGCCCCAGATGGAGCCGCGCCCGCCGAGGAGCAGCGTGCCGCCGAGCACCACCGCGGCGATCGACAGGAGGGCGTACCCTCCCTGCTGGCCCACGGTGGGACTTCCCACACCGAGCCTGCTGGCGAGCAGGAGGCCGGCGAGGCCCGCGAACACCGAGCACATCACGTGCGCCGCGATGAGCGGCGGACGCGTACGCACGCCGGACAGACGAGCGACCTCGGGGTCGCCGCCGACGGCGAACAGGTGCGCACCCGTGCGCGTGCGCCCCAGGAGGAACCAGACCAGCGCGGCGAGCGCGAGCATGATCAGCGTCGAGATCGGAACGGGTCCGACGCCGGTCGCGCCGAGGAGCTGGAAGTCCCAGGGCACCGAGCCAGCACTGCCCTGGAAGTTGGTGTTGAGCACGCCCTGCAGGATGAGTCCGACACCGAGCGTCGCGATGAAGCCGTTGACCTTGAGCACGGTCACGATGAGACCGTTCGCCAGGCCGATCGCCGCGCACACCAGGAGGGTGAAAGTGACCGCCCAGGGGATGTTCGCGGGGTCGCCGGCCATCGTCGTCGCGGCCAGCAGGCTCGACAGGCTCATGACGTAGGTGACCGAGAGGTCGAGAGAGGCTCCGAGCACGACGAGCGTCTGACCGATCGCGACGAGACCGAGCACGCTCATCCCCGTGAGGATGTCGCGGATGTTGCCGGGGCTGAAGAAGCTTCGTCCGACGGTCGCTACGAGCACCGCTCCGACGGCGATCGTCAGGAGCAGGATGCCGAGGACGATGACCGTGGAATCGAGGCGGAGGCGCTTCATCGCGCATCCCCCTCGTCCATCGCCGCGTCGTCGTGGTCGCGGGCCGCTCCGGTCGCTGCAGCCAGGACGTCCTGCTCCGCCGCTCCGGCCGTCAGCTCGGCGACCAGTTCACCGTCGCGCATGACGAGGATGCGGTCGCTCATCCCGATGACCTCCGGCAGTTCGCTCGAGACCATGAGCACGGCTTTCCCTTCGGCGGCGAGTTGCCGCATCAGCTGGTACACGGCGACTTTCGCTCCGACGTCGATACCGCGCGTCGGCTCGTCGAACAGCACGATCTTCGGTTCGGTGACGAGCCACTTGGCGAGCACGACCTTCTGCTGGTTGCCGCCGGAGAGGAAGCGCACCTCCTGGTCGAGGCCGCGGGAGCTGACCTCGAGGGCACTGAGGATGCCGGGGATGTCGCGACGCGCGCCGCGGGTGCGCCCGGCGAACACACTGCGGACGACCAGGAGCGCGTTGTCCAGCACCGATTGCCCCAGCGCGAGTCCCTGCGCCTTGCGATCCTCCGTCACGAGGGCGAGGCCCGCACGCACGGCGTCGCGCGCGTGACGGAACCGTGCCTGCGCACCACCCACGCGAACGGTGCCGCGCGAGAACGGGTGGATGCCGAAGACGCCCTCGACCAGCTCCGTACGCCCCGAACCCTGGAGCCCGGCGACTCCGACGATCTCGCCGGCGCGCAGGGTGAGCCCGACGCCGTCGACGAACTCGTTGCCGCAGTCCTCGAGCTCGAGCAGTGCGGGGCCGACGGTCGTCCCGTCGACGGGCCCGGGAAAGTAGGTCTGCAGCGGCCTGCCCACCATGCGACGAACGAGCTCGTCCGGCGTGAGGTCGGCGGCGGCATCCGTCGACACGCGACGCCCGTCCTTGAGGATCGTGATCCGATCGCAGAGCTCGAAGATCTCCTTCAGGCGGTGCGAGACGTAGACGACCGCCACGCCCCGCGCCGTCAGCCGGCGCACGATGGCGTAGAGCAGTTCGACCTCGTGATCGCTGAGGGCGGCCGTCGGCTCGTCCATGGAGATGAGTCGCGCGTCGAAGGACAACGCCTTCACGATCTCGACGATCTGCTGCTCGGCGACCGTCAGCGAGCCCACACGCGCTCCCGGATCGATGAACCCGACTCCCAGGTCGTCGAGGAGGGCTTGCGTGCGCGCGACCATTCCTCGGGTGTCGACGAATCCGCCGCGGCGCGGCTCCCTGCCCAGGAACACGTTCTGCGAGACGGTGCGCTCCGGCAGCAGGGTGAACTCCTGGAACACCGTGACGAGGCCGGCATCCATCGCCTGTCGCGGATGCGGGAAGGCCACGGTGCGCCCCTCGAACTCGACGGTCCCCTCGTCGGCCGGGTGGACCCCGGCGAGGATCTTCATGAACGTCGACTTGCCCGCGCCGTTCTCCCCGACGAGACCATGCAGCTCGCCGCGGCGGACGTCGAGATCGATGCCTTCCAGCACCCGCACCCCGAAGAACGACTTGCCCACCCCCCGCGCGCGGAGCACGAGCGCCGCGCTGTCGGCGGAATCGAGCGGCGCACCGTCCAGAGCCGTGTCGGTCGGTCCGGTGTCGGTCAGTCCGGTGTCGGTCATGAGGGCACCTCGATCCAGCGGTCGGTGGCGGCGGAGGCGAGGACCGCCTCCGTGAGCACCGCGGCACGCAGGCCGTCGGCGAAGGTGGGCAGTCCGTCCGGTGCGGCGCCGGCGACCGCCGCGTACACGTCGGCAACGAACGCGTCGAAGGCATCCTGGTACCCCATGGGATGACCCGCTGGCAGACGTTGCACACGGGCAGCGTCCGGGCTGGCGGTCGACGGGTCGCGCAGCAGCAGCGACGACGCGGAGCGGTCGCCGATCCACAGCTCTTCCGGGCGCTCCTGTTCGAAGCGGAGACTCTGCCGTTGCCCGTGGACCTCCACGGTGAGCGCGTTCTTGCGGCCCGCCGCCATCTGGCTGACCAGCGCGGTGCCGACGGCGCCCGATCCCAGTTCGAACAGCACCGCGACGATGTCCTCGTTGCGCACGGGACGACCGTCACCGCGGTGGTCGAAGACGCGTCGCGTGCGCGCCGACACCCTCACGACCCGCTGGCCGGTGATGAACTCGATGAGATCGAAGAGGTGCGAGCCGATGTCGGCGAATGCGCGCGACGGACCGCCCGCGTCGCCATCGGCGCGCCAGTCGTCGTCCGTGGGCAGCAGCATCCAGTCCTGGAGGTAAGCCGCGTCGATGGTGAGGACCGACCCGAGGGTGCCGTCGGCTACTCGCGCCCGCGCTTCGCGGACCATGGGGTGGTACCGGTACACGAACGGCACAGCGCCCACGAGACCGAGCCCGGCGGCCTGATCGACGAGCGCGCGCGCCTCCTGCGTCGTCGTGGCCAGCGGCTTCTCGCACACGACGTGGTGACCGGCCGCGAGAGCCGTCCGCGCATACGTGGCGTGCGTCGCGTTGGGGGTGCAGATGTGGACGACGTCGATGTCGGCGTCCCTCAGGACCTCGTCGGCGTCGGCGCCCGCGCGACGGTAGCCCAGGCGACGGGCGGCGTCGATGCCGCCCGCGACCGATGAGGTCGCGATGGACCCGAGGTCGGCGCCGGCAGCGCGCGCGGCCGCGGTGTGCACACGGGCCATGAACCCGCCGCCCAGCAGCCCCGCGCGTATGGTCCCGACGCCGATGTCGGTGACTTCCGTAGTCATGGGGGTGAGTCTGACACGGCATTGACGACTTTTGCTAGCGCTTCGTCAAAAGTTATCTGAGCGATACCGAAAGTCGCACGTGTGTCGACAAAGGTCGCTGTGCTTTACTGTGCGCATGGTCGACGCCGTCCGCGCCGCCGGTGCGCCCGTTCCCGGTGCAGGAGAACTCTTCCAGATCCTGCGAGACGGCCGTGCGCGCACGAAGGCAGAGCTCGCCACTGTCACGGGCCTGGCCCGCTCCACGGTCTCCAGCCGCGTCGACACGCTCCTCGCCGCCGGGCTCCTGCGACCGGCGGGCGAAGCGGCATCCACCGGCGGCCGCCCCCCTGCGCGGGTCGCCTTCAACCCCGCGGCCGGCGTCGTGCTGGCCGCCGACCTCGGCGCGACGCACGCCACCATCGCTATCGCCGACCTCGCCGGGCGCATGATCGCGTCGCGGACGCATCAGCTCGCCATCAGCTCCGGCCCCGAAACGGTGCTCGACGCCGTCACCGCCGAAGGCTCCGCGCTGCTCGCCGCGCACCACCTCGAACCCGGCAGTCTCGTCGGCATCGGGATCGGGGTGCCCGGTCCCGTGGAGCACTCCACCGGGATGCCGACGAACCCGCCGATCATGCCCGGATGGGACCGCTTCGACGTCCCCGCCTACGTACGGCGCTCGTTCGACGTGCCCGTCCTCGTCGACAACGACGTGAACATCCTCGCCCTCGGCGAGCAGTCGCTCAGCTGGTCGGGTGTCGACGACCTCGTCTTCGTGAAAGTGGCCACCGGCATCGGCGCCGGCATCATCTCGGGCGGTGTGCTCCAACGCGGCGCGCAGGGCTCCGCCGGTGACATGGGCCACGTGCACGTGCCGTACAGCCACGACTCCCCCCGGCCGCCCGACGACGACCGCGACCTCGAGGCGATCGCCAGCGGAACGGCGATCGCCTCAGCGCTGCGCGCCGAGGGTCTCGACGCCGCAGGGAGCGCGGACGTCGTCCGCCTCGTGCGCCAGGGCCATCCGGCAGCGATCGCCGCAACGCGTCAGGCCGGGCGAGAAGTCGGCGAGGTCCTCGCGACCGTCGTCAACCTCCTGAACCCCTCCATCATCGTCCTCGGGGGCAGCATCGCCCGCGCGGGAGAGCACCTGCTCGCCGGCGTCCGCGAGGTCGTGTACCGACGGTCGATCCCCCTCGCGACCCAGCACCTCGGCATCGTGCAGTCACAGGCGGGCGAGACGGCGGGCGTACGCGGCGCGGCCATCATGGTCACCCAGCACGTGCTCTCCCCCGCCCACGTCGAGGCCCTCGCCACAGCCGCTCGCACCTGACGCAGGTGGTAGCACCGGCGTAACACGACTGAGACAATCCCGCGATTGACTGTCTGCACCAGCAACGAGTGCTGCCGACGTAGACATGCGCGCGGAAGGAGCGTCCCATGAAGTTCCGTCCCCTGCGCACCTCACCCCACGCCGTCACCGGCGCCGCCGAGGTGGTCGTCCCACCCGACGAGATGCGGGCGATCGTGTTCGACGCGCCCGGGGCAGCCGACGCCCTGCAGGTGCGCACGGTGCCCGTGCCGTCGCCCGTGATGAGCGAGCTGCTGGTGCGCGTCGTCGCGGCCGGCACCAACCCCATCGACGCGAAGACCCGCGCCGGTGCCGGCGTCCACGGCGGGATCGACCGGCATCCGAGCACCCTCGGGTTCGACTTCAGCGGCATCGTGATCTCCGCGCCGCACGAGGCCCACCCGCTGCCGCCCGGCACCGAGGTGTTCGGCATGGTGCCGTTCCCGCGCTCCGGCGGCAGCTACGCCGAGTACGTCGTCGTACCGACGCTGTCTGTCGCCCGCAAACCCTCCTCGCTCTCCCACGTGGAAGCCGCCGGGGTGCCCCTGGCCGCGCTCACGGCGTGGGGGCTCGTCGTGGAGACAGCCCACGCGCACGAAGGTCAGCGCGTGCTCATCCACGCGGGCTCCGGCGGGGTGGGGCATTTCGCCGTGCAGCTGGCCGCCTACTTCGGCGCGCACGTCACGGCCACCGGCTCGGAGCGGAACCTCCCGTGGCTGCGCGAACTCGGCGCGGCCGTGACGATCGACTACGCCACGACCCGCTTCGAGGATGTCGTCGGAGAGGTCGACGTCGTCATCGACCTGGTCGGCAACGTCCACGACGACACCGGCAGCCGCTCGCTCTCGGTACTGCGGCGCGGCGGCCTCTACATCATGGTGCCCAGCGGCTCCTGGCCCGGCTACGCCGAGGCGGCCGCCGAAGCCGGGGTGCGGGCGACGTCGTACAAGGTCGTCCCCGACGGAGGCGTGCTCTCGACTCTCGCCCGGCTGCTCGACTCCGGCGCCATCCAGGTCTACATCGACCGGGTCTTCGACCTGGCCGAGGCATCGGAGGCCCACGTCGAGCTCGAGCGCGGGCATTCGCGCGGCAAGATCGTCCTGCGCGTCGGCGACGCCTGACCCGACCCTCGTCGCCCCTGTCAGGACGCGAGCACGCGGCGCCCCTCGGCGACGATCTCGTCGGCGACGGCGTCGAGCAGCGGGGAGCGGAGATTCCACTGCTGCCAGTACAGGGGAACGTCGATCGGCGCCCCGCCCAGGCGCACCAGCCGGCCGTCGGCCAGCGCCTCGGCAGACTGGAAGCCCGGGAGCAGACCCCACCCGAGACCGAGCCCGATCGCGACGGCGAAGTCGTGCGAGGCGGGCACGAAGTGACGGGGTCCGCCGTCGCCTCCCGCACCACGGGCCGAGAGCCACTGACGCTGCAAGTCGTCCCGCCGGTCGAAGTCGACGCGCGGTGCGCGAGAGAGGGATGCCGTATCCGCACCGTCCGGAAACCACCGCGCGACGAACGGGGCGGTGGCGACCGCTTCGTAGCGCATGACGCCGAGCGGCACGACACGACAGCCGACGACGGCATCCGCCCGCGACGTGACCGCGCCCATCACCGTGCCCGCCTCCAGGAGCGCGGCCGTGAAATCCTGGTCGTCGCGGTGCAGATCGAACACGACGGAGCGGGATGCCGTCAGCCGCGCGAGTGGAGCGAGGAACCAGGTCGCCAGCGAGTCCGCGTTGACGGCGAGCGGGATCGTCACCTGATCGTCCTCCGAACCCAGCTCCGCCAGGGCGTCGTGCTCGAGGAGAGCCAGCTGCCGCGCGTAGCGCACCACGGCGTGCGCGGCGTCGGTCGGGCGCACGGGTCGCGCCCGCACGAGCAGGACACGCCCCACCTGCTCCTCGAGCGCGCGAATGCGCTGACTCACGGCCGAGGGCGTGATGTGCAGGCGGCGGGCCGCGGCATCCAGGCTGCCCTCGTCGAGCACGACGGCGAGCGTGCGAGCGCACTCCGCCGAGAGATGCATGAGCACAGCTTACGCGACTGAAGAATCATGAACTGGACTTCATCCCAGACGACACCGTAGCGTCGTCGACGTGCTCCCCTCCCTCGTCGCCGGCCTCGGTCTCGGCCTCTCCCTCATCGTCGCGATCGGCGCGCAGAACCTGTTCGTGCTGCGCCAGGGCATCCGGCGAGAGCACGCCCTGGCCGTCGCGGCGGTGTGCGCCGTGTCGGATGCCGCGCTCATCGTGCTGGGCGTCTCCGGGCTCGGCCTCGTGCTCCACGCCGTGCCCTGGCTCGTCGATGTCGTGCGGTGGGCGGGATTCGCGTTCCTCCTCGTCTACGGGCTGCTCGCCGCCCGGCGGGCCCTTCGCCCGAGCGGGGCGGCGCTGCGCGTCGAGCCGGCGGCGCCGCGCGCGGACCGCGCGGAGGACGGGCAGGGCGGCACCGCGACCGCCACGCGGCTCGCGCCCGTTCTGCTGACGTGCCTGGCGTTGACGTGGCTCAACCCGCACGTGTACCTCGACACGGTGTTCCTCCTCGGCTCCGTCGCCAGCACGCACGGCGACCAGCGTTGGTGGTTCGCCACGGGAGCGGTGATCGCCAGCGTCGTCTGGTTCTTCGGTCTCGCCGTCGGCGCACGCTACCTGGGCCGGTGGCTCGCCACCCCGCGCGCATGGCGGATCCTCGATGGTGTCATCGCGGTCGTGATGATCGCGATCGCCGTCAGCCTCGTCTGGCACTGACGCCGTCTGGCACTGACGCCGTCTGGCGCTGCGGGTGGGGACGGCTCAGGCGCCGTCGATCTCGCGTCGCCGCGCCTCGACGAGCGCTCGCACCGTCGCGTCCGGAAGCGGAGCGGCGGGGTCGAAACGGATCGTCCCCTTCGCTCGATCGACACCGTCGAGGAGATCATCGATCTCCACGATCGCCGCGGGGCTGAACGGATAGACGCCGATGTGAGCCTTCGCGCGCATGAGCGACAGGAGCGGCTTCCCGCGGTGGATGAGCGCCGGCATCCCGTACCCGAGTCCCTGCGCGGCATCCGGTACGACCTCGCGCGCCAGGTCATACGCGTGACCGATCACGGCGGCGTCAGCGGGGTCGAGTGCGGCGAGGTAGTCATCGATCGTGCCCATGATGGCATCCTCCCACCGGCGCGCCAGTGGATGCCAGGATGGAGCGATGAGACGCGTCCACGTCATCGTCGAAGGCTCCGTTCAGGGCGTCGGCTACCGCTACACGATGCGATTGGTCGCGCGAGAGGCGGGCGTCACGGGCTGGGTGCGGAACCTCCGCGACGGGTCCGTCGAGGCCGAGGTGCAGGGCACCGGGTCGCAGGTGGACGAGGTGGTCGCGTGGATGGCGGAGGGCCCGCCGGGATCGTCGGTGACGCGTGCGCGCGTCACCGAACTCGAGGCCTCGGCATCCGCTGCGACGACGTTCGAGGTGCGCACCGACGGCTGACGGCACGCACGACGAAGGGCCCCACCCGTGGGTGAGGCCCTTCGCGCTGTTCCTGAACCCGTGGGATCAGGCGAGCGAGTTGACGTCCAGCGGGATGCCGGGGCCGAACGTGGTCGACACGGCGCCCTTCTGGATGTAGCGACCCTTCGAGCTGGAGGGCTTGAGGCGGATGATCTCCTCGAGCGCAGCCTTGAAGTTCTCGTCGAGCTGCTCGGCCGAGAACGAGGCCTTGCCGACGACGAAGTGCACGTTGGCGTGCTTGTCGACGCGGAACTCGATCTTGCCGCCCTTGATCTCCTCCACGGCCTTGGCCGGGTTGGGGGTCACGGTGCCGGTCTTCGGGTTGGGCATGAGGCCACGGGGACCGAGCACCTTACCGAGACGGCCGACCTGGCCCATGAGCTCGGGCGTCGAGACGGCCGAGTCGAACGCGGTCCAGCCTGCGGCGACCTTCTCGATGAGCTCGGCGCCGCCGACCTCATCGGCGCCCGCAGCGATCGCGGCCTCGGCCGCGGCGCCCGTGGCGAAGACGATAACGCGGGCGGTCTTGCCCGTGCCGTGCGGCAGGATGACCGTGCCGCGGACCATCTGGTCGGCCTTGCGCGGGTCGACCGCGAGCTTCAGGGCGACCTCGACGGTGGAGTCGAACTTCTTCGAGCCCGTCTCCTTGGCGAGGACGACAGCCTCGGTGGACGTGTAGAACGTGTCGCGGTCGATCTTGGCCGCGGCTGCTTCGTAAACCTTGGACTTAGCCATGTGCGTCTTCCCCTCAGTCCTCAACCGTGATGCCCATGGAACGGGCGGTGCCGGCGATGATCTTCGAGGCGGCCTCGAGGTCGTTCGCGTTCAGGTCGGGCTGCTTCGTCTCGGCGATCTGGCGCACCTGGTCCTTGGTGAGCTTGCCCACCTTGGTCGTGTGCGGCGTGGCCGAACCCTTCTGCAGACCGGCGGCCTTCTTGATGAGCTCCGCCGCGGGCGGGGTCTTCAGGATGAAGGTGAAGCTGCGGTCCTCGTAGACGGTGATCTCGACGGGGATGACGTTGCCGCGCTGCGACTCGGTCGCCGCGTTGTACGCCTTGCAGAACTCCATGATGTTGACGCCATGCTGACCGAGCGCGGGGCCGATCGGCGGCGCCGGGTTGGCGGCACCGGCGTTGATCTGGAGCTTGATCAGGCCGGTCACCTTCTTCTTCGGTGCCATTCTCTTTCCTTCTGTCGAGCGCCTGCGAGCGGATGCTCAGCGGGCGCGCTTCCACGGATCAGGCGGTTCCTGACGGTGGTGGGGTCGTCGCGCGACACGCGCGCAACCGCTCAAGTCTACCCGATCCCGGATGCCACGGCATCCGCTCTCGCCCCTGCCCTCTGCCCCCTGCTGCCTGCTGCCTGCCGCCTGCCGCCTGCCGCCTGCCGCCTGCCGAGCAGGATCGCGGAGATGTGCAGGATCGCGGAGTGCTGCCGCGCGAGGCATCCGTCATTCTGCACATCTCCGCGGGTTTGCCCGCCCCGCCCCACCCCATGCCGCACCCACACCCGCGCACCCGCACCACCCCATGCCGCACCCGCGCACCCACACCCGCGCACCCGCACCACGCCACGCCCGCGCACCCCACTCACCGTGCGAGGTGGAGGCCCTGGGCCACGGCGCGGACGATCAGGTCGTGCACCTCCGGCCACCCCGCCACGACCTGCGCGAAGTCGACGCGGATGACGTGATAGCCCTGGAGCGTCAGCCTCGCATCGTGACCGATGTCGCTGCGCCGCTGCGGACCGACGTGGTGACCGCCATCGATCTGCAGCACCAACCGGTCGCCGATGAGGAAGTCCACCGCATGGCCTGCCAGCCACACCTGCTGGCGAATCGGCAGCCGGAGGAAGCGCAGCCTCAGCGGGATGAACGTCTCGAGGCCGGAGTCCGAGATCAACGAGCACTCCTCGAGCAGCATGCGAGACGCCGTCGGCATCGGCAGGCGCCGCAGCGCTTCGCGCGTGACCACACCCTGGCGCAGCGCCGACTCCCAGATGGCGAGCGCTTCCTCGTGCGGAACGCAGCCCGCCACCAGCGACAGCACGTTCTCGACGGGGTCGACAAGGGAATCCGGATGCCGGGGCACCACCGGCCGCGCCCAGTGAACTCGCGTGCCCGCTCGTACCTCGCCCGCGTGCGCATGCGGCGGCGCGGCCACGTGCACCTCCGGCTCGTGCAACACCCAGAGACCGAGCCGCCGCGCCTGGGTGAGGCAGGTGAGGACGACACCCGCTCGCGCCGCCGCTACGAGCAGGGGGTCCGCCTCCGGTACGGCGACCCAGCCATTGCGAGGACGCTCGAGGGCACCGCACGCGACGGCATGATCGATCGCGCGACGCGGCTGGCCCCGCGCTCGGAGGGTCGACACGCGCGCTACTCCCCCGGCATCCCGGACGGCGGCCAACAGATCGGTCATTCCCTCATGCTGGGCGACCTTCGCCTCCCGCATCGCGGCGCGATTGCCATCCGTGAGGGACATGTCGATCTGCACCGCTGGGGAGGAGGCGCGTGCGCCACCTCGGCACGCGCCGGCTGCGCAAAATCGCGGAGATGTGCCGAATCGCGGACCGGATGCGGCCGCGGCATCCGCGAATCGCGCACATCTCCGCGATCTCGCACCCCCGTGACCCACGCGCCCGCGCCACCCGCGCACGCGCCACCCGCGCACGCACAAAACACACGCGCCCCGTCCGAAACCGGACGGGGCGCGTGCGAAGAGCGGTGTGTCAGAGCTTGGTGACCTGGTCGAACGACAGCTCGACGGGGGTCTCGCGCTCGAAGAGCGACACGAGCACCGTGAGCTTGCCGCTCTCGGGCTTGATCTCGCTGATCGTGCCGGGCAGACCCGCGAACGAGCCCTCCTTGATCGTGATGGTCTCGCCCACCTCGAAGTCGACCTCGGCCGGGATCGCACGCGACTGCGTGGCCTGGCCCTTGGCGGCGCCGCCCTTGGCGGGAGCCGCCTCGGTGACCTGCACGAGGGACTTCAGCATGTTGAAGGCCTCTTCGAAACGCAGCGGCGTGGGGTTGTGGGCGTTGCCCACGAAGCCCGTGACGCCGGGCGTGTGGCGCACGACCGACCAGGTGTCCTCGTTGAGCTCCATGCGAACGAGCACGTAGCCGGGGATCCGGACGCGCGTGACCATCTTGCGCTGACCGTTCTTGATCTCGACGACGTCCTCCATGGGGACCTCGATCTGGTAGATGTCTTCCTCGACCTCGAGCGTCGACTTGCGCTGCTCGATGTTGGCCTTCACCTTGCGCTCGAAGCCGGCGTAGGAATGGATGACGTACCACTTGCCCGGAAGGCTGCGCAGCTCGGCACGGTAGGCCTCGTACGGGTCGAGGTCTTCGTCAGCGGTCTCTTCGTCGGCGTCGGCCACCTCGGCGGTCTCGTCGTCGTCACCGAGCTCGGGTCCGTCGTACGGGGCGACCTCGTCGGCAGCCTGGGCGGCAGCCTCGGCCTGCTCCTCGGCGAGCGAGTCGGTGAGAACCTCGGCGGCGGCTTCCGCCTCGTCGGTGCTGTCGATCTCGAGTGCGTCGTTCACGATGGCGTCGGCCTCCGGGTCGTCGATGTCGATGTCGTCCAGGTCGGCGTCCGCGTCGGGCTCGTCATCGGAGTCCTCGTCGACGACGTGGAGCGCGAGGTGCTCGGCGGGTTCCACGGAGCGCTCCTGGTCGGCGAGGTAGTTGCCCTCCTGGGCCTCATCGTCCTCGCTGGACTGCTCGGCAGCGGTCGCCCAGTCGGCGTCGTCCGTGTACTTCTCAGACAATTGGTTCTCTTCCGTCGGTTGGTCGGATGCCGTCAGGTGCGGCGCGTGGGGCGAGCGAGGGTTCCGCTCAGCTCGGCACGCCGAAGACGACGTTCACGACCCAGGTGAACAGCAGGTCGAGGCCGTAGACGAGCGCCATCATGACGACGACGAAGCCCAGCACGACCGCCGTGAACTTCCCCAGCTCCTGCCGGGTCGGGGTGACGACCTTGCGGAGTTCGGCGAAGACCTGACGGATGAACAGGGCGATGCGCTGGAAGAAGTTGAGCTTCTTCTCACGGGAAGCGCCGCCGACCGCGACGATCTCGCTGTTCGCCTCGTCCTGGACCATGTACCCACCTGTATGAATGCGTCGTTCCAGCTCGGTGCTGGGACGTGTGTCAACGCGAACGCTGACGCGCAGGGCGGACAGGAATCGAACCTGCAACCTGCGGTTTTGGAGACCGCTGCTCTGCCAATTGAGCTACCGCCCTAAGGGACCTCGTGCGAGATCCGCTCCGGATGCTGCACAGTCTCCTGCACCCCTCCACCGTAACCGGAACGGGCCGTGTGGCGACCCGCGGGCATGACGAAAGAATGCAGACAACTGCGTCCACAAGTGTACGGCATCCGCGACGGCGCGCGAACCGGACGCCGGGCTCAGTACTGCTGGATGCCGTAGCGATCGGGCTCTTCGCCCCGCCGGAACTGCCGGCCCGACAGCGAGGTCGGAACGATCCGGACGTAGTTGTACTTCAGCGTCGGGATCCACGGAGTCAGCGGCAGCTCGTCGGCCGCTCGGACCTCGTCCGATGTCTCCAGGCGCTGCGCGTGGCCGCGCACGATGACGCTCCAGGCATCCGTCGCCGTGTAGTCGTCGACTTCGAACAGGACCTCGTCGTTGATCGACAGTTCCGTGAGCTTGCTGCCCTCCGCGGTACGGAACACGATGGTCCCGGCATCGACCGTGTAGTTCACCGGAAAGATGTCGAGGATGTCGCCCGCGTGGGTGACCAGGCGCCCGAGCTGGTGCTCGCCGAGGCGCGCGAAGCACTCCTCGTCGGTCAGGTAGGTGATGACCGCACTCTTGTCGTCCATGACACCATGGTCCTCCTCCGAGGCCCGCTGCGCACCCGGACGGGCCGGAATAATCCCGGCCCGTCCGGCGTGCGCGATCGCGAAGGCCCGAGGGGCCTCAGCCGATGCGGATGAGCTTCTTGTTCACGAACTCGTCAGCGGCCAGCAGACCCATCTCGCGGCCCGTGCCGCTGCGCTTCACGCCGCCGAACGGCAGCGCCGGTTCGTCGGCGAGCACGAGGTTCACGTAGACCATGCCGGCGTCGATCTTGTCGGCGATCCGCTCGGCCTGCTCCGGGTCGGTCGTGAAGACGTACGACCCGAGGCCGAAGGGCGTGGCGTTGGCGACCTCGACGGCCTCGTCCTCGCCGGACACGCGGTAGACGACACCCACAGGGCCGAAGAACTCCTCGCGGTAGGCGTCCATGTCGGGCGTGACGTCGGTGAGCACCGTGCCGGGGTAGAACGCCCCGTCGCGGGAGCCGCCAGTCACGAGCGTCGCGCCCGCCGCCACGGCCGCGTCGACCTGTGCGGCGAGGCGCTCGGCCGCGGCGAGCGACGACAGCGGGCCGAGGACGGTGTCCTCGGCGAACGGGTCGCCCACGGTCGCCGCCGACATCGCGGCGGTGAACTTCTCCAGGAACGCGTCGTAGAGGTCGTCGGCGACGATGAACCGCTTGGCCGCGTTGCAGGACTGCCCGGTGTTGTCGAGGCGGGCGTCCACCGCGGCCTGCACGGCCCCGTCCAGGTCGTCGGTCGACAGGAGGATGAACGGGTCGGACCCGCCCAGTTCCAGGGCCACCTTCTTCAGGTTGCGGCCGGCGATCTCGGCGACGGCCGCGCCCGCGCGCTCCGAACCCGTCACCGAGACGCCCTGCACGCGCCGGTCGGCGATGACGGATGCGGCCTGGTCGTTCGTCAGTCGGACGTCGGCGTAGGCGCCGGCGGGGAACCCGGCATCCGCGTAGATCTTCGCGATCGCCGCGGCGGACTCCGGGCACTGCGGCGCGTGCTTGAGGAGGATCGTGTTGCCCAGCGCCAGGTTCGGCGCCGCGAAACGGGCCACCTGGTAGTAGGGGAAGTTCCACGGCATGATGCCGAGCAGCACCCCCAACGGAGCCTTGCGGATGACCGCCGTACCGTCGCCGTCGATCTCGAGCGGAGCGTCGGCGGTGATCTTGTCGATGTGGTCGGCGTAGTACTCCGTGATGTCGGCGGCGAAGTCGACCTCACCCTCGGCGGCGGCGAGCGGCTTGCCCATCTCGCGGACGATGATCGCCGAGAGCTCGTCGCGACGCTCGCGGTGAAGCCGCGCGGCGGCGCGCAGCAGCTCGGCGCGCTCGGCCGGCGTGGAGGTGCGCCCCCACCCGCGGAACGCGGCGTCGGCGGCCGCGACGGCGGCCTCCACCTCGGCATCGGTGGCCGTCGGGTACGTGGCCAGGGTCTCTCCCGTGGCCGGGTTCACGACCGCATAGTCACTCATGGTGCTCCCTCACTCCCGTCAGTCGACGGGGATCAGCGTGTACTTCGTGGACAGGTACTCGTGGATGCCTTCGAGGCCCCCCTCGCGGCCGACACCGGACTGCTTGACGCCGCCGAAGGGCGCCGCCGCGTTGGAGACGACACCGACGTTCAGCCCCATCATGCCGGTCTCGAGGCGATCGATCATCCGGTGGCCGCGCGCGAGGTCCTGCGTGAAGACATAGGACACGAGCCCGTACTCGGTGTCGTTGGCGAGGCGCACGGCGTCGTCCTCGTCGGCGAAGGTCGAGATCGCGAGCACCGGCCCGAAGATCTCCTCGCGCAGGATGGCGCTTCCCGGCACGACACCGGCGACCACGGTCGGCTCGTAGAACGTGCCCGCAGCGAGGGCCCCCTCGTCGGGTGCCCGCCCGCCGGCGAGGACGGTGGCCCCGCGCGAGACGGCGTCGGCGACGAGCTCTTCGGCCTTCGCGACCGCCTTGTCGTCGATGAGCGGACCGATCTGCACCCCGTCTTCCGTGCCGCGCCCGATGCGCATCGCCGAGACGCGCTCGGTGACACGGCGGGCGAACTCGTCGGCGACCGCTTCGTGCACGATGAAGCGGTTCGCGGCGGTGCAGGCCTGGCCGATGTTGCGGAACTTCGCCGCCATCGCGCCGTCGACCGCCTTGTCGAGGTCGGCGTCGTCGAACACGACGAACGGCGCGTTGCCGCCGAGCTCCATCGACACGCGCAGCACGCCCTCGGCGGCCTGTGCGATGAGCTTGCGCCCCACTTCGGTCGAGCCGGTGAACGACAGCTTCCGCAGCCGGGGGTCGGAGATCACGGGCGCGGAGGTCGAACTCGAGCGCGTCGTCGTGAAGACGTTGACGACGCCCTCGGGCAGGCCCGCCTCGACGAGGAGCTTCACGAAGTACAGCGTCGTCAGAGGCGTCAGCTCCGGCGGCTTGATGACGACCGTGCACCCCGCGGCGAGCGCCGGCGCGATCTTCCGCGTCGCCATCGCGAACGGGAAGTTCCACGGCGTGATGAAGAACGACGGTCCGACCGGACGCTGCGAGACGACCATGCGGCCCGTGCCCTCGGGGTTCAGGCCGTAGCGGCCGGCGATGCGCACGGCCTCCTCGCTGAACCACCGCAGGAATTCGCCGCCGTAGACGACCTCGCCACGCGCTTCGGCGAGCGGCTTTCCCATCTCGAGGGTCATGAGGAGCGCGAGGTCTTCCTTGTGCTCCTGGACGAGGTCGAACGCCCGGCGGAGGATGTCGCTGCGGGTGCGGGGCGGGGTCGCCGCCCACGCGTCCTGCGCGGCGACGGCGGCGTCGAGGGCGCGCACGGCATCCTCGGGCGACGCGTCGGCGATCTCGAGGAGGGTGTCTCCCGTTGCCGGGTCCTTCACGGGGAAGGTGGCCCCGGTGTGGGTCCACTCCCCACCGATGAACAGTCCCGTCGGCACCTGTGCGAGCAGTGCCCGCTCCGTCTCCCGGCTCATCGGGCCGCCTTCCTCATCGCCCGCGCGCTCGGCGGGGCATCGATCGACAGGGTCTCGCCGCGGAAGAAGGCGGGGCGTGTGAACGCCTGCCAGATCATCACGCCGATGCCGACGACGATGATGAGCATTCCGAGGATGAACACGATCCCGATGCCGGCGATGTTCGAGCCCGAGCCGTAGGCGGGGTCCATCGAGTCGATGAGCGTCGTGAAGAAGAGCACACCGAGAATCGCGCCGCCGATGAGCGGGAACAGGAACGTGAAGAAGACGTTCCGCACCGAATCGAACCACTGCTTGCGGAAGTACCACACGCACGCGAACGCCGTGATGCCGTAGTAGAAGCAGATCATCATGCCGAGCGTGAGGATCGTGTCCCAGAGGGTGTCCTCGCTCACGACCCGCATGACGGCGTAGAAGACGGATGCCACGACGGCCGACACGATCGTCGCGTACCCGGGCGTGAAGAACCGCGGGCTCACCTTCGCGAACGCGGGCGGCAGCGCGCCGTAGTGCCCCATCGCCAACAGGGTGCGGGCGGGGCCGACGAAGGTCGACTGCAGCGACGACGCGGAGCTTGTCAGCACCGCGAGCGACACCAGGAAGGCGAGCGGGCCGAGCACCGGGTCGGAGAGGAAGAAGAAGACGTTCGCCTGGATGTCCTCGTTGCCGAGGCCCAGTTCGCCCGTGCCGACGCCCGCGAACATGATCATCGCGACGGCGAGCAGGAGGTACAGCGAGACGATGGTGATCACCGTGACGGTCGCCGCCCGGCCCGGGGTCTTCTCCGGGTCTTTCGTCTCCTCGTTCATGGTGAGGGTGACATCCCACCCCCAGAAGATGAAGATCGACAGCGACAGCCCCGCCGCGAACGCCCCGAACGACGAGACGGCGAACGGGTTGAACCACTCGAGCGAGAACGGCGTGTAGTCGAATCCTCCGCCGCCGACCGCGGAGACGATCGCCGTGACGGCGAAGATCACGAGCACGGCGACCTGGAAGGTCACGAGGACGTATTGCAGCTTCTGCGTCGTCTGCATGTCGCGGTAGGAGATGTAGGTCGCCCCCAGCATGAACAGCAGACATACGCCGATGTTGATCCACAGTTCGAACGCGAGGTCGGCGATCCCCGGGTTGCCCGTGATCTGTGAGATCAGCAGGAAGAGGAATTCCACCGCGACCCCCGCGAGGTTCGACAGCACGAGGATCGTCGCGACGACGAGTCCCCATCCGGCCATCCACCCCACCCACGGGCCGAAGGCGCGCGCCGCCCACGTGAACGACGTACCGGCATCCGGCATCCGGTTGTTGAGTTCCCGGTAGCCGAACGCCACCAGCAGCATGGGGATGAAGCCCACGAGGATGATGGCGGGGATCTGCGCGCCGACGACGGATGCCGTCGGACCGACGGCCGCCGTGAACGTGTACGCGGGCGCGATGCAGGAGATGCCGATGACGACGGCGCCGAGGAGCCCGATCGTCCCGGCGCTCAGCCCCTTCTTCGAGAGGCCGCCGTCCACGGGCTCGCCGGTCACGGCGGGGGCGTCCTGAGTCATGATCCGGCCTCTTCCTTGTGGCGCGTGCGCGGGACGACGACGACCGGCACGGGGACTTCGTGGAGCATCTTCGCCGCCGTCGACCCGAGGAACAGGCGACGCGGCTGGGCGAGACGGCTGGAGCCGGCGAGGAGCAACTCCCCCGGCTGCCAGTCGAGGTGGGCGACGGCATCCTCGATGCTCTCGCCCTCGGCGACGACGACCTCGGCGTCGAGGCCGTCGGGGAGGCGCGTCTGAGCGGCGGTGAGCACCTCGTCGACCTGGGTGGATCCGGCGATGCGGATAGCGCCCGTGTCGGCCGTCGGCGGCAGGTCGACCGTCAGCAGGGACAGGAGCCGCACCGGCACCCCGGTCGCGGCGACGAGAGCAGCGGCATCGTCCATGAGTGCGTCGGCGCCGGGTCGTGTGCCGACGGCGACGGTGAGGCGCGTGATGCCCGTCTCGGGGGCGATCTTGCGGGCCCCGCGCGGCACGAGCACCACCGGCACGTCGGACGAATGGAGCAGCTCGGTCGTCGTCGTGCCCAGGCGGTGACGGCCTCGGGTGGCGCCGTCGGCGGCGCCGACGACGATGTAGGCCGCGTCGAGCTCGTCGGCCACGGCGATGAGCCCCTCCGCGAACGACTCCGCCGTGCGCACGTGGGCGTGGGCGACGACCTCCGCGGGGATGCGGTCGATCGCCTCCGCGATCCAGCGCGCCGCCTGTTCGCGCAGCAGCCGGTCGTACGAGGCGTCGGGCGGCGTGATGACGCTGCGACCCTCACCCGGCAGCACGACGACGACGTCGAGGACGGCGTCGACGGCGGATGCCAGCCGGGCGGCGAAGGCGACGGCATCCCGTCCCGTCTTGGTGGCGGTGTAGCCCACCACGATGTGGCCGCTCATGCGCGGTCTCCCATCCGGTCGTTGAGCGAGCGCAGCGAGACGAAACGGCTCATGCGCGTAGCTCCTCGATGATCTGGTCGGCGGCGAGGCGACCCATGCGGATCGCGCCGTCGACGTGCTGGTAGCCGGCGCCCGCGAGGTCGCTGCACGCGAACCGGATGGGGCCGACGGCGCTGCGCAGGTCGGCGCCGTAGCGGTGGAGCCCACCCATGTCGAAGCTCGCCGCGTACGCGCCGCGCGTCCACTCCTCCGAGCCCCAGTCGCTCTCGTAGTAGACGACGGGGTTCTTGGCCTCGGGACCGTAGTAGTGCGAGAGCGACTCGAGGATGCGCTCCTTGCGCTCCTCGGCGGTCAGCGTGAACAGGTCGTCGGCGTTCTGGTCGGAGACGAAGCCGACGAGGGTGCCGCGCTCATCGCCGTGGTTCGTGTTGTCGTACGCCTCGTGCGACAGTTCGTAGGGGCTGAAGGCGGTTCCCGACAGTCCCTTCTCACGCCAGAACGGGGTGTCGTAGACGGCGTGCACCTTGATCACGAACCCCATCGAGATGTGCTGGTGCATCTGGTGCTGGCGCCGCGGCAGCGCCGGCACGAACGAGATCCGGTTGTAGAGCACGGGAGCCAGCGCGAGGATCGCCTGGCGGGCGTGGACGGTCATCCCGTCGGACGTCACCGTCACTCCATCCTCCGACCACGCCAGCGTGCGGACGGGCTCGTTCAGGAACACGTCGGCGCCGAGACGCTCCGCGAGCAGCAGGGGCACCTGCTGCAGGCCGCCGACGACCCGCTTGTCGAGGATGAAGTCCGCGTCGACGAGGTGCGAGTACGAACCCGCGGATGCCGCCATGAGCAGCGACTGCAGCAGGGAGAAGGTGTGCGTCGGCTTCGTCAGCATCGCCGAGCCCGTCGCGAAAGCGAGGTTGCGGACCGCTTCGTCGTCGTCGGTCTGGGCGCGCAGCCACGCGTCCCACGAGACGTGGTCCCACTCGGCGGCCTTCTCGTGCGCCCACGGCCGGTCGGGGTCGATCTCGGCGACCATCGCGTCGAGTCGCTCGGTGATCTCCGCGATCGTCTTCTCCGTCTCGGCGGACACCGGGAACATCTCGCCCGTGAAGCGGCGGGCCTGCCCGTCGGGACCGACATAGACACTGTCGCCCTCGCGGTACCGGGAGTACGTCTCCAGCCCGAGCTCCGCGACCGTCTCGATGAGCGCGTCCTGATCGGGCGACACCCACTGTCCGCCGATCTCGAGCATCGCGCCGTCGATCACGTCGGTCCACAGGCGCCCACCGACGCGCTCACGGGCCTCCAGCACGGCGACGGAGAACCCCGCCTTCTTGAGTTGGTTCGCCGCGGTCAGCCCGGCAGCGCCGGCGCCGACGATCACGACGTCTCGAGTGATCTCACTCATCGGGTACTCCTTCGTATCTTCCTTGGTGCTTCATCGGGACCGGCTCCGGGTGTGCGCCCGGCTCCGGATTCGTCCCGGGAGGACAAGAGCGGGGACCCCCCGACCCCCGATTGCCCTCCCGGGACGAATCCTCCGCCTCTCCCCCTAGGTCGTGTTGCGCGTCGTCCTGGTCTCGCTCGAAAGTCGTCGTGACTCGTCAGTTCGCGGCGAGGGCGGCGGCGACCACGTCGAGTCCCTCCCCCAGCAGAGCGTCGGGCATGCTCAGCGGCGGGAGGAAGCGGATGACGTTGCCGTACGTGCCGCAGGTCAGGACGATCACGCCCTCGGCGATCGCCGCCTTCGCCACGGCCGCCGTCAGCGCGGCATCGGGAGCCTTGGTCGCCGGGTCGACGAACTCGGCGGCGATCATCGCCCCGTGACCCCGCACCTCGCCGACGCGCGGGTCGTCCTGCTGCAGCGACTCGAGGCGGGCGCGGAGGATCCCCCCGATCTCACGCGCCCGCTCGAGCAGTCCGTCGTTCTCGAAGGCGTCGATCGCCGCGAGAGCGGCGGCACACGCGACGGGGTTTCCGCCGTAGGTGCCGCCCAGGCCGCCGGCGTGCGCGGCATCCATGATCTCCGCGCGTCCCGTGACGGCCGCGAGCGGCATCCCGCCCGCGATGCCCTTGGCCGTCGTGACCAGGTCGGGCACGATGCCGAAGATCTCGCTGGCGAACATGGCGCCGGTGCGGGCGAAGCCCGACTGCACCTCGTCGGCGATGAAGACGACGCCGTTGGCACGGCACCAGTCCACGAGCGCCGGCAGGAACCCGTCCGCGGGGACGATGAACCCTCCCTCGCCCTGGATCGGCTCGATGATGACGGCGGCGAGGTTGTCGGCGCCGATCTGCTTCTCCATGATCGAGATCGCCTTGGCCGCCGCCTCGGAGCCCGTGAGGCCGTCGCGGTACGGGTACGACATCGGGGCGCGATAGATCTCCGACGCGAACGGTCCGAAGCCGCTCTTGTAGGGCATCGACTTCGCGGTGAGCCCCATCGTCAGGTTCGTGCGGCCGTGATAGCCGTGATCGAACGCGACGACGGCCTGCCGTCCCGTGAACTTGCGGGCGATCTTGACGGCGTTCTCGACGGCTTCGGCTCCCGAGTTGAACAGGGCCGACTTCTTCTCGTGGTCACCGGGCGTCAAGCGGTTGAGCGCCTCGGCGACGGCGACGTACGACTCGTAGGGCGAGACCATGAAGCACGTGTGGGTGAACTGCGCGGCCTGCGCGGCGATCGCCTCGGCGACCTTCGGGTGCGCGTTGCCCACGGTCGTCACCGCGATGCCCGACCCGAGGTCGATGAGGGAGTTGCCGTCGGCGTCGACGACGACACCGCCACCGGCGGCGACCGCCTCGATGGGAACGGTGTGCCCGACGCCGGCAGCGACCGCTGCGGCCTTGCGCGCCAGCAGTTCCTGCGAGCGCGGTCCGGGGATCGTGGTGACCAGGCGGCGCTCCTGCGGGAGCGAGGGGCCGCCGAGGGGAAGGGCGTCGATTTCGGCGAGGGTCATGCCGGCGAGCGTACGGCGGACACCACACCCCCCACAGCCGCCGCGGTGTACATTCTGACGAGTCGCACGTACGCGACGTACACTCCCGCACCTGCGGAACCGGATGCCACGACGGCGAGGATGCCATGACCGACCCCACCCTGCGCGCCCTCCTCTCCCGCCGCGAACTCCACCTCCGGCTCGAGTCCGACGCCGACGACCTCCCCGCCGACGCGCTCGACGCGCCGCTGCGATGGGTGCACAGCTCCGACCTCCTCGACCCCACCCCCTTCCTCGCCGACGACCTCCTCCTCCTCACGACCGGCACCCAGTTCGCCCCCGACGCGCCCCGCGACACCGTCACTGCCTACGTCTCGCGGCTGCGCACCCGCGGCGTACGCGGCCTCGGCTTCGGCACCGAAGTGGTGCGCGACGGCATCCCGGCGCACCTGATCGAAGCGTGCGCCGCGCACGGCATCCCCCTGTTCGAAGTGCCCTACCGCACCCCGTTCATCGCCGTCGCACGCGCGAACGCGGAGGCGATCGCCGCGCAGTCCTACGCCCGGCGCACGTGGGCCCTCGACGCGCAGCGCGCCATCTCCCTCGCCGCCCTCCGCCCCGACGGGCTCGGTGCGACCGTCGCCGAACTGGCCCGTCAGCTCGACACGTGGGTCGGCATGTTCGACGCCGCCGGAGTGCTGACCCAACGGCATCCCGTCGAGGCGATCTCCCCCGACGTGCTGGCGTCGCTCACCGACGAGGTGGGGAGCGTGCTGCGCCGGGGCGTGCGCGCCGGGTCGACCCTCGACGTCGCCGGCACGCGGTTCACGCTGCAGACGCTCGGCCGGGGTGGCCACCTTCGCGGGGCGATCGTCATCGCGGGAGGCGACCTCGACCTCGAGGGCCGCGGCGTCGTCACGTCCGTCATCGCGATGGCCGGGCTCGCCCTCGAGCAGAACGTCGGACTCGGGAGAGCGCGGGGAGCGCTGCGCGCCGGCCTCGTGCACAGCCTCCTCTCCGACGACCCCTCGCTCGCCCGTCGCGTCTCCCGGGAGCTGTGGGGGGCTCTGCCGACCCCGCCTGTCGTCGTGGCGGTCGCCGACGTCGCCTCGGCCCGCCTCGACGCCGCCGTCGACTGGCTCGAGCTCGCCGTCACCGAGCACCGCGGCACGCTGTTCCACGGGCGCGGCCCCGACGGGCTCGTGCTCGTCGTCGGCGCCGACGACACCGCCACGCTGCGCACGTTCGCCGACCTGTTCGACGCCGCCGTCGGCATCTCGCTCCCCGCCCCGTACACCGCCTTCGCCGCCGCGCACGCGCAGGCCGTCACCGCCCGGCGGCACAGCGAGCGCGGGATGCCGGGCACGTTCGGCGACGTCGCCGCGCGCGGCATCCTGAGCCAGCTCGACACCGACGAGGCGCGTGCGCTGGCGGCCGCCCGCCTCGCTCCGCTGCGCGAACACGACGCGGCGGGCGGTCAGCTGCTGACGACGGTGCGGACGTGGCTCGAGCACGACGCGCGCATCGACGCCGCCGCGTCGGCCCTCGGCATCCATCGGCACACGGTTCGCGCGCGCGTGGCGCAGGCGCAGTCGCTGCTGGGGGTCGACCTGTCCTCGTTCCCCGCGCGGGCCGAGCTGTGGGCCGCGCTCGTCGCCGCCGACTGAGGCGCCTGCCGCCGCCGCCGTGGTGCGCGCGGTCCGGACCGTATTCAGGCTGCGCGGAGCCCACACCCCGACCGACCCACGCTTTCGCGGGCGCCAGCGTCCACCTCGTTCCCGGAGAGACTGAATACGGCACGCGGTCCCGCCCATCCGGGCCATGCTCGCTGTCGGAAACCGCCGGCATCCGAAGGAAACCGGCGCCCCGGCGACGTCTTGGCGACGCCTTGGTGCCTTCTTGGCGGCGGTGTGGGTGAATGGACTCGGCAAGGAGGGAGCCAGGATGAGCGCATCGGCGACACCGGCACGTCCGCGGCTGCTCTACGTCGAAGACGACGCGACGATCGCGGCGATGACCGTCGACGTGCTCGGCGAGGTCTACGAGGTCGATCACGTGGCCGACGGTGCCCTCGCCCTGCGCACCGCGCTGTCGCGCCGGTACGACGTGATGGTCGTCGATCGGCGCCTCCCCGGCCTCGACGGGATCGCCCTCATCGAGGCGCTGCGCACGGCGCGCATCACCACGCCGGTGCTCCTGCTGACGGCTCTCGGGGCGATCGCCGACCGCGTCGAAGGGCTGGATGCCGGGGCCAACGACTACCTCGTGAAGCCCTTCGACTTCGACGAGCTGCTCGCGCGGCTGCGCGCTCTGGTGCGCGGCCACCGCGCCGAAGGCCGCCGTCGCACCGTCGCGGACTGGACCTTCGTGCCCGACTCCCTCGCGCTGTACGGGCCGGGCGGCGAGCGCGTCTCGCTGACGGCGACAGAGGCGCGGCTGCTCGCCCTCTTGTCGGAGAGCCCCGAGCACGTGTTCTCGCGGGAGGAGATCCTCGACTCGGTGTTCGCCTCCGACGACGCCCTCAGTTCGGTCGACACGTACGTGCACTACATCCGCCGCAAGGGCGCCCCGGAGCTCATCGAGACCGTCCGCGGGCGCGGCTACCGGGCGGGGGCGAGCGCGTGAGCGCGTCGGCCGACCGCGCGCGGGTGCAGCGCGCGGCGATGCGCATCGGGGTACTCGTCGGCCTCGCGTCGGCGCTCATCATCGCGGGCGGGGTCGTGACGCTCGTGCTGCTGCTCCTCACGTCCGGCCGGCCCGAGGGTCACCACGGCGACGCCCGGCCCGACGCCGATCCCGACGGCGACCGGTTCGTCGTGGACGTCGACCACGTGCTGCCATGGGTGGTCGTCCTCGGCGTCGTCGGGGTGCTGCTCCTGGCCTTCGTCGCCTGGTTCGCGGCGCGCCGAGCCGTACGTCCCCTCGCCGACGCGCTGCAGACGCAGCGGACGTTCGTGGCGGATGCCAGTCACGAGATCCGCACGCCGCTGACCGCCCTTACGAGCCGCATCCAGATCGTGCAGCGTCGCCTCGACCGCGGTGAGGACGCTCGGCCCGCCGTGGCCGAGCTGCGTCGCGACGCGGCCGTGCTCGACGAGGTTCTCACCGACATGCTGTTGGCCGCGGAAGGGCAGCACACGGGAGAGCCCGCCGAGGTGGGTGCCGCCGTCGAGGCCGCAGTCTCGACCGTGCGACCGTTGGCCGACGACGCCGACGTGCACCTCGCTGTCGCCACCCCGGCGGCGGCCCGCGTGACGCTCGCGCCCGTGACCCTCACCCGGCTACTGGTGGCGCTCCTGGACAACGCCGTGCAGCACGCCCCGCGCGGCTCGTCCGTCACGCTCGACGTCGAGGAGGGCACGCGCGACGTGACCTTCCGGGTGCGGGATACCGGGTCGGGCGTTGCCGACGAAGACCGCGAGAGGATCTTCGAGCGCTTCGCCCGCTCCGGGGAGGTCGGTCGCCGGCGGGGCTTCGGACTCGGACTCGCGCTCGTGCGCGAAGCCGCGACCGCGGCCGGCGGAAGCGTGCGCATCGAGGAGACCTCGCCGCGCGGGACGACGTTCGCACTCACCGTCCCGCGGGCCTGACGGCATCCCTCACGCGGCGGAGGGGAACCCCGCAGACCCCGCGACAGCCGAGAGCGCGTCGACGCCCGCCGCCTCGCGCTGCACCTCCACCCCACCGACCCACCGGCGGATGCGCCCGTCTGCCGCGACGACGATCCCGGAGCGCGCGGGCGCGTCGGCGATCCACGAAAGGTCGTCGAAGCCGGCGACAACGCCCGCGGTCGCCCAGACGTCGGCGGTGGTCAACGTGTCGGCGATCACCGTCGCGCTGCGGACCGACGTCGCCGGCAGGCCCGTACGGGGGTCGATGATGTGGGCGCCGCGCTCCACCGTGCCCGAGGTGGCGACTGCGCCGTTGCGCACGTCGAGCGTGGCGAGGACCGCTCCGGATGCCGTGGGGTCGGCGATCCCGACGCGCCACGCCCACGTCTGGTCGGCGGCCGTCCACAGTCGCAGGTCGCCGCCCGCGTTCACTCCGACGGCGACGCCTCCGCGCTCGCGCAGGAGCGGGGCGAGGAACTCCTCCCCCGCCGTGTCGACGGCCCACCCCTTGACGTAGCCGGTGGGGTCGGGGGCGCCGCGCCAGTGTGCGCTGAAGCGTCCCCCGGTGGCCTTCTCCACCTCCCGGCAGGCGGTGAGCACGTCGCGCACCCGCGGGTCGATCTCGTCGAGACCCACCTCGCCCCGACGGAGTCGGGAGATGTCCGAGTCGTCGATGAAGGTCGAGAACACGCGCTCGATCTCCTCGAGTCCGATCACGAACGCGTCGATCGCCGCGTCCACACGGACCGCGGGCAGGTCGCCGAAGACGTGCACGCTCACGACCGTACCCATCAGGTGCGCCGTCCGCACGCGCCGGGTCGGGGCGCTCACGCCGCGGCCTCGTCGAGCGCGGACTGCAGCGAGCGGATGTAGCCGTCGCTCGTGTACGTGGCGCCCGAGACCATGTCGATCTCGGCGCTCTGAGCCGAGATCGTCTCGGACACGAGCTCGGGGATCGCACGCTCGTTGATCTGGCGGTCGCGCGGGTTGCTGGAGGGGTAGTCCACGACCTGCACGTCGGACACCGCACCCCCGGACACCTTGATGGCCACCTGCACCGGGCCGTAGCGCGTGTTCACGGCATCCCCCGTGTAGGAGCCGTCGGCCAGATCGCTCGCCGACGCGGACGCCGACGCCGAGGTCGAGCCCGTGTCGGAGCCGCCCGTCGAGCCCGCATTCGTGCTCGAGCTGTCGGCCGAGCCGGTCGACGCCGAGGGCGAGGGGGTGGAGCCCGCGGCCGTCGAGGTGGGGGCGTCGACGGCCGCGGCATCGGGCACGATCTCATCGCCGAGAGACGTGCGATAGCTGAACAGCAGCACGAGGCCGCTCAGGGTGGCCAGGATGCCGTAGACGATCTTCTTCATGGTCGGTCCGTTCTTCGGGGTGTCGCGGTCAGCGGGTGTCGCGGTCAGCGGCTGTCGCGGTCAGGGGTGTCGCGGTCAGATCGCGAACGACTCGGTGTGGATGCGCTCGCGGGGCACGCCCGCGCCGCGGAGGTCGGCCCGCAGCGACGCCATCCAGGCGTCGGGTCCGCAGAGGAAGACGTCGAAGTCCTCGATCCCGGGCACCGCGTGGCGCAGCAGGTCGGAGCCGCGCCACGCGCGGTGGCTGGCCGGCATCCAGGTCGAGGAGTCGGTGCGGCGGGGTCCGTCGAGAGAGATGTGACGCACGCCCCGCGAGGCGACGATCGCGCGCACGGCATCCGCACGGGTGCGGTCGTCGGCGTCGTGGTCACGGGTGAGGAGCACCGCCTCACCCGGGGCGAACGTCTCCGACTCGAGAACCGACAGCAGGGGCGCGACGCCGGCCCCGGCACCGATCATGAGGAGCTTGCGCCCGTGGCGCGCAGCACCCGTGAGGTGGCCGTAGGGTCCTTCGACGAGCACGCGGGTGCCGGGGGCGAGTCGCGCGAGGCGCCGGGTTCCTTCGCCGACCATGCGGGCGGCGATCACCAGTTCGCCGCCGTGCGGCGTCGCGGCCAGCGACAGCGGGTTCCCCCGCGTCCAGCCCGGCCCGTCGAGGAAGCGCCAGACGAAGAACTGACCCCCCTCCGCGCCGAGACGCTCGAGGTTGCGGCCGCGCATCCGCACGACGACGCCGCGACGCCCGTCGCGCTCGACCGACACCACGCGGATGCCGTGCCGCATCGACCGGTACAGCGGCGCGATGACGCGGAAGACGATCACGGCGGCTGCCGTCAGCGCCCACACGCCCCACCAGTAGACGGTGGCGGCAGGGTTCGCGAGGAAGTCCGCACCGGTCCAGAGCATGTGCGGGACGGCCAGGCCCACCCCGAGATACCCGTAGAGGTGGAGGAGGTGCCACGACTCGTAGCGCAGGCGCCGCCGGGCACGCCGGATGCTCGTGACGACGACCAGCACCAGCAGCAGAGTCCCCGCGGTGGCCAGCAGCATCCCGGGGTAGTCCCAGACGAACGTCCACAGCTGGACGAGCGGGGACAGTCCCGCCTGCGCCGCGTACCCGATGGCAAGCAGCGCGATGTGCGCCATCAGCAGCCAGAACGACCAGAAACCGGTCCACCGGTGCATGCGCGTGATGGTGTCCCGGCCGAGGCCGCGCTCGAACAGGGGCACGCGCGCCATCAGGAGCACCTGGTAGAGCAGCAGGTTGGCCGAGACGAGACCCGTGATGCGTCCCAGGCTGTTGAGGGCCTCGGCATCCCACGACAGCAGCGACTGGATGCCACCGCCGCTCACCCACAACGCGACGACGAACAGGCTCGTGCCCCAGATCACCGACACGGCGAGCAGCCGCCACCGCGCACGCTGAGCCCGACGCCGGTCGGCCGTCGCGCTGAGCGGCGCGGTCGGCGCGGGCGAGACGGAGGGAGCGAGGCCGGGCTCGGCGTAGGTGGTCATGCGCCCACGGTGGCGCGCCCGCTCTCAGGCGACGCCAAGAATCGATCGAGGAGCCGCGATGCGTGGCGCCTTCTGTGGCGACGCATAGCCTTCACACAGGCTCGCGCGGTGCTCGCCCGGCTTCCCGGTTCCCGCGACGGCGCCGACCCGGCCAGAGCACGCCGACCGGGGATGCTCGCGGTCGCGTCAGGGAGCGCTCGGCACCACGAGCGCGTACGCCTGCGTCGCCTCGGCCGGCGGATCGAACACGAGGCGTACCGCTTGACCCGTTCCGGTCATGCCGGTGTTCCGATGGATGCTTCCGTCGCACGCGAGGGTGCCGCCGCTCACGGCATCCGCGCCCACGAAGAGCTCATACGTCGCCTGGGTCGTCGCATCGCGCGCCACACACATGGCATCGACAACGTGGTCCATACCGGCCTCGGTCGATCCCGACGACGTAGATGACACCTGCAGCGGATCCCCCTCGGCGAGCACGCGGGCGACCTCCCCGTCGAGGGGCGCGGGAACCTCCAGCGTCGCGGGGGGCGACGAGACCGGGACCGCGGGCGTGCTCGGGGACGCGTCGAGCGGCGTCGAGACGGTCGCCGCACACCCGGCGACCACACCGATCACGACGAGGGATGCCACCGCACACGCGTCCGCCCGTGCGCGTGCCCGACGTCCGCCGCTCGAGCCGCTCGACTCGACGTCTGTGGAATCCCCGCTCACGGCATCCGCTCCCCTACGCTCGGCGCCGTCACCGGCATCCGCACAGGAGCTTATGCATGCAAGCGTTCCCGCCTCGGACCCCGCTCTCGCGCGATGGCCAGGTCGCGGTCGCGGCGCCGCGAAGAACCGGCGCCGCGACGGGAAACCGGCGCCATCGCACCCCTCAGTCACCCCGCACCCACCGCCGCGGCGCGGCGTGAAGCCTGCCGGTTCAGGATGCCGGGGCGTGCCCGGCCAGGAACTCGTAGAGGTCGGTGGTGTCGACGCCGGGGAACGCTCCCGTGGGGAGCGTCGCCAGGAGGGTGCGCGGGGTGCGGACGTTCGGCCAGGCCTGGTCGCGCCAGGCACCCTCGAGGTCGGCGGGCGCGCGACGGCAGCACACCTCCACCGCGTGACGGGATACGCCCCGGTTGGTGGTCTCGCGGCCGATGAACCACTTCGTGTCGTCGAAGCGCACGCCGACGCTCACCGAGTGCGCGCCCTCGCTGGAGGCCTCGACGCGCGCCGTGCACCAGTAGGTGCCGTTGCCGGTGTCGGTGTACTGGTAGTACGGGTTGAACTTGTCGGGGATGTCGAAGACGACGCGGCTCGTCCAGCGGCGACAGCACAGCTGCCCCTCGATCGCGCCGAGCCGGTCGGCGGGGAAGTTGACGTCGTCGTTCTCGTACGCCTTCGTGATCGTCCCCGATTCGTGCACCTTCAGGAAGTGCACGGGGATGCCGAGGTGCGGCGTCGCGAGGTTGGTGAAGCGGTGCGCCGCCGTCTCGTACGACACGGAGTAGGCGTCGCGAAGGTCTTCGATCGAGATCGCGCGGCGCGCCTTGGCATCCTGCAGGAACGGCACGGCGTGGTCTTCGGGGATGAGGAGCGCCCCCGTGAGGTAGTTGGTCTCCACCCGCTGCCGCAGGAACTCCGCATAGGAGCGCGGCTCGCTGTGGCCGAGGATGCGACTCGAGAGCGCTTGCAGCACCGCCGTGCGCGAATCGCCCTTCGCGGGCACCGTGCTCGACAGGTACAGCCGCCCGTGCTTCAGGTCGGCGACGCTGCGCACCGACGGCGGCAGGTCGGGCACGTAGTGCAGCGAGAAGCCGAGGTGGGCGGCGATGTCCGACGCGGTGCGCTGCGTGAGCGGGCCGCCGGGATGGTCGACGGAGCGCAGGATGCCGCGGGCCTGCTCCTCCAGGTCGGCGAAGTAGTTGTCCTGTCGTCGCATGAGGTGACGCAGCTCCACGTTCGCGCGCCGCGCCTCCTCGGGCGTCGCCGAGCGTTCGTCGTGGAGCCGCTCGATCTCGCCCTGCAGCGCGAGCAGGGCGCGCAGTGCGTCGTCGGGGACGGACTTGCCGATGCGAAACGGCCGGATGCCGAGCGCCTGGAACGTCTGACCCTTCATCGCCCGTTCGAGCGCGATCTCCATCGTCGAGCGCTCGTCGAGCGTCTCCGCCTCCAGGAGCGCGTCGATCGTCGTCCCCAGGGCGCGGGCGATGGCCTGCAGGAGCGTGAGCCGCGGTTCGCGCTTGCCCGTCTCGATCATCGACAACTGGCTCGGCGCCCGGTCGACGGCGGCCGCGAGGTCGTCGAGAGTCATGCCGCGCGCGGTGCGCAACTGGCGCACGCGGCGTCCGATTGTGAGCGCGTCGGCCTCGTCGCCCCCTGCTCCGTCGACGTCCTCGATGCTCGTCATCCCGCGAGTGTGCCACACCCACGCCGCGCAGTCATCACAAACACAGAAGATCGGTAGAACTTCACAGCCAATCTGGCGAGGTGAGGTGATCTTCTTCACTCAGAGTGGATGCCACGACCACCCGGGCATCGCCGCCCGGCATCCGATGAAGGAGACACCATGACGATCCACTCCACCCCCGGACGACCCGCACTGCGCGCCGGCGACCAGGTCGAGACGGCCGCCGAGCTCCAGGAGATCTGGGACACCGATCCCCGGTGGGACGGCATCGAGCGCACGTACACCGCCGAAGACGTCATCCGCATCCGCGGGTCGGTCCGCGAGGAGAACACCCTTGCGCGTCGGGGCGCCGAGAACCTCTGGAACCTCCTGCACACCGAGGAGTACATCCGGGCGCTGGGCGCGTACACCGGCGGTCAGGCCGTGCAGCAGGTGCGCGCCGGCCTGAAGGCCATCTACCTCTCGGGATGGCAGGTGGCCGCCGACGGCAACCTCGCCGGCCAGACCTACCCCGACCAGAGCCTCTACCCCGCCAACTCCGTGCCCGCCGTCGTGCGTCGGATCAACAACGCCCTCCTGCGGCAGGACCAGATCGAGCACGCGGAGACGTTCGGCGGCGACGGCGAGATCTCCCGCGACTGGCTCGCACCCATCGTCGCCGACGCCGAGGCGGGCTTCGGCGGCCCCCTCAACGCGTACGAGCTCGCGCAGTCGCTCATCCAGGCCGGTGCCGCCGGCATCCACTGGGAAGACCAACTGGCGTCGGAGAAGAAGTGCGGTCACCTCGGTGGGAAGGTGCTGGTGCCCACCCAACAGCACATCCGCACCCTGAACGCGGCTCGCCTCGCCGCTGACGTCGCCGGGGTGCCGACCGTCGTCATCGCCCGCACCGACGCCCTCGCCGCCGACCTGCTCACGAGCGACGTCGACCCGCGCGATCAGGAGTTCACCACCGGTGAGCGCACGAGCGAGGGCTTCTACCGGGTGCGGCCGGGACTGGCATCCGTCATCAGCCGCGGGCTCGCCTTCGCGCCCTACGCCGACCTGCTGTGGGTCGAGACCGGAGAGCCGGACATCGAGCTGGCGCGGGCGTTCGCCGCGGCCGTGCACGAGCGGTTCCCCGGGAAGATGCTCGCCTACAACTGCTCCCCCAGCTTCAACTGGAAGCGGCACCTCGACGATGCGCAGATCGCGTCGTTCCAGCGCGAGCTCGCGGAGTTGGGCTACAAGTTCCAGTTCATCACGCTGGCGGGCTTCCATGCCCTCAACCACTCGATGTTCGACCTGGCCTCCGGCTACGCCGAGCGCGCCATGAGCGCCTACGTCGAGCTCCAGGAGGCGGAGTTCGCCGCCGAAGCCCGCGGCTACACCGCCACCAGGCACCAGCGGGAGGCGGGCACGGGCTACTTCGACGCCGTGTCCACCGCCCTCAACCCCGACAGCGCCACGCTCGCCCTCGTCGGGTCCACCGAGACCGCTCAGTTCCACTGACACGTTCTCTTCCCGTTTCGTCTCCTCGCTCCGCTCGTCGCTCAACGACCGAGGGGCCACACCCCGGTCGTTGAGCGAGCGCAGCGAGACGAAACGACCGAGGGGCAACACCCCCGGTCGTTGAGCGAGCGCAGCGAGACGAAACGCCGATCCACCCCACACCCCCGTTTCGTCTCCTCGCTCCGCTCGTCGCTCAACGACCGAGGGGCAACACCCCCGGTCGTTGAGCGAGCGCAGCGAGACGAAACGCCGTACCTCCATCCCACACAGAAAGTCAGGGCCATGACTCCCACCGCCACGGGCACCGCGCCCACCACTCACACCGGACCGTCGATCGACGTCACGGGACCGCTCGGCGAGCGCTACGACGAGATCCTCACCACCGAGGCTCTCGCCTTCCTCACCGAACTGCACCACCGCTTCTCCGGCCGTCGCCACGACCGGCTCGCCGATCGGATGCGTCGCCGCTTCGAGATCGGCAACGGCCACGACCCGCAGTTCCGCGACGACACGGTGCACATCCGCCACGATCCGTCGTGGCGGGTCGCCGGGCCGGGTCCGGGGCTGGAGGACCGGCGGGTGGAGATCACCGGACCCACCGACCCCAAGATGACCATCAACGCGCTGAACTCGGGTGCGCGGGTGTGGCTCGCCGACCAGGAGGATGCCACGAGCCCCACCTGGCGGAACGTCATCGAAGGGCAGCTGTCGCTGTTCGACGCGATCCGCGGACAGCTCTCCTACACGTCGCCGGAGGGGAAGGAGTACGCCGTCACCGCCGAGCGCACGCCGACGATCGTGATGCGCCCGCGCGGATGGCACCTCACGGAGAAGCACCTGAGCTTCACCGACCGCACGGGGCGCACCATGGCCGCCTCCGCGTCGCTCGTGGACTACGGGCTGTACTTCTTCCACAACGCCGCGGCGCTGATCGCGCGGGGCGTCGGGCCCTACTTCTACCTCCCGAAGCTGGAGTCGGCCGAGGAGGCGAAGCTCTGGGACGACGTGTTCACCTTCAGCGAGGACTACGTCGGCATCCCGCACGGCACGATCCGCGCGACCGTGCTCATCGAGACGCTGCCGGCCGCCTTCGAGATGGAGGAGATCCTGTTCGCGCTGCGCGACCACGCCGCGGGCCTCAACGCCGGCCGGTGGGACTACATCTTCTCGATGATCAAGAACTATCGCGGACGCGGCGCGCGCTTCGTCCTGCCCGACCGCAGTCAGGTGACCATGACGGTGCCGTTCATGCGGGCCTACACCGAACTCCTCGTCCAGACCTGCCACAAGCGGGGGGCGTTCGCAATCGGCGGCATGAGTGCGTTCATCCCGAACCGGCGCGACCCCGAGGTGACCGCGCAGGCGTTCGAGAAGGTGTCGGCCGACAAGAAGCGCGAGGCCGGCGACGGATTCGACGGCACCTGGGTCGCCCATCCCGACCTCATCCCCGTGGCGATGGCGGAGTTCGACGCCGTGCTCGGCGAACGTCCGAACCAGGTCGACCGCCAGCGGCCCGACGTGAACGTCACGGCGCAGCAGCTGCTCGACGTGCACATCGGTCTCCCCGTCACGGCGGCGGGCGTCGCCGGCAACGTGTCGGTCGCGATCCGGTACCTGGAGGCGTGGCTGCGCGGGCTCGGCGCCGTGGCACTGGACAACCTGATGGAGGATGCCGCGACCGCCGAGATCAGTCGCAGCCAGGTCTGGCAGTGGATTCACCAGGACCGCGTCACCGACGACGGCATCCCGATCAGCCGGGAGTACGTGGAGTCGCTCATCGCCGACGTGCTGGGGAGCGTCGAACGCGGCGACGGCGACCGGTTCGACGATGCGGCGGCGGTCTTCCGCGAGGTGGCGCTGCAGGAGGAGTTCCCCGCCTTCCTCACGAGCGTCGCCTACGCCCGCTACCTGGACTGACGGCGCCGCCAGAAACGGCCCGTGACGGAATGTCGATTCCGCCACGGGCCGTTCGACGTGTTCACGTAACGTCGCTCGCAACGAAAGGAACACGACGATGCGCTACCTCATGCTGGTCCTCACCGACCCCGCCCTCACCGATCCCGACGCCCCGCCGATCACGATCGAGGAGTGGGCGGCCGAAACCTACGACACCGGTCGCGCCGTCGAAGGCGATCGCCTCCGCCCCGCCGAGGAGGCGAAGGTGGTGCGACGCCGCCGCGGCGAGGTCATCGTCAGCGATGGCCCGTTCGCGGAGGCATACGAGCTCATCGGGGGGTTCGACGTGCTCGAATGCGAGAGCCTCGACGAGGCGATCGAGCTCGCGTCTCGGCATCCGATGGCCTCCGGCGGGGTCATCCAGCTGCACCCGGCGTGGCCGCTCGATCTCTGAGATCGAGGCCGTCGCGACCCGCGGTGGGAAGTGACCACGGGGGGCGCGTGCCGACTACGCTCGTAGGCGTGACCGAACGCGCTCCCCTGTCCCGCAAGCTCTCCGCCATCGCCGAGTCGGCGACCCTCAAGGTCGACGCGAAGGCGAAGGCGCTGCAGGCCGCAGGCCGCCCCGTGATCTCCTACGCCGCCGGCGAGCCGGACTTCGCGACGCCGCAGTTCATCGTCGACGCCGCCGCCGAAGCGCTCCGCGACCCCGCGAACTTCCGCTACACACCGGCCGCCGGCCTCCCCGTGCTGAGGGAGGCGATCGCGGCGAAGACCCTCCGCGACTCGGGCCTGGAGGTCTCGCCCGCCCAGATCATCGTCACCAACGGCGGCAAGCAGGCCGTGTACCAGGCCTTCCAGGCGGTCGTGAACCCCGGCGACGAGGTGCTCCTGCCCGCGCCGTACTGGACCACCTACCCGGAGGCGATCGCGTTGGCCGACGGCATCCCGGTCGAGGTCTTCGCCGGCGCCGACCAGGACTACAAGGTCACCGTCGACCAGCTCGAAGCCGCTCGCACCGAGAAGACGACGGTGCTCGTCTTCGTGTCGCCGTCGAACCCCACCGGCTCGGTCTACACGCCCGAGGAGACGCGCGCGATCGGCGAGTGGGCGCTGGAGCACGGCATCTGGGTCGTGAGCGACGAGATCTACCAGAACCTCGTCTACGAAGGCGTGCGCGCCGTGTCGATCGTCGAGGCGGTGCCCGCCCTGGCCGGGCAGACCATCCTCGTCAACGGCGTGGCCAAGACGTACGCCATGACCGGGTGGCGCGTGGGCTGGATGGTCGGACCGGCGGATGCCATCAAGGTTGCCGGGAACCTGCAGTCGCACTTGAGCTCGAACGTCAACAACATCGCGCAGCGTGCCGCGCTGGCCGCGCTGACCGGCCCGCAGACCGAGGCCGAGGACATGCGGCAGGCGTTCGACCGCCGTCGCCGCCTGATCGTCTCGGAGCTGTCGAAGATCCCCGGCGTCGAGGTGCCCAACCCCCTGGGCGCCTTCTACGCCTACCCCGACGTGCGCGGCCTCCTCGGCCGCGAGTGGCCCGGCAAGACGGTGTCGACGACGCTCGAGCTCGCCGACCTCATCCTCGACGAGGCCGAGGTCGCCGTCGTGCCGGGCGAGGCGTTCGGCCCGAGCGGATACCTGCGCCTGTCGTACGCGCTCGGCGACGACGCCCTCCTCGAAGGCGTGCAGCGCCTGCAGCGACTCTTCGGCTGACGCCGAGGCCGGGGGCCCGGTTCAGATCTGGACGCGGTTCAGATCTGGGCCCGGTTCAGATCTGCACGCCCACGAGCACGGGCTCGGGCTGCAGCAGCAGACCGAACTCCGACTGCACGCGTCCGCGGATGAAGCGCGCGAGCTCGGCGATCTCTCCCGCCGTCGCGTTGCCGCGGTTGGTCAGCGCGAGAGCGTGCTTGTTCGACAGCCCGGCGCGCGACCGCGCCAGCGAGAAGCCCTTCCGCAGGCCCGCATGCTCGATGAGCCACGCGGCGCTCACCTTCACGTCGGGGGTGTGCTCGACGGGCGGGGGCACCACGCCGTCGAATCGGTCGAGCGGGATGACGGTGACGGGGTCGAGATCGACCGAGACCGGCCAGCGCGGGCACTCGGGCGGCAGCGTCCGCGCGAAGGCCGCCGACACGATCGCGTTCTGGAAGAACGACCCCGCGCTGTACGTGTCGGGGTCGGCGTCGTCGAGCACCATTCCCTTCCGGGCGCGCGTGGCCAGTACCGTCTCGCGCACCCAGGCGAGGGAGACGGATGCCGTGGCCTCCAGCCCCAGCGACTGCCGGAGTTGCGCGCCGCGCACGGGGATCTCTCCGTGGCCGACGTCGGCGAGCTCCAGCGTGATCGACAGGACGACGGCATCCCGGCGGGCGACCGACCCGTAGTGCGCCTTGAGCACCGACGTGCGGAAGCCCAGTTCGAGCTCCGCTGCCGGGACGACGGACGTCTCGCCGGTCTCGTAGTCGAGGAGCTCGACCTCCACGAGCGTCTGCACCAACTCCTGCCCGTACGCGCCGATGTTCTGCACGGGTGCGGCACCCGACGTTCCGGGGATGCCGGACATCGCCTCGATTCCTTGGAGCCCTTCGGCCACCGTGTAAGCGACCAGCTCGTCCCAGTTGTGCCCGGCCTCCGCCCGCACGCGCACGTACCCCGGGCGAGGCGACGGGAGCGTCTCGAGACCCTCCGTGCGCACGAGCACGACAGTCCCGTCGAACGGCTCGTCGCCGACGAGCAAGTTCGATCCGCCGCCGACGACGAGCCACGGCTCATCGCGCGACCACACGTCGCGCAACTCCGCGACGAGGTCGTCACGCGTGACCGCTTCGACCATGCGGCGCGGGGTCGCGCCGGTGCGCAGCGTCGTGAGCCGGGCCAGCGGCAGGGGGGCGATCTCGGTCATCAGGCCTCGACGGTCGCGTCTCGCCGCACCCGCACCTGCGCCTTTCCGAGGACGACCGTCTCACCGTGAGACACCGTGAGATCGACCCGCAGGGTCTCGTCGTCGATCGCACCGATCTTTGCGACCACGGTCAGCTCGGCGCCGGCTTCGGCGTCGACGACGACCGGGCGGGTGAAGCGCACGCCGTATTCGGCGATGCGGCCGCTGTCGCCGAGCCACTCGACGATCGTCTCGACGGCGAGCCCCATGGTCAGCATGCCGTGGGCGAGCACTCCGGGAAGGCCCACGCGCTCCGCAACGTCGTCGCGGTAGTGGATCGGGTTGAAGTCGCCCGACGCTCCCGCGTAACGCACGAGCGACTCGCGCGTGAGGGCGACGGTGCGTTCGGCGACGACGGTGCCGACTTCGAGTGCCTCGCTCATTCCTCGCCTCCGATCAGCAGGACCGAGATGGCCGTCACGACGTGGGCGCCGCCGGCATCCGTGATCTCCGCTTCGCTCGTGACCATGGCTCCCTTGCCGAACGGGCGGACACCCGTCACTTGCAGCCGGGCCGACAGTTCATCGCCGGCGACGATCGGCCGCGTGAAGCGGAAGCGCTGCTCGGCGTGCACCGTGCGCTCCAGCGCGATGCCGGAGTCGGGCTCGCTCAGCAGCTGCTGGAGGGTGAGGTCCTGGATGACCATCGCGAAGGTCGGCGGCGCGACGACATCGGGGTACCCGAGGGCCTGCGCGGCGGACGGATCGACGTGCTGGGGGTCGGTCGCGAAGACGGCGCGCGCGAACTCGCGCACCTTCTCCCGCCCGACGAGGTACGGCGCGGTCGGCGGGAAGTCTCGACCGACGAGCTCAGGGTTCACGGACACCCGGCAATCCTACCGAGCGGGGCGCGCACCCGCCTCGGCGCCGACCGGGAAAGCCCGTGGGTGCGCGGACTACCGCGTGCGGCGCGCGCGCCAACCGCGGATGCCGAGCTGGATGGCGATGAAGGTGAGGAACACCGCGAAGAGCACGTTCGAGACGAACGGGTCGAGGAGCGTCGCCACCCAGGCGCCCAGTGCCGTCGTGGTGCACGCCGCGACGCCGACGAGCGCCGCCGCGACCAGGTCGACGTTTCCGCGTCGCAGATTGCCGATCGTGCCGGAAAGCGCGGTCGGGATCATCATGAGGAGCGATGTGCCCTTCGCGATGAGGTCGCTTGTGCCGAAGAGGAACATCAGCGCGGGGACGACGATCACGCCGCCGCCGACGCCGAGCAGGCCCGCCATGATGCCCGTGAACACGCCGAGTGCGGCAAGGCCGAAGCCGACCCCCCACGTGAGCGTGAGCTCGGCATCCCGGGAGGGGACGACGACGAAGAGCATGACGATGACGACGACGAGGAAGCCGACGAACCCCCAGCGCAGCGCGTTCTGCGGAAGTCGGGCGAGCAGCCACGTGCCCACCTGCGCGCCGATCACAGCACCCGCGGCCAGGATCACGGCGGGCACCCAGGCGACCGAACCGTGGATCGCGTACGAGACGACGCCCACCGTCGCGGTGGGCACGATCGCGGCGAGCGACGTGCCCGCGGCGAGCCGCTGGTCCATGTGCAGCAGGAGGAGCAGCATCGGCACGATGACCGTGCCGCCGCCCACGCCGAACAGGCCCGACAGGAGCCCGGCGGCGAGGCCGATGCCCAGGCACGAGAGGACGTAGCGCGGCGTGCGCGCGTCGGTACGCGCCGTCACGCCCCGTTCTCCGACGGCTCCGGCTCGGTCGCGGCCTTCTCGAACTGCGAACGGTAGAGCCGCCAGTACGCACCCTGCGCGGCGATGAGCTCGTCGTGGCTGCCCTTCTCGACGATGTCGCCGTGCTCCATCACGAGGATGAGATCGGCGTCGCGGATCGTCGAGAGACGGTGTGCGATGACGAACGAGGTCCGCCCCTCGCGCAGCGCGGACATGGCGTGCTGGAGCAGCAGCTCCGTGCGGGTGTCGACGGAGCTGGTCGCCTCGTCGAGGATGAGCACGGCGGGCTGCGCGACGAAGGCGCGGGCGATCGTGATGAGCTGCTTCTCGCCGGCGGAGACGTTCGCGGCATCCTCGTCGAGCACCGTGTCGTAGCCGTCGGGCAGCGAGTGCACGAAGCGATCGACGCGCGTCGCGACGGCCGCATCGACGATCTCCTCGTCGGTGGCGTCTTCGTTGCCGTAGCGGATGTTCTCGCGGATGGTCCCGGCGAACAGCCACGGGTCCTGCAGCACCATGCCGGTGCGCGAGCGGACGTCGTCACGGGTGAGGGTCGCGACGTCCTGGCCGTCGAGCAGGATGCGGCCTCCGTCGAGCTCGTAGAACCGCATGAGCAGGTTGACGAGCGTCGTCTTGCCCGCGCCCGTCGGACCCACGATCGCGACCGTCTGGCCCGGCTCGACCCGGAACGACAGATCGGTGATGAGCGGCTTGTCGGGCGAGTAGGAGAACGCGACGTGCTCGAACTCGATGACACCGCGCCCGTCGACGAGCTCCGGCGCGTCGTCGGCATCCGCCTCTTGCTCCGGCTCGTCGAGAAGCGCGAAGACGCGCTCCGCGGATGCCGTGCCCGACTGCACGACGGCGGCCATGCCGCCGAGCTCCGACAGCGGCTGCGTGAACTGCTGGGAGTACTGGATGAACGCCTGCACGCTGCCGAGCGTGAGCTGTCCCGAGGCGACCATGAGACCGCCGAGCACCGCGATGCCGACGTACGTGAGGCTGCCGATGAACATCATCGACGGCATCATGAGGCCGGAGAGGAACTGCGCCGTGAACGCCGCCTGGTAGAGCTCCTCGTTCTCCTCCTGGAACTTGTCGCGAGAGTCTTCCTCGCGGCCGTAGACGCGGACCAGGGCGTGACCCGAGAAGGACTCCTCGACGCGCGCGTTCAGTCGACCGACCTTCTGCCACTGCGTCGCGAACGCCTTCTGCGACCGCGGCCCGATGACGCCGAAGATCACGGCCATGAGCGGCAGTGCGATGAGGGCGACGATGGCCAGCTGCCAGGAGATCGAGAACATCATCACGAGCACACCGACGACGGTCAGGATGTTCGTGATCGCGGTCGACAGCGCCTGCTGCATCGTCTGGGTGATGTTGTCGATGTCGTTCGTCACCCGCGAGATGAGCTCACCGCGCTGCACGCGGTCGAAGTACGCCAGCGGAAGGCGGTTGATCTTCGCCTCCACCTCCTCGCGCAGGCGCCACATGGAACGCACCATGATGACGTTGATGACGTAGCCCTGCAGCCACGTCAGCACCGCCGAGACGACGTAGATGACGAGCACGGACACGACGACCCAGCGCAACCGATCGAAGTCGATCCCCGCGCCGACCTCGAAGCCGGACATGCCCGCGATGAGGTTGGCCTGGTCGTCCTGGCCACCGGCCCGCAGCGCATCGACGACCTGCTCCTGACCGGTGCCGGCGGGGAAGAACTCGAGCAGCGTGCGCGAGAGGAAGCCCTGGAAGATGATGTCGGTCGCCTGACCGAGCACCTTGGGCGCCCAGACGGCGAGCACGACGCCGATCGCGCCCATGAGGGACACGAACACGAACGCCCACTTGTGCGGTCCGAGGAGACCGATCATCCGGGCGAAACTCTTCCCGAAGTTCGCGGCCTTGCCCGGCGCGACCGAGTCCCAGTCACCCGAGGTCAGGCGCGCCTGCTCCGCGCGCTCGAGGTCGAGACGCTCCTCCTCGGTCAGCGTCTTCTCACCGGCATCCGTGCTCATGCGTCCACCCCCAGCTGCGACTCGACGATCTCGCGGTAGGTCTCGTTGCCCGCCAGCAGTTCGTCGTGCGTGCCGAGCCCCACCACCTTTCCGTCGTCGAGGACGACGATGCGGTCGGCGTCGGTGATGGTGGAGATGCGCTGGGCGACGACGACCTTCGTCACCGACGGGAGCGCGCGCCACAGCGCCTGGCGCAGCCGGGCGTCGGTCGCGACGTCGAGCGCCGAGAACGAGTCGTCGAACACGAGGATCTCCGGCCGGTGCACGATCGCCCGCGCGATCGCCAAGCGTTGACGCTGACCACCCGACACGTTCGTTCCGCCCTGGGAGATGCGGGCGTCGAGACCACCCTCCATCTCCTCGACGAAGTCGCGGCCCTGCGCGATCTCGAGCGCCTGCCACAGCTCTTCGTCGGTCGCGTCTTCACGTCCGAACCGGAGGTTGGAGGCGACCGTGCCCGTGAAGAGGAACGCACGTTGCGGGACGTAGCCGATCCCCTGCCACAGCAGGTCGAGATCGGCGTCGCGGACGTCGACCCCCGCCACGCGCACGACGCCTCCGGTGACGTCGAACAGGCGCGGGATCAGCGAGACCAGCGTGGTCTTGCCGGAACCGGTCGAACCCACGATCGCGAGGGTCTCGCCGCGCTCGGCTCGGAACGAGAGACCCTCGAGCACGGGCGACTCCGCACCCGGGTACGTGAACGACACGTCGTCGAACTCGACGGTGCCGCGGTCCGGGAACGACCGGACGGGCTGGGCGGGGCGCGTCAGCTGGTCGTCGGAGGCGAGCACCTCGCCGATGCGGTCTGCCGACACGGCGGCGCGCGGGATCATGATCGTCATGAAGGTGGCCATGAGCACGCCCATGAGGATCTGGCCGACGTACTGCATGAAGGCGAAAAGCGTGCCGATCTGCACGTTGCCCTGATCGACCTGGATGCCGCCGAACCAGATGACCCCGACGACGGTGACGTTGAGGACGAGCATCGCCAGCGGGAACATCAGCACGAACAGCGAACCCACCTTGCGGCCGACGATCATGATGTCGGTGTTCGCGACGCGGAACCGTGCTTCCTCGATGCTCTCGCGCACGAAGGCCCGCACGACGCGCACACCGGTGAGCTGCTCGCGCATGATGCGGTTCACGCCGTCGAGCTTCTGCTGGTAAGCGCGGAACAGCGGCACCATGCGGCTGATGATGAGGCCGGCCACGACCAGCAGCACCGGGACCGCGACGCCGATCAGCCAGCTGAGGCCGACGTCCTGCTGCAGCGCCATGATGATGCCGCCGATGGCCAGGAGCGGCGCGGTGACGAGCATCGTCGCGCCCATCATCGCGAGCATCTGCACCTGCTGCACGTCGTTCGTGTTGCGGGTGATGAGGGTGCCTGCGCCGAAGCGCGAGACCTCGCGCTCGGAGAAGCCGCTCACCTTCTGGAACACGTCGCGGCGGATGTCGCGGCCGGCGCTCATCGCCGCGCGCGCGGCGAAGTAGGTGGCGATGACCGACGCGACGATCTGTCCGAGCGCGACGCCGAGCATGAGAACGCCGTGGGACCAGATGTAGCCGGTGTCGCCCGTGGAGACCCCGTTGTCGATGATGTCGGCGTTCAGGCGCGGCAAATACAACGACGCCATCGCCGACGCGAACTGGAACACCAGCACCCCGGCGAGCCACCACCGATACGTCGAGAGGTAACGGATGAGGAGCTTGCCGAGCATGCGAAACCTCCGGGTCTGACGGCGAACGGTCCATGCTAACGCCGCCCGGCGACACCGCTGTAGGCGTCCGGCGTGCTGTTCGCTGTCAGCGCGAGAGCGCGCCCACGCTCACCGAGGTCAGGCGACGCGGGATGCCGAGACGGCGCGACTCCACGTGCCGTCGTAGATGCGGCGGTGCGGCATCGCGTCGGAGGCGCCCCCCGGGCAGACTACGGAGACGCGGAACACCTCCGAGCTGCGCTCGCTGAACCATTCGGCCTCGCGGTCGACCTGTTCGCGCACGCGCGCGGTCAGCAGTTCGTGATTGTCGTGGTCGGGGCAGCGGAAGACTGCCGGCACCAAAATGACGTCGCTCATCGAATCCCCCCAGTGATCGATGCACGGGACCCCCATCCCGTCACTCCACAAATACCAGTTCCCGGGGTGCCGGATCAAGTGCCGGTCACCCCGGGAACGGGTGAGAGGGAGGGCGTCGTGTCAGAACGTCGCCGTGTCGGGGTCGGCGCCCACCCGCTGCCCGCGGTCCAGTGCGTCGATCGCGGCGATCTCGTCGGCCGTCAGCTCGAAGCCGAAGACGTCGACGTTCTCGACGATGCGCTCGCGCGTGGACGACTTGGGGAAGACGATGATGCCGTTCTGCAGGTGCCAGCGGATGACGACCTGCGCGGGCGTCGCGCCGTGGGCGGCGGCGGCATCCTGTACGGCCTTCTCGGCGAACAGGTCGTACTTGCCCTGGCCGAGCGGGCCCCATGCCTCGGTGCGGATGCCGTGCGCGTCGCCGAAGGCGCGCAGCTCTCGCTGGGCGAACGCGGGGTGCAGTTCGATCTGGTTCACCGCCGGCACGGTGTCGGTCTCTGCCAGCAGTCGCTCCAGGTGCGGGCGGTGGAAGTTCGAGACGCCGATCGATCGCGTCAGGCCCTGGTCGCGCAGACCCTCGAGCGTCTGCCACGACGCGACGTAGCGGTCGAGGTCGGGGCGCGGCCAGTGGATGAGGTAGAGGTCGACGTAGTCGAGACCGAGGGCTTCGAGGCTCGTCGCGAGCGCCGCGCGCGCAGTGTCGGTGCCCTGCTCCGAGTTCCAGAGCTTCGTGGTCACGAACAGGTCCTCGCGCGGGATGCCGCTCGCGGCGATGGCGCGACCCACGCCCTCCTCGTTGCGGTAGACGGCGGCCGTGTCGATGTGGCGGTAGCCCGCTTCGAGCGCGTCGGAGACGATGCGCTCGGTCTCCGCGGGGTCGACCTTGAAGACGCCGAACCCGAGCTGGGGGATCGTGTGGCCGTCGTTGAGGGTGATGTCGGGAATCGTCATGTTCCCAGCCTGTCATCCCCGGCGCGCTCGTGGGTCGCGTGTCGTGGTGGCCCGGGGCCGCTCCGCCTCCCCCCGGATCGCGGTCGGCCCCAGGCCGGGAGTGCCCGCCGAACAAGAAGGCACTCGAAAAAGCAGACGCGCGAAGACCGGTTTCATTACGCGAGATGAGGACTCTCTCACTGAATTCTCGGCGCGCGCGGTGCGACAGAGCCCTCTCGAGGCCGTGAGGCCGAGAGGGCTCCGGCGGGTACGTCGCGCGGAGCTGGGGACTCCTGGGACACGGGGGGAGTGTCATATGCGATGTGATGAAACCCGCGTCGCCAGGCTATGCCCCCAGCCCCTGGCGCCCTCGTCTGCGCCGATACCGGGCGTGTCGGCGGTGAGCGTCGTGGCCCGGAATCTCCCCCGCCTCCGCGTTATGTTCCCTTCGGCGCATATCAAGGGCCGCCACCTCCGTCAACGCCCTGGGCGACGCTCCCCCCAGCGACGTAATTTCTCGCGCGTAGCGTGGGCGGGCCTGGGGCCGGCTCCCGCGAGCCACGGCCCGGGCGTGAAAGGATGCGGTAGGCCACTGCATCCGCCTCGCTCATGCGGTGGCCCCGACGGGTTGGGGGACTTCGTCGGGGCCATCGGTCCGCCGGGTCCCCGGCATGCTCGTCGGTGGTGAGGTGCGCTCGAGCCGGAATGAGAAAGGGCCGGGTGATCCCGCACCCGGCCCGGCGAGGTGAAGCCGTACCCCGTGGCATCCACGCTACGCAGCACCAGGCTCGGCCACATCCTCCCTGAGGGGGAGGATGCCTACGACTTCGGGACGACGCGGGGAGGCTCAGCCGTAGAGCTCGCCGACAGGGACCGGGACCGTCAGCACGTTGCCCGGCGGCGCGAGCGGGCACGCCCACGCGGGGTCGTAGGCGCACGAGGGGTTGTAGGCGAAGTTGAAGTCGAGCACGATCGAGGCGGCATCCGCCGTGATGCTCGCACCGAGGTCGGCGCCCTTGATCGTGTCGATGAGGTAGCGACCGCCGCCGTAAGTGCCCCCCGGCGTCCCGGCGAGCGCATCGCGCAGCGGGATGAACAGTCCCCCGCCGTACGAGGTCAGGCGCCAGACGTCGAGGCTCCCGACGTGGGGGATATCGACGCGCGCGACGCGGGCGAACTCCACGTCACCGTCGGTGCCGGTCGTGAACGTGAACCGTTCGGGTTCGGCGGGGAGCAGCGGCACCTCGAACCGCCACGCCGGATCGTAAAGCGCGACGGGCAGGCCGGCGAACGCCTCGCGATCGGGGGGCAGCAGCGGCGACGCGGGATGCTCCGCCATGAGGTGGTCGCGTCCGCGTCGCCACACGTCGTGCGCGGCCTCGGCATCCGTCGTCGCGCGCACCTCGCCATACAGCGCGTACACGCGCCGCCGCCAGTCGACGACATCGAGGGCGGTGCGGGCCTCCGTGATCGCGCTCATGGCAGCCGGCGCAGGGCGGAGCGCTGGTGGGCGGCCCGCGCGCCGGTCTTCTCGGACTCGACGATGTACGCGGGGTCGTCGTCGGATGCCGTGAAGTGCTGATCGGCGAACGTGAAGTCGGAGCGACGCTCCTCCACGACCTTCCCCTTCGTCCGTCCTTGTGTCGTGTTCCAGCTGACGCGGTCGCCGACCGACAGTTCCGTGGCCATGGGTCTCCCTCTTCGCTCGTTCCCATGCTCACGTCGTCGGAGCAGCGGCACCAGGGGCTTGACGACCGCGGCTCTAGGCTGACCCTGCGGCGCCGCCCGGGCCGCACCCACCGAAGCGCCTGGAGGACGAGTGCTCGCCGACCTCATCGCCTGGATCACCGGCGGCGTCGCCCAGGCCGCCGTCGACCCGATGGCCTGGCGGCAGCGGGCGGCGGTTGCGGCGGAGTCCGGCCAGGTGCTCGGCGCGTTCCGTGTGCGGCAGGGCACGGTGTCCGGACTCGGACGTCACTGGCGCGAGGTCGAAGCTCGACTCAACGGTCACCGACTCGCGTTCGAGCGGCAACGTCTCCCCCTCGACGACCTGCGTCGGATGGCGCGACCCCGGGCTCGCGATGCGTTCGGCCTCATGGTCCCCGATCCGGTGCTCGTCGAGATCCGCTCCGGTGACGCGGTGGTGGAGTGGGCTCTTCCCGAGACGGATGCCGACGGCATCCTCGATCCGTGGCAGGCGGGCCGATGATCGGCGAGCTCATCGGCGAGGTGTTGAGCGCCTGGGGCGGCGAGTGGGGAGCGGGGTGGGGTCTGCGCCGTGCCGCGCGTCGAGCTCGACGCGCGGGGCGAGTGCTGGCCGCCCTGCGCGTGCCCGCCGGCTCGGTCGAAGGGCTTTCGGCGCACTGGTCGCTGCGAGAAGTGACCGTCTTGCCCGGTGAGATGTCGGATGACGAGCATGCGTGGCGGGTGCGCGACGTCGTCCCACAAACGGGTGAGCCGACGATGGGTCAGCTCATCGCCAACCCGCTCCCGGAGCAGTCAATCATCTCGCTGGACGTCGAAGGCGTGCGGGTGGAGATGACGGTGCTGCCCGAAGACGTCGCGCTCGTCGTTCGTGGGCTCAAGGGTTCGAGGTGAGTCAGCGGGCCGGCGCGGCCTCACTCACACCCGCGGGTCACTCCGCGTTCGAGCGTGTGACTTCGAGCGGCACCGACTGCCGGATCATGACGGCGGTCGTGCTGTTGAGCGTGTGCTCCCGGAGCGCGGCGAGTACCGCCTCCTTGATGACGAAGAAGAGGATCACCATGCCGATCGCGTAGCCAGCGATGGCGAGAACGATGTTGAGAAGGTCCATGGCTGGACTCTATCGATGGGCGGCCTGAGGGCCGGCGAGGACTCAGCTCTTTCGGCGTCTGTTGAGCCAGATCTTGGCCACCGTCGCTGCGGTCACCGCCGCGATCGCGCTGCCGAATGCGCGCTCCCACTCCGGCTGGCCGCCCTCGCCCGTGAACGGGCTGGATGCCCACCGCACGCCGACCTCCGCTGCCGCGAACGCCACGACGCTGACGACGAAGACGATGACTCCCGCGATCAAGGATCCGACGGGACCGAACTCGTCCTCGTCATCCGCCATGTGCGCGAGCGTAGCGGGTCGCGAGGGGGCGGACGAGGGCGTCACGGAAAAGTCATCGACTCAGCGACACAGCGGCGTAAAGTGGGCCGACATGACGGGAGAGCCGTACCGCGGAGATTTCGCTGACGAAGCGCACCCCTTCCGCGCACCGGACGTCTTCTGGTTCGTCACCATCGCGTGGCTGGCGCTCCTCGGCGCGGTTCTCGTCCTGACGAACAGCCCCGGAACGTCCATCGCCCCGGGCCTCGAAGGCTTCCTCGTCACCGCCATTGCGGTCGTATCGCTCCTCGTCACCTGGGCAACGGCGCCTCTCGCGTGGCTGCTGGGTCGGAGCCTGCGGCGCGTGCAACCCGCTTTCCTGCACCTGGTGGTGTTCGGGGCGTCCGCGTTCATCGTGGGGTTGATCCTCGGCACGCTGGCATCCTCTTTCGCGCACACCTCCAGCGAGGAGGCCTCGATCGCCACCGGCGCCGTGTGCGCAGCATGCGGCGTCCTCGGGCGATCGGGGGCGTTCATCGCTCGCTGGGCTACCGGCTACCGCACGAGAGCTCGTTCCGCAGCGGTGTGAACCACGCGCCTGTCGCGCGGCTGCGTGACGCTGCCGCCGTAGGCATTCGGGTGGGCCTGCGGCTAGAGTTCGAGAGCGCCGCCGACCCGACGGTGACGCGCAAGAGTCGCTCGTCGCCACGCGCGCCTCCTGCCCCTCCGACAGCTGGGTCACCCGATGACGCTCATCCGCCGCGCCGCGCGACGCACTTCCGTGCACACGGGGGTCGTCCTGTCGACGGCGGTCCTGCTGGCATCCGTGCTCCTGCCGAACGGGGGCGCGGTGGCATCGACCGCATCGACGACTCAAACGGCATCGCCGGCGTCTGCCGGTCTCGGGGAACTCACGGAGGCGCCCGCACTTCCGCTGGTGACCATCGTCGGGAGCGCGCGGGTAGGTGTCGAGCTCACGGCGGATCCGGGCTCGTGGCCCGAAGGAGCCTCGTTCGACTACCAGTGGCTCGTCGGGGGTGTCGCTGTCGACGACGCGACCGCTGCGGCCTTCACCCCGCGGGCCGCCGACGTCGGCAAGACCGTTCAGGTCACCGTGACGGGAGCCGTCCCGGGTTCGGAGACGATATCGGTCACGTCGGAGCCGACGGAAGCCGTCGACTATGGCGTTCTCTCCGCGTCGTCACTGCCCGTCATCTCCGGCACCGTCCAGGTCGGCAAGGTCGTGACGGCGAGCGCCGTCTGGTGGACGCCGTCCGCCCTGACGTCGTACTCCTGGTACATCGACGGCGAATGGGCGGGCGGCGCTCAGCGCACGTACTTCATCCGACCCGCGGATGCCGGCAAGGAACTGACTGTTCGCGTCAGCGGCTTCGCATCGGGATACCGCGCCACGTCGGTGGGATCCGTGCCCGTGACCGTGGCATACGCCGAGCTCACCGCGCCCATTCCGACGATCACCGGCTCGGTGCGGATCGATGAGGTTCTGACCGTACAGGCCGGGGAGTGGACGGCGGGAACGTCGCTGCGCTACCAGTGGTCGGTCGACGGGGCGCCCATCGAGGGGGCCACGGGCACCTCCTACACCGTGCGCCACGCCGACGCCGACAAGACGATCACGGTAGCCGTCTCGGGCACGAAGTACGGGTATGCGCCCGTCACCGCGACATCGGCCCCGACATCGCCGGTGGGATACGGCATCCTCCACGCTCCGAAACCGATCATCAGCGGCGCGGCGCGGGTCGGCGTGACGCTGAAAGTCAAGGTCGGCAGCTGGACTGCCGGCTCGACGCTCTCCTACCAGTGGTTCGTCGGCGGACAGCCGCGCCAAGGCGCCACCGGCACGACGCTCGCGCTTCAGCCGTCCGACCTCGGCAAGCGGATCAGCTTCGCCGTGACCGGGTCGCTCGCGGGTCACAAGACGACGCATGTCGTCTCGGCGGAGACCGCCGCCGTGTCGCCGGGCACGCTCGTCACCGCCGTCCCGACGATCCGCGGCACCGCGAAGCACGGTGTGATACTCACCGCGAAGCCGGGCGCCTGGTCGGCGGGTACGACGCTCAGCTACGCGTGGTACGTCGGCGGCTCGAGGGTCGCCGGCGCGACGAGCGCGAGCTTCACCCCGACCAAGGCTCACATCGGACAGATCGTCAAGGTGAAGGTCACCGGCCGAAGAGCGGGCTACACCGCGGTCACCACGACCTCTGCAGCGACGAAGCCGGTCGCGGAGAAGTCGGTGTTCCGCCTGAAGACGCCTGATATCACGGGCACACCCAAGGTCGGACGGCAGCTGCTCGTCAGCACCACCGTGTGGGTGCCGGAGATCCGCTACCAGTGGTACGTCGGCGGAAAGGCGGTGGCCGGCGCGACGCGGGAGATCTTCGTGCCGCGCACGGGAGATCGTGGCAAGGCCATCACCTGCAAGGTCACGATCCGCAAGCCCGGCTGGGTGTCGGTGACGAAGACGTCCGAGCCCACCGCCAAGGTTCGCTGACGCTCACTGAGCGCGGCGCGCGGCTTTCCGTTGAACAGCCGCTTCACGCCATCGGAAGGCTCCGGTAGAGGCCGTGAGTAGCCATCGATGCGATTCCGACACGGACGACAGCAACAGCAAAGCCCTCGAAACCCGCAGATTCCCGAGGTTTTGAGGGCTGTTTCAGTAGCAGGAGCGGGGCTTGAACCCGCGACCTCACGATTGCGGAAGCACATTGCACTCGCAAAGATTAGCGAGATCAGGATGCATATCGCGAGGGGTCTCCACTGAGCGCTACGGGTTGCAAACAGGCCACAAACCGGCCATTAACGCCCATACTCGCCCAGCCGCTTCATCCATCGACGGTGATCGCCGGCATCGTTGGACGTCGAGAGCGCATCTCATTCACCGTGTCCAGCATCTCGCCCAACGCGACGTCGAAGCATTTGCGCGCCCATCGGATGCTCGCGTGCCCCTGCGGACGCCGAGTTCGTCCGAGGTGGAAGTCGCCGCATGCGTCGCAGGGGTACGCGTTCAGCCCCGGGGTGTCACCGAAGTCGATGAAGGCAGCTACCCACGCCTCAGTGACGGCTGCATAGCCGACCTTGCCGGTTGACCCGCACCTCGGCCGCGAGGAGACGACACTGCCCGTCATGTATCTCTCGCCAACCGCAACCCGCCAATGCGCCGGGGCGACCGACGCTCCGATCGAAACATGCGTGGGTGTGATGATGCCCTCGGCGATCCGGCGACGCGTGCGGCGGTCGACCTCAGCGGCGCGTGCACACGAGGACGAGCAATACCGTGCGTGATCAAGCGCACTCAACATCCTCGTCACGTGGCGACAGCAGAACATGCACCACACCGACACAGGATGCTGACCCGCTTCAGACACGCGAGAACTGTCGCACGAAGCTGCGACACAAAGAGCGATAGAGAAGTCGGTGCTCTCTCCGCGCGTTGCCACATCCACCTCTTGATCAGCGAGCGGTGCGCGAACCTGGTTGACGAGTTCGCCTGCCGACTCGAAGCATAAGTAGGGGTGCAATGAACCGACGATGGCCGCCCTTGCTGCCGACTCTGACGGAGTGATTAGGGGCACCTACGGCCCTAGATCTCGCCGTGCCAGGATTGGTGCCGTCGAGGCCGCCCGATCATCACAAAAGAGACCGGGGCGATGAACGCTGGGAGATCGCCCAACCAGCTCGACGCGATGCTGTCGGCATCACTTAAGTACAGGACGAGGGCGCTGCTCGGGCGTGGCGCTCGAACGGTCTGTCAATCTCACTCCCCGCCAAGAATCCACGCGATCGACTAGCTGAGCTATCGAGAATCAGTACCGCGTCCGACCACCCACGCGCGAGCATCCAAAGCGTACCTCGCCGCGAGGAGCGATCAGTAGCTCCATCCGATGAGGTCGTGCGGGAACACCTTCTTAGCGACTCCATCCACCTTAATGTCGATGTGGAGGTGTGGCCCGGTGACGCATCCCTTGTTGCCGGAGTAGCCGATGAGGTCTCCTGCCTTCACGGTCTGACCATTGCTGACGGTGAACGAGTTCAGGTGGGCGTAATCGAACCGGTACGAACGGCCATCGCGGCTGGAGTTGACGATCAGGTCCTGCTGAGTCCGACCGATAGCCTCCGGAACGGGGCACCACGACGACTCCACCTTGTAGGGCGCGGGGATACTGACTGTGCCGCCGTACATGGCGTAGACGGGCGTTCCGATCGGCACGGGGAAGTCGTCACCGTTGTGGCCGGCGTAGGTGGTGAGCTTCCCGTGAGGCTGGATCGGGTAGACCCACCCGTTCATCCCGGGCAGCGTCGTCGAACTTCCCCCGCCTCCCCCGCCGCAGTTCGGTTCGCTAGCGACAAATCCGATGGTGCCCTTCGGGACGAGGCCGTTGACCGTGGTGTTGAAGTCGGCGTCGGCGACCCAGTCTCCCCACAGCAGTCGATGCCATGTGGAGGACTTTGTGGTTCCTGGCGTCGCACTGCCGTCGACACCCTGTCCGTTCGTCACACCACAGACGACCGGCAGCCGCGTACCGACCGGGTAGACACGGAAGAGGGTGCTGCTCAGGTTGGCGGCGGACTGGCTTTGTGTACCGGACTGGTTGCCGGCTGTGGAGCCGGGGTAGACCTTGATCCAGCCGACGACGTTGCGCGCCCAGACTGCCTTCCCGTTGCTGTCGTAGATCACGAGGTTCCCGTCGTCTTGGAGGAGGAGACGGTTGCCCCCAGTGCCCCAAGAGCCGGACTCCCACCGCGCTGAGCCCCCAGAGTTGTAGGTGACGAGGTTGCCATCGCTTTGCATGACAGCGCGGGTCGCGTCACCGCCACCGGTGGCCCAGATGGCACCGGACGGCCCATACGCGACCAGGTTTCCGTCAGTCTGCATCGTGAGCCGGTAGGTGCCGTTCGGCGAGCGGAGGCTCTTGTTTGCCGTGAGCGTCTGGTTCGCCCGCAGTATCGACGGTGCCGCAACGGTGACCGGGGCGGACGTGCGCGATAGGGCGGTGAGGTACGGGAGCGACCCGGTGACGGTCACAGTGACCGCAGCATCCTGCTGAGCGAACCCAGGGGTGAAAGTCGAGGAGGTCGCTCCGGCAACCGGGGAACCGTTGGCGGCCCACTGATAGGTGAAGGTCGCCCCTGCCGGGGCCCAGTTTCCAGCCTGCGCGGTGAGCGTCTCGCCAACCTTGGCGGCGCCGGTGATGGAGGGCGTCGCGGCCGAGTCGAACGAGCCCTTGCCGACTGACGTCGTCGCCTTCGACGTCTGTGCCACGGTGGTGTACCCGGTCTTCGTGCCGGCGACGCGCACTTTGATAGCGCTGCCATAGTCATCGGCGCTGAGCTTGTAGGAGCTGCTCTTCGCCCCGGTGATGGCCACACCGTCTCGGTACCACTGGTACTTCAAGGTCGGTGCGGGCTTCCACGTGCCCGTGGTTGCGGTCACCGTCCCGCCGACTTTCAATGTTCCCGACACCGTGGGGGTAGGGGTCTGCGAGAACGTGCCTTTCGCGACGGTGCGCGTGCTCTTCGACACCTTGGCGACGGACGTGTAGCCCGTCTTCGAGCCGGTGACCTTGACCTTGAGGGTCTTTCCGGCATCGGCGCCGCGGAGAACGTAGGTGGACTTTGTTGCGCCGGAGATGGCCACCGAGCCTCGGTACCACTGGTACTTCAGCGTGGCCTTCGGCTTCCAGGTGCCGGGCTTCGCGGTCAGCGTGAGGCCGACCTTGGCTGTGCCCGAGACGGTCGGCGTCGGCGCGGACGTGAACCTCGACGCGGCCGACGCGGCCTCGGTAGCAGCTCCCATGCCGAACATCAGCAGCGCAGCGATAGTGAGCGCCGCGAGCGCGCGAGCGCGACGGCTGTCGAGAATCCCCAGCATTTCTCCCCCAAGAAAGGCTCGCGGCGCACCCCAGATGCCCCGTTGCCTGAAGGTAACGTCTTGCCGCCTGTGCCGTCAACCGCGGCTGGCGGTGTCACTCTCAGAAATGTGGCCCGGGAAGCGGTTCTCCGCCGTGTGGAACTTGGCGTAGGTGGCGGTGCGAGTGAATCGGCGCGCGAGTCAGACTCAAATGTTAGAAAGCGAGTGAGGACCGCACCGACCCGCCTCGCCCGACATTTAGGCACACATTCGAGGTAGCCACTCTCAATTGTGGGGACCATATCGCCAGGCTGGAGACGCCGGCTAGGTCGCCGAGCGCAACCAGCAGTTCTGGCTCTGACCCCACTCATCCGGCCCGGGTCGCGTGAACGGAAACACCCCGTCAGCGATCAGGGTTCGGGACGGACATCGAGAAGTTCCCTCAGCCACAGCTGCCGGGCGAAGTGGTCGTGCGGCTCCTCGAGAGCGACACCCACGAATACGTCAAGGTCGAAGCGGCCACCGAGGACGAAGCGATCGACCTCGCCGCTGACCAGTTCGCCGACCGGTACGACTCGGACGACGAGGACGAGGACGAGGACGCTGGTGACCCCCGCGACTACCTCACCGTCGCCGGAGTGTTCCGCGGCGACGTGGACGGCTACTCCGACGAACTGGAGTTCGTACCGTGACGAACTGGAGTTCGTACCGTTCCGCAGCATGGACGAGAACACCGCCCACGACCGGCTGCAGTACGCCTGAGGCGCAGGTCTCTCGCTAGTCGTGAAGACGCGCTAACGTGGCCCCATCGCGTAGTCGAGAGGCATTGCCGTGCGCAGAGCAACGAAGGACAAGTTCATCGCTGGCGTTTGTGGCGGGCTTGCGCGACAGCTCGGCATTCCGCCACTCGCTGTGCGCGTATCGGCTGTGCTGATCGCATCGGTGGCCATCCCGGTCTACATCGTGCTGTGGGTGCTCGTCCCTACCACGACGGAGTTCTAGCCTCCGGCTCGTCTACCTAAAACGGAGGGCGGAGGATTTCTCCCCCGCCCTCACAGTCAGTCAGCGCTTGAACGTCCACTTTCCGTCCGCGACGACCTCCATGACGCCGGGGCCAGCCTTGATGGTCTTGGTGCCGGAGTAGCGACCGATCTCGTTCACGAGCAGATCCCAGGTGCCGGCCCGGTGGTACATGACCGCGAAGTTCGAGGAGCCCTTGTGGGTGATCTTCGCCTTTTTGAGCGACGTGGTGGAGTAGAGGAACACCCCATCGCCAGAGCTGCTGGACTTCATCGTTGGCGCGTCTGCAACGGGTGAGACAACGAGCTTCCAACGGCCGTCGGCGATGATCTCCAGGTACTTGGTCTCTCCGCGTTCGTACTTCGACAGCCCGACTGCGGTGGTCCCGCTGTACGTGCCGATTTCGTTCACCGGCAGCCCGGCAAAATCACCGTCCGCGTCCAGCCCTTGAATGATGAAGTTGCTGTCGCCGGAGTGGGTGGCCTTGATGATCGCCGCCTTCGTCCCCTTTGGCAGCTTGATGACGTCGTCGCCGGTGCCGGAACGCGTGAACGACGTGAACTTGCCGTATTCCTTCAACGCCCACGACGCAGCGACGGTGGAGGTCTTGGCTGAGGTCCGAGTGACGGACTTGAAGCCCGTCTTCGTCCCGGTTACCTTCACCACGATCCGCTCGCCGTGCTGGGCAGCCTTGATGGTGTGAGTCGACTTGGTCGCACCGACGATCTTCGCACCGGACGCATACCACTGGTATGTCAGCGAAGTACCCTTCGTCCACTTCCCCGGTGACGCGGTGAGCTTGCTGCCGACCTTCGCGGTGCCAGTGATCTTCGGTGTCCCCGCGGTGAGGTTCTTGGCGGTGGGGTGGTAGACGGCCTGCTCGACCGCGACCGCCGGCGTTGCCGGACCTACCGCGTAGGCAGCTCCCCCTCCGACGGTCAAGCCCGCGACCAGCAGGGCCACTGTCGCAGCCTTCACGAACACACGCATGAGCAACTCCCCAGAGTATGGCTCCCAACGAGTGCGCTTTCCCCAGCGCGCGGGAGCGGTACCAAGACACTATCCAGGCCACCAGGCATCCGCCAACAGAGCCCGCCGCGTACATGGCTGTCATGACTGACACCGGGAAGGCGATCGCAGGGATGATGGGACTCCTCGTCGCCTCCGGCGCAGTGGCGACGCTGTCCCTCTCGAACGCGGGGCTGTACGGGATCCTCGCTTCGTCCCTTTCGAGTGCGCAGTCGCATGCTGGCAAAGCACTGCGGGTCGGATCGCCAGAGAAGCAGGCGCTCGCACCTTGGCCGCGAAAAGTGACCGTACACGCCTTGGCGGGTACCGCCGATTCTGGAGTTCGCGCGAATCCGATGGTTCAGGCGTGGCAGCTGATCACTCGGGTCAGCGCAGGTGGGCGACCTGATCGTCGGCACCAAATCCGCCTCCGGCGGGGCGACCCTCAACCAACACGACTTCTGCCTCTACATGCTCAGCGAAGCGGATTCGCGCGACGACAAGCCGGCGTACCTGTGGCAGCCAAAGATGGCAAACGAGGTCCGGGAGTCCGTCACCGGTGGGCAGGACTCCGCATGCTTTCACGGCTTACCTCGCGCGCACTATCGAACTCACCAACGTCGCGCTTGAGGTCGTCGCGGATCGCGTCGATGGGTTGAATCCTGAAGCGCGACACCTGTCAGCGTCGATGCGGGTCAGGCGGCAACGCGCTCAACTCGGCATCTGTCGGCCGCCTCGAACAGGGTCGAGCCGGTTCAATGACATGTTCCCGAGGATGACCCGCTAGACGGCCAGGCTGTCGCACGTGGAAGACAGGGTTGCGGGACGCAAACTACCCGAAGGAGTCACTGGGGCGGCGACGATGACGGGAATAACGGCCGTACCACGGCTAGGCGGGACTACTTCCTGGTGATGACCTTCAGCGTCTGGGTGCGGGTCTCGGTTCTCGTCTTGCTCCAGACCTTGCCGGTGAGGGTGACCGGCTCCTCCCCCATGTACTGCATCATCGCGCCGAACTTCTCGCCCTTCTTCGGGGTGATGTAGTCCTCATCGTCGTCGTAGGTGGTGGAGAACGACTCGAAAGTCCATGCTCCGTCGGTGGTCTGGCCTTCCCACCATTCGGCGTCATCGAGGTACTCGCTGGCGGTGCACTCGGAGTCGAGGTAGGCGGACCAGCTGCAGTACATCCACTCGACGTCGACGGTGAACTTCTGTGTGCCGGGCAGGTCGTACGCCTTGCATGCGATTCGCAGTCGGGCCTCCACCGAGTCTTCGCTGATGACGTCCAGGATCTGGCAGTCCGGGATCGTCACCTCGTACTGCTCGAAGGTGATCTTCTTGGTCTGCTTCACCTGGTACTTGACGGTCTGGGTGACCTTGTACGTGCCGGCCTTGAGCTTGACGGACGTCTTGTTTTTGAGGTTGACGCCCTTCTTGGTGGCAGTGATCCGCTTGGAGATGACCTTCACGTCGGAGCCGGACGTCTTCACCGACGGCTTGACGGTAACCGTCTTGCCCTTCGCGACCTTCTTCGTCGGCAGCTTCGCGATCGTCACCGGCGCCTTGGTGGCCGCGGCGACCGGGGCAGGGGTCGCGGTCGGTGTGGTTGCGCTCGCTGCCGTGGTGACACCGCCGGCCAGAGCGACGGTAAGGGCGATGGTCGCGACGACCGTGGTCAGACGTTTCATGCAGGTGCCTCCCCAGAAAGCTGCAGCGCCGATAGGCGCACGCCCTGATCCTGCCATGAGATGAGGACATTCTCATGCTGGGAAGGAAGCTATCCATCACTGCACGCTCACGTCACGCACCTCGCCGAGTGGGCCGGCGGGCCTGGTGGGGGCGACCAGCGCTCGGTTTGGGTTGCAGCACCGCCGCTGAACTCTTGGTGGTCGTAGTCGCTGCAGCGTGGGCGCTTAGGCAGGCGCATATCGCATCGCCGTAGGTGGTGGCGGTGAGCCTCGGGTGCGCGGGCTGCTTCGCCGGCGGCCGGAAGCCGCGTTCGTGTTCCACTCCCGCGACGACGTCGACGTTACCTCACAGGAAGCACCGCGCTCAGACTGTCAGCCTGCGTCGCCGACGTGGCAGTTCGCCGCTGCTCAGGCTCGCTGGACCGCTGCTAGGACCGGACGATGCGGCGAGCACTCGCTCAGCCGACGACTCGTGGCGGGGCTGGGTGGGTGTGTACGAATGAGTGCAGGTGCTCGCTCAAGCGACGGGACGCTTCACCAAAGTCATCACTCCTGAGCGCCGCCTCGTGAAGATCCCCGATCAGCCAGATGACTTCTCACGGCCAGCGTCGCGCCCATCCGCCGCGACGCACTCGTGGATCGCGTGGCGCACCTGGGCGGCATCATGCGCGAACGCCTGCTCGGGACGCAGGAGCTCGACGACGTTGTGGGCGGCTTCCGCGGCCGTGGACCGCTACAGGGCCTGGATCTGGCCACCGACCGGACGAGCAAGCAGCCCGCGGATGCCCTGGTTGCGGCAGTCGCGCGCGAGTGCCTGACTCGCGGCCTGCATCTGAACATCGTGCAGCTGACCGGGATGGGCGGCGTCTTCAGGATGCGCCTCCGCGCATGATCGCGGAGACGAGGCTGGCCGCGGAGCTGGACACCCTCGAGTACTCACTCGTCTCCGCGCGCGCCGCCGCGCGCTGACGCGTGAGCCTCAGCGGGGCCGCGTCGAGAAGATGAGCATCTCCGCGAACGCCTCCAGCGTGGCGTGCGCGCCGTCGAGGTCGCCGTCCGCGAGCCGCCACAGCATGGAGCCGTCCACGAGGTCGCGAAGATACAGCCGAGGACGGACGGCGGGACGGTCCACTCGATGTCCGCGCGTTTCGCGACGAACTCCAGGTACGGATGGTAGTCCCGCCAGACGCCCCAGCCCGCGCTGGTGTCACGGACGACTTGGTCAGGCACGAGGGCTGGCTCGTCGAACTCGGCGGGAGTGAACGCGGCGAGAAGCGTCATGGCGTTCCGTCCGGTCAGGGGCGGCGAGGTTCCGTCACTGACCTCCATGCGCGGCGGGGCTCCGGTGCGTGCGTCAGATGCCGGTGCGCTCAAACGCCAGCGGCCCCTCCGAGACGAGAGGGGCCACCGAGTAGTGTCAGGCGTCGGGTCAGGGTGCGGTGGAGCAGTAGACCTGTGCGTTGCCGAAGACGGCGAGGCCGCGGACTGTGTTGCCGTTGCCGGACGAGGTGAGTCGGATGCGGTTCGCGTCGGTGATGTCCGCGGTGACCACAAGGCCCGCACCGATTCCTCGCGTCCCGAAGTCGACGGAGGTGCACGGCTATGAGAGCGACTCCACGGCTCAACCACCGGCTCCCCTGATCGGAGTTCGCCGTCGGTAACAACCAGTACTGTCCCGCTGGCACCGCGCCAACACGGCGCCGCACACGATCGAAACGCCTATTTCTGGCCATAAGTGGCCATTCATGCGAACCAGCCGGCACAGGAGCAACAGCGAAGCCCTCAAAACCCGCAGATTTCCGGGGTCTCAAGGGCTGTTCCTGTAGCAGGAGCGGGGCTTGAACCCGCGACCTCACGATTATGAGTCGTGCGCTCTGACCAGCTGAGCTACCCTGCCGCGATGCACCCGAAGGTGGCGTGCGAGCCCCGAGTCAGGATTGAACTGACGACCCCTTCCTTACCATGGAAGTGCTCTGCCACTGAGCTATCGGGGCGTGTTACCCGCGTGCGGGCAACCAGAACAGAATACCAGAGCACCGGCATCCGTCCGAACCGGCGTCAACCGTCGGTGTGCTGCTCCATCCACGCGATCGGGTCGGTGTGGGTAGTGCCGTCGAGGAGCACTTCGAAGTGCAGGTGGGGTCCGGTCGCCTTGCCGGTCTGGCCGACGCGGCCGATCACGTCGCCCACCGAGACGGTGTCGCCCTGCGACACCTGGAGCGACCCGTACTGCATGTGCGCGTAACGGGTGGAGACGAGGCGACCGTCGATCACGTGGTCGACCACGACGGTGACGCCGTAGTCGCCGCCGGCCTCGGTGGCGATGCGCACGGTGCCGTCGGCGATCACGTGCACCTCGGCGCCCGTGCCGGGGGTGAGGTCGACGCCACGGTGGGGCGACGAGAACTTCGACAGGTAGGTCTGCGAGCCGTAGGCGGCCGAGATCGGCACACCGACCGGGAACGGCCACTGGATCGCGGCGCTCGGGTCGCTCACCCACGTGCCGGCGAACTGGGTGACGCCGGAGTCGGCAGCGATGTCTTCCATCGACTCGACGTCGAAGCTCGATGAGCGCTCCAGCGTGCTGTCGCCGTCGGTGGACGACACGTACGCCTGGATGTTCTCGGTGGCCTTCGGCTCGGGCGCGGCCACGGCGATGTCGGCGCTCGGCGGCGTCGCCGAGATGGCGGATGCCGGGAGCGTCGTGCCGATGGCGAGCAGCCCGACGAGCGACATGACGCCCAGTGAGAACGAGGTGGTGGCGACGCGCTTGAACGACACGCGACGGTGTCGACGCACGACGTGCGCGGCGGGAACGGGCGCGGCGACGATCGGAACGGTCTGGATCGGCGTCTGCCCCGTGAAGGAGAGGAGGCGCGCCGCTTGCTCGAACTCGTCGGCGAGGCACGGCTCGGCGGCAGCGGCCACGAACGCGAGGGGGATGGCGTCGGCGGCGTGCGCGTCGATGAGGACGGACTCCGCGGCGGCATCCTCCGCGGTCGCGACGACCTCTTCGGCGGGCAGCGTGTCAGCGAGCGCGAACGCAGAGACGCCGGGCTTCGCGTGTGCGCGGTCCCGGCGTCGGAGGGTGGGGGCGGAGACGGATGCCGGTGCGGCATCCCGGGTCTCGGCGATCGCAGTGATCGGACCGTTCGTGGGCTCGGTGTGCTGGGAGGACACCTGCACGGCCTCGACCTGCGGTACCTCGACCTGCGCCTCGACGGCCTGCGCCTGCAGACGACGCCACTGCGCGCGCGTCAGCTCCGCCTGGACGGCGGGCGCAGCGGCACGGCTGGACCGGCGCGTGGGAGCGGCGTCGGCCAAGGAGGCGTCGAGGGTCAAAAGTGCAGGCTCTCGGTCGGGCGCATCGGGTTGCGCGGGCTTCGGGGGGGGCTTCCGTCGAGCGTCACGAATCGGGCGGGAAAGGTAACGATCGGGTAAACACTACCTCGCTCGGCCTGAGAATGCCATGGATGCTCACTGATATACCGCGGTGCTGATCCGCTCGAACAGCTCGGGCCCCGCGGCGATCGTCATCTCGCGCCCGGGAGCGCCGTCCGGCATCCCGCCGACCCGGCCGCCCGCTTCGACGACGAGGAGTCCGCCCGCAGCGTGGTCCCACGGGTGCAGCCCGCGCTCGAAGTAGCCGTCGAGGCGCCCCGCGGCGACGTACGCCAGGTCGAGCGAGGCCGCGCCGGCCCGCCGGATGTCGCGTGCGAAGGGCATGACGCGTCGCAGCCGCGCGAAGTCGCCCTCGTGGGTGGCGGGGTCGTATCCGAAGCCGGTCGCGACGAGGGCACCCGCCGCGGTGGGCGCGCCGACGTGCAGCCGCTGGTCGCCGAGCCACGCTCCGCCGCCGCGCGTGGCGTGGAACAGCTCGTCGGTGACGGGCTGATAGACGACCCCGACCTGCTGCTGCCAGCGCGCGGCTGTCGGCTCCCCCGTCACGGCGGCGATGCTGACGGCGTAGTGCGGGATGCCGTAGAGGTAGTTCACCGTGCCGTCGATCGGATCGACCACCCACGTGATGCCGGTGGGGTCTCCCGCGGGCGCTCCGGTGGCGCCGCCCTCCTCACCGAGGATCGCATCGCCCGGGCGTGCGGCAGCCAGCCGCGCGCGGACGAGGTCTTCCACCTCGCGGTCGGCCTCGGTGACCACGTCGGCCAGGGTCGACTTCGTCGCGGCGACCGCGACCCCCTCGGCCCGACGACGCCGGGCGAGGGCACCGGCCTCCTGCGCGATGTCGACGGCGAGCGCGAGCAGTCCGGTCGTGTCGACACGGGGCGAAGATTCCTCCATGCATTCCACGCTACGCCGATACCGTGGATGCCATGAGCCGCTCCTCGTCGAGTCACTCCGATCGTCACGATGTCGTCGTCGTGGGCGGTGGTCACAACGCGCTCGTCGCCGCCGCCTACCTCGCGCGTGCGGGGTACCGCGTCGTCGTCCTCGAACGGCAGGACCATCTGGGCGGCGCCGCGGTGTCGGAGCGCCCGTGGGAGGGCGTGGATGCGCGACTGTCGCGCTACTCCTACCTCGTGAGCCTGCTTCCCGGCAGCGTCATCGACGACCTGGACCTCCGCATCGACCTCCGGCGTCGCCGCTACTCCTCTTACACGCCCGATCCCGCCGACCCGCGCCGCGGCATCCTCGTCGACAACGGCGACGCGCTCGCGACGGCGATGAGCTTCGCGCGGACCACCGGCGACGCGCGCGAGGCGGAGCGGTTCGCGGCGTTCTCCGACCGGCTGCTGCCGATGGCGGCGACGCTGTTCCCCACGGTCACCGAGCCGCTGCGGCGAGCGAACGAGGTGCGTGACACGGTCGCCGATGCGCAGCTGTGGGATGCGCTGACCGCGCGCCCGCTGGGCGAACTGCTCCGCGAGAGTCTGTCGACCGACCTCGCTCGTGGCATCGCCCTCACCGACGGCCTCATCGGCACGTTCTCGTCGTCGGACGATCCGTCGCTGCGGCAGAATCGGTGCTTCCTGTACCACGTGATCGGCGGCGGGACGGGCGATTGGGACGTGCCCGCCGGCGGCATGGGCACCGTCAGCGCGGCGCTCGAGCACGCGGCCCGCGCGGCGGGCGCCGACCTGCGCACCGACGCCGAGGTCGTCTCCGTCTCCCCCGACGGCGAGGTCGTGCTCGCCGACGGCGCGACGTTCCACGGGCGCCTCGTGCTGAGCGGTGTCGGCCCGTCGGTGCTCCGTGGGCTGCTGCGTGCAGCCGGCGCCGATCCCGGAGCGGCAGCGCCCGCGGCAGCCCCCGGCGCGGCGCCCACCGACGACGCACACTCCGACGGCTACCGACCCGACGGTCCCCGGCCAGAGGGCGCGCAGGTGAAGGTCAACATGCTGTTGCGCCGTCTCCCCCGCCTCCGCGACGAAGACGTCGCCCCCGAGGCCGCGTTCGCCGGCACCTTCCACATCAACGAGACGATGACCCAACTGGATGCCGCTCACGCGACGGCCGAGGCGGGCGGCATCCCCTCACCTCTTCCGGCGGAGATCTACTGCCACTCCCTCACCGACCCGTCGATCCTGGGCGAGGATCTGCAGCGCAGCGGGGCGCAGACCCTGACGCTGTTCGGGTTGCAGGTGCCGCACCGCCTCGTCGCGGATGCCGACGGCGACGCGGTGCGGGGAGAGCTCCTCGCCGCCGCTCAGGTGTCGCTGGACTCCGTGCTGGCGGAGCCGATCGCGGACTGCGTCGCCGAGGCCCCCGACGGGCGCCCCTGCATCGAGGCGCGCACGACCGCCGACCTGGAAGCCGATCTGGGCATGATCGGCGGCGACATCTTCCACGGGGACCTGTCCTGGCCGTGGGCGGATGACGATGAACCTCTCGACACCCCGGCTCAGCGTTGGGGCGTCGCAACCGGCCACGAGCGCGTGCTCGTGTGCGGCTCGGGCGCCCGTCGCGGCGGGGCCGTCAGCGGCATCGGCGGACACAACGCCGCCATGGCCGCCCTCGAGATCCTCCGCGGCTGACCGCGGGTCGCGTCACTGCTGCGGCGGCGGCGGGGGCGGCGGGTAGCCCTGGTAACCCTGACCGGCGGCGGGTGCCGTCGGCGGAGCGGGCTCGACGGGCGCCGCAGCCGGAGCGGCCGGAGCGGCGGCAGCCGGAGCGCCAGCGGCCGGGTAGGTGGGCTGACCCGTGTAGTACGCGTTCCAATCGGGAGAGCCGTCGGGCAGGGCCGGCAGCGGCGTGCGGGCGTCGGCGTAGGTCGGCCACTGCGGCACCGCGGGAGCGGCCGGCGCGTAGTACGGCGACGGCGCGGCCGCCTCCGGGCGGGGGCGCTTCGGCGCGAACAGCGCGTTCACGAGGGGCACGAGCGCCGTACCGACGGCGGCGAGGATCGCGAGGGCGACGACCACGCGCCAGTAGAAGGGGCGGAAGTCGACGTACTCCTCGATCATCAGCGGCAGGATCAGCATGACGGCGAGGATGACGACGAGCCCGATCGTGACGTACGTGACGATCGCCGTGAACGTCGTGCGGTGACGTTCGTGCGCCTTCGAGAAGAGACGGATGTGCAGCAGTGCGCCCTGCAGGATGAGGACGATCAGCAGGAACTTCATGAAGCGTTCGATGCCGCTGCCGAAGGCGCCGGTGGCCTCCGGCATCCAGATGAGAAAAGCGCCCACCAGCAGGATCAGCACCCACGTGACCATGCTCGCCAGCGCGAACCACGCGGGTCGACGCGCCGCCAGGTTCGCTTCGAGGATCGCGACGCCGGCGAAAGCGGCGAGCAGCAGGATCGTGAGGAAGGCCTTCGCGATCATGCCGTTCGCGTCGCCGATCAGCACCCACACGACGCACACGACGGCGGCGGCGATGAGGGCGCCGATCGCCACCCAGATGGACGCGCGCAGAATCCTGCTCGAACTGGGATGCGTGATGGGTTCGCTCACCGTTGCTCCTCCGGTCGGGGCCGTACCTCCCCTCATCCTTGCACGATGACTCCGGCGACGTGATGACGCATCCACAGCGGTCGTTAGACTCGCCCTCGAGATGACCTACCAGGTTCCCCGGATGGACGAGCAGCAGTCGCGCGCATGGCTCGCCCTCGTGTGGACGACCGAGCTCCTCCCCGCCGCCCTCGACGCGCAGCTGCAGGCGGATGCCGGTATGACGCACTTCGAGTTCATGGTGCTGTCCACGCTGCAGCAGGCCCCGGGCTCCACCCTGCAGACGAAGGAGCTCGCCGCGGCGGTGAGCGCCACGATGCCGCGGCTCTCCCGCGTGGTGGGAAAGCTCGCCGAGCGCGAGCTCGTGGAGCGCGTGGGCGGCACGGGCGACGCCCGCGTCGTGAACGTCCGGCTGACGACGGCCGGTCGGCGGGACCTCGTCCGCGCGGTGCCGTCTCACCTCGCGCTGGTGCGCGACCTCGTCATCGATCGGCTCTCCCCCGCGGAGCTCGACGCGCTGACGGACGCTCTGGAGCCGCTCGTCGATCACCTCGGTCCGCGCGGGCGCCTCGGACGCTGACGTCGGTCCGCTCGCGCCCGATCAGCGCGACAGGACGTCGTCGACGCCCGCCGCCGGTAGCGCGACGGTGACCTGTGTGTCCCAGGGATCGCTCACCACGATCTCGTTGCCCCGATCGGCGAAGGGCAGGCGGTGGCGCCGCAACCGCGCCGCCAGCGCATCGAGGTCGTCGCGCGCGGGCACGGTGAGCGCCACGTCGCCGAGGCCGAGGCTCGCCGCCCGAGGACCTGCGCCCGCGCTGTTCCAGGTGTTCATCGCCACGTGGTGATGGTAGCCGCCGGCCGACGCGAACAGGGCTCCCGGGAGCGACCCGACCGTCGTCTCGAACCCGAGCGCGTCGATGTAGAAGGCGCGCGCGGTCGGAATGTCACCGACTTGCAGGTGCACGTGGCCGACCTTCCCGTGCGCGGCAGCCGCCCCCGCCACCGCCGCGTCGGTCAGGTGCTTCTGGAGGTAGGCGTTCGGGTCGAGGTAGAGCGTCGACATCTGGAGCTCGCCGGCCGCGTAACGCCACTGGTCGCGCGCGCGGTCGGTGTACAGCTCGATCCCGTTCCCCTCGGGATCGGTGAAGTAGAAGGCCTCGCTGACGAGGTGGTCGCTCGACCCGGCGAACCTGCTCCGAGGGTCCTGCGCGGCACGGAGCACGGTCGCCGCAAGCGACGGCGCGTCGTCGAAGAGGAAGGCCGTGTGGAAGAGGCCCGCCTGACGGGGGTCGACCGCCGGCAGTCCCGGCGTGGCGATGAGCCGCACGAGCGGAGTCGCTCCCCGCCCGAGCACGCGGTGCACTTCGCTGCCACGCGACCGCTCCTCCAGCGGTTCCATCGCGAGCGCCGCGGAGTAGTACGACGACATGAGATCGAGGTCGCCGACGCGGAGGGTGACGGCATCCATTCCCGTGTCGGGGTTCAGCACGCGGTCAGGCGCCACCGCAGGTGCGGGGGTGGTGTCGGTCATGGTCGTCTCCGCTCGGGCATCATTCAGTTGTAGGTACAACATCTTGACGTGCGGAGTATTCCCGCGTGACGACGCTCAGCCTTCGGATGCCGCGGGTGCGCCCGTAGGCACCGGCTTCGCCGTGGGCTTCGGCGCGGGGACGGGCGCCGGCTCGGGCACCGGCCCCGGAAGCGGCGGCGGCGTGAGAGCGATCACCGTCGCGTTCGTGCGGAACGTCCAGAGCGTCGCGCCGTCGCCCGTCTCCAGCCGCAGCCATCCCGCGTACGTCCCCGTGATGACGTAGAGCGTGCCCTTCCTCGCCGAGATCCGCCCCGCCGCGCACGCGGTGGACGGCGCCGTGCGCACCGTCGTGGCATCCGCCTTGATGCGGGCGACGCCCGCGCGCGGGATCAGCAGGTCGTCGGCGACCGGCTTCCGGCACGAGGAGACCGTCGACGGCGCCCCCGCGGTCGTCTTCACGTCCGGGGCGAACCAGTCCACGTAGTAGTTGTAGAAGTTCCGGTTCCCGTACGTGGAGCAGGGGTCGCCCGAGCCGTAGCCGGCCGCGAGCGCCGAGAGGTTCGGGCGGTACGGCGTGTAGTTGTAGAGGTTCGCCGTCGCCTGGTTGGTGATGAACACCCGGGAGGTGCCGCAACCGGCATCCGGGTGCCAGAGGATCGTGTTGGTCTGCCCCGCGCGGTAGCGGAACGCCTCAGGCTTCTTCGTGTAGATCTGCATCTGCCGCGCCCCGAGATACACCTGATTGACGAAGCCCGCCGCCGCTGCCGAGCACGGAGCGGTGTCGGGACACGACTGGCCCATCGCGGCGCGATACGACCACTCCGTCGGCGCGGTCGAGGTGACGAGGCCCTGCTCCTTCTGGAGCATGACGAGGATCACCTTCGGGTTGATCCCGCAGGCCTTCGCGACAGCCACGATCACCGCCGACGCCCGCGCTTTCGTCGCCTTCGGCAGCGCCGCGCAATAGGCATCCGCGGCCTTGGCGGGCACGTCGACCGTGAAGCTCTTCAGACACGTCGGCGAGCCGGTCTTCGCCTTGCACGTCGGGACCTTGGATGCCAGGAACGACTGCACTGCCGATGCGCTCATCGAACCGGAACGGTAGAACTCGGCGTCGCTGATGAGGGTGCCGCCGTCGACGATCGTGCTCGGAAGCGGAGCGGTCGCCGCGACCGCCGGGGGTGCGGCGACCATCGATCCGATGATCACGCTCGCCGCCGCGAGGATCGCCGCAGTCGCGCGGCGGAATCTCGTCAGGGGCGAATGCATAGGTCCTCGCGGCCGATGCTACCCGCGCGAGCCGTGAGGACGGCGAGTCGGCTCAGTAGGGCAACGCCAAGTAGGCCGCTGCCACCCAGCCGCGGTACGACCCGTACCTGACCTCGCGCCACGTCTTCGGGGAGCGCGACCAGTTGCTCACGGACGAGCCTGTCAGCGTGACCTTCGCCCCCTTGGGGATCACCGTGACGACCGAGCCCGTCCAGGCTTTCGTCCGCAGGTTCAGCGCGGTCTCGGTGACGCGGATATTGGTGGGCACCAAGTACTTGGTGGTCGTCCACCCGCTGTAGGTCGCGGCCGGTGCCCCGTAGGAGCCGGCCCGCACGCTGCTCCAGCCGTCACGCGTGCCGAGCACGACGACCTTCTGGCCCTTCTTTAGGGTGAGCACGATCTCCGTCGAACCCGAGGCGCTGGCGCGGACATTCAGGTCCTTCGTCGCGGCGTACGACGTGTAGGTGGGTTTGATGATCTTCGACGACATCACCCATCCGGTGCCGTTCGCCGTTTCGATCTTGCGCCACGTGCCGGCCGTGGCGTACGCCTTGACGTAGGAGTGCTTCAGCACGGTGGCCACCGCGACTGCCTTCTCGCCGGGCTGAGCGCGAAGCGTCACATCGGCGGTCAGTTCGCGGGGGAAACCCCGCCCCCCTTCGAACTCCGTCGGCACCACCTGCGTGACCGAGTAGGGAACCCACCCCTCGACGCCGTCGACGCTGATCTTCCGCCACGCGGGCACCTGCGCCGACACCGACACCTCGTCGCCGGCCGCCAACGTCTCGACCGCGGCCGCACTGTGCGACGGCTCGGCTCGCACGGTCGTGTCGACCGTCACGATACGCGCGACGGCGGGGGTGATCGGCTCCTCGATCGGGGCGGCCGTGGCGCTCAGCGCAGGGCTCACCCCCACGAGTCCGACGGTGAGGGCGAAAACGGCAGCGGCGGCGATGGCGACGAGGCTGCGAGAGGTGCGACGCGGGGGCATGCGCTCATCCTGTCACCTCGACGCCAGCGCGCGCTCGTCTGCCACGTGAAAAAGAAGAGGCCCCTCCGGACTACTGTCCGATCGGGGCCGTCCGCCGTTGTGCGGTCGTGGTGGCGAGTGAGGGATTCGAACCCCCGAATGCAATGCAGTCTGATTTACAGTCAGATCCCTTTGGCCGCTTGGGTAACTCGCCAGGTGCGCACCCGCCCGGCTTGTGCAGTCGACCGGAGGCGCGATCACTTATCTTACCTGCACGAAGCGCGTGCGAAAAACCATGCTCATGCCGCGACGACGACCCGCTCCACGAAGGACTCCACGCGATGCCGGGTACCGTCGATGCGCCTGTCGACGCTCGCGCGCACCTCACTGGGAGCAAGCGGCGCGGCCAGCCGCACGTTCTCGTGGCAGCCCAGGTCGGCGCAGACGTAGGTGCCGACGCTGTCACCGCGGGCACCGGCATCCCCCGCCCGCCGTGCGGTGAACAGGGCCACCTGGTCGCCGGGCTGCATCGTGTGACACAGATTGCACATGGCGGGGCGGCCACGACCCGAACCGTCGGTGGCGCGGAGCACGACACCCGTGGGCGAACCGTCGATCTCGGCCACGACGTAGGCACGGCTGCGGGTGCGGGGATCGCGCCAAGCCAGGAAGTCGAGGTGGTCCCAGTCGACGAGCAGGAAATCCGGGGGCAAAGCGACCCGGTCGAGTTCGTCGGGTGCGGCGTTCACGAGGACCGCGCGCACCTCATCCTCGGTGAGCGGCTGCATCCCCCCAGTCTACGAACCCGTCACCGTCGCCGGCTCGACGACGGTGAGCACATCGCCCTCCCACGCGACGGGCATCGGATCGGTGACGCCCCCCACGAACCGGCCGTCCTCGCCGACATTGCGGAACGCGAACAGCAGCCAGCGCCCGTCGTCCCGCCGGCGCAGGAGGCGCCCGACGTAGAGGTCCTCGCCGGTGAGCCGCTCGGCGCGGTCGACGTCGAACGGCCCGAGCATGCTGTCGGCGGGGATCGCCCACGTGCCGCCCCGCTCTCCTCGACGCGACGGCATCGAGTGCTCGGCCAGACACGAGAACAGCAGCACCGGGCGGCCGTCGACGACTTCCACCTGGGTGACCTCGAGCTGCCCGAACCCCGCCTCGCTCGGCACGCTCACCGGCTCGCGCAGCTCCCACGCGCGCAGGTCGGCCGACCAGGCGTGACCGATCACGCCTCGACCCTCGACGGGCCCGTGCGGCGCGCGCGCCGTCACGTACATGTGCCAGCCGTCGCCGTCCGGATCGGGGAACACCCACGGGTCGCGGAACGCCTCGTCGTGCCACGCTCCGCTGTCGATCGTCTCGTACCAAGGGCCGGCCGCCTCCAGCACCGGTCCCGGTGCCTTCTGCCAGGTGAGGAGGTCGCGGGAGGTGGCGTATCCGATGCGCTGGATGTTCTTCCCGCCGGATGCCAGTGAGGAGCCCGTGTAGAAGAGGTACCAGGTGCCGTCGGGATGCCGCACCGTCGACCCCGTCCAGGTGGCGAGGTCGTCGAACGCGGGCGCATCGCCGCGGACGAGAGCGTCCTCGATGCGCGTCCACTCGACGAGGTCGTCGGACACGGCGTGACCGACGGACGCACGGTAATGACGCGCTTCCGGATCGTGCAGGGCGCGGGAGGCGTAGAGGAAGAAGAGGTGGTACCGGTCGCCGTCGTCGGCGAACCAGAAGTCCCACACCCAGGAGTCGGGGAGGTCGAACAAGAGAGAGGTTCCTTACTGGAGGTCGTGGGGGCGGGCGGAAGGGACGACGAGGACGGTCATCCCTTGACGCCGCTGGCCGCGATGGAGCTGACGAACGCCCGCTGGAAGACGAGGAAGACGACGAGCACCGGGATCGTGATCATCGAGGTGTAGGCCATCACCTCGCCCCAGGCGGTGTTGAGCTGGAAGAAGTACTGCATGCCGACCATGACGGGCCGCAGGTTCTCCTTCTGCACGACCATGAGCGGCCAGAGGTACTGGTTCCAGGCGGGCAGGAAGGTGAGGATCGCGACCGTGGCGAACGCCGGCCCGGACAGGGGCACGATGATGCGGCGGTAGATCCCGAACCAGCTCGCCCCATCGATGCGGGCGGCCTCGTCGAGCGACTTCGGAATGGTGGAGAAGTACTGCGTGAACAGGAAGATAGAGAACGCGTTGGCGATGAACGGCACGATCTGCACTTCGTAGGTGTTGAGCCATCCGAAGTCGTACTTCAGCACACCGCCCTCGAACACGAGCGTCGGCAGCTGCGCCACCCAGTAGACCATCGGCACCGCGATCGTCTCGAAGGGCACGATCAGCGTCGCGATGATGACGGCGAGCACGACGATGCGGCCGCGCCACGCGAGGCGCGACAGCGCGAAACCCGCCATCGAGTTGACCACGAGCCCGAGCCCCACGGTCAGCACGGTGACCAGCACCGAGTTGAACATGAACTGCGCGACCGGCACGCGGTCGAAGACACCGAAGTAGTTGTCGAGGCTGATGTCGCCGACCGGCAGGAACGCCATCGGAGAGTCGATGTCCTGCAGGATCTGCGCGTCGGGCTTGAGGCTGGAGACGAACATGAACACGAGCGGGAACAGGAAGACCACGGCCAGCAGCGACATCGCGACGTAGGTCGCGACGACGCCCCATCGGCGGGAGGTCGCGGCGGACCGGGGCGCGCGCCGCGCGTTCTGGCGCGAGCGGGCGGGCGGGGCGAGGGTGTCGGTCATCAGTCCTTCTCCCGGGTGAGGCGGCGCTGGATGAGCGCGATGATGAGCACGGCGACGAAGAAGATGAGCGAGATGGCCGCCGCATAGCCGATCTCCTGCTGCTCGTATCCCTTGCGCACGGCGTGGAAGACGATCGTGGAGGTGGCGCCTTGCGGACCTCCCTGGGTCATGACGTCGATCTGCACGAAGAGGCCGAGCGCGGCGATCGTGATCGTGACGAGCACGAACACCATCGTGGGTCGCAGCCCCGGCCAGGTGACGTTGGTGAACTGGCGCCACGGGCTCGCACCGTCCATCCGCGCGGCTTCGTACAGCTCCTCCGGGATGGTCTGAAGGCCCGACAGCCAGATGATCATGTGGAATCCGACGGCCTGCCAGATCGACATGACGATGATCGCCCCGAGTGCGGTGGACGGATCGTTGAGCCAGTCCGTACCGCTCCACAGCCCGAAGGTCACCGCGTCGATCATCGAGTTGACGAGCCCGTCCTCGCGGTAGAGGAACTTCCAGAGGATCGAGACGACGACGATGGAGGTCACGACCGGGATGAAGAACACGACCCGGAAGAACGTGGTTCCCCGCAGCCTGCGGTTGACGAGCACAGCGAGGGCGAGTCCCAGTCCCGCCTGCACCGGAACGACGACGAGCGCGAAGAGCGCCGTATTGCCGATCGACTGCACGAAGACGGGGTCGGCGGTGAAGGCGCGGATGAAGTTGTCCACGCCGACGAAGCGCGGCGGGTTCGGCGAGATCAGTCGCGCGTTCGTGAACGACAGCGTGAAGGCGAGGATCACGGGGATCACGAGGAACAGGAGCAGGAGGATCGCCGCGGGGGCGATCATCCCCCACCCGGCCCACGCCTGGCGGCCGCGGCTCGTGCGAAGACGGTGGAGTGCGCGCCGAGGAGTCTCGGCTGCCACCGTGGGAGGTGTGACAGTCATGGGGAGTCGTGCCTTTCAGCAGCAGGTCCACGGAGGGGAGGGGGCCCGGTCGCGGGCCCCCTCCGCACCGATCACTGGAAGCCGTACCCGTCGTTCGACGCGATGTTCGCGTCGATGTCGGTGACGGCCTGATCGAGCGTGCTCTTCACATCGGCACCGCTCATGATGTTCTTCGCCGCCGTCTCGAACGTGGTCGAGATCACCGCGTAGGCCGGGGTCTCCGGACGCAGCACCGCGTACTTCTGCGAGAGCTCCACGAACGGACGGAGCACACCGTCGTCACCGAAGTACTTCGACGCCTGAGCGGCCGCCTCGGTCGCGGGGATCACGATCTGCTTGTCCGCGAACTCGGTGATGTACTCGTCGTTGAAGCTGAACTCGAGGTAGTCGCGTGCGCCCTCGGCGTCGTTGCAGCTCGACGAGATCGCCCACTGCCACGAGCCGCCACCGATCTTCGGGCCGTTGCCGAAGTCCGGCGGCGGGAGGATGAGCAGGTCGTCGCCGATCGCTTCGACGGATGCCAGGGCGTTCCACACGCCCGTGTAGCTGAGGGCGACCTCGTCGTCGACGAACTCCTGGTTGCCGACGGTGCCCGCGTTGCTCGCGTATCCCTTGTCGAACAGCTCCTGGAACCAGGTGCCCCAGGCCACGGCGGCGTCGCCGTTGAGCGACCCGTCGGCGCTGAGCATCGTGTCGCGGTCGATCAGGTCGCCGCCGAAGCTCTGGAGGAGGGGCGAGTAGGCGTACGGCCACCACTCACCGGTGTCCTCGGCGCCGATGTCGATGGGCGTGTCGTAACCGGCATCCTTCAGCGTGGCGAGGGCCGAGTCGAACTCGTCCTTGGTCCACGGCTGGTCGGTGCTCGGAATGCGGATGCCGTTGCCTTCCAGCACGGACTTGCGCGCGAAGATCGACAGTGCGGCATCCCAGTAGCCCGCGGAGTAGATCTCACCGTCCCACTTTCCGACGGCGGTCGGCAGCAGCGAGTCGGTGATCTCGCTGGAGATGCCGAGGGGCTGCAGGTACTGCGCCCACGCCCAGTTGGGCATGATCGGCCCGTCGAGGTCGAGGAGGCACGGGAGGTCGCCGGAGGCGGCGGCCGCCACGATCGCGTCGTTGTAGGCGCCCTGCGGGAAGGACTCGTGCACGACCTCGTACTCGTCCTGCGAGGCGTTGTAGTCGGAGATGATCCGCTCGTACACCTCGAGCTCGGCGGCGTTGCCCGCCGAGTGCGTCCACATCGTGAGCTGGGTGCGGCCGTCCTCGCCGGTCGTGGTTCCCTGGCCGGCCTGGCCGCATCCCGTCAGGGCGAGGACGGTGACCAGTCCCGCCGCGACGAAGAGGGGCGACGTTCTGCGCGTCATTGTGGTTTCCTATTCCTGGTGCCCGACGCCCACGTCGGGTACCTGATCGGGGGCCGCCGAGCGCGGCCCTTCGGTTGCGTGTGAAGCCCGTCGTCGGTCTCGTTTGGCGACTTGCGCCGGCGGCGGGCCCACAGAGTCTCGTCGGACGACGGGACACTCCATTCGGTGCGCGGCATCCTCATCCCCTTCCGCGCGGACGCCGAGCGCGACCTCCATCGCCCAGCGACCCATCTCGTAATGGGGCAGAGCGATGGTGGTGAGAGGGGGATCGAGTTCCGCGGCGACCAGCTGCTGGTCGTCGTAGCCGACGACGGAGAGGTCTCGCGGGATGCCGAGGCCGCGGCGATGGGCGGCGGTGTACACGCCGATCGCCATGCGGTCGTTGAAGCAGAAGATCGCGGTCGGGCGCTGGTCCTCGGGGAGATCGAGCAGCCGATCGGCCGCCTCCCGCCCGCCCTGCGCCGACGTCTCGCCCTGCACGTGGAGGGCGGGATCGGCCTCGATGCCGGCCTCGGCGAGCGCGGCGAGGTAGCCGTCGTGACGCAAGCGGGAGGCGATCGGTTCCGGGTCGATCGTGTCGAGGTAGGCGATCCGGGTGTGGCCGGCGGCGAGGAGCTCGCGGACGGCGGCTTCTCCCCCGGCGCGGTCGTCGGGCACGACGCTGCGGAAGCCGCCCGCGGCCGGATAGCAGTCGAGCATGACGGTGCCGTGCGGCAGACCCACCGGCGCGGTCGCGGCCCGGTGCCACATGGCCGCGTACAGCACGGCATCCACCTGCTGCGCCGTCATCGCGCGCACCGCCTCGCTCTCGACGTCGGCGTCGCCGCCGGTGTCGACGAGCATGACCATGTGGCCGTTCTCGCGGGCGGCATCCTGGGCTCCGGCGAGCATGCGCCCCGCGAACGGCGTCGTGGCGATCTGGTCGGAGATAAGCCCGACGATCCGGGTGCGCTGGGTGCGCAGGCCGCGCGCGACGGCGCTCGCGGAGTATCCCACCGCGTCGGCGGCCTCTCGCACGCGCTGCCGGGTGTCTTCGGAGATGCGCGACTGCGCGTTGTTGAGCACGAGAGAGACGGTGGTGACCGAGACGCCGGCGGCGGCGGCGACGTCGAAGATGCGTGCCCTGCCCATGCCCCACCTCACATCCCTGTGCTGATCGGTCGTTTCACTGCGTTGATAAAACGTTTTATCGGATAGTAGAACACGAACATCGCGATCGTCAACACCTCTCCGCGAGTTCGCCGCGGCAGCAGGCGGCTCACCGGGGCGGCACAGCGGAGGAGATCGGCGCTGCGGAGGGCGCATCGCGCGCGTCGACCCTCCGATCCGCCGATCTCCTCCCATCGGCCGAGGCGCGTGCCTCCCATCGGCCGAGGCGCTCCTCTCTCCGAGGCCGCCGAGCCCACCCTGACGGGCGGGAGCCCCCCGGATAGACTTCCCTCATGGCTGACTCTTCGTTCGACATCGTCTCCAAGATCGACCGCCAGGAGGCGGACAACGCGCTCAACCAGGCCCGCAAGGAGGTCGAGCAGCGCTACGACTTCAAGGGCACCGGCGCGTCCATCGAGTGGAGCGGCGAGGCCATCCTCATCAAGGCCAACAGCGAGGACCGCGCCAAGGCCGTGCTCGACGTCTTCCAGTCCAAGCTCATCAAGCGCGGCATCTCGCTGAAGTCGCTCGAGTCGGGCGAGGCGGTCGTCAGCGGCAAGGAGTACCGCCTGACGTCGACGCTGAAAGAGGGCATCTCGCAGGAGAACGCGAAGAAGATCGGCAAGCTCATCCGCGACGAGGGCCCGAAGTCGGTGAAGTCGCAGATCCAGGGCGACGAACTGCGCGTCCAGTCGAAGTCGCGCGACGACCTGCAGGAGGTGCAGCGACTGTTGAAGGCGGCCGACCTCGACGTCGACCTCCAATTCGTCAACTACCGCTAGCGCGCCGCGCGATCCGGCGTCAACCCTGAACTCGGGGGAGTTTTGACCACCTAGGCTGAAGACTCGATCTGGGGAGATCCCGGAGAGGGTGGATGGTCAGAGCAGGTTTCAACGTCGTGAGGGTGTCGGCCGTCGTCGGCCTCGTGCTGTCTCTCGTGCCCCTGGAGGCGGCAGTCGCGGATGCCGCGAGCCCCGCGCCGGAGGTCACCGCATCTCCGTCGGCCACCGCCTCGCCCACGGCCGAACCGTCTCCGGAGCCCACGTCCACCGCTGACGCGACGCCGACTCCGACCCCGTCGGCATCCGTTTCTCCGTCGCCGACGGCCCTGCCGAAGCCGCTTCCGACGTCGACGCCGACGCCGACCGAGCCCGAGGACGAAGCCGAGCACCACACGGACGGTCCCACGATGCCGCTGACGCGTGAGATCCCGTGGTCGTCTTCGCTTTCGATCGCCCCGACGGCACGCCTCGCGGCGAAGTACGGTCCGCAGCCCGTGTTCCACTTCCCCTGGGCGCCGGGCAAGCGCTGGGGTGCGAGCGGACCGCACGCCGACAGCGACGGCATCTACCAGGGCGCGATCGACTTCGCGCCGCTGGGCTCGAGCACCACAGTGGTCCGGGCGATCGCTGCCGGTCGCGTCTACCGCGTGAGCTGCGCGGGAGGCTGGTTCCTCGGAATCGACCACGGCGGCGGGTGGATGTCGGAGTACTACCACTTACGCGAGGCGAAGTCGGGCCTCGTCGGCTCCTGGGTGGAGGCGGGCACGGCGCTCGGGCTGGCCGGTCAGACGCTGCCGTGCGGCGGGACGCCGGGTGACAGCAAGCACGTGCACCTGTCGATCCTGAACGAGGTGGTCGATGTTCCGAGCGGCAAGCGTCAGTACATCCCGGTCAGCGGCGTGCAGTTCGATCGGTTCGAGCTCTACGACACGAGCGGTTCGTACAACGGCGTGTGGCGCGACATGTCCGGCGCGACGGTGCTCACCTCGCGCCGCGTGACCTGTTGCCTCACCGCGTCGACACGCATCGGGCCGTCCAGCCCGAAAGCGGTGCTCCCCGACGTCAACGGCAACGGCATCGACGACCGCGCCGAGATCAACGCCTGGGACACCGACCTCAACAGCGACGGCCGTGCCGACATCATCGGATTCGGCTCGAAGGGCGTCATGGTCAGTCGGAGCACCGGCTCGGTGTTCACGACGTCGACCCGGGCGCTGTCGAGCTTCGGGTCCGAGACGGGTTGGACCACCTCCAAGACGCTTCGCATGGTGATGGACGTCGACGGGGACGGAGCACCCGACATCGTCGGCTTCACCGGGTCGGGGGTGTTCGTCGCGCGCGGCAACGGCAGCGGCGGCTTCGGATCCGCCAGTCGGTGGACGACCGAGTTCGGCGCGAACGACGGATGGACGCTGTCCGGCCACGTGCGCACCCTGGCCGATGTCAACGGCGACGACCGCCTCGACATCGTCGCCTTCGGCAAGTACGGCGTGTCGGTCGCGCTCAACCAGGGCAGCTCGTTCGCGGCATCCCGGCGCTGGCTGAGTGCGATGGGCGGCTCGGAGGCGGGGTCGTGGGACACCACCCGCCATCAGCGGTTCGTCACCGACGTCAACGGCGACGGCCGCGCCGACGTCATCGGCTTCGGCGCGGCGGGAGTGCAGGTGGCGCTCAGCACAGGAAGCGGTTTCGCCGCACCCACGCGCTGGACGGCCGCCTTCGGCCTCGATCGCGGGTGGCGCGCCGACGTCACCCCGCGGCAACTCGTCGACATGAATGCCGACGGACGGCTCGACGTGGTCGGTTTCGGCCGCGACGGCGTCTACGTCGCCCTGAACACGGGGTCATCGTTCGCCACGGCGCGTCGGTGGAGTTCCAGCTTCGGTCAGGACTCCGGGTCGCGCGGATGGCGCACCACGCGAGACTCACGCGTGATCGCGGACGTCAACGGCGATGGCCGACCCGACATCGTCGGCTTCCGCACCGGCGGGGTGTGGGTGGCGCGCAACACGGGATCGGCGTTCACCTCGGCGGCGCGATGGACGACGGACTTCGGCTCGACGGAGTGGACCCTCGGGGTCATGCCCCGCGCCGTCGCCGACGTGAATGGCGACGGTCGTGCCGACATCGTCGGTTTCGCCCGGCATGGTGTGCACGTGGCACTGAGTTCGGGGAGCCGCTTCGACGCCGCCGCTCACTGGAACGCGGACTTCGGGTGGGGCAAGTCGACGGGCAACTGGAAGGTGCGTACCAAACCGCGCGGGCTCAGCGCCGGCTGAGCCTCCTTGGCGACGCCGTGGACCTCAGCCGAGGGCACCCCCGGTGAGCCAGTTGTCGAGGGAGTCATAGGCTCGGTCGCGCACGTCGGGCGCCGAGAGGAAGACGTCGTGGATGGCGTGCGGGATGCGGACGAGCGTGACCGTCTTGCCGATCCGGGTCGCGGCGCGAGCGATCTCGTCGACGTCGAGGACGGAGTCGGTCGACGTCATCGCCGCCGACCACTGCACCGGTGACGTCCATCCCGTGGAGAGGAGGACGAGGGTCGGACACCCCACGTCGATGCCCGCGGCGATCGTGGCGTGACCGGCGAGGATGGCGGACAGCCAGCCGGGATGCGTCGGGAACCCGCGCGCGGGCCGCCAGTTCTCGTGCCCCTCGGGGAGCGTGCCGAGCTCTCGCTGCGCGCGCGTGTAGAAGCCGAGATCGACCTCCGGATGCCGCCCCAACGGATCGACCCACGCGGCCGCACGCACGAGCGGGGCGATCGCCTGGCGTCCGAAGGCGCCCACCTGCAGCTCCAGCCACGGACTGTTGAGCACGAGCGCCGCCGCCCTGCCCGAGTGACGCGCGGCCCACAGCGACAGGATGAGCCCGCCTGTCGAGTGCCCGACGAGCACGAGGCGGCGAGGGCGACCGTCGCTCATGGCGCTGAGGGCCGCGTCGATGTCGGCGTCGTAGTCGGCCAGCGACGTCGTGTATCCGGGGGTCTGCCCGTCGCGGAGGCTCCGGCCGTACTTGCGGAGGTCGAGCGCGTGGAACCTCGCACCCCTCGACGTCCAGAACTCGGCGAGTGCGGTCTGGAAGAAGTAGTCCGACCAGCCGTGCACGTAGAGCACGTCGACGTCGCGCAACGGTCCGAACAGTCGCCGGAGCGCGCTCGGCATCCGTCTCACGAGGGTGGCGACCAGCTCGCCCTCACGGTCACGCCCGAGGGGCAGGGTCTGCTGCTCGTACGGCTCTCCGAGGACGTCCGGATGCCAGGAGCCCGCCATGCCGACCGCCTCGCCCGGGAGGATCACTCCCCGCGGGAGACCCGGACCATCTCGTCGCGATCGACGACCTTGATCCGCGCACGCTCCTGCGCGGCCCCGAGGCCGACCTCGTGCTCGTCGAGGCGGTGCCAGCCGTCCAGATCCGTCCACGCGACACCCCGCTCGGCGAGCAGCGCCGGGATCGCCTCATCGGACGGGTCTTCAGGAGTCCACCACGAGCCCTGGTCGTTGATGAGGTGACGGATCGTCTCCATGGCATCCGACTTGGTGTGTCCGATGAGCCCGACGGGACCGCGCTTGATCCATCCCGTCGCGTACACGCCCGGCACGCGCTCGTTGGAGTCCTTGTGGAGCACCTGGCCCTCGTGGTTGGGGATGACGCCGTGGCGCTTGTCGAAGGGGACGCCGCTGAGCGGGGAGCCGAAGTAGCCCACCGCGCGGTACACCTGCTGGACGGCGATCTCCCGCAGCTCCCCCGTGCCGACCACACCGCCCTGGCCGTCGGGCCGGGTGCGCTCGTACACGATGGCCGCCGCGCGGCCGGAGTCGTCGGTCTTGACCTCGACGGGTTTCGCGTAGAAGTGCAGGTGCAGCCGGCGGCTCGCCTCTCCGCCCGCGTTGTTGACGCTCGGACGCTGGCGCCACGACTGCAGCACCCGGTCGATCACCATGACCTGTTTGTTGCTCGCGATCGCGGCCCGGCTCGCGTCGTCGTAGTCGAAGTCCTCGTCGTAGACGACCATGTCGACGTCGCGCAGCTCGCCGAGCTCGCGGAGTTCGAGAGGCGTGAACTTCACCTGCGCGGGGCCGCGACGACCGAACACATGCACGTCGGTGACCTGCGACGCCTCCAGCCCGTGCTGCACGTTCGCCGGGATCTCGGTGACCAGCAGGTCTTCGACGTGCTTGGCGAGGACGCGCGCCACATCGAGCGCCACGTTGCCGTTTCCGAGCACGGCGACCGACGAGGCATCCAGCGGCCACTCCCTCGGGAAGTCGGGGTGGCCGTCGTACCAGCTCACGAAGTCGGCGGCACCGTAGGAACCGACGGCGTCGATGCCGGGGATGTCGAGCGCCGCGTCGCGGATGGCCCCCGTCGCGAAGATCACCGCGTTGTAGTGCTTCTTGAGGTCTTCGAGGTGGAGGTCCTCGCCGAAGCGGACGTTGCCGAAGATGCGGATGTCACCGCGGTCGAGCACGTCGCGCAGGGCCGTGATGATGCCCTTGATCCGCGGGTGGTCGGGCGCCACGCCGTAGCGGACGAGACCGTAGGGCGCGGGGAGCTGGTCGAAGAGATCGATCGAGACGTCGAACTTGCGCTCGGCCTTCAAGAGGATGTCCGCCGCGTAGATGCCGGCGGGTCCTGCGCCGACGATGGCCAGCCTGAGCTTGGTCATGTGTTTCCTTTCCGGAGGATCCGGTCGTAGAGCAGGTCGCGGCGGCACCCGTTCGGCCCGCCGCGGCGTCAGCTGGAGCGGTCGACGACGACGTGCGCGAACCGGGTGAGCGCCTCGCGCACCGGTCCGACGGGCAGCGGGTCGATCGCCGCGACGGCGTTGCGCGACCACTCGTTCGCCAGTCGGCGCGTCGCCTCGGTGGCGGGATGCTCCCGCAGGCGAGCCAGATCGTCGTCGAGCAGCGCGGGGTCGGCCCCGTCGGCGATACGTGCGACGCCGTCGTCGATGGCCGACTTCAGCGTCTTCGAGGCCGGGTCGGCCGCGCGCCCGAGCAGGAGGTACGGCATGGTCGGGACGCCGGCGCGCAGATCGGTGCCGGGCACCTTGCCGGTCTCGTCGGCATCCGCGGAGAGGTCGATGACGTCGTCGAGAAGCTGGAAGGCGATTCCGACCCGCTCGCCGAACTCCAGCACCGGCTTCTCGTACTCGGCCGGCGCATCGGAGAAGAGGATGCCGACCTGGCCGGCGGCGGCGATGAGCGAACCGGTCTTGTCGGCGAGCACCTGGAGGTAGAAGTCCACGGGGTCATCGCCGGCCTGCGCGCCGACGGTCTCGTGCATCTGGCCGAGCACCAGGCGCTCGAACGTGTCGGCCTGGAGGCGGATGGCGCGCTCGCCGATCTGGGCCATGAGCTGGCTGGCTCGCGAGAAGAGAAGGTCACCCGTGAGGATCGCGACGTTGTTGCCCCACACCGCGTGCGCGCTGGGCACGCCGCGACGCACGTCCGCACCGTCCATCACGTCGTCGTGGTACAGCGATCCGAGATGCGTCATCTCGAGCGCGGTGGCACCGGCGATGACGTCGTCGGTCACGCCACTGCCGAGCTGCGAGGTCAGGAGCGACAACATCGGACGCAGCCGCTTGCCGCCCGCCTCATAGAGGTAACGGCTCGTGACGTCGGCCAGCGCGTCGCCCACGTGGAGTTCATCGGCGAGGTTCTGCTCGACCCGCGCCAGGCCGTCTTCGACCACGGTAGCCAGTCGCCGCATCTTGGGTCCGGCGAAGATCCGCTCGGTCATGCCGAGGTGGCTCGCCAGCTGCGAGCCGGGCGCAGTGGGGCTCGGAGTCACCCTTCCAGCCTACCGGGACGGTGAGGGACCGGTTCAGCCCGAGCCCGTGAAGTACCTGCGGGGTTTGGTGGCGTGGAGCTGGGCGACGCGGCGCTGTGGGCAGAGCTACGCGACGCGGGGCTTCGTGGCGCGGTGGAGGGCGGCGATCCCGAACGAGAGGTCGCGGTAGGCGACATCCGTCCATCCCGCGTCGCGGATCCAGGTGGCGAGCGTGCGCTGGTCCGGCCAGTCCTGGATCGACTCGTTGAGGTAGTCGTACGCTTCCGCGTTCGAGCTGACGGCGCGAGCCACCGTGGGCAGCACGCGGTCGTTGTAGAAGCCGTACAGCGCGGCGAAGGCCTTGGACTGCGGGTGGGAGAACTCGCAGATGACGAGGCGTCCGCCGGGCGCGGTGACCCGCAGCATCTCGGCGAGGGCGACCCTCGGTTCGTTGACGTTGCGCAGCCCGAACGAGATCGTCACGGTATCGAACTCGCCGTCGGCGAAGGGCAACGCCATGGCATCCGCCTGCACGAACGACAGCCGCGGGTTGCCGCCATGCCGGCGACGGCCCTCAGCGAGCATGCCGGGCGAGAAGTCGGCGGCCACGACGTCGGCGCCGCTGCGCGCGAGCGGCACCGAGCTCGCACCGGTGCCGGCGGCGAGGTCGAGGATGCGCTGGCCGGGCTTCGGCGCGATCGCCCGCGTCGTCGCCACCCGCCACAACCGGTCGTTGCCCAGGCTGAGCACCGTGTTGGTGCGATCGTACGCGGGCGCCACGTCGTCGAACATGCCGCTCACGCGGGCGGGATCTTTGCCGAGATCGGCGCGGTTCGGCTGTTCGCTCACCGTTCGATCCTACGCGCGGGTGCCCGCGAGGAGCGTGCACGGCAACGGCGCCCCGGTCGTTGAGCGAGCGCAGCGAGACGAAACGCCGCCCCGGTTCCGGATCGACGTTTCGTCTCGTCGCTGCGCTCCTCGCTCAACGACCGGACCCGCGCCACCCCCTCGGTCGTTGAGCGAGCGCAGCGAGACGAAACGCCACACCCTTCTCCTCGGTCGTTGAGCGAGCGCAGCGAGACGAAACGCCGCCCCCTCCTCCACCCCCTCGGTCGTTGAGCGAGCGCAGCGAGACGAAACGCCGCACCCTCCTCCACACCCCGGTCGTTGAGCGAGCGCAGCGAGACGAAACGCCACACCCTTCTCCTCGGTCGTTGAGCGAGCGCAGCGAGACGAAACGCCGCCCCCTCCTCCACACCCCCGGCGTGTCGGAAGTTGTCCACAGGAAGCAGCCGTGATCTGGGTTTTGTCGACCACGATGTCGGTGCCCCCGAGAAGAATCGGAGCATGACAGGGACCACGCCGACCGCATGGCAACAGCGCATCGAAACGCTGCTGCACGCGCTCGCCGACGCCCGGCGCGACGCCGCCGCCGCCCAGGCACGCGAGGTCGCGCTGCTGGCCGAGGCAGTCGAGATCGCCGACGCGATGGCACAGGATGCCGGTGGGCCCGCATCTGCGGCGGATATCCCGATCCGGTCTCTTGCCGCGCAGATCGGGGCCGCTGCGCGGATCTCGGACCGAACAGTCCAGAAGCACATGTCGGATGCCGTGGTGCTCGTCGAGCGGTTCCCGGCGACCTATGCGGCGTGGGCTGCCGGAGACGTGTCCCGCGGGCACGTGCGCGTGGTGGTCGACGCCGGGGTCGCGATCGAGGACGATGCCCCGCGGGCCGTATTCGAGGACGCGGCGCTAGAGGTCGCCCGGCGAGAGACACCAGGACGGCTGAAGCCCGCCGCACGAATCCTCGCCGCACGGTTGCACCCGATTCCCTTGCAGGAACGCCACGCGGCTGCCGCGACCAAGCGGGAGGTGTGGGTGCGCGACCTCGACGACGGGATGGCGGAGTTGATCGCGATCCTCCCGGCGGCGATCGCCCACGGCATCCGCGACCGTCTCGACCAATACGCGAGACGCGTCATCGATGCGCGAGGCGCGGTCACGGGCGGTGGAGCGAACACGAGTGGTATCGCCGGCAGCGCGAACGCGGGCGCCGCGCCTGACGCGGCCTTCGAAGCTGCGCTCCTCCCCCACCCCGAGACGACCGCCGCCACCGACGCCATAGACGCCATCGGCACTCGCACCAACACGCGCCCGGCCGACACGCGTCGGGTCAGCGAGGTCCGTGCTGACGTGTTCGCCGACCTCCTCCTCACCGGACACGCGTCACCGGACATCACGAACGACGCGATCCCGGCCGGGGAGGCGATCATCGCCCGCGTGCAGGTCACCGTCCCGGTGCTCACCGCGGTCGGAGCAGACGACGCGCCCGCCGAACTCATCGGGAAAGGACCCATCGACACGGCCACCGCCCTCCGCCTCGCCGGAACCGCGACCGGCTGGGACCGGGTCCTCACCCACCCCGCCACCGGCACCGTCCTCGCCACCGACCGGTACCGGCCCAACGACCACCTCAAACGCACCCTCCGCGTCAGGGACGAACACTGCCGGTTCCCTGGCTGTCGCATGCCCACCGGCCGGTCCGACATCGACCACACCACCGCCCGCGAACACGACGGGCCCACCGAACTCACCAACCTCGCCCACCTCTGCCGCCGCCACCACACGTTGAAACACCACTCCGCCTGGAGAGTCAGGCAGACACCCGACGGCATCCTCCACTGGACCAGCCCCACCGGACGCACCTACCCCGACCACCCCGCACGCACCCTCACGTTCACCACGGCACAGGCGACGGCGAAAGCGAAAGCGACAGAGACGGCCGACACGGGTCCGCCCGCCGAGCCGCCGCCGTTCTGACCCGCCGATGCACCTTCCCCAAAGCAGACCGCCTCATCCCGTGCGAACTCGTTGACGTCCGACGCGGACGACCCGCGCCGACGCCCGCCACCCACGCCGACGCGAGCCACCCACGCCGATGCGAGCCGTCCACGCTGGCGCGAACCGCCCGCCCCGACGCGATCCAGGGGGCGGCCAGCCGGATTAGGCTGGCGGTGTGAGTTCCGTGCCCGACAGGAGCCCCCGGCTGCGGGCGGTCACCCGCGAGATCGATGCGACCGATGCGATCGACGACACGCTCGAATACGCCGACGCCGCCGACCCCATCGTGTGGAGCCGGCGCGGTGACATCCTCGTCGGCACGGGCGGCGCTGCCGCGCAGTACCGCGTGCGGGCCGAAGACTCCGACCCCAGCGCCTGGTGGCAGGGCATCGTGGCATCCGCCACCATCGACGATCCGATCGGAATCCCGGGAACAGGCCTCGTCGCCTTCGGCGCGTTCCCGTTCGACCGACGGTCAGAGGCCGAGGCGATCCTCACCGTCCCGTCGATCGTGCTCGGACGCCGCGGCGGCCGCTCCTGGATCACCCGCATCGGTCCGGACGACCACACTCCCGCCGCCTCGCCGCGTCCCGTCGGCTACGGACCGCACTGGTCCGCCACACTCGGCCCCGGCGCGCTGACACCCGAGGGGTATCAGGGCGCCGTCCGCAAGGGTCTCGCCGCGATCGCCGCGGGCGATGTCGCCAAGGTGGTCCTCGCGCGCGACCTCGCCGGCTCGGTGCCCGCCGACGCCGACCTACGCCGCCTCGTGCGCGCACTGGCATCCGCCTACCCCGACACGTGGACATACGCGATGGACGGCCTCATCGGCGCCAGCCCGGAGACCCTCGTCACCGTCTCCGGCGGCACGGTCACGGCGCGCGTGCTCGCCGGCACGGCCGCGCGAGGGGCGGATGCCGATGCCGACACGACCGCATCGGTCGCCCTCGCCACCAGCACGAAAGACCTCGACGAGCATCAGTTCGCGGTGCAGAGCGTGCTCACGGCGCTGCGTCCGCACACGACGGCGCTCGTCTCCGAAGAGCAGCCGTTCATGCTGAAGCTCCCCAACGTGTGGCACCTCGCGACCGACGTCGAAGGCACCCTCGCCGGCAACGCCTCGGCCCTCGACCTCGTCGCCGTCCTGCACCCCACCGCCGCAGTCGCCGGCACCCCCACCGCCGCCGCGATCGACGTCATCGACCGGCTCGAACCGTTCGACCGCGGACGCTACGCCGGGCCCGTCGGCTGGATCGACGCGCACGGCGACGGAGAGTGGGCCATCGCGCTGCGCTGCGCGCAGTTCCACCTCCCCGATCCGTCCGCCTCACGCCATCAGTCGGCCTCACCGGATCCGAACGCCTCGCCCGCCGCACCGGCCGCGACCGATCCGTCCTCCTCGCCCGCCGGCACGCTCCCCTTCACCGCCTATGCCGGCGCGGGCATCGTCGCCGGAAGCGATCCCGAAGCAGAGATGCTCGAAACTCGGGTCAAGTTCCGGCCCATCATCGACGCCCTCGCCTGACACAGCAGGCCACGTCGCCCACGCCACGGATCGTTGCCGCGGATCGCGTCGCACCGCTGCCGCAGCGCGCTGCCGCAGCAAACGCTGCCGCAACACGCCGCTCGCCGCCCTACCGCGCCGCGCGCCGCGCCACGCACGCACCGCACCGCACCGCGCCGCGTTACGTCGCTGCGAGCCGCGCCTTCTCCGCCGCGACGTCGAAACTCGCCGCGGGCCACTGCGGATCGATCTCCTCCAGCGCGTCGAGCAGCAGAGCCTGCACCGCGACGCGGGCGTACCACTTGGCGTTGGCCGGCACGACGTGCCACGGCGCGTTCGCGGTCGAGGTCCGCTCGAACACGGTCTGATAGGCCTCCATGTACGCGGGCCACAACTGGCGCTCGTCGACGTCGCCCGGGTTGTACTTCCAGTGCTTGTCGGCCCGGTCGAGACGCTCCATCAGCCTCGCCTTCTGCTCGTCGGGCGAGATGTGCAGCATCACCTTGACGATGCGCACCCCGGCATCCGTCAGCCGCTTCTCGAAATCGACGATCGCGTCGTATCGCCGTTCGATCTCCTCCGGCGGGGCGAGCTGCCGCACCCGCCCGATCAGCACGTCCTCGTAGTGCGAGCGGTCGAAGACGCCGATGTACCCGGCCTTGGGCACCTCCCGCTCGATCCGCCACAGGAAGTCGTGGGCGAGCTCTTCCTCCGTCGGCTTCTTGAACGCCTTCAGATGCACGCCCTGAGGGTCGGTCGCCCCGATGACGTGGCGGACGATGCCGCCCTTGCCCGCTGAATCCATCGCCTGCAGAACGAGCAGCACCGCGGGAGCATCGTTGTCCTCGCGACTCTGCGCGAACAGCCGCTCCTGCAGCTCGTCGAACTGCTCCGCCCCCGTCTCGAGGTCGGCTTGCGCGTGCTTCTTGTCGCCGTCATAGCCGGGCGTCGCCTCGGGGTCGACGTCGGAGAGGCGGAAGCCCTCACCCACCCGCAGCAGCGTGGATGGGTCGGCGCTCCAGTGGTGCTGGCTGGTGGCGGTCATGACCTCATCATGGCGGAGGAGTGCCACCGCGTCACGAGCCAGCCCATCCAGAGTCGCTCCGTCATGAGCCATCCCGTGCAGCGCCATCGCGTGCAGAGCCAGCCCGTCCAGCAGAGCCAGCCCGTCCAGCAGAGCCAGCCCGTCCAGCAGAGCCAGCCCGTGCAGCGCTACCCTCGTCACAGCCCGTGCACAGCCACCCTCGTCACGGCCGCGTCAGCGAGTCAGGGCGACCTCGATGACCTGGATGCCGGTGACGGCACCCGTGAGCGCCTGATCGAGGGCCGTGCGGGTGTCGACCTTCACGTACTGCGCGCCGTAGGCATCCGCGAGCGCCGCCAGCCGCACGGTCTGCGGCGTGTAGAGCACGCGGTCCATCGCCGCCTCGCCCGCGACCCCCGCGACTTCGAGCCCGTCGAAGATGGTGCCGCCTCCGTCATTGCCGACGATCACCTGCACGCGCGGCGCGATCTCACCCGCCGGCAGCAGGAGCGCTCCCGCGTCATACAGGAACGCCAGATCTCCGATGACGATGCGGGTGACCCCGGGGCGTCCGTCCTGCTGGCTCGCGAGAGCGATCCCGATGCCGGTCGCCACGGTACCGTCGATCCCCGCCAAGCCGCGGTTCGCGTGCACCGGCACCTTCTTGCCCGGCAGCACCTGGTCGGCCACACGCACCAGACGCGACGCCGCCCACAGCAGGCGGTCGTGCGGCCACGACGCGCGCCACACGGCATCGACGAGCGCGGCGCGATCGAGAGGCGCCCGGATCGCATCCAGCTCCGCAGCGATCGCCCCCAACCGCTGCTTCGGCTCTGCGGATGCCAGGCCCTCCGCATCGGGTGCGGGCGGGCTCAGATCGACGGCCACCGCGCGCGACGCGCGCATCCACGCCCCGAGCCACTCCCGGTCCGCGTCGCCGACCGCGACGACGACGCCGTCGACCGCCGCCGTGTCGCCGTTGAGGTTGAGCGGCTCGCCCGGACCTCGAACGGCGATCACCTCGACATCGTCGCGCGACAGGATCGCCACCACCTCGCGGCTGAGCGTCGGATGCCCGAAGACGACCGCGCGTTGCACGCGGCCCCCGAGGTCGGGTTCGCGCAGCAGCTCCCGATAGCCGTGCACGAGCTGCCTGCCGAATCGCGCGCCGCTGACGATCTCCGCCACGAGCGGCCATCCGCCGCGGTAGGCGAGGTCCTCCGCGGCGGGCCCGGCATCCGCACCCGCGATGACGAGCGTGCGCGGCCCGCGGACGAGCACGAACGGGTCGTCGTCGGGATCGGTGGGAAGGTCCGACTCGCCGATCCCGCCGCCGCCCTGGTACAGCGCACCCGACGGGTCGGTCTCTGCGGCCACCGGCTCACCGAGGTCTTGCGGCTCGACGCGGGGCGCGAGCGGAGGTGTTCCCAGCCACGGCGGAAGCGCACCCGCCAGCGGCTCACGGAACGGGAGATTCACATGCACGGGACCGGCCTGACGTGTACCCGCACCGAGCGCCGCGTCGACGGCCTCGTCGGCGACACCGCGCAGCATGGTCGACTGCTCACCTGTGCCGTCGGGATCGACCTCCTCCGGCACGGGGAGGTCGGCTTCCCACCGGGTCGCGGCACTGTACATGCCGGGCTGGCGCGTCGTCTGATTCGCTCCCACGCCGCGCAGCTCCGGGGGGCGATCGGCGGTCAGCAGCAGCAGTGGCACCCCGGCATGGTGCGCCTCGAGCGCGGCGGGCAGCAGATTGGCCGTGGCCGTACCCGACGTGCAGACGACGGCGGCCGGCATCCCCGTCTCCCGGCCGATTCCGAGCGCCGTGAAGCCCGCCGCGCGCTCGTCGATGCGCACATGCAGACGCACCAGCCCGCGAGCCTCCAACTCGGCCGCGACGAGCGCGAGCGCCTGCGACCGCGAACCGGGGCTCAGGACCACGTGCGCGACGCCGCGCTCCACGAGGCGTCCGAGCAGAGCGGCGGCGGCGTCCGTCGCCGGGGAGCGCCCGTCGTCACTCGCTGCGGTCATGTCAGCTGCGGCTGCCGCGGGGCCCGGGCGTGCCGTCGACATCGCCGTCGGCGGGCGGGTTCGCACCGGGAGTCTCCGAGCCGTCGCCGTCACCGGCACGCAGGTCGTCGGTCGGGTGATCGCGCAGCCCGTCGCGGGGGTCGTCCGCCTCCGAGTCGAGCGCGGCGAGCTCTTCCTCCAGGCGGCGGATGCGCTCGTCCTGGTCGCTCACCGTGCCGATGCGACCGAGGAAGTCGGGATCGTCGTCGGGCGCGCGGAACATCACGGCGCTCCGGCGGCGCGAACGCCCGATCGCGAACCACAGGATGCCGCCGACCACCGGCAGCAGCACGACGATCAGCAACCACATGGGCTTGCTGACCCCACGGTGGCGGGTGGGCGGCTGCAACGCGCAATCGACGATGCTGTAGACCCAGAAAGTGATGGCCAACAGCGCCAGGATGAGGTACACGCGCGCCACCCTTCCATCCTAGGCTCCGGCGCGGCCACCGGCCTCCGAAGACCCTGGACGTCACCGGCGCCTGCGACGGGTCGCACCGGTCGGCCTCGGCTCCCGGAAGGGCGTGCGCCGGTCACGCGTAAACTGGGCGCATGCGTGCACGCTCGGCCCTCGTCTATTCGGCTCTGCGGCTGGCGGCCTTCTTCGTCCCGTTCGGGCTCATGATGCTCATCCCGATCATGCGCCAGCAGTACTGGCTCTCCGCCCTGTTCGCGGCGCTCATCGGCCTCAGCCTGTCGATGCTTTTCCTGCGCCGACCGCTCGACGACCTCACCGCCGACCTCGCCGCGCGCCAGTCGACGCGGCGCGCGGCGCGCGAAGCGACCGACGAGGACGTCGAGGATGCCGTCACCGACCGCCCGGAGTGATCAGCCGCGCGGGGTGACCAGCCGCCGGAGTGATCACCGCCCGGAGTGATCACCGCCCGGAGCGATCAGCCGCGCGAAGTGATCAGCGCCCTCAGCCGACGAACGCCCAGAACAGGAAGCCGGCGTAGGCCAGCGCTGTGAGCGAGGTCACGCTCAGCGCCACCACGAGCTCCCGCGGGTCGCGGTAGGTCCATACGATGAGGACCGCGGCGAGAGCGGGGAGCAGCCCCAGCAGCGACAGCCAGGCGATCGGATAGAACACCGCGAGCACGGCGGCGATCACGAACGGCGCGAGGATCAGCAGCGTGAAGAGCACCTGCGTCGCACGCTTGCCGATGAGCACCGTGAGCGTGCGCTTGCCGGCGAGACGGTCCTGATCGAGATCCCGGAGGTTGTTGGCCAGCAGCACCGCACACGCCAGGAAGCCCGCGGCGACGGCTCCGAACCATGCCTCGTCGGGGAGCGCGCCGACCTGCACGAACGTCGTGCCGAGCGTCGCGACGAGTCCGAAGAAGACGAAGACGGCGACCTCGCCGAGGCCGTAGTAGCCGTACGGCCGCTTGCCGCCCGTGTAGAACCAGGCGCCGACGATGCAGACGGCACCGACCGCCAGCATCCACCAGTGCCCCGTGCGCACGACGATCGCGATCCCCGCCGCTGCGGCGATCCCGAAGAAGACGAGCGCGACCGTGAGCACCGCCCGCGGCGACGCCTTGCGGGAGGCCGTGAGTCGCGCGGGACCCACCCGGTGATCGTCGGTGCCGCGGATGCCGTCGCTGTAGTCGTTGGCGAAGTTCACGCCGATCTGCAGCGCCAGCGCGACCAGCAGGCACGCGAGGGCGAGAAGCCAGTGGAAGCGATTGTCGATGATGCGCGCGGCGCCCGTTCCGATCACGACAGGCGCGATCGCCAGCGGCAGGGTGCGCAGCCGCGCCGCCGCGATCCAGTCGCCGGCGGTGGCCCGAGCGACCTGGCGGGGGTCGCCCGAGACGCGGACCTTCTGCGGGTTGCCGCCGGGACGGGCCGCGCTCTTGCTGCCGGACTTCTTCTTGCGGGTGTTCTTACGGGTGCTGGCTGCCACGAACCCTCATCTTAGGGTGCGGCTCTTAGGGTGCTGCCTCGGAGGGTGCGGCCCGACGTGCGGCCTCGGCGAGCGCGCGGCGGTCGGGCTTGCCGCTGGGCAGGAGCGGGAGCTCCCGCAACGACAGGATGCCGCGGGGGCGCGCGGGCGCTCCGACCGCGTCGCCGACGGTCGCGCGCACCTCCGCGAGAACGGTGGCCGAGCCACGCCCGGCGAGCGCACGATCGGGAAGGACGACGACGGATGCCTCGCCCCACCGCTCATCGGGCACCGCGACGACCACTGCCGCGTCGAGTCCCGGCATCCCGCGCACGACGCGCTCCACACGATCGAGCGACACGTTGATGCCGCCGGAGACGATGACGTTGTCCCGCCGGCCCGTGACGCGGAGCACGCCGTCGTCGAACCAGCCGGCATCCCCTGTCGCGTACCAGCGACGACCGTCGCCGTCGCGCGGGAACGCCCGGGCCGTGAGCTCCGGATCGCCCTCGTAACCGTCGGCCAGCATCGGACCGGACAGGTGGATCTCGCCGTCGACGATCCGCACCGCGACATCGCGCAGCGGCACCCCGTCGTACACGCAGCCGCCGCTCGTCTCGCTCGATCCGTACGTGCGCACGACCCGCACCCCCGCCGCGGCGGCGCGCTCGGCGAGCGCGGGAGCGAGCGCCTGACCCCCGACGAGCACGGCGGCGAAGCGTCCGAGGCCCGTGCGGGTGCCGGCATCCTCCGCGTCCAGCAGCGTCTGCAGCTGCGCCGGCACGAGCGAGGTGTACGCGGGCACCGCGACCCCGCCCTCGCTCGACGCCATCGCCCCCGCAGCCGCCGCGAACGCCTGCGGCGTGAACGCCCCGGAGAGGATCGCCGGCTCACGCCCGCTCACGAGCGCGCGCACAAGCACCTGCACCCCCGCGATGTAGCCGGGCGGTAGTGCGAGCAGCCACGCGCCGGAACCGATCCGCTCGGCCGTCGCGAGGGCCGACGACGTGAGAGCCGACCGGCTCAGCACGACCGACTTGGGATGGCCCGTCGAGCCCGACGTCGTCACGACGACCGCCGTCCCGGGGGGAACCTCGCGGTCGGGGTCACCCGGCGGCGGCGGGGAGACGCCCGCGCCGCCGGGCCGGTCGCCGAGCGCGATCGCCGGACCCGCACCGAGCACGGCTCCCCGCAGCCCGCGCAGCACGGCGCGCGCGTCGGTACCGTCGACGGACTCGAGCCTCACGGCATCCCCCTCAGGTGAGAAGACAAATCGGTAGTGCCGCGTTCATCAGGAGTGCCGCGCTCACTAGAAGTGGTACGGGAACGCCGACCAGTCGGGGTCGCGCTTCTCGAGGAACGCGTCGCGCCCCTCGACGGCCTCGTCGGTCCCGTACGCGAGGCGCGTGGCCTCACCGGCGAACACCTGCTGTCCCACGAGCCCGTCGTCGACGGCGTTGAACGCGAACTTGAGCATGCGAATGGCGGTGGGCGACTTGGTCAGGATCGTCCGCGCCATCGCGATCGCCTCCCGCTCGAGGTCGGCGTGCGGCACGACCCGGTTCACGGCGCCCATCTCGTACGCGCGCTGCGCCGAATACTCCTCGGCGAGGAAGAACACCTCGCGGGCCACCTTCTGCCCCACCTGCCGCGCCATGTACGCCGACCCGTAGCCCGCGTCGAACGACCCGACATCGGCGTCGGTCTGCTTGAAGCGGCCGTGCTCGGCCGACGCCACCGACAGGTCGCACACGACGTGCAGCGAATGACCGCCGCCGGCCGCCCATCCCGGGATCACCGCGATGACGACCTTCGGCATGAATCGGATGAGGCGCTGCACCTCGAGGATGTGCAGCCGCCCCGCCCGGGCCGGATCGGTCACGGCATCCGTCTCGCTGTACTTGTAGCCGTCGCGACCGCGGATGCGCTGGTCGCCCCCGGAGCAGAACGCCCATCCGCCGTCCTTCGGGCTGGGGCCGTTGCCCGTGAGCAGCACCACACCGATCCGCGGGTCCTGCCGGGCGATGTCGAGCGCGCGATACAACTCGTCGACGGTGTGCGGACGGAACGCGTTGCGCACCTCCGGCCGGTCGAACGCGATACGGGCGATCCGTCCGTCGGTCGACACGTGCGCCGTGATGTCGGTGTACGCCTCGCTCCCCGGCGCGGCCGACCACTGCGCCGGATCGAACAGCTCGGACACCCGCGAAGGCTCGGACTCGACCATGCGCCCAGCCTACGCGGAGCGTCATGCGGCGACACCGCCCCCGCACCACCCCCTAGCCTGGATCGGTGACCGTAAAGACCCGCCTCTTCGCCCTCGCCTCGGCCGCCGCCCTCGTGGCATCCCTCGCCGCCTGCACCGCTACCGACAGCCCCGACACGACGCCCTCGCCCACCACGGCATCCGTCGTCGCCGAAGGCGCCTGCGCCGACGACACCGGGGTCACGTTGTCGGTGGACTCGTCGGCCCTCGAAGGCGGATCGACGCAGGAATGGTGCCGCAGCACCGACGGTCCCCTCGCGGTCACCGACCTGCTCGAGGATGCCGGCGTCACCCTGCAGGGCAGCACCGAGTTCCCCGACTTCATCTGCCGCGTCAACGGGCTCCCGTCCGACGATGCGCCCCTCGGGTCGACCGAAGACCCGGACTACGTCGAGACGTGCGAGACGTCGTCCCCCTCGTTCGGCTACTGGGCGCTCTGGGTGAAGCCTGCCGACGGCGACTGGGGCTACGCGCAGGAAGGCGCCGAGACGCTCACCGCCCAGCCCGGCGAGAGCATCGGCCTCCTCTTCACCCTCGACGGCGCCCCGGCCGCACCCACGTCGTGACTCTCCGACCCGGACCGCTGCGTGCGGCCGCGGCGCTCGCCGTCGGCTTCATCGTCGTCCGGGTCGTCTACCGCGTGCTCTTCCACGGGGTCGACGGCGACGGCATCCTCCTGCTGGATCTCCCCGCATACCGGATGCCGCCCCCGCTCGCCCATGTCGAGCTGCTCGGGCCCGTGACTACCGGCGGCCTCGCATCGGCCGCCCTGTCGGCCGTGCCGATCGCGGCGGTGATCCTCGCGTTCGGGCTGCTCAACGCTCTCGTCGACCTGCCGCGACTGCTCGCCCGCGGGGCACGATCCGGCCCTTTCCACGGGCTCGCGCGCGCCCTCGCCGTCGCGTGGGCGACGCTGCCGGCCCTGGTCGACGGTGTGCGCGCGGTGCGCTTCGCGCAGCGGTTGCGCGGCGACCGAGGAGGGCTGCGCGTGCTGTCGCCCGTACTGGAGCGGACCATCGAGCGAGCGACGGCCCTCGCCGCCGCCCTCGAACTGCGCGGTTACGCGGGGCGCGGGCTCGACGGCGAGTGCGCGCACCCCGTGGTCGTGCGGGATGCCGCCGCCGGCTTCGCCGACCGCACCGTCCTCACGATGCCCGAGCTCACCCTGTCCCCCGGCGAACTCGTCGCCCTCGCGGGGGCGACGGGCGCCGGGAAGTCGACGCTGCTGCGCACCCTCAGCGGACTGCACACGCACGTCGACGGCGGCTGGACGAGCGGGACGATCGATGTGGTGGGGCTCGATCGACGGGCGACTCCGCCGCGCGACACCTCGCGCACGGTCGGCGTCGTGCTCCAGCAGCCGAGGGAGTCGTTCGCCGCCGCCCGCGTCGACGAGGAGATCGGCCTCAGCCTCGAGCTGCGGGGCGTGGCGCCCGTTCTGCGCGCGGCGCGGGTGCGCGAGGTCGCCGAGCGGGTCGGCATCACCGACCTCCTCGACCGTCGCGTGCGCGACCTCTCCGCAGGGGAGGCGACCCTCGTGGCCATCGCGGCGGCGATCGTGGAGCATCCGATCCTGCTCCTCGTGGACGAGCCGCTCGCCGACCTCGATCACGCGACGAGGGCACGCATCGTCGCGCTCCTGGGAGCTCTCGCGCACGATGCGGGCATGTGCGTCGTCGTCGCCGAGCACCGGATCGACGCCCTGGCGGACGTCGCCGACCGTCTCCTGGCCGCGGAAGGTGCCGGTGTCTTCGAGAGTGCCGGTGTGGTCGAGAGCGCCGGTGTCGTCGAGAGTGCGAGGGCCGTCGAGAGTGCGGGTGTCGAGACGGCGACCGCGGGCGAGCGGCGACCCGTGGCTCTCCGGAACGCTGACGGAGCAGCCGGCACACCGACGCCCGCCGTCGCGCTCCGGGCGGATGCCGTCACCGTGCGCCACGGCGAGCGGGTCGCGGTCGACGCCGCCGCGATCGCCCTGCGTGCCGGCGAGCGCGTTGCGCTCACGGGATCCAACGGCGCGGGCAAGTCCAGTCTGCTCGTGGCCCTCGCCACCGGCACCGGCGGCGCCCCCGCGCCCGGGCGCCGCGTGTCGCTCGTCCCCGACGCCTCGGACGATCTCTTCGTGCGAGACACGGTCGCGGCCGAGTGCCGGCGGGCGGACCGGCGGGCCTCCGCCGCGCCCGGAACGACCCTCGCGCGCTTCGCCCGCCTCCTCGAGCGGGCCGAACGGTCACCCGGCCAGGCCACCACCGAGCACACGACCGGTCAGGCGACCGAGTGGGCGGCACTCGACGCGTGGGGCGGACGGCATCCGCGCGATCTGTCGGCGGGTGAGCGGCGCTGCCTCGCGATCGCGCTGCAGACGGCCGACCGTCCGGCGGTGCTGCTGGTCGACGAGCCCACGAGAGGCCTCGACCCGCATGCCCGCGACCTCGTGCGGCGCGCGCTGGAGGCGCAGGCCGACGCGGGCACCGCGGTGCTCGTCGCGACCCACGATGCCGCGTTCGCCGCTGCGCTGGCCGATCGCATCCTTCATATGCACAACGGGCTGCTGACCGCCGACACGCAGACCACCACACGCATCCCGGCCCCGTCCGCTGCCGCGCCCTTCGCCACACGCGCCCCGTCCCCCGCCAGCGCCACGCGCGCCCCCGCACCGCTCGCCGCCACGCGCGCCCCCGCACCGCTCGCCGCCACGCGCTCGACCCCTGACGCCCCGACGGCCTCCGGAGCTGCGTCCCACCGACGTGTGTCGTGGCGCACGGTGGCTCTCACGGTCGGTCAGGTGGCCGCGATCGCCGCCTTCGCGTGGCCGCTCGCGGCGGCGGCCGTACCGGCGCAAGCCCAGGATGCCGTTCCCGTCATCGCCCTGTCGCTGGCGCCGTTGGCCATCGTCGTGGTGCTCGCCGCACTCGACGCCTCGGTGCGCTCGGCGCACACGCTGGCTCTCCTGGCCGTGCTCGCCGCGATCGGGGCCGCGGTGCGGATCGCGAGCACGGGCGTCGGCGGCGTCGAGGCGCTCTTCGTCCTCCTGATCCTCGCCGGTCGCGCCCTGGGCCCGCGATTCGGGCTGCTGCTGGGCGCCGCCTCGATCGCGCTGTCGGCGCTCCTGTGGGGCGGGGTCGGCCCGTGGCTCCCGTTCCAGATGTTCGCGTGCGGCTGGGTGGCCGCGGGGGCGGGACTGCTGCCTCGGCGCCTGCGCGGGGCGGCGGAGATCGTCGTGCTGTGCGTCTACGGCATCCTGGCGTCGTATCTGTTCGGCCTCGTCATGAACCTGTGGTTCTGGCCGTTCGCCGTCGGCGGCGACACGAGCATCTCGTACGTGCCCGGCGGCCCGCTCGGCGAGAATCTGGGCAACTTCCTCGTCTACACGCTCGTGACGTCGACGGCCACGTGGGACACGCTGCGCGCCGTGACGACGGTCGTCGGCATCGCGCTCGTGGGGCGCGCCGTGCTCGCGTCATTGCGGCGCGCGAAGCCCGTCGCCACCCCCGCTTCACCGACGCGCGCGAGCCGGGTACCGTTGCCGGCGGAGGCCTCATGCTGATCGTCGGATCGATCGTCATCCGCGTGGACGACCTCGACGCCCAGGTCGCGTTTTGGACGCGGGCCCTCGACTACGCCGTGCGGGAACCCGCCGCACCCGACTTCGCACTGCTGCGGCCTCGAAGCGGCACCGGTCCCTCCGTCTCACTCGACGCCGTGCCCGCGCCGCGGGTCGTCCCGCCACGGGTCCACCTCGACCTGTACGCCGACGACCAGGCCGCCGAGGTCGAGCGGCTCATCGACCTCGGTGCGCGGGTGGTGCCGTGGGACAAACGGCCCGACGACGCGGACTACATCATCATGGAAGACCCCGAGGGCGTGCGGTTCTGCGTCATCGACGCGGGCGACTGGACGGGCTGGGCCGCCCACCGTCCCGACCACTCCGCGTCACGCCGCGACTGAGGCGGCCCCGTCCGTCGCCGCGGCGTGGGAAGCTGGAGTCGTCATGAAGATCAGGACCTCCTCCGACTGGCGCGACGCGCTCCCGTTCGACACACCGCTGCGCGCCGAGGATGCCGTTCCCGGCGAGCCCACCCGCTGCGCCACCTGCGGGCCCGGCTCGGAACTGCACGAGCGCGAAGACCTGTGGGTCGTGAAGCACCGGCATCCCAACAACCCGGCGGGGTTCGTCCGGTTCTACTGCCTCGAGCACCGCCCTGTCGTCGCGCCCCGGCCCGAGCCCGCTCCGGCCAAAGCCCCCCGCCCGCGCCGCGCGCCGAGCTCGTCGTCGTCGACGCGCGTCGCCGCCCCGACGATCCCCGAGCGGCCGGCGGTGTTCTGTCCCGACTGTTTCGTCGAAGTGCCCGCGACGGGTGTCTGCGGCATGTGCGGCCAGCGCGTGAGCTGACCGTACGCTCGATGTATGGCATCCGCCCCCGCCGCTAGCGGCTACGAGTTCTCCTCCGACCCGGCACGCATCGACCGTGACCGGGTGCACGGCTGGCTGAGCGACGATGCGTATTGGGCGCGCGGACGCACGCGAGAGGTGCAGGATGCCGCGATCGACGCGTCACACAACTTCGGCATCTACGACGAAGACGGAGTGCAGGTCGCCTACGGCCGCGTCGTGACCGACGGCGTCCTGTTCGCGTGGCTCTGCGACGTGTACGTCGCGCCGAGCGTGCGCGGTCGCGGCCTCGGCAGCCGGCTCGTGGCGGGGATCGTCGCGGAGTTGGACGCCCTCGGCATCCGTCGCACCCTCCTCGCGACGGCCGACGCGCAGGAGGTCTACCGGCCCTGGGGTTTCGACGAGCTGTCAGGCGACCTCGCCTGGATGGCGCGCATCGCGTCGACGCCGCAAGGCTAGACGGAGAAGTACTTCGCCTCGGGGTGGTGGAAGACGAACGCGTCGGTCGACTGCTCGGGGTGCAGCTGCAGCTCCTCGCTGAGCTCGACGCCCATCCGCTCGGGACGCAGCAGCTCGACGAACTTCCGGCGGTCCTCCATGTCGGGGCACGCCGGGTAGCCGAGGGAGAACCGCGCGCCGCGGTAGTCGAGCTTGAACAGTCCCGCCGTGTCGGCCGGGTCCTCCGCGGCGAAGCCCAGCTCGGCGCGGATGCGGGCGTGCCAGAACTCGGCGAGCGCCTCGGTCAACTGCATCACGAGGCCGTTGAGCTCGTAGTAGTCCCGGTACCGGTCCTCCGCGAACAGCTTCGCGGTGACCTGGTCGATGCGGGCACCCGCCGTGACCAGCTGCACCGGCAGCACGTCGACGACGCCGGTGTCGCGCGCACGCACGAAGTCGGCCAGGCACAGGTGCCGATCGCGGCGCTGGCGCGGGAACGAGAACCGCAGCCGGTCGGTACCGACGGGACCGCCCGAACCTCCGTCGGGCGCGAGGAGCCCGGCCGGTCCGACGAGCCCGCGCGGATCGTCGCCGTGGTGGAGCACGACGAGGTCGTCGCCCTCCGAGACCACGGGGAAGTAGCCGTAGGCGACCGAGGCGTCGAGCATCCCCTCGCCGAGGATCCGGTCGAGCCAGTACCGCAACCGCGGGCGCCCCTCGGTCTCCACGAGCTGCTCGTAGGACAGTCCGTCGTCGCCGCGGCCCGGCTTGAGCCCCCACTGCCCCATGAAGGTCGCGCGCTCGTCGAGGAACGCGGCGTAGTCGGCGAGGGCGACACCCCGCACGATCCGCGTCCCCCAGAACGGCGGCGCGGGCACGGCGTTGTCGGATGCCACATCCGACCGCGCCGGCATGGCCTCCGGCTCGGTGAGAGTGAGGAGCGAGCCTTCGCGATGGATGCGCTTCTTGAGCGGCGGGAGGCCGACGGCATCCGGGGACTCCCCCCGCGCCACGCGCACGAGCGGCTCCATGAGGGCGAGGCCCTCGAACGCGTCCTTCGCGTAGCGCACCTCGCCGTCGAAGAGGCCCGCGAGGTCGTCCTCGACGTACGCGCGGGTGAGCGCCGCGCCGCCCAGCAGCACAGGCCAGCGCCCCGCGAGGCCCCGGGACTGGAGTTCCTCGAGGTTCTCCTTCATGACGACCGTCGACTTCACGAGGAGGCCCGACATGCCGATGACGTCGGCGTCATGCTCTTCGGCCGCCGCGATGATGTCGGCGATCGGCTGCTTGATGCCGAGATTGACCACGTCGTACCCGTTGTTGGTGAGGATGATGTCGACGAGGTTCTTCCCGATGTCGTGCACATCGCCGCGCACCGTCGCCAGCACGATCCGCCCCTTCCCCGACGCGGACGTCTTCTCCATGTGGGGTTCGAGCAGGGCGACGGCCGTCTTCATGACCTCGGCGGACTGCAGCACGAACGGGAGCTGCATCTGGCCCGAGCCGAAACGCTCCCCGACGACCTTCATCCCCTCCAGGAGGTGGTCGTTGATGATCTGGAGCGGCGTGAGCGCGGGGGTGTCGGGGCTGCCGGCGCGGGCGAGGTCGAGGTCGGCCTCCAGTCCCTTCAGCTCGCCGTCGATGATGCGTCGCTGCAGCCGCTCGCCCACGGGCAGGGCGGCGAGCTCGGCAGCCCGCTGGTCGCGCAGCGCCGCGGTGTCGACGCCGGCGAACATGTCGAGCATGACCGCGAGGGGGTCGTAGACGAGGTTGCCCTCCTCGTCGTACCGACGGCGGTCCCACACGAGGTCGAGTGCCACCTGGCGGCGGTCGTCGGGAATCGAGGCGAGCGGAACGATCTTGGCGGCGTCGATGATCCCCGAGTCCAGGCCCGCCTGCGTCGCCTCGTGGAGGAACACCGAGTTGAGCACGGAGCGAGCCGCCGGGTTCAGGCCGAACGACACGTTGGAGACGCCGAGCGTCGTGTGGATGCCGGGGTACTTCGCGACGAGGCGCCGGATGGCCTCGATCGTCTCGATCGCGTCGCGGCGCGTCTCCTCCTGTCCCGTCGCGATGGGGAACGTGAGGCAGTCCACGATGATGTCCTCGACCCGCATGCCCCACTCGCCCACGAGCGCGTCGACGAGGCGTGAGGCGATCCGGAGCTTGTCGTCCGCCGTCCGCGCCTGACCCTGTTCGTCGATCGTGAGGGCGATGACCGCGGTGCCGTGCTCCTTCACGAGCGGCATGATCCGGCCGAAGCGCGACGAGGAATCGTCGCCGTCCTCGTAGTTGACGGAGTTGACGACGGGACGGCCGCCGATGAGTTCCAGTCCCGCCGCGATCACGGCCGGCTCGGTCGAGTCGATGACCAGCGGCAGGGTGGATGCCGACGCGAAGCGCGACACGACCTCGCGGACGTCGGCGACGCCGTCGCGGCCCACGTAGTCGACGCACACGTCGAGGAGGTGCGCGCCGACGCGGATCTGGTTGCGGGCGATCTCGACGCAGTCGTCCCAGCGCCCCTCGAGCATCGCCCCACGGAAGGCCTTCGACCCGTTCGCGTTGGTGCGCTCGCCGATCGCGAGGTACGACGCGTCCTGCTGGAACGGCACGTGCTGGTACAGGGATGCCACGCCAGGCTCGACCGTGACCGTGCGAAGCGCGTCGGCTCGCGGGGCGCGCTCGTCGGAGGCACCGGTCTCGTGCGGCGGCGCGAGGCGCTCGACGACGGCGGCGAGGTGCTCGGGGGTCGTGCCGCAGCATCCCCCGACGAGTCCGATACCGAACTCCCGCACGAACTGCTCGTGCGCCGTGGCGAGCTCGGCGGGCGTCAGCGGGTAGTGCGCGCCGTCGGACGTGAGCACCGGGAGGCCCGCGTTCGGCATGCACGCGATCGTGACGCGCGAGTGCTTCGACAGGTGCCGCAGGTGCTCGCTCATCTCGGCCGGACCCGTCGCGCAGTTGAGCCCGATCGCATCGACGTCCAGCGGCTCCAGGGCGGTGAGGGCCGCGCCGATCTCGGAGCCCATGAGCATCGTTCCGGTGGTCTCCACCGTGACCTCGACGAAGATCGGCAGGCGGATGCCACGGGCGACGATCGCCTGCTTGCAGCCGTTGACGGCCGCCTTGGTCTGCAGGAGGTCCTGCGAGGTCTCGATGAGGAAGGCGTCGGCTCCCCCGTCGATGAGCCCCTCGGCCTGGAGGGCGAACGTCTCCTTCAGGTGCGCGTAGGTCGTGTGCCCGAGCGAGGGGAGCTTCGTCCCCGGCCCCATCGACCCGAGCACCCAGCGCATCCGTCCGTCGCGGGCCTCCGCGGCCTCGACCCGCTCCCGTGCGATGCGGGCGCCCGCTTCGGCGAGCTCGTGGATGCGGTCGTCGATCGCGTAGTCGGAGAGGTTCGACCAGTTCGCCCCGAAGGTGTTCGTCTCGATCGCGTCGATCCCGACGGCAAGGTAGTCGTCGTGGATGCGCGCGATGAGGTCGGGGCGCGACACGTTGAGGATCTCGTTGCATCCCTCGAGCTGCCGGTAGTCGTCGAGGGTCGGCTCGTACCGCTGGAGCATCGTTCCCATCGCCCCGTCGGCGATGACGACGCGCGCGGCGAGCGCGTCGAGGAGAGCCTGCGACCGAGCGGGCCTGTCCACTGCTCCGATGTCGAGCGGGTGGCGAAGCGGGGTGGTCGAGGTCACCGGCCGATTCTCCCACGCGGGCGCGCGCACCCGGCGCGGGAAGACGCCGGATGTCAGCGGGATCTCAGCGGGATGTCAGCGGGAGCGGCGGGCCTTGAGGTAGCCGTCGATGCTGTCCCAGATCGCGATCGCGGCGATGCCGAATCCCGTGAGGACCAACAGGATGCCGTAGACCTTGTCGGCATCCGGCTCCCGGATCACGGCCTGCCAGAACTCGGGGTTGAGCAGCATCCCCTGGGACAGCAGCCACAGCGCCGGAAGCAGGAACGCGAGGTTCAGCACCACGTTGACCGCCGCGAGCGCCGGCGTCCAGCGGCGTCGTGCGTGGAGGACGACCTGGAAGCCGACCTCGACCGCCATCAGCAGCAGCAGACCCCCGAGCCACCAGGGCGCGAGTGCGGGCGACAGGAACGGCATCCAGCTCCCGTCGAGGTAGACGAGACCGACGACCTGATCCCAGACGACGGCGGCGGCACCGACGACGAGGAACGCGATGCTCACGATCATGTCGGCGAACGTTGTGCCTGCCGCGTGGGGGTGAGGCAGGTCGTCGGGCGACCAGGAACGCCGGGCGGACGCCGTCGTCCGACGCGCGTCGTCGGAGCGCTCGAGAAGGGCGAACACGAGGGTCGTCCAGAAGGCCACGTGGACGACGACCGACACGGCCGTGCCGAGCGTCGTGCCGACGATGCCCCCGACCGTCGCGCCGGCGAGGGTCTGCCCGAGGGCGACGCCGAAAGCCGCGAGCGGCACCACGATCCACAGCAGCAGCTTCAGGAGCCGCAGCCACTCGAGGTAGTACCGCGGGCCGATGAGCTGCAGGGGGCGGTCGGCGAGGCCCGCCGCCAGTGCGTCGGGGTCGCCGAGGGCCGTCAGCACCTCGCGCTCGGCGGCCTCGGGCGCCTCGCCGGCGGCGAGGCGGGCGTCGAGCTGATCGGCGATGGATGCGCCGAGCTCGGCTGCGACGTCGTCGCGCTGGGCCTCGGGGATCGTGCGGACGACCGCCTGGATGTAGCGGTCGCTGAGGCTCGTCGCCTCGGTGCGGGAATCGGTCATGTCAGTCCCCTTCCGGGAGGGCGTCGATCGCGTCGGCGATCGCGCGGAGTTCGTCGGTGAGAGCCCGCGCGAGGAGCGTTCCCTCGGCGGAGGTGCGGTAGAACTTGCGCGGCCTCGCCTCGTCGGTGTTCCACTCGCTCGTGAGGTGGCCCTGCTTCTCCAGTCGTCGCAGGAGCGGGTAGAGCGTGTTGGCGTCCGTATCGAAGCCGCGGGACTGCAGATCTTCGAGGAGGCCGTAGCCGTACCCGGGCTCGGTCAGCAACCGCAGGCAGGCCAGCACCACCGTGCCACGACGCAGCTCCTGCAGGTGGATCGCCTGTCCGTCCGCGCCGTCGTCGCTTCCTGGGTTCATGCATCACACTATAGTGTGCGTCACACAGTATCGTCAATCACACGGCATCACCTGGCGGCATCCCGGGCCAGGATGGATGCCATGACCCTCCCCGCTCTCGACGACCTCCTCGCGACGGCGCGCGTCGTCAGCCTTCCCCTCGCGACCCGCTTCCGCGGCCTCGACACGAGAGAGGCACTGCTCCTGGAGGGCCCTGAAGGCTGGAGCGAGTTCTCCCCCTTCGTCGAGTACGACGACGCGGAGGCCGCGGTGTGGCTCGCCGCCGCGATCGACTTCGGTTGGAACCGGCAACCATCCGCGCAGCGCACCGCGATCCCCGTCAACGCGACCGTTCCCGCCGTGTCCGCCAGCGAGGTCGGCGCCGTCCTGGCCCGGTTCCCCGGATGCCGTACCGCCAAGGTGAAGGTGGCCGAACGCGGACAGGTGCTCGCCGACGACGTCGCACGCGTGCGCGCCGTCCGCGACGCCCTCGGCCCGGAGGGACGCATCCGGATCGACGCCAACGGCGCCTGGAACGTCGACGAGGCCGAGCACGCGCTCCACGACCTCTCGCCCTTCGACCTCGAGTACGCCGAGCAGCCCTGCGCGAGCGTCGCCGAACTGGCCGAACTGCGACAGCGGATCGGCGACTGGGACATCCCGATCGCCGCCGACGAGAGTGTGCGGAAGGCCTCGGACCCGCTCGCCGTCGCGCGCGCGGGCGCGGCCGACCTGCTCGTGATCAAGGCGCAGCCGCTCGGCGGCATCCGGCGCGCCCTCGAGATCGTCGCCGCCACGGGGCTTCCCGCGGTCGTCTCCAGCGCGCTCGACACGAGCATCGGCCTGTCGATGGGGGCGCTGCTGGCGGCCGCCGCGACCGACCTCGACTACGACTGCGGACTGGGCACCGCGGCACTCCTCGCCGCCGACGTCAGCGAGGAGCCCCTGCTTCCCGAAGGTGGCGCCATCCCCGTCCGCCGCGTCACGGCGTCACCGGCCCTCCTCGAGCGGCACGCGGCCTCCGCCGAGCGGCGCGACTGGTGGCTCGCGCGCCTGGGCCGCTGCCGCCGGCTCCTCGACACCGACGCGGGCGCCGGCGCAGACGCAGAGGCAGGCGCAGCGGGCTGAACGCTGCGGGCTACACGGACCTGATCAGGATGCCGGGGGCTCCACGAGCGCTCCGACCAGCCGCTCCAGGCGCTGGTTGAGCACCTCGTTCACCTCCGCCTGGGAACGGCCCTCCAGCGTCGCGCGTGCGCACGTGTCGTCGGAGACGTCCACGAGCAGCTGCGCCGTCTCCTCCAGCGGGAGCCGCAGGCGCAGGCCGAACGATTCCACGACGTGGCCGACGATGTCCTCCACCCGCGACCGGAGCGCGTCGCGCCACGCGAGATAGGCGCCCGCAAGCCGCGGGTCGCGCAGCGCCTGGGTGCGGATCTCGCTCACGAGCTGCGGCTCCATCCGCTCGCCGAGACTCGCGCCGACGACCTTCCGGACGACGGTCGCGGGATCGCGCAGGTCCGTGGGGTCGAGCCCGCGCACGCGCAGCGCCACTTCCTCCAGCTTCGCCTCCGCGAGCTGCCGGATGAGCGCGAGGAACAGCTCGTCCTTCGACTCGAAGTTGGAGTAGAACGCTCCACGGGTGAAGCCCGCCCGCTCGCAGATGGCCTCGACCGACGCGGCATCCATCCCGACCTCGGCGAACACCTCGTGCGCCGCGTCGAGCAGGCGAGCCCGCGTCTGCTCGCGGCGGCGGGATGCCGGGCGCGACTCGAGATCCGTCATCGCGGCTTCCTCTCCGTGTCCGGGTTCACACCAACTCCTCAGCCTTGCGAGTGAGCTCCCTCATACGATACATCTATGTATCGGATACAGCGTTGTATCGAACTGTCCTCACGGATCCGTCCCTGATCTGAACCGGAGCGCTCGTGTCCACTCTCCTGTACTCCCTCGGCCGCTGGTCGTACCGCCACCCGTGGCGTGTGCTCGTGTCGTGGCTCCTCGTGCTGGGCGTCGTCGGCGGTGCCGTGGGAGCCGGGCTCGCGACCGGGTTCATCAAGGGCACCGACAACTCCTTCTCCATCCCCGGCACCGAAGCCCAGGAGGGCATCGCCCTTCTCGACCGCACCTTCCCCCAGGCCAGCGGCACGAGCGCGCAGCTCGTCATCGTCGCCCCCGAGGGTGATCGGGTCGACGAGGCGCCGGTCTCGGGGATCATCGACGACGCGATCGACGACCTCGAGGGCCTCGACGGGGTGCTGGCCGTCACCGACCCCTTCGACGAGATGGTCACGGGCCTCGTGTCCGACGACGGGCAGGCCGCGATCGTGCGCCTGCAGTTCGACGGCCAGGCCACCGACGTCTCCGCCGAGACGAAGGCGGCACTCACCGACGTGGCCGCACAGACCAGGGAGGCGATGCCCGCGGGCTCGCAGGTCGCGATCGGCGGCGACCTCTTCTCCACGTCCGTTCCCGCGCTCTCCCTCATCGAGGCGGTGGGCGTGCTCATCGCCCTGTTCGTCCTCATCGTCACCTTCCGCTCGATCGCCGTCGCCTGGTTCCCGCTCGCGAGCGCCCTCATCGGCGTCGGCCTGGCGATCGCCCTCATCTACGTGTCGAGCGCCTTCGCGTCGATCTCCTCCACCACGCCCATGCTGGCCCTCATGCTGGGACTGGCCGTCGGCATCGACTACGCGCTGTTCATCGTCGCCCGCCACCAGGACCAGGTGCGGGCGGGGATCGAGCCGGAGGAGTCCGCCGCCCGCGCGACGGGAACCGCGGGATCGGCGGTGGTCTTCGCGGGCGTCACGGTGCTCATCGCCCTCATCGGACTCGGCTTCGCGAACATCCCCTTCCTCACCACGATGGGCATCGCCGCGGCGGGGGCCGTCGCGATCGCCGTCGTCGTCGCCCTCACCCTCACGCCGGCCCTGCTCGGGTTCGCCAAGGAACGCGTCCGCGGGTGGTCTCGCCGCGCCCCCCGCGCGGCCCGTCGCAGCCGGGGCCGCACGGCGCGACCGCGGCGCGGCTTCGCCGAGCGCTGGGTCACCGCCGTCACCCGGCGCCCGATCGTCACCACCCTCGCCGTCATCGTCGGTCTCGGCATCGTCGCGATCCCCGCCGCGAGCCTCCACCTCGCCCTCCCCAACGCGGGCGTCCAGCCCAAGTCCAGCGAAGCCCGCCAGGCCTACGACCTGACGGCGGAGCATTTCGGCCCCGGCTCGAACGGGCCGCTCATCATGACCGGGACGATCGTCACGTCGACCGATCCCCTCGGGCTCATGGAAGACCTCGCCGCCGAGGTCGAGAAGGTTCCCGGCGTACGCGAGGTCGCCCTCGCGACACCCAACGAGACCGCCGACACGGGCCTCATCCAGATCGTCCCCGAGACCGCACCGGACGACCCCGCCACGGCACAGCTCGTCCGCGACCTCCGGGCCCAGCACGACCGTCTGCTCGACGAGTACGGCGTCGACCTGAAGGTCACGGGCTTCACGGCCGTCGGCATCGACATCTCCGACCGCCTGGGCGCCGCCCTCCTGCCGTTCGGCCTCTTCGTCGTCGGGCTCTCCCTCGTCCTCCTCATGATCGTCTTCCGCTCCATCTGGGTGCCGATCAAGGCCGCCGCCGGCTACCTCCTGTCGGTCGCCGCCGCGTTCGGCGTCGTCGCCGCCGTCTTCGAGTGGGGCTGGTTCGCCGATCTGCTGCACGTGACGCGGACCGGGCCCGTCATCAGCTTCATGCCGATCATCCTCATGGGCGTGCTGTTCGGCCTCGCGATGGACTACGAGGTCTTCCTCGTCTCGCGGATGCGCGAGGACTTCGTGCACGCCAACCGCTCCCGCGACGGACGCGCCGAGCGCGCGACGGCGATCGGCGCCGTCCGCAGCGGCTTCACGGCATCCGCGCGCGTCGTCACCGCCGCGGCCGTCATCATGTTCGCGGTCTTCGCGGCGTTCGTCCCCGAGGGGGATTCGTCGATCAAACCCATTGCGCTGGGCCTGGCCGTGGGCATCGCGGTCGACGCGTTCATCGTGCGCATGACGCTCGTCCCCGCCGTCATGGCGCTCCTCGGCGAGAAGGCGTGGTGGATGCCGCGCTGGCTCGACCGTCTGCTCCCCCACTTCGACATCGAGGGCGAAGCGGTCGAACGCGAGCTCGCGCTGGCCGAGTGGCCGGAGGATGCCGCGACGACACCGCTCGTGGGCGAGGGCGTGGGCGTGCGCGCCGACGGCGCCACCGCCGACGAGGACGTCACGGTCTTTGCGGATGCCGACTTCCGCCTGCCCCACGGCGGCACGCTCGTCGCGTCGCACCCCGATCCCCGGGTCGGTCGCACGTTCGCGCTCATGGTCGCCGGACGGGTGGCGCCGAACGAAGGCCGGTTGCGGGTCGCAGGCCACCTCCTGCCGGGGCGTGCGGCCTGGGTCCGCGCTCACGTCGGCGTCGCGCTGCTCGACGGTTCGACCGAGCCGCTGCGGGAGCTCCGGCGCGCGTTGGCCGGCGGCACGCGCCTCGTCGTGATCGACGGACTCGACCTCCTCACCGGCGGCGAGCGCGACCAGGCCGCCGCCCTGCTGCGCGATGCTGCCACCGCCCTGCGCGAGCGCCGCGGCGACGCCGGCTCGCCGCTCACGGTCGTCGCGACCGTGAGACGCGACGGCCCCGCCCTCGACCTCCTCGCCGATGCGCACCGCCCCTCGGTGACGCCGCTCGCGCTCTCCGGGAACGATGCCGGCACCGACTCCCGGCGCACCCCCTCCTCCGACCTCCCCTCCGATCTCTCTTCCGACACGCAGGTGATGCAGTGATGACCAGCTCGACCACCCCCCTGGAGCGCGCCCGCTCCGCCCGCCCCGTGACGTGGGTGACGATCGTGGGCGTGCTGCTGCTGCCCGTGCTCATCGGCGGCATCCTCGTCGCAGCGCTGTACAACCCGGTCGACCGCCTCGACAGCATGCGGGCCGCGATCGTCAACAACGACGAGCCCGTCACGATCGACGATCAGTACGTGCCGCTCGGACGCCAGCTGAGCGCCGGCCTCGTCGAGGGCTCCGACGAGCTCGAGAGCAACCTGGACTGGACGATCTCCAACACCGACGACGCCCGCGACGGCCTCGCCGACGGCACGTACGACGCCGTCATCACGATTCCCGAGAACTTCTCGGCGGCGGCGACCTCCACGGCCCCCGGCGGCACTCCCGAGCAGGCGACGATCCAGGTCGCGACGGCGCCCGACAGCCTCATCGTCGACGACGCCATCACGGCGCAGGTCACGCAGACCGCCGCCTCCGTGCTCGGCCAGCAGCTGTCGGAGACGTACCTCGAGAACGTGTTCCTCGGCTTCACCACCCTCGGCGACAAGCTGGGCGAAGCAGCCGACGGCGCGGGCGACCTCGCCGACGGCGCGGGCAGCGCCGCCGACGGCGCCGTCTCGCTCGCCGACGGCGTCACGAAGCTCGCCGACGGCACCGGACAGTTCGCGTCCGGCATCCGCGACCTGTCGTCCGGCGCCGCGGAGCTCGGCGACGGCGCGGGGGGCATCGCCTCGGGCGCGTCGGGCATCGCCGACGGCACGAGCCAGGTGGCGGGCGGCATCGACGCGCTCGGCGAAGGGGCGGACGCGTTGGGTGACGGCCTGGGAGCGCTGGCGTCCGCCACCTACGACGCGCAGAGCGGGGCGCAGCAGATCGCGGCCGGCGTCGACGGCGGCGCCGACGACCTGCGGGAGGACGGCATCGTCCCCACGGACCTCACCGACCTCGCCGACCAGACCGCCACCACCGCCGCGACCGCGGCCACGGCAGCCAGCGGTGTGGCATCGGGGCTCGACGCCCTGTCGGACCAGTGCCTCGACGCGGGCGCCGACCCCGCCTTCTGCGACCAGCTCGCCGAGCTCCAGACCGCCGCCGACGGTTCGGCGCAGGCCGCAGCGGGCACCGAGACCCTCGCCGGGTACACGTCCGGCGGTCTCGGCCAGTTCGCCGCGGAGGCGCCCGAGGAGCTCGCCGCGCAGCTCACGACGATCGCCGAGTCCGTGCGCACGCTCGGCGCGGGCCTCGGGCAGATCGGTGACGGCATCGACGCGACCGCCAGCGGCGCGGGCGACCTCGCGTCGGGCGCGGGCGAGCTCGCCTCCGGCGCCGGCGACCTCGCCGACGGGGCGCAGCAGCTGTCCTCCGGCGCGGCGCAGCTCTCCGCCGGGGCGGGTGCGTTCGCCGACGGCGCCGCCACCGCCGCCTCCGGAGCCGACGACCTCGCATCGGGCGCCGACGCGGCGGCCAGCGGCGCCGACGACCTCGCCGACGGCGTCGGAAAGCTGGCCGACGGCACCGACGAGCTCGCAGACGGACTGGGGCAGGCGACCGACGGCATCCCGTCCTACACCGACCAGCAGGCCACCGACCTGGCGACGGTCGTGGCGAACCCGGTCGCCGCCGAGGGCATCGGCACGTCGCTGTTCGGCGCGTCGGCGGTGCCGCTCCTGGCGGTGCTCGCCCTCTGGTTCGGATCACTCGGCTCGTTCATCGCGCTGCAGGCCGTCCCGCGCCACGCGCTCAGCTCGCGCCGACCGTCGGCGCTGCTGGCGGCACGCAACCTCGCTCCCGCCGCGGGTATCGGCGCGCTCCAGGGCCTGCTCGTCGCGGGCGTCGTGCAGCTTGCCGCCGGATACGACTGGGGCGACTGGTCGGTATTCGCCGTCCTCGCCGTCGTCGCGGGGGTGGCCTTCGCCGCCGTGAATCAGGCGCTCGTGGCCGTGTTCGGCGGAGCCGGTCGCTGGATCGCCGCGCTCATCGGAGTGCTCGCGGTCGCGACAGGCGTCGTCTCCACGGTGCCGGGCGTCCTGGCATCCGTCGCCGGGCTCATGCCGACCGCGCCCGCCTACAACGCCCTGCTGGCTGCGCTCACTCCCGCCGGCGGAGTAGCGGCCGGCGTCGTGGGACTGCTCGTCTGGGCCGCGCTCGCCTTCGTCGCGACCGTGGTCGCGGTGGCCCGGCGTCGCACGACGAGCGCCCGCGCGCTCCTGGCATCCCCCGCCTGACCCGCGACCGCCCCTGCGCGGATTGCGGTGCAGGGGTGGTGCCGGGGCGGTGCAGAACTTCGGAGATGTGCGCGATGACGGAGCGAACCTGACTCAGGCCCCCGCGATTCGGCACATCTCCGAAGTTTTGCGCGGGGTCGGGCACGCGGGCGCGAGCGCAGGCACGCGGGCGAGGGATGCCGCGGGGCGGCTCAGCTCAGGCCGCTGTAGGCGTGGAGGCCCTTGAAGAACATGTTGACCACCACGAAGTTGAACAGCACGGCGGAGAATCCGACGATCGAGAGCCACGCCGAGCGGGTGCCGCGCCAGCCGCGCGTCGCGCGTGCGTGGATGTAGCCGGCGTACAGCACCCAGATGACGAAGGTCCAGACTTCCTTCGTGTCGAAGCCCCAGTAGCGGCCCCACGCATCGTTGGCCCAGATGGCGCCCGCGATGAGTGTGAAGGTCCAGAAGATGAAGCCCACGATCGCGAAGCGGTAGGCGAGCGATTCGAGCGCGTCGGCACTGGGAATCGTGCGCAGGAAGCGCATCCGACCGGCCGGGGCGTCGTCGGCGTCGCTCTCGCGCGCCGCGACGACCGCGCGCCGCTCCCGGCGGTCCTGCAGCAGCTGCAGCACCGACAGCGCGAACGCGAGGGCGAGGAAGGCGGTGGCGAGGGATGCCACGAACACGTGGATCACGAGCCACACGCTCTTGAGGGGGTCGGCCAGCGGCGTCACGTCGACGTGGAACGCGAGCGCCGCGCCGCCCAGGAAGACGACGATGAGGCCCGTGATGAACGACCCGAGGAAGCGCAGGTCGTAGCGCAGCAGCACGACGAGGTACACGGCGACGATGAGGAGGGTGCCGGTGAGGGCGAACTCGTAGTTGTTCGCCCACGGCACGCGGCCGGCGGCGATCCCGCGGAGCACGTCGCCGCCGAGGTGGAAGAGGAAGCCGAGCACCGTCAGCGACGTGCCGATCCGCGCCCACAGGTACCGCTTGCGCGACGCCAGCGGCGCCTCCAGGTCGGCCAGTGCGGCGGCCTCCTCGGCGCGCACGCGATCGATCGAGCTGCCGCCGCCCGCACCGACGAGCACCCGCTCGGACACGGCATCCTTCGCCTTGACGGCGAGGTCGCTACGGCGCGCCAGATCGATCGCGTAGGCGATGAACGCGAGCGCGTAGATGGCGACGGCCGTCCAGACCAGGAGGAACGAGACGTCTTCGAGTTGCAGGCCGGTGTCGGGCATGCGGTCAGTCTACTTTCGGGTCGGCGGACGAGTCCGCGGGGGAAGCGGCGGAGGGACCGGCCTCGTCGGGCGACGACGCGAGGAGGTCGTCGACGGCGCTGCCGTGACGGCGGGACAGTTCGGCGACGGCAGCCGCGATCGCCGGGTCCTCCCCGCGGGCGAGCCCCGCGTATTCGAGGTGCAGGGAGCGGATGCCGTCGACCTCGACCGGCGTCGCCTTCACCCACATGCGGCGACGGGGGATGAACAGCGCCGCGAGGAGGCCGGCGAGCGCGAGGATCGCGAACACCAGCACGAACGGCGCTCCGACGTCGCGGTGCACCGAGAGCGACACGTAGCGCTTGACCGCTTCCGGCGCACCGTCGGCGGTGGCGTCCTCGAAGGTGACGGTGCCCAGTCCGTTCGGCAGGTCGACCGTGTCGCCGGGGGCGAGTTCGAGGGAGTCCACGTCGATCGCGCGTCCCGTGAGCTGCTCCATGTCGCCCGTGTCGAGCGCGTAGACGGAGCGCGGCGTGCCGTCGTCGATGCCGAGGTCGCCGACGTAGACGTCGAGGGTCAGCACGGGGTTGACCAGGTCGCCGAACGCGGACGTCATCGCCCCGCTGTGGAGGTCGGCGGCGCTCGGATAGAAGAATCCGACGAGCCCCATCTGCTCGGCCAGTCCGTCGGGCACCTTCACGACCCCGAGGGAGGTCATGTTGGCATCCTGCGGGAGGAACTCGACGTCCTCGCGGAAGACGATCTCGCCCTCCGCGTCGCGCACCGTGATGGTCGGCGCGTAGCCGTTGCCCATGAGGTAGATGCGGTCGCCCGCGAGCTCCAGCGGGTGGTTGACGCGCACGACGCCCGGTCGGGGCGCCTGGCCCGGCTCGGTGACGGTGAGGTTCGCCGCGAAGTCGCCCGCCTGCCCTTGGCCGGCCTCCCCCAGCGCCGTGTAGGTGACGTCGAAGCGGTCGAGGGTCAGTGCGTAGGGCGGCAGGTTCTCGACGTCGACGAAACGGCCGGGGTTGAACGACGTGTACCCGAGCCCGATGGAGTTGACGAAGCTGTCGCCCTCGGTGATGACGGTCTGTCCCGTGTAGGTGAGTCCGCCGCCGATCCCGACCGACAGCAGCACCCCGACCAGCGCCCCGTGGAAGACGAGGTTGCCGGTCTCGCGGAGGTACCCGCGCTCCGCGGAGACGGATGCCGTGCCGCGCCCGTCGTAGCGTTCCACGCGGTAGCCGGAGGCCTTCAACTGCGCCTCGGCGAGCTGCACGGCATCGGCCGCGGCCGCCTCGGCCTCCGCGGCGTCCGTGCCGGGCGGGAGCGCGACCGTCGCCTCGGCGTGGTCGTCGAGCCTCGACAGGCGCACGGGCGTGCGCGGCGGACGCGCCTTCATGGCGTTCCAGTGGTGCCGCGTACGCGGGATGACACAGCCGATGAGCGAGATGAACAGCAGGATGTAGATCGCCGAGAACCATGCCGACGTGTACACGTCGAAGAGCTGCAGCTTGTCGAGCACCGGGTACAGGTCGGGGTTGTCCGTGCGCCACTGGGTGACGCCGTTCGGGTCGGCGGTGCGCTGCGGCACGATCGACCCGGGCACTGCCGCGATGGCGAGGAGCAGGAGCAGCACGAGCGCCGTGCGCATGCTCGTCAGCTGCCGCCAGCCCCAGCGCAGCCACCCGACGGGTCCGAGCCGCGGCTGCGAGATCGTCTCGCGGGGGTCGGCGGAGTCGGCGTGATCCGTGTTGTCGGCGTGATCATCGGGCCGCAGGGGGTCGCTGACGTCAGAGCGGGAGCTGGACACTGCCGATCACCCCCGTCAGCGACGACATGACGGCGGTCCACACACCCGTGACCATGAGAAGTCCCAGCACGATCAGCAGCACGCCTCCGACGATGTTGACGACACGGATGTGCCGGCGGAAGAAGGCGGTCGAGCGCGCCGCCCAGCCGACTCCGAGCGCGATGAGCAGGAACGGGATGCCGAGGCCCAGCGAGTACGCCACGGCGAGCACGACGGCCCGCCAGGGGTCTGCCTGCGTCAGCGAGATGGAGAGGATCGCGGTGTAGGTGGGTCCGATACAGGGCGCCCAGCCGATGCCCATCGCGATGCCCAGCAGCGGCGCCCCCACGAGGCCGAGCCCCGAGCGCACCTGCGGCTTGAGCGTGCGCTGGGCGACGCCGAAGACCCCGACGAACACGAGCCCCATGACGATGACGACCACGCCGAGCACGCGCGTGAGGAGGTCGCCGTACTGCAGGAAGAAGCGGCCGAGCGTGCCGGCGAGCACCCCCATCGCGACGAAGACGAGAGTGAAGCCGAGGATGAACAGCGCGACGCCGAGAAGGAGGCGCCCGCGGCCCTCGCGGGCGGGCCGGGCGCTGGTGGCCCCGCCGAGGAAGCCCAGGTAGCCGGGTACGAGCGGGAGGACGCACGGCGAGAGGAAGGAGACGAGCCCCGCGAGCGCCGCGATCGGGATCGCGATCCACAGGGCGCCGTCGAAGACGACCTCGCCGGGATTCACGCCTTCTCCGCCAGCACGTCGTCGACGACCGTGCGGAGGATCGACTCGCTCTGCACCGCGCCGATGAACCGCGCGGCGACACGGCCCTCCGCGTCGAGGACGAGGGTGATGGGCACGGCGCTGAGCGGGGTCCACGAGGCGAACGCGAGCTTCAGGTCGGCGTCCTCGCGCGCCAGCAGCGACGGGTAGGTCACGCCGTACGTCTTCTCGAACGCCGTCGCCTGCTCGGGCCCGTCGTAGATGTTGACCCCGAGGAAGTGGGCACCGGCATCCTTGGTCGCACCCGCGACCGACTCGAGGATCGGTGCTTCCACGCGGCACGGCCCGCACCCGGCGTACCAGAAGTTGAGCACGAGCACGTCGCCCGCGAAGTCGGCGCTCGAGACCGTGGAGCCGTCGACGGCCGTCCCCGTGAAGGTCACAGCCTCGCCACGCTCGTCGGCGGGGATCTCCTGGACGCTGCCGTCGCCGCTCACGTAGCCCTTGTTCGTGCCCTGCTGGTATTGGCCGGCGATGCCCGTGGCGGTGTTCGTGCACGCGGCGAGCGTGACGGCCAGCACGAGGGCGGCGACGGATGCCAGCAGGCGGCGGGGGGTGGAGTTCATCAGACGGCTCCCACATCGACGGCACCAGCGGCGGCGGCCGGCGCGACATAGGCGATCTCGCGCCACCCGTCGCCGTCGCGCTCGAAGGTCGTGACCGACGACAGCGCGCAGCGGCGCTGACGCGGGTCGTGACGCAGCGGCGCCTCGGCCAGCGCGAGGTGCGTGATCCAGATCGGCAGCTGGTGCGAGACGAGCACGACGTCGCCCGCGACGCCGTCGACCAGCGGTGCGGCCTCCGCCGCGTCGCGCATCGCGGCGAGCATGCGGGCGACGACGTCGAGGTACGGCTCGCCCCAGCTCGGGATCGCGGGCGCGCGCAGATGGTGCCAGTTCATCGGGTTCATGAGCGCCTGCCGCATCCGGCGGCCCTCGAAGACGTTCGTCGGCTCGATGATGCGCTCGTCGGTACCCACCGGCAGTCCGAACAGGTCGGCGAAAGGTTCGGCCGACTCCTGCGCACGCTGCAACGGCGAGGCGGTGATCGATGCGATCGGCCGGCCGAGGTCGCGCACGTGCTCCGCGGCGGTCTGCGCCATGCGCCGGCCGTCGTCGCTCAACCGGAAGTTCGGGAGCCGCCCGTACAGCACGCGCTGCGGGTTGTGGACCTCGCCGTGGCGCACGAGGTGGAGGCGTTCGGCGGGCACGACCCCAGTCTACGGCGGCATGATCTGTGGGCGGGCTGGGAGGCGACGCGCCCGGGACGACGACTCCGCGCGGACTCAGGCGGCGTCGAGGTCGGGGCGCCGGTCGCGCAACTGCCGCACGCGGGTCACCACGAACCACGTCACCCCCGCCACGGCGCCGACGATCACGACGTACTGGAGGATGTCGGCGTAGGTCTCCACGACGTGCCAGGACTCCCCCAGGAAGAATCCGGCGAGCACGAAGACCGAGTTCCACACCGCCGAGCCGGCGAGGGTCAACAGCACGAAGCGCCACAACGGCATCCGCACGACTCCCGCGGGGATCGAGATGAGGCTCCGGAAGATCGGGATCATGCGGCCGAAGAACACGGCCTTGCCGCCGTGACGCGCGAACCACGCCACCGTGCGATCGACGTCTTCGACGTGCAGCAGCGGAAGTCGCGCGACGACGGCGCGCAGCCGGCGCAGCCCCAACCATGCGCCGAGTCCGTAGAGGAGCAGGGCGCCGACGACAGACCCCGCCGTCGTCCACAGCAGCGCCTCGACGAGACCGAACGAACCACGGGATGCCGCGAGCCCCGCCATCGGGAGGATGACCTCGCTCGGCAGCGGCGGGAAGAGGTTCTCGGCGGCGATCGCGATGCCGGCCCCCGGAGCGCCGATGACCTCCATCAGGGACACGACGGCGTCGACGAGCGTCGTGAGCCAGGAACCGTCCGCTGCCACCGCCATCCTTCGACGGTACGGGGCGGAGGTTTCCGGAACCTGTGCGGACGCCGAGCAGACGCCCCGCAAGCGGCGGGTCCGACGGCCCGTAGACTGGTCGATCGTGAGTGAACGCGTTCTCGTCAGCCAGCTGCATTCCCGTGAAGACGGCGCCGTCTCGGTGTCCGGATGGGTGGAGACCGTCCGCGATCAGAAGAAGGTGCAGTTCGTCATCCTGCGCGACGAGACCGGCGCGGTGCAGCTCGTGAACCCCGCGACGCGTCCCGACCCGGAGGCCGAGAGCCAGGACGCCGGCGCCCTCGCGCTCACGGCGCTCATCTCCGAGCTGACCACCGGCACGTTCCTCACCGTCACGGGCGACCTCAAGCACGACGAGCGCGTCAAGCTCGGCGGGGTCGAGATCAAGATCGGTGGGCTGGAGATCGCCGCGGCGGCTCTCCCCGAGACCCCGATCGCGGCCGACAGCGGACTCGACAAGCGCATGGACTGGCGCTTCCTCGACCTGCGCCAGCGTCGCAACAACCTGATCTTCCGCGTGCAGACCACCCTCGAGCACGCGATGCGCGGCTACTGGATCGACCGCGACTACATCGAGATCCACTCGCCCAAGCTCATGGCCTCGGCATCCGAGTCCAACGCCGAACTGTTCGAGGTGCCCTACTTCGAGGACAAGACCGCGTATCTCGCGCAGTCGCCGCAATTCTTCAAGCAGATGGCCCAGTCGGCCGGGTTCGGCAAGATCTTCGAGATCGGCGACGTGTACCGCGCCGACCCGTCGTTCACGAGCCGCCACGCGACCGAGTTCACGTCGGTCGACGCCGAGATCAGCTGGATCGACTCCCACGAAGACGTCGCCACGATGCAGGAGGAGCTGCTCCAGACCGCGATCCAGGCGGTCAAGGACAAGCACGGCGACGAGATCAAGGAGCTCTTCGACATCGACGTCGTCGTGCCCGCGGTGCCTTTCCCGCGCATCCCGCTGGCAGAGGCGCGCGAGATCGTGAAGGCGCGCGGGTACGAGATCCCCCGCACCGACGGCGACCTCGACCCCGAGGGCGAGCGTCAGATCTCCGCGCACGTCGAGGAGACCTACGGCCACCAGTTCGTCTTCATCACCGACTACCACCCCGAGATCCGCGCGTTCTACCACATGCGCGACCCCGAGACCGGGCTGACGAAGTCGTACGACCTCCTGTTCAAGGGCGTCGAGATCACGACCGGCGCGCAGCGCGAGCACCGCGTCGACGTGCTCGAGGTGCAGGCGCGCGAGAAGGGTCTCGACCCGGAGCACCTCGCGTTCTACTTCGACTTCTTCCGGTACGGCGCCCCGCCGCACGGCGGCTTCGGCATGGGCCTGGCGCGCGTGCTCATGCTGTTGCTGGGGCAGGATTCCATCCGAGAAGTCACCTACCTCTTCCGCGGTCCCACGCGTCTCGCGCCGTAGCAGAATCCGGATGCCAGGGGTCGCGTCACGCCCACGACCCGTGAGCGTCACCGCAGGTTCACCGGCATCCCGCCGAGTCGTCATCCGGCATCCGTAGTTTCCTCTCGTCCCCGCACGAGCGCGTCGATCGGCGCGTGCGTGCGACACCCGAGAGGAATCACATGCGCAACACCCGTACGCGTCGCCTGGGCGTCGCTCTCGCCCTGACGACGGCCGCGGCCCTCGCCTTCACCGCCTGTGCCGCCGAGGCGGGAACCCCGGGCGCCGGAGGCACCGACGGCGCGGCATCCGCGGACGCGGCGACCGCCACGAGCCTCGCCGACTTCGGCACCCTCGCCGACCTCGAGGCCGCCGCCAAGGCCGAGGGCGCGCTCAACGTCATCGCGTTGCCGCGCGACTGGGCGAACTACGGCGAGATCCTCGACCTGTTCGCCGACCGCTACCCCGAGATCGCGATCAACGAGCAGTCCCCGGACGTCTCGAGCGCCGAGGAGATCCAGGCCGCGAAGACCAACGAGGGCCTCGATACGGCGCCCGATGTCTTCGACCTCGGCCTCACGGTCGCCCTGCAGAACACCGACGTGTTCGCGCCCTACAAGGTCGCCACGTGGGACGACATCCCCGACGCGCTCAAGGAGTCGTCGGGACTGTTCGTCGGCGACTACGGCGGGTACATGTCGGTCGGCTACGACTCGAGCCGCTACGACGAGCCCGCGGAACTCTCCGACCTCCTGGGGGCCGACTACGCGGGTGCCGTGGCCATCAACGGCGACCCGACCCAGGCCGGTGCCGCCTTCGCGGCCGTCGGGCTGGCGACCGTGCAGAACGGCGGGACGCTCGACGACTTCCAGCCCGGCATCGACTTCTTCAGTGAGCTCCAGAAGGCGGGCAACCTGCTGAAGGTCGACGTCACCACCGGCACGATCAGCAGCGGCGAGACCCCCGTCGTCTTCGACTGGGACTACCTCAACGCCACGCACACGTCGACCAACCCGAACTGGAAGGTCCGCGTCTTCGACGGCAGCGGCTACGCCGCGTACTACAACCAGGCCATCAATAAGGACGCTCCCCACCCGGCCGCCGCGCGCCTGTGGCAGGAGTTCCTCTACAGCGACGAGGTGCAGAACCTCTGGCTGAAGGGCGGTGCCCGCCCGGCCCGCATGGATGCCATGACCGCCGCCGGCACGATCGACGCCGACCTCGCGGCGGCCCTCCCGGCCGCTCCGGAGACGACCGTCGTCCCCACCGAAGCGCAGAGCACGGCCGCCGGCACGCTGCTCGGTGAGAAGTGGGCCGCGGCGGTCCAGTGACCTCCGCAGCGCTCGTGGCGACGCCGCGGGACACCCGCCCCGAGGAGGAGCAGGCCGCTCCTCCTCGGGGCGCGGTGCGCACGCGGTCGTGGGCGTGGCTCGGGCTGGTGCCGTTCGCCGTCTACCTGGGTCTCTTCCTCGCCCTCCCCACCGCCCTCGCGATCGGGACCGGCTTCTTCGACCGCGACGGCGCCTTCACCTGGGCCAACGTCTCGGCGCTCGTCGACCCCGTCATCCTGACCACGTTCGCCAACACGACGTGGCTCTCCGCGCTGACGGCGGCCGTCGGAGCGGTGCTGGGAGCGCTCGTCTGCTACGCCGCGCTCGGGCTGCCTTCTACGGGGCTCGTCCGCAGCATGCTCGACGCCGCCGCCGGGGTGCTCGCCCAGTTCGGCGGGGTGATGCTCGCGTTCGTCTTCATCGCCACCATCGGCGTGCAGGGCGTCGTGACCGTGTTCCTGCGCGACTCCTTCGGCGTCGACCTCCAGCCCGGGTCCTGGCTGTACTCGCTGCCGGGCCTCATCCTCCCCTACATCTACTTCCAGGTGCCGCTCATGGTGATCACGTTCCTGCCGGCCCTCTCTGCGCTCAAACCACAGTGGACGGAGGCGAACCTCGTCCTGGGCGGCACCCGCGCGTCGTTCTGGACACGGGTGGGTCTTCCCGTGCTCGCGCCGTCGTTCCTGGCCAGCTTCCTGCTCCTGTTCGCCAACGCGTTCTCCTCGTACGCGACGGCAGCGGCCCTCGCCAGCCAGGGCTCGCAGATCGTCCCCCTTCAGATCCGCGCCGCCCTCACGAGCGAGACGGTGCTCGGGCGGGAGAATCTGGCGGGCGCGCTCGCCCTCGGGATGATCGTGGTCGTCGGCGTCGTGATGGCCCTCTACGCAGCGATCCAGCGCCGGGCGGCGCGGTGGCAGGCATGAGCGTCTCCGACCTCGCTCCGTCCCGCACGACGCGCGCCGTGATCGGGATCGTCGTCGGCATCCTGTTCGCGATCCCCCTGGCATCCACGGTGCTGTACACGTTCCGCGACAGCAGGTCGGGGGGTCTGACGCTCGCCAACTGGACGAGGGTCTTCGATCCGGCCAACACGCAGGTGCTCGGTCCGATCTGGACCGGGCTCGGCAACTCGGTCGTGCTGGCCGTCGTGACCGTGGCGATCGTCCTGCTCCTCCTGCTGCCGACGCTCATCCTCATCGAGTTGCGGTTCCCCCGCCTCGCGCGGCCCTTCGAGTTCCTCGCGCTCCTGCCGATCTCGATTCCCGCGATCGTCCTCGTCGTCGGCCTCGCCCCGATCTACCTGCAGATCGGGCGCACGCTCGGCACGGGAGCGTGGACCCTCGCCTTCGCCTACGGCGTGACCGTGCTGCCCTTCGCCTACCGATCGATCAAGGCGTCGATCGACGCCATCGACGTGAAGACCCTGTCCGAAGCGGCACGATCGCTCGGCGCCAACGGCTTCGATGTCATCGTGCACGTTCTGGTGCCGAATCTGCGCCAAGGTCTCCTGGCCGCGTCGCTCATCTCGGTCGCCGTCGTGCTGGGCGAGTTCACGATCGCCTCGCTGCTCAATCGTCAGGTGCTCCAGACGGCCCTCGTCGTGTCGAACAAGATCGACCCCTACGCGTCGGCGATGTTCACCCTGCTCTCGCTCGCCTTCGTCTTCCTCCTTCTGCTCGTCATCTCGCGCGCCGCCCGCGCGCGTTCCCGAAAGGCCCGTCCGTGACCACCGATTCCCTCGCCGCCGTCACCCCCCGTGCGCTGCCGCGCACGTCCGACAACGCCCTCCTGGCCGATGCGGGCGAGGGGACGAGGGTCGAGTTCCGCGGTGTCGTCAAGGACTACGGAACGACCCGGGTGCTGCACGACTTCGCCCTCGACATCGCCCCCGGCGAGTTCGTCTCCCTCCTCGGACCCTCCGGCTGCGGTAAGACGACCGCGCTGCGCGTGCTGTCGGGCCTGGAGTCTGCGACGGGGGGCGCCGTGCTCCTCGGCGGGCGCGATGTCTCCGGCATCCCGACGAATCGACGGGACATCGGCATGGTGTTCCAGTCGTACTCGCTGTTCCCGCACCTGCGCGTGATCGACAACGTGGCGTTCGGACTGCGCCGACGGCGGGTGGCGAAGCGCGTCGCGGCACGCCGTGCGTCCGACGCGCTCGAACTCGTCGGCCTCGGCCACCTCGCCGACCGCTTCCCCCACCAGCTGTCCGGCGGGCAGCAGCAGCGGGTGGCGCTCGCACGCGCCCTCGTGACCGAGCCCCGCGTGCTCCTGCTGGACGAGCCGCTCTCGGCCCTGGATGCCAAGGTTCGCGTCCAACTGCGCGACGAGATCCGTCGCATCCAGCTGCGACTGGGGATCACGACCGTGTTCGTGACCCACGACCAGGAGGAGGCCCTCGCCGTGTCGGATCGCATCGCCGTCATGAACGCGGGGCGGATCGAGCAGGTGGGGAGCCCAGAGGACCTCTACCTGCGCCCCGCCAGCCCGTACGTCGCGGCGTTCGTCGGGGTTTCCAGCGTCGTGCCCGGCGTCGTCGCCGCCGGCGCCGTACACGTATGGGGCCAGCGGCTGTCGTCGCACTCGCCGGTCGCGGACGGGTCGGTGGACGTCTTCATCCGTCCCGAGAACGTGCGCCTGGTATCCGAGGGCGGTGTGCCCGCCACCGTGCAGGAGACCACCTTCCTGGGCGGGTTCCGCCGCACACTCGTGCGCGCCGCCGACGGCACCCTCTTCACCGTTCAGCACGCCGCCGGCGATCGCGTCGCGTACGACGACCTTGTGCGAGTGACCTTCGCCGAGGTGCCCGTCGTGGTGCGCCCACGACCGGAGGACTGACCGCGCATCGTCAGGCCTCTGGCGGTGCGAGAGTCGGCTCGCTAACGTGTGGCCAGCAGCGGCGACGGGGCCGCTCCGCATCGAAGGAACCCACCATGACGGGAAAGTTCGAGCTGTTCACCGACAAGGGCGGTCAATGGCGCTTCAACCTCAAGGCATCCAACGGGCAGGTCATCGCGTCGAGCGAGGGCTACTCCTCGAAGTCGAGCGCCCTCAACGGCATCGAGTCGGTCCGCACGAACGCTCCCGATGCGGAGGTCGTCGAACGCGAGTGAGAGCCGCGGCTCACACCTCGAAGTCGACGGCCATCCGGCCCGCCACGACACTGCGGATGTACGCCGCGACCTCCTGGTGCGCGGGGTGGGTCTGGTAGTCGTCGAGCCCCTGAACGTCGTCGAAGTCGATGACGACCGCCACGTCGACGTTGGCGTGCGCGTAGGCGGCGTTCGGGCCTGCCGACAGCTCGCGGATCGAGGGGACCACGCCGACGAGGCTTCGCAGCCTCGCGGCGACCTCGGCCGCCTGCTCGGCGCGCACCTCCTCGTCTTCGGCGGCGAGCTTCCAGGCGACGACGTGGCGAAGGGTCATCGGATCTCCTCGGGGGATGTGAGCGCGTGGCGCAGGCGGTCGGGAGCGACGCGCCAGTGCGCGTGGAGTCGCCCGTCGAGGAGGATCACGGGGATCTTCTCCCACCACTGGGCATAGAGAGCAGGGTCATCGAGGATCGATCGCTCCTCGATCTCGACGTCGGTCTCGTCGGGCAGGTCGGCGACGACCGTCTCCACGACCTCGCGCGCGACATCGCAGAGGTGACAGTCGGGCTTGGAGATGATCGTGAGGGTCGTCACGATCCCATCTTCGCGCATCGCACGACCCTCGGGCCGCGCTTCGGCATGTCCCACATTCGGTCGTTGCGACGCTGGCATGGCCCACATTCGGTCGTTGCGAAGCCTCTCAAACAACCGAAAGTGGGACATAGCCAACCGAAAGTGGGACATGGCCACTGAAAGTGGGACATGGGCAGCCGGAAGCGGGACATGGCCACGGCTGCAACCGGGAGCCGGCCGGACATGGCCCACCGGCGCAAAACACGAAGCGCCCGGATCCGTTCGGATCGGGGCGCTCGGTGTTTCGGCCGCTTACTTCTTGTTGCGGCGCTGGTGGCGAGTCTTGCGAAGCAGCTTGCGGTGCTTCTTCTTCGCCATGCGCTTGCGGCGCTTCTTGATGACAGAACCCACGGAAAACCTCACTACGTCAGGGGTCTGGACGCGATCGTTTCGCGTCCGGGATCAGGCACGTCGAAAAATGCCTCAGGCCAGTCTAGCCGACGTCGGCGATCGGCCGTTGCAGGGCAGCGGTCACGGCCGTCTCGGGGACACGGTAGCTGCGACCGAATCGGACCGCGGGCAGCTCGCCGGCGTGCACCAGTCGGTACACGGTCATCTTCGAGACGCGCATCAAGTCGGCCACCTCGGCGACCGTCAGAAAGCGCACGTCAGACAACTCCGGCATCCCATCTCCCCAGTTTTCATCCCAGCAATGCTGTGCAGTTGGCCGCACGTATTCCCAGACGTGCGATTGCCTCAACCCTAGAGGGTGTATGCGACGCGTGTAAACCTGTGTGGTCTGTGTGATGAACGGATGCCGGAGATCAGCGGCCCGGGATGCGCTTGAGCACGTTCTCAAACGCGTGCTTCGTCGACGCGGCGGCACGACCCACGAGGTCGGCGGCGGCGGCAGCGGAGTCCGGCAGAGCACCCGCTCCGATCGACAACGGCTCGTCGTCGACGATGAACGGCATGAGCCACTCGTCGACGGCGTCGAGGGGTGCCGGGGAGAGGCTGTAATAGCGGTGCTGACCTTCTTCCCGCACCGAGACGAGCTCCGCCTCGCGCAGCACCTTCAAATGCTTCGACACGGTCGGCTGGCTCACGCCGAGCTCCGAGACGATCTGCGACACGCTCGTCCCGCGACTGCCCGCTCCGCGTTCGCGCAGCAGCTGCAGGATGTCCCGACGGGTGCCGTCGGCGATCACGTCGAAGATGTCCGCCATGACCTTAGGTTAGCCCGCGCGCGCGTCGGAGTACCATGACAACGATTCTTTCGGCGAGAGGGGCGCGACATGACGGGCGAGACCGTCGTCGTACGCGCGCTCCGGCGCTTCAAGAGGTCGGTCAAAGGCATCCGCGACCTCACCACGGCCTCGCCGTCGCGCTTCGCCGTGCTGGTGTTCTCGTCGCTGATCCTGGTGTTCACCGCCCTCTTCTCCCTGCCGGCGGCCGCCGCGGACGGACGACCGACGCCGTTGGCCGACGCGCTGTTCACCGCCGTGTCGACCATCTGCGTGACCGGGCTGTCGACGGTCGACATGGGCACGCACTGGTCGCCCCTCGGGCACGTGTTCGTGTTCATCGGCGTCAACGTCGGCGCGCTGGGCGTGCTCACACTGGCATCCATCCTGGGGCTCGTGATCTCCAAGCGACTCGGTCTGCGCGCCAAGCTCATCGCCGCCGGAGACTCCAATCCCATGCGCGCGCACGGCGGACCCGTCAACGAGGGACAGACCGTCCGCCTCGGCGAGGTCGGCCAGCTGCTCTCGACCGTCGCGCTGTCGACCCTCATCATCGAGGCGGCCCTGGCCGTCCTGCTGTACCCGTCGCTGCTGATCAACGGCATCGATCCGCTCACGGCACTGTGGGAAGCGCCGTACTACGCGGCGATGTCGTTCACGAACACCGGTTTCGTTCCCAACGCGGAGGGTCTGCTTCCGTTCGCGCAGGACTACTTCATGCTGACGATCCTGATGACGGGCGTCTTCCTCGGCTCGATCGGCTTCCCCGTCATCTTCACCCTGTGGCGCCACCAGTGGCACGTGCGGCGCTGGTCGCTCCACACGAAGCTCACCCTCATCACGACGACGGTGCTCTTCTTCGCCGGCGCCGGCGTCTTCCTCCTCCTCGAGTACGAGAACCCCGAGACCTTCGGCTCGATGGACGCGTGGGACACGACGTTCCAGGCGTTCTTCCTCTCCGCGATGACCCGATCGGGCGGCTTCTCGATCATCGACATCGGCGAGCTCCACGGGTCGTCGCTCGTGGTCGGCTCGATGCTGATGTTCGTCGGCGGCGGCTCCGCCTCCACCGCCGGGGGCATCAAGGTGACGACCCTCGCGGTGCTCGCGCTCGCCGTCTTCTCGGAGGCGAAGGGCCGTCAGAGCGTCGAGGCGTTCGGACGCCGCATCCCGAGCGACGTACAGCGCGTCGCGCTCTCGGTGGTCGCCTGGGGCGCGACGATCGTCGCGGTGTCGACCATCACCATCGCCCAACTGACGAAGGCACCCGTCGAGTACGTCCTCTTCGACGTGATCTCCGGATTCGCGACCGTCGGGCTCTCGACGGGACTGACGTCGGAGCTTCCGGACTCCGCCGTCTACGTCCTGGCCGCCACCATGTTCATGGGACGCGTTGGTACAGTGACCCTCGCCGCCGCCGTGGCGGCGACCAGCAGATCGCAGCACTACTCGCTGCCCGTGGAAAGGCCGATCGTTGGTTGAGCAGATCCGCAATGACGCCCCCGTGCTCGTGATCGGCCTGGGCCGCTTCGGAGCGGCGTGCGCCGGCGAGCTGGACCGCCTCGACCGCGAGGTGCTCGCGATCGACGCGAACCTCGAGCTCGTGCAGAAGTGGTCGGAGCGCGTCACCCACGCGGTGCAGGCCGACGGACGCAACATCGAAGCGCTGAAGCAGATCGGCGCGCAGGATTTCCAGGTGGCGATCGTCGCGACCGGTTCGTCGATCGAGGCGTCGGTGCTGATCACCGCGAACCTCGTCGACTTGAAGGTGCCGCAGATCTGGGCGAAGGCCGTCTCGCAGTCGCACGGCAAGATCCTCGCCCGCGTCGGCGCGAACCACGTCATCTACCCCGAGCGAGAGGCCGGCGAGCGCGTCGCCCACCTCGTCAGCGGACGCATGCTCGACTTCATCCGCTTCGACGACGACTTCGTCCTCGCGAAGATGTACCCGCCGAAGTTCATCCGGGGCGTCGGACTGAACGAGTCGGGCGTGCGCACGAAGTACAACGTGACCGTGGTCGGCGTGAAGAGTCCCGGCAAGCCGTTCCGCTACGCCGAGGCGAACACGGTCGTCACCAACCACGACCTCATCATCGTGTCGGGCACGAACTCCGACATCGAGCGCTTCGCGGCCCTCGACCGCTGACGCCGTCGGCTCACGCGCCGGCGGCCAGCTCCTGCGCGCGAGCGAGGGCGGCATCGGTCGCCTCGGCGAACAGGCCCGAGAGGTTCGCGCCCTGCAGCACCGAGATGGCGCGTTCGGTCGTGCCCTTCGGGCTGGTCACCCGCCGGCGCAGCTCGGCGGGGTCGTCGCCCGTGGCATCCAGGAGGGCGGCGGCACCGATGAAGGTCTGCTCCGCCATGAGCCGCGCGTCGGCCTCCGAGAAGCCCTTCCCGCGCGCCGCCTCGGTGAGTTCCTCGATGAGCAGGAAGACGTAGGCAGGACCCGAACCGGAGATCGTCGACAGCGCGTCGATCCGGTCTTCGGCCACGTCGATGACCGCGCCGCACGTCTCGAACAGTCGTCGCACGACGGCGAGATCGGCGTCGGATGCCGACGGGCCCGCGGCGAGTCCCGTGACGGCCTTGCCGACGACGGCCGGCGTGTTCGGCATCGAGCGGACGACGGGGATGCCGTCGCCGACGATCCCTTCGAACGTCGCGATCGTCACGCCGGCGGCCAGGCTCACCAGCACGGTGCCGGGGCGGAGCACCGGCGCGATCTCCCGGAGGAGGTCGGGGACCATGAGGGGCTTCACTCCGATCAGGACGATGTCGGCGGAGGCAGCGGCGGTCGTGTTCGCGTCAGGCGCGCTCTCCAGAGCGAGACTCGTGACCCCGGGGAGGCCCTCGACGGTGGCGGCCCGGGCGACGGTGCGGTTGGTGACGGTCACGTGCGGCGCGACACCGGAGCGGACGAGTCCCTGCAGGATCGCGCCTCCCATGGAGCCGGCACCGAGGATCGCGATAGCGGGGAGCATGTCGTCAGCCATCCCTCCATCCTCTCATCCGCGGCCCGCGAGCGGGCGGTCGGGAGGTGGCCACCGGGCGAACACCGAGCCACGACGACCTGCTCGGTAAGAGCCTGCTGAGAGGCCTCTCGACGGCCGATGCCCCCGGGCTATAGTCGACAGCGACGGAGGCGTGGCCGCCCCGTCGCGACTGCGAAGGACTCGTCATGACCCTCCTCGACGGCATCATCTCCCGAGTGATCGACACCGACCGGATCGCGGTCGGCATCCTGGAACGCGAGGGCGACGACACCGCCGCGCCGCCGGAGCGCACGCTCGTGCTCATCCACGGCAACGTGTCGTCGAGCCTGTTCTGGCAGGAGTTCATGCAGGACCTCCCCGGCGACCTCCGTGTGATCGCCGTGGATCTCCGCGGATTCGGCACATCCGAGCACGCCCCGGTCGACGCGACCCGCGGGGTCCGCGACTTCAGTGACGACGTGCATGCCGCGCTGACGACTCTCGGCATCCCCACGGCTCACCTCATGGGCTGGTCGATGGGCGGCGGCGTCGTGCTGCAATACGCGCTCGACCACCCCGCCCTCTCGCTGACGCTGCAGGCCCCCGTCTCCCCGTACGGTTTCGGTGGTACGCGGCGTGACGGCTCCCGGCTCACCGACGACGACGCCGGCTGCGGCGGTGGCGGCGCGAACCCCGACTTCGTGCGCCGCCTCGCCGAGCACGACACGAGCGACGAGGCGCCGACCTCGCCGCGTACCGTCTTCCGCACCGGGTACGTCTCCGCCGAGTACGACGGCCGCAACGAAGATCTGTGGGTCGAGTCGATGCTCACCACCTCGACCGCCGAGGGCAACTACCCCGGCGACGGCGTCGCGAGCGACAACTGGCCCGGCTTCGCGGCCGGACGGACGGGCGTGCTGAACACGATGGCACCCCGCTGGTTCGACACGTCCGGGATCGTCGACCTGGACGTGAAGCCGCCGATCCTGTGGGTGCACGGGACAGCGGATGCCATCGTCTCCGACGCGTCGTTCTTCGACCTCAACCATCTCGGCGCACTCGGGATCATCCCCGGCTGGCCCGGCGACGAGGTCGCGCCCGCGCAGCAGATGGTGTCGCAGACGCGCGACGTGCTCACCGCGTACCGCGAGGCCGGAGGCGAGGTCACCGAGCTGGAGCTCGAGGGCGTCGGACACGCGCCTCACCTGGAGCGTCCGGGAGCGGTTCGGCAGGCACTTCTGGCAGTCATGGGCTACCTCGGGCAGCCCGCCTTCCCCGCCCCGCCGACCGAGGCGATCATCCTCAGTTCCTCGGACTGAGAAGCCCGGCCATTTGCACGGCGAGAACGTCGGACTCCGTCCGGCGCGGCGCCGTACGCTCGGCGGCATGACCGCCGTTCTTCTGGATGCTCCCACGATCCGCGAGGCCGTTGCCGAGGTGCTCTGCGAAGAGTCTGAGACGCACCGCATCCTCGACGTCACGACCCGCCGGCTGCACGACGACCGCCTCGTCGTGATGGTCACGGTATCGTTCCCGCCCGACCTCCTCTTCGGCGAGGTCGCCCTGGTGCTGCGGGAGATCGACGAGCGCGTCCGCGAGCTCGCACCCGCCGCCGAAAGAGTGTGCGTCGAAGCCCGGATCGGCCTCCCCGCCCGGGACTCGCGACCGGCGACCGAGACGATCGTGCTCGCTTCGAGCGACTGACGGCGACCCGAGCAACCGGGTCAGGGGTCGCGGCGAGCGAGGAAGAACGCGCGCAGCAGCGCCGCCGCCTCCTCGGCATCCACTCCGCCGATCACCTCCGAGCGGTGGGGCAGGCGACGGTCGCGCAGCACGTCGTACAGCGACCCCGCGGCGCCGGCCTTGTCGTCCCAGGCGCCGAACACGACGCGGCCCACACGGGCCTGCGAGATCGCGCCGGCGCACATGAGGCACGGCTCCAGCGTGACGACGAGAGTGCAGTGCTCGAGGTTCCACGAGCCGAGCGTCTCGGCCGCTGCCCGCAGCGCCACCACTTCGGCGTGCGCGAGCGGGTCGTGCGTGAGCTCGCGGAGGTTGCGCCCCTCCCCCAGCACCGCGCCCGACACATCGGTGACGACCGCTCCGACGGGGATGTCACCGTGAGCGGCCGCCTCGGCAGCGAGCTCCCTCGCCCGCACCATGGCGTCGAGGTCGGTCTGTCTGGCGGGCAGGCTCACGGGGCCAGCGTACGCCCCGCTAACCTGGGGGTATGCGCGTGCACGTGGCCGACCACCCTCTCATCACCCACAAGCTGACGGTGCTGCGCGACGAGCGCACACCCTCGCCGGTGTTCCGACAGCTCACCGAAGAGCTGGTGACGCTCCTGGCGTACGAAGCCACCCGCAGCGTGCGCGTGGAAGACCTCGAGATCCGCACCCCCGTCACCACGACCGTGGGCGTGCGCATCAGCGAGCCCCGCCCGCTCGTCGTGCCCATCCTCCGCGCCGGGCTCGGCATGCTCGACGGCATGGTCAAGCTGCTGCCGACCGCAGAAGTCGGCTTCCTGGGCATGGCGCGAGACGAGGAGACGTTCGAGCCGGTCACCTACGCCGAGCGTCTGCCCGCCGATCTCAGCGACCGGCAGTGCTTCGTGCTCGACCCCATGCTCGCGACGGGCGGTTCGCTCGGCGCGGCGATCGACTTCCTGTTCGCCCGCGGCGCTCAGGACGTCACCGCCATCTGCATCCTCGGCGCACCCGAGGGTGTCGCCGCGATCGAGAAGCAGGTGGGCGACCGCGACGTGACGCTCGTCCTCGGTGCGCTCGATGAGCGTCTCAACGAGAAGGGCTACATCGTGCCCGGACTCGGTGACGCGGGCGACCGGCTGTACGGAACGGTCTGACACCGCTGACGGCGACGTCCGCGTCGCGTTGACCCCCGCGTCGCGCGGGTGCGTCAGCCGGCGAGATCGTCGCCCGTGCGGCGACCGTTCTCGCGTTCCCAGAACTCCAGCTGCTGGGTGAGCGCCTTCGCGAGTTCGAACACCTGCTCCGGAGGAATGCGCACGCGCTGCACGACACGGCCGGGGACGACCGTCACGGTGTTGCCGTCGGCATCCGTCGCCTCGTGCGGGGGACGGACGAGCGAGACGAAGTCCATGACGAACACGTCGGGCGTGTGCCACACGTTCGCGAAGTCGGCGAAGCTGCCCGCCACGATCTCCGGCGGCATCTCGATCTCGAACTGACGCGGTGCCTCTTCGGCCATGTCCGCTCCTCCTCGCTGTCGTGGTCCCGCGAGTCTACGGACTGCGCACGAGCGCGACGCCCTCGGCCGCACCGCCGTCGGCGTCGCTTCGCAGCACCCCGCCGTCGGCGCCGACGAGGCGCGCGAACGCACTGAGGCGTGCGACGCCGTCGGGGGTGCGCGGCAGGTCGTCCAGCAGGCCCGTGCCGAACACGACGAAGGCGGTGTGCATGGCGCGGGAGACCGCCACGTTGAGACGGTTCTGGAGGAGCAGGAACTCGAGCCCGCGGGGGGCGTCTCGTCCCGACGAGGCGGCGAGCGACACGATGGCGACGGCCGCCTCCTGCCCCTGGAAGCGGTCGACGGTTCCGACGGGAACATCGGCGAATCCTGCCGCCGCGAGTGCCTCCTCCACGAGCAGCTGCTGCGCGTTGTACGGGGTGACCACGATGAGATCGTCTGCGCGAAGCGGACGGGCGGGGATGCCGTCGTCGGCTGTCCAGCGCCGGCCGACGAGGTCTGTGACGATCTCGACCACGCGGCCCGCTTCCTCGGGCGACTGCGTCGCATTGCCGGTGTGACCCAGCGGCACGGGGACGACCCCGGCGGGGATGCCGTCGAGGTGACGGGCCGCCGTGCCGGCGTACGCCTCCAGGCGCCCCTCGTAGGAGAGATCGGAGACGGGAGCGGCGACCTCGGGACGCATGCGCCGCGACTGCGCGAGGAAGAAGCCGCGGTCGGCGGGGATGACGGCCGCGCCGTCCATGATCCAGCCGAGGGCCGACGTGTCGACCGGCTCGGGGTGCGTACCCTGACTCACCTGCGGGAGCTGCTGCGGGTCGCCCAGCAGCAGGAGCCTGCTCGCCGCGGCGCTGACGGCGATCGTCGAGGCGAGCGAGAACTGGCCCGCCTCGTCGATCACGAGCAGATCCAGACCGCGACGGGCTATCCGCCCCGTGTGGGTGAAGTCCCACGCGGTGCCGCCGACGACGAAGCCGCCCTGCTGTTCGCCGATGTAGGCGGCCATGCCGTTCTTGGCGATCGGCGTGAAGGAGAGCTCCGCGCCGTCGTTGCTGCCCGACGCCTTCGGCGCCTTCGCCACCTGCGCTTTCGGAACCCCCGCCTCGACGATGCGGTCGAGCATGTGCTCCACGACCGCGTGCGATTGCGCGACGACCCCGACCCGGAAGCCGTGATCGCGGACGAGCGCGGCGACGACGTGGGAGCCGACGTACGTCTTCCCCGTGCCGGGAGGACCCTGGACGGCGATGTAGCTGCGGTCGAGGTCGAGCAGCGTGGCAGTGATGTCGGCGACGTCTGTGCCCCGCCCTCGGGTGAGGCCACCGCTGCGGGTGCGGGGCGGGCGCCGCAGGAGCAGATCGCTCGCGGCATCCGCCGGCAACGTGGGCACGCCCTCCGGCCCGGCATCGGCCGAGGAGAGCACGACGTCGGCCCACTCGTCGATCGCGGCCTGCTGGCTGCCCGCCTGAGGCGGCGCGACGGGGGTGAGGGCCACCGGCAGTTCCTGCCACGTGAAGCCCTGCAGGAACGTCTCCTCGATCACCGCGCCGTCGTCGAGGACTTCGACCACCTTGACGGTGCGTGCGGCATGGATCCAGCGCGGGTTCGTCTCGACGGGGAACGGGGCGGGGATCTCGTAGAGCGCGAAGGGGGCGCTGTCGACCGTGAGGCGGGTGCCGGGCGCGAGGTCGCCCCGCACCTCTACGACACGGCGCTGCACGCGGGCGCCCTCGGGGAGGTGCCAGTCGGTGATCACCCGGCACCGCGCGCCGTCGACCACGACGACGTCACGGGTGTCTTCCCACACCGACACTGGCTCGCGCAGGCGCAGGAAGTGGGTCGCCCAGAACGTCTTGACCTCGCGCGGGTAGTAGTCGATCGCCGCGGCTCCGAGGCGCAGCGCTTCGGCCACGGCGTCGGACGCGTCGCTCGCGCCGGAGCGACCCTCGGGAGGCACGGATGCCGCGAGCCGGCCGAGCGATTCGGCCCGCACCGACGGTTCGTACGAGAACTCGAGGGCCTCCGCGTCGATCGACGGACGCAGACCCGCCTCGCGGGCGCGGTCGACGAGCCAATCGCGGAGCTTGAGGGTGGAGACGCAGTCGTAGCGGTTGTAGTCGGCCAGGTCGTCGAGCACGACGCCCGCCGCCTCGGCGTCACCCGCGTCGGCGAGAGCGCGCGCCTCGACGTAGCGGACGATGGAGTCGTCGCCGCGCTGCACGTCGCTCGTGCGCACGTCGGCACCCATGTACAGGGGCTCGAGCTTCTTGATCGAGTACGACCGCGATCCCACGCGCAGGGCGCGGCGGACGATCGGGTAGAGGTCGACGAACACGCCCTCTCGCAGCAGTCGGTCGACGGCCGCCTCGCCGACGCCGTGCCTCGCGGCCATCGCGAGCAGATGCGTGGGCTCGTACGGCGCGTAGTGATAGATGTGCATGCCCGGGTGTGTGCGGCGCCGGAGGGCGACGATCTCGAGGAACCGCTCGAGGGCGGCCTTCTCCTCGGCGAACGAGTGGGCCCACAGCGGGGTGTAGCGGCTCGCCGTGTCGACCCAGCCGAACAGGTAGTCGATCCCCCACTGCGCCGGCGACCCCGCGCTGGGGGTCTCGGTGTAGAGCGGATCGCCCTCGAAGTCGAAGAACAGGTCGCCGTGGTCGGGGCGCGGGAGGGCGCCCAGCGCCTGCGGGAAGACGACCTCGTACGTCGGCACCGCCGGGAGCGCCGGGAGCGCGGGCGCGTCGTCCGCGGCGAGCGGCGCGGGCGGCGCGGTCTCGACGCCGCCCGCCGGGCTCGTCAGCTGCAGCCGTGCCTGCGTGCGCAGGTGCGAGAACGTGTCGGCCGACATGCGGGCCGGAGCCTCGGACGCGTGGGCGAGATCGTCGATCGTGCGCAGGCCCGCCGCCCGCAGACGCTCGCGCTGGAGGGGGCGCATGCCGGCGACGAGGAGGAGGTCGCGGTGGCCGACGACGTCGAGATCGCACGTGGCGCACCGCCCGCACGCGACGACGCGGAGTTCGCCGCGCTCGTCGCCCCAGGCGATCGGCGCCCCGGCGGCACCGGCCGCGATGTCACGGTCGGCGATGAGGGCGCGCAGCCGCTCTCGGCGAAGGGCGAACACGGGCAGCAGGTCACGCACGCGATGTTCGGAGGTCGACCCGTCGCCGAGCAGCAGCTCGACCCGATCGGATCGCGCCACGCCCTGCCGGTCGAGCTGGTCGACGTAGGCGGCGAGCTGCATGAGCGCGGTGACGCGGGCGTGACGAGCGAGCTTCGTGTCCTGCACGAGCCACGGCGCGCCCGGCAGGGTCGTGTCGCGCACCAGGAAGTCGGCGAAGCCCACGAACTCGTCGGTCGAGAAGGCCGCCTGGTAGACGACCGTGACGGCGGGATCGGCCAGCGCGTCGTTGGTGCGTGCGACGGCGTCGGCGAGCGCCGCGGCGTCGGACGAACGCGCCGCCGGGATCTCGACGACGGCGCCGGGCCGGGCCTCGCGATAGTCGGCCAGCACCCGCAGCTCGTGCTGCGTGCCGAGCCGGCCCGCCCGCTCCAGGGTCGCGTCTTCCGGTTCGTCCACCGCCGGCACGCGTCCGAGCTTCGCGTCGATCGCGCGCAGCCACGCGTACTCGCACTCGGCGGCGGCCTTGAGGTCGCTCGCGCTCCAGACGATCCGGCCCTCGTCTTCGATGTATCGCATGTCACCCTTCCGTCTCCGACCCTAACCGCGGTCACCGACACCCCGGTCGGTCCTCCCGACGCGGGCGCCACGCACGCCGGCCGTGCCGCGGACCACGACGGATGCCAGACTGGTGCCGTGAGCCAGAACCTGCCGTTCGAGAGCGTCTACCGCCACGGCTTCGCGCGTGTGGCCGCCTGCACCATCCCCGTCGCCATCGCCGACCCCGCGCGCAATGCGGACGCCGTGCTCGCGGCGGCCCGGGAGCTCCACGACGAGGGTGTCGCGGTAGCCGTCTTCCCGGAGCTGTGCCTGACCGGCTACGCGATCGACGACCTCGTGCAGCAGGATGCCGTGCTCGACGCGGTGCGGGATGCCGTCGCCCGGATCGCCTCGGCATCCGCGGAGCTGCGTCCGCTCCTCGTGGTCGGCGCTCCCCTGCGGATCGGCTCCCGGCTGTACAACTGCGCCGTCGTGATCCACCGCGGCGCCGTCCTGGGGGTGGCCCCGAAGTCGTACCTGCCGACCTATCGCGAGTTCTACGAGCACCGGTGGTACGCGTCCGGCGTGGACGCCCCGGACGCGGTCGAGCTCGCGGGCGCTCAGGTGCCGGTGGGCACCGATCTGCTGTTCGACGCGGCCGACGTGCCCGGACTCGTCGTGCACGCGGAGGTCTGCGAAGACGTCTGGATGCCGGTGCCGCCCTCCTCGACCGCGGCGCTGGCGGGCGCGACGGTACTCCTGAACCTCTCCGGCAGCCCCATCACGATCGCGCGCGCCGAGGACCGGCGCATCCTCACCCAGTCGCAGTCGTTGCGGTGCCTGGCGGCCTACGTGTACGCCGCGGCGGGCCTCGGCGAATCCACGAACGACGTGTCGTGGGACGGTCAGACCATGATCTACGAGGGCGGTGCGCTCCTCGCGGAGACCGAGCGTTTCCCCGACGGACCGCGCTTCGCGATCGCCGACGTCGATCTGGATCGCCTCCGTCAGGACCGCCTCCGCCAGGGCACCTTCGACGACAACCGCCGCGCGACGTGGAGTACGGGGCAGCGCGTCCCCTTCACCGTCGACCCGCCGGCATCCGACATCGGCATCCGCCGCACGCTCGACCGGTTCCCGTTCGTGCCCGACGACCCGGCACGGCTCGACCTGGACTGCTACGAGGCCTTCAACATCCAGGTGTCCGGTCTCGAGCAGCGGATGCGCGCGATCGGTGCGCCGAAGCCCGTCATCGGCGTCTCCGGCGGCCTCGACTCGACGCACGCGCTGCTGGTCGTGGCCCGGGCGATGGACCGGATGGGGCGTCCTCGCAGCGACATCCTCGCGTACACGATGCCCGGGTTCGCCACGAGCGACCACACCAAGTCGAATGCGATCGCCCTCGCGGAGGCGATCGGCGCGTCGATCGAGACGATCGACATCCGCCCGATGGCGACGGAGATCCTCAAGGGGATCGGGCATCCGTTCGCGGGGGGCGAGCCCGTCTACGACGTGACGTTCGAGAACGTCCAGGCCGGCGCGCGCACCGACTTCCTCTTCCGGCTCGCGAACCAGCACGGCGGGTTCGTCGTCGGCACCTCCGACCTGTCCGAGCTGGCGCTGGGCTGGGCGACGTACGGGGTCGGCGATCACATGAGTCACTACGCCGTCAACGCCGGCGTGCCCAAGACGCTCATCCAGCACCTCATCCGATGGGTCATCGCCCACTCCGCCGACGACGAGACCGGCACCTCGCTCAACGACGAGGCCAAGCGCGTGCTGCAGTCGGTGCTCGACACGGAGATCAGTCCCGAGCTCGTGCCGGCCGGTGAGGACGGGAAGGTGCAGTCGACCGAGGACACCATCGGCCCGTACGCCCTTCACGACTTCGCCCTGTTCCACGTGCTGCGCTACGGCTACCGCCCGTCGAAGATCGCCTTCCTGGCCGAGCGGGCGTGGGCGGATGCCGCGACCGGCGCGTGGCCGCCCGGATTCCCCGCCGACGAGCGCTATGCCTACGACCTCGACACGATCGCGCGCTGGCTGAGGGTGTTCCTGAAGCGGTTCTTCGGCTTCGCGCAGTTCAAGCGCTCCGCGATCCCCAACGGTCCGAAGGTCACCGCCGCCGGGTCGCTGTCACCGCGCGGGGACTGGCGCGCCCCGTCGGACGGCAACGCGGCGGCGTGGCTCGCCGAACTCCACGCCGCGCTCCCGGAGTCGACCGGTCGCTGACGGCAGGCCGTCAGGCCGTCAAGCCGTCAAGCCGTCAAGCCGTCAAGCCGTGGGCAGGATGCCGGTGGCGATCGTGATCACCCAGCCGTCGCGGGAAGCGTCCACGAGTGAGTACTTCATGTTGCGGTCGGGGATCCAGCCCTTGTGACGTCCGGCGTCGAGTCGCACATGCTCGGGCGCGACGCGCACCCCACGCCCGTCCGCTTCGAGAACGGCCTGTACGCGCACCCAGTGCCGCAGCAGGTCGGGGATGTCGTTCTCGTCGAAGAGGCGGGAGTGCTTCTGCATCCGCTTGATGTCGGCCGGCTCCGGCGAGAGGTCGCGGATGTCGATACCTACCGGCAGTGCGGGGTCGCAGATCGCCACGACGGTCGCGGCACGAAAGCTGGCGGTGATGATGGCGATGGGCAGTTCCTGCCCGTCGCGCGACGCGATGAGGCGGGTGTGGTAGCCGAAACCGCGTGGCGCTTCCCGCTCGATCCGCACGTCGGTGGTCTCGCAGCCGAGCCGGGCGGCGATGAGTTCTTTCGCGATGATCCGGCGACGGTCGTGAACCGTCGTGCCCGGATCCCAGCCGAGACGCGCCGAGATGCCCGAGGGGGCGTCCAACGGAACCGTGTTCAGAGACATGTCACTCCTTCGCAGGGCCGATGGTCTCATCATGTCCCAGGAGGAGGTGCCACGGCATCCCTCCTCGTCGTGACTAATGCGGGTACGCGTTGCGGCTCCGACCTCACCCCGCTGAGGCACCGCCCCCGATCTGGTCGACCCGTTCCCCTAGGGTGGGAGATCTGCCGTGTCGACCGCGCGGCCACCGACGACGAGGAGTGCCATGTCCACCCCCAACGATCCCGCCGGCGACGCCTCGCAGCCCACGCCGCCTCCCTCCGACGCGCCCACGCAGGCCTACCCCGACGTTGCCGCTGACGCGCCCACGCAGGCGTATCCGCCCGCAGAGCCCGCCGCGCCGCCCGTGCCGCCGGCTCCCGTCGACGGCCAGTCGGCCGCGCCCGCCTACGCGCCGGCACCGCAGGCGCCGTACGGTCAGCCCGAGTACGCACAGCCCGCCTACGCCGCAGCACCCGGCCCGTCCGCCCCCGACACGCGCCCCAAGACGCTCGCCTGGGTGTCGCTCGGTCTCGCGGTGCTCGGCGTCATCCTGTCGTGCGTCGGCTTCGTCCCCGTGCCCTGGGTCGGACTCGTCTCGGTGATCGTCGGCGGCCTGCTGCTGCTCGTCGCGTTCGTCCTGTCGATCGTGGCGCTGGCCAGCCGCAAGCAGGGCGGCAAGCCCTTCAGCATCATCGCGCTCGTCGTCGCCGTGCTCGGCGGCGGCCTGTGGGCGGTCGCACTGTTCGTGAGCATCGCCCTCACCGCGATCACGTCGTCCTCGAGCGCGGGCGAGGTCCCGGCGCCCAGCGAGACCAGCTCCGTCGCTCCCGGCGACACCGACGGCGAGGAGACCGAGGGCGAGACGCCCGCGGGCGAGTACGACGAAGCGGCGTTCCTCGCCGAGGCGCGCCCCGCGATCCTCGACGTCTTCCAGGAGATCGACCCCGCGGCATCCCAGGAGGTCGTCGACCAGGTGTTCCCCGACGATGCGCTCATCGCCGCCGGGAAGAGCATGCTGCTCCTCGGCGAATCGGGCCGTGACGCGATGATCGAGTCGCTCATCGCCGGAGGCGACAGCGGCTTCGACGACGACACGGCCGCCCGGTTCGTCGACGCGATCTACGACGCCGCCCAGGCGCACCTGCAGGAGTAACCCTCCCGCACGCACGGAAGAGGCCCCCGGAGCGATCCGGGGGCCTCTCGTGTGCCTGATTCGAGGTGCCGCTGTCGCGCGGCGCGGCGATCAGTTCGACGCGGCCGACGCCACACTCACGGGCGACGCGGGCGTCACGGGCGACGCGGGGGTGACCGGCGACGCGGGCGTCACGGGCGACGCGGGCGTCACCGGCGAGGCCGGGGTCACGGGCGAAGCCGGGGTCACGGGCGACGGGGAGGTGGCCGGAGTCGGCGCCGTGGCGGGCGTCGGCGCGGTGGCCGGGGTGACGACCGTCGGGGTGACGGCGGACACGACCGTGACGGACGTGTCGCTGACGCTCAGGGTGACCGGACGGTCGAGGACCGAGCCGTTCTTGCCGGTGATGGCGCCGCCGGGGACGACGGTGCCGTCGGTGGTGCGCAGGTCCATCGCCGAGGCCATGGCGGTCGCGCCGCCGGCGACCAGGCCGAGCCCGACCGCGCCGGTCACACCGTAGGCGATCCACTTCTTCTTCATTTGGTTCCTCCAGGTGGGGTGTGCGTGGTGTCCGCGGGGGATGCGATCGGACGACCGCATGGCATCCACTTTGCCGATCGCCGCTAAGACCCCTCGAAGTCGGCCATGAGAGGGCTCTTATGGTCGGCGAGCGCACGCTCCGCGGCCGTCAGAAGGTGCCCGGCGCGAGCGTCGTCGCCCGCTGACGCGGCGGCCAGAGCGTGCCCGAGCAGGTGCACGCCCGTGAGAGCGCCGACGCGCGGCCCGTGCCCCCATCGCTCGTGGGCGGCATCGGCGAGCGCGGCCACGCGCGCGGCGTCTCCCCCGTGGTGCCGGGTGAGCAGAGCACTGGCGACGGCGTGGCCGGTGAACGCCGCCGCGTCGTCGGCGGGGTCGCCGAGCCCTGCCGTGTCCACGTCGATGAGTCCCGTGATCGCGCCCTCCGCATCGAGGAAGAGCTGACCGAGGTGAAGGTCGCCGTGGATCGTGACGGATGCCGGAGGGGCGCTGTGCAGCGCGTCGTCGATCCGCGAGGCGATCGAGGCGACGCGCGCGTCCGCCGCCGGAAGCGCCCCGCGCAGCCTGTCGACGTACCAGGGCAGGCGCTCCGCGAGCGAGGTGCGCGCAGGCCAGGCGGTCGCGGTAGCCGCCATCGCCTCCCGCAGCGTCGCCGTGGCATCCAGCAGGCGCTCCGGGCTCCACGCGAGCGTGGCCGTGTCGGTGGCAGCGATGCCCGCGGCGCTCTCCAGCACGAGGAGGCCCGTCGGCGACCACCCCCGCACCACGGGGACGGGAAGGCCGTGGGATCGCAGGACCGTGTGCGCCTCGACCACGCGCTCGATGCGGCTCGGGCGCACGACCTTGACCCACAACGCCCCCTCCGCCGTGGCAACGCGCAGGACGGCCCGGCGTCCGGGGCGGTAACCGACGATCTCGGGACGCGCGGCGTCCGTCACGCCCAGGCGGGCGAAGAGCACCGCGATCGCATCGCTGAACGCGGCGGGAGCGAGTGCGGGCAGGTGCGGATCGGCGGGGTGCACCCACACGCGCCCGACACCGGGAAGGGCCAGCCCCGTCTCCTGTGCGACCGGCAGCAGCGACGTGTCGACGTAGGCGACGGCGTCGGAGGGGAGCCCGGATGCCGAGGCCGCACCGGGCTCGAGGACGAACCCCGCCACCGTCCCCCGCCCCAGCGGTTCGCGCGAGAAGGCCCGCACCGACGGCTCGGGCAGGTCGAGCGCCTCGACGAGGAGGTCCGCTTCCGGATCGTCAGCCCGCGCCGCGGGGGCGTCGCCGGCGAGTGCGTCGGCCGTGGCATCCATCCTTCGATTTCAGCACGGCGTCGCGAAGAAGGGGATGAGACATCTCTTAGGGTCGCGCGGGCGGGTGCGGCGCATCGCGATACTGGGAGGGTGACCAGCCCGCCTCCGCCCGCCGACCGACGCCGCCGGATGTCGGTGCGCACCCGCATCGTCGCCGTCATCACCCTCGTCGCGGCGATCGGTTTGATCTCGGTGGGCGCGACGGTCTACCTCGTCGAGCGCGCCCTGTCGCTGGAGGCCATCGAGGGCCGCCTGCAGGACAACCTCGAATCGGCGCGCGTCATCGTCGCGCAGGGCGCCGACGACACCGGCGAATGGACAGGAGCCGACGCGGCCCTGAAGGCCGTCGTGCAGCGGATGAGCCCCGACGACAACACGGGCGCTGTGGGCATCATCGACGGTAAGGCGGTGTGGCGCTCGGCGGTCGAGCTCGACGTCGACCTGACGAGCGCACCCGGCTTCGTGCCCTACATCGCCGACGCGGTCACGAGCACCGATCCATTGATCGGCACCTACGCCCAGGACGGCGTGGTGTGGCGCTACCTCGCCGCACCGATCGCGGTCGCCGGCGGTGCGCAGGCCGAGGAAGTGATCTTCGCGATGGCGTACGACGTCTCGGCCGAGCTCGCCGAGATCAACGGCACCGCCCAGGCCTACCTCGTCGCCGCGGGGATCGCGCTGCTCGTCATCACCGCCGTGGCGACCATCGTCTCGACGCGCCTGCTCCGGCCCCTCCGGCGCATGCGCGAGACGGCCGAGCGGGTGTCGGCGCAGTCGCTCAGCGAACGCCTGCCCGTGCAGGGCCGTGACGACGTGTCGGAGCTGTCCAGCACGATGAATGCGATGCTGGACCGGCTCGACAGCGCCCTCGACTCCCAGCGGCAACTGCTGAGCGATGTCGGTCACGAGCTGAAGACCCCCATCACGATCGTGCGCGGCAACCTGGAGGTCATGGATGTCGACGACCCCGCCGACGTGCGCGAGACTCAGGCATTGGCCATCGATGAGCTCGAGCGGATGGACCGTCTCGTCCAGGACCTCAGTGCCGCAGCCGCCCTCCACGGCCCGTCGCCCGTGACCACCGCGCGGCTGGACGCGGGCGAGCTCATGCACCAGATCGTCCGCAAGATGCAGGGCATCGAGGGTGCGACGGTCTCGACGGGTGCCGTGGCCGACGTCGTCGCTCAGCTCGACCCCGGTCGTATCACGCAGGCGATGCTCCAGCTCGCGCAGAACGCCGTCACCCACGGCGGCGGTCGTATCGACGTCGGCAGCCGCGTCGTCGGCGACACCCTGGAACTCTGGGTGCGCGACCACGGCCGGGGTGTGCGGGATGCCGACAAGCTCAGCGTCTTCGAGCGGTTCCACCGCGGCGATGCCCGTCATGGCGGCAGCGGTCTGGGGCTCAACATCGTCCAGGTCATCGCGCGTGCGCATGGCGGGTCCGCTCGCGTCGAGGACGCTCCCGGGGGTGGCGCTCTCTTCGTGATCGCGGTGCCCTTGGCGGGCGCGTCGCCGCGGGAGGAGCCCGCCGTGCCGCCGAAGCCGCCGTTGCCTCCTCAGCCCCTGCGGGAGCCGGTCACGACAGCGGGAGGTGCGTGATGGCATCCATTCTCATCGCGGAGGACGAGGCGCGGATCTCGGGATTCATCGAGAAGGGGCTGCGGTCGGCGGGTTTCGCGACGCGGGTCGCCTCGACGGGTCCGTCCGCGCTGGAACTGGCCCAGTCCGACGAGTTCGATCTGATGGTCCTCGACGTGAACCTGCCCGGCATGGACGGCTTCGCCGTGCTGGAACATCTGCGCGGCGGCGGCTCGCGGATGCCGGTGATCATCCTCACGGCGCGGGTGGAGCTGCACGACACGGTCGCCGGCCTCGAGGGCGGCGCCGACGACTATCTCGGCAAGCCGTTCCGGTTCGACGAGCTGCTCGCTCGCATCCGGCTGCGGATGCGCAAGGACGAGGACACGGGGAGCGTGGCCGCGCTCGCGCACCGCGACCTGAGCCTCGACGTGCGCACCCGCGAAGCCCGACTCGACGGTCGCCGCGTCGAGTTGTCGTCGCGGGAGTTCGCGCTGGCGGAGGAGTTCGTGCGCAACGCCGGACAGGTGCTCAGCCGCGAGCAGTTATTGAGCCGCGTGTGGGGGTACGACTTCGACCCCGGTTCGAACGTCGCCGACGTCTACGTGGGCTACCTGCGGCAGAAGCTCGGCGCCGACCGGATCGAGACGGTGCGGGGCGCGGGCTACCGCCTCGTCTGACGCGTCTCAGGCGCCGGTCGCGCGGGCATCGGTCGCTCGTCGACGTGAGGCCGACGTGGTCCGCGTCAGCCGACGGCCGCGGTGACGTCCTGGCGGATGATGCTCGGGCCTTCGGGCGTCGTCTCGACGATGACCTGCGCGGGCAGTTGCTCCTTCATGGCCTCGACGTGGCTGATCACCCCGACGGTGCGGCCGCCGGCGCGCAACTCGTCGAGGGTGCGCATGGCGAGGTCGAGGGTTTCGGGATCGAGTGAGCCGAAGCCCTCGTCGACGAAGAGGGTGTCGAGGCGCAGTCCGCCGGCGCGGTTCGTCACCACTTCGGCGAGCCCCAGGGCCAGAGCGAGCGAGGCGAGGAAGGTCTCCCCTCCCGACAGCGACTGGGGCGAGCGCAACCGGCCGGTGTGCGCGTCGAGGACGTCGATGCCGAGCCCTGACGCCCGGCCGTGCGAAGCCTTCGCGTCGGAGTGGTGCAGGGTGTAGCGGCCGGCGGACATCTCGGTGAGACGCAGGTTGGCGGCCGCGACGATCTCCTCGAGCTCCGCGGCGAGGACGAACGTCTCGAGGTCCATCTTCATCGTGTTGGGCGCGCGACCGGCCACGGTGTCGGCGAGGCGGGTGACGACGTCGGCGTCGTCGGCGACGGCCGCCACCTCCGCATAGGCGTCGTCGATCCGGCGCAGGAGATCGTCGAGCTGCTGAGCGGCGGCCCGGGCGTCGCGCTCCGCCTCGATCGCGGCGGTGAAGGCCGACGCCGCCTGATCGCGCGCGGCCTGCGCGGCCGGAAGGTCGACCTCCGTCGCGTCGACGGTGGCGAGCTCGAGATCGAGGAGACGGGCGCGCACCGCGCCGAGTGCCTGCGCGTGCGCGACGATCCGCTCGTCGAGGGCATCCTGCTCGGCGGCGCCGAGGAGGGCGGCGGTGACGGCGTCGACATCGGCGAAGGCGGATGCCGCCACGCGCTCGTCGCGGTCGCGCACGGCCGCATCGGCGGCGCGGGTGCGTTCGGCGAGCTGCTCCTGCGCGGCGAGGCAGGTGCGCGCGCGGTCGCGACGGGCGGTCGCCTCGGCGACGCGATCCGCCACGGACGCGTGACCTCCCCGGGCTGCCTCGACCTGCGCGCGCTGGGTGTGCAGCGTGGCCCGCTCCGCGGCGAGGAGGCGCGCTTCCTCCTCGACGCGGGCACGGAGGGCGTCGCGCTCGGCCACCGCGGCGGCCGCGAGGTCGTCGAGCTCGGTGCGCTGACGTTCGAGCGTCGCCACGGCATCCTGAGCTGCCTTCGCGGCGGCAAGACGGCCACGAAGGTCGGTGAGGGCGGCGTCGAGGCTGTCGAGGTCGTCGCCGCCGGCGCGCGCGAGAGCCTCGGTGAGCGCATCGCGGGCTGCCCGAGCTTCTTCGCCGACGCGGCGCGCGTGCTCGGCGGCGCGGTCGCGGGCCTCTTCCGCTGCCGTCAGGTCGTCATCGGTGACCGGCGCGTCCGTTGCTTCGGCGGGGTGCGGGTGCGCGGTGGCGCCGCAGACGGCGCACGGCTCCCCGTCGACCAGGCGGGCCGCCAGCTCGGCGGCGTGCCCGCGCAGCCGCTGCTGCAGGAGCACCGTGACCGTCGTGGCGGCCTCGGCGGACGCGGCGCTCGCGATCGCATGGTCGGCTTCGGCGCGGGAGGCGACCGGGGCGAGGGCAGCCGCCTGTTCGGCCGCAGCGCGCCGGAGCTCGACCGCCTGGCACTCCCCGCGGAGGTCGTCGGCACGGGCCGCGCGCAGACGCGCGTCGCCGAGCTCCCGATCGATCCTCTCCCGCTCGGCGGGGAGGAGCGCCTGTTGGGCGTCGAGCTCCGCGACCTGTGCTGTACCGGCCGCGACGGCGCTCTCGGTGGCCGACAGTCTGGCCTCGGCGGCGGGGAGCGCGGCCTCCTGCTCGGCCGCGGCCGCCCACAGCGCCAGGTCTCCCGTGAGCGCGTCGATGATGGCGTGGAGGTCGTCGCCCGCGGCACCGCCGCCCGTCTCCCACTCGTCGCGCGCAACGCGTTCGGCCTCGACTGCCTCATCGCGGGCCCGCTGCGCCCGCGCCGCGGTGTCGATGGGTGCGCGCAACGCCTCGGCGGAGCGGGCGTGGGTGAGACGTTCCTTGTCCTCCGCGATGCGCGGTGCGTCGGCTTCGCGCTCGGCGAGCTCCGCACGCGCCGCGGCCAGCTGTGTCAGGCGCTCGGCCTGGGCGGTCGCGTCGGCGAGCGCACGCTCGGCGAGCGCGGCCGCCTCCTCGGCGGCTGCGCGTTCCCTCGCGCGCGTGTCGAGGCGGTAGGAGGCGCGCTGGCCTGCGAGGGTGACGGCGGCACGGCGGGCGGCCAGGTCGCCCGCCGCCTCTCCCTCGCCCCGCAAACCCTGCTGGTCGATGAGCCTCTCGGCGAGGTCGAGGAGGGTGCGCGCGTGTTCACCGGCGGTGTCGAGCGAACGCTGCGCGTCCTTCCGGCGCTGCTCGAGGTCGTCGCGGTACTTCTCGAATCGACGGGAGCCGAACAGCGTGCGCAGCAGCGTCTGCCGCTCGGCGGCCGTCGCGAGGAGAAAGCGCGAGAACCGGTTCTGGGCGAGGAGGATCACCTGCTGGAACTGCTGTGCGTTGAGCCCCAGGATCTCGTCGAGCAGCAGCGCCACCTCGCGCGGCTTGGCCGCGCGACCGATCCACGTGTCGCCGACGAGCTCTTCGAGCTCGGCCCGCTGCGGTTCCGTCGTGAGGCCGCCGCCCCGCTTGGCGGGACGGTCGTACTCGGGCGCGCGGGTGACGCGGAGGCGCCGCTCGCCGGCCGTGAACTCCAGGCGGACTTCCGTGGGATCGCCGAGGAAGCTGTGATCTGAACGAAGGCGCCGCTCACCGCCCTCGTAACGTGGGACGGTGCCGTAGAGCGCGAAGCTCACCCCGTCGAGAATGCAGGACTTTCCCGCTCCCGTGCGCCCCGAGATGAGGAAGACGCCGTCGCCGTCGAAGGCATCGAAATCGACCCGCTGATGCTCGCGGAACGGACCGAATCCGGTCAGGTCGAGACGGTGGAGCTTCACGCGGTGGCCTCCACGCGAACGCGATCGGCCAGCACGTCGTCGATGAGCTCCTGTTCGCGATCGGTGGCGCCCGCGCCGTCGCGGACGTGGACGAGGAACGCGTCGACCAGTTCACGGTCGGAGCGAGCCGCGCGCACGCGCTCGGCATACGTGCGCGAGTCGGAAGCGCCGACGCGTGCCGGTGCGTGAACGACCTTGGCGCAGTGCGCGAAGCGCGCCTGCAGCCGGCGCAGCGGGTCGCGCTGCGGCAGGTCGTCGGTGTACTCGGCGCAGACCCACGCATCTTCGGCGTCGGCGAAGCGGGGGTCGGCCAGCAGCTCTTCCAGCGGCGCCGTGAGGGTGACGACGCGACGCGGCACCGGAAGGGGCAGCCACGTGACGTCGGCGAGGCCGTCGGCATCCAGGTCGACGAGCCACGATCCGCGCGGCTTGTCGCCCTCGCCGAAGCTGTAGTGCAGCGGTGCGCCCGCGTAGCGGATGTGCGAGGCGAGCTGCTGACGCCCGTGGATGTGCCCGAGCGCGGCGTAGTCGACACCGTCGAACGCGGCGATCGGAACGACGTCGAGTCCGCCCTGCTGGATGTCGCGTTCGAGCAGCGGCGTCGGCTCGACACCCGCCGCGAAGCAGTGCGCCACGGCGACCGATCGCGCCCCGGCACCGTGAGCGGCGAGATCGGCCCGCACCAGATCCATCGCGTGGGTGAGCGCCGCCTCCTGGGTGCGGATGCCCGGCCACACGTGCCGCAGCAGCGCGGGCTCCAAGAAGGGGATGCCGTAGATGTGCACGGGACCGTGCTCGTCGGCGATCGTGACGGGCGTGCCGACGGCGAGCGGGTCGGTGAGGACGTGGATGCCGTCGCGCAGCAGCGCCGCCTGGAATCCGAGCCGCGCCGCCGAGTCGTGGTTGCCGCTCGTGACGACGACGTGCGCCCCCGCGTCGCGGAGGCCGCGCAGCGTGTCGGAGAGCAGCGTGTAGCAGTCGGCGGCCGGCGCGGCGGAGTCGAAGACGTCACCCGCGACGAGGACGACATCGACGTCGTGCTCGCGCACCTGGGCGATCAGCGCGTCGAGCACACCGCGCAGCGCATCGAGCGTGGAGTGACCGTGGAAGGTCCGCCCGATGTGCCAGTCGGAGGTGTGCAGGATGCGCATGCCCCCACGGTACGAGCGGCCCCCGACATCGGCCGCGAGGCCCGCCGCGCGCCGCTCACGACGCGGCGCGGGCCGCCTTCTTCTGCTCCTGGAACGCGCGCAGCGCCTCGTACCGGTCAGCGGAACGGGCTTGGCGCTTGCTCGCCTCCTCGGCGCGGTTCTTCGGCGGCGCGGTGGTGACGAGATCGTCGAGCAGGTGACGCGTCGCGTACGCGATCTCCGCGACGGCGCGGTCGAACACCTCCTGGTTCACCTTCGACGGCTTCGTCGTGCCGGTGATCTTCCTCACGAACTGGAGGGCGGCGTCGTGGCACTCGTCATCGGTCGCGGCCGGTTCGAAGTTGTGGAGCGGAATGATGTTGCGACACATGGCCGCTACGGTACGCCGACCCCCGCTGGAGCGGAACCCGCCCGCAGGAGAGCTGCCGTCACGAGTCCGCGGAGCGGCGCCGACGCGACACGATCGCGTACGTCGTGGCTGCTGCGACGATGCCGGCTGCGACAGTGACGAGCCATCGCATCAGCGGAACGACATCCGTCCACAGCGAGAGACTGAGGTTCGTGGCGAGGGCCACCACGGCCAGCGCCGTGAATGCCGCGATATCCGCGACAGGGCGACGTCGTGTTTCCGGCATTGTCCGCTCCTTCATGAGATGGCATCACGCGAGCGACCACCGTAAACAGATCCGAACGGCAGAAAGCGACCGAGGCCCCCGAAACGCCCGCTCCACCGCATCCTGGCGCGGAACCGGTCTTCACGATTGCCGCCCGGATCGCCGGTGCCCCGTCGGTGGAAGCCCCCGCCCGGGGCCGGATACGCTCGAAGGATGGCCGACCCCGATCCGCTCGAGCGCGCCGCGGATGCCGTCGACGACGCGATCGACGAGCTGACGGGCGTCCCCACCGACGACGGCGACATCGAGCGCTTCACGGCATCCGGAATGACGCTCGTCGCCGAGGCCGGCGGTCCCGAACAGTCCGAGACGACGTTCGTGCTCGTCCACGGGATCGGGATGGGCCGGAAGGTGTTCGCCGACCTCGCGCTCCGGCTCGTGGGCTCGGCACGGGTCATCGCCGTCGACCTCCCCGGCTACGGCGACGCACCCGAGCCGCCGCGCACCCCCACGATCGAACGCAACGCCGACCTTATCGCCGCCTACCTGCGCAAGATCGACCGCGGTCCCGTCGTTCTCCTGGGCCACTCGATGGGCACGCAGGTGGCGACCGAAGTGGCCGCGCGTCATCCCGAAATGGTTGACCGCCTCATTCTCGTCGCCCCGACCGTCGACCGGCACCACCGCCGGGCGCTCACGCAGCTGATCCGCCTCGGGATCGACCTGCTCGACGAGAGCCCGAAGGTGCTCCTCCTCGGCGCCCGAGAGTATCTGCGGGCCGGGCCGCACCTGCGCCGGAAGATGACGGCGATGCTCACCCACCGTCCCGAGCGCGCGTACCCGCGGGTGTCGGCACCGACGCTCGTGATCCGCGGCGAGGGTGACCGGGTCTCACCGCGGGGGTGGTGCGCCGAGGTCGTCGCCGGGCTGCCCGACGCGCGCGCGGTCGAGATCCCCGGCCACGGGCACGAGACCCTGATCCGGGATGCCGCGCCCGCTGCCGAGGCGATCCGGCACTTCCTCGCTACGACGTCCGGTCGCCCGGAGTAGGCGATCCGCCTCAGCCCGCGATGTCGCGTGCGAGTGCGGACACCTCGTCGTCGGCGACGACGATCCCGGTGTCGGCGAGCCGCCGACGCAGTGACTTCTCGACGATCGCGACGTCCTCGCCACCGACATCGGCGCGCACCTGCTGGACCACTCCGTCGAGGCGTTCCATCTCGGTGGGGAGGTTCTGGTCGAGCGCCGGCGCATCCTGGGTCCCCGTCGGAGCGGGGGCCGCCTGTGCCGAGTCCGGATAGTTGGCGCCGGGCTGCTCGAACTCGTTCGCGCCGTGGCTCATCGGTCGGCCTGCTCGTCGGTGACGAGATCGGGATCGAGCCCCTGCTGGATCTCCGCGCTCTCCACGAAGGGATCGGATGCGCGCTCCGTCGCGTCGACGGCGGCACCATCGGGCGCAGGGCTGTCGCTCGGGGTCTCCACGTCGGGCCCCTCTTCCTGGATCTCGCGCGCGGCGGCCGCGGACGACTCCGCGGTCACGCTGTCGGCGGTCTCACCGCTGGTCCAGCCGCCGGCGGGTTCGGCATCGACGATGTCGTCGGGGATGTCTCGCGTCATGGCTCCTCCTCGGAGACTCTGGGGCGAGTCCACCCTCCCGGCTACGGCCCCGGAGGTCGAGGGGATTGACGACGTGCGGCGCGAACGGTACTCAGTCGCGGCGGGCCAGGATGCCGGTGCGCTCGGGGTGCGCCTCGAACCAGTCGGCCGCGTACCAGCAGACGGGCTGCACGACACGGTCGCCGCGGCGCTCCAAGTCGGCGACGGCTCTGTCGACGACTTCGGCCGCGAAGCCCTTCCCCCGGAAGGTCGGCACCGTGTACACCCGGGTCATCGCGAGCGTGCGCCCGTCATCGCGGTAGTCGATCACGCTCACGAGGTCGTCGCCGCGGTGGAGGGTATAGCGCGACGCGTCCGGCTCGTTCGCGAAGCGGAAATCGGTCATCCCTCCACGCTACGCCCGTCCGGCGATTGCGAGGCGAGCCACGCGTCCACCTCCTTCTGCCCGCGCAACCGGATCACCGGCCAGCCCGCGTCGATGCGCTCGATCATGCGCGCGCGCATCACCGGATGATCCGTCCACGCCCAGCGCACGATGTTCTCCTCGGGGCGCCACCGGAACCAGCTCGACGGCCGCTCGCGATTGCCGTGCCACAGCTCTTCGCGCATCACCCCGCGCCGCACCGTGCGCCCGATCACCCGCCGCATGACGACGCGGCGCGGGTGGTCGAGCCAGACATACGCGTCGGCCGCGTCAGGGGTGCCGGGGTCGAGCAGTCCTCCCAGCCGCGACGTCCAGTTCCCTTCGACGACCCACCCGTCGGGATGGGCCTCGACGAAAGCGCGGACGAGAGCGTGCGCCTCGGCGAGATCGCGGTACTCCCACCCTTCCGCCCAGAACACGGCGTCGAGTTCGAGATGGGGCAGTCCGCGAGCGGCGGCCACCTGGCGTGCGAGACGGGACTTGCCGGAGCCGGATGTTCCCACGATGCGAAGCCGTCGAGGGTGTGACCGGGTCATGATTGAGCAATCTGTCACATTGCGTCATAGAGAAGGCGCATGCGGCGGGCGGTTTGACACATCCGGACACGTTTCGTCATAATCAACCCCATGACTGACAACGCACGCATTCTGTCCGCCCGGGAGGCGAACGGATCTGCCGGCATCATGATGCCGCGCGTTGCCATGTGTTGCCGAATGTGTTGATTCCTGCGATGCCGTCACCGACACGGTGACCCCGCCGGGTGTGACCGCCTCAGCCCTCTCTCCAGGGCGCGGCCTCACCCCACGAGCATCGGATGACCGCCCACGACGCGGTCCCGTCCGCTCGCACACCGGCCGCTCCGGCCGAATCGCCGCACGCCGAACCCGCTCCGGGCCCTTCGCCCCGGGTTTCACCTGAAGGACATCAACCATGTCGAACACCGCTCTTCTCACCCGTCCGTCCACCGCCCGCCACCTCCACGCCGTCGAAGACATCGCGCCGGCGCCGGCGCCGGCATCCCGGCCCCTTCCCGCCGGCACCGCTCCCCGCGGTTTCGCGCTCTACGTCGGCATCGACGAGGCACGCGCCGCCGCCGACGGCGTCTCGCTGTCGACGCTCGTCGAGGCGCTGCGCCGCACCCTGGGCGAGCTCGCACCCCACGCCGAGACCTATGCGACCGTCGCCCTCGCTCCCGTCGGCGCCGGCGGTCGCGACGTCGACGTCGTGCGCCTCGCGCTCCACGAGCCGAGCGCCGTCGCCCGCACCAAGCAGGACCAGCCGGAAGACGACCACGTTCCCGGCGGCGTCACGATCGACATCTCCCGTCGCCGTGTGCACATCGACGGCGAAGCGGCCGCGCTGACGTTCAAGGAGTTCGAGCTGCTGCAGTACCTCGTGCTGCGCGAGGGTCGCACGATCGAGCGGACGGAGCTGGTCGGTTCGCTGTGGAGCCACTCCGACGGCGAAGACGCTCCCGGCGAGCGGACGATCGACGTCCACGTGCGCCGCCTGCGGTCGAAGCTCGGCCGGTACGAGGACATCGTGCGCACGGTGCGCGGCATCGGCTACCGGTTCGACCGTCACGCCGACGTCGTCATCCGCTACGGTCACGGCACGCCCTCGCCCGACCGCTTCTGACCCGCACCGTCGGGCTCGCTGCCGCGGGTCCGATGTCGGTGGTGGTCACGTAGGGTGACGGCATGACGACGCTCGCGCGAGGACGGATGCCGCGGCCACCGCGCGATGTCGTCCCCGTTGCGGGGCCGCCCGTCGAGACCGTCTACCGCCCGTCGACGCCGATCGAAACGCAGCGGGCGATCGCGTTCCAGCAGCGGGGCGCGCACGACCCCGCGCAGCTGACGGCGGGAACGGTCATCTGGCGCGCCAGCCGCACGCCCGCGGGCATCGCGACGATCGCCGTGCGGGCGGAACGCCACGGCATCCGTGCGGCGGCGTGGGGGGCCGGCGCCGAGTGGGCCATCACCCAGCTCCCCCGGCTGTGCGGCGCCGACGATGGCCCCGGCGACTTCGACGCCTCACGGCATCCGCTCATCGCCGCGACTCATCATCGTCATCCCGGCTTGCGCCTCGGACGCACCGACCTCGTCTTCGACGCGCTCGCGAGCGCCGTGTTCGAACAGAAGGTGACGGGACTGCAGGCATTCGGCGCGTGGCGCGCGATCCTCACTCGCTACGGCGAGCGCGCCCCCGGGCCTACGCCGCGACCGATGTTCGCCCCGCCCGCACACTGGCACAGCATCCCCAGCTGGGCGTGGCATCGCGCCGGCCTGGAGCCTCCGCAGTCACGCACGCTCGTCGCCGCCGCGACCAGACGGGAGTCGGTGGAACGCGCGGCCGACGCCGCGGCATCCGGTGACGCGCGCGACCGCGTACTGACGAGCCTGCGCGGCGTCGGCCTGTGGACGAGCGCCGAGACGCGTATTCGCGCGTACGGAGACCCGGATGCCGTCAGCGTCGGCGACTATCACGTCGCTCACGAGGTGGGCTATGCGCTCACGGGGCACCGCGTCGACGACGACGGCATGCTGGAGCTTTTGGAGCCGTGGCGAGGGCAGCGCCAGCGCGTCATCCGTCTGATCGGACTCAGCGGCGTGCGGGAGCCGCGCCGTGGACCGCGCCTCGCCCCCGAAGACCACCGCGACCGCTGAGCCTCGTCGCCGATGAGGAGCGGGCGGGTGGATCAGGCGGGAGCGCCCTCGTCCTCTTCGGGTTCGAAGGTCGACGCCTCGCCCGTGTGCCCCGCGGCGACACCGTCGGGATCGGGCGGGATGGTGCCGTCTTCGCCGAGCCCACCCGCCTTCTCGCTGACGTCGGTGTCGTCGCTGTCGAGATCGGAGTCGGCCGGCACGTCGCCGGTGGGGTTGCTCGTCATGAGAGGACCTTTCCCGTCGCCGTCCGACGACGTGGTGCGTCACGCTACGCGTGCGACACCCGAATGCCACGCCCCTTGACCCGCGACCGCCCGCCGGGTAGTGCCCGACGTGCCCCGGGCGCCAGGGCGCCACTCTCCCGCCGTGGCGCCGGCGATTTGCGGCACCATGACAGCGAAGTGGCGCCATCCCCGTGAGAACCGCGCGTGGCGCGGCTACATCTCTTCGTGCGTGTCGGGGTCGCCGTCCCAGAGACGACCGCGCTCGAGCCCGCTGAGCGCAGCGATCTCCGCGTCGCTGAGGGTGAAGCCGAAGACGTCGGCGTTCTCGATCTGCCGAGCGGGGTCGGCCGACTTCGGGATGGGCGTCGAACCCAGTTGCGTGTGCCAGCGGAGCACGGCCTGCGTCGGGGTGACGCCGTGGGCGGCGGCGACGTCGGTGACGGTCTGCTCCGTCAGCAACTCGCTGCGGCGCGCGAGCGGGCTCCAGCTCTCGGTACGGATGCCGTGAGCATCGTGGAAGGCTCGCAGCGCGGTCTGGGGGAAATACGGGTGCAGCTCCACCTGGTTCACGGCGGGCACGACGCCCGTTTCGTCGATGAGCCGCGTCAGCATCTTCTCCGTGAAGTTGGACACCCCGACCGACCCCACGAGACCCTCGTCGCGCAGCGCGACCATGGCGCGGTAGGTGTCGACGTACTTGTCCACGCGCGGGTTCGGCCAGTGGATCAAGTACAGATCGATCCGCTCGAGTCCAAGCCTCTCCAGCGAGCCGCGCGCACTGCGCACGGTCTCGTCGAAGCCGTGGTCGCGGCCGGGCACCTTCGTCGTGACGATCAGCTGATCGCGGATGCCGGAGCGTCGCACCGCGTCGCCCACCTCCGCCTCGTTCTCGTAGTTGACCGCCGAGTCGAGGAGCCGGTAGCCGTTCTCGATCGCGGCGACCATGGCATCCACACCCTCCTCGCCGCGGAGGTTGTAGGTGCCGAGGCCGAGCTCGGGGAAGTCGGTGCCGTCGTTGAGCGCGAGGGTGGGGATCGTGACCATGTCTGCCACGCTACGCCCGTCGCGTCGCCGCCACGCTCGCTTGACGCGACATCGCGCCCCCGCTAACGTGTCAAGGCTGCGCCGACCGGCGCGGCATCCCATCGGAGGACGACATGGCCGCGCATTCGCGTGATCTCTTGCACCGGAATCTGGCACAGCCCAGCTTCCGCTACGAGTCGTACCCTCCGGCGCGCGCCGTCTGACACCGTTACCGTCACACGCCCCGCACCGCACAGGTCCGGGGCGTTTTCCGTGTGTCCTCTCCGCACGTGGTCTCCCTCGGACTCTCCACGAAGGAAAGGAACCATGGAGAAGCTCACGAACAGGCTGCTGTCGTGGGCGAGCCTCATCGACGAGAAGACCGTCGAACAGGCCCGCACCTCGTCGCGCATGCCGTTCATCTACCCGCACCTGGCGCTCATGCCCGACGCGCACCTCGGCAAGGGGGCCACCGTAGGGTCGGTCATCCCGACCCTCGGTGCCATCATGCCCGCAGCCGTCGGTGTCGACATCGGGTGCGGCATGATCGCCGTCCGCACGCAGTTCACGAAGGCGCAGCTCCTCGCTCGCGACCTCTCGGCTCTGCGGGAGCAGATCGAGCGCGCCATCCCGCTGTCGGCGGGTCGCGACAACCGCAAGGTCGTCGCGACCGCCGAGCCGCGGATCGCCGAGCTGGAGGAGCTCGCCGAGAAGAAGGGGTTCGACCCCGCCCGCTACGCCGGGCACTGGCGCAACCAGCTCGGTTCGCTCGGGTCGGGCAACCACTTCATCGAAGTGTCCGTCGACGAGACGGATGCCGTGTGGATGTTCCTCCACTCGGGTTCGCGAGGGGTCGGCAACAAGATCGCCACGCACCACATCGCCGTCGCTCAGCGGCTCGCGAAGCAGTGGTGGATCGACCTGCCCGACCCCGACCTGGCCTACCTCGTCGAGGGCACGGAGGAGTTCCGGCGCTACATCGCGGAACTGCGGTGGGCCCAGCACTTCGCTCTCCTCAACCGTGAGGAGATGATGGATCGGGTCGCACGGCAGCTGTCGGAGACGATGGGCGAGGACGTGCAGGAACTCGAGCGGATCAACTGCCACCACAACTTCACGGAGAGCGAGAAGCACTTCGGGAAGCAGGTGTGGGTGTCGCGGAAGGGCGCGATCCAGGCGGATGCCGGCAGGCCCGGCCTCATCCCGGGGTCGATGGGCACGGCATCCTATGTCGTGTCCGGCCTCGGCAACCCGCTGTCGCTCCACTCCTCGCCGCACGGCGCGGGGCGGGAGTTCTCGCGGACGGCCGCTCGGCGGACGTTCACGCACGAGCAGCTGCGGGAGGCGATGGTGGGGATCGAGTTCCGAGACACCGACGCGTTCATCGACGAGATCCCGGCGGCCTACAAGCCGATCGACCGGGTGATGGCCGACGCGGCCGACCTCGTAGAGGTGCGGCACACGCTGCGGCAGCTCGTGAACGTGAAGGGCGACTGAGGCTCCGGCCCTGCTGACCGCCGGGCCCCTGGCACCCATGTCCCACTTTCGGTCGCTTCGCCGTGCGAAGACCGACCGAAAGTGGGACATGGCCTGTTCGGGTTATCCCGAAGAGCGTTGTCCGGTCACCTCGGCGGCGGCGGGCGGGGCGCGGTCCTACCGTGGAGTCATGACCACCGCAGCACCCCCGCGCCGACGGCCCGGAATCCTCCCCCACCTGGGGGCGATCGCCCAGCTCGCCACCCTCGGCATCGCCGGCGTCGTCGCCTTCACGATCCTGCTGACCCTCCTGAGCGTCGGGGTGGGACTCATCCCGGTGCTCGGCATCGGTCTCCTCTTCCTCGTCGCCTTCGTCTACGTGCTGTGGGCGACCGCCTGGGTCGAGTACGAGCGGGTCGACGGCCTCTACGGCTACGGTCTCCCGCTCCTCCGGCTTCGGCCGAGCGCCGGACCCGGATTCGGCGGCTGGCTGCGCACCCTCTGGCGCCAGTTCGTCGACGGCACGATGTGGCGCGGGGTCTCCAGCGCCGCCATCGGCACGATCCTCGGCTGGTTCGTCCTCCCTCTGCTCGCGGGCCTCGTCTCCGGTGTGGGTCTCCTGTTCGCCCCGCTCACCGGCGTCGCCCGGCTTCCGTGGACCGACCTGCAGATCGACACGACGTGGTCGGTGCTCGTCGGCATCCTGAGCATCCTCGCGAGCCTCGCGCTCCTCTTCGGGATCGCCGTGCTCCACGCCACCCTCACGCGGGCGATCCTCGTCCCGTCGCAGGAAGCCGCCCTCGCCGCCGAGGCCCGAGACGCCGGCGAACGTGCCCGCGCCGCGGGCGAACAGCGCGCCGGCGCGGTGCGGGCGAGCGAAGTGGAACGCACGAGACTCGAACGCGACCTGCACGACGGGGTCCAGCCGCGACTCGTGTCCGTCGGGATGACGCTGGGCCTCGCCCAGCAGAAGATCGACAGCGACCCCGCCGCCGCCAAGGCGCTCATCGACGAAGCCCACACGTCGACGAAAGCGGCGATCACCGAACTGCGGCAGCTGGCCCGCGGCATCCACGCGTCCGTTCTCGACGACCGCGGACTCGATGCGGCACTGTCGGCCCTCGCCGGGCGCTCCCCGGTGCCGGTCGTGCTCGACGTGCGCCTCGACGGACGGTGCAGCCGCACGGCAGAAGCCGCCCTCTACTTCGCGATCGCCGAGTCGATCACCAACGCCGCGAAGCACTCCCGCGCGAGCGAATGCCGGGTCACCGTGCGGCGCCGCACCGACACCGAGTCCGGCGCCGTCACCCTGTGGGCACGCGTCGAGGACAACGGCGTGGGCGGGGCGCGCGTCATCGCCGGCGGGGGCCTCGACGGCATCGTCAACCGCATCGTCGCCGCGGGAGGCACCTCCCGCCTCGACAGCCCGACCGGCGGACCGACCGCCCTGGAGGTGAGCGTCCCGTGCGCATCCTGATCTGCGAAGACTCCGCTCTGCTGCGCGAGGGACTCGTCCGCGTGCTGGAAGACGCGGGCCACGTCGTGGTCGCGGCCCTGACGGATGCCGTCGGCCTCACCGCCGTCGTCGCCGACTCCGACCCCGAGCTCTGCATCCTCGACGTGCGGCTCCCCCCGACGTTCACCGACGAGGGCATCCGCGCCGCCCTCGCGCTGCGCGCCGCCCACCCCGACCTGCCCGTGCTGGTGCTCAGCCAGTACGTCGAGGAGCGCTACGCGAGCGACCTCATCACCTCGCACGGCGCCGCGCTCGGCTACCTCTTGAAGGATCGGGTCGCCGACGTGCGCGACTTCCTCCAGTCGATCGAGCAGATCGGCGCCGGGGCGACCGTGCTCGACCCCGAAGTGGTCGCCCAGCTCCTCACCCGTCGCGCCCGCGACGAGCGCATGGCACGACTCACCGATCGGGAGCGGACGGTGCTGGCCCTCATCGCGGAGGGCAAGAGCAACCAAGCCATCGCGCAGACGCTCTTCGTCAGCGAGGCCAGCGTCGAGAAGCACATCACGTCGCTCTTCCAGAAGCTCGACCTCGAACAGGACGAGCACGGCAACCGTCGCGTGCTCGCCGCCCTCGTGCACCTGGAGCACGGCGGCGACCCCGACCACACTCCCCGAAACGGAGCAGTCCGATGACCTACCCCGAGACCCCCACGACCACGCCGCCGGATGCCGTCGCCACCGCCACGGCATCCGCGTCCGTCGCCTCCGCGTCCGCCTCATCCCCGTCCTCACCAGGGCCCCGCCGTACCTCGTCGAAGGTCGTCTCGACCCTCGCGATCTGCGCCGGCGCCGTGCTGATCCTCGGCACCGTCGTCACCGGCGGCGTGTCGATCCTGCGCGCGGCGAGCGTCCACACGGGCGAGGTCACCGCCTCCGTCGCCGGTGTGCGCACCCTCGACCTGGATGCCAGTGCGGCGCAGGTCACCGTGAGCTTCGGGGCCGTCTCGGAGGCGACCCTGCGGGTGAGCGGCGGGTCGGGCGCCGACGACTGGACGCTCGGGCGCAACGGCGACCGCCTCGTCGTGGCATCCGATCGCGACATCTGGGCCCGCTGGGGATGGTTGCGCGAGCCCGAGACCGTCGAGCTGGTGCTTCCGGCCTCCGCCGCCGGGCTCGACGCCGACCTCGACCTCGACAGCGGGTCGCTGCGCGCCGAGGGCGACTTCGGCGACCTCGCGGTGACCCTCGACGCGGGCTCGCTGCGGGTGACGGGCACGGCATCCGACCTCACGTCGGAGATCAACGCCGGCTCGGCCCGCTTCGACCTCGACGGTGTCGTCGACGCGCGGTTCGCCATCAGCGCCGGGTCGGTGGACGGTGCGCTGACGGGACCGACCCCGTCGTCGATCGTCGTCGATGTGAGCGCCGGCCGCCTCGACCTCGCCGTGCCCGAGGGCGCCTACGCGCTCACGAGCGACGTGTCCGCCGGTGGGTTCCGACACGACCTCACCGTCGACCCCACGTCCCCGCACCGCGTCGACGTCACGGTGTCGGCCGGGTCGGTCGTGCTGCGCCCCGCCGACTGAGGCTCGACGCAGGCCCCCGGTGTTCCCGCCGGGGGCCTGCGGCGTTCGCGCGGCCGATGTGTGCACCGAAGCCCGTGCGGCCGCGGCTGTTTTGTCCGTCACACAGCCCCATGGCCCGGCGCGTTCAGCGCTAGCGTGGACTCCGTGACCACGCCGATCGATGCCACCGCCACCGCCGCCTGGGCAGAGCTCTCCACCGCCCGCGACTCGTTCACCCCCGACCTGCGCGGGTGGTTCGCCGCCGACGCCGGACGCGTCGAGCGCCTCACCTTCGACCTGGCCGACCTGCGCGTCGACCTGTCGAAGAACCTCGTCGACGACGGCATCCTCGCCTCCCTCGTCCGCCTCGCCGAACAGACCGGCGTCGCCGAGCGCTACGCGGCCATGCTCGCCGGCGAGCACATCAACACGACGGAGGGCCGCGCCGTCCTCCACACCGCGCTCCGCCGTCCCGCCGGCGCCAGCCCGGCCCTCGTCGTCGACGGTCAGGACATCGACACCGACGTCCAGGCGGTGCTCGAGGCGATGGGCGCGTTCGCCGATCGCGTGCGCTCCGGCGAGTGGGTGGGTGTCACGGGCAAGAAGGTGACGCACGTCGTCAACATCGGCATCGGCGGGTCGGACCTCGGACCGGTCATGATCTCCGAAGCCCTCGAACCGTATGCCGATGCCGGCATCCACGCGCGTTTCGTCTCCAACATCGACCCGTTCGACCTGGCGCACAAGACGGCCGACCTCGACCCCGAGACGACCCTCTTCATCGTCGCGTCCAAGACGTTCACGACCCTCGAGACCCTCACCAACGCCCGCCTCGCGCGCGACTGGCTGTGGGCGGGCCTTGCCGAGGCCGGGGCGATCGACGGGTCGGACGACGCGAAGACGGATGCCGTCGCCCACCACTTCGTCGCCGTGTCGACCGCGCTCGACAAGGTCGCCGCCTTCGGCATCGACACCGCGAACGCGTTCGGGTTCTGGGACTGGGTCGGCGGCCGCTACTCCGTCGACTCGGCGATCGGCCTGTCGCTCGTGATCACCCTCGGCCCGGACGCCTTCCGCGAACTCCTCGCCGGATTCCACGCGGTCGACGAGCACGTGGCATCCACGCCCCTCGCGCAGAACGTGCCCGTGCTCATGGGCCTGCTCAACGTCTGGTACACGAACTTCCTGGGCGCGCAGTCGCACGCCGTGCTGCCCTACGCGCAGCAGCTCAGCCGCTTCGCCGCCTACCTGCAGCAGCTGACGATGGAGTCCAACGGCAAGTCCGTGCGCTGGGACGGCTCCCCCGTCACGAGCGACACGGGTGAGATCTTCTGGGGCGAGCCGGGCACCAACGGCCAGCACGCCTTCTACCAGCTCATCCACCAGGGCACCCGGCTCATCCCGGCCGACTTCATCGCGTTCGTGAACCCGGCCTACCCGCTCCAGGACGACGGACGCGACGTGCACGGGCTGTTCCTGGCGAACTTCCTCGCGCAGACGAAGGCGCTCGCCTTCGGCAAGACGGCCGCCGAGGTCGAGGCCGAGGGGACCACGGGGCCGCTCGTGGCGGCGCGCACGTTCGCCGGCAACCGGCCGACGACGTCGATCTTCGCGCCCGCGCTCACCCCGCGCGTGCTCGGCGAACTCGTGGCACTGTACGAGCACATCACCTTCACGCAGGGCGTCATCTGGGGCATCAACTCCTTCGACCAGTGGGGTGTGGAGCTCGGCAAGCAGCTCGCCCTGCAGATCGCGCCCGCGATCGAGGGCGATGCGGCCGCGATCGACGCGCAGGACGCCTCGACCCGCGCTCTCCTGGCCTACTACCGCGAGCACCGCACGCCGTAGCCGTCCCTCCGGCGGAGGCGGCGGTCAGTCGCCGACGCGGGTGTGGATGCGTTCGCCGGCGGCGCTGAAGATGCTGAGGATCTCGGCCGGACCGTCGGCGGTGGCGCTGATGCTGTGCGGCACGGTCGTGTCGAACTCGGCCGCCTCGCCGCGCTCGATGAGGTGCTCGGTGCCGTCGAGGGCGAGCCGGATGCGACCGCTCAGCACGTAGAGCCACTCGTACCCGTCGTGAACGCGGGCGGCCGGGGCCGCGGTGGCCGGCGCGTACGTCACTTTGTAGGTCTTCACCGGCGCGTTCTCGAGGGTGAGCGGCGCGATCACCATGCCGTCGCGACGTTCGACCGCCCGCCGCACGCGGGGATCGGCGGTCTCGGCGGGCAGGAGGTCGTCGATGCGGATGCCGAGGCGCCTGGTCAACGGCAGCAGCAGCTCGAGCGTCGCCTGCCGCTTGCCCGACTCGAGCCGTGAGAGCGTGCTGGGCGAGATGCCGGCGCGGGCGGCGAGGTCGTTGAGCGTCCAGCCGCGGGACTGCCGCGCGGCGCGCAGGCGGGGTCCGACGTGGTCGAGTTCGGTGCGCATGCTCCCATCTTGCCATTTCCGCAAGCGAGCTTGCCAACGTGCCGCGAAGCGTCGGAGGGTGGGACGCATGCGAATGAACAACGACCACGAATGGGATGCCGTCGTCATCGGCGGCGGGGCGGCGGGACTGAGCGCCGCGCTCATGCTGGGGCGTGCACGCCGACGCGTGCTCGTGATCGACGGCGGCGCGCCGCGCAACCGCTTCGCCGCCCACATGCACGGCGTGCTGGGTCACGACGGGCTCGACCCCGCCGACCTGCTCGCCCGAGGCCGCGCCGAACTCGCGACCTACGGCGTCGCGGTCGAGACCGGCGAAGTCGCGGAGGTCGCGGAGGGCGCGGAGGGCGGCGACGGACTGCGCGTGCTCCGCGCCGACGGCGCCGTCGAACGCACCCGCGCGGTCGTGATCGCCACCGGCATCCGCGACGTGCTCCCCGACATCGACGGGCTGCGGGACTTCTGGGGAACCTCGGTGCTCCACTGCCCGTACTGCCACGGCTGGGAGGTCGCGGATCGGCGGCTGGCGGTGGTCGCGACGTCGCCCGCGAGCCTCCACCAGATCGAGCTCGTGCGGCAGTGGAGCGACGACGTGACGGCCTTCACCGCCGACCTCGGTCCCGTGGCGCCGGAGGTGTCCGCGCGGCTGGCGGCCCGCGGCATCCGCGTCGTGGCGGAGCGGGCGACGGCGGTGTCAGTGCGGGGCGGCGCGCTGGCGGGTCTCGTCACAGCGGACGGCGTGACGCACCCCGCGGATGCCGTGTTCGTCGGCCCCGTGCCGGAGGTTCCGCTGGAGTTCGTCGCCGGCCTGGCGCTGGCGCGCGCCGACCAGCCGGGGTCGCCGCTGGCCGTCGACGCGCTCGGCGCGACGAGCCACCCCCGGGTGTGGGCCGCCGGCAACGTGACCGCGCCGTTCGGCAACGTGCCGCTGTCGATGGGAGCGGGGTCGATGGCGGGCGCCGCCGTGAACGCGGCACTGGTGGCTGACGACGCCGCCCGCGCCGTGCGGGAGCGACGCGCTACCCGCAACGCCCACTGGGAGGAGCGGTACGCCGAGAACACCCGGTTCTGGTCGGGCCGCGTGAACGCGACGACGGCGGCCGTCGTCGGAGGGCTCCCCGCGCGGGGCACGGCTCTGGAGGTCGGCTGCGGCGAGGGAGCGGATGCCGTGTGGCTCGCCGAGCAGGGGTGGGAGGTGACGGCGGTCGACGTCTCCGCCTCGGCGATCGAGCGGGCCCGCACCGCCGCCGCGGAGCGTGGCGTCGCCGATCGCGTGCGCTTCGTCGTGGCGGATGCCGTGGACGCCCTGCCCGACGGGCCGTTCGACCTGGTGGTGTCGAGCTTCCTGCACTCGTGGGAGGGTGACTTCCCGCGGATCGGCATTTTGCGGGATGCGGCCAGCCGCGTCGCGCCGGGCGGGCGGATGCTCGCGGTCTCGCACGCAGCACCGCCGCCGTGGTCGACGCACGCGGAGCACGAGCGGCCGATACTCCTCAGCCCCGCCGAGGAGCTCGCACAGCTGCAGCTCGACGAGGGGTGGAGCGCGGAGCGGGTGGAGATCGTGCCGCGCGAGACCGCTGCCCCCGACGGCTCGCCGGCTCACCTCGACGACGGCGTGCTGCTGCTCCGACGGGGGTGAGGCAGGGGGTGTTCAGTTTCGTGGGGCTGGGCGTCGTCCCGACGCAGACGACGCCTTCTGCGCGAAGTCGGGCGAGAGCCTTCATGTCCGCGCCAAAACGACGCGTCGCACGATCGGCGACAAGCACCACATCCGGCCACCCCATCCGCAGCGCAAGATCGATCTGCACCGTGAACAACGTTCCCTCCACCAGGGGCCGCCACCGACCGTCCAGCAGATCGACCCGACGCACCACCGCCTGCGTCTCAGGATCGATCCGAATACGGCTCCTCGAACGGAAGATACGACGGCAACGTGCCGATCACGAGGTCCCCGACCTTCCCTTTGATCGTCACCCGCTCGAACTCGTTCGCCGTCAGAAACCGCGAGTCCATGTCTCCGCGGATGCCGTCGATCGTCACATCCCGCAGCACTGCGCCGATGAGACGCGATCGCTTGACCGTCACCCGCCGGAACGAGCACTGCTCGATCACGGGCCGCTGATCATCCGGCAACCCCTGCTCCGTCCGGCAGTCCTCCAGACTCAGCCCGTCTATCTGCATCCCCCGGAGCGACTCTCCGCGGCTCAATCGATACCCGACCAGTGATAGCACCCCATCAACCCCCGTATGTCCACATCAGGTACTTCCACCCTCACTGCGGAGTCCTGATGTATCGATGCCCCTCAGGGAGAACTCGGAGAAGCCACTCGGACCGTAGAAAGCTGGCCGATCGGCACTGTAGTCTCCCCGCCCTCCCAGAAGAGCCTTCCGGCTATCTCCTTGGGGCGCAGCAGAGCAACGAAGGCCCCGTCGTCATCAGCACGCTCCGGCCACCCGTGTCCTGATTCGTCCATCACCCAATCGCACACTGCCTCCGCGAGCGCCCCCGCGTCAGGATTGTCCCCCTCACGTCCCACGGCGATCTCGCGACCAGGGAGGACAACGACGACATCCTCGTCGGCATACCCGTCCGGCTCAGTCGCTTCCTGCACACCGGCTACCCAGCCACGTCGTGGATCGAAGACCCCGATGGACACAGCGATTCCGGCGGACGAGAGGTCGGCCGACAGGGCGTCAATCAGGAGGTGGATGCGATCACTCACGTTCACATGATCCAGCGAGATCCAGGCGACTCCCCTGATGTTGCCCGTCGCAAAGGGGAGAGAAGTGGCACGGACGACGTCAACGCTTCGGGCGCGTAATCGGCCGATGGAGGTGGCGGTCACCACAAGTGAGGCACTCCGAACATGTGACTCGTCTGCCGCCTCGAGCTGCCGATCCGCGCCTCCCGACGGAGTCGGTGCCTGCAGGCGCCCCGTGTCATCGGGCGGCCGCGGCGGCCTCGGCGGCCCGGGCGACCCAGACGGGGGTGTCGCCGTACCGCTGCGACGGAATGAGGCGTCCCGCGGCGCAGTCGGCCACGAGCGTCGCGAGGCGGGCGGCGCGCGTCTCCTCGCGTTTGGCGCTGTGCACCCAGTTCGACGCGGTGCGGCGATACGACGGCGTCGCGGCACCCCAGAAAGCCTGCGCGGCCGGATTCGCCGCGATCGCCGCGAGCTGCTCGGGCGTGGCGGCGAGCGCGGTCTCGTAGGAGTAGCCGGTACCGGCGGGACGCCGCTCGTAGGCGGCGAGGCCGGCGGGGCGCATGAGGCCTTCGGCGATGAGCCGCTCGACGTGCGCGATGTTGACGGCGCTCCACACCGACCTCGGCTTGCGCGGCGTCCACCGTTGGCGCCGACGGCGCTCGTCGATCCGCTGGCTGACGGAGTCGATCCAGCCGTAGCACAGGGCCACCGGCACGGCGTCGTCCCACGTGATGCCCCGGTCGGGATCACCCCTCCGGTACAGCCCCATCCACAACTCGGTCGCCGTCTCGTGGTGCTCTTCGAGCCAGTCGCGGAACTCCTCGGCATCCGCGAAGAACACGACCGTCGGCTCGGCGGCCGATTGCCGTTCGTCGCGGAGATCGTCAAGGGCGTCGCTCATGAGCCGACGATACTGCGCACCCCCGACACGGACGGTCAGTGCAGCTCGGGCCGATTCCACTGGCCGGGCTGGTCGAACTCGCCGTACACGGCCTCGACACCGGATGCCGACACCGACGCGGCCACGACGAGCAGCGACAGCGTCGGGTAGCCGTAGGGCCGGTTGTCGCGCACGATCGCGCGCTCGTCGGTGGGGTCGAGCGCGGCGGTGTGCTCGAGCGCGTCGAGCCACGGCGTCCACCACTCGGCACCGTCGCCGGGCGCCGGGAACGCGTCGCGCCACGCGACGATGCGCGCCGTCGCCGGGTCGTCGACATCGTCGTGCGCGATCATGTGGATGCCGGGAGCGAGCTGCTCCGTCCGCACCGACGTTCCGTCCCACATCGTCACGCGGGCACCGCCCGAGTCGACCTCGACGAGGTTGAAGCCGTTGACGCGGGGCGCCTCCCCCGGCGCGATGCCGTCGACGGCGTCGAGCACGACGTGGCCGCGTGAACCGAGGGTGGCGGGGTCGACGCCGGACAGCTCCGCGCGATTGAGGACGACGGCGAGGCGACCGCCGTCGGGGTCGGCCGCGAGCCACGCTCCGCCGGCGCGCGTGTCACGCACCCCGATCACGCCCGGGTGGGCGTCGGGCCACCAGGCGCCGAGGGGGTCCCACGCGCGCGCCGGGTCTTCGTCGCGCACCGCGAGGACGCGCACCGGGCTCGTCGGCGCCACGGCATCCGGAACGTGGACGATCACGGTGCACATCGGCTCAGCCCTTCCGCGCCCGACCTCCGAACGTCGTGGGAGGATCGGGGCATGTTCGTTGTCGTGGGTGTCAGCGGCGGCATCGCCGCGTACAAGACGGTCCAGCTCGTTCGCGCCCTCGTCACCAACGGTCACGAGGTGCACGTCATTCCCACCGACGACGCGCTGCGGTTCGTGGGTACCGCCACCTGGGAGGCGGTCAGCCGCCATCCTGTCACGACCTCCGTACACGACGATGTCGCCGAGGTCCGACACGTCGCACTCGGCACGCAGGCCGACCTCGTGATCGTCGCTCCCGCCACCGCCAACACGCTCGCCCGCATGGCGGCCGGTATTGCGGACAACCTGCTGGGCGTCACCCTCCTCGCCACGACGGCTCCCGTGCTCGTCGCGCCCGCCATGCACACGGCGATGTGGGAGCACGCGGCGACGCGCGACAACCTCCAGGCACTGCGTGCCCGCGGCATCCACGTGATCGGTCCCGCCGACGGCCCCCTCACGGGCGGCGACAGCGGCCCCGGCCGCATGTCCGAGCCCGACGAGATCCTCGCCGCGGCGCTCGCCCTCCTGCCCGCCAACGACGCGACCGAGCACCGCACCGATCTGGACGGGGTGGCGGTCGCCGTCTCGACCGGCGGCACACGCGAGCCCATCGACCCGGTGCGCTTCCTCGGCAACCGCTCCTCCGGGCGGCAGGGCGCGGCTGTCGCGATCGCCGCGGCGGAGCGCGGCGCGCACGTGCGGCTCGTCGCGGCCCACGTCGACGAGGGCGTGCTGACGGAGGCGCTGCGGCATCCGCGCGTCGACGTGGAACACGTCTCCACCGCCGCCGAACTGGAGGCCGCGATGCGCGATGCCGCCGCGGGCAGCGACGTCGTGGTGATGGTCGCCGCGGTCGCCGATTTCCGGGTGGCGGAGGTGTCGACGGAGAAGATCCGCAAGGAGGACGGCGACGGCTCCCTCACCCTTCCGCTCGAGCAGAACCCCGACGTCCTCGCGGGACTCGTCGCCGCGCGGCGGCCGGGTCAGGTCATCGTCGGATTCGCCGCCGAGACCGCTGCCGACGACGACGAGCTCCGCGACCGCGGACGCCGCAAACTCGCGCGCAAGGGCGCCGACCTCCTCGCGGCGAACCGTGTCGGCGACGGGCTCGGCTTCGAAGCCGACGACAACGCCGTCATCCTCCTCGCGGCGGACGGCGCAGAGGCCACGGCATCCGGAACGAAGCGCGCCGTCGCCGACGCCCTGTGGGATGCCGTGGCCTCGCTGCGCGCACGGCGCCGGGGCTAGCTCTCCTTCTTCTGGAGGTCCAGCAGCGGCGCACCGGCGGCCACTTCGCCCAGCTCCACCGGGTCGACCGTCTCGAACGAGTCGCCGTTGAGGACGATCACGGGTGTGATGAGCGGGTAGCCCGCCTTCTCGATGACGGCGCGGTCGAAGACGACCAGCGGCGTGCCGGTCTCGACCCGGTCGCCGTTCTTCACCTTGACGTCGAACCCTTCGCCCTTCAGGTTCACGGTGTCGATGCCGACGTGGATGAGGATCTCCGCGCCGTTGTCGAGCTGGAGCCCGAACGCGTGACCGGTCGGCTGCGCGGCGACGACGAGGCCCGCGCCGGGCGAGACGACCGTGTCGCCGGAGGGTTCGATCGCCACTCCAGGCCCCATCACCCCGCCCGCGAACACGGGGTCGGGAACCTCCGAGATCGCGACGGCCGTGCCGGCCAGCGGCGACATGACCTGCACGAGCGCGAGGTCGGCCGTGTCGGCGCGCTCCGCCGTCGCCGTCGCGACCGGCGCCGCAGCCGAACCGGATGCCGGCGCGCCCGCGAGCGCGCCGGAACCGGCGACATCGGCGACCGACGCCTCCGTGGCAGCGCCCGCACCCACGACCGACGACCCCGCGGTCGCGGCCACATAGCCGGCACCTTCTTCGACCGCCGGCTCCTTGTCCTTGTAACCGCCGACCACGATGAGGAACATCGACACCGCGAAGGCCGACAGCACCGCGATCGCGTACAGACCGATCGGCTCGAACGCGGGGATCGTCAGCAGCGACGTGAAGACGAACGCCTTCGTCGTGATGCCGTTCTCCAGGCCCAGCACGAGGCTTCCGACGCCGATGATGATGCCGCCCGTGAGGCAGCCGACCAGCATGCGCGGGTAGATGCGCTTGAAACGGAGATGGATGCCGTACAGCGACGGTTCGGAGATGCCGCCGAGGAGTCCGGCGGCGAGCGCACCCGTCGCCGTCTGCCGCATCTGCTTGTCCTTCTCGCGCCACGCGAGCAGCAGGACGCCGGCGGTCGCGCCGAAGCACGCGAAGTTCCACGCGCCCATCGGGCCCTGGATGAAGTCGTAGCCGAGCGTCTGGATGTTCAGCAGCATGATCGCGTTGATCGGCCAGTGGAGACCCAGCGGCACCATGAACGGGTAGGCCAGCGGAATGATGATCGCGAAGATGAACGGCGAGAAGGAGTTGATCGAGCTGAGCAGCTGCGCGAGCGCTGCACCGGCATAGACGCCGAGCGGGCCGAGGAGGAACGCCGTCAGCGGGATCATGACCAGCATCGACAGGAACGGCACGAAGATCAGCTGCAGGTTGTCGGGGATGATGCGCTTGAGCCCCTTGTAGAGCGGTCCGAGCACGGCCGCCATGAGCAGGGGTGGGAACACCTGCGAGCTGTAGTTGAAGATCGTCAGCGGGATGCCGAAGATCGGGATCGTCGTGATCTCCGACCCGAGGAACACGATCTGCTGCGCGCCCTCCTGCGTCGCGAGCGACGCGAAGCCGGGCAGCATGACCGTCGCCATGATCGAGAAGCCCACCCAGGGGTCGGCGCCGAGCTTGTTGGACGCGTTGTAGGCGACCATGAGCGGCAGGAAGACGAACACGCACTGCCACATCAGGTTGACGAACTGCCACGACGGCGGGAGCTCGGTGCGCGGATCGGCCCAGTTGCCGATCACCTGCAGCGTCGACATCAGCGCCATGAAGGTGATGATGAGCGAGGCTCCCAGGAGCGCTCCGAGCGTCGGGCGGAACGAGTCGGAGAGGAACTCGAAGAGCGAGTCGAGCCAGGCGACCTTGCCGCGGGGGCCGCGAGCCCGCTGCGCCGCCTTCACATCGGCATCCGAGGGGGCGTCGATGTTCGCCATCTGCGGCAGCGCCATGATGTCGTTGTAGACGTTCTGCACGGCGCCGCCGATGACGACCTGGAACCGGTCGCCGGCCTGGGGCACGGCCCCCATCACCGCCGGGATCGCCTCCATGCGCTCTTTGTCGACCTTATCGCCGTCGTGGAGTTGGAACCTGAGGCGGGTCGCGCAGTGGGTGAGACTGGCGACGTTCTCGGGTCCGCCGATCGCGTCGACGATGTCGGCCGCTGCCTTCGAATCCACACTGGATACCATGGTGAGACTCCTCTCGCGAGCCCGCTCTGGGGGGATTGCACTCGGACTCTATACCGGTCCCCAGACGCCCCGACAGGCCCTTGACCGGAGGAAACCCCGGGGCCCCGCGTGCACGGTTCGTCCAGGAAGGACGGAGGTTTCGTCCAGAAACGAGAGGCAGACTCGGGGACTTGTGCCCACCCGAGGGCGCGTCGCAGTTCACTGGAGCCCGTGATTCGGAGCCCGTCGGAGCCGCGAGAAGCCACCTGAAAGACATCGTTACGCATGCGTTTGAACCACTCCCGCCGTACGACCCTGTCCACCGCCGTCGCCCTCGCGCTCGGCGTGACCATCGCGGGAGGCATGACCACCGCAGCCCACGCCGCGGAGGTTCCGCAGGCCACCGCCCGCGTCGCCGTGGCGCACGTCGCCGCGGCCGACGAGGGCATCGCGCCGTTCGTGTCCGCAGAGGCGGCCGCCCTGTCGACCGAGCCCCTCGACGACATCGTCGACGACGCGGAGGCCGCGCTCGACGACGCGGAGGCCGCTATCGCCGCCGCCGAAGCCGCCGAGACGAAGGTGGCGAAGAAGGTGAAGTCGTCCAAGCTCGACATCTCCGGTGCGACCACCGTCGACACGACCGTGCTCGAGGAGCATGTCGAGCAGCTCGAGACCATCGCCGTCACGCCGGTGCTCCTGCTTCCCGACAACACGGCCGACGCCGCCGCCGACACCGCCAAGGTGAAGAAGGCGACCGTCTCACTGCTGGACCGCCTCGAGAAGGCGGAGAAGAAGCGCGCCGCCGAGATCGCCGCGAAGAAGGCCGCCGCCAAGAAGGCCGCCGCCGAAGCCGCCGCGAAGAAGGCGGCCGAGGAGGCTGCGGCATCCGCGTCGTCCTCGTCGTCGGGGTCGGGTTCGGTCAGCGGTGGCTCTGCCGCCTCGTCGGGTGACAACTCCGTCGCCGGCGCGAAGGCGACCGCGCGCGCTCTCCTGGCCGACCGCGGCTGGGGCTCCGACCAGTTCTCCTGCCTCGACAAGCTGTGGCAGAAGGAGTCGGGCTGGAACTACCGCGCGTACAACTCCTCCAGCGGCGCCTACGGCATCCCGCAGGCCCTGCCCGGCAGCAAGATGGGCAGCGCCGGCAGCGACTGGGAGACCAGTGCGGCGACGCAGATCCGCTGGGGCCTCGGCTACATCGACGGCCGCTACGGCACGCCGTGCGGTGCCTGGGACCACTCGCAGTCGGTCGGCTGGTACTGAGCACAGGCGGCGGGAGGAGCCGGGATAGGGTCGGGACCATGGTCTCGCGCCCCGGCATCCTCCTCCCGCTCGCCGTCGCCGTCGCACTGCTGACCAGCGGCTGCACGGCGTCGACAGACGAGCCCGAGCAGGTGGATGCCGGGCGCGTGTCAGCTCTCGAGGACGCTCCCCCGTTCGACGCGGCGGAGTACGGCGCGGCCTGGTCGAGCTTCCCGTCGCAGGAGGGGTCGGAGGCGACGCCCGGCACCGCGACGCGGGGCGGCATCCGCACGTCGTTCCCGCTCGACGATTCCGTCGCCGATCCGTCGCTCGACGACGGCTGGGACATCGTCTTCCCGCTCGCTCAGGCACTTGTCGTGGAGATGCGCGACAACGGGTGGGCGCCGGTCGCCGTCGTGTGCGAGGTTCCCGCCTCGAAGGACGCCTCGGCGCAGGTGCGGATCTCGGCGACGGCGGCGATCGACGGCGCCGTCGCAGGGCTGGACCTGCTCGTCGGCACAGAGTCGGGAGAGGTCACCGCCGTAGCGGTGATGCCCTATCCGACCGAGGATGCCGATCCGTGGGGCGCGCCGGCGCTCGGCGGAGCGACCTGCCTCGACGCCGACGCACCGCCGGAGTCGACCGTCGCCGCGGGCACGCCGCTCGACCTCACCGCCGCCCTGCCCTAGCGACGGCGGTTCGGGCGGCCGTGCGGGCGGTCCGGGTTCGCTCAGGCGGCGTCTTCGGGGCGCACCCGGAAGGCGGCGGCGAGGTTGTCGCGCAGCTGCACGGCATCCTGTCGCACGCCGTAGGCGGGACGGTCGCGCTCGAGGCGCCACGATTCGGAGAGCGGACCGGCCGAGACCGTGTCGAACCCGAGCCGGTCGTACAGGTCGGTGACGAACGCGGCGGCGTCGGGGAAGTCGGATGCCGTCCCCAGCGCGCGGCGACCGGGAGTGCCGGCCGGGCTGCCGGTGGTCGTGATGTCCGCCGCCGCGATGTGGTTGAAGGCCTTCGCGACCTTCGCCCCGACGAGGTGCTGCTGCAGGAGGCCGGAGGTGGTGGCTTCGCCGCGGTCGAGCTCGGCGATGTGGCCGTCGCGCTCCCAGTAGTAGTTGTTGGTGTCGAGCACGATCTTCCCGTCGAGCGGGGCGACAGGAAGGGTGCGGTAGGCGGCGAGCGGAACGGTCACGATGACGACGTCGCCCAGCGTGGCGGCCTCCTCGGCGGTGACGGCGCGTGCGTGCGGGCCGAGCTCGTCGATGAGGGCGGTGAGCGTCTCCGGACCGCGAGAGTTGGCGATCACGACGTCGTCGCCGAGACGGGTGAGGGCCCGAGCGAGCTGTGATCCGATGTGTCCTGCGCCGATGATTCCGAAGGTTGTCATAGCGACGTCAACCCGTCGCCAGCGCTCGGGATTCCCTGCCGGCGGTCGGGATTCTGGGTGATCGCTATGGATGAGAAAAGAATCACAGAAAGATAACGAGAAGTGCTTGTGCGTCGTTATCTCGTCGTTATAGAGTGCTCGCACGGTAGTTGTTTTGCTGTGGCAGCTACCGACATGTGATTGCAGGACACTCTTGGTGCAAGGGACAAGGGCCGGTCGGAAGCCTCTCCGACCGGCCCTTACTCTGTCCGGTCGCCGGTGCCGTTCGACACGGTCGTTGAGCGAGCACCGCGAGACGAAACGCCGCCCGGTGCCCACCCGGTCGTTGAGCGAGCGCAGCGAGACGAAACGGCGCCCGGTCGTTGAGCGAGCGCAGCGAGACGAAACGGCGTCACCCTCCCCGGATCGACGTTTCGTCTCGTCGCTGCGCTCCTCGCTCAACGACCGGATCACCGCGTCCCCTCCCCGGTCGTTGAGCGAGCGCAGCGAGACGAAACGCCACACCCTCCTCCACACCCCCGGCGTGTCGGAAGTTGTCCACAGGAAGCAGCCGTGATCTGGGTTTTGTCGCCGGGAATGTCGGTGCCCCCGAGAAGAATCGGAGCATGACAGGCAACACCGGCACCGCATGGCAACAGCGCATCGAAACGCTGCTGCACGCGCTCGCCGACGCCCGGCGCGACGCCACCGCCGCCCAGGCACGCGAGGTCGCGCTGCTGGCCGAGGCAGTCGAGATCGCGCAGGCGATGGCACAAGATGCCGGTGGGCCCACGTCCGTCGCCGACATCCCGATGCGCTCGCTTGCGGCGCAGATCGGCGCCGCTGCGCGGATCTCGGACCGGACGGTGCAGAAGCACATGTCCGATGCTGTGGTCATGGTGGAGAAGTTCCCCGCGACGTTCGCGGCGTGGGCGTGCGGTGACGTGTCCCGCGGGCACGTGCGAGTGGTGGTGGATGCCGGGGCTGCGCTCGACGACGATGCCGCACGGGCGGTCTACGAAGACGCGACGCTAGAGATCGCCCGGCGGGAGACACCGGGACGACTGAAACCCGCCGCACGGATCCTCGCCGCACGATTGCACCCGATTCCCCTGTAGGAACGCCACACGGTCGCCGCGACCAAGCGCGAGGTGTGGGTGCGCGACCTCGACGACGGGATGGCGGAGTTGATCGCGATCCTCCCCGCGGCGATCGCCCACGGCATCCGCGACCGCGTCGATCAGTACGCAAGACGGGTCGTCGAAGCGCGGAGTGGGGGCGCAAGCGCGGCCCCTGCGCCTGACGCGACCGCCGACGGTGCACTCCTTCCCCACCCCGACACCACCCACCCCACCGACACCCGCACCCCCGACACGCGTCGGGTCAGCGAGGTCCGTGCTGACGTGTTCGCCGACCTCCTCCTCACCGGACACGCCACCCCGGAGACCACCAACGACGCGATTCCTGTGGACGAGGCGATCATCGCGCGGGTCCAGGTCACCGTCCCGGTGCTCACCGCGGTCGGACACGACGACACCCCCGCTGAACTCATCGGGAAAGGCCCCATCGACACCGCCACCGCCCTCCGCCTCGCCGGAACCGCCACCGGATGGGACCGGGTCCTCACCCACCCCGCCACCGGCACCGTCCTCGCCATCGACCGGTACCGGCCCAACGACCACCTCAAACGCACCCTCCGCGTCAGAGATGAACACTGCCGGTTCCCCGGATGCCGCACCCCCACCGGCCGGTCCGACATCGACCACACCATCGCCCGCGAACACGACGGCGCGACCGAACTGACGAACCTCGCCCACCTCTGCCGACGTCACCACACGTTGAAACACCGCTCCGCCTGGCGAGTCCGGCAGACACCCGACGGCATCCTCCACTGGACCAGCCCCACCGGACGCACCTACCCCGACCACCCCGCCCGCACCCTCACCTTCACGACGGACCAGGCGGGAGTCGACATCCAGGCGGATGTCGACAACGGCAACGGCAACGGCAACAACACCTCGACGGCGAGCGACCCACCGCCGTTCTGATGAGAACTCACAGCCCCGCGACGGTCACACCCCCGCGACGGTCACACGCCACCGCCTCCGCCGCCACCTCCACCGCCGCCGGCGCCGCCACCGCCTCCCGATCCACCGGACGTCGACGACGACGAGCTGGCGGCGGCCGACAACGACCCGATGCCGGAAGCGAAGGCGGAGGCGTTGAAACTCCCGGCGCCCGCGTACCAGTACGGTCCCGCGACGCCTGTGGCGGAGTACAGCACGGCGAGCTGCGCCGACCACTCCCGCTCCTGTCCGAACACGACGGCGTACGGGAGGAGCGTCTCGTACAGGCGCAGCATCTGCCGCGGATCTCCCACGTCGATGGCCACCCGTTCCGCACCGGCGGGCGACTGCAGCATGCGAATGCGATCCGCTTCCGCCCACTCGATGAAGAGCTTGAGCCCCGCGAGATGGTCCCGCGTCTCAGCTCCCGCCGCCGTCAGCGGCACCTTCGCGATCAGCACGATGACGAGCGCGAGCACGAGCCCTGCCCCCACCATGACGACCACCGGCACCGCCGGGGCGACGCTCGCCGTCAACGCACCGACCCCGAACAGGAACACCGCCAGCGACACGAGCACGGATGCCACGACGGGCCACGCCCGTGTACCGAACGGCACCCGGCGACGCAGCCGCCGCGACGTGAGCTCCCGCTCGGCCGACGCGAGGATCTTCTGCGCGACCTTCGACACCCGCGTGTCCTGACGTCCGAACTCGTACTGTTCCCCCGGCACACCCTCGGGAAACAGCCCCTCCAGCAGCATGCGTCCGTCACGGTCCGCCCGCGCCGGATCGACGAGCTCGGCGATCAGCCGCGGACCGCCGAACCACCGCCTCTCACCCTCCACGATCCGGATCGAACCCACGACGGCCTGCTCCAGCACCTCGGCGGGAATCGCCTTCGACTGCTTGCCGAGAAGCACCGCGCTCTCGAGCGCATCCACGTTCGGCGGCGGCGTGTACTCGGCGATGATCGTCGGCCGTCCCGGCTCATCGGCAAGACCCCGTCGGCGCGCGCGCACCGCCAGCAGCACCGGCGCAACGAGTGCGACCGCCGCCACCCCCTGGAGCCACCCCCACGGCGACGCCGAATACGACGTGTCGAAGGGAACGAATGTCCCGGCGGCGAACCCCACGGCCATCGTCAGCGTCTCGCCCGGCGCCAGCCCCTCGGCCCGCGCCGTCACCACGGCACCCCCGGCATCCGCACCCCTGGCATCCCCACCACCGGCATCCGCACCACCGGTATCCGCACCCCCGGTATCCGCACCCCCGGCATCCGCACCCCCGGCATCCGCGCCAGCATCCGCATCGATCCCCGCGCACGGGGTCTCGGCACCCTGCTCACCCTCGTAGCAGGCGATACGTCCGGTCAGAGCGCGCGCGAGCTCTCCGTCCAGGTGCAGCCGGGCGGTCACTTCACCGAAGGGCTGCGCCCAATCGACGCCGTTCACGTCCCAGTAGAACTCCAGTTCCGTGTCGGGGAAGTCCCACGTCACGTTCTCCAGCTCGTAGGTCAAGACGAACGTCTGCACGCCCTGCAAGAACACGTCCGATCGCGACACGATCTGGAAGACCCCGTCCTCCTGGTCGGTCTCCATCGGCCGGGCCCGACCGTCCTCGTCGGTCACCGACAGCGCGCGCGGATGCAGCGGCTGCCCGTTGTACGAGTCGGGTATCGACCGTCGGATGCCGCGGTTCTGATCGAACGCGGGGAAGCGCGCGACCAGCACCTCGACGACGTGCAGACGGCTTGTGCCGTCCTCGTCGCGCGTGAGCGTGTAGTCGACCGTCATGCTGTCGAACGAGAAGTCGTCGACGTCGGCAGCGGCGGGTGCCGCAAGACCCACGGATGCCGCCCACACCAGCCCCAGAACGGCCAGCGACCTCCATACGCGCCTCATGTCGCCCAGCCTAAGCGGCGGGCTAAAGTGGACGCCATGACGGACCGACGCCTCGCCATCGCGGCATGGGAGAGTCTGTTCCGCGCCCAGCACGAGGTGCTCGACCAGATCAGCGAGGACTTCCACGGCGACGACCTCACGCAGGCCGAGTACGACGTCATGCTGACCGTTGCGCGCGGCGACCAGAACGCTGCGCGACTGCGGGACGTCACCGCCAACATGCTCATCAGCCAGCCCAGCGTCTCGCGCCTCGTCGACCGCATGGTCGCCCGCGGCCTCATCACGAAGTGCCCCGACCCCGACGACGGCCGCGGTGCACTTCTCCGCGCCACCGACGACGGCCTGAGCGCGTTCCGCCGCATCGCGACACGCCACGGCCAGTCGATCGCCGAGCGCATGTCCGTGCTCGACGACAGCGAACTCGAACAGCTGCGCACCATCACGACGAAGCTGCGCGAACGCGGCTGAGGCGACGTCGGCAGCACAGCGCCCAGCGCCCGGTTCGACATTGGGCGAAAGCCGACGCTCAGGGCGTGCGTCGACGCAGCGTGAGTGATGCCAGGACCAGCGCAGCGACGGTGAACACGGCGACGATCACGAGCGGCCGGATGACATCGGCGCTGTCCGCGCCCGACGCCACGGCATCCACGGCGTCGATCGCGTGACTGAGGGGCAGCCAGTCGCTGATCGCCGACAGCACATCGGGCATCTCGTCACGGGGCATGAACAGCCCACCGAGGATGATCTGCGGGAACACGAGGACGGGCATGAACTGCACCGCCTGAAACTCGGTCTGGGCGAACGCGCTCGCCAGGAGTCCTAAGGCCGTGCCGAGCAGGGCGTCGACCACCGCGACGAGGCCCAGCAGCCACAGCTCGCCCTCGACATCCAGACCGCACACGCCCACCGCGAACGCCACGGTCACTATCGCCTGCAGCGTCGCCATCGCACCGAACGCCAGTGCGTACCCGAGGATGAACTCCGCCTTGCCGAGCGGCGTCGTCATGAGCCGCTCGAGGGTTCCGCTGCGACGCTCCCGCAGCGTCGTGATCGACGTGATGAGGAACATCACCACGAACGGGAACAGCGCCAGGATCGGCCCGCCGACACGGTCGAACACCCCCTCGCGATCGGTGAACAGCCAGGCGAACAGTCCGACGAGCAGGCTCGGCGCCACCAGCATGAGCGCAATGGACCGCGGATCATGGCTGAGCTGACGCAGCACCCGACCGGCGACCGCGAGCAGCCGACCCCCGTTCATGCCGCCTGCCCCCGTCTGATCAGCGCAAGGAACGCCGCATCGAAGTCCGTCTCGCCGGTGTCCTCCCGCAGCCCCGCGGGCGTCGTGTCCGCGAGCACCCGACCAGCACGCAACAGCAGCAGCCGGTCGCACCGCGCCGCTTCGTCCATGACGTGGCTCGACACCAGCAGGGTCACCCCCTCGTCGGCGAGCCTTCGGAAAACCTCCCACAACTCCGCGCGCAGCACCGGGTCGAGTCCCACGGTCGGTTCGTCCAGCACGATCAGCTCGGGCGAGCCCAGCATCGCGACCGCGAGAGACACGCGGCTCCCCTGCCCGCCGCTGAGCGACGACACCAGCTGATCGGCCTGCGCGCGCAGGCCGACGGCATCCAGTACGCGGTCGACGTCGGATGCCGGAGCGCCGATCAACCGTCCGAACGAACGGAGGTTCTGGCGCACGGTGAGATCGCCGTACACCGACGCCGCTTGCGTGTCGTACGCCACCCTGCGTCGCAGGTCCGCGGAGCCCGCCGGCCGGCCCAGCACCGTGACGGTGCCGCCGGAGACCTTCTGCACCCCGACGATCGAGCGCAGCAGCGTCGTCTTGCCACAGCCCGATGGCCCCAGCAGGCCGGTGATCGCGCCGCGCGCGATGTCGACGTCGAGTCCTGAGAAGACGTCGGTGCGCCCGCGCCGGACGCGAAGGCTCCGGATGCGGACGGCATCCGATTTATTCATCATGCGGTGAATTATGCGCTCCGCGCGCATCACCGTCAAGAGCGGGCGACCGAGACGGCCGTCACGGGATCAGGCGGGCCGCCGCACCGTCACGAGATCGGGCGGGACGCCGTGCCGTCACGAGATCAGGCGGGACGCCGTGCCGTCACGAGATCGGGCGGGACGCCTTGCCGTCGAGCCACAGGGTGTCGGACGCGTCGGCGTGGACCCCGCCGGAGCCCACGTGCTTCGCATCGATCTTGGAGCCCTTCGTGATGACGTGCACGAGCGCCATCGCGTGCCCGCGCCCCAACCCGTACTCCTCGCCGAGCCAGGCGATGATCTCCCCCGCCTTCGTCCCGGGACCGAAGCCCCTCTCGGCCGCGAGCTCGACGAAACGCCGCGGCGTCACACCGGTCTTGTCCTCGATGTTGTCGAGATACGCCTGGAACGACATGGGAACTCCTTTCGGATGACGGGCGTTAGGCCGCGTCGTCGGTGAGATAGCGCTGGATCGTCGGACCGATCCAGCGCACGAGGTCGTCGACGGGAGCCGTCGCGATCCCCGGCAGCGCGAGGATGTAGCGGGCAACCAGCATGCCGGCGATCTGGGATGCCGCGAGACTCGCGCGCAGCTCGGCGTCGTCGCCGCCGATGGCATCCGTGATGCGACTGAGCAGCTCCCGCGACAGGAACCCTGCCAGCAGAGGGGTCGCGAGCCGATTGCCGATCGCGTTGCGCAGCAGCAGCACGCCGCGCCGGCGGACGTCCGGATGCTCGAACCTGCCGAGCACGTACGCCGCGATCCCCTCGCCCAGCCGGTCGCGATCACCCTCGAGCAGGGCCGGGATATCGAGGTCTGGCCGGAGCGGGGCGCCGATGATCTCCGCGAACAGATCGGCCTTCGTCCCGAAGTAGTGATGCACGAGCGCGGAGTCGACCCCCGCGCGCGTCGCGATCGCCCGCATCGTCGCCCCGTCGTAGCCGCCCTGGGCGAACTCCTCCGTCGCCGCCGCCATGATGCGCGCCCGCGCGTCCGACCCGCCCCGAGGCCTGCCCCGACGGCGCGGCGACGGCGCAGACTCGGACGTCGGCGACACGGACATGGCGTCAGCCTAAGTCACCAGCGGTTGTGGACGTCTTCGGCGAATCCCACGAGACCCTCGAACGGCATCCCCTCGAACGTGCCCGACCAGACCCCGAAACACTGATCCGTCCGCGACGAGAGTGGACCGAGGCGGCGCGCCGACCGCTTCGCGTAGAACGGCACGAGCGCGGCATCCAGCCCTCCGCCCGACACATGCCAGGGTCGCGACGCGTCGGCCGCGTCGAAGTCCCACGCGAGATCCTCCGAGATCTTGTGGAGCACGCCATCGACCAGGATGCCGTTCTCCGTCGACCCCGTACCGTCGGTCCAGCGACCGCCGACCTGCAGGCCGATCGTGCGGCCGTCGCTCACGCCCGATCCGGCGCCCCAGTTCCAGCGGACGTCGTATGGCCACCGCCCCCGTCCGTGGTCGAGAACCGCCCACGAGCCGGCGGGGACGGCATGCTCGACGCCGTCGACGATGACGACACCCGTAGCCGGGAGCGCCACATCCTTGACGGTGTACTGGAACCGGCGGCGCGTCCAGGGGACGACGACCGCGAGACAGTCGTGATCGGGCGGCCGCGCGACGGTCACGTCGAAGGAGACATCGGGGATCTCGGCGAACAGCCGCCACGCGTCCGCACCCGGCGTCACCGACACCGCCAGGTCTTTGGCGCGTGCGATCGCGGCACCGCCGCCGAGGGTGGGAGGCAGGTCCACGTCGTGCGCCGGGACGACGGTCGCCGTCCGACCGCGTTCCCGACCCGAGCGCCGGTCGAGCACCCACACCTCGTGGACGGCGGCGTAGTCCAACGACGAGACGGTGAGCGCCAGGACATGCGTGGGCGTGATGATGTTCCAGTACTCCCAGCGCTTGTTGCGTCCCCAGTTGTGGCGACCGTCGATTCCCGCCGTCGTGACGAAGGGCCTGCGCGCGAAGCCGACGGCGGCCGGATTGAGCGAGCCGTCCTCCGTTGTGAGGGAGACGGCCTGCGTGAGCTCGCGCTCGATCATGCGAGGGCGGGGCGCGGCGGCGTGCACATCGCGACGGTCTCGGTCATCGGCATCCTTGCAGACGGTCCGTTCGGGTGCCCCGATCATACGCCCGCCTACGACGAACCGCCCCGGTCGTGATGACCGGGGCGGTTCGGGTCGTGCGCGAGACGAGGGTTACTGCTCGACTACTGCTCGATGGGCTGCGGCTCGTCGGCGCTCTCGTGGGTGCGGATCGTGGGCGCGGCGCCGTCGGCGACGACCTCGACCTTGCGCGGCTTGGCCTTCTCGCTCACCGGGATGGTGACGGTGAGCACGCCGTTGCTGTACGTGGCAGCGATGCCGTCGTTGTCGATGCCCTGACCGAGGTTCAGCTGGCGCAGGAAACTCGCCGCCTCGCGCTCGCGGGTGATCCACTTGACGCCCTCACCGGCAGCGAGCGTGCGCTCGGCGCGGATGGTGAGGAGCTGCCCGTCGACGTCGATGTCGACCGAGCCCGGGTCGATGCCCGGCAGGTCGGCGGACAGGACGTAGTGGTCGCCGTCGCGGTACAGGTCCATCGGCATGCGGCGCGGTCCCCGACGCGCGTCGAAGAGGCTCGACGCGAGGCGATCGAGATCACGGAACGGGTCATACGTGGCCATGGTTCTCTCCTTCAGATGCGTGTGATGTTGTGGTCTAAAACTTGAGCCCTATCGGCTCAAGTGACTCCAGATTAGCACTCTCACTACGAGAGTGCTAAGCGTTCTCGCCCAGCGAACGCCCGCGGCATCCGGGTCCTTGGACTCGCGCGGGGGACGGGCGCGTGCGGCGCGAGAAGGTGGCGCAAGCGGCCGTCTTCGCGCCGTCGAGGCGGCCGATTGCGACACCTTCTCCGGCCGGCGCCGCCGATCGCGCCACCTTCTCCGGCGGGAGGGGCGAAAGGAGGCGGGATAGGCGGGGCGCGGCTCCTCCACAGAGCGGGGAAATCGGCAGGTGTCCCCGGGCTGACGGCGCGGGCGGGCGGGACGCTCGCCTGCGAGCGAGGGTGAGGGATGCCGCGACCGCCCGCCCCGCTCCCCCGTTCGCTCGGCGACGCGTTCCGCGTTGGCGATGGCATCCAGGCGGGAGTCTCGGCCTCGCGCCTCCGATCTCGCGACCTGGTCGCGCCGTTCCACGGCGTCCGCACCAGGGCACTGCCGCCGAGCGCGCCCGGGGCGGATGCCGTGTCGGTCGACGACCCGTCCGCACGTGACCGAGCGGTCCGGGAGCGCACGCTGCGGAGCGCCGTCGCCTACGCGACGGTCATGCCGGCATCCGCGTTCTTCACGGGACGCACCGCGGCGATCCTCTACGGTCTGCCCCTCGATCCGGGCGACGGGCTCGACCTCGGGGTCGTCGCGCCCTCCCGCGCGCCGCGAGGCGCCGGCATCCGCGGGGTGAAGATCGAGGGCCATCTCGTCCGTCTGCGAACGGTCGACGGACTCCCCCTGAGCAGCCCCGCCTCGACCTGGGCGATACTCGGGCGGGAACTCTCGGTGCGCGAGCTCGTGATCGTGGGCGACGCGATCGTGCGCATCCCGCGCGGACGCTCCGGCATCCCCCTGCCCGACGCGCGGATCGGCACGCTCGCGCAGCTCGCCGCCGCAACGGATGCCGGTCCGCGGCGCGGCGTCGCGCGACTGCGCGCAGCACTGCCGCTCATCCGGGAGGGCAGCAGCTCTCCCCTGGAATCATCGTTCCGGTTGGATGCCGAGGCGGCCGGTCTTCCCCGCCCCGATCTCGACGTCGAGATCCGCGACCCGCGCGGGAAGCTGCTGGGGATCTCCGAGATCGTCTACCGAGAGCATGGCGTCGTGGTCGAGGTGGAGGGCGATCACCACCGGACGAGCCGCGCACAGTGGGATCGCGATCTCGAGAAGTACGCCGCGTACGCCGCCGCGGGCTGGGAGGTGGTGCGAATCACCTCGACGCACCTGCGCCAGCGCCGCGCCGTCGACCTCGTGCGCGCGGCGCTCGCTCGTCACGAGTGACCTCTACCCGCATGGGTGTGTTCGCGCACGAGCCGCATCGCCGTCCGCGCCGCGCGAAGGTGGCGCAATCGGCGATCCGCGCCGCGCGAAGGTGGCGCGGGTCGGCGATCCGCGCCTCGCGAAGGTGGCGCAACCTGTGGCTTCCGCGCCGTCGAGGCAGCAGATTGCGCCACTTTCCCGGGCGAACACCACCGATTGCGCCACCATCACCGGGGGAGCACCGCTGAGTGCGCCACTTTCACGGCGCGCGCGTCAGCACTCGATGACGTTGACCGCCAGGCCGCCCTCGCTCGTCTCCTTGTACTTGTGCGACATGTCGATGCCCGTCTGCCGCATCGTCTCGACGACGGCATCCAGGGAGACGTAGTGGCTGCCGTCGCCACGGAGGGCGAGCCGCGCCGCCGTCACCGCCGTGGAGGCGGCGATCGCGTTGCGCTCGATGCACGGGATCTGCACGAGTCCGCCCACGGGGTCGCACGTGAGGCCCAGGTGGTGCTCCATCGCGATCTCCGCGGCGTTCTCGATCTGACGGTTCGTGCCGCCCATCACCGCCGTGAGCCCGCCGGCCGCCATCGCGCACGCCGATCCCACCTCGGCCTGGCAGCCGCCTTCCGCGCCGGAGATCGACGCGTTCGCTTTGAACAGCGAACCGAGCGCCGTCGCAGTGAGCAGGTAACGCCGGATGCCGCGACGGCGGTTGGCCTCGACAGTGATGTCGTCGTCGGCGACGGGGTCGGCGGGGTGCATGCCCAGAAGCGCCGACCCGACGAGCTCACCGTAGGGCGTCACCGCGTTACCGGAGCCGAGACCCGAGTCGGCGAGGAAGCGCCACCAGTACATCGCGACGGCCGGGACGATCCCGGCCGCGCCGTTGGTCGGCGCGGTGACGACGCGACCCCCCGACGCGTTCTCCTCGTTGACGGCGAGCGCGAACGCGCCCAGCCACTCGCCGGGCAGTTCCCGCTTCCCGTCGCTTTCGACCTCGTCGAGCTGCGCGCGGATCGCGCCGGCGCGCCGCTTCACCTTGAGCATGCCCGGGAGCACCCCGTCGGCGTGCAGTCCCGCCTCGACGCAGCCGGCCATGGCATCCCAGATGGCGTCGAGCCCTGCGGCGACCTCAGCCTCCGACCGGCGCGACTCCTCGTTGCGCCGCGCCACCTCGGCGATGGTCCAGCCGTGCTCGTCGCACAGGGCCAGCAGCGCCTCGGCCGTGTCGAAGGCGTGGGGGAAGGATGCCGCGGCGAGCGCGGTGTCCTCGCCTTCGCGGCGGATGAAACCCCCGCCGATCGAGTAGTACGTCTCCTCGGCCAGGAGCTCCCCCCGGGCGTCGAGTGCCCGCAGCGTGAGCGCGTTCGGGTGGCCCGGCAGTCGCGTCCGCGGGGCGAAGGCGATGTCGCCGCGGGAGAACGGCACGGGGTGCGCGCCGTCGAGGAGCAGTGCGTCGCCGTCGCGCCAGTCGGTCCACGCGCCGCGGACGACGGCGGGGTCGACGGTCTCCGGCTCGTGCCCCTGCAGCCCCGCGACGATCGCGTCGGGCGTGCCGTGGCCGATGCCGGTGGCACCCAGCGAGCCGAACAGCACACACTCCAGACGGGCCACCGCGCTGTGCTGCGGCCGCAGGAGGGCGGCGAAGGACCGGGCCGCACGCAGCGGGCCGACCGTGTGGGAGCTCGAGGGTCCTACTCCGATGGAGAACAGCTCGAACGCCGAGACGTATGCGCTCACACCCCCGAGCCTACGCGCGGCACCGTCTACACTCGCCGCCATGCGCATCGTCGTGTCCGGCACCCATGGCTCCGGCAAGAGCACCCTGATCTCCGATTTCGCGCTGCGGGATCCCGAATACACGGTGCTCGGCGACCCCTTCGACCTCCTCGACGAGTCCTGGGACCTCGACGGGGTCGAGATGTTCACCGCGCAGCTGCGACTCTCGGCGCAGCGCCTCATCGCGCACGAGGGGGGCGACCACGTCATCGCCGAACGCGGCCCGATCGACTTCCTCGCGTACCTCACCGCCGCGGCCGAGCTCTCCGGCGGTCGGCTGCCCGCCGAACTGCTCGTGCGGGCGGGCTCGTGGACGGCGAGCGCGCTCGAGGACGTGGACATCCTCGTCGTCCTGCCGCTGACCCCCGATCTCCCGCCGGTCGGCGACGACGAGGATCCCGAGCTGCGTGCCGCGATGGACGACGTGCTCCTCGACCTCATCGACGACCCCGACGTCGTGGGCGAGACCGTGGTGGTCGCCGACCTCGGTGGCGACCGGGCCTCGCGGCTCGCGGAGCTGGAGCGGCTGGTCCGGCGCGTGTCGGGTGGGTCGCCGTCCGGGAGCTGACGCGTCGGCTACGGGCGCACGAAGGAGATGAGCCCGACCGTGTTGCCCTCGCTGTCGCGCACGAACGCCTGCCACTCTTCGTGCCCCGCCGGGCCGAGGGTGTCGTCGTCGTGCGTGAAGATGACGTGCGGCGCGGTGACGACGTCGGCGAGCCCCGCGAGCCGTTCGAGCGCCTCGTGCACGTTGTCCACCCGCAGATAGATCAGCGCCGACGGTGCGGCGCGGTCGAGCAGCAGCCGCACGCCGTCGAGGTCGAAGAAGAGCAGGCCGGGCGGGTCGAAACGAGCCGCCGGCGGCTCGCCGAGGAGCACCGTGTAGAAGTCGGCGGCCCGATCGAGGTCGTCGACGTGCTGGGCGATCTGGACGAGGCGCATCCGCGGAACCCTTCGCTGCGAGTGAGGCCACTGTAACCCTCGGGGGCGGGGCCCGCAGCGCCTAGGCTGAGTGGAGGGCGGTGCCGGATGCTCGTGGTTCACGCGGCGCGCCGCCGGGAACGGAGAGGCACCATGATCGTTCCGGAGAGCTCACCGCTCGGGGCGGTCGACGACGACCGCGACGCCGCCTGGGCGGCCGTCGAGGCGGCGGGACGCGTCGACGACGGGTTCCGGGCGCGGTTCGACGAGCAGTTCCCGCGGCTTCACGCCCTGTTCCAGCGGCTGTACGCCGACCGACCCGACGGACGCGACGCGCTCGCGCAGACGATCGCTCTGGCATCCGGGTCGTGGAATGCCCGTCCCCTCGACCTCAAGGTCCGCGACGGCGTGCGCGCGGGCGATCCGGACTGGTTCCAGTCGGAGCGGATGCTGGGAGGCGTCTGCTACGTCGACCGCTATGGCGGCAATCTCGCCGGCATCCGCGACCAGATCCCCTACTTCCGGGAACTGGGGCTGACCTACCTGCACCTCATGCCGCTGTTCGCCGGACCCGAGGGTGACAACGACGGCGGGTACGCCGTCTCGAGCTACCGCCGCGTCGACCCGAGCCTCGGCACGATCGCCCAGCTCACCGAGCTCGCTGCCGACCTGCGGCTCGCGGGGATCTCGCTCGTGCTGGACTTCATCTTCAACCACACCAGCAACGAGCACGAGTGGGCGCAGAAGGCCGTCGCGGGCGACCCCGACTTCGAGGACTTCTACCTCATCTTCCCCGACCGGACGATGCCCGACGCGTACGAGAAGACCACGCGCGAGATCTTCCCCGACGACCACCCCGGTTCCTTCGTGCAGTTGGAGGACGGTCGCTGGATCTGGTCGACGTTCTACCACTTCCAGTGGGACCTCAACTACGCCAACCCGTGGGTGTTCCGCGCGATGGCGGGCGAGATGCTGTTCCTCGCGAACCTCGGCGTCGACGTGCTGCGGATGGATGCCGTCGCGTTCATCTGGAAGCAGCTCGGCACGGCGTGCGAGTCGCTGCCCGAGGCGCACCTGCTGTTGCAGGCGTTCAATGCGGTGCTCGCGATGGCGGCCCCCGGACTCGTCTTCAAGTCGGAGGCGATCGTCCACCCCGACGAGGTCGTGAGCTATCTCTCCCCCGAGGAGTGCCGCCTCTCCTACAACCCGCTACAGATGGCGCTCACGTGGGAGGCGCTGGCGACCCGCGATGCGCGGCTCCTGCAGCAGGCCCTCGATCGTCGCCACGCCCTCCCGCCGGGCACGGCATGGGTGAACTACGTGCGCTCGCACGACGACATCGGCTGGACGTTCGCCGACGAGGATGCCGCCGAGCTCGGCATCGACGGTTACGGCCACCGCCGTTTCCTCAACGACTTCTACGTCGGCCGGCACGAGGGCACCTTCGCCCGGGGCGTGCCGTTCCAGGAGAACCCCCGTACCGGCGACGCCCGCGTCGCCGGCACGACGGCGTCGCTGGCGGGCATCGAGGCGGGCGACCCCGGCGGCGAAGACCGCGTCGTGCTCGCCCACGCCCTCGCCCTGTCCACCGGCGGGGTGCCGCTGCTGTACCTCGGCGACGAGGTGGCGCAGCTGAACGATCCGACGTTCGCCGACGATCCCGTCCGCCGCGGCGACAGCCGCTGGGTGCACCGGGGCCAGCGGCCCCGCGACCGGTACGCGGATCGCGACGACCCCACTACGACGCCGGGGCGCATCTTCCGTCGCCTGACGAAGCTCATCTCGGTGCGGCAGACGACGCCCGAGTTCGCCGGCAACGCGCTCCTCCCCTTCCACACCCCGCACACGAGCGTGGTCGGCTATCAGCGTCCGCTCGAAGACGATTCGGATGCCGCGCCGCACGGCACGCGCGTGCTCGTGCTCGCCAACGTCGGCGACGCGCCCGTCGCGATCGATCCGCTCACGCTGTCGGGCTTCGCGCGTACGGCGCGCGACCTGGTGCACGATGTCGACCTCGACCTCGACGAGGGCCTCTCCCTCTCCGCGCACGGCTTCGTGTGGTTGCGCGTCACCCCTCTCGCCTGATCGGAGCATCATGCCGGCACTCTCCCGCCTCCCACGCCCCTCCCGCCTCCCCCTCGTCGCGCTCGCGCTCGTCGTCGCCACGGCATCCGTCACCGCGTGCAGCGCATCGGGTCAGAGCCGCACCGACGCCTGCATCGTCGTCGCGCAGAGCCTCGAGGCCGTGCAGCAGGACATCGCCGACGCGAACACCGCGCTGGCCGCCGGTGACCTCGACGCCCTCAGCCAGAGCCTCACCGCGGCCGCCGACTCTCTCGGCGAGCGCGCCGGGGAGGTCACCAACGCGGAGGTCGGTCCCATCATGACCGCGCTCCGCACGTCGATCGAGTCGGTGCGCGACGCGGTCGCCGAGGCATCGGCCAGCGACGACCCGGAGGCGGCGACGGAGGCGTTCGCCGCGTCCGGCGGCGACCTCCAGGACGCGGCCGTGCGGTTCTCGCAGACCTGCGGCGGCTGACCGCGCGGGTCAGCTCTCGCGCCGGGCACCCCTCGGGAAGAGGATGCGGAGCGAGAACCACCGCTCGTCGTGCACGATCGACACGGCACCCCCGTAGGCGGTCGCGGCGGTCTCGATGTTGCGAAGGCCGTAGCCGTGCCCCTCGGCGGTCTGCCGCGAGACGATGCGCTCGCCCTCCCGACGCACGATTCCGTCGTACGTGTTCTCGACGCGGAGCATGACGAAGTCGTCCTGCGCGAACAGCGCGAGACGCACGAGTCGCTGATCGGGCGAGGGAAGCCGGGCCGCCGCCTGCACGGCGTTGTCCATCGCGTTGCCGACGATCGCGGTCAGGTCGAGCGGCCGCAGGAACTCCAGCAGCACCCCGTCGGCGACGTACGACACCTCGACGTCGTTTTCCGCGGCGTACGCCCGCTTGGCGGTGAGCACCGCGTCGAGCACGTGGTGGCCCGTGTGGACGACCGCGCCATATCCGCGGATCGAGTCTTCGAGCTCGTCGACCATGCGGCCGCGGGCGGCGGCATCCTGCTCCGCACGCAGCGCATCGAGGTGGTGCTTCATGTCGTGGTACTTGCGGTTGACGTCGTCGATCGAGCGGCGGGTGAGCTCGTACTGCTCGTGCTGACTACGCAGCAGGTGCGTCATGGCGTCGGCGTCTCGCCGCACGACCGCTTCGTTGTGCACCCGGTGCTGCACGTAGAGGGCGATGAAGCCCGCGAAGTCGACGAGGGTACGGATGTAGAAGATCTCGGTGCCGAACCGTCCGCTGAACGGGGTGTTCGCGCTGATGAAACTGAGGTTGGAGATCGCGAACGTGGCGACGGTGATGGCCGCCGCCCCCACGAGGTCGCGCCCGGACACCCGCAGCACGTCGACGCGTCCGAAGGTGCCCCGCTCCGCCGCCCACGCGAGCGCGAAGACGACGGTGTAGACGGCGACGCACAGGAGCGCCTGCGCGAGCGGCGGGATCTCCTCCGCGTAGAAGCGGTCGAGCTGCCAGTACACGGATGCCGCGAGCTCCCCGAGCACGAAAGCGCGCGCCGCGATGTACCCGGCGCCCAGGGGCGTGACCGCGAGCGCCGCCGAGAGGAAGCCGTACATCACCGCCGCCGCCGCGAGCATGCCCGGGATCCAGAGTGCGAGCGGCAGGGTGCCGGCCCACCACTGGGTCAGCAGGAGCGCGGCGAGTCCGGCGGCGGCGACGAGGATCGTGCCCCCCGCCCGCCAGCGGCGACCGAGGATGAGCACGTACACGAGACACGCGCCCCATTCGGCGAGCGCCGTGAGGTGGCGGGGGATGTCGGCGACGATCTCCTCGGCGCCGTTCACGCCGTGATCCCGCGCGATCCGATGTGGGCGGCGAGCGCCGAGAGGAACTCCTTCTTGCGGGGCCGGCTGATCGGCAGCTTCGTGCCGCCGCGCACCCGGCAGTCGTTGCCCTCGGTTCCGGTGACGTGCCGCAGGTTGACGAGGAGTCCGCTGTGGCAGCGCATGAACCCGTCGGCGGCGAGTTCAGCCTCCATGGCCTTCAGGGTCGAGACGACCGCGTAGTCGGCGTCGAGGGTGTGCACTTCGATGCGGTGCTTGACGCTCTCGATGTAGAGGATGTCGGCGACGGCGACCCGGTGGTGCGCCCCGTCGACCGACGCGAACAGCAGTTCGCGACGCGTGCGCTGCTGCAGACGCACCCGCACGCGGCGCATCTCCTGCTCGAACGCGGCATACGTGACGGGCTTGAGGAGATAGCTCAGGGCGTCGACCTCGTAGCCGCTCACCGCGTAGTGGGGAGAGCTCGTCACGAAGACGATGATGACCTCGGAGTCGACCTCGCGGATGCGGCGGGCGGCGGTCATCCCGTCGACGTGAGCCATCTGGATGTCGAGGAACAGCACGTCCCAATCGGGCCGGTAGTCGGCGATGATGTCGGCGCCGTCGGAGAACGCGCCGACGTGGAACCGCTCGCCCTGGTCGCGCTGGAACCGGTCGAGGTGAGAGAGGAGCCGGTCGATGCTGTGCGGATCGTCCTCGATCACACCGACACGGATCACGGAACCACCTTCGAAGATCGGGGGGATGCCGCTCGGATCGGACGCCGCGAGCGGCGGCGGGTCAGCTGAAACCGACGACGCGCCGAGCAACATGGTAGGCGAGCGAGGTGACCCGGCGGCCCGCCTGACCCGGGAGATTGGCGCTGGCGCCCATGAGCGAGCGCCGCATGCGCGTGTACAGCCACGGGCTCTCGGCACGAACGTCGCGCCAGAACTCGTCGCGAGCGGCGAGGTGCTCGGGGGTGCCGCCGCGGGCGAGCGTGGCCGACGTGACGGCGCACACGGCCTCCAGATAGTGCACGAGGGTCGCGTACAGTTCCGGCGGCACGTGACCGGATGCCACGGCATCCGGCCCCGGCAGGGCGGCGAGCGCGAGGCGGTTCACGCGCAGGTGCTGATCGGCCCGTCGCACCATGACCGAGGCGTTGACGGACTGATCGACGCGGCCGATGAAGTAGCGGTACAGCTCGACGGGCAGATACGCCATGCGCCGGACGTGGACGAGCGGCGTCACGACGAACAGGTTGTCGACGTAGAACGTGTGCTCGGGCAGCCGCAGACCGCACGCGCGGAGCACCTCGGTGCGGTACACGATCGCGTGCATCATCAGCACCTGCCGACGCGCGAACCGCTCCACCTCTCCCCACTCGAAGATCCGGCCGGCGGGGAACACCGAGCCGAAGCGCATCGCCTTCGTCGACTTCCCGAGCCGCTCGTGGACGTAGTCGGTGAAGAGCGCGTCCACGCCACCTTCGCGTTCGAGCTCGGCGAGGTGGTCGAGCACGCGCTCCAGGGCGTCGGCGTCGAGCCAGTCGTCGGCGTCGAGCACCTTCAGGTAGGTGCCGCGCGCCGCCGCGACGCCCGCGTTGATCGCGCCGCCGTGACCGGCATTGCGCTGATGGATGACGCGATACCGCTCGGGCATGCCCGCCGCGTAGGCATCGGCGATCGCCGCCGTGGCATCCGTCGACCCGTCGTCGACCACCACGACCTCGACGCCGTCCGCGTCGCGGAGCGGATCGAGGGCGCGGTGGAGGTAGTCCTGCGCGTTGAAGGCCGGGACGACGACGGTGAGAAGTGTCACGGGGCGACCGCCCCGCTCTCCGCCTCCGTCTTCACCGGCTGCTGGCGGAAGATGAGCTTGAAGATCGGGTAGAACACCCAGAACGAGATCGCCGAGTTGATGATCATCGTGACGACGTCGGCGACGACCTGGCCCGTCGCGCCCCAGCCCCAGATGTTCATGAGGAGATCGTAGATCGGCGCCTTGTAGAAGCCCTGCGCCGCGGCGGCGAGGAACGTGATGACGACGTAGGCGGCCGCGTACCAGCCGGCGGCGACCCAGGGTGACGTGTTCGACTTGAAGGTGATGTTGCGCTGCAGGAAGAAGTTGATCACCTGGGCGATGAGCAGGGTGAGCTGCACGGCCAGGAAGTACGACAGTCCCCCGCCGCCTTCGGGCAGCGCGCCGGCCGCGTAGTCGAACATGAAGTACGTGCTGCCGTCGATGTTCGTACCGACGGGAAGCACCTGGAAGCCCACGTCGGTGAGCCCCGTCGCGCTGTCGAAGTACCAGCGGGCGAGCGGCATGAGCGCCAACTGCAGCACCGTGACACCGTTGGAGAGGAGGAGGAACATCCCGAACTTGGAGAGCTCCGGGTGCTTCTCCTGGAATCGGGCCCACCAGGTCGTGATCGCGGTGAACATCAGTTACTCCGTTCCGAGGCGACGCGGAACGCGTCGCGGGTGTGCTTCTCCGCCCGCCGCCCGCCGAAGAACGCCGCGACGACCCGTCCGATCCCCCGGAATGTCTGACCGTTCACGAGGGTGAGGAGGGCGTCGGTGAGGCGCCGGGTGGCCAGGCCGCCGCTCATCTTCGAGATGACGCGGAACGGCCCGTTGAACAGGAAGAGGATGTTGAGGTCGGGCGTGCCCTTGGCTTCAGCGGCCCGTCGGCGTCGATCCAGGATGCCGAACGCGCCGCGCGCGAGGGCGCTGCGCGCACCGGCGAGACGGTCCATGGGGTCGTTGATCCCGAGGGGTCCGGACGGCCAGTCCGACGGCGGCACGGGGCGCCCGAGGAGCCGGGCGAACACGGCATCCGTGACCTCCGACAGCCGCGCGTCGCGGTAGGGCGCGAGCATCGGATCGAGTGTTCCCGCCGCGACGTTGCCCGCGATGTCGAGCTCGGCGGCGAGGGCTCGGTCCTGCACGTGACGGCCGACGGTGACGCGGTAGCGACCGCTCTCGACCTGCCAGGTGTCGGTCGGCACGTCGAAGTACCGGAACACGCGCTCTCCGAACGGCAGGTGCACGCGCGCGGAGGCTCCGGCATCCAGGTGAACCTTCGCGAACGTCGCGAGCTCGGCGTCGGGGCGGGGTACGCGGCTGTCGCCGACCCGCCCGACGTAGACCTGCACGACATCGCTGCCCGCGCGGGCGCCCGTATTGATGAGCGTCACGGTGACGCCCTCCGCGGTGATCTCGGGATCGGACAGCGCGAACGAGGTGTAGCTCAGGCCGAAGCCGAAGGGGAACGCCACCGGCACGCCGGCCGTCTCGGTGTAGCGGTAGCCGACGAAGGGGCCCTCCCGATACTCGGCGGTGCGGCGCGTGCTGGGGAAGCTGGCGGCGGTCGCCGTGTCCGACAGGGCGACCGGCATCGTCTCGGCCAGACGCCCGCCGGGATCGACGGCGCCCGTCAGCACGTCGACGAGAGCCTCGGCACCCGCCTGCCCGCCGAGGTGGGCGTGCACGAGGGCCGCGGCGTCCTCGAGCCATGGGGTCTCCACGACGCCTCCCGCGGCGAGCACCACCACGGTGCGGCGGTTGACGGCGCGGACGGCGCGCAGCACCTCGAGCTGCGCGGCGGGAAGGGCGAGCGACGAGCGGTCGAGCCCCTCCGATTCGGCGATCTCGGGGAGCCCGAGCGCGAGCACGACGACGTCGGCTCGGGATGCCAGGTCGACGGCCTCCGTGAGGAGCCGGGTGTCGGGGGCACCGTCGCGGCGGAACCCGTCGGCGACCCCGACGACGTCCAGCGGCGAGGCGATCGCGCTCTCGGCGAGCGTCGACAGGCGCGTCGGGTTCACGAGCGACGATCCCGCACCCTGGTAGCGCGGGCGCCGGACGAAGTCGCCGACGAGCGCGACGCGCGTGCCCGCCGCGAGCGGCAGCAGCGCGTCGTCGTTCTTGAGCAGCACGGCGGACTCTGCGGCGGCCCGGCGAGCCAGGGCATGGTGGGCGTCGAGGTCGACGACCGCCGCCTCGGCGCGGGCCGTCACGCGGCGGACGAGCGCGACGACCTCGGCGACCCGGGTGTCGACGTCGGCTTCGGCCAGTTCGCCCGCCTCGACGGCCGCGACGATCGCGCGCGCCGAGTCGAATCCGGGCGAGGGCATCTCGACGGTGCCGCCGGCGGCGACCGCGGCGACCGCGTCGTTCCCGCCGCCCCAGTCGCTGATCACGGCGCCGTCGAATCCCCACTCGCCCCGCAGGATGTCGCGCAGCAGGTGCGGGTTCTCGTGCGCGTAGGCGCCGTTGATGAGGTTGTAGGCCGACATGATCGCCCACGGCTCCGCTTCGCGGACCACGATCTCGAAGGCGGTCAGGTAGATCTCGCGTAGGGTCCGCTCGTCGACCACCGAGTCGCTGACCATGCGGCGCAGCTCCTGGCTGTTGACGGCGAAGTGCTTCGGCGTCGCCGCGACGCCCTCCGACTGGATGCCGCGCACATACGCCGCCGCGAGGCGACCCGCGAGCTCCGGGTCTTCGGAGAAGTACTCGAAGTTGCGGCCGCCGAGGGGGCTGCGCTTGATGTTGAGGCCCGGACCGAGCAGCACGTGCACGCCCTGAGCCGACGCCTCGCGGCCGAGCGCCGCGCCGATCTCGCCGGCGAGCGACTCGTCCCAGCTCGAGGCGACGGTCGCCGCCGTGGGGAAGCACGTCGCCTTCTCGGAGCCCGCGATGCCCAGGTGGTCGGCCGAGCCGAGCTGCTTGCGGATGCCGTGAGGCCCGTCCGACATCCACACCGCGCGCAGGTCCACGCGCGGGATCGGCCGGGTCTGCCAGGTGTTGTCGCCGCTCAGAAGAGCGGCCTTCTCGAGGAGGGTGAGTTCGGAGACGAGCGTCTCGATGTCAGTCATGTCACTTCCTTCGCGGGTGGCCGGGTCGCCCCGGCCACCCGCTCGCAGGCTGTCCTCAGACCGCCGACTCGCCGTCGACGACCACGGGCGCGCTCTCGGCACGGCGGCGGTGACGCAGCACGCGCACCACGATCCACGCGGCGCCAGCGGCGACCAGCACCCACAGCGCGATCGTGAGGATCTGCACGCCGATCTCCCACCCGGCCGGGTTGTACGTCAGCGACGCCCCCGGTGCGATGCCGTTGACCGCGTTCGAGTTCGCGACCGTGTACAGGATGTTGTGGATCGCGAAACGCAGGTTCTGCTGCGCGAACGCGCTGTCGGCATCCTCGACGGTCTTGAAGTTCTCGAACGTCAGCATGTGGTCCGTGCCCTGCGCTGCCCACGCCTGGTCGGGATACATGTAGTCGTAGAGGTTGAAGTCCGTGATCACCATGCCGCGGAAGCCCCACTCCTCACGCAGGACGTCGTGCATGAGCGCGGCCGATCCGCCGGCCCAGGTCGCCCCGATCCGGTTGAACGAGCTCATGACGGCGGTGCTGCCGATCTCGGCCGTCTGCGCCTCGCCCTCGGAGTCGAAGTACGTCAGCTCGCCACTGGCATCCTTCACGATCAGCTCGAACGGCTTCAGGTAGAGCTCGCGGATGGTCTGCTCGGTCGCCCACGTCGACAGGCCCTTGCCGTTGACACGGTTGGTCTCCTGGTCGTTCATCGCGAAGTGCTTCGTGAAGCTGTAGACGCCCTTGGTGAGCGCGCCGTCGACGACCGACGTGCCGAGCGTGCCCGACAGCAGCGGGTCTTCCGAGTAGTACTCGAAGTTGCGGCCCGCGAACGGCGACCGGTGAAGGTTCACCGCCGGCGCGTACCAGCCGTTGGAGCCCATCGTCAGCGCCTCGTTGCCGATCGCGACGCCCATGTCGTGGGCGAGCTCGGTGCTCCAGGTCTGGGCGATGAGGTACTCCGACGGGAAGGCGGTGCCGGTCCACAGGTCGGGGTTGATGAACGAGCTGAAGCCGGCCGGGCCGTCCAGGTCGTCCGTGCGGATCTTGCCGATGTCCTCGAGGGCGGCCGTGTTGTACGCGCCGGACGTGAGGAGCGCGAGCACCTCGTCCTTGTCGAGCTCGTCGAGGAGCTGCTCCCACGCCGGGTGGTCCCACGCGAGGCCGCGCAGATCGATGAGCGAGAGGCCGTTGTCGGCACCCCACGTCGGCTCCTCGGCATCCGAGGCCTCCGCCGCCGCGGCGGCGTCGTACGTCTCGTACGATGCGACGGTCGCGTCGCTGGCGGCGAAGTCGTCACCGGTCGGGGCCGTCGGGAAGGTGCCGGCGAAGTCGGCGCGGGAGAACGCGGTGCGCGCCCCGTCGGTGAACTCCGCGGTCACGTCGGCGAACCGGTTGGTGGCGGGAACGGCGTCGCTCGCGCGGCCGTCGGTGTAGGTGACCGTCGAGCCCACCGAGTAGGCGATCGGGTCGATGCCGTCGGCGAGGGTGTGCGAGTCGGTCTGCACCTTGATGGCGTAGTCGCCCTCTTCGAGGACGTACGCGCCGTCGCCCGTGCTGTCGTAGGAGGCCATGTCCTCCACCGCGAAGGTGAGGGTCACCGTCTCCGACGCGCCCGGCTCCAGCAGACCGGTCTTGGCGAAGTCGGCGAGCACGACGTGCGCCTTCTCGATGCCGCCGTCGGTGTAGGGAGCCGTGAAGTACACCTGCACGACGTCCTTGCCGGCGACGTCACCCGTGTTGGTGACCTCGACGTCGACCGAGATGTCGCCGTCGACGCCGCCGAGCTCCTGGCCGGCCAGCGACCACGAGAAGTCGGTGTAGCTCAGGCCGTAGCCGAAGGGGTACACGACGGCCTCGTCGTAGTCGATGAAGCCTTCCTCGGCAGCCGTCTCGTAGTAGCGGTAGCCCGAGTAGATGCCCTCTTCGTAGTCGACGAAGTAGCCGCCCTCGATGTTGGAGTAGGCGAAGTCGCCGACGTTGACGAACGTCGGGTCGGCGGTGAAGTCGGCCGAGAAGATGTCGACCGTCTTACCCGACGGGTTCACCTCACCCGAGAGGATGCGTCCGAGTGCGCTGAAGCCGGCGGCGCCGGGCGAGCCGGCGAGCAGGATGCCGTCGACGTCGGCGTCGTCTTCGAGGATGCCGAGTTCCATCGACGTCGAGGCGTTCACGACGACGATCACGGTGTCGAAGTTCGCCTTTGCGAGGGCGAGGAGGTCCTTCTCGTCCTTGTTGAGCTCGAGCTGGTGCTGACCCGGCTCGGCGTTCTCGTCCCACTTCTCCATGTTGGTGGCGAGGTCGCCGCCCTCGCCGCCACCGCGTCCGACGACGATCACGGCCGCGTCGGAGAAGTCGGCGAAGCTGTCGAGCGAGGCCTGCGAGTAGTCGGCCACCGGCATCTCGCCGATGTTGTAGTTCGACTTCGCCGGGTCGTCCATGACGATGTTGGTGCGTCCGCCTTCGGCAGCGGGGTTCGCCGCGGCGAAGTCGGCCAGCTGCTGGTACACGGTGTCGTTGACGGTGAAGCCGGCGGCCTCGATCCCCTGACGGATGTTCACCGCGGTGCGGGTGTCGGCCGTGCCCGAGCCGGAGCCTCCGTAGACGGGGTCGGCGGCGCCGCGCCCGAGGAGCGTGACGGCTCCGACGGCGATCGGCAGGGTGCCGTTGTTCTTCACGAGGGTCATGCCCTCGTCGGCGATCTGCTCGACGAGCTTCGACGACGCAGCCTTCGCGTCGTCGACCGTCGAGTAGTCGGCCGTGTAGTAGTCGGTGTCGAGGTCGGCCGTCCCCTCCGCCTTGTTCACCGTGTAGGTGCCGGTGCCCATGTAGGACTCGATCGCCCCTCGGAACATCCCGATCCCGACGTTGACGCCGACGGCCAGAATGGCCACGACCGCCACGATCGGGATCCAGATCGCCAGGAACTTCTTATTCGACATCGGCGCCTTAGCCGCGTGAGAACTCACTGCTGTCTCCTCTGTGTGCAACGCCTCCCACTCTGGAGGCGGAAGGCGGGCACGACGCCGCCCTTCGCATCCATTTGAATCCTTCTGTCCTCACCTCTTCGGCGCGGATGCGCAACCTGTCGATTTGCGCGGCTGATCTGTCGTCGGGCGGGGGTGGGTGGCGCGGGGAACCGTGTGAGGTGACAACGCCTACCAGTCTGGGGCCTGTGGAGAAACGGACACTCGCTGAGCGCCGCTTCAATAGGCTCTCGCCGATCGCATCGACAGCCCAGGAAGCAGGAGCCGCCATGAGACGCAGCACCCAAAGCACATTCATCGCATGCCTAGTGGCGTGCGGCGTGATCTTCGGCGGCGGCGGAAGCGCCACAGCCGCTGAAGTCGACCCGCGTGATGGAGCGCTCGCGCAGTTTCGCGAGAATCTGACGGCTTCGTCGGATATCGCTGCTTTTGACGAGCTCACGAGAGACCAGCGGTCGAGACTATCCAGTTACCTCTTGGGTGAGATTGACCCGTTCGCAGAGCTGTCTTCGGAGGTCGCCCGGACGCCGAGTGGGCCGCCCACGTCGGTGAGCGCAGGTGGATTCGAACTGACACTTGGCACTCGCGACACCGCCGTCCCGAAAGTAGCCGCCTCCACCGGTTCAACCACGCCAAGCGGCCAAGTGAGCACACTCGCCGGGAGTACTCGGAGCGTATCGAGATCGTCTTCATTCAGCTTCCTCGGGATTACCATCTCGAAGACCACTGTCCGAGTCGTCTACTACTATTCCGGAAGCCGCGCCACGGGTATCGCGTCTTCCTCTTGCAAGGTCGACGTCAACTATGATCCCTTCTCCACCGTGACATCCGAACGGGAAGGTGCTTGGATCAGCTCGGGAAAAGCCACCGCTGAATGCAAAGTGGTCGTGGTTCGTGGAATATTCTCCTCGTGGGGAGTGATCACCTGGAGCACGAAAGCGGCGTTGCAGTTCGTCACGGCTAATGGATACGGGACGGTTACCGCGTACGGATGGCGCTAAGGCAGGAGAACGCATGAATCCGCTGGTACCAACCGCACTCGACGTCGTGTTCAGTCTCGTCACGACAGTTCACATCGTGTTGGCGGTGCTCGCGCTCATCGGCTTCGCGCGCTCGAGAGCGAAGCAAGGTGGCCTGGGCACCATCCTGTTGATCGTCTTCGTGCCGATCGCGGGCCCGATCGTGTCACTTTACGTACACACGAAGGCGCGCAAGAGCATCCTCCTCGCCTCGCCACGGCGGGACTGACGCCCGGCCGGCCTCCTCGGCGACTCCTCTTTCGAGTACCGCTCAGAACCCGCCCATGTAGCCGGAGTTCGTGTGCGACGTCTGGCTGGCACGCGCGGCGGGGTCGACGCGCTGCGCGGACACCTCGGAGGAGGTCATCCCCCGCATCTGCTCGTGGGTGACGGGCTTTCCGAAGATCGCGTGGCGCACGCGGGTCCAGAAGGTGGGGCGCTTGTTCGCTGATTCGGAGGTCATGTCGCGATTCTCCCACGCCGCCGGCGTGGACGAAAGACGCACGACCCGCGCCCGGAAACCACGAAAGCCTGCGGAATCCGCAGGCTTTCGGCGTACTGTCTCAACACAGTGTGCGCCCGAAGGGACTCGAACCCCTAACCTTCTGATCCGTAGTCAGATGCTCTATCCATTGAGCTACGGGCGCATGACATCCGCTCTCGCGAAGGCCAGCGACCAGCTTACATGACGCGGCCGGTTCGACCGAATCGAGGCGGCCGCTACTCCAGCTCGGCAGGGTCGAAGTCGACGGATGCCGGTCGGCCGGCATCCGTCGTCACCTCCGGGAGCTCGCCCTTGTCGCGCAGCTCCTTCTGCTTCGCGATACTGCGGCGCCGCGACGTGAGCTTCGGGAGGTCGACGAGCCGCAGCGCCTGCATGCGCGCGATCCGCATGCGCTCGTAGTCGGGTTCGAGGTCGGGGCGCGCCGCCTCGATGCGAAGGGTGCGGTCGATGTTCTTCGCCACCTCGGCCCACGCGACGTCGCGCGCGTCGTTGATGAGCTTGCGCAGCTCCTCGACGTCGTCGGCGCGAGCGCGGAGCTCACGGGCCACGTGGAGCGACTGCTTCTGCCTGCGGCGCAGGTTGCCCACGTCGCGGCTGCGATAGTCGTGCGTGCCGTCGGACTCGCTGTGCCGGCGGCGGGCACGCTTGCGCTGCCGCTCGGTGCGCTCGGCGTCGGCCTGCGCTTCGTCGGCGAGCGTGAGCAGCGCCTCGCGGGCCTCGGCCTCGTAGCGCTCGACGTCGAAGTCCTCGCCCTCGGCCAGGATGTGCACGAGCATGCGGTTCTTCAGGCTCAGTCGAGTGGCCGCCGAGGCGATGTACAGACCCTCGGCGACGACATCGCGGGTGCGCACCCGCTTCCGCTTCTCCGCCACGACACTCCCGCTCTCGATCCTACGGAACCTCATCGGACAGAATCGACCGCAGGGGCGGAACAAATCGTGCCGAACCAGCGGTGCGACGGCGGCAGGACGGCGACCCGCGGAAGAACACCGTCGAACCGGACGAGCACCGGACGACACGGACGACGAGGAGCGGCGAGGATGCCGGAACTGGATGTCAGAGGGGCGACGAGCGTCGTGACCGGCGCCGCGAGCGGCATGGGGGCGGAGGTCGCCCGCCAGCTCGCCGCGCGCGGCGCGCGCATCGCGCTCGTGGATCGCAACCCGGAGGGCCTCGACGCGGTCGCCGCGACGCTCGCCGGCGAGGGACACACGCGGCACGTCGTCGACCTCGCCGACGACGCCGCGGTCGAGCGCCTCGCCGACGACATCGCGGCACGGCATCCGCGCGTGCAGACCCTCATCACGTGCGCGGGGTCGTCGATGCTCGGCAGCATCGACCAGCTGACGATGGCGGAGATGCGCTGGCTCATGGACGTGAACCTGTGGGGAACGGTCAACATCACCCGCGCCCTGCTGCCCGCCCTCCGCCGCGAACCGGCCGCCCACGTCACCCACCTCGTCTCGATCTACGGCCTGGCCGCACCGGCCGGGCGCATCCCCTACGCGATGAGCAAGTTCGCCGTGCGCGGGTTCACCGAGGCGCTCCGCCACGAACTGGAGGGCAGCACGGTCACGGTCGGCGCGATCTACCCGGCGGGCGTGAAGACCGGCATCATCCTCCACGGTCGCGTCGCCACAGCACTCGACCCCGCGATCGCGCGGCGGGCCGCCGAAGCGCAGGCGCGGATGTACCACACCGAGCCCGAGGATGCCGCGCGCCGCATCGTCGCGGCCACCGTCGGCCGCCGTCCGCGCACGATGATCGGGCGGGAGGCGCGGCTCGTCGACGTGCTCGCCCGGCTCGCTCCGACCGGGTACTGGCGCGTCATGCGCGGCCCCCTCCGGGAGGCGACAGACACGACGACGCCGCTTAGGGATTCGTAAACGCACCCGATGCGGAGCATAGGAACCGCATAGGGCCTCGCGGCTCAATGGTTCTCCGGACCCCACGTCAGGAGAAGCCCATGAATCTGTTCGCCGTCATCGCCGTCGACCTCGTCGCCATCGTCGTGCTCGCCTTCGGCGTGTACTACCCCCGCCACCGCCGCCGCGACCTCGCCGTCGCCTTCGTCGGCGTCAATGTGGGCGTGCTCGCCGTCTCGATGGTGCTCGCCGACACGACGGTGGGCGCCGGCCTCGGCCTCGGCCTGTTCGGCGTCCTCTCGATCATCCGCCTCCGCTCCCGCGAGATCGAGCAGAGCGAGATGGCGTACTACCTCGCCGCCCTCGCGCTCGGGCTCGTCGCCGGCCTGTCGACGACGATCACGTGGACCACGGCCGGAATCATGCTGCTCGTCGTCGGCGTGCTCGCCGTGGTCGACAGCCCCGCCCTGCTGCGGCGCTCCCGGGAGCAGACGCTCGTGCTCGACCGCGCCTACCCCGACGAGGCCGACGCCCGCATCGCCGTCGAAGCGCTCCTCCACGCGCCCGTGCACCGCCTCACCATCCGCAACCTCGACTTCGTCTCCGACACGACGACGGTCGACATCCGCTACAGCGCCCGCCCCGACAGCGGGTCGCGGCGGGGCGCGGCCGCGGCATCCCCCGCGCACGAGTCGATCGCGCAGGTGACCCGATGAGCGCCCGCACCCGCGTGCTCGACCGCCTCGACGCACTCGACACCGTCGGACTCGACCGGCTGAACGCCGAAGCAGAGCTCCAGACGCGCGTCGACCGCAAGTACCTGCTGCCGGCGTCGGCGCTCCCCGCCGTGCTCACCGACCTCCCGACGGGCAGCGAGGTGCTCGAGATCGACGGCGAGCACGCCCTGCGCTACGCGTCGCAGTACTTCGACACCCCCGACCTCGACAGCTACTTCGGCGCCGCACGCGGACGCCGCCGCCGCTTCAAGGTGCGCGCCCGCACCTACGTCGACTCGGGCGGCTCGTTCCTGGAGGTCAAGACCCGCGGCTCCCGCTCGGCCACGGTGAAGGAACGCGTGCCGGTGGCCGGCGACGAACTCGACGACGACGCCGTGGCGTACGCCGCCGACATGCTGACCGGTGCCGGCATCCCGGATGCGGGACACCTCGCCGCCGCCCTCGCACCCGTGCTCGTCACCCGCTACCGCCGCGCCACCCTGCTGCTGCCGGCCGACGACCGCGGCGACGCGTCGCGGGCGACGGTCGACCTCGACCTGTCGTGGATCGCCGCCGACGGGCGCGGACTCACCCTCCCCCGCTCCGTGATCGTCGAGACAAAGTCTGGCCAGCGCGCCGGAGCCCTCGACCGCACCCTGTGGCGGCACGGCCACCGCCCCGCCTCGCTGTCGAAGTACGGCACAGGCATGGCGGCGCTCCACCCGCTTCTGCCGTCGCACAAGTGGCGTCGCTCCCTCACGCGCCACTTCGCCGCGGCATCCCCGCTCGTTCCCGCCGACGCCGCCTGACCCGCACGGCCCGCACGGCCCGCACGGCCCAGTGCCACCCAACCCTCCGTCTCTCAGCCCCGACCGACCCGACCGGCCCTCCCGAAAGGACCCCTCCCATGACTCCTCCGAAGAACCCTCGCCGCCTCTGGCTCGTCGCGGCACCCGCCCTCGCTCTCGCCCTCACCCTGGCGGGCTGCTCGGCGGCCACCACCGCCACCACCGGCGCGACGTCCGCGGCGACAGCGGAGGCGGCGACGACCGAGACCACCTCCAGCCTCACGGGTGCGACCGACGCGACCCAGACCGCCGCCGACGTGCTCGCCGCGAACCAGGAGACGCACGACAAGACCGACGACGACGAGTGGGATGCCGCCGAGGCGACGACCGTGGAACTTTCGGGGTCGTCGGCGACCGTGACCGGCGACGGCGCGGCCGTAGACGGTGCGACCGTCGTGATCTCCCAGCCGGGCACCTACGTGCTCTCCGGCGACTACACGGGCCAGATCGTCGTCTCCAGCGACGCCGACGGGCAGGTGCGTCTCGTGCTCGACGGGGTCGACATCGCGACGGATGCCGGGGCCGCGATCGACGTGCAGGCCGCCGACGAAGCGGTCGTCATCCTCGCCGACGGGTCCGCCAACTCGTTGAGCGACGCCTCGTCGTACGCCGACGACGCCACCGCCAACGCCGCCCTGTACAGCGCGGCCGACCTGACCATCACCGGGACCGGCGCGCTCACGGTGGCCGGGAACGGCAACGACGGCATCGCCTCCGCCGACGGCCTCGTCATCCAGTCGGGCACGATCGACGTGACGGCGGTGGACGACGGCATCCGCGGCAAGGACTACCTCGTCATCCGCGACGGCGAGGTGACCGTCGACGCCGGCGGCGACGGCCTGAAGTCCGACAACGAGGAGGCGGCCGAACGCGGGTATGTGCTCATCGCCGGCGGCACCGTCTCCCTCACCAGCGGCGACGACGGCATCGACGCGGCGACCGACGTCGTCACGACCGGCGGGAGCGTGTCGATCGTCGCGGGCGGCGGGGCCTCCACCGGGGCCTCCGACAGCGGCGCGAAGGGCGTTTCCGTCGGCGTGATCGCCGTGTTCGAGGCGGGTGAGCTGAACGTCGACGCCGCCGACGACGCGATCAACGCGAGCGCGTACGCGCACCTCGCGGGCGCGGCGCTCACCCTCGCTTCGGGCGACGACGGCGTGCACGCAGATCTGCAGCTCGTCGTCTCCGCGGGAACCGCGACGATCACCGAGTCGGTCGAGGGCCTCGAAGGCGGCCAGATCACGATCTCCGGCGGCGACACCTCGGTTACCGCGAGCGACGACGGCACGAACGTGACGGCACCCGACGAAGGCTCGGCCGAGATGACGATGCTCATCAGCGGCGGCACCCTCCTCGTGGATGCCGGGGGCGACGGCCTCGACGTCAACCAGGGCGCCATCACGCAGACCGGTGGGACGGTCGTCGTGTCGGGACCGACCGCCAACAACAACGGTGCGCTCGACGCCGACGGCGGCATGACGATCTCCGGCGGCGTGCTGCTGGCGGCGGGCTCGTCGGGCATGGCGGTCGCGCCGTCGGCCGACTCCGACCAGGCGACCGTGCAGTTCACGGTCTCGGGCACGATCGCCGCCGGGACGGTGCTCACGGTCGTCGACTCGTCGGGTGACGCCGTCGCGTCGTTCACGACGTCGAAGCAGACCCAGAGCGTCGTCTACTCCGCGGACACGATCGTCAACGGCGAGACCTACACCCTCGTGTCGGGCGGTTCGGCCGGCGACACGATCCTCGGCGGACTGGCCGAGGCGGGAAGCAGCGGCTCGACGACGGTCGCGACCGGCGTGGCGGGCGAGCAGACCTCGTCGGAGATGGGCGGCGGGATGGGCGGCCCCGGCGGCCAGCGCCCCTGACCTCGTCCACCCGGGCGCGCGAGCGTCTCGCGCGAGCGTCCCGCGGTTCAGCCGCCGAGCGCCGACACGATGGCCCCGATCCGTCGTGTCCGCGTCTCGGCGGCTTTCGCGTTCTCCACGTTGGTGACGTGCGCCTTCCGCGCGCTCGGCGAGAGCGCGTCGAACGCACTGCGCACGCTGGAGGCGTCGAGCGCGGCGGCGAGGTCGTCGGGAAGCTCGACCGTGCGCGGGAGCGTGTCGAGCTCGAGGTCGACCGTGAGCGCATCGCCGCCCCCGAGCCCGGATGCCGCGCGCTTGTCGGAGCTGAAGGGGATGAGGAACCGCCCGCCCATGACGCCGACCGTCGAGCGGTAGGAGTAGCCGTTGACCGTGACGGCCACAGCCGGACGCTTGCCGCCGCCGAGGGCGTCGATCACCTCCGGCGGCACCTCGATGCCCGTGTTGTTCCCCTGCTGCCGCATGACCGTCTCGAAGCGCATGCCCTGTGGTTACCACCCGCGGGCGGCGGGAGCAACCCCTGTCTTCCGTCGGACGCGCGCTCCTACGGTGGTGTTTCCCCCAACCGGGGGCGTCCCACCACGCAGACGATCGCCTCGGGCGCGGAACCGATCCGCACCCATCCGTTCCGGCGACGTCTCCGAACCATCTGCAGACGCGGTGACCGCCGCGTCCAGAACGGAGTACCTCATGCGCACGTCACCCAACCGTCTCGTGGCGACCATCTTCGGAGCGGTCTACCTGCTCGTCGGTCTGCTCGGATTCGCCGTCACCGGCGGCGTCGGCTTCCTGTCGACCTCCGGCGGCCTCCTCCTCGGCATCTTCGAGGTCAACCCGCTGCACAACGTCGCCCACCTCCTCATCGGCGCGGCGCTGCTGATCGCGGGCCTCGCCTCGGCGCGCGCGGCCAAGACGGTGAACACCATCGTCGGTGCCGCCTACCTGCTGCTCGGCGTCGTCGGGTTCTTCCTCGTCGGCACCGCGGCCAACATCCTCGCGCTCAACACGTTCGACCACTTCCTGCACCTCGCGAGCGCTCTCGTGCTCCTGGGTGTCGGCATCGGCGCCGAGCGCACCACCGGCCGCATCGCGACGGCCTGACCATCATGTCCACCGCCGGGCTCACTCGCTCCTGGCCGCCACTGGCGGCCTGGGGTGCAGGGCTGATCCAGCTCGCGCTCGGCGCCGGCATCCTGACGGGGACGGATGCCGCGCCGCGCGCGGCCGGCATCCTCCTGGTCGTCGTCGGTGCGGCATCCCTCGGCTGGGGCGCTCTGCGCATGGCCGGCCGCACCCTCGACCGCACCGGGCTGGGCGTCGCGCTGATCGGCGTGATCGCGACCGGCACGGCGCTCCTCGCCGATCCCGCCCGCACGAGTGTCGCGGCGGTCGCCGTCGCGATCGCGCTCGACGCGGTGATCGGCGTCACGATCGGACGCTCGCGGCGGCCGCGTACGAGGCGTGCTCCGTCGCCGCACGCGGTCGTCGCGGGCGTTCCTCCCGTGATCGGGTTCGTCCTCGGCGTCGTCGCTGTCGCGGGACTCGTCACCCCCGCGCTGGCATCGACCGAGGCCGGACGCCTCGCCCCCGACCACAGCAGCCACGACCTTTTCGTCGTGGAGCCGCACGACCACTGACCTTTCGGCGACCGCCCGCCGAGCGGCCGACGCTCGCCCTCCAAAAAGCGGTGGCTACAGGGCCGCGATTCGCCAGGATGCCGACCGCGACTGCCCCGGCTCGAGAACCAGCAGTCCCGTGTCGAACGGATAGGCGTCGTCGTTGAACGCGTCGGGCGCGCAGGTCATCGGCTCGACCGCGAGCCCGGCCCGGTGGGCGGGCGAGGCGGCACCGTCGGGCTGGTCGGCCGTGTGTAACTGCACCCACGGGCACGCCCCGTCGAAGACGATCTCCACCCCGGTGCCGGCGACCTCGTCGACGACCCGCACGGTCGCGGTGCCCTCGGCATCCCTGGTCAGGCCGGTGAAGGCGTGATCGATCTCGACGGCGCCGATGCGGCGCGGCTCCCGGAAGTCGAAGCGCTCGGCGTCGACGGTCACCGGGGCGAGGCCGGTGGGTGAGAGGCGGTCGGGCGTGGTCTCCAGCACCTCGCCGGCGGGAAGCGTCAGCGTCCACGAGTCGAGCGGGTTCGTCCCGGCCACGAGGTACGGGTGCGGACCCGTGCCGAACGGCGCGGGCTCCACTCCCTCGTTCGTGGCGGTCACGGTCTGGGTGAGGCCTGTCGCCGACAGCGCGTAGGTCGTCTCGATCCGCACCCGCCACGGGTAGCCGAGCTGTGGCTCGATCGTCGCGGCGAGGGTCACGTGATCGGGTCCGAGGTCGACGGCCACGAAGTCGAGCCAGGCCGCGAGCCCGTGGAGCGCCTGCCCGCGCTCGGGCTCGGTGAGCGCGGTCCGGTACGACGTGCCGCCGAACGCGTACGCCCCGTCGACGATGCGGTTCGGCCACGGCGCGAGCGTGGCGCCCCGATAGCCGGGCCGCACCTCGTCGGCGTCGAAGGGCACCACCAGGTCACGGCCGTCACGGCGGTACGACCGCAGCGAGGCGCCGACGGCGGCGATGACCGCCTCCTCGTCACCCGCCCGGAGCGTGTGCTGCGTGCCGGAGAGGGGGGTGCGTGCCATGCGTCAGAGTCCCTGTGCGAGTCGGTAGTAGGCCTGGTTCCAGCGGAGCTCCCGCTGGAAGTCGCGGACCGTCGTCGCTTCGTCGATGACGAGGAGCTCGGTACGGGCGATCTCGGCGAAGTCGCGGAACACCTCGATGCCGACGGCCGTCGACATGACTGTATGGTGCGCGGCGCCGGCCGTCAGCCAGCACGCCGCGCTCGTCGCGAAATCGGGAGCCGGCTTCCAGACGGCCCGGCCCACGGGCAGCTGCGGCAGGTCGGGGGCTTCGACGTTCTCGACGACGTTCGCCACGAGGCGGAACCGGTCGCGCATGTCGCTCATCGCCACCACGACGGCGGGGCCGGGGTCGGCGGTGAAGACGAGACGCACCGGGTCGTCCTTGCCGCCGATGCCCAGCGGGTGGATCTCCAGGCGCGGCTTGGCGGTCGTGAGAGACGGCGCCACTTCGAGCATGTGCGCGCCGAGGATCTTCTCGTCACCGGCGACGAGGTCGTAGGTGTAGTCCTCCATGAGGCTCGCGCCGCCGGGGAGCCCTGCCCCCATGACGTTCGCGACGCGCACGAGGATCGCCGTCTTCCAGTCGCCCTCGGCGCCGAAGCCGTACCCCTCGGCCATGAGGCGCTGCACGGCGAGACCGGGCAGCTGGGTGAGTGCGCCGAGGTCTTCGAACGACGTGGTGAAGGCGCCGAAACCGCCCGCCTCGAGGAACGTGCGGAGGCCGATCTCGATCGCCGCGCCGTCGCGGAGGGACTGGTGGCGCTCCGCTCCCGGCAGGAGTTCTTCGGCCACGTCGTACTCGTCGAGGTACACCTGCACGAGCGCGTCGATGTCGGCGTCGGATGTCGCGGCCACCGCCTCGGCCAGCTCGTTCACGCCCCACGTGTTCACCTGCACGCCGAAGCGCAGCTCGGCCTCGGTCTTGTCGCCCTCGGTCACCGCGACGTAGCGCATGTTGTCGCCGAAGCGGGCGAGCTTGAGCGTGCGCACGGCCTGCCAGCCGGCGGCGGCACGCTCCCAGTCCTCGATCTGTCCACGCACGGCCGGGTTGGAGACGTGACCGACGACCGTCTTGCGGGCGACGCCGAGACGCGTCTGGATGTACCCGAACTCGCGGTCGCCGTGGGCGGCCTGGTTGAGGTTCATGAAGTCGAAGTCGATGTCGGCCCAGGGCAGCTCCACGTTGGCCTGCGTGTGCAGGTGGAGGAGCGGCTTGTCGAGCGCGTCGAGGCCGGAGATCCACATCTTCGCGGGGCTGAACGTGTGCATCCACGCGATGACGCCGATGACGGAATCATCGGCATTGGCGTCCAGCGCCAGTCGGCGGATCGAGTCGGCATCCTTCAGGACCGGCTTCCACTCGACCTTCACGGGGAGGCCGTCGAGGCCCGCGACGACCGCCTGCGACTGCTCGGCGACCTGACGGAGCGTCTCCTCGCCGTAGAGGTTCTGGCTGCCGGTGACGAACCACACCGTGTAGGCGTCGAGGGAGGTGGAGAGGGGCATGGCGGGTCCTTTCAGGATGCCGGGGTGGGTCGGAGTGTGTCGAGCGTGGGTGGAGTGGAGGGTGAAGTGAGAGGGATGCCGGGTCAGAGCGCGGCGACGGCGGCGCGTTCGGCGTCGAGGCCTGCGGCGTAGCGGTCGAGGAATGCCGCATAGCCCGCGACATCGGCGGGGTCGGGGTCGACGACCTGCACGTCGGCGGACGCGAAGACCGTGTCGGTGAGGTAGTCGCCGAGCGCGGCGTCGCCGCCGGCGATGCGGTAGGCCGCGAGCACCGCGATCCCCCACGCGCCGCCCTCGGAGGCGGTCGCGTCGACGGCCACCGGCGCGCCGAGCGCCCCGGCGAGGAACCGCTGGGCGACCCCGGCGGTGCGGAACATGCCCCCGTGCGCGTACATGCGATCGAGGGCGACGCCCTCGCCGTCGAGCACGCGCATGCCGAGGCTCAGGGTCGCGAACACGCCGTACAGCTGCGCGCGCATGAAGTTCGCGAGCGTGAGACGGCTGTCGGGCGTGCGCACCACGAGCGGACGACCTTCCGAGGTGCCGACGATCGGCTCCCCCGCCAAGTGGTTGTAGGCGAGGAGGCCTCCGGCATCCGGCTCTCCGTCGAGAGCCTCCGCGAACAGCGTGCCGTACACCTCGTCGGGGTCGCGGGGCGCACCGGATGCCTCGGCGAACCGCGTGAACAGTCCCGCCCACGCGGCGAGCTCGCTCGCACCGTTGTTGCAGTGGACCATCGCGACCGGGTCGCCCGCGGGGGTCGTGACGAGGTCGAGCTCGTGGTGCTGCGCGGCCAGCGGACGCTCCAGCACCACCATCGCGAAGATGCTCGTGCCCGCCGACACGTTGCCGGTGCGGGGGGCGACGGCGCCGGTGGCGACCATCCCGGTGCCCGCGTCGCCCTCGGGCGCACAGAACGGGATGCCGGGCTGGAGCGCCCCGGTGGGGTCGAGGAGCGCGGCTCCGGCGGCGGTGAGCGCACCGGCATCCTGCCCCGCCACGAGCACCTGCGGGAGCAGTTCGGTCAGGGGCGGCGTGGCCGCGACGGCGTCGTAGCGCGCGACGAGCTCGGCGTCGTAGTCGGCTGTCGCCGAGTCGATCGGGAACATGCCCGACGCGTCGCCGACGCCCAGGACCCGACGTCCCGTGAGCCGCTCGTGGACGTAGCCGGCGAGCGTGTTGAGGGCGCGGATGCGGGGAACGTGCGGTTCGGCATCGAGTTCGGCCTGACGAAGGTGGGCGATCGACCAGCGGAGCGGGATGTTCGTGCCGAGCAGGTCGCTGAGCTCTGCCGCGGCCACCCCGGTAGAGGTGTTGCGCCACGTGCGGAACGGGACGAGCAGCTCGCCCGCCTCGTCGAAAGCCAGATAGCCGTGCATCATCGCGGACACGCCGATCGCGCCGATCGTCTGCAGCTCCTCGCCGGAGCGCTCGCGCACATCGGCGGCGAGCGCGGCGTAGGCCGCCTGCACGCCGGACCACACGTCGTCGACGGCGTAGGTCCACACGCGGTCGACGTACGCGTTCTCCCACTCGTGCGCGCCGACGGCGAGCACGCGGGACGGATCGTCGGCGTCGACGAGGCACGCCTTGATGCGGGTCGACCCCAGCTCGATGCCGAGGGCCGTGCGTCCCGTGCGGACGGTGTCGGCCAACGGGCGCGTGCCGTCGGCATCCTGCTCGTGCGGGGTCACGGTTCCTCCATTGGTCTCGTGCGGGGTCGTGCGATGAGTCTCACGGGCGCGTCGCGCGGTGTCGCCGAGCGGCCCTGGGGTGATGTTACCGGTAACACACGGGCGGCGCTAGTACAGATGCCGCGGACCCCGGTGCGGCCGGCGCAACGGGCTCCCGAACCAGGGCGCGGGCCCCGCTCACGCCGTGCTCACGCGGCGGGCGCGGCGACGGAGGCGCGGACGACGAGCTCGGCGGGGCGTCCGTCGGCGGGTTCGGCGACGCCGAGCAGCTCGTCGACGCAACGGCGGGCCTCGCCGGCGAGGTCGAGGCGCACGGTGGTGAGCGCGGGCAGGTAGAAGCCGGCATCCGGATTGTCGTCGAAGCCGGTCACGCTGACGTCGTCGGGCACCCTCACGCCGTGCTCCCGGAGCCCCGCGATGAGACCCAGCGCCATCTGGTCGTTCGCGACCGCGATCGCCGTCGGACCCTCGGGCGACCGCACGGCCGCCGCCACCGCCGCCGCGCGAGCGGCCGCGTTCTCGGCCGACCAGTCGCCCTCCCACGTCGCGACCGCCGTCAGGCCGTGCCTGGCCAGAGCGGATGCCACTCCGTCGGCGCGCACGGTCGCCTCGCTCCACGCCGCCGGTCCCGCGAGCACCGCAACGCGGCGATGCCCCCGCTCGACGAGATGGTCGACGGCGAGCGCGGCGCCGGCCGCCTGCCGTTCGGCTCCGGTGCCACCGTGGAGGGCCACGAGGGGCACGCCGAGGCCGGCGCGGGCGAGCCGCTCGAAGGAGCCCGTGTGGGGGGCGACGATGACGATCCCGTCGACGCCCTGCGCGAGGAGGTGCTCGACGGCTTCGGCCACGGCATCCGGCTCCGCCCCGTCTGCGTACGCGGTCGTGATCCAGCGACCGGTCGCGCGCGCGGCCGCTTCGAGCGCGGCGATGCCGGCGGCGGGTCCGAAGAGGGCGGCGTCGCTGGCGACGATGCCGAGCGTGCGCGTCGTCGCGGTGCCCAGCGCCCGGGCCGCGTTGTTCATCCGGTAGTCGAGGCGGGCGATCGCCTCCTCGACGCGGCGTCGCGTCTCGGGGCGGATGTGGGGGTGGCCGTTCAGGACGCGGGAGACGGTCTGCGTCGACACCCCCGCCGCGGCGGCGACCTCGCGGACTCCCACCCGTGCACCCCGGGCGCCTCGATCGCTCATGCGGGCCAGGCTAGCGCGCACAGGACGGATGCCACGGCCCACGCAACCTCAAATGTGATCGCTCACTCACACGCGCCATCCGCCGGGACAAACCCCGACCGCAACCACCGTGTGGTGCCCCTCTGTTACCAGAATGTTATCGCTCACATGTTGCGTCGATGTGGATTGTGAAGGCTAACATTCCGAGCACAGGGTCACGGCAGACCTGTACTACGACACCGACGTCGCACCGTCGGTCCCGAACGAGGAGGTTTCTGGGATGAACAAGAAGATGCTCGCCGGCGTCGCCCTGCTGGGCGCGCTGGCATTGGCTGTCAGCGGGTGCTCCACCACGACCGAGGAGCCCGGCGGCACCACCGGCGACGGCGACCTGATCAAGGTCGGCTTCGCGCAGACCGGCTCGGAGTCGGGCTGGCGCTCGGCGAACACCGAGTCGATGAAGGAGGCGTTCTCCGAGGCGAACGGCTTCGAACTCGTCTTCAACGCCGCCGACAACAAGCAGGAGGCGCAGATCGCCGCCGTCCGCAGCTTCATCAACCAGGGTGTGGATGCCATCGTCATCGCGCCCATCACGGTCGACGGCTGGGACGACGTGCTCAAGGAGGCCCAGGACGCGCAGATCCCCGTGATCCTCGAAGACCGCACGGTCTCCGCCAGCGAAGACCTTTACGCGTCGTGGGTCGGCCTCGACTTCGAGCAGGAAGGCCGCACGGCCGGCGAGTGGGTCAAGGAGAACTTCGACGGCAAGGGCGCGAACCTCGTGATCCTCGAGGGCACGACGGGCTCGTCCGCGGCGCTCGACCGCGCCACCGGCTTCGGCGAGGCGATCGAGGGCACCGACATCAACGTGCTCGACTCGCAGACGGGTGACTTCACCCGCGACGGCGGCAAGAAGGTCATGGAGGGCTACCTCCAGAAGTACGGCAAGGACATCAACTTGCTCTTCGCCCACAACGACGACATGGGTCTCGGCGCCCTGGATGCCATCAAGGCCGCCGGTCTCACCCCCGGCAAGGACATCCAGATCGTCACGATCGACGCCGTCAAGGACGGCATGACGGCGCTCGCCAACGGCGAGTTCAACTTCATCGTCGAGTGCAACCCGCTGCTCGGCGAGAAGGCGGCCGACCTCGTCAAGGCGGTCATCGCCGGTGAGACCGTCGAGAAGAAGACGATCGTGCCCGACCAGTCGTTCACGCAGGAGCAGGCGAAGGAAGTCCTGGACTCGCGTCCGTACTGATCCTCACCTGAGGGTCCTCACCGCAGGATCCCCACCTCGAGGGGGCCGGCTCCGGCCGGCCCCCTCCTCCCCTCCCCCTACGTCGAACCGCCCACGCGGACAGGAAGTTGCTGCCATGACCGAGGTTCACCCCGCCGTCGTCGAGATGCGCGGGATCTCCGTCGAATTCCCCGGAGTGAAGGCGCTCGACAGCGTCGACGTCACCCTCCGCGCCGGCGAGGTCCACACGCTGATGGGCGAGAACGGGGCCGGCAAGTCGACGCTCATCAAGGCGCTGACCGGTGTCTACTCCGTCGCCGCCGGGACCATGGTGGTCGCCGGCGAGGAGCGCGTCTTCCGCTCCACCGCCGATGCGCAGGCCGCCGGGATCTCCACCGTGTATCAAGAGGTCAACCTCTGCACGAACCTGTCGGTCGGTGAGAACGTCATGCTCGGCCACGAGGTGCGACGCCTCGGCGGCATCGACTGGCGCGCGACGCACCGCGAAGCAGCACGGCACCTGAGCGCGCTCGGTGTCACGATCGACACGCACTCCGCACTCGGCTCGCACTCCATCGCCGTGCAGCAGCTGGTCGCCATCAGCCGCGCCATGGTCACCGACGCGCGCGTGCTCGTCCTCGACGAGCCCACCTCGAGCCTCGACCGCGGCGAGGTCGAGCAGCTCTTCGCCGTCGTCCGCGACCTCCGCGACCGCGGCGTGGCCATTCTCTTCGTCACCCACTTCCTCGACCAGGTCTACGAGATCTCCGACCGGCTGACGGTGCTCCGCAACGGCCGCCTCGTGAGCGAGCACCTGGCATCCGAACTTCCTCGCGGCGAGCTCATCGCCAAGATGATCGGCCGGGAGCTCGACGAGCTCGACGCGATCTCCCGTGCCGCCGACCGCGACATCGACCGCACGGCCATCCCGGTGCTGCGCGCCGCCGGCGTCGGCCGCAAGGGCGTGCTGGAGCCGGTCGACGTCGACGTGTACGACGGCGAGGTCGTCGGCATCGCCGGTCTCCTCGGTTCGGGCCGCACCGAGCTCGTCCGACTGCTGTACGGCGCCGATCGAGCGGATGCCGGCGACGTCGCCGTCCGCGGGACGAACGCCCGCATCACGAACCCCCGGCACGCCATCGACCGCAAGATCGCGTTCTCGTCGGAGGACCGCCGCGCGGAGGGGATCATCGCCGACCTCACCGTCGCCGAGAACATGGTCCTCGGCGTGCAGGCCCAGCGCGGGGCGCTCCGCAAGATCGGCAAGGCCGAACAGGATGCCATCGTCGACGAGTACATCGCCGCCCTCGGCATCCGTCCCGCCAACCCGAACGCGCTCCTGAAGAACCTGTCGGGCGGGAACCAGCAGAAGGTGCTCCTCGCGCGGTGGCTCGCCACCGCACCGCAACTGCTCATCCTCGACGAACCCACCCGCGGCATCGACGTGGGCGCGAAGGCCGACATCCAGCGCAAGGTCGCCGAGCTGTCGGCGCAGGGACTGTCGGTCATCTTCATCTCCTCCGAGTTGGAGGAGGTCGTACGCATCTCGCAGCGCATCGTCGTGCTGCGCGATCGTCGTAAGATCAGCGAACTCGACTCGTCCGGAATCCAGGTCGACGACCTCGTCGAGGTCATCGCCCAAGAAGCCCCCTCGATCACCGCTGAGACGTCGCCGTCTCAGCTGAAGCCGGAGAACGCGGCATGAACGCTATCCTCAAGCACCGGTTGTTCTGGCCGGTCGCGGCCCTGCTCGCGCTCGTCGTGATCAACACGATCGCGCGGCCGTCCTTCATCTCGATCACGGTGCAGAACGGGCAGCTCTACGGTCCCCTCATCGACATCCTCCGCAACAGCGCGCCGCTCATGCTCGTCGCGCTCGGCATGACGCTCGTCATCGCGACCCGGGGCATCGACCTGTCGGTCGGCGCGATCATGGCGGTGTCCGGCGCCGTCGCCCTCACCTTCATCGCCGGCTCCGACGACCCCAACGGCATCCCGACCGTCATCATCGCGGTGCTCCTGGGCGTGGGCGTCGCCCTCGTGCTGGGGGTGTGGAACGGGTTCCTCGTCGCCGTGGTCGGCATCCAGCCGATCATCGCGACCCTCGTGCTCATGCTCGCCGGCCGCGGCGTGGCGCTCCTCATCACGGGCGGCTTCATCACCACCATCAACAGCGAGCCGTACAAGTTCATGGCGCAGGGCTACATGCTGGGCCTGCCGTTCGCCTTCTACGTGTCGGTCATCGCGATCGCCGTCGTCGCCCTCCTGGAGCGCCGCACGGCCCTGGGCGTACTGACCGAGGCGGTCGGCATCAACCCCGAGGCGAGCCGGCTCGCCGGCGTGCGCTCCCGCGGGATCATCTGGGGCGCCTACGCCGCCAGCGGCCTCCTCGCGGGCATGGCCGGCATCCTCTACAGCTCGAACATCATGGCCGCCGACGCGAACGCCGCCGGCCTCTACATCGAGCTCGACGCGATCCTCGCCGTGGTGCTCGGCGGCACCTCGCTCATGGGAGGGAAGTTCTCCCTCGCCGGCACCGTCGTCGGCGTCTTCACGATCCAGACGCTGAAGTCGACCATCACGTTCCTCGGTGTCCCGCCCGCGGTGAGCCCGCTCTTCCTGGCCGTCGTGGTCGTCGTCGTGGTGCTCGTCCAGTCGCCCCGCACGCGCGGCCACCTGCTGCGCCTCGTCCGAACCGTCCGCACCGACTCGAAGGCGGTGGCCTCGTGAGCACCCTGACCGCAGCGCCCGCCGCCACGGCATCCCCCGTGATCGACCTCGTGCGCCGCTTCCGCAGCCGCCACGCCTCCTGGATCCCCGTCTTCGCGGCGCTCGTGATCTTCGTCGCGATGCTCGTGGGCGCGCAGGCCTACTTCGGCAACTTCCTCACCCCGCGCGTGCTGTCGGCGCTGCTGCTGGACAACGCCTACCTGCTGATCCTGGCGGTCGGTATGACGTTCGTCATCCTCACGGGCGGCATCGACCTCTCCGTCGGCGCCGTCATGGCCTTCACCGGCATGATGGGCGCGAGCCTGCTGAGCCAGGGGTTCCCGACGGTGGTCGTGGTGCCCGTCATGATCGTGCTCGGCGCACTCCTGGGCCTCGCCGTCGGCGTGCTCGTGCAGTTCTTCGACGTGCAGCCCTTCATCGCGTCGCTCGCGGCGATGTTCGCCGCCCGCGGCCTCGCGTTCATGGTGAGCCTGTCGTCGATCAAGGTCGAGGACCCGGCCATCCTGTGGCTGCAGTCCACGCGTCTGCAGGGCGCCCCGGGCACCTTCTACCTCACCCCCACCGGCATCCTCGCCCTCACCGTGGTGCTCATCGGCATCCTCGTGCTCCAGTACACGCGCTTCGGACGCACGGTCTACGCGATCGGCGGCAACGAGCAGTCGGCCCGTCTCATGGGGCTCCCCGTCGTGCGCACCAAGCTCCTCGTCTACGTCATCAGCGGCGTGTGCGCGGGTTTGGCCGGCGTCGTCTTCACCGCCTACACGGGCGCCTCCTACCCGCTGACGGGCGTCGGCACCGAGCTCGACACGATCGCGGCGGTCGTCATCGGCGGCACCCTCCTGTCCGGCGGCAGCGGCTTCGTCCTCGGGTCGATGATCGGCGTGTTCGTCTACGGCACGATCAAGACGGTCATCTCCTTCCTCGGCGCCGAGCAGTCGTGGACGCGCATCATCATCGGCGTGATCCTGCTCGTCTTCGTCGTGATGCAGCGGGTGATCGTCGCGCGCACCGGCGCCCAGCGTCGCTGACGGCGCGGCGGCGTCCCGTGAACGCGCGCGGCCTCGCACGCCGGGCATGATGGTCACCATGGATCCACGCGAGCACGCGGGCGGCGTCGCCCCCGTCGTCGAGGTCACCGGAGCGACCGTGCGCTTCGGGGCAGAGACCGTGCTCGACGGCGTCGACTTCCGCCTGTTCCCCGGCGAGGTCCACTCGCTCATGGGCGAGAACGGCGCCGGCAAGTCGACCCTCATCCGGGCGCTCACCGGCGTGCTCCACCTCGACGCGGGCGTCATCCGCGTCGGCGGCGAGCGCGCCGGGTACACGACCCCGGCGGGCGCCATCGCGGCGGGCATCAGCACCGTCTACCAGGAGATCGACCTCCTCCCGAACCTCACGGTCGCCGAGAACATCTGCCTCGGCCGCGAACCCCGCCGGTTCGGCGCCGTCGACTGGCGCGCGATGGTCGCCCGTGCCCGCGAGGCGCTCGCCGACCTCGGCGTCGACATCGACCCGCAGTCGGTGCTCGCCACCCACTCCCTCGCGGTGCAGCAGCTCGTCGCGATCGCACGCGCCGTGTCGATCGACGCGAAGGTGCTCGTGCTCGACGAGCCGACGTCGAGCCTCGACCTCGACGAGGTGGCGGAGCTCTTCCGCGTCATGCGCGAGCTCACCCAACGGGGAGTCGCGATCCTCTTCGTCTCGCACTTCCTCGACCAGGTGTACGAGATCTGCGACCGGATCACGGTGCTCCGCGGCGGACGCCTCATCGGCGAGTACGTGCCCACCGAACTCCTGCGGGTGGGCCTCGTCGAGAAGATGCTCGGACGGTCGGCCGAGGAGATGGCCGTCCACGACCGCGGCGAAGCGGCGCTCGCGGGACGCACCCCCCTGCTGGAGGCGACAGGGGTGACGGCCGGGGCCGGCATCCTGGATGCCGACGTGCGCCTCGCGGAGGGCGAAGTGCTCGGTTTCGCGGGGCTCCTCGGCTCGGGCCGCACGGAGCTCGCGCGCGCTCTCACGGGGGTCGACTCGACGGATGCCGGAGAGATCCGCCTGGCCGGGAGCACCGTCGAGCCGCGCGCGCCGCGGGAGGCCATCGCGCTCGGGGTCGTCTATTCGTCGGAGAACCGGCGCACCGAGGGGATCATCGAGGGCCTCAGCGTCCAGGACAACATCACCCTCGCGCTGCAGGCCGAGCGCGGCATGCTGCACCGCCTCGGCAATGCTCGCCGACGCGAGCTCGCGCAGAGCTGGATCGAGGCGCTCGACATCCGTCCCGCCGACCCCGACCGGCCCGCGGGCACCCTGTCGGGCGGCAACCAGCAGAAGGTGCTGCTGGCGCGGCTCCTGGCACTGTCGCCCCGGGTGCTCGTGCTCGACGAGCCGACCCGCGGGATCGACGTGGGGGCCAAGGTGGAGATCCAGCGCCTCGTCGGCGAGCTCGCCGACAACGGCCTGTCGGTGGTGTTCATCTCGGCGGAGCTGGAGGAGGTGCTGCGGGTCTCCCACCGCATCGCGGTGCTCCGCGGCGGGCGGATCGTGGACACCCTCCCGGCCGACGAGCTCACGGTCGATTCGCTCCTCGCGCTCGTCACCCGCCCGGAGGACACTCCGTGAGCGAGGAACGCGGCGCGAAGTCCGCGAACATCTTCGACGTCGCGCGCCTCGCGGGCGTCTCCCACCAGACCGTGTCGCGCGTGCTCAACGACCTGCCCAACGTGCGCCCCGCCACCCGCGCGCGCGTCGAGCAGGCCATCGCGCAGCTCCGGTACAGCCCGTCGCCGGCGGCGCGTGCGCTCGTCACCCGCCGCACCCGCACGATCGGACTCGTCACGCCGGGCACGGCGGACTACGGGCCGACGTCGATCGCGATGCACTTCAACGTCGCCGCGCGCGCGGAGCGCTACTCCGTGGATGCCGTCACCTCTCCCGACCCCGATCCCGGCTCGGTGCGGACGGTGATCGAGGGCCTCCTGCGTCAGCGGGTCGACGCGATCGTGCTCATCGTCAACCACATCGGCGTGCTGGAGGTCGTGCGGGGACTGGAGCTCAGCGTGCCGGTGGTGGCTGCCGCCGCGACGCAGCGCCGGCATCCGAATCTCGTCTCCATCGACCAGTACCGCGGCGCACGGGCCGCCGTGCGGCACCTCGCCGAGCTCGGGCACACGCGCATCCTCCATCTCGCAGGCCCGCCGTCGAACCCCGACAGTCTCGAGCGCCTGCGGGGGTGGCGCGACGAGCTCGCTGCGCGGGGACTCGTGGCGGTCGACCCTCCGCACGGCGACTGGTCCGCCGCGAGCGGGTTCCAGATCGGCTCCTCGCTCGACGTCGGGCGCGGCACGGCCGTGTTCGCCGCGAACGACCACATGGCGATCGGTCTCGTGTCGGCGCTGCGGACCCGCGGACTGCGCGTGCCCGACGACGTGAGCGTCGTGGGGTTCGACGACGTGCCCGAAGCGCCCTACCTCCTGCCTCCGCTGACGACCGTCCGCCAGGACTTCCAGGCGCTCGGCGAGCTCATCATGCAGAAGGCGCTCCTGGCTGTGGAGGAGCCGGGCGAGCTCACCGAGGACACGCCCATCGCCACGCACCTCATCGTGCGCGACTCCACCCGCCCCGTCGCCTGAGCGGTGCCGGTCCTGGCGCGGTGGCGCCAGTTCTGCCCGAGAAAGTGGCGCACTCCGCGGCATCCGCTCGCGCGTAGCGGCGTGTTGCGCCACTTTCGTCGCGTGGATGGTCGGATGGGCGACAGGCGCGGCGGGGAGTGGATCGTGACAGGGTGGATGCCATGCGTATCGCCGTCACAGGATCCTCAGGCAAGCTCGGCACCGTCGTCGTCCGGGAGCTGCGGGCCGCCGGGCACGACGTCATCGGCCTCGATCGGGCAGGGCGACGCGGCCCCGGCTTCGTCGAGGTCGACCTCACCGACTACGGCCAGGTGATCGACGCTCTCACCGCGGTGAACGACCAGCACGACGGTGTCGACGCTCTCGTGCACCTCGCGGCGGTGCCCGCTCCCGGCATCCGTCCCGACGTGGCCACCTTCCAGAACAACATCCTCTCCACCTTCCACGTGTTCTGGGCGGCGCTGCGCCTCGGTCTCACGCGCATCGTGTACGCGTCGAGTGAGACGGTGCAGGGGCTGCCGTTCGACGTCCCGCCGCCCTACATCCCCGTCGACGAGGACTATCCGGCCCGGCCCGAGTCGGTGTACTCGCTCGTGAAGCATCTCGAGGAGCAGCTCGCGATCGAGCTGGTGCGCTGGCATCCCGATGTGTCGATCACGGCGCTGCGCTTCTCGAACGTCATGGTGCCCGCCGACTACGCCGAGTTCCCGTCGTTCGACGCCGACGCGCGCTTGCGCAAGTGGAACCTGTGGAGCTACATCGACGCCCGCGACGGAGCCCAGGCGGTCCTGCGCGCGCTGGAGAACGCGCCGGCGGGCTTCGACCGGTTCCTCATCGCCGCCGCCGACACCGTCATGTCGCGGCCGAACGCCGACCTCGTCGCCGAGGTGTTCCCGGGAGTCGAGGTGCGCGGCGACCTGGGCGTCAACGAGTCGCTGTTCTCCACGGCGAAGGCGCAGCGCCTCCTGGGCTACCGCCCGCAGCACTCCTGGCGCGACGAGGTCTGAGCTCTCGCCCCGCGCGCCCGCGTCGCCTGAGAAAGTGTCGCAACACGCCACCACCGCGCCCGCGTAGCGGCGTGTCGTGACACTTTCGCGGGCGACGGCGCAAGCGCGCGGGCTCAGGGGCGGAGGAGCACCTTGAGCGCCTCGCGGTCGTCCATCAGGCGGTAGCCCTCGGCGGTGTCGGCCAGGGGCAGCGTCCGGTCGAACACGGCGCCGGGGTCGACGGAGCCGTCGAGGATGCCGGGGAGCAGCCTGTCGATGTAGGCGCGCACGGGGGCGACCCCGCCCGTGATCGTCACGTTGCGCGCGAACTGCTCGCGGCCGATCGGACCGGTCTCGTACTGGGGGACGCCCACGCGGGTGACGACGCCGCCGTCGCGGACGACGCCGAGCGCCTGCTCGAACGCGGGCAGGTGACCGACGGCGTCGATGACGACCTCCGTCCCGTCGCCGTCGGTGAGGTCGCGCACCTCGGCGACACCCTCCTCGCCGCGGGCGGACACGACATCCGTCGCCCCGTAGCGGCGTCCGAGGTCGGTGCGGGCGGTGTGTCGCCCCATCAGGACGATGCGCTCGGCGCCCAGCTGCCGTGCCGACAGCACCGCGAGCAGCCCCACGGCGCCGTCGCCGATGACCGTCACCGTCGACCCGGGGACGACACCGCCGGTGACCGCGGCATGGTAACCCGTGCCGTAGACGTCACTCAGGGTGAGCAGCCCCGGCATCCGCTCGTCGTCTTCGGCCACGTCGACCCGGAAGAGCGTGCCGTCGGCCAGCGGCGCACGGCGATACTCGGCCTGGGCTCCGCCGGTGCGCGGGCCGTTCATGATGCCGCCCACGCGGCACGACGTCTGCAGGCCCGCGCGGCAGAAGTCGCACACCCCGCACGACCACACGAACGGCACGATGACGACGTCGCCCGGTCGGACGCTGCCGACCTCGGCGCCGACCTCCTCGACGACGCCGATCATCTCGTGCCCCATCGAGCGGCCGTCCTCGCTCGGCGGCATCGAGTGATACGGGTGCAGATCGCTGCCGCAGACGCAGGCGACGAGGGTGCGGAGCACGGCGTCCGTCGGCTCTTCGATCGCGGGCTCGGGGGCATCGATGACCCGGACGTCACCGGGTCCGTACATGTAGGCAGCGCGCATGCTTCTAGTCTCGCGCCTCCTCGCCGCTTCCGCTCCGCTTCGTGCGGTCAGGGGCGGGCGCCGACGGCCACGGGACGGTCGGGGTGGTTCGACCACTGACTCCACGACCCGGCGTAGAGGGCCGGGGTGAATCCGGCGAGCGTGAGGGCGAGCGCGGCGTGGGATGCCGACACCCCCGACCCGCAGTACACCCCGACCGGCTCGTCGCGGTGGGCGCCGACGGCCTCGAAGCGGGCGCGGAGCTCCTCGGGCGGCAGGAGGCGCCCGTCGGCGTCGTTGCTGTCGACCGTCGGTGCGTTGAGGGCGCCGGGGATGTGGCCCGCCCGGGGGTCGAGCGGCTCCGTGTCGCCGCGGTAGCGCTCCGGCGCGCGCACGTCGAGCAGCACACCGTGGTGCGGAAGGGCGGCTGCCGCATCGATCGTCAGCCGCGGCAGGAGGCCTGACGCCGGCTGCACCGTGCCGGCGGGGCGGATCGGCGACGGCCCCTCCTCGAGCGGCAGTCCCGCGGACCGCCACGCGCTCAGGCCGCCGTCGAGCACTCGGGCGGGCACCCCGGCATCCGTCAGCATCCACCAGGCGCGCGCCGCTCCGTAGGACAGCCAGTCGTCGTACACGACGACGGTGTCGGCCTCGTCGACACCCCACGAGCGCACCGTCTCGGCGAAGGTCTCGGCCTCGGGAAGCGGATGCCGGCCGTCGGTGGGTTCCCCGTGCGCGGCGAGCTCGTCGTCCAGGCTCACGTACTGCGCCGACGGCACGTGCCCGCTCTCGAACGCGGCCCGGCCGTCGGGCGCATCCAACCGCCACCGCACATCGAGCACGATCGGCGGGCGGTCGGCGCGCAGCAGGTCGGCGAGCTCGGTGGCGGAGACGAGGGGATGGGTCACCCCGTCGACGCTACTCCGCATCCCGCACGCCGCGTCCCGCGTCAGGCGATGGCGGTACGCCGGGTGAGTTCCGGGCGCCGCGGCGGCACGATCGCGTTGGCGATCGCGACGACGAGCGGCAGCACGACGGCGAGGGTCGCGAGCAGCCACCACGGCACGTCCGCGAGCGAGAGCTCCCGGCCGATGTCGCCCTGGGACTGCAGCATGAAGCCGATCGGCGGCAGGATGCCGGCAACGGCACCGGCGGCCGTGCCGAACCCGACGATGACGAGCCCCTGCCAGAACCCGATCCGGCGGCGGAGCGCGTTCGTGCCCCCGACGGCGGTGAGGGTGGCGTCGTCGGGGCGCCGCTCGAACCGGGCGAGCCCGAGCGCGACGGCGCTGGCCCCGACGACGAGCACCGCCATCGCGGCGAGCAGGGGCACGATCCACACTTCCGCGCCCGTCGGTCCGCTCTCGATCCAGACGGATGCCGCGTACGCGTCGTTCTGCACGCCCTCACCCAGGGCGAACAGGCGGTCGCGCTGGTCGGTCGTCGGGGGCGTGTCGAACGCACCGAACACGACGTGCGGCTGCATCGTGAGCCCGACGGCGTCGGCGGTCGCGGGCGACATCGCCACGACGATGGCCTGCTCGCGCGCCGTCACGACGAACGCGTCGACCGTCTTCGTCCACAGCGGCGGCTCGGTCTCGAGCCCTTCGGGCGGGACGAACACGTTGTTGGGGGCCCTGCCGAACTGCCACTGCCGTTCGGACCAGGCGGCCACCTCGATCGTGTCATCGGTGACGAGCGCAGGCTGGGTGACCAGCGCCGCCCCACTCTCGTACGCGGCGCGCTGGGCGCGGTCGAGTCGGATGCCGGTGGCCACCTCTATGTCGTCGACGTCGAGGACCGTGATGTTGTTCTGCGGGTCGGACAGCTCGCCGTAACCGCCGAAGGCGCGAGCGTCGTCGGCGTCGAGGAGCGCGCTCTGCGGTACGAGGGCGGTCGCCCGTACGAGATCGGCGGGGACGCCGTCCTCGGAGTCGGCCCAGACGGTCGACTGTCGCAGCGCCACCGCCGTCTGCGACACCCCGACGTCGCGGAAGATGTCGATCGTCGCGGCGGCCGCCTCGTCGGCCTGTTCGGTCGTGAGTGCGTCGGGGCCGCGGGAGTAGAGCGTGCCGATCGCGGTGCCGACGGGCGCCGAGTAGGTCCAGGTGCGCTCCGACAGGCCGGTGCTCATGCTCACCATGCCCATCGCGAAGACGCCCGCGAAGACGGTCGCACCGATCGCCGCGAAAGCCGGAACCGTGCGCGCGCCGTTGGCCACGGCGTCGCGCGAGGCGATGCGCGCCGCGATCCCCAGCTTCGCGAGGGCGAGCGAGGTGAGCCACAGGAGCCAGCGCCCCGACAGCACGATGCCGAGCTGGGCGAGGATGGGGCCGCCGATGATCCCGACGATGGGGAGCCACCGCAGCGGCGAGTCCCACGGCACGGTGGAGTTCGTCGCCAGCGCCGCCGCGAGCAGTCCGCACACGACGGTGATCCCGACGCCGACCACGAGCATGAGCGAACCCCACAGCGGCCGGGCGGCCGTCACCCGCTGCGGGCGACGCGCGCCGCGCAGCGCGCTCATGGCATCCGATCGGGCCACACCCCGTGCCGGCACGAGGGCGGAGGCGGTGCCGACGAGCACGGCGAACACGAGGATGCCGGCCAGCAGCGGCCACGGCACGTGGAAGCCCCAGAAGCGCACGGCGGAACCGTCGTCGAGGAAGCGGATCGCGACGGCCGCGACGCCGACGCCGAGCGCGGTGCCGACGATGCCCCCGAGGAGACCGAGCACGGTTCCCTGCAGCCGCACGGTGCGCCGGAGGTCGCGAGCGTCGGCGCCGACGCTCGCGGCGATCGCGAGGGCCCGCTGCTGCCGTCGCGCGCTCACCGCGAACGCGGCTCCGGCCAGCATGACGACCATGTAACCGGCGGCGACGGCCGCGGCGGCGAGCGTCGCCACGAGGGCGAGCCGGTTCATCTGCGCCTGGTACTCGGGGTCGCTCACGTTCATGCCGTCGGGCGAGAACCCGGGCGGGTCGAGGACGACCTCGCGGGAGTAGGCGATGACACCGCCCTCGTTGAGCTGCTGCACGCCGGCCCAGTCGAGACGGAGCTCGGGCAGGTACCACCGGCCGGGGAAGCGATCGGCGTCGTAGAAGGCGATCGCGCTCTCGGCATCCGGCAGGGTGGCCGCGTCGATCGTGCCGGTGACGAGGTATTCGTCGCCCGTGTCGGCGTCGGTGATCGTGCCGCCGATAGCCGTCCCCGCGCGGGCGAGGGTCGCCGGGGTCACCATCACTTCGCGCTCGTCGGTGGGCGCGCGCCCGTCGACGACGTCGTAGCGTCCCGCGAATCGCGAATCCCAGACGGCTCCGGACCATGCCTGCACGGGAGCCAGGCCCGCCGCCGTCTCGATGCGCACCCGCCCCTCACCGACGTAGACCGTCTCGGTGCCGGCGGGGAGCGCGTCGAGCGGGTCGGTCGGGATCTCGCCCTCCGGTTCGACCCACCCGGCCTCGCCTTGCGCCGCGTAGCCGGTCCACTGCGGCTCGGTCGGCATCTGCCACATGCCCGCCCCGGGAACGCCCACCGGCTGCACCCACGCCTGCATCCGGCCGAGTTCGACCGCCGCCTTCTCCTCCGGGCTGCCCATCATGCTGTCCACGAAGACCGCGGCGCCGGCGAGCCCGGCGATCGGAAGCGCCACGAGCGTCGCGATCAGCAGGCTCGACACCCACGTGCGGCGTACCTGGCGACGCGCGAGCCGCCCGGCGACGCGCCAGCGCGACCACCGGGAGCCCTCCCGCCGGGTGCGCGCGGCCGACGTCGGGGCGTGCGGAACCGTCCCCACGGACTCCGCACGCTCCCGTCGGCGTGTCACCGCGTCCCCGCCAGGAGCGAGTCCGCTCCCGCCCGTTGCGACTGGTCGACGATGCGACCGTCGCGCAGGAACACGATGCGATCCGCCCAGGCCGCATGGCGCGCCTCGTGCGTGACGAGGATGCCGGCAGCCCCCTGGTCCACGCGCGAGCGGATCATCTTCATGACCGCCTCCCCCGTCACCGAATCCAGTGCGCCCGTCGGCTCATCGGCCAGGATGAGGCGGCGGCCCCCGACGACGGCGCGCGCGATCGCGACGCGCTGCTGCTGACCTCCGGAGAGATCGTCGGGGTAGGAGTCGTACTTCGCGTCGAGTCCGACGGAGGCGAGCGCATCCCGACCCGCACGGCGTGCTGCGCGGGCTCGGAAGCCGTCGAGCTCCAGCGGCAGCGTCACGTTCTCGAGAGCCGTGAGGGTCGGGATGAGATTGAAGTCCTGGAACACGAATCCCAGGGAGCGTCGGCGCAGCTGCGCGAGTTCGCGCGTCGACGCGGTCGACAGGTAGGTGCCCTCGACGATGACCTCGCCCGTCGTGGGCTTCTGCAGGCCTCCGGCGATCGACAGCAGCGTGGATTTGCCCGAGCCGGACGCCCCCATGATGGCGACGAGTTCGCCCTTGTCCACCTCGAGATCGACACCCGACAGCGCCGACACGCTCGTCGCGCCCTCGCCGTACTGCTGGGTGACGCCGACGAGTTGGAGGATGCCGCTCACGCCCGCGCCTCACGGACCGCGGCCGGGCGTCCGCGCTTGGGACGCTCCGTCGACAGTTCGAGGGCCATCGCGTGCCCCGGGTGCATGGCGAGGCGCTGCTCGGTGTGGTCGAGCCAGCGCACTTCGGCCTCGGCGGCGAAGATCATGGAGTCCACGACGAGCGACCAGGCGAGTTCCTCGGGTCCGTCGGGGTTCGCGCCGGCGTACTTGGCGCGGTTGAGCTCCTGGAGCTGCGACAGCGACGCCAGCCGCTGGGTCTGGATGACATCGCCCACGTCGACGCCCGGGAGGGTCGCGGCGACGGCGAGCTTGATCGCGAGCTCGTCGCGCGTGCCCTGGTTGCGTTCGACGGGCGAGGTCAGCCACGCCCGCACTTCGGCGGAACCGGCATCCGTGATCTGCCAGTAGACGTGACCCTGCTCGTCGACGTCGCCCTTCGCGACGAGTCCGTCGCGCTCCAGACGGTCGAGCGTGTTGTAGATCTGGCCGACGTTGAGGGGCCAGGTCGAGCCCGTGCGCCGGTCGAACTCGGCGCGGAGCTGATAGCCGTAGCAGGGACCCTGGTCGAGGATCGCCAACAGGCTCTGTCGTACGGACACGGCTTCTCCTCCGATGGGCATACCCGGTATGTGATTACCGAGTATATGCATGCCGAGTATGGCCTCGTCAACCGAGTCCTTCTCCGGCGCGCCGCCTCAGGGTCGCCGTAGGGTGGAGGCATGGCCGACGATCCGCGGCTGGATGCCGCTCGCTACCGCGCACGTCAGGCGGCGCGCGCCGCGGGCGAGGACGCGGATGCCGACGAGCAGCCTGTCGCGGACTCCTCGCCGCCCTCGCCCGGCGCCGCCGCGACCACCGCCCACGAGCGCGCGCTGTACGTCGAGACGGCGATCCAGCAGGCGATCCGCCGCGGCGACTTCGACGATCTCCCCGGCTCCGGCAAACCCCTCGAGGGTCTGGGCGACCACCACGACCCGGACTGGTGGATCCGCCGGAAGATCCAGACGGAGCAGCTCACGGGACTCGGTCCGCCCGCGCTCCGGCTGCGCGTGGAGCACGCCGAGTTCGAGGCGCACGTCGACGCGATGCACCGGGAGCAGGACGTCCGGGAGTACGTCGCCGACTTCACGCGGCGCGTCATCGAGGCGCGGCGCCAACTGCAGGGCGGACCCCCCGTCGTCACCCCGACGCGCGACGTCGAGGAGGAGGTCGCCGCGTGGCGGGAGCGTCGCAGCGCACGCACGCCACCGCCGGCCGACGAACCCGCACCGCGACGTCGTGGCATCCGGGGCTGGATCAGAAGCCGGCGAGCCAATCGTCGAGCAGACGGGCGATGACCGCCGACTCCGCCCAGGACATCTCGGGGGCCTCCGTGCGCCCGGCACGCAGGGCGTCGATCACGGCGTCGGCTTCGGCGGCCATGGGCTGCACGACGGGAGTGACGATCTGCGTCGTCGTCCCGTCGGCGCGGCGAAGCGTCGCCGTCGCGGGGCTCTCGGAGCGGCTCCCCCACACATCCGGGATCTCCAGCACCCCGCGCGCACCCGTCACCCGCGCGGCGGAGGTCTGATCCTCGACGATCGAGGTGTGCAGCACGGCGCGCGACCCGTCGAGGTCGAGCGTCACGGATGCCGTCTCGTCCACGCCGGTGTCGCCCCGCAGGCCGGTCGCCTCGACGACGGAGGATGCCGTGAGGTCGCGCCCGGCGACGGCGGCGAGGCCGACGGCGTACGAGACGGGGTAGCACCCCACGTCGAAGATCGCGCCGCCGGCGGTGGCCGGGTCGAACAGGCGTCCCGTGCGGGTGCCCGCCGCGAAGCCGAACGACGCCTCGATGCTCTGCAGCTCCCCGAGGTCTTCGGCGACGACCTGGCGCACGCGGTCGGCGAACGGACCGAACCGGTACTTGAACGCCTCCACGAGCGGAAGGCCCGCGGCGGCCGCGTGCGCGAGCAGCGCGTCGGTGTCGGCGGGAGTCACCGTGAGGGGCTTCTCGCACAGCACGGCCTTCCCGGCATCCAGCGCGGCGTGCACGAGATCGGCATGCGCGGGGTGGACGGTGGCGACGTACACGGCGTCGACATCGTCGCGCGCCAGCACGTCGGCGTAGGTGCCCGCGACCGGCGCCCCGTGAGCGTCGGCGAACGCGCGGGCCCGCGACGCGTCGCGCGCCGCCACGGCGTGCAACCGTCCGGTGCGGGACTCCGGAAGTCCCGTGAGGAAGTCGAGCGCGATGCCTCCCGCGCCCAGGATCGCCCAGCGTGCGAGGTCAGTCATGCCCACACGCTAGCGCGGCCTACGCCCGCAGGGCCTGCTCGATGTCGGCGAGGAGATCGTCGACGTCCTCGATGCCGACCGAGAGGCGCACGACCTCGACGGGCACAGCCGCCTCGGTGCCGCGCACGGAGGCGTGGGTCATGGCATCCGGGTAGTTGACGAGCGATTCGACGCCGCCGAGCGACTCCGCGAGCTGGAAGAGCCGCGTCGACTCGGCGAAGCGGCGTGCAGCCTCCCCCGATTCGAGCGCGAGCGACACGATGCCGCCGAATCCGCGCATCTGACGGGCCGCGATCGCGTGCCCCGGGTGTGCTTCCAACCCCGGGTAGTACACGCGGACGACGCGTTCATGCCCGTCGAGGAATGCGGCGATCGCGGCCGCGTTCTCGCTGTGGCGCTGCATGCGCACGGCGAGCGTCTTGATCCCGCGCGTGGTGAGCCAGGCGTCCAGCGGTCCCGAGACGGCGCCGACCGCGAACTGGAGGAAGCCGATCCTCTCGGCCAGCGCGTCGTCGTTGAGCACGAGCGCGCCGCCGACGACGTCGGAATGTCCGCCGAGGTACTTCGTCGTGGAGTGCACGACGACGTCGGCGCCGAGGGCGAGCGGCTGCTGCAGCGCCGGGGTCGCGAACGTGTTGTCCACGACGACGAGCGCACCCGCATCGTGGCCGAGCGCGGAGAGTTCGGCGATGTCGGTGATGCGCAGCAGAGGATTGGAGGGGGTCTCGACCCAGAGGATGCGCGGGACGCGCTCGCTGACCGCCGCACGCACGGCATCCGCGTCGCTCATGTCGACCACCCGCAGGCGCACACCCCACGGCCCGAGGATGCGGGAGATGAGGCGGTGCGTGCCGCCGTACACGTCGCTGCCGAGGAGCACCTCGTCGCCGGGCTGCAGCACGGCGCGCAGGAGCGCGTCCTCGGCGGCGAGGCCCGACGCGAACGAGAACGCGTGCGCGCCGCCCTCGATCGCCGCCAGCTGCGTCTGCAGCGCCGTGCGCGTGGGGTTGCCGCTGCGGCCGTACTCGTATCCCTGCCGCAGCCCACCGATGCCGTCCTGGGCATATGTCGTGGAGAAGTGCACGGGCGGGATGACGGCCCCCGTCGTGGGGTCGAACTCCTGGCCGGCGTGGACGGCGAGGCTGGCGAATCCGCGGGCGGCGTCGGAGGCGGTCATGCGAGGGTTCCCGTCGTGTCGGTGAGGAGGGCGTCGTGACCGTGGTCGGTCATCCACTGGTCGTCGAAGATCTTGCTGAGGTAGCCGCGGCCATGGTCGGGGAGGAGCACGACCAGCACGGCGTCGGAGGGCAGGTCACGCGCGACGCGCAGCGCCGCCGTCACCGCCATGCCGGACGAGCCGCCTACCAGGAGACCCTCCTCGCGCGCCAGACGACGTGTCATCGCGAAGGACTCCGCGTCGCCGACGCGCTCGTAGCGGTCGACGACGGCGGGATCGAAGGTCGCGGGCCAGAAGTCCTCGCCGACCCCTTCGACGGCGTAGCCGTGGATCGGGCCGCCGGAGTAGATCGATCCCTCGGGGTCGGCCCCGACCACGACGACCTCGCCCGCGCTGGCCTCCTTCAGGAAGCGTCCCGTGCCGCTGATCGTGCCGCCCGTGCCGATCCCCGCGACGAAGTGGGTGATGCGCCCGTCGGTGTCGCGCCAGATCTCGGGGCCCGTCGTCTCGTAGTGTCCGCGGGGGCCGTTGAGGTTGCCGAACTGGTTCGGCTTGAACGCGCCGGGGATCTCTCGCGCCAGCCGGTCGGACACCGAGTAGTAGGAGTCGGGGTGCTCGGGCGGCACGCTCGTCGGGGTCATGACGACCTCGGCGCCGTACGCCTTCAGCACGGCGACCTTCTCACCCGCGAACTTGTCGGGGACGACGAAGACCATCCGGTAGCCGCGCTGCAGGGCGACGAGCGCGAGGCCCACGCCGGTGTTGCCGCTCGTCGGCTCGACGATCGTGCCACCGGGCTGCAGCAGCCCGTCGCGCTCGGCGGCGTCGATGATCCGCGACGCGATGCGGTCCTTCGCGGAGCTGCCGGGGTTGAAGTACTCGATCTTCGCGAGGACCGTGGCACCGATGCCGTCGGTGACGCTGTTCAGCCGGACGAGGGGCGTGTTGCCGACGAGGTCGGCGATGTGGGATGCGTAACGCATGGGGTGTCCTGGTGTTCGAGCCGTGCGCGCAGAGGCACGGCGGTTGTCGGGGTCGTCGAAGGTGCGCGCGAGCGCTCAGCGACAACAACGACAGGTCAGGTGCACGCGACCACCGTAACCCGCACCGCGCACCCGGGCAAGTCGTCGACCGCGGCCGGCGTTGCATGTCGCTGTATGACGGATGCCGGGGCCCCGGCATCCGGTTCCGGCTCGGCGTCGCCTAATGTTCCGGCATGGCCACCGACCCGACCGACCGCCCCGCCGGCATCGACCCGCGCGGACCGCGCGTGACCGCCGCCATCACGAGCGTGCTGCTGCTCGTGGGCACGTTCCTCTCCCTCTTGGGCGCCGCCACCCGGACGGGCACGACGCTCGCCGAACGCGTCGCCGATCCCGGCTTCCTCGTGCTCGCGCTCGTCGACGCCCTCTTCGTGTGGGGTGTCCTGTCGCCGTCCACCGCCCCGTGGGGCGTGCTGTTCCGCACGGTGGTGCGTCCGCGGCTGAGCGCGCCGACCGAGCTCGAAGACCCCCGCCCGCCCCGGTTCGCCCAGGGCGTCGGCTTCGTCGTCGTCACGATCGGCCTCGTGCTGCACCTGGCCGGCGTACCGTGGGCGCTGCCGGTCGCCGGCGCGGCCGCGTTCGTCGCCGCCTTCCTCAACGCGGTCTTCGCGTTCTGCCTCGGCTGCCAGATCTACCTGGGGCTCGCACGCATCGGCATCCTTCGCCCTTCGGGCGGACTCGTCGGCGCCTGATCCGCTCGTGACCGACACCTTCGACGCCGCAGCGACGCCGGGCCCGACTTCGGGTGAGGGGGCGTAGTCGTGGCATCCGTCATCGTCGTCGTCGGCAACCCGCAGCCCGACTCGCGCACGCGTGCCGTCGCCGAGACGGTCGCCGCCGAGCTCGCGCGGCGCTCCGGCGCCACGGTCGAACCCACGATCGAGCTGGCGGGGATCGCCGACGAGTTGTTCCGGCATCCGAGCCTCGCCGTCGAGGACGCCCGCGCGCGCGTGCTCGCCGCGGACGTCGCGATCGTCGCGAGCCCGACCTACAAGGCGACGTACACGGGGCTGCTCAAGGCCTTCCTCGACCGTTTCGACACGGGGTCCCTGCAGCACGTGACCGCCGTGCCGCTGTTGACGATCGGCGGACCCGCGCACGCGCTCGCCGTCGAGCTGGCGCTGCGTCCCCTCCTGGTCGAGTTGGGGGCGTCGGTGCCGACCCGCGGCATCGCGTTCCCCGCGGGGCAGGTGGACCGGCGCGCGGAGGTCATCGCGGAGTGGGCGGATGCCGAGTGGCCGCGCCTGCGTCACGCCCTCGCGTGACGCCGCCCGGTCGTTGAGCGAGCGCAGCGAGACGAAACGCCGCCGCGGTCGTTGAGCGAGCGCCGCGAGACGAAACGCCGCCCCGGTCGGTGAGCGAGCGCAGCGAGCCGAAACGCCGTCCCGGTCGTTGAGCGAGCGCAGCGAGACGAAACGCCGTCACCCTCCCCGGATCGACGTTTCGCCTCGTCGCTGCGCTCCTCGCTCAACGACCGGACACACCGTCACCCCTCGGTCGTTGAGCGAGCGCAGCGAGACGAAACGCCACACCCTCCTCCACACCCTCGGTCGTTGAGCGAGCGCAGCGAGACGAAACGCCGCACCCTCCTCCACACCCTCGGTCGTTGAGCGAGCGCAGCGAGACGAAACGCCACACCCTCCTCCACACCCCCGGCGTGTCGGAAGTTGTCCACAGGAAGCAGCCGTGATCTGGGTTTTGTCGCCGGGAATGTCGGTGCCCCCGAGAAGAATCGGAGCATGACAGGGACCACGCCGACCGCATGGCAACAGCGCATCGAAACGCTGCTGCACGCGCTCGCCGACGCACGCCGCGACGCCGCCGCAGCCCAAGCCCGTGAGGTCGCGCTGCTGGCCGAGGCAGTCGAGATCGCCGACGCGATGGCACAGGATGCCGGTGGGCCCGCATCTGCGGCCGACCTCCCGATCCGGTCCCTCGCGGCGCAGATCGGCGCCGCCGCGCGCATGTCGGACCGGACCGTGCAGAAGCACATGTCCGATGCTGTGGTCTTGGTAGAGAAGTTCCCCGCGACGTTCGCCGCGTGGGCGTGCGGCGACATCTCTCGCGGGCACGTGCGGGTGGTGGTGGATGCCGGGGCGGCGCTCGACGACGATGCCGCACGGGCGGTCTACGAAGACGCGACGCTAGAGATCGCCCGGCGGGAGACACCGGGACGACTGAAACCCGCCGCACGGCTCCTCGCCGCACGATTGCACCCGGTCCCCCTGCAGGAGCGGCACACCGCGGCCGCGACCAAGCGGGAGGTGTGGGTGCGCGACCTCGACGACGGGATGGCGGAGTTGATCGCGATCCTCCCCGCGGCGATCGCCCACGGCATCCGCGACCGCCTCGACCAGTACGCGAGACGCGTCGTCGATGCGCGAGACACCACCGACTCACGCACCACCGACTCACGCGCCGCCGACACGCGTCGGGTCAGCGAGGTCCGTGCTGACGTGTTCGCCGACCTCCTCCTCACCGGACACGCCACACCCGACGTCTCGAACGACGCCATCCCCGCCGGGGAGGCGATCATCGCCCGCGTGCAGGTCACCGTCCCGGTGCTCACCGCGGTCGGGGCGGACGACACCCCCGCCGAACTCATCGGGAAAGGACCCATCGACACCGCCACCGCCCTCCGCCTCGCCGGAACCGCCACAGGGTGGGACCGGGTCCTCACCCACCCCGCCACCGGCACCGTCCTCGCCGTCGACCGGTACCGGCCCAACGACCACCTCAAACGCACCCTCCGCGTCAGGGACGAACACTGCCGGTTCCCCGGCTGCCGCATGCCCACCGGCCGGTCCGACATCGACCACACCATCGCCCGCGAACACGACGGGCCCACCGAACTCACCAACCTCGCCCACCTGTGCCGCAGACACCACATGTTGAAACACCACTCCGCCTGGCGAGTCAGGCAGACACCCGACGGCATCCTCCACTGGACCAGCCCCACCGGACGCCACTACCCCGACCACCCCGCCCGCACCCTCACGTTCACCACGGAACAAGCGACGACCGGCACCGGGCCACCCACCGAGCCAACGCCGTTCTGACCTCTTTGACGGAGTCGCCCCTCCGCCGAAGGGACTCACTCCCGCCGGCGAGTCCACCTTCCCGCCGATCGCGCACACCGCACCACCCGCCGCACCCACCGCACCACCCGCCGGCATTCCCCACCGCACAGCGGTCACGCGCTCACACCGCGGAGATGACCTCGGCAGGGGTCGCGCCGCGGGCGATCGGCCGACCGGGCGACCGGGTCCACTGGCTCCACGCGCCCGGGTAGACGCGCGCGTCGATACCGGCGACCGCAAGGGCGAGCGCCGAATGCGCCGAAGCGATCCCGTTGTTGCAGTACAGCACGACGCTCACGCCCGGACGGATGCCGTGTCCGGCGAGCGCGGCACGCAGCCGCTCCGGGGCGTGCAGCCGCCCATCGGGTGCGATGTGCGACACCGTCGGAACGTTGACGGCGCCGGGGATGTGCCCCGCGCCGGGGTCGAGACCTGCGACCTGACCGCGATAGTGCTGCGGCGCACGGACGTCCAGGAGGACACCCTCGCGCGGAGCCACCGCGGCATCCTGGATCGTCGCGACCGCGAGCGTCGAGGCGGGGAGTCGCACGCTCCCCGGGGGCGGGGCATGGTCGCCGCGCACAAGGTCGTAGCCGGCGGCGAGCCACGTCCGGAAGCCCCCGTCCAACACGCGGATGTCGACGCCGTACCCGCGCAGGAGCCACCACGCTCGAGCCGCGGCAACACCGTCGTTGTCGTCGTAGGCGACCACCCGCTCGCCCGGCTGCAGCCCCCAGCGCCGCGCCGACGACTCCAGTTCGGCGCGTTCCGGAAGCGGGTACCTGCCCTCCTCCGGCCGGCCCGGACGAGCCAGTTCCCGCTCCAGGTCGACGTACACCGCCCCGGGAAGGTGCCCCTCCAGGTACGCGGGCCGCCCCTCGGGCTCGTTGAGGCGCCAGCGCACGTCGAGGAGACGCGGCGGGGCGGCGCTCTCCAGTTCGGCGTGCAGCCGTGCGGCGGCGACGAGCGGGGACGACATGACCTCATGGTCGCCGAGGCGCCACGGCCTCCGCCCCGTGTGACGCAACAAGAGGTCACGCGGCCGGGCTCCGCCGTCACATTCGTTCACACGGGGTCACACGGCAACACACGCGACCCTCGACCCCTCCGCGCGGGGTTACCGTCGAAGGGTGACCTCCTCGCCCGCCGCACGCTTCGACGCCCCCGACCACCGCTTCGCGTCGTCGCTGTCCGCCGACGAGTTCAAAGCGCTCTTCCGGGGACACCCCGGCGGCGTCGCCGTCATCACCGCCGACGCGGGCGACGGCCCCGTCGCCCTCACGGCGACCTCCGTCTCGTCGGTCAGCGCCGACCCGCCGCTGCTGATCTTCTCCATCTCGACGCTCTCGTCGGCATCCGACGTGCTCTCCCGCGCAGAGACGATCGTCGTCCACCTCCTCGACGCGCACGACCTCGACGTCGCACGCCTGGGAGCCACGAGCGGGGTGGACCGCTTCGCCGACAGCGACCGGTGGTCACGGCTCGTCACCGGCGAACCCGTCTACCACGACGTCCGAGCATGGGTGCGCTGCGCTGTCATCGGCCGCATGGATGCCGGATCCTCCACCGTCATCGCCGCCCACGCGCTCCAGTCGCAGGTCGCGCGCGACGTCACGCCCGGCGAGCCCGGCGACGCCCTGGTGTACCACAACCGCACGTGGCACCGCCTCGGCGAGCACTCCCGCATCGAGTCCTGACCCGGCGAATCGCGGTCCGGCGAATCGCGGTCCGGCCAGTCCTCACCCGGCCAGTCCTCACCCGGCCAGTCCTGACCCGGCCAGTCCTGACCTCGGCTCACGCCCCATACCCCGGGCAGCCGCGAACCGGATCCACCGCTGGCACCGCCCCCACTCACAGCGACTCCTGAAACTGCCCCGATACGGTCAGACCATGGAAGCGACGCCGCAGCCCCTCTCCGTCCTCACCGAGGAGGGCGTCGCGACCTTCTCACCCGACGAGCTCCGCGCGATGCGCGACGAGTTCCAGCGGTTCCTCCTGGGCTATCAGTTCGGTCTCCGTGAGGTCGAGACCAAGATCGGCATCCTTCGCGACGAGTTCCAGCTCACGCACGACTACAACCCGATCGAGCACGTGTCGAGCCGCGTCAAGTCGGCCGACAGCCTGATCGAGAAGGTCGTGCGCAAGGGAATCGAACCGACGTTCCCGTCGATCAGCGCGGGCATCACCGATATCGCCGGCGTGCGGGTCACGACCAGCTTCGCGAAAGACGCCTACCGACTCTTCGACCTGCTCACCGCTCAGGACGACATCACGCTGCGCGAAGTGAAGGACTACATCGCGCAGCCGAAGGACAACGGCTACCAGAGCCTCCACGCGATCGTCGAGGTGCCCGTGTTCCTGTCGAGTGGACGCATCGACGTCGTCGTGGAAGTGCAGTTCCGCACCATCGCGATGGACTTCTGGGCGAGCCTCGAGCACAAGATCTACTACAAGTACGCCGGTGCCGTCCCCGACGGGCTGCTCGCCGAACTCAAGGATGCCGCGCAGACCGCCGCCGAACTCGACGCGCGGATGGAGCGGCTCCACGGCGAACTCCACGGCCCCCGGCCGGGCCGCATCGTCGCGGCCTGACGCGATCGCGCCTAAGACACCGCGCCTGACGACATCGCCGCCTGACGACATCGCGCCTGACGACAGCGCCGGACCGACTCCCCGCTACAGCCCCTTCCCGCCCGTGACCGGAAGCACCGCACCGGAGACGAAGCTCGCGTCATCCGAGGCGAGGTAGACGTACGCACCGGCGAGTTCGGCCGGCTGCCCCGCACGACCCAGCGGAGTGTCCTCGCCGAACGTCGCGAGGCGCTCGGCATCCCACCCCGTCGCAGGGATCAGCGGCGTCCAGATCGGGCCCGGAGCGACGGCGTTGACACGGATGCCAGACTCCCCCAGCTCCTCGGCGGCGGCCTTCACGAACGCGACCTGCGCCGCCTTCGTCATGGCGTAGTCGATGAGGCCCGCCGACGGGTTCGACGCCTGGATAGACGACGTGACGATGATCGATGCGCCGGGCTTCAGGAGCGGCACCGCCGCACGCGCCGAGTACAGCATCGCGTACAGGTTCGTCTGGAACACGCGGTCGAACTCCGCCGTCTCGAGGGTGCCGATGCCGTCGCGGTCCTTCTGATACGCCGCGTTGAGAACGACGATGTCGAGTCCGCCGAACGCCTCCGCCGTGTCGGTGACGATCGAGGTGGAGAACTGCTCGTCGCGCACGTCGCCGGCGAACGCGAGCCCGCGCCGACCCGCCTGCTCGATCAGGGCGAGGGTCGCATCGGCATCCTCCTGCTCCTCCGGCAGGTGCGCGATCGCGACGTCGGCACCCTCGCGGGCGAACGCGATCGCCACCGCGCGCCCGATGCCCGAGTCGCCGCCCGTGATGAGTGCACGTCGACCGTCGAGGCGTCCGCTGCCGCGGTAGGTGTGCTCGCCGTGGTCGGGCGTCGGCCTGGTCTCCGACGTGAGTCCGGGCTGGTCCTGCTCCTGGTCGGGGAAGCCGCCCTCGTGGTGTGCGTGCCGGGGATCGCTCATGATCGGATTCCTTTCGTCGGGATGCCGCATTCGTCGCGGATGCCGCTTTCGTCGGGATGCCACGCTAAGCCGCGACCCGCAGCGGACCGCACGGGGTTGCCGCCGGTCGACGGATGACGTATCGTCGCGCGCCCGTCACCCGGCGTCCGAACCCGTCGCGAGGCCTCAGCGCGTCTGCCTCGCGAGAGGACCCACCGTCTCTTCAGGGAGTTCGGCCACGGGCACGACCACGACGTCCTGCACCTTCCAGTCCAGGTCGGCGACGAGACGCCGCGCGTCCTCCACGCGATCCAGGCGCACGCGGCCTCGACGCGGGACGACGAACGCCTCGACATGGAACACCTGCCCCATGTCGCGCATGCGCACCGACGCGGACGCGACCCAGGGAAGACGCTCCAGCGCCTGCGTGATCTCCTCCGCGAGAGGATGCGGCGCCTTGTCGTCGTGCGTGCGGCGCGTTGGTCCATGAGGTCCAGCACGGCGCTCCGCGCGTTGCGCCACCCGTCCCACACGATCCCGGCCGAGATGAAGAGGGCCGCGGCGCCGTCGAGCCACCACCAGCCGACACCGATCCCCAGCACGCCGACGATCGACGCGACCGTCGTCGTCCAGTCGGCCTTCGCCATGTCGGCATCCGCGAACAGCACCTTGTTGTGCAGCGCGGGGGCCAGCTTGGCCTTCGCGTGTCCGTAGAAGAACGGTCCGATGACGATCACGCTCATGACGGCGACCATGAGCCAGCCGAGCCAGATCGTGTGACCGAACAGGCGGACGGTTCCGATCGCCGGATGCTCGGCTCGCAACAAGCCGATGAGCGACTCCACCGCGAGATTGCCTCCGATGGCCAGCAGCGCGACGCCGGCGACGAGGTGGCCGACGCCCATGGCCCGGTGCAGACCGTACGGGTACCGGTGCGACGGCCGACGACGGATGAGGAGCAGCGCGATGAGGAACGAGAACTGCGGAATGAGCGACAGCATGTCCTCGATCCACGCCGTCTTCATCGCCTGCGATCCGCCGACGACGAGGGCGATGAGGACGATCGTGACCGTCGTGTAGCCGATCGTGAACCACTCCCATCGCACGGCGGAGTCGATCGCGGCCCGCTGCTCGGGCGGCAGATCGGTGCGACCCATCGATGTCAGCCGTGGCCTCACGAGCCATCCCCCACCCGCTCGTCAAGGTACGACTCGAGCGTCGACTGCAGCTCGTTCTCCCCCAGCGGGAGCAGCACGACGATGCTCTTGCCCTCCGCGCCGGGGATGCCGGGATACCCCCGCGTCATCGAGACGCGGTCAGTCCACGGCGTGGCGTCCGTGATCGCCCCGACGGTGAGGTCCAGATCGCCCGCCTCCAACGCGTCGACGAGCTGCTCCTCGCCGCCGACCGTCCATACGATCTGGGCATCACGCTCGCGCGCGAACCCCTCGACGAGGTCGGCAAGGGACCCCGATACTTCGCCGCCTGCCACCCGGACGAGTCCGTCACCCGGCGAGACTCCGACGCGCAACGTCCCGTGCGTCACACGGTCGAGGGTGCCGTCAGGGTCGGTCGGGATGTGCACGGCACAACCGGTCGTCGCCGACAGGATCACGCCCGACGCCAGCAAGATCCTCAGCACCGAGTCCCGTCGTCTTCGCATGGTCTCTCCTCGCCCACCGGCATCCGCAAACGAGTTGTCGGTGACGTTCCGTCACGCTACGAGACACGAAAGCGCGTCACGAGGGCCTTGACACCGCGTTCGGCGTAGAGTGTGCGACCGTGGGCACCATCTACTACGGCGGATCGGCGACACCGATCCACATCGACGACCGCGCGCTCGCGCACCTGAAGGTCGTGGTCGCGACCAAGCTACGGCGCGGCGAGAGCTTCACCCTTTCGTGGAGGCATCCGGAGGACGAGGAGCGAGGGCGTAGCACCATCTGGCTGCATCCGTCGATCCCACTGAGATTCGTGTTCGACGAGCCCGAGAGCCCCGAGCTCAGCCGGGAATGGCTCGAAGAGCTCGCGCAGACCGCCAACTCGTCGGGCGGGATGACGCTCGTCGCCGAGCACATCGAGCACGGGGAGAACGAGCCCGAGGACACCTCGCCGCAAACCGTCGAAGTCTCGCGCGACTGACGGGGGTCGGCGAGACCCTCTGGGTCTCGGGCTCTGGGTCTCGGACTCGGGGTCTCGGACTCGGGCTCTCGGACTCTGGGTACCGGACTCGCTAGTCGACGGTCGGCTCGGAGGCGCTGGACTCCGGCGGCTCCGGCACGATGTGGAGGCCGCCCGTCGAGTTCGCCGTATAGGTGAGCGCCTCGAGCCAGGCACGGTTGAGGCTCGGCTGACGGCTTCCGAAGTACTTGTAGACAAGGGATGCCGAGGGGTGCAGCCACACCGACGTACGGCCGTCGCCGAGGCTCGGGTCTTCACGCCAGGTGAAGTGGAACGCCTCGCCGCGCCGGAGCTTCTGTCCGATGACGATCTGGACGTGAGCGAGGACGCGATCGTCGAAGTCGACGGTCACCGAGCCCTCGTAGATGAACTTCCCCAACAGTGACCTCCGCCGTGCGCGCGCGATGATCGCGCTACAGCGACGGTAACCTACCTCGGGCTCAACGCAGAGTCGCCGCCCGGCGCTCGATCTCCGCGCACGCCATCTCCGCCCCCGGCATGAGGGGAGCCAGCACGGCATCCGCGTCGAGCACCGCGACGCCCACATGGGCGCTCAACAGCAGCGAGCAGTGCGACAACTCCCCGTCGTGCAGCGTGGGGAACTCGACGACATCCGTCTTCGACGTGCTGTGCAGCAACCGCGCGTAGTCGATCACGGCATCCGCGATCTCGTTCGTCGTCAGGAGCCGGTGGCCGTCGATCAGGATGTCTTTCATGTCAGGAACCTCAAGCGTGCGGTCGTTTGTGCGCGGTCGTCGGCGGGATGATTCGAGTCAACTCCCGCGGAACATCGGGCGCCACCCCTTGACAGGCCACCAGCACGGGGGTACCGGCGATCCTCGGGATAGGACACCCGGCGCTCGGCTGTCAAGGGGTTGAGCCGAGGCCCCCTCACGCGGATCCTCGATGCATGACCACTCTCGCTGTCATCCTGCTCGTCATCGGTATTGCGCTCCTGCTCGTCGGCGTCTTCGTCGAGGCCGCCAAGATCCTCCTGTGGATCGGCCTCGTCATCGTCATCGTCGCGGTGATCGCCTGGCTCATGCGCATCGTCCGGCGAAACGCCTGACCCGCTCTAACGCCTGACCCGGCGATCCGCGCACACGCTCGGGTCGCCGGATCGACGGCGGTGTTACCGCGCCGTTACGCCCGTCCGGACGATCTGTCAGAGCGGCCCGGATGCCGGGAGGGTTCGTCCGGTGGGGCCACGCGATCATTGCGCGCTCCGCACCAGACGTATTGAATGGCCGCACACACGCGCCACCGCGGCGCGGGGAGCGGAGCACGCGTGACGTCGGCACCCGAAACGACGATCGACCGGCCCGGCTCTGCGGAGCCGGCGAAGGCCGGAGCCGTGGTGCTGGACGGCATCACCAAGCACTACGGCGAGCAGCTCGCCGTCGACGACCTGTCGCTCACGATCGAGCCCGGCGAGTTCATCTCGCTCCTCGGACCGTCCGGCTGCGGCAAGACGACGACGCTGCGGATGATCGCCGGCTTCGAGCATCCCGACGCGGGAGACATCTTCATCTCGGGCCGCAGCGTCCTGGGCAGCCCGCCCTTCAAGCGCGACGTCAACACGGTCTTCCAGGCGTACGCGCTGTTCCCGCACATGTCCGTCGCGGAGAACATCGCCTACGGCATGCAGCAGCGCCGCACCCCGAAGTCGGAGGTGCGCGAGCGCGTGACCGCCGCCCTCGACCTCGTGCAGATGCGACGGTTCGCCGATCGCAAGCCCACCCAGCTCTCCGGCGGACAGCAGCAGCGCATCGCGCTCGCCCGCGCCCTCGTCAATCGCCCGTCGGTGCTCCTCCTCGACGAGCCGCTGGGCGCGCTCGACCGCCAGCTCCGCGAGGAGATGCAGCTCGAGCTGAAGCTCCTGCAGTCGCGCCTGGGCATCACGTTCGTCTTCGTCACGCACGACCAGGGCGAGGCGCTCTCGATGAGCGACCGGATCGCGATCATGCGCGAGGGGCGCATCGAACAGCTCGCGGATGCCGACACCGTCTACGCCCGCCCCTCTTCCGCGTACGTGGCCGCCTTCGTGGGTCAGCAGAACTTCTTCCGCGGGACGCTCACCGGCGGCGACGCCGTGGCATCCCCGCACGTCGTCGTCCGTTCCGCGACACCGCTCGCCGGCAGCGGCAACGCGGAGGCGGCCGTCCGCCCCGAGAACGTGCGCGTCGCGGCGGCGCCCGCAGACGCCGGTGCCGCCACCGACACGAACAGCGTCCGCGGCGAACTGATCGGCGTCTCGCACCTCGGCGAGACGATGCAGTATCTCGTGCGGCTCGGTGAGGACCAGAGCCTCATCGCACGCCGTCCCACGCCGGATGCGCCGAACCTGCGCGTGGGCGACGCCGTGGTCTGCACGTGGTCGCCCGAGCACGTGCTGCTCTTCCCGGCCGACGACGCGGCCACTGACGGCGGCTACATCGCGCCGCCGACCGAATAGCAGCCCACCGAAGAGACGTTCCCGCATCACCACCCGAACCCGAGCTGGAGGCCCCCGATGACCGAGTCCCGCACCCCGCTGCGCATCCTGGCCCACGAGAGCGCCGTCCCGAGGATCGCCGCCGAACTGTCCCGCCGGCGGTTCCTCTCCCTCGCCGCGCTCGCGGGAGGCAGCGCCCTCCTGGCCGCGTGCGCCCCCGGTGGCACGAGCACGAGCCCCACTTCGCAGGCCTCCGGCGGCGCGCTGGAGAACTCGCTGTCGGTCTACACGTGGGGTGACTACGACTCCCCCGACGTCGTCGCGAACTTCACGTCGGAACTCGGTCCGAAGGTGACCCTGGACTCCTACAGCTCCAACGAGGAGCTCATCGCGAAGCTCATCGCCGCCAAGGGCACCTCCGGCTTCGACATCGTCGTGCCGACGGGCGTGTTCATCCCGCAGATGATCGAGAACGGCCTGCTGACGAAGTTCAACAAGGACCTCCTCCCCAACCTCTCGAACATGGACCCGAGCGCGCTGGGTCGCGCGTGGGACCCGAACAACGAGTACTCCGTGTGCAAGGCGTGGGGCACGACCGGGTTCGTCTACGACAAGACCGTCATCACTCGGGAGCTGTCGACGTGGGCCGACTTCTTCGACGCGGCCAAGAACGAGGCAAGCGGCAAGACGAGCATGTCCGACGACCCCGCCGGCATCATCGGCGCGTACTTCTGGGCCAACGACCTCGACTGGAACACGCAGGATGCCGAGCAGCTGGAGGCGTGCCGGAAGTTCCTCGTGGAGGAGATCGCCCCCCACATCGCCGCGTTCGACTCCTACCCCGGCACCAACGCCATCCCGCAGGGCACGCAGGTGCTCATGCAGGCGTGGAACGGCGACGCACGCCTCGGCCTGCTCGAGTCGCCCGACCCCGACCGCTGGCAGTGGGTGCTCCCGGGGCCGGTAACCGAACTGTGGATGGACAACTGGGCCATCGCGACCGGAGCCCCGAACCCCGAAGCCGCCCACGCCTTCATCAACTTCTCGATGACCCCCGAGAACCTCTCGCTGAACCTCGACTACATCGGCTACAACGTCGGCGGCAAGGACATGCAGGCGGCCGCGGAGGAGTCCGGCATGGAGTTGACGGACCTCATCTTCTTCTCGGAGGAGCAGCTGAACGCGATGCACGAGCAGGAGCTCAACGACTCCCAGACGGTGCGCGTCGAGATCTGGAACGAGATGAAGGCCGCCGCGGGTGCCTGATCGCTCCGCCCCGCCCGCGGCCCGCCGGTCGCTGGGCGGTCTGCTCGCGGTGCCCGCCTGGGTGTGGCTGGCGATCTTCTTCGTCGCCCCCGTGGGGATGGTGATCTGGTTCAGCTTCGGCTACAAGCCCGGCATCTTCGGTACGCACGCCAACGACATCCTCTCCCTCGACCGCTACGCCGAAGCCCTCTCGCCCACGTTCTTCACGACGTTCGTGAACACGCTGTGGGTGGGCCTGCTCGGCACGGCCCTCTGCTTCCTCATCGGCGCGCCCGTCGCGTACTGGATGGCCTTCAAGGTGCGCCCCGAGCGCCGCGGGCTGCTGATCGCCCTCGTCCTGATCCCGTTCTGGACGAACTTCCTCATCCGCACGATCGGCTGGCAGGTGATCCTCGCACCGGAGGGCTGGCTGTCGCAGGGGCTGCAGACCCTGGGCCTCCTGAACGGCCCGCTCGACCTGCTGTACACGCGCACGGCCGTGCTGATCGGCGTCGTGTACAACTACCTGCCCCTCATGATCCTCCCGCTGTTCGTTGCGTTCGACCGGGTGGGCCCCGCCGTGCGGGAGGCCTCGAAAGACCTCGGAGCCGGAAAGGTGACGACGTTCTTCCGCGTGACCCTCCCCCTGTCGCGGCCCGGTGTCGTGGCGGGCGTGCTCCTCGTGTTCATCCCCCTCATGGGCGACTACATCACCGCGACAGTGCTCGGCGGGGCGAAGGGCAACATGGTCGGACAGCTCGTGGCCAGCCAGTTCCAGACCGCGCAGAACTGGGCGCTGGGATCGGCGATGGCCGTCGTGCTCATGCTGGTGATCGCCCTGACGATCGCCGCAGCCGCCGCACTCCTGTGGCTCGTCTCGCTCCCCTTCCGCACCCGCAATCGCCTCGTGCTGGGAGAGGAGGCTGCGCGATGAGCACCACCAAGACCGAGACGATCCTCCGCCAGCGCGACGGGTCGATGCTGGGCAGCGGCAAGCGCTCCCACCGCTCGTGGACCGATGTCGCCCTCAACGTCTGGGGCGTCCTCGTCATCCTGTTCCTCTTCGCGCCGATCATCGTGATCGTCATCTACTCGTTCAACACAGGGCGCCTCCTCGTGTCGTTCGACGGGTTCGGACTCGACGCGTTCCGCACGATCCTCGACAAACCCGCCGTGCAGAACGCCGTGCGCGTCTCGCTCATCACCGCGCTCATCTCCGCGATCATCGCGACGACCCTCGGCACCCTCGCCGGCATCGCGATGGCGCGGCATCCCGGTCGGTGGGTCTGGTGGTTCCTCGGACTGCTCCTGCTCGTCTCGGTGACCCCGGAGATCGTGGATGCCGTCGCCCTCCTCCCCTGGTTCGTCACGCTCGGCCAGGACTGGGGAATGCCGATCTTCAACGACGGCATCGTGCGCCTCTCGATCGGCAGCTCGCTGTTCGCGACGGCTGTTGTGTCGTACCTCGTCCGCGCCCGGCTCGTCGGGCAGGAGGCGAACCTCGAGGAGGCCTCGAGCGACCTCTACGCCGTCCCGTTCACGACGTTCCGGCGCGTGACGCTCGCCCTCGCGATGCCCGCGGTCCTCGCCGGATTCCTCCTCGCGTTCACCCTGAGCCTCGACAACACGATCGTGGCCGCGTTCGTGCAGGTCTCCGGCACCACCCCGTGGCCGGTGTACGTGCTGTCCGCCGTGCGATCGGGGCTGCGTCCCGAGGTCGCGGCCGTCTCCACGATCATGCTGCTGCTGACCCTCGTCGCCCTCGCGTTCGTAGCGCTCGTGCTGCGGCGCGCCGGCGACTCCGCGACCGACATCGCCCGGACGATGGGCGGCGCCTGATGCACGCCGATCTCGTCTTCACGGGTGGGCCGGTCTTCACCGCCGACACGGTGCGCTCCCGCGCGTCGGCGGTCGCGGTCTCCGGCGGAAGGATCGTCGCCGTCGGCGGCGACGGCATCCGCGACCTCATCGGACCGCGCACCGAGGTCGTCGATCTCGCCGGACGCCTGCTCGTCCCCGGATTCCAGGACGCGCACGTGCACCCCGTCTCGGGAGGGCTCGAGCTGCTGCGCTGCGACCTGGGCGAGGGCTCCACGGCCGACGAGTACCTGGCGACGATCGCGGCCTACGCCGCCGCGCACCCGCCGACGGGGCAGGACGACGGCTCCGAGTGGATCCTCGGCGGGGGCTGGGCGATGTCGGCCTTCCCGGGCGGCACGCCGACGGCATCCGCGATGGATCGCGTCTTGCCCGACCGGCCCGCCTTCCTCCCCAACCGCGACGGCCACGGCGCGTGGGTCAACTCCGAGGCGCTGCGGCGCGCGGGCATCGACCGGCACACGCCCGACCCCGCGGACGGACGCATCGAACGGGATGCCGACGGCAACCCGACCGGCACGCTCCACGAGGGCGCGATGTCACTCGTCAACCGGCTCATCGCCGACCCGACGCCCGAGTTCCTGCGCGATGCGCTCGTCGCGGGCCAGCGCTACCTGCACTCCTACGGCATCACCGCCTGGCAGGACGCCATCATCGGCGACTACAGCGACCTCGTCGACCAGGGCGAGACGTACCGCCAGGCCGCGATCGACGGCACGCTGACCGGCCGCGTCGTGGGAGCCCTGTGGTGGGACCGCACGAAGGGACTCGAACAGATCCCGTCGCTCGTGGAGCGCCGCGAGCGCTTCAGCCACGGCCGCTTCCAGGCGACCAGCGTCAAGGTCATGCAGGACGGCGTCGCCGAGAACTTCACCGCCGCGATGCTCGAGCCGTACCACGACGGCCACGGGCACTTCACTGACAACTCGGGCATCTCGTTCGTCACTCCGGAGATCCTGAACGAGGCGGTGCCGCAGCTCGACGCCCTCGGTTTCCAGGTGCACTTCCATGCGATCGGCGACCGGGCCGTGCGCGAATGCCTGGATGCCGTCGAGCACGCGATCGCCCGCAACGGCCGCGGCGACGGCCGCCACCACATCGCGCACATCCAAGTGGTGCACCCCGACGACGTGCCCCGGTTCCGTGCGCTCGGCGTCGCGGCGAACATGCAGTCGCTGTGGGCGACGCTGGAGCCCCAGATGGTCGATCTGACGCTGCCGTTCCTCGGGGCGCCCCGCGACGCCTGGCAGTACCCGTTCGGCGACCTGCTGCGCGCGGGCGCCGTGCTCGCGGCGGGCAGCGACTGGTCGGTCTCTTCGCCCAACCCGCTCGCGGCCATCCACACCGCCGTGAACCGACAGGCGGCCCCGGGCTACGAGGAGGGGGACTACGAGCCGTTCCTCCCGGAGCAGGCGATCGACCTCGCCACGTCGCTCACCGCGTACACCGCCGGGTCGGCGTGGGTGAATCACCTCGACGAGGCGACCGGGACGATCGAGGTGGGCAAGTACGCCGACCTCGCCGTGCTCGATCGCGACCCGTTCGCGGGCCCTGCCGATCAGATCGGCGCGACCCGCGTGCTCCAGACCTTCGTCGACGGGGCGCGTGTGTACGCCGCCGCCGACGCCTGAGAAGGGACCCTCGTGGGAACCACCGTCTTCGAACGGATGCCGGCGCCGGCATCCGTCGTTTCGCACAGCCTCACCGGCACCCGCACCGGGTCGTTCTGGATCGACGACCTGCCCGCGGCCCTCCGACCCGACCGGCCGCCACTGCGCGGCGAGCACGGCGCCGACCTCGTCATCGTCGGCGCGGGCTACACGGGCCTGTGGACCGCCCTGCTCGCGAAGCTCCGCGACCCCGACCGTCGCGTCGTCGTCGTCGAGGCCAACCGCACCGGCTGGGCCGCGTCGGGTCGCAACGGCGGCTTCTGCGAGGCGAGCCTCACGCACGGACACGAGAACGGCGCGCGCCGCTGGCCCGACGAGATCGACACGCTCGAACGCCTGGGCCTCGAGAACCTCGACGCGATCGAGTCGACCGTCGGTGAGCTGGGCCTCGACGTGCAGTTCGAGCGCACCGGGCAGCTGGCTCCGGCGGTCGAGCCGCACCAGCTCGCGTGGCTCGACGAATGGCGCGAGGAGGCCGCGGGCGACCCCGACATCGTCTACCTCGACGAGGCATCCGTGCGCGCCTCCGTCGCCTCTCCCACGTATCTCGCGGCGATGTGGGAGAAGAACACGTGCGCACTCGTGCACCCCGCGCGGCTCGCCGCCGAGCTCGCACGCGCCGCGGAGGAGCGCGGCGTCGTGATCTTCGAGCGCTCCCGCGTGAAGGCGCTCGAGACCACGAGCACCGGGGTGTCGGTCCTCACCGACGGGGGACGCGTCGACGCCCTCCACGCCGTGCTCGCGACCAACGTGTTCCCGTCGCTGCTGCGCCGCAACCGCCTCATGACGGTGCCCGTCTACGACTACGCCCTCATGACGGAGCCGCTGTCGCCCGAGCAGTGGGATGCCATCGGCTGGCGCGATCGTCAGGGCATCGGCGACATGGCCAACCAGTTCCACTACTACCGGCCGTCGCAGGACGGTCGCATCCTCTTCGGCGGCTACGACGCGCTCTACCACTACGGGCGGCGCGTCGACCCCCGCTACGAGGACCGTCCCGACGTGTGGGAGAAGCTCGCGAGCCACTTCTTCACGACGTTCCCCCAGCTGGAGGGACTGCGCTTCAGCCACCAGTGGGCGGGAGCGATCGACAGCTCGACGCAGTTCACGGCGTTCTTCGGCACGGCCCGCGGCGGCCGCGTCGCCTACGCGGCGGGGTTCACAGGGCTGGGCGTCGGCTCGACCCGGTTCGCCGGCGACGTCATGCTCGATCTCCTCGACGACGTCGACTCGGAGCGCACGTCGCTCAAGATGGTGCGCACGCGGCCGCTGCCGTTCCCGCCCGAACCGGCCGCCGCTCTCGGCATCCAGGCGACGCGATGGTCGATGGACCGCGCCGACCACAACGGGGGCCGCCGCAACCTGCTGCTGAAGACCCTGGACGCGCTCGGCCTCGGCTTCGACTCGTGACAGGCTGGACGCATGAATGACGTGATCTCGCTGGGTGGCCGAGGCGACGCGGACGGTGTCGGCGGTGTCGGAGACCTGGGCGGGGAGCTCGACCCCGGCGTCGTGTACACGGCATCCGCGGTTCCCGTGCCCCTGACGCCCGTCGCCGCGGCGCAGGTCGTCGCCGGCGCTCCTGCGACGGGGTCGATCGATCTCGACGAGGACATGGGGCTCGGCATCTGGGAGATGACCCCGGGCGCGATGCGCGACGTCGAGATCGACGAGGTGTTCGTCGTCGTGGCGGGGTCGGCGACCGTCGAGTTCGTGAAGCCCGCCCAGCCCTCGATCGAACTCCGGCCGGGCGCGATCGTGCGCCTCGAGGCCGGGATGCAGACCGTGTGGACGGTGCGCGAGACGCTCCGCAAGGTCTATCTCGCCTGACGGGGCCTGACGGGCGTCAGCGGCTCGCGGAGCGCCGCACGAGCAGCGCCAGGTGCAGCGCCGTCTGGATCTCGCCGTCGTCGAGGTCGACGCCCAGCAGGTCCTGGATGAGCGCGATCCGCTGGTAGAACACCGAGCGCGACAGGTGGGATGCCGTGGCCGCCGCCGTGCGGTTGCCCGGGTGAGCGAGCATCGCCGCGAGCACGTCGAGCAGATCGCCGCCGCGCGACAGGTCGTATTCGATGAGCGGCGCGAGCATCCGCTCCCCGTGGTCCAGCACGCGGTGGTCGTCGCGCAACGCCGTCACGAGCCGCGCCAACGGCCGATCCTCGGCGCGGCGCACGTGCGGGCCGCGACCCGCGCGCTGCAGCGGCGTCCGCGCGAGATCGATCGCCTCCTGCAACGAGGCCAGCGCCCCCTCCACCCCCTGCTCGGGAGACCCGATCGACACCACGAGGCGAGACGACAGCGGAGACAGCGCCTCCGCGAACCGCAGAGCGGCGGCCTCGTCGAACACGGCACGCGCCGGCAGCGAGACGAGCATCGTGACCCCCGCGCCGTCGACGGCGCCGCCGAGGAGCACGCGACCGCCGACGCCCGACAGGGCCGCCGCCGCCGCATCCGGGTCGACGTCGACCCCTGCGGCGACCACGCCCAGCAGGCGAGCACCCTCCACCGGGAGCCCCGCCGCCTCCAGCCGGGCCAGCGCGCCGCCGTGGCTCGCGAACCGGCCCGCGAGCAGACCGTCCACGAGGCGGCGCTGCCCGATGCGCGCCCACTCGTCGGCCTGGCCGTCGGTGAGCCGGCCGAGCGCGAGCGCGATGGCACCTTGCTCCAGCACCGCCGCCCGCCCGGCGGGATGGACCGGACCCGGGAGGGCGATCAGATACCCCCAACGGATGCCGCGGGCCTCCACCGGCACGATGAGCCACTCGGTGTGCGCGTCGCGGTGCGCCATGCGCGAGCGCACCTCCCAGCGCGCCAGGACCTCTTCCTCGCGGGAGGGCGGCACGTCGGCGACCACGACGTCGTGCGCGAGCGACTCGAGGATCACGGGCGCACCCAGCGTCTGTGCCAGCTGATGGACGATGAAGTCGGCGGGCGATCCGCGCAGCGCGAGCGCCGTGAAACGCGCCCGCACGTCGTCGCGGGCGCGGAGGGCGGCGGTCTGCTCGGCGATGATGCGCCGGTGCACCGCTTCGGTGACGGTCACGAACTTGACTTCGCGGCGCAGCACCACGAGCGGCAGACCGTGCGCACGGGCCGTCTCGACCACGACGGCCGGGGCATAGCGGTAGTGGGTGCCGAGCTCCAGCAGGAGGGCCGACAGTCCCACCTCGACGAGCCCTCGGACGAACGCGGCGAGCTCGGCGGGATCGTCGGGCCACGACGAACCGGTCGACAGCAGCAGCTCCCCGCCGTCGAGGAGGCGCGCGACGCCGGCGCTGTCGGAGACGTGCACCCATCGCACGCGGGCGTCGAGGCGGTCGCCGCCGACGAGGATGTCCGGCATCCCCGCCTCGACCGCGTCGAGAGTGAGCACCTCCCGTACCGTCGGGAGACTCTCATGGGCGGTCGGACGATCCGTCTGGATCGCTCGTTCTTCGCGACGTTCAGCCACCGTAGCGACCCCTCTGCCTCTGCAACACTGGGACTCGTCACAGCCTAGACGACGTCGGTCGTTCTGTCCGGGAGGCCCCTCATGACCCTCATCCGCCACCACATCGCCGGCACCGAAACCGGTGACGGCGCCCGCACCGGGACGGTGTTCGACCCCGCGACGGGTCGTCCGCAGCACGAGGTCGCCTTCGCTTCGGTCGCCGAGACCGAGGCGGCCGTCGCCGCGGCCGCCGCCGCCCTCCCCGCCTGGCGGGCGACGAGCCTGATCAAACGCGCCGACGTGTTCTTCCGCCTGCGCCACCTCCTCGTCGAACGCACCGACGAGCTCGCCGCGATCATCACGAGCGAGCACGGCAAAGTTCTCTCCGACGCCAAGGGCGAGATCAGCCGCGGGATCGAGAACGTCGAGTTCGCCGCGGGCCTGGTTCACCTGCTCAAGGGCGAGCACGCCGAGCAGGTCTCCCGCGGTGTCGACGTGCACTCCGTGAAGCAGCCCGTCGGCGTCGTCGCCTGCATCACCCCCTTCAACTTCCCCGTGATGGTGCCGCTGTGGATGACGGCATCCGCCATCGCGTGCGGCAACACGGTCGTGCTGAAGCCGAGCGAGAAGGACCCGTCGGCGGCCCTCTTCCTCGCGCGCCTCTACGAAGAGGCGGGCCTGCCCGCGGGTGTGCTGAACGTCGTCCAGGGCGACAAGGTCGCCGTCGACACGCTGCTCGACGCCCCCGCCGTGCGCGCGGTGAGCTTCGTCGGCTCGACGCCCATCGCCCGCTCGATCTACGCCCGCGCCGCCGAGAACGGCAAGCGCGTGCAGGCCCTCGGCGGCGCGAAGAACCACATGGTGGTCATGCCCGACGCCGACCTGGATGCCGCGGCGGACGCCGCCGTGTCGGCCGCCTACGGTTCGGCCGGCGAGCGCTGCATGGCCGTCTCGGTGCTGGTCGCGGTCGGCGACGGCGTCGCCGACGCGCTCGTGGCCAAGGTCGCCGAGCGTGTCGCGGCGCTGAAGATCGGGCCCGGCACCGACCCCGAAAGCGAGATGGGGCCGCTCATCACGCGGGAGCACCGCGACAAGGTCGCCTCGTACGTCGCGGGCGCGCCGGGCGAAGGCGCCACGGTCGTCGTCGACGGCACGACTCAGAGCTTCGACGGCGACGGCTTCTTCCTCGGCGTCTCGCTCGTCGACCACGTGCGCCCCGGGATGAAGGTGTACGACGAGGAGATCTTCGGGCCGGTGCTGTCGGTCGTGCGGGTCGAGAGCTACGACGAGGCGGTGACGCTCGTCAACGACAGCCCCTTCGCCAACGGCACCGCCGTCTTCACCCGCGACGGCGGAACGGCACGCCAGTTCGAGTTCGACATCGAGGTGGGCATGGTCGGCGTCAACGTGCCGATCCCCGTGCCCGTCGGCGCGTTCTCGTTCGGCGGCTGGCGCAACTCGCTGTTCGGCGATTCGCACATCTACGGCCCCGAGTCGATCCACTTCTACACCCGCAGCAAGGTGGTCACCACCCGCTGGCCCGACCCCAGCGAGAGCCAGATCAGCCTCGGGTTCCCGAGCAACCACTGACCCGCGCCGCGTCGACTCGTCGCGCTCGCTGAACGACCGGCGACGGCGCTCGCCCGCTCACCCCGGAGAGGACCTCATCATGACCGTCACCGACCCCGAGGCCGACGCGCTGGTACGCGCCGACGACCGCGGCCACGTCTTCCACTCGTGGAGCGCGCAGGCGCTCATCGACCCGCTCCCCGTGGCGGGCGGCGAGGGGGCGAGCTTCTGGGACTACCAGGGCAACACGTACCTCGACTTCTCGTCGCAGCTCGTGAACCTCAACCTCGGGCACCAGCACCCTGACCTCGTCGAGGCGATCCAGCGGCAGGCGGGCAGGCTCGCGACGATCCAGCCCTCGATGGCCAACGACGTGCGCGGCGACCTCGCCCGGCGCATCGCCGAGGTCGCCCCCGAAGGCATGAACAAGGTGTTCTTCACCAACGGCGGGGCGGATGCCGTCGAGAACGCCGTGCGGATGGCCCGCCTGTACACGGGCAAGCGCAAGGTGCTGTCGATGTACCGCAGCTACCACGGCAACACGAGCACCGCCATCTCGCTGACGGGCGACCCGCGGCGGTGGCCGAACGAGCCGGGCGACGGTTCGGTCGCGAAGTTCTTCGGGCCGTACGCGTACCGTTCGCCGTTCCACTCGACCTCGCCCGAGGAAGAGGCCGAACGCGCTCTCGCCCACCTCGAGCAGACCATCGTCCTGGAGGGCGCCTCCACGATCGGCGCGATCATCATCGAATCGGTGGTCGGCACGAACGGGGTGCTCGTCCCCCCGCCGGGATACCTGCCCGGCGTGCGCGCGCTGTGCGACAAGTACGGCATCGTCTACATCGCCGACGAGGTCATGGTCGGCTTCGGACGCATCGGCGAGTGGTTCGCCTTCCAGGCGTTCGACGTGACCCCCGACCTCATCGCCTTCGCGAAGGGCGTCAACTCGGGGTACGTGCCGCTCGGCGGCGTCGTCATCTCCGATGCCATCGCGGCGCACTTCGACACCGTCGCCTTCCCCGGCGGACTCACCTACTCGGGGCACCCGCTCGCGTGCGCCCCCGGCGTCGCCACGTTCGAGGTCTTCGCGCGCGACGGCATCCTGGAGCGGGTGCGCGACCTCGGCGAGCGCGTCGTCGCTCCGCGTCTGGCCGAGATCGCCGCCCGGCATCCGTCCGTCGGCGAGGTGCGCGGTCGCGGACTGTTCTGGGCGATCGAGCTCGTCGCCGACCTCGAGACGCGGGAGCCGCTCGTGCCGTTCAACGCGAGCGGAGCGGATGCCGCGCCAATGGCGGCGTTCGCCGCCGCGTGCAAGAAGGCGGGCCTCTGGCCCTTCACCCACTTCAACCGGGTGCACGTCGCTCCGCCGCTCGTGATCTCCGAGGACGACCTCGTCCGCGGGCTCGACATCATCGACCGCGCGCTCGACGTCGCCGACGAGGCGATGAAGGCGAGGACGCCCGCGGCATGATGGGCAACGGCGGCGTCTCTTTCTGGTGGCAGCAGCTCGGTCTTCCGTCGCCGCGGACGCCCCTGCCCGGCGACCGCGACGCCGACGTCGCCATCGTCGGCGCGGGATACACCGGCCTCTGGGCGGCCTACTACCTGAAGAAGCTCCAGCCCGATCTGCGTGTCGTCGTGCTCGAGCAGCGGTTCGCCGGGTTCGGTGCATCGGGTCGCAACGGCGGCTGGCTCACCAACAGCGTGACCGGCGGCCGCGCGCAGTACGGCCGTCAGGGCGGCGCGCGCCAGCAGGCGGCGATGAACGACACCGTCGACGAGGTGATCCGCGTCGCCGCCGCGGAGGGCATCGGCGCCGACATCCGCAAAGGCGGCGAGCTCAACGTCGCCCGTACCCCCGCGCAGCTCGCCCGGCTCACCGCCGCCCACGCCGACGACGCGTCCTGGCCTCACACCGATGTCGAGCTCTGGGGTCCGCGGCGCACGGCGGCGCACGTGCGTGTCGACGGCGCACTCGGTGGACTCTGGCATCCGCACTGCGCCCGGGTGCACCCGGCGAAGCTCGTCGTCGGGCTCGCGGCGGCCGTCGAGCGGCTCGGCGTGACGATCCACGAGGAGACGACCGTCTCGCGCATCGAGCCGGGACGGGCCGTCACCGACCGCGGCACGGTGCGCGCGACGCACGTGCTCCGCGCGACCGAGGGCTTCACGGCAGGGCTCGCCGGCCAGCACCGCACGTGGCTCCCGATGAACTCGTCGATGATCGTCACCGCCCCGCTTCCCGCGGCGGTGTGGGACGAGATCGGGTGGGCGGATGCCGCGACCCTCGGCGACTTCGCCCACGTGTACATGTACGCCCAGCGCACCGCCGACGATCGGATCGCGTTCGGCGGCCGCGGCATCCCCTATCGCTACGGGTCGCGCGTCGACACCGACGGCGGCACACAGGAGCGGACGGTGCGCGCCTTGACGTCGCTCCTGCGCGAGTTCTTCCCCCGCGCGGCGGAAGCCCCGATCGACCACGCCTGGTCGGGAGTGCTCGGCGTGCCGCGGGACTGGTCGGCGACCGTGGGCCTCGACCCCGCGACGGGTCTCGGCTGGGCCGGCGGCTATGTCGGCACCGGCGTGGCGACGACCAACCTCGCCGGCCGGACGCTGGCCGACCTCGTCCTCGGCCGCGAGACCGACATCGCCGCCCTCCCGTGGGTCGGTCGCCGTGCACGCCGATGGGAGGTGGAGCCCGTGAGATGGCTCGCCGTGCGCGGTCTCTACGCCGCCTACGGTGTCGCCGATCGACAGGAGCGCCGGGGCGGTACGCTGACATCGCCGTTGGCTCGCATCGCCGACGTCGTATCGGGGCGAGGCCACTGATACTCCTGTCAGTGACGATCGAGGAGACACCATGACCACCATCGGCACCACGCGCGCGAGACTGCGCGCCGCCACCACCGTCGCGGCCATCGCTGCGCTGCTCGGAGCGCTCACGGCGGCGCCCGCTCAGGCGGACGATCCGGCGGACATGTTCTGCGAGGTGCCGGGGCAGGAGCTGGCCATCTCGCCCGTCTCGGGGCTCAGCGACGGGCAGGCGGTCACGTGGCTGTCGACCGTGAAGGGCACCGCCCCCACCACCTTCACCGGGGAGTACATCGGCAAGCTCGACAACGGTCTCGGGTATGACGCGTACGGCAACCCGCGCGACCTCCTGCTCGTGCGACTCTCCGGCCCGGAGGTCGACGGCGCAGCGGGCACCCCCGCGGCGGGCGTGTGGGCCGGCGCGTCGGGATCGCCCGTCTACGACGCCGACGGCGCCCTCATCGGCGCCGTGTCGTACGGCTTCAGCTCGCTCGCCGACAATGTCGCCGGTGTCACGCCCGCCGCCTACATGAAGGCGATCGGCGACCTGCCGCTGTCGCGCAGCCTCACGCTGTCGGCGCAGAAGAAGATCGCGACGCTCGCGGGCGAGCCCGCCCCCACGGCATCCTCGACGGCGTCGATCCGGCAGCTCCGCCCCGTGCGGGTGACCGTCGGCACGACGGCCGCGACGCTCGACGCCGTCGCCAGCCGCCTCTCGAAGGAGGTCGACGGGTACCGCCCGGTCGTCTCGCGCGGTCTCGCGATCGGCGGCGGAGCCGACGACGGAGCCGACTACCCCATCGTCACGGGCGGCAACATCGCCGTCTCCTACGGCTTCGGCGCGGTCGCGTCGGCCAGCATCGGCACGGTCACCGCCGTGTGCGGCGACGACGTCTACGCCTTCGGCCACCCCAACGAGCAGAACTCCGCGCTGTCGGTGAACATCCACGGTGCCTCCGCCGCGCGGATCGTCCCCGACCTCGGCCAGTCGTACAAGATGGTCAGCGCGATCGGCAAGGTGAAGGGCCACCTCGTGCAGGACCGCCTCGCCGGCATCCGCGGGGTCCTCGGCGCCGGCGCGCCGACCGTGCCGATCACCACGGTCAGCATCGCGGGGAGCAACACGAGCACGGCCGTCAGCCACATCTCGGAGGAGCTCGTGCTCGCGCCGGCCGTCGCAGCCCAGCTCGGATCCGACGTGCTGCGCACCCTCGACAACGCCTGGGAAGGCACCGCGAAGGTGTCGTGGCGGATCGAGTACGAGCGCAACGGCCGCGTGTCCACGCTCCACAACGTCAACACGTACGCCAGCCGAGAGATGCTGTCCGAACTCGTCGGGTGGGACGTCTCCGAGGACATCGCACAGTTGCAGGCCAACCCCTTCGACGACGTCACGATCGTGAGCATCAAGGCGACGACGCGCTTCGCCGAGGGGTATCGTGCCGGCCGGGTGTCGGCGCTGCAGATCCGACAGTCCGGGACGTGGAAGAACGTCTCGCCGGGCAGCGTCATGAAGGCGACCCGTGGCAAGACGTACGACTTCCGCACCGTGCTGAAGGCCGCTCCTGGCGCCGCCGGCGGCACGCAGTACGTGCCGTTCTCGGTCACGGTCCCCTCGACGGTGAAGCGGACGATGACCCTGACGGTGTCGCCGCCGGCCGAGCAGTGGGACGACCCGGTGATGGAGGCCGAGTCCTTCGACGAGCTGATCGCCGCGCTCAACGCCAACGCACGCGGCGACGTCGTGGAGAGGACCGCCTCCTACGTGAAGACCAACGGCATCCGGTCCTCGCGCACCATCCCGCTGCCGGCGCCCGTCATGATCGACGGCGGTACCCGCATCTCGTTCCAGCTGCAGGTCTCGCCCTAACGACGCGGCGCGAGGTCGTCCGGGCTCACTCCGAGGAGCCCGGCGACCGCACGTGCCGTGAGAGCGCGACGGTCGGGATGCGCGTTCCACCGCACGAGCGAGTGGGCGTTCAACCCGTCGATCATCGCGAGCAGGTGCCACGCGATCGCCGCCTCGTCGCCCGGATCGAACACGCCGGCATCCATGCCCTGGCGCACCTCGCGCGCGATCGCGGTCTGCCAGGCGTCCATCTCGTCGCGCACGCGTGAGGCCAGCGCCTCCGAGCGCGCTCCCATCGCCCACGCCTGCACCCAGACGAGCGTGATGTCGTCGCGCGTGCCGTCGAGGAGGGTCTCCAGCAGGATGCCGAGGCGTCGCGCGGGCTCGTCGGCGGTGTCCAGGAGCGCCGCGACGTCGTGCCGCTCGGCCGCCACGAGCGCGCCGAAGGTGTCGGCGACGAGGTCGTCCATGCGCGGCGTGTAGTGGGCGACGAGGGCGGGGGCGACCGCCATGCGGGCGGCGACGGCGCGGAGCGTGACGGCATCCAGGCCCGCCTCGATCGCGATCGCTCGCGCCGCCTCGGCGACCTGAGTGCGGCGCTCGTCGGGAGACGTGCGTGCAGCGCGGGGGCGTGTAGTTGACGGGCCGGTCATGTGGTCGGTACGCTCCCCTTGTTGATCGCTTGATCAATACTGTAGTCCGAACCGCGAGGAGATGCCATGGCCTGGCGCATGCCCGCCGAGACGGCGCCCCACGAGCGCACCTGGATGACCTTCCCCGCCGAGGGCGAGACCCTCGGCGACACCGATGCGCTGCGCAGCGAGGGCTACGCGACGTGGGCGGAGGTCGCCGCCGCCGTGGCCCGGTTCGAGCCCGTGACGATGGTCGTCGATCCCGCCGAGCACGCGCGGGCGCGGCGCATGCTCCCGGGCGAGGTCGAACTCCTGGACGCGCCAGTCGACGAATTCTGGATGCGCGACTCCGGACCCACGTTCGTCGTGGACGAGACCGGCGTGCTCGGCGCCGTCGACTGGATCTTCAACGGCTGGGGCGCCCCGGCGTGGGCGTCGTGGCGGAAGTCCGCCGAGCACGCGCGCCTCGTCGCCGCCGCGACCGGCGCCGAGCTCGTGAGCTCGACCCTCGTGAACGAGGGCGGCGGCATCCACGTCGACGGCGAGGGCACCGTGCTCCTCACCGAGACGGTGCAGCTCGACCCCCGCCGGAACCCCTTCGCCGACAGGGCGCGGGTCGAGGCCGAGATGGCCCGCACCATCGGCGCCACGACCGCGATCTGGCTGCCCCGCGGCCTCACCCGCGACTACGACGACTTCGGCACCAACGGTCACGTCGACATCGTCGCGACGCTCGCCTCGCCCGGACGGCTCCTCCTCCACGACCAGCGCGACCCGGACCACCCCGACCACGTCGTGACGTCCGAGCTGCGCGCCCTGCTCGCCGAGCAGACGGATGCCGCGGGCCGGCGTCTCGAGATCATCGACCTCCCCGCGCCGGAGACCCTGCGCGACGGCGAGGGCTTCGTCGACTGGAGCTACGTGAACCACCTCGTCGTCAACGGCGGGGTGATCGCGTGCGGGTTCGGCGAGCCGCGCGCCGACGCGCGGGCCGTCGAGATCCTCGCCGCCGCCTACCCCGGTCGCGAGGTCGTCACGGTCGATGCGCGCCCCCTCTTCGCCCGCGGCGGCGGCATCCACTGCATCACACAGCAGCAGCCGGCGGTCGCCCCGTGATCGACGTCGTCGAAGCGTCGATCGCCGACCTCCGGGCCGCGCTGAAGACCGGGCGGACCACGGCCGTCGAACTCGTCGACGCCTACCTCGCCCGCATCGACGCCTACGACGGCCCCGACACGCCCACCGCGCTGCGAGCCGTCGTCGTGCGCAACCCCGCAGCACGGGAGGAAGCCGCCGCCAGCGACACCCGCCGGGCGCACGGCGCCTCCCGCGGCCCGCTCGACGGCATCCCGTACACCGCGAAGGACAGCTACCTCGTCACCGGGCTGACGGCGGCGGCCGGGTCTCCCGCGTTCGCCGACCTTGTCGCCCAGCGCGACGCCTTCACGATCGAACGACTCCGCGCGGCGGGGGCGATCTGCCTGGGGCTCACCAACATGCCCCCGATGGCCAACGGCGGCATGCAGCGCGGCCTCTACGGCCGGGCCGAGAGCCCGTACAACGCGGCGTACCTCGCGGCGCCGTTCGCGTCGGGCTCCTCCAACGGCTCGGGTACGGCCACGGCGGCGAGCTTCGCGGCGTTCGGGCTCGGCGAGGAGACCTGGTCGAGCGGGCGGGGACCGGCATCCCACAACGCCCTGTGCGCCTACACGCCGTCCCGCGGCGTGATCTCGGTGCGGGGCAACTGGCCGCTCGTCCCCACGATGGACGTCGTCGTGCCCCACACGCGCACGATGGCCGACCTCCTGGAGGTGCTCGACGTCATCGTCGCCGACGACCCCCGCACCCGGGGGGACTTCTGGCGTGTGCAGCCGTGGGTGCCCCTGCCGGCCGCCTCCGCCGTGCGGCCCGCGTCATACCCGGCCCTCGCGGCGGACGCCGACCTGCGGGGGGTGCGCCTCGGCATCCCCCGGATGTACATCGGCGCAGACCCGGATGCCGGAACCGGTTCGCGCGGCGTCGGCGGTCCGACGGGCGAGCCGATCGTCACCCGCCCGACGGTACTCGCCCTCTGGCGGGCGGCACGCGCCGCGTTGGAGGCGGCCGGCGCCGAGGTCGTCGAGGTCGACTTCCCGGTCGTGAGCAACTACGAGGGCGACCGCGCGGGTGCCCCCACGATCCTCACGCGCGGACTCGTCTCCCCCGCCTACCTGCGTCGGGAGATCGTCGACCTGTCGGCGTGGGCGTGGGAGGACTTCCTCGCCGCCAACCGCGACCCGACCCTCTCGTCGCTCGCCGTCGTCGACGGCGGGGCGATCTTCCCGCACCCCGAGGGCGCCCTCCCCGACCGCTACACGGGATTCGACGACGACATCGCCGAGTACCCCGAGTGGGTGCGGGCGCACCCCGGTGCCACGCTCGACGACATGCCGGAACTGGCCGACGGACTCCGCGGCCTCGAAGAGACCCGCCGCATCGACCTCGAGGAGTGGCTCGACACGCACGGGCTCGACGCCGTCGTCTTCCCCGCCGTCGCCGACGTCGCGCCTGCCGACATGGACGTGAACCCCGACTCCGCCGACCTGGGCTGGCGCAACGGCACGTGGATCGCGAACGGCAATCTCGCCATCCGTCACCTCGGCATCCCGACGGTCACCGTCCCGATGGCTCTCCTGCCCGATATCGGGATGCCGGTGGGCCTCACGTTCGCCGGGCGCGCCTACGATGACACCGCGCTCCTGCGGTTCGCGATCGCCTTCGAGGCGACCGGGAGTCGCCGCGTGGCGCCCCCGCGCACTCCCGCTCTGCCCCTCTCGACCCTGAAGACGGAGACATCATGACCGCCGACGCCGCTCGCATGCACGAGGTCAGCGAAGAGGCCGCGACCATCGTCGACCTCGTTCTGGACTACTCCCGGCGCCGCCTCCTGTCGCGTGAGACGCCGCTGGACAAGCCGCTGTCGGCGCCGGAGCTGTCGCGGCTGGCCGGCCGCACGATCGACGAGGACGGGATCGGCGCGCGCAAGGCGCTGTCGGTCTTCGAGCACGTGCTGGCTCCGGCGTGCATCACGACCGACGACCCGCAGTACCTGTCGTTCATCCCGTCGGCGCCGTCGAAAGCCGCCGCGGCGTTCGACCTCGTCGTCTCGGCGAGCGCCCTCTACGGCGGCTCCTGGTTGGAGGGTGCGGGGGCCGTGCACGCCGAGAACGAAGTGCTGCGCTGGCTCGGCTCCGAATTCGGGCTCCCCGACGGCGCCGGCGGCGTGTTCGTGCAGGGCGGCACCCTCGGCAACCTCTCGGCCCTCGTCGCCGCGCGCGCCCACGCGATCGACACGCGCCCGCGCCCCGACCGGTGGCGCGTCGTGTGCAGCGCGGAGGCGCACTCCTCGATCGCCTCAGCGGCACGCGTGATGGACATCGAGGTCGTCGCCGTGGCTCCCACCGACGACGGGGTGCTGCGCGCGGATGCCGTGGCCGCGGCCCTGGAGGAGTACGGCGCGAGCGTGTTCGCGGTGGTCGCGACCGCCGGTTCGACCAACTTCGGGATCGTCGACGACCTCGCCGGCATAGCGGCGCTCAAGGAGCGGTACGACTTCTGGCTGCACGTCGACGGCGCTTACGGCCTGGCGGCCATGCTGTCGCCGCGGGCGCGACCGCTGTTCGCCGGCGTCGAGCACGCGGACTCGCTCGTCGTCGACCCGCACAAGTGGCTCTTCGCGCCCTTCGACGCGTGCGCCCTGCTCTACCGCGACCCCGAGCTCGGGCGACGCGCCCACACGCAGCACGCGGAGTACCTCGACACCCTCACCGAGAAGAGCGACTGGAGCCCGTCCGACTACGCCGCTCACCTCACGCGGCGCCCCCGGGGCCTCCCGCTGTGGTTCTCGCTGGCCACCTACGGCGCCGGCGTGTACCGCGAGGCGGTGACGGCATCCCTCGACCTCGCACAGCAGATCGCCGACGAGATCGAACGGCGCCCGGGTCTCCGCCTCGTGCGGCATCCGCAGCTGTCGGTCGTGGTGTTCGAGCGCGACGGGTGGGACAAGGCCGACTACGAGGCCTGGTCGGCGCGGCTCCTCGACGACCAGCACGCGTTCGTCACGCCGAGCGGGCACCGCGGGCGCACCAACGCCCGCTTCGCGCTCGTGAACCCCCGCACGACCTTCGCGCACCTGACGAGGATCCTCGACACGATGGCGTGAGGCTGTAGGGACGAATGCAGGCCTGGGACCGAATGCAGGAGAGGGCCCCGCCGAAGCCCGTACGGCGGAGCCCTCTCCGGAAGATGCGGGAGTCGACAGCGACCCGAACGACATCGCCTCTACCGCATCCCACCCGATGTTGCATGTCCAGGCTAGGCGCGCGGAGGAGAGTCAGCGCACCCGTTGACTCCGTGGGCACCGAACTGCTACACGCACGGCGACGGACGCGGACGGATGCTGACGGACGCTGACCCGCGGATGCCGTGTCGGCGCCCGGCGCTAACCTCGCCGAGTGGATGACCCCCTGCCGCAGCGCTGCCTCCTGTGCGGCGCGACCGCGGGCGTTCGCCGCGACGGACAGTGGCACTGCGCCGTCTGCGACTGGCGGGTGGGCGACGCGCCCGACCCCGACCTGCCGCCGCCCCGCGTCGACGTCGTCTACTACCTGCGCTGGCGGGAGCGGATCAAGATCGGCACGTCGCACCGGCCGCGTCAGCGTCTCGCGGCGATCCTCCACGAGGAGCTCCTCGCGTTCGAACCGGGCGACCGCGCACTCGAACAGCAACGGCACCGGGAGTTCGCCGACCTCCGTGAGGGCGGCGAGTGGTTCACCGCCGACCCTCGACTGCTGGCTCACATCGCCGCGGTGGCCGGCGGCATCCCTCCGTGGGACGCCTACGCTCGCTGGGTCGCCGACGCCTACCGCCGGTGAGCGGAGCGATCGGTCAGTCGACCAGATTCGTGCCACCGCATCGGGTAGATGGGTATGCCGTGATGAGCATTCGACCAGTCTCCCCGAGCGCCACACGAACATCCTGGCTGAAGACGAGCTTGCCGTCCGATTTTCGATACAGGAACACCTTGCGCGAGTAACAGAAGCGTGTGCCGCTCGAGCTAGCCTGATCAGGATCTCTGAGAGTCCATGCCATAGACCATCCGGCGATGCCCCTCCAAGGGACGCCCCCTGCCCGGCTGCCCATCCGGGTCCAGTCATCCATGTGGTTCGCCAGGATGTGCCGGTAACCGTATTTGGCGTTGCCGCAGCTGAGTGTTGCGACAGAACCGCGCGGGATCTTTGTTGAGACGCGAAGACGCGTGTACGAAGCGACGAACTGGCTTTCGTCATCGAAGAGCCCGCAGCCCCTCCAGTTCGTCGGGGTGGGAGCGAGCGGAGGGAAAGTGTTTCCTCCGGCCAGTGTGTCTACCTGTGCGGGTTTGGCCACCTGGCCGACGTCCAGATATGCGACTTTGCGCGCCTCTCCCGGTGTGAGCGGAGCCGGGGCAAGCACGAGGCGCTCACCCGAAGCTCCCAAGAGAACCACCGGCAAGTCGTGTCCGTCACTCTCCTGGTGATCCGGCGGAGCTTGCGTCAATGAGACCCACAGTAGGGCCGAAGCGAGCACCTTCAAGGACAGAGCCCTAGCCATCGTCAATACTCCAATCGTCTGAACTAAAGACGACAGGCGGACGAGATACTGACGGGCAGCATTCATGGCGTGCCTGGCGTCAATGGTGCGGCATACAATTCTTCGGATGCCCACGCACCGGGAGGGAGGAGAGGCGATGCGACCGACGCGGCATGTGCACGTCATGGCGGACTACGGCGCCTTCCCCCTGTGGGAACGATCCGCCGACAGACCCCCAGGAGACGTGGACCCGGCGACGCTTCCCCTCACCCCCGCGCTGCGGACCGCACTGCTCGAGTGGGCGAGGGAGTACGACGAACGTTCTCCCTCGGAGGCCGGCCACGTCGACGCTCGAAGTCCTCGTGAGTGGCGGCGCCGAGGACGACGCCTGGCGCGAGACGTGCGCCGTCAGTTGCGGGGCATTGCTCGCGTGACGTCGCACATCGCCTGAGCGGAAGTCGCAGGAGCGGCAGTACGGCGGCAAAACGAAAGGCAGGCGTCGCCGCCTGCCATGTCCAGGATATCGCGGGGGTGGGGGCTTGCGGCAAGGCCCCGTCGGGGGCGCATACTGGTCGGCCGCCGCCGAACGGAGCCCACCTCCTTGACCGACATCTTCGCCCTGCCCGACACCCTCGCCGCCAAATCATCACCCGAACGGATCGGCGCCGACGCCCGCCGCTTCGCCGCCATCGCCGGCGCCCTCGCATCCGAGCGTGCGGCCGCCACGGCGCGCCGCGACGAACTGCGCGCCCTCGCGACCCGCCACGGGGAGGCGGCGCTCGAACGCGACCTCGAGGTGCACCGCCTTACGGCTCGACTGCGCGTGCTCGACCGGTTCGGCGTCGACGCGTGCCTCGGCCGCATCGTCGACGTCGACGGGGCGGTGCTCTACATCGGCCGCTTCGGCGTGACGGCGTCCGACGGCGAGCCGCTCCTGATCGACTGGCGCACACCGGCCGCCGAGCCCTTCTTCGCCGCGACGCTCGCTCAGCCGCGACGGCTCCGCAGCCGCCGCCGCTACCGCTGGGCGCACGGGCGTGTCGTCGACTATTGGGACGAGATCCTCGACGGCACCGACGACGACGCCCTCTCCCCCGACGATCAGTCGGCATTCCTCGCGAGCCTCGGCGCCGCGCGGTCGCCCCGGATGCGCGATGTGCTCGGCACGATCCAATCCGACCAGGATGCCGCGATCCGCGCACCCTCCCGGGGCGCCCTCGTCGTCGACGGCGGTCCGGGCACCGGCAAGACGGTCGTCGCTCTCCACCGCGCGGCGTATCTGCAGTACGCCGACCCGCGCCTCGGCGCCGGCCGCGGCGGGGTGCTCGTCGTCGGCCCCCACGCGGCCTACCTGTCGTACGTGGAGGACGTGCTCCCGAGCCTCGGCGAGGAGGGCGTGCACCTGTGCACCCTCCGCGACCTCGTCGCCGAGGGTGCGACGGCGGTCGCCGAGACCGACCCCGTCGCCGCACGGGTGAAGGCCTCGGGACGGTTCGAGGATGCCGTCGAGCCGGCGGTCCGCGGGTACGAGCGGCCGCCCGTCGACGATCTCGTGGTGGAGACACCGTGGGGCGAGGTGTGGGTGACGGCGTCCGAATGGGCAGAGGCGTTCGACGCCGCCGACGCGAGCCTCCCCCACAACACGGCGCGCGATCAGGTGTGGGGTGAACTCCTCGACCTCCTCGTCGATCTCCACGGATCAGACGACGACGAGATCTCCGCCGAGCAGGTGCGCCGCGCCCTAGCCCGTGACGAAGACCTCGGCCGCGCGTTCTCCCGCGCGTGGCCGATCCTCGATCCCGTGCGGGTCGTGTCCGACCTCTACCGCTTGCCCGACTACCTGCGCGCCTGCGCGCCGTGGTTGAGCGACGAAGAGATCGCCGCGGTGCACCGGCATCCGCCCGGCGCGTGGACCACCGCCGACCTGCCGGTGCTCGACGCCGCCCGGCGACGCGTCGGAGACCCGGAGGAGCTGCGCGTGCAGCGGCGGCGCGAAGCGGCGCGCGAGGAGGAGCGCGAAGTGCGGGAGCGGGTCGTGGCGGAGCTGATTGCGGCCGACGACAGCGACCTCATGCTCATGTCGCTCCTGCGCGGTCAGGACGCGCAGAACTCCCTCGCCGACGAGGCGGCGCTCCCGACGGTTCACCCCGACGAGCTCGCAGGCCCCTTCGCGCACATCGTCGTCGACGAGGCGCAGGAGCTCACCGACGCGCAGTGGCGGATGCTGCTGCGCCGCTGCCCGAGCAGGAGCGTCACCGTCGTCGGCGACCGCGCCCAGGCGCGCGAGGGGTTCGCGGAGACCTGGGAGGAGCGGCTGGCCCGCGTCGGCTTCGACCGCGTCGCGCGGTGCGCGCTCACCGTCAACTACCGCACCCCCGAGGAGGTCATGACGGTCGCCGAACCGGCGATCCGCGCGGTGCTCCCCGATGCGAACGTCCCCACGTCGGTGCGGCGCTCCGGCATCCCGGTGAAAGAGGGCGCACTGAGCGATCTCGATGAGGTGCTCCGCGCGTGGATCGCCGCGCAAGCCGACGGCACCGCCGCCGTCATCGGACTGCGCCCGACCGTGCCCGCAGGACTGCCGTCCCGCGTACGCGCGATGACACCCGAGCTCGCGAAGGGATTGGAGTTCGATCTGGTGGTGCTGCTCGATCCCGACGGATTCGGCGAAGGGCTCACCGCCGGCGTCGACCGCTACGTCGCGCTGACACGGTCGACGCGGGAACTGGTCATCCTGCGTCGCTGAGGCGCGCCGCATTGTCAGGGGGCGGGCGGGTGCTCCCCGTCGAGCTGACAGACGGGGCAGTACTGCGCCGCGCCCTTCGATCCCGGAACGTCGGCCACGAGCCCTCCGCACACGGGGCAGTGCTCGCCCGTGCGCCCGTGCACCCGCATCGACGCGACCTTCCGCGCCTTCAGTTCGGCGATCGGCGCGCCCGAACGGTCGGCGAGCGCCCCCGTCAGCACCTCTCGGATCGCGGCGAACAGCCGGGCGCGCTCCCCCTCGTCCAAATCCCCCGCATGCCGCAGCGGGTACAGCCGCGCGACGTGGAGGATCTCGTCGGAGTACGCGTTCCCGATGCCGGCGAGCGACTCCTGCTCCTGCAGCACCGCCTTCAGCTGCTTGCGGCGACCCGCCACGACCCGCTCCAGGTCGGTGAGGGCGAAGGCGTCGTCGAGGGGGTCGGGACCGAGCTTCGCGATCGCCGCCACCTCGGCCGCGTCATCGACGACCGAGAGCCCGAACGACAGCCACGTTCCGGCATCCGTCAGGACGAACGCCTCGCCGTCATCGAGGGTCAGCCGGCCGATCGGCGCGGCAGCGGGAGCGGTTTCGGTGGGAGCGGGCGCGGTGGTGACGGTGTCCGACAGACCCGCGGATGCCGCGGCCTCCCCGGCCGGCTCCCACCGCAGCCACCCGGCACGGCCGAAGCTCACGACGAGCACGGCCCCGTCCGTGGCGACCGCGAGGTGCTTGCCGTGACGGGTGACGTCGGTCACGGCACGCCCCGCGAGCTCGCCGAGCGGCCGCGCGCGGGTCTTCAGGGCACGGAACTCGTCGAGCTCGACCGCATCGATGAGGCGTCCCACGGCCCGCTCGCGCACGAACCGCGCGAGCACCTCGACCTCGGGCGACTCCGGCATGCGCCCATCCTGCCCCTCGGGCTCTGGAGGGTCCAGCGGTGGCGGTGAGTGGCTCGCATATCTTGGTCGGACGGCAGGCGAGAAATGAGGGACGTGCATGGTGGAAAAGGCGACGCGATCGCAGGTCGAATGGTTCGCTTCTTGGATCGAGAACGACATCTCGTTCCCGGAAGACACCTTCGAACGGACGGTTGTCATCCTCCATCCGGCACCCGTTGGATATCCGATGGGCGCATTCCGTTCCAGATGCCGAACGTCGACGGCCCGACCGATCCGGAGGCGTCTGAAGACCAGAAGCAGGCGATCGACGTGGCATTGCAGGAAGCGGCGGGGCCCGATGCCAGCTGTGTCTTCGCCCTCTACGCCGGCTATCTGCATGAGGATGACCACGGCCGCCGCGACGGGTTCGATGAGCCTGCGGGCACCTGGCACATCGGCCGGCTGAACTACGTTCTCTTCTCTGGGCGTCTCTCCGAGGCGGGTTTTGCCGGCGTCGACCAGCGTTGGGGCAGCGGCGTGCCGTTCGTCCCGGGTCGACGACGCCCGTTCGTAGAACTGAGCGACCTCTGGACCGCCGACCGATCTATCGTCCTCGCGTCGACCGCTGATACCGCCGTCACGGTCGTCGCCGGCCCGGAGAGCCTCGCGGAGCGCCTGCTCTCGATCCCTCTGCTCCGCGCCCACGTCTGGCGCTGAGCCCCCAGATCTCTCGCACCTTGCCGCCCACGTTTGCCGATCTGAGGTCGGTCTCGCGGATCAGTGCTCCGGCGGCTCCGTACCACCCGGCGCGGCGAGTCACCGGGACGCGAGGTACCTGCCGGCGGCGCGCAACCAGGGTGCGGGATCGGCGAAGGATGCCTCGGCGCTCCCCGCGAGCTCGGCCAGCGCCACGACGGCGACGAAGGCGGACGTGTCGGCATCGGGGGCGACCCGTCCCGCGACGAGCGCGACCGGGACCCCTGCGGCGCGGGCGCGCGCCGCCACGAGCGAGGGCACTTTGCCCGCGGCCGACTGCCCGTCGAACGACCCCTCACCGGTGACGACGAGGTCGGCATCCGCGAGCGCCTCGTCCAACCCGATGAGCGCGGCGACATCGTCGGCGCCGGGCCGCAGCTGCGCCCCCCACCGGGCGAGCGCGAACCCCGTGCCGCCGGCGGCGCCCGCGCCCGGTGCCGCAGGGTCACCACCCAGTGCACCCGCGAGCCGGGCGAGAGCGGCATCGACGACCGGCACTTCGTCGCCGGTCACCCCCTTCTGCGGACCGAACACCGCCGCCGCGCCCTGCGGCCCGACAAGAGGATTCGTGACGTCGGTGAGCACGGTCGCGCCGCCCGGCGGCAGCGGGCGCAGCCCGGTCAGATCCACGGCGACGACCTCGGCCATCCCGCGCGCGCCGGGTGCGACCGGACGCCCGTCGGCGTCGACGAACGCGGCGCCGAGCGCGACGAGCAGTCCCACCCCGCCGTCGGTGGAGGCCGACGAGCCGATCCCGAGCACGAGCCGGTCGACATCGTGATCCAGCGCCGCCGCGATCGCCTGCCCGAAGCCGAACGTGTCGGCATCCCACGGGCGGCGCTCGACACCGAGCAGCTCGATGCCGCTCGTCGACGCCAGCTCGACGACCCCCGTCGCGCCGGTGCCTTCGCTCGCGCCGGCACCCTCGCGATCCGGAAGCAGCAGCCAGGATGCCGCGACATCGCGGCCGTGCGGACCGCGCACCGTCACGGGCATCCGCGTCGCGTCGGGAACGGCGGCGGCGAACGCGTCGAGCGTGCCCTCGCCGCCGTCGGCCATCGGGCGGCTACGCACCACCGCGTCCGGGTCCACCTCTCGCCAGCCGCGCGCGACGGCATCGACCGCCGCGGCGGCGCCGATCGAGCCCTTGAAGCTGTCGAGGGCGACGACGACGCGGGTCATGACCGGGGCGGCGTGCTCTCGCGCAGCAGCACCTCGAGACGCAGCGTCTCGTCGGCCGGCTGCCACTCGGCATCCGTCGCGGCGTGGAAAGCCTGATACCCGACCTCGTCGAGCGGGATGCGCACCGTCGTGAGCGCCGGAGTCACGTCGCGCCCGGTCGGGATGTCGTCGAAGCCGGCCAGCGCCACGTCGTCGCCGACAGCGCGCCCCGCCTCGCGGAGAGCGGCGAGCGCCCCGATCGCGACGACATCGCTGATGCCGAAGACCACCGTGCCCGGCGCGACGCCGTCGGCGAGCGCGTCGCGCATGAGAGCGTGCCCCGACTCGCGACTGAACGTGCCGCGCAGTACGCGAGGCTCCGCGCCGCCGCCCCCCGTGAATCCCGCGACGAAACCGCCGACGCGCTCGTCGCTCGTCACGGTGCCCTCCGCGGCGGCCAGGACCACCGCCTGTCGGTAGCCGCGGGCCGCGAGCGCTGCGCCCAGTTCGCGGGCACCGCCGCGGTTGTCCACCGTCACCGAGCGCACCCCCGGCACCCCGGCCCCGAGGGCGACGACACGCCCGCCGCTGGCGGCGAGATGCTCGACTTCGGCAGCCAGCTCCGTCGAGAGCTCCGACGACGTGCGGGATGCCGCGAGGATCAGCCCACGCGGGCGCTGGCCGCGAAGGGCCCTCACGAGCCGCACCTCGCGTTCGGGATCGCGTTCCGTGATGGCGACGGTGACGACGAGACCTGCCTCGTCAGCGCCGCGTGCGACCCCCGACGCGATCTGTCCGAAGTAAGGGTCGGCGATGTCGGCCACGAGCAGCGCGATGATCGCCGACGTGCCGCGCGCGGTCGCCTGCGCCGAGAGGTTGGCCGTGTAACCGAGGCGCGTGGCCGCCGCCTCCACGCGGAGGCGGTAGGAGTCCGCGACCTTGCGCGTCGAGCCGTTCAGCGCCCGCGACGCGGTCGCCAGTGACACCCCCGCCTCGCGCGCGACGTCATCGAGGGTGACGGCGCCGCTGCGCAGGGTCACGGGAGCGTCGTCGGTCATGCTCGTGATTCTAGGTGCGGCGACACGGCCGCCGCGAAGCCCTCTGCGGTGCGGCGGACCGCCTCGGCCGGATCGGTCGCCCAGATGTCCTCGTTGAAGATCTCCACCTCGATGTCGCGGTCATAGCCGGTAGCGACGACCGCGCGCGTGAGCGAGGCGAAGTCGATGATCCCGTCGCCGGGGTAGTGGCGGCTGAGCAGCACATCGGCCGGGAGCGGCGTCTTCCAGTCGCACACCTGATAGGTCGCGATACGGCCCTCGCGGCCCGCACGGTCGATCGCCGCCAGCACGTCGGGGTCCCACCAGATGTGGAACGTGTCCACCGCCGCCCCGACCGCGTGCGCGGGCAGCCCCGCCGCGAGATCGAGGGCCTGACCGAGGGTCGAGACGACGCAGCGGTCGGACGCGAACATCGGATGCAGCGGCTCGATCGCCAGCGTGACACCGGCGGCCTCGGCATCCGGGACCAGCTCTTCCAACGCATCTCGCACTCGTCCGCGCGCCGCAACGAGGTCGCGCGAGCCGTCGGGGAGTCCGCCCGCGACGAGCACGAGCACCGCCGTCGATCCGGGCGCCCCCGCCGCGGCGAGAGTGGCCGCCTCCTCGATCGCGCGGCGGTTGTCGTCGATAGCCGCGCGGCGCGCCGTGCCCTCGGGCATCGTGAAGAAGCCGGCGCGGCAGTGCGTCGTGAAGCGCAGTCCCGACGCGGCCAGCAGGCGTGCGGCGGTGGTGAGGCCGACCTCCTGTACGGGCTCACGCCAGAGGCCGATGGCCTCGATCCCGGCCTCGGCAGTCACCGCGAGGGCGGTCGCGAGGTCGGCGTACTTGATGGTGGCCTGGTTGATCGACAGGCGCGGATCCGGGGCCGTCATCGCATGTCCCACTTCCGGTTGCTTCGGGGCCGGTGCCCGGGGGACATGTCCCACTTTCGGTCGCTTCGGGGGTGGTCGAACAGTCGAATGTGGGACATGGTCGACCCAGTTCGGGACATGGGCCGCCGAAACGGGGACACGGGCCGCCGGAGCTGCGGCATGTCCCACTTCCGGTCGGTTCGGGGCCGGTGCCCGGGGGACATGTCCCACTTTCGGTCGCTTTGAGGGTGGTCGAACAGCCGAATGTGGGACATGGTCGACCCAATTCGGGACATGCTCAACCGAAACTGGGACATAGGCCGCCGGATGTGGGACATGGTCACGGCAGGAGTCCGTTCAGGCGGAGGAGGTCCGACCAGCGCGCCGCGGCGAGTTCGGGGCGCTCCAGCGCCTGCGACGCGTTCGCGAGCTCGACGATGCGCGACAGGTGCGGCAGGCTGCGCGCCGAGTGCAACCCGCCGACCATCTGAAAGGCGGACTGGTGACCGTTCAGCCACGACAGGAACGCGACGCCCGTCTTGTAGTAGAAGGTCGGCGCGGCGAACACCTGACGGCTGAGGTCCTCGGTCGGACCGAGGATGCGCAGGTAGCCCTCCGGGTCGCCCGCATCGAGCGCCTGGATCGCCGCGGAGGCGACCGGCGTGATCGCCGCGAACGCGCCCAGCAGCGCATCCGAGTGACCCCGGGCGGCACCCGACGCCGACCCCGCGGCATCCGGCGTCGACCCCGCGGCATCCGCCGGCGGAAGCGCATCACCCCCGATGAGTCCGACGTAGTTGAAGTCGTCACCCGTGAACATCCGCACGCTCTCGGGAAGGCGCTCGCGCACCGACACCTCCGATTCGGCGTTGAGGAGGCTCATCTTCACGCCCGCGATCCGGTCGGGGTTCTCGCCGATGATCTCCAGGAGCACGTCGGCGGCGGCGCGCCAATCGGTCGATCCGAAGTAGCCCTCCAGCTGCGGGTCGAACGCGGTGCCCAGCCAGTGCAGCACGACGGGGGTCGTCGCCTCCCGCAGCACCGCACGGTAGACGCGGCGGTAGTCGTCGGCGGTCTCGGCGACCCGCGCGAGATGCCGGGATGCCATGAGCACCGGTCCGGCGCCCTGCTCCTCGGTGAAGTGCAGCTGCGCGACGTACGCGTCGATCACCTCGGCGCGAGTGAGCCGTTCCGCGTCGACGTGGTCGGTGTTGACGCCGACGACCACCGAACCGCCCTCTTCGCGGGCGACCTCGGCCGAGCGCGCGATCAGTTCGCGCGTGGCCTCGGCATCCAGCCCCATGTTGCGCTGGGCGGTGTCCATCGCATCGGCCACGCCGAGCCCCCACCCGTAGACGTGCCGGCGGAAGGCGAGCGTGGCATCCCAGTCGATCTCGGCCGGTCGGCCGGGGGTGTTGTCCGCGTGCGGCTTCGGGACGACGTGCGCCGCGGCGTACGCCACCCGGGTGCGCAGCGCGGCGGTCGGCCGGGCGAACGCGGGCGCCTCGGCGAGCGGGGTCGAAGACATGACGCCTTCGGGCGAGAGGAGGGGGAGGTCGGTCATGGTGCTGTCCTCGGGCCGCGCTCAGTCCAGGCTGAGCGTGGGCAGCTCGACCTTGCGACCCTCGGCCGACGAACGCAGACCGGCCTCGGCCAGCAGCACGCCGCGCGCGCCGGACAGCAGGTCGAACGGGTAGTCGGTGCCGAGGGCGTAGGAGAGGAGGAACTCCTCCCACTGCTGCCGGAACCCGTTCTGGAACACCTCGTTGGTGGGAACCTCTGCCCAGTCGGCGTCGTAGTCGTGATCGTCAGCGAGGTCGGGGTTCCACACGGGCTTGGGAGTCTGGTTGCGGTGCTGGATCTTCGCCCCGAACAGGCCGACGACGGCCGAGCCGTGCGTGCCGTCGACGTGGAACTCGACGAGCTCGTCGCGGTTGACGCGCACGGTCCACGAGGAGTTGATCTGCGCGATCACTCCCCCGTCGAGCTCGAACACGCCGTAGGCGGCGTCCTCGGCGGTCGCGGTGTAGTGCGCGCCGTTCTCATCCCACCGGTCGGCGATGTGGACCGCCGCCTGCGCGTAGACGCTCTTCACCTCGCCGAAGAGGTTCTCCAGCACGTAGTTCCAGTGCGGGAACATGTCGACGATGATCCCGCCGCCGTCTTCGGCACGGTAGTTCCACGACGGACGCTGCGCCGGCTGCCAGTCGCCCTCGAACACCCAGTAGCCGAACTCGCCGCGCACCGAGAGGATGCGACCGAAGAAGCCGGAATCGATGAGTCGCTTGAGCTTCTGCAGGCCCGGGAGGTAGAGCTTGTCGTGCACGACACCGGTCTTCACACCCGCGGCATCCGCGAGCCTGGCGAGTTCGAGCGCTTCGGCGACCGTCTCGGCCGTGGGCTTCTCGGTGTAGATGGTCTTGCCGGCGGCGATGGCCTTGCGCAGCGCCGAGGAGCGGGCCTTCGTGACGAGGAAGTCGGCGTAGATCTCCCAGCGCGGGTCGGCGAGGGCGGCGTCGAGGTCGGTGGTGTAGTCCTCGATGCCGTGGCGAGCGGCGAGCTCGGAGAGCTTGGCGGCGCTGCGCCCGACGAGGAGAGGCTTGACCGTCAGCCGCGTGCCGTCGGGCAGTTCGATGCCGCCCTGGTCGCGAATGGCGAGGATCGAGCGCACGAGGTGCTGACGGTAGCCCATGCGTCCCGAGACGCCGTTCATGATGATGCCGACCTCGCGCACGGCGGGAGCGTCGACGGCGGCGGGGGCCGAGGTGGTGGTGGGTCGGGTCGTCGTCTCTGACACGGTCGTTCCTTAAGGTCGGTAAGCGCTTTCCGCTTCACACATGATGGCATCGGGAATGCGCTTTCCGCAACCCGTGGCGTGCAATCCGGGCTACGTCAGGCCCTCCACGGCGCCGCGGGCGTCACGCCGTGCGGCGGCGTCCGTCAGACGCACCAGGCGACGCTCCCCGATCGACACGAGCGCGAAGGCGAGGAGCCCCAGCACGGGGATGACGAGGGGCAGGAACTGCCACACGATCGTCGCGGCGAGGCCGAGCGCGACGACGGTATACGCCGTCCCCGACAGATCCGCCCGGGCGACGCGAGGGGTGATCCTCACGAGGTCGCGCCACGACGCGCCCGGGGTCCACAGCGACGACGCGATCGTCGCTCCCACGAGCGCCGCGAGGCCGATCGTCGCGACCACGACGGCCACCGGCATCCCACCCGGCACCGTGCCCTCGGCCGTCAGTGCGACGTCGACGGCGATGATCGCCCCGAGCGCCGTCGTCACGACCCCCACCCCGATGCCGCCCGGGAGAGCGCGCACGGCATCGCGGAAGAACCCGGATGCCGGGGTGGCCTCGGCCGCGAGGAAGCGGCGCAGGTGCGCGGAACCGGCCGCGATCGCGGCGGGCCACGTCACCACCGGGAGGCACACGACCGCCATGAGCGCGCCGATCCACAGCACCTCGCCGAACAGCGCGAACCGCTGCGCCGCACCGGGCCAGCGCAGGACGCTCCCGTCGGCCTCGACGCGTCCCGGTCGGGAGGCGCGGCCGCGACGCGGGCTCATCCCTTCAGCCCCTGTGTCGACACGCCCTCCACGAGGAACCGCTGGAAGACGATGAAGAAGAGAAGGATCGGCAGGAGCGCGAGCACCGAGACAGCGACCGTCGCCCCGTAGTCCGAGGTGGAGGTCTGGTCGTTGAACACCCGGAGAGCGAGCGGCAGCGGGTACATGTCCGTCGAGTTCAGGTACAGCAGCGGCCCGAGGAAGTCGTTCCAGCTCCAGATGAACGCGAAGATGGATGCCGTCACGAGCGCGGGCTTGACCAGCGGCAGGATGATCGACCAGTAGATCCGCCAGTGGCCGCAGCCGTCGATGCGCGCCGCCTCGTCCATGTCGCGCGGGAGCGCGCGGATGAACTGCACGATGAGGAAGACGAAGAACGCCTCGGTGGCGAGGAACTTGCCCAGCAGCAGCGGCACGAACGTGTCGACGAGGTCGAGGTTCCGGTACAGCATGTACTGCGGGATGATCAGCACGTGGAACGGGAGCAGGAGCGTCCCGATCATCACGGCGAACCACACGCCGCTGCCGGCGAACTTCACGCGGGCGAAGGCATACGCCGCGAGGGATGCCGAGATGACCGTGCCGATCACCGACCCGATCGCGAGCACGAACGAGTTCACGAAGAACTGCCACAGCGGCACCCCGCCGACGCCCGCGAGCACCTTGAAGTAGTTGTCGATCGTGGGGTTGTTCGGGAGAAAGCCCTGGTTCGCGCCGAACTCGGCGGTGGGCTTGAACGACGCCGAGAACATCCACGCGAGCGGGTAGAGGATGATCGCCGTCAGCGCGATCATCGCGATCACCCAGACGACCGTCTGCCACGTCTTGCGCTTGCCGAACCGCCGACGCGGGGGCGTGACGCCCTTGGGCAGCACGGCCGTGATGGTCTCGAGGCCCGTCGCGGGCTGGACGGAGGCGCTCATCGGTTGTCTCCCGCGTAGTGCACCCACGAGTTGGAGGTGCGGAACATGATGAAGGCGATGGCGGCGACCACGAGGAGCAGCGCCCACGCCATGGCCGACGCGTAGCCCATCTGGCTGTTCGTGAAGGCGCGCGTGTAGAGGTACACGGTGTAGAAGTTGGTCGCCCCGGCGGGTCCGCCCGTGCCCGAGCCGATGATGTAGGCCGACGCGAAGATCTGGAACGCGTGGATCATCTCCAGCAGGAGGTTGAAGAAGATCACCGGCGAGAGCATGGGCAGCGTGACGCTGCGGAACTTGCGGAACGGGCCCGCGCCGTCGACCGACGCGGCCTCGTAGAGCTCCTGCGGCACCTGCTTGAGGCCGGCGAGGAAGATGACCATCGGGGCGCCGAACTGCCAGACCGCCAGCAGGATCATCATCGGGAGGATCAGCGCGGGAACGCCCACCCAGCCGCCGATGTCGATGCCGAACAGGCTCAGCGAGCTGTCGACGGGGCCGCCGGTGGAGAACATCGCCCGCCACACGATCGCGATGCTGACGCTCGCGCCGATGAGCGAGGGTGCATAGAAGGCCGAGCGGAAGAACCCGGTGCCCCTGCTGCGGAAGTTCAGCAACATCGCGACCCCGAGGGCCGCGGCGAGCTTGATCGGGGTGCCCACCACGACGTAGAGCAGGGTGATGCGCACCGAGTCCCACCACACGTCGTCCTGCAGCATCCGCTCGAAGTTGCCGAGGCCGATCCACTTGGGCGGGGCGAAGATGTTGTAGTTCGTGAACGCGAGGTAGAGCGAGAAGAGCATGGGTCCCGCCGTGAGGAGGAAGAACCCGATGAGCCACGGCGAGAGGAAGAGATACCCCGCCGCGTTCTCGCGCCGTCGCAGGCTGCTGCCGCGGCGGTGGGCACCTCCCGTCCGACGGTTGCCCGCCGGACGGGAGGCCGGTTCGGCCTGCGGCTGTCGCGTCGCGGTCGCGACCGAATCCGTTGCCATGATCTCTCCTTGCTCGACTACGTGCTCGACGGCGGGGCTCAGCCCTGCAGGACGACGTTCGCCTCGTCGAAGAACTGCTTGACGGCGTCGTCGACGGTGATGGCACCGAGGCCCAGCGCCTTGCCGAGGTCCCAGAACTTCTGCTCGAGCGCACCGTAGCCGACGACCGGCACGGGCGGGGCGTCACCGATGCGGTCGGCGACCGAGTCGAGGTAGTCGGCGACCTGCTTGTCGGCGCCTTCCAGCGCGGCGCCGGCGAGCTTCGAGGAGGATGCCGGGAAGCCCAACGTCGTGCCGAAGATCTCCCCGGCCTTCTCGCTGTTGACGACGTAGTCGAGGAAGATGGCCGCCGCCTCCGGGTGCTCCGTGTCGGCGGAGATCGCCATCTGCAGACCGGCCTGGCGGTAGAGGTCCTTGGAGCCCTGCTTGGCCGTCGGCGGTGCGATGAGCGAGATGGACGATGCGCCCGAGTCGGCGAGGTAGCCGCCGAGGAAGTTGCTCCAGCTCGTCTCGCTCGCGGTGAGGTTGCCGCCGAAGCCCGACTTCGGGGTGATCTCCTCGAGCTTGTTCTGGGGAACCGTGATGCCGTCGCGCGCGGCGGCTCCCGATTCCCAGAACGCCTTCAGCTCGTCCTCGGTGAAGCCGAGCTTGCCGTCCTCCGTGTACAGGTTCTTGCCGTCGGCGCGCAGCACGAGCTCGAAGGTCTGGATGCGCTGCGTCACGTCGGTGCCGCCGTAGACCTTGCCGCCCGTGGCATCCGTCACGCTCTTCATCCACGCCGTGAAGTCCTCGAAGGACGTCCCGCCCTCGGGGGCGGTCAGGTCGTTGGCGGCGATGAGGTCGTCGTTGACGAAGTTGGCCCAGGCGCTGTAGCCGGTCGGCAGCGAGTACTGCGTGCCGTTCAGCTGACCGGTGCCCAGCAGCGCCTCGTCGAAGGTGTCGAAGTCGATGTAATCGGACACCGTGGCGAGGTCGAGCACGTAGCCGGGCTCGCCGTACTGGCGCAGGTAGCTGTCGGAGAACTGCCACACGTCGGGGAGCCCGCCGCCGGCAGCCTCGGTCTGACGCTTCTCCCAGTAGCTCGGGAAGTCGGTGAACTGACCGTTGATCGTGATGTTGGGGTATTCCTCGTTGAACGCCGCGATGAGCGCGTCGTACCGTGCGGCGCGGTCGTCGTTGCCCCACCACGTGAAGTTCAGGGTGACCTTCTCGTTGGGGTCGAACGACGACGCCGGCTCGCTGGTGCCGGCGCAGCCGGCCAGAGCGAGGGCGGCGCCGGTCACGACGGCGACGGCGGCCAGGGCCCGCTTGGTGCTGAACATCCTTGTCCTCTCTTCGAACGCCCGTGTTCCGTGTGCCGCGGACGTCCGTTGTCCTTGTGTGCGGTGCGCGCCGCCCGTGCGGGTCGAGTGCTCCAGGAGTCCTCGTGCAGGTGTTTCCATGTCGGGAAAGCGCTTGCCGGTTACCGTACTACGCGTTGAAACGTTTTGCAACAGATTCCGGAAATCGCTTTCCGCCTGTGATCTCCGCGCCGCTGGTACCGGTCACAGCCTTCGCCATCGTATCGACCCGCAGGGCCGCCGCGCCGTGGCATCCGCGCCCTTTCGGCCGCGGGCCGCCACCCCGTCGCGTCGCATCTTCGCGTCTTCGCCCGCGGCAAATCGCGGATGCCACCACCACCCACCCACACAACAACGCCCCCGAACCACCACGCCCCTGCCCGCCACCGCGCCCACCACGCCCCCACCCACCACTCGGCCCGCCGCTTCGCCCGCGGCGAATCGCGGATGCCACCGCCTCACACCCGCACAACGACGCCGGCGAACCCCCCACCGACGAACCCACGCCCCCGAACCACGCCCCGCCCGCCGACGGCGCGGCGGCGGCGGTCAGCGCATGTCGGTGACGGGGCTCGCGAAACCGGACCGGTGGGTCGGGTGCGCGGCCAGGTCGGCGGGCGTCACCACCGCGCCGTCGCCCGCGGCGGAGGCGTAGATGGCCGCGACGAGTTCCAGCGCGCGGGCGGGCTCCTCCGCCGTCGGGGGAAGGGGAGCCCCCGACAAGAGGGCGTCGAAGACGTCCCGCAGCAGCGGCGCGTGGTCACTGCGTTCCTCGATCGCCGGAAGGTCCCAGTCGTCGGCATCGTCCTCGAAACCCGGCGCGGGCGTGATGACCCAGTTCTCGTGGCCATGACCGTAGAGATGGTCGACCGTCACGGTCGCGCGTTGCGTGTCGATCCGCACCGAACTCGTCTGTCGCGGCGATACGGCGCTCGTCACCACCTGCGCGACGACCCCGTTGGCAAAGGTGATCGTCGCGGTCGAGGTGTCCTCGGTCTGCGTCTCGCGATCGAGCCGCCACAACCGCCCCTGCACGCTCGCCCAGTCGCCCAGCAGGAAGCCCAGAAGATCGAGCTGATGGATGCCGTGGCCGAGCGTCGTCCCGCCCCCCTCGGTCTCCCACGTCCCTCGCCACGGGACGGCGAAGTAGTCCTCGTCGCGGTACCAGAGCGTCTGGCAGACCGCGAGGAGCGGACGCCCCAACGCTCCCGACTGCAGAAGGCTGCGGACGTGCGCGGCGGCCGTGCCCGTGCGCTGCTGGAACACCACGGCGAGACGCCGATCAGCCGCGTCGGCGGCGGCGCGCATCTCGTCCAGCTCGTCGAGCGAAGGCGCCGGAGGCTTCTCCACGATGACGTGAGATCCGGCGGCGAACGCGGCGAGCGTCTGCTCGCGGTGCGCGGCGGGCGGCGTGCACACGAGCACGACATCCGGCCGCTCGGTCGCGAGCAGCACGTCCAGCGAGTCGTAGACCGTCGGCGCGACGTCGCGCGCCCATTCGGCTGCGAAGGCCTCGGCGGTGGCCCGCGCCTGATCGGTCACGGCCACCAGCACGGCGTGCGGGTGGTCGAGCACGGCGCGGGCGTGGAGGTGCGCGACGGCACCGGTTCCGACGATCGCGCAGCGGAGTTCGGTGGTCATGCGCGGATCTCCTCGGGAGTGCGGGGGCGGGGCGGGGGCGGGTCGGGGCGGCGGCGGCGGTGGCGGTGGCGGTGGCGGTGACGGTGACGGTGGCGGTGGCGGTGGCGGCCAGCGTGGCAGGATTTCGGAGATTCGCACGAAATGCGGAGCGAGGTTGCCGAGGCATCCGCTCTTTTGCGTTTTCTCCGAAGTTTCCTCGTCGAGCCCTCGTCGAGCCGCTGTCGAGCCCTCGTCGAGCCGCTGTCAGGCCCTCGTCGAGCCCTCGTCGAGCCCCCGTCGAGCCCTCATCGAGCCCCCGTCGAGCCCTCGTCGTCGAGCCGCTGTCGTCGCGTCCACGATAGATGCTCCTCCGGGAAAGCGCTATCCGCCCACGCCGCGAAAGTCCTAGGCTGAGCGTATGAGCACCCCCTACGCCGCGGCCTTCGACATCGCGCGCGGCCACGTTGCATCTGGTCGTCTGCCCACCGCGGTGCTCGGCATCGCCACCGCCGACGGCACGGTCGCCCTCGACGCGTTCGGCACGGCCGCACTCGACTCCGGCACCACGCGCGCCGTCACCGTCGACGACACCTTCCGCCTCTTCTCGGTGACCAAACCCCTCCTGGGCATCGCCGCCGCGCGCGCCGTCGAACGGGGCCTCCTCTCGCTCCAGACGCCGCTCGCCGAGGCGCTCCCCGCGTTCGGTGCCGAACGCGGGGACACGGTGCGCCTGTCGCACCTCGTGAGCCACACGTCCGGGATCTCCGAACCCGCCCTCGACACGGCCCTTCCGCTCCGCCACGAGCTCCTGCACCGGGGGCGCGACTTCGCGGCGGGCACGGCATCCCGCTACTCGACGATCGCCTTCGAGGGCATCGCGGCGCTGCACGAGCACGCGACGGGAACGACGTGGGATGCCGGTGTCGCACAGTGGGCGGACGAGATCGGTGCGACGGGGATGACGCTCGACCCCGACGACGCGGTGGCCGTGCCCGACGCCGCGGCCGCGGGGCTGGACATGCCCCGCTTCCTCGCGACCCGTGCGCCGGGCGCCGGCCTCTCGGGGCGCGCGGACGATCTGCTCCGTGTCGGGTCGGAGCTCCTGCGCATCCACGCGGGAGCCGGCGACGGCATCCTGCGCCCCGCGACCCTCGAGATGATGCGGCGCCCCCTCACGGGCGACCTCCCGCGCCTCGAGCCGTACACCGCCGAGCGCGGTCAGGACTGGGGCTTCACGTGGAACCTCCGCACGCGGGCGCCGGGGCTCATCGACCGCGACGTGTACGGCCACGGCGGGTGGTCGGGCACGGAGCTGTGGGTGCACCCGTCCGCGGGCGTCGCGTGGGTGTTCCTCACCAATCAGGCGGAGCGCCCCGGCGTCGATATCGACCTGCTCGACAACGCGGTGGTGTCGGCGCGATGACCCTCCCCGCTCACACCGTGCGGCACCGCCCCTGGCCGGGGCCCGCATCGCCGGCGGCACTGCCGATCGCATCCGAGGCTGCTCGCGGCCTGTCCGTCACCGACCGCGCCGTGCTGCGGGGCGGCACGGCGTTCGTCCCGGTCTCGGGCGAGCTGCACTACAGCCGACTCCCCCGGGCGCGATGGGGCGAACGTCTGCGGCAGCTCCGCGCCGGCGGCGTGACGCTCGCGTCGACCTACGTCTTCTGGAACCACCATGTCGCCGAGCGCGGACGCCCGCGGTTCGACGGCGATCTCGACGTCGCCGCCTTCGTCGACGAGGTGGCAGCGACCGGGCTCGAGCTCGTGCTGCGGATCGGGCCGTGGGCGCACGGCGAGGCGCGAAACGGCGGGTTCCCGGACTGGGTGCAGGATGCCGATGTCGCACATCGCACGGACGACCCCGCCTATCTGGACCTCGTCCGGGAGTGGTTCGCCCAGCTCGCGGCGGCCCTGGACGGACGTGCGCGTGCGGGCGGTCCGATCGTGGCGATCCAGATCGAGAACGAGCTCTACGACCGGCCGGAGCACATCTCGACCCTCATCGGCCTGGCCCGCGAGGCCGGCATGTCGGCGCCGCTGTGGACGGCGACGGCGTGGGGCGGCGCGCAGCTCCCGGCCGGCGAGGTGGTGCCGCTGTTCGGCGGATACGCCGACGGCTTCTGGGTCGATCCGGAGGGCGGGTGGCAGCCGAACTTCCGCGCGCACTTCTTCCCCTCGCACGACTGGGACGACCCCGGCGTCGGTGAGGACGTGCGCGCGACACAGGGCTTCGCCGAAGCCGTCGCCGAAGCCGTCGCCGATGCCGGGGCCGAAGCCGCTGCCGATGCCGACGCCGGGGCCGCTGCCGAGGCCGCGAGCCGTCGCGCCGACCTGCACGGCTTCCCGCCCGCGACGTGCGAACTGGGTTCCGGGATGGCGACCGCCTACCACCGTCGCCCGGTGCTCGCGGCACGCGACATCGCGGCGCTGGCGCACGTGAAGATCGGCAACGGCTCCGCCTGGCAGGGGTACTACATGTACGTGGGCGGGCGGAATCCGCGCGCCGGACTGCAGGAGAGTCAGGCGACCGGCTACCCGAACGACCTGCCGGAGTGGAGCTACGACTTCCACGCCCCGATCGGTCAGTCCGGCGACCTGCACCCGTCGGGGCACGAGCTGCGCGCTCAGCACGCGTTCCTCGCGGCCTTCGGAGATCGCCTGGGCGGCATGACGTCGTCGCTTCCGGACGCGGGCCCCGGCGGGTTCACGGATCGCACGACGCTCCGGTGGGCACTGCGCTCCGACGGCGACGAGGCGTTCGTGGTCGTGAGCCACCATCAGCCGTACGAGCAGGTCGAGGAGGTGCGCGGCGTGCAGCTCACGCTCGCGCTCGATGCCGAGGTGCTCACGATCCCCTCGCGCCCTATCGACATCCCCGCGGGCACCCTCGCGCGCTGGCCCGTGGGGCTGCGGCTCGGCGCAGCCCCGGGCGCGACACGGCTGCGGTGGGTGACGGCATCCGCCCTGACGCTGCTTCCGCCTGAGCCGCACGCGGCGACGGATGCCACGGAGGCGACGCTCGTCGTGGCCGCGACCCCCGGCATCCCCGTCGAAGTCTGCGTCGAGGGCGAGGAGCCGCGGGACGTGCCGGTCGGGGTGCATCGCGTGGGCGACGGGCGGCTGCTCGTGGTCGCCGACGCGCACCGGGTGTGGGTCCACGGCCACGAGGTGTTCGAGACCGACGGCGAGCTCGCGACCGGCGACGCCGGAGTCGCGGTGAGGGATGCCACGTGGCTCCGCCGGTACGACCGCGCCGCGGGAGGGTGGGTCGATGCCGCCGTCGCACCGTCGCTGGAGCCCGTTCCGCCGCGCGCCGTGGGGGTGACCGCGGTGCGTGCCGCGGGGGACGTCCCCGACGACTACGGCTTCGGCGGTCGGCGGCACAGCGCCCCGTCCGCCGAGGTGCTCGAGGAGCGCGCCGCGGTGTTCGCACTCGAGGTCGGCACGTGGGACGGGGATGCCGTGCTCGACATCGACTGGGCCGGCGACGTCGCCCAGCTCTGCGTGGACGGCGAGGTCGTCGACGACAGGTTCTGGGACGGCGAGCGCTGGTCGGTCTCGCTCCCCGACGTGAGGGCGACCCCGGACAGCGTGCTGACGCTCCGCGTGCTCCCCCTGTCGACGAGATCGACCGTGTGGCTTCCGCCGGAAGCGGCCGCCTGCCGCGCCGCCGCCGCGGGGTCGCTGGTGGCCGTCGACGCCGTCGCCCTGCGCATCCGCACCCCGTGGCATCCGGCGGGGTGAGCGGATTCCCGTGCCCACGCGGCAGCGCCCCCGGAGCCGACGCGAGATCGGCATCCGGGGGCGCTGCGGGGTGACTCAGAAGTCGAAGTTCCCGATGTTCTCCTTGTCGAAGACGTACGGGTCGCCGAGCAGCACGGTGGAGTCCGCGCCGACTTCGTAGGAGCCGAGGTCGCCCGCCTCGAAGCTGTCGCCCTCCGCACCGGTGATGTCGCCCTTGATGAGGGCGGCCGCGGCGTAGGCGGCGAGGTAGCCGAGCTCTTCCGGGTTCCACAGCGCGAACGCGGTGACGGTGCCGTCCTCGACGTACTCGCGCATCTGGTTCGGGGTGCCGAGGCCGGTCAGCGCGACCTTGCCCTTGTAGTCCGACGTCGACAGGTAGCGGGCCGCGGCGGCGACACCGACCGTGGTGGGCGAGATGATGCCCTTCAGGTTCGGGTGCGACTGCAGCAGCGCCGCGGTCTTGTCGAACGACGTCTGGTCGTCGTCGTCGCCGTAGACCGTCTCGACGAGGGTGATGTTCGGGTGGTCGGCCGCGAGGATCTCCTTCATCGTCTCGATCCACGCGTTCTGGTTGGTCGCGTTGGCGGATGCCGAGAGGATCGCGATCTCGCCCTCGTCGCCGATCTGCTCCGCGATGAGGTCGACCTGGATCTTGGCGATCCCGTCGGCCGTCGCCTGGTTGATGAACAGGTCGCGGCAGTCGGGGTTCGTGTCGGAGTCGAACGTGACGACCTTGACGCCGGCGTCGCGTGCCTCGTTGAGGGCGTCGCAGATCGCCTGCGGGTCGTTGGCCGACACGACGAGCGCGCCGACGCCCTGCTGGGTTGCCGTGTTGATGTAGCTGACCTGAGCGTCCGGGGTGGCCTCGGCCGGTCCCACCTCGGCGAAGGTCCCGCCGAGCTCGTCGACGGCGGCCTTGCCACCCTTGCTGGAGGTGTCGAAGTAGGGGTTGCCCAGGTTCTTCGGCAGGAACGTGATCGCCAGGTTGGCGGTGTCGCCGCCGTCGCCCGTCGAACCCGGCGCGGGCGTCGTGCCGGTGTCGGCGCAGCCGGCGAGCGCGAGCGCGGCGACGACGGCGACGGCCGCGACGGCCGCGACGCGTGTGCGTGCAAACATCATTGTTTTCCTTTCGTGGGTGCGCCGCGACGGATGTCGTCGGCCGGGGTCGCGCAGCAGATCATGGTGCGGTTCGCGCTGCGGAGTGCGAGGGGCGAGCGGGGCGGGTGCGCACGCGCTGCAGCCACGCGAGCACGCTCGCGGCCACGACGGAGAGCACCAGCAGCACGCCGGTGATGATGTTGATGACGTCGGAGGTGACGTTGGCCAGGCGCAGCGCGCTGGAGAGCGTGCCGATGAGAAGTGCCGCCGCGACCACCCCGTACAGCTGTCCCCGCCCGCCGAAGACGGACACCCCGCCGAGCACGACGGCGGCGATCACCTGGAGCTCGAGTCCCGTCGCGTTGTCGCCGCGGGCGCTGCCGAAGCGCAGCGTGTAGTAGATCCCGGCGAAGGCCGAGACGAGCCCGGCGACGACGAACAGGATGAACTTCGTGCGCTCCACGTGCACGCCGGAGAACCGGGCGGCATCCTTCGACAGTCCGATCGCGAAGATGCCGCGGCCGAACGGGGTGAAGTGCAGGACGACCACGAAGATCACGAGCAGGACCAGGAACGGCACCATGATGTACGGGATCGTCGTGCCGGCGATCTTCGCCTTCGCGAGCGCCGTCCACGCCTCCGGGAAGTCGGTGACCGCGGTCGTGCCGAGGAGCCCCACCGCGAGCCCGCGGAAGAGGGCGAGCGTGCCGATCGTGACCGCGAGCGACGGCAGTCCCACGACGGTCACGAGGAAGCCGTTGACGGCGCCGCCGATCACACCGACGAGCAGCGCCAGCAGCGCCGCCGCCTCGAACGGGACTCCCGCTTCGACGGCCACGCCCGTGACGACGCTCGCGAGCCCGACCATGCTGCCCACGGACAGATCGATCTCACCGGTGATCATGACGAGCGTCATGGGGAGGGCGATCAGCAGAATGGGCGCGATGTCGAGCAGGAGGTAGTTCGCGGTGATCGGCTGCGCGAAGCCGCGGACGGTGGCCGCCGACACGACGACGACCAGCACGAGGAGGGCGACGATCGCCGTCTCTCGCGACAGCAGCACACGGCGCCACAGCGGCTTCTCGAAGTCGCGCGCGACCCGCACCGAGGCGGTCGCGGGAGAGGTCTGGGTGGTCATGACTCGTCCCTCGCTTCGATGAGGCGCTGTCTCTGTCGCACGGCCAGCCAGCGGTCCAGCACGATCGCCCCGATGATGAGCACACCGACGACGGCGCGCTGCCAGAAGTCCGGGATGCCGAGGATCGGCAGCGCCCGGTTGATCGTCATGAGCAGGACGGCGCCGATCGCCGCGCCCCACACGGTGCCGACCCCGCCGGTGATCGCGACGCCGCCGATGACGGCGGCCCCGACGGCATCCAGCTCCCACCCGGCACCGGCCTGCGAGCTCACCGAGCCGTACCGGGCGGCGTAGAAGACGCCCGCGAGGCCGGCGAGCGCACCGGAGAGGACGAAAGCGGTCAGCACGCGGCGGGTCACCTTCAGCCCGTAGAGCTCCGCGGCGGCCGGATCGGAACCGATCGCGTAGAACTCACGGCCGCCGCGCGTGTTGCGCATGTACCAGGCGGCGATGGCGAGCACGACGAAGGCGACGATCGACAGCACCGGGATCCACAGCAGCTGTCCCGTGCCGAGCGCGAGGAACTCGCGCGGCATGTCGGACGCGTTCACGCGGCTGGAACCGGCCCACATGACGTTGATGCCGCGGTAGGCATACAGCGTGCCGAGGGTGATGACCATCGCCGGCACCCGCGCGATCGCGACGAGCGCGCCGTTGATGAGGCCCAGCGCGCCGCCGAACACCACCGCCAGGAGCACGACGACAGGAATCGGGATGCCGGGCACGTCGATGAACAGTCGGCCCGTGAGATAGGCCGACAGCCCCATCACCGACCCGACCGAGAGGTCGACGTTGCGGGTGATGATGACGAAGGCCTGGCCCACGGCCACGAGCACGAGGATCGACGGGGTCAGCAGCAGGTCTCGCCAGCCGTCGGGGCTGAAGAGGAACGCCGGGTTCTTCGCCGTCGCGGCGATCACGACGAGCGCGAGGGCGACGAGGATGCCGAACTCGCGCGCCTTGCCGAGGGCGCCGATGCGCCGGGTGAGGCCCGAGACGGGGATGCGGGTGGTGGACGTGAAGGTCACGAGTTCTCTCCCGCGTCGGTCGTGGCAGCGTCGGTCGTGGAAGCGTTGGAGGCGGCGTGGGTGGCGGCGAACATGACGTTCTCGGACGTGGCATCCGCTCGGTCGATCTCGGCCGTGATGCGCCCCTCGCGCATGACGAGTACGCGATCGGCCATGCCGAGCACCTCGGGGAGCTCCGAGGAGATCATGAGGATGCCCATGCCCTCTCCCGCGAGCTGGGAGAGGAGTCGGTGCACCTCTGACTTGGTGCCGACATCGATGCCGCGGGTGGGCTCGTCGATGATGAGGACATCGGGCTGGGTCGCGAGCCATTTGGCGAGCACGACCTTCTGCTGGTTGCCGCCGGAGAGGGTGGAGGCGACGGTGTCGAGGGCGTGCGCCTTCACTTCGAGACGGCTCGCCCATTCGCGCGCCGCGCGGTTCTCCATGCCGGTCGTGAGCAGCCCGAACTTCGACAGCTGCCGGCGGATCGCGGTCGTGATGTTGCGCCCGACGCCCGACTCGATGACCAGCCCCTGCTTGCGACGGTCCTCGGGGACGAGCGCGATACCCGCCCGCATCGCGTCGGTCGGACGCGACCGCGCGATGCGCTTGCCTTTCATCGTGACCGTGCCCTCGCGGTAGCCGTCGACGCCGAACACCGCGCGGGCGACCTCGCTGCGCCCGGCGCCGACGAGCCCGGCGAGCCCGACGATCTCGCCCGCGCGCACCGTGAAGGAGATGTCGTGGAAGACACCGGGGCTCGTGAGGTTCTCGACCTGCAGGAGCGGCTCGCCGATCGCCGTCTCCTGCTTGGGGAACAGTTCCGTGACGTCGCGACCGACCATCTGGCGGACCAGTTCGGCGGGGGTCGTCTCGGCGATGGGGGTCGTGGCGATGTAGGCGCCGTCGCGCATGACGGTGACGGTGTCGCACAGGGCGAACACCTCGTCGAAGCGGTGGGAGATGAAAATGAGCCCGCGCCCCTCGTCGCGCAGGCTCCGCGCGATCGCGAACAGGCGCTCGACCTCGACGCCGGACAGCGCCGCGGTGGGCTCGTCCATGATGAGCACCCTGGCATCCAGCGAGACGGCCTTCGCGATCTCGATGACCTGCTGGTCGGCGATCGACAGGCCCTCGGCCGGGCGGTCGGGGTCGATCGTGACCCCGAGGCGCGTGAAGAGGCGCTCGACCTCGTGGCGCATGGCCTTGCGGTCGATGCGCCCCAGGCGTCCGATGGGCTGGCGACCCATGAAGATGTTCTCGGTGACCGAGAGGTCGGGGAAGAGCGTCGGCTCCTGGTAGATGACGGCGATGCCGGCGGCCTTGGACTGCGCAGTGGAGGTGAAGTCGACGTCTTCGCCGTCGAGCTGGAACGCGCCTCCGTCGCGGCGATAGAGGCCCGCGACGATCTTGACGAGCGTCGACTTTCCGGCGCCGTTCTCGCCGATGAGGGCGTGGATGGAGCCCGCCTGCAGGCGCAGGCTGCCCGAGCGCAGGGCCACGACGGCGCCGAAGGATTTCACGACCTTCGACAGCTCGAGCACGACGGGTGCGTCAGCGACGGGCACGTGCGCCTCCTCATTGAGGGTGGATGGGACGGAAGCGATCTGAAGGATTCTGAAACTATCTGAATCGATTCAGGTCGGATTCATGGATACTGTAGGCATCACATCCGCACCGGTCAAGTCACGGTCCGGATACGACCTCGGATCTTCCCCGGCTGCGAAGGAGCGCCCCATGGTGGTGAGCATCAGAGACGTCGCGCTGTCCGCGGGCGTCTCTGTCGGCACGGTCTCCAACGTGCTCAACCGCCCCGAGACCGTGTCGTCCGAATCGGCCGAGCGCGTGCTCCGCGCGATCGAGGATCTCGGCTACGTCCGAAACGACGCCGCCCGCAAGCTGCGCGCCGGCGTCAGCACGACCGTCGGGTTCGTCGTGCTCAACGGACAGAACCCGTTCTTCGCCGACGTCGTGCGCGGCGCGGAGGACGAGGCCTCCCGCCACAGCATCGCCGTGCTCTACGGCAACACCGACGAGGACACCAACCGCGAGCGCATGTACCTCGACCTGTTCGAGGAGCAGCAGGTGCGCGGCGTGCTCATCTCCCCCTACGGCGACATCCTCCCGCGGCTCGAACGGCTGCGGTCTCGCGGCATCCGTGCCGTGCTCGTCGACCGCTTCGGCGGGACGAGCCGGTTCAGCTCCGTGTCGGTCGACTCCGTCGCCGGCGGACGCATGGCCGTGGAGCACCTCATCGAGACCGGCCGCCGACGCATCGCCTTCGTGGGCGGGCCGCTGGAGATGCGGCAGGTCACCGACCGCCTGGCCGGCGCACGCGTCGCCGCCGACAACGCCCTCGACCCGATCGAGCTCGAAGTGCTCGTGACGGATGCCATGACCGTCGAACAGGGCGTCGCCGTCGGCGCGAAGGTGCTGAGCCGGCCGCGCCGCGAGTGGCCCGACGCGATGTTCGCCGCCAACGACCTCATCGCCCTCGGCCTGCTGCAGTCGCTCGTGGTGGGCGGCCGCATGCTCGTGCCCGACGAAATCGCCCTCATCGGCTTCGACGACATCTCCTTCGCCTCGGCGGCGGCGGTGCCGATCACCTCGATCCGTCAGCCGAGCGGCATGATCGGACGTACAGCGCTGCGCATCCTCCTCGAAGAGTGCGACGATCCCGAGCTCATCCCCCGCCAGACCGTGTTCCAGCCCGAGCTCGTGGTGCGCCGCTCCACCGCCGCACGCTGACCCGACCGCCGGCGCTCAGCGGCTGGAGGCGCGGACGACCAGTTCGGGGCGGAAGCGCACGTGGCGCGGGGCGGATGCCGGGTCGTCCAGCCGCTCGAAGAGCACGTCGACCGCGGCGGCGCCGATCGCCCGCGCGGGTTGACGCACCGAGCTCAGGGGGACGACGGTCGACTGCGCGAACTCGATGTCGTCGTAGCCGACGAGCGCGACCTCTTCCGGAACGCGGATCGCCCCCAGGATCGCCGCCCCCTGCAGCACGCCGACGGCGAGGAGGTCGTTCGCGCAGAACACGGCGTCCGGCCTGTCGTCCCGTGCACGGCCGGCGATCGCTTCGCCGATCTTCCGGCCGTCGAGCACCGTGAGGGCGTCGGTCTCGATCACCTCGAGCGTCGCGCCGGCGACCTCGGCGAGGGCGCGGCGGGCGCCCGCGAGGCGATCGGCGACCTGGCGGATGGACGTCGGTCCGACGAAAGCGATCCGCCGGCGCCCCTGCGCGAGGAGGTGGGCGACGGCCAGGTGTCCGCCCTCGACATCGTCGACGGCGACGGAGGGCAGCCCGCCGCCGTCGAGCTCGGCATCCAGGAGCACGATGGGCAGGCCCGCGTCGATGAGCGTCTCGGCCCGCGCCTCGTCGAGGAGCTGGGGTGTCAGCAGCACACCGTTGACGCGCTGCTCGCGGAAGAGGTCGAGGTAGGCGTTCTCGCGGTCGGCGCTCTGGTCGCTGCTGCCCAGGAGCACGGAGATGCCCTGGTCCGCCGCGCGCTCCTGTGCGCCGCGGGCGACCTCGGCGAAGAACGGGTTGGCGCTGTCGAGCACGATGAGCCCGATGCTGCGGCTCCGACCGGCGCGCAGCTGTCGCGCGGCGTCGTTGCGCACGAACCCGAGGCGTCCGATCGCCGCCTGCACGCGGGCGACGGTCTCGGGCGCGACCTTCTCCGGACGGTTGAGCACGTTGGACACGGTGCCCACCGACACGGATGCCGCTGCCGCGACGTCCTTCACGCTGACTGCCATGGCCTGCCTGTCTTGACGGATCGTGGTCCCCACATTACAGTTTGAATCGTTTCACACCGCGGTCCGACCCGACCTCCGACCGCCTACAGCCCGACCACCCGCGATCCACCAGCGATCCACCCGCGAACCGCCACGAAGGAGTGCCATGACCGTCCGCGTCGCGTTCCAGCTGCAGATCGCACCCGACCGGATCGACGAATACGTCGCCCGCCACAGCCCCGTCTGGCCCGAGATGCTCGCCGAGATCGCCGCCGCCGGTCGCCGCAACTACTCGCTCTTCCTCGATCGCGACAACGCGCGCCTCTTCGGCTACTACGAGACCGACGACGACGTCTCCGCCCAGGCCTACCTCGCCGCCTCGCCGGTCGCCGCGGAATGGGAGGCATCGATGGCGCCCTTCTTCGTGGGCCTCGACGGTCGCCCCGACCAGGCCGCGACCCCCCTCGCCGAAGTCTTCAACCTGCACGACCAGCTGACGGCATCCGTCACCGACCACGAAAGCGACGCATCGTGAGCACGCTCTCCCCCGACGTCCAGTCCGCCCTCGCCCAGCAGGGCATCGAGCTGCCCAGCTGGGCGTTCGGCAACTCGGGCACGCGCTTCCGCGTGTTCCCCACGGCGGGCACCCCGCGCGACCCGTTCGAGAAGATCGCCGACGCCGCCCAGGTTCACCGGTACACCGGCCTCGCCCCGAGCGTCGCCCTCCACATCCCGTGGGACCGGGTCGACGACTTCGGCGCCCTCCGCCGTCACGCGGAAGACCTGGGCGTGGCCCTCGGGACGATCAACTCCAACACGTTCCAGGACGAGGACTACAAGTTCGGCGCCCTCACCCACCACGACGAGACGATCCGCCGGAAGGCGATCGACCACCACTTCGCATGCATCGACGTGATGGATGCCACAGGCTCCCGCGACCTGAAGATCTGGCTCGCCGAGGGCTCGAACTACCCGGGCCAGAACGACATGCGGGGCCGCCAGGACCGCCTGCAGGACTCGCTGCAGCAGATCTACGCGCGTCTGTCGGGCGAGCAGCGCCTCGTGCTGGAGTACAAGTTCTTCGAGCCGGCGTTCTACCACACCGACGTTCCGGACTGGGGCACCTCCTACGCGCAGGTGGCCTCGCTCGGCGAGCGCGCGATGGTGTGCCTCGACACCGGCCACCACGCCCCCGGCACGAACATCGAGTTCATCGTCATGCAGCTCCTGCGCCTCGGGAAGCTCGGCTCGTTCGACTTCAACTCGCGCTTCTACGCCGACGACGACCTCATCGTCGGCTCCGCCGATCCGTTCCAGCTGTTCCGGATCCTCGTCGAGGTCGTCCGCGGCGGCGGCCTCAACAACCCCGACGTCGCGTTCATGCTCGACCAGTGCCACAACATCGAGGACAAGATCCCCGGGCAGATGCGCTCCGTGCTCAACGTGCAGGAGATGACGGCGCGCGCGCTGCTCGTCGACCGCGCCGCGCTCACGGCCGCGCAGGAGGCCAACGACGTGCTGGGGGCGAACGCGGTGCTGATGGATGCCTTCTACACCGACGTCCGCCCTGCCCTCGCCGAGTGGCGCGCTTCCCGCGGCCTGCCCGCCGACCCGATGGCCGCGTACGCCGCGAGCGGCTACCAGCAGCGGATCGCCGACGAGCGCGTCGGCGGTACGCAGGCGGGCTGGGGCGCGTGAGCCGATGACGACGGTCACCGACGACACCCTCGACGGTCCGCACGGACCGCTCCGCGTGCGCCTCTACCGTCCGGCATCCGCTGCCGGTGTCGGGCTCGTGTGGGCGCACGGCGGCGGCTTCGCGGCGGGCGACCTCGACATGCCCGAAGCCGACGGGGTCGCGCGCGGCCTCGCCGAGCGCGGCATCACGGTCGTGTCGGTCGATTACCGGCTCGCGCCGCTCACCCCCGGCACCGACGGGGTGCGGCATCCCGTCGCCTCCGAAGAGGTGGGCTTCGCGTTCGCGTGGGCGCGCGGCGCCGACCTCGCCCCCGGGCCGTGGGCGATCGGCGGCGCCAGCGCGGGAGCGAACCTCGCGACCGGCGCCACCCTCCGGCTGCTCCACACCGGCGATCCCACAGGCCTTCCCGCGCTCGTCGCGCTCGCGTACCCGACCCTGCTCGCCGTGCAGCCCGCGCCCGATGCCGCTCTGCGCGCCGCGCTGGATGCCGACCCCGTCGCCGACCGGTTCGGCCCCCACGTCGTCCGCGCGATGTACGAGAACCTCCTCGGCGGCCCGGTCGACGACGCCGACGTCTACGCCGTCCCGGGACGCGCCACGAGCGACGAGCTCGCCGGCTTCCCGCCCGTGCTCATGGTCAACAGCGACACCGACGAACTGCGCGTCTCCGGCGAGGCCTTCGCCGCCGCCCTCCACGACGCCGGCGTCGACGTCACCGTCGTGACCGAGCCAGGCACGCAGCACGGCCACCTGAACCGTCCCGAGGAGGCCGCGGCATCCGTCTCGATCGGCCGGTTCGCCGACCGCCTCCTCGCCCTCATCCCCGCCTCATCTCGATCCTGAAAGCACCCCATGACGAACTACGCCGTCGCCGACCTCATCGCCCGCAGCAACCGGCTGGGCTCCGACCCGAAGAACACGAACTACGCGGGAGGCAACACCTCCGCGAAGGGCACCGAGACCGACCCGGTGACCGGCGAGCCCGTCGAGCTGCTGTGGGTGAAGGGCTCCGGCGGCGACCTCGGCACGCTGAAGCCGGAAGGGCTCGCCGTCCTCCGCCTCGACCGCATGCGCGCCCTCGTCGACGTGTACCCCGGGCTCGACCGGGAAGACGAGATGGTCGCCGCGTTCGACTACTGCCTGCACGGCAAGGGCGGCGCAGCCCCCTCGATCGACACCGCGATGCACGGCCTCGTGGATGCCGCACACGTCGACCACCTGCACCCCGACTCGGGCATCGCGATCGCCACAGCCGCCGACGGCGAAGAACTCACCCGGCGGATCTTCGGCGACCGCGTCGTGTGGGTGCCGTGGCGCCGCCCCGGCTTCCAGCTGGGCCTCGACATCGCCGCGATCAAGGCCGCCAACCCGCAGGCGATCGGCACGATCCTCGGCGGCCACGGCATCACCGCGTGGGGCGACACGTCGGCGGAGGCCGAGGCGAACTCCTCTGAAATCATCGCGAAGGCCGCCGAATACCTCGAAAAGCACGGCAAGGCCGACCCGTTCGGAGGAGTTCGCGACGGCTACACCGCGCTCCCCGAGCCCGAGCGTCGTGCGAAGGCCGCCGCCCTCGCCCCCACGATCCGAGGACTCGCGTCCACCGACAAGCCCGTCGTCGGCCACTACACCGACGCCGACGTCGTCCTCGACTTCCTCGCCTCCGAGAAGGCGCCCGCTCTCGCCGCCCTCGGCACGAGCTGCCCCGACCACTTCCTGCGCACGAAGGTCAAGCCGCTCATCGTCGACCTGCCGGCATCCGCGTCGGTCGACGACACGATCGCCCGCCTGCGTGAGCTCCACACCGCGTACCGCGCCGACTACCAGGCCTACTACGACGCGCACGCGACGGCCGAGAGCCCCGCCATCCGCGGCGCCGACCCGCTCATCGTGCTCGTGCCGGGTGTGGGCATGTTCTCCTACGGCGCCAACAAGCAGACGGCCCGCGTCGCCGGCGAGTTCTACGTCAACGCGATCAACGTGATGCGAGGCGCCGAAGCGGTGTCGACGTACGCGCCAATCTCGGATGCCGAGAAGTTCCGCATCGAGTACTGGGCGCTCGAAGAGGCGAAGCTGCAACGGATGCCGAAGCCGAAGACCCATCAGGGCCGCATCGCCTTCGTCACCGGCGCGGCATCCGGCATCGGCAAGGCCATCGCCACCCGCCTCGCCGCCGAGGGCGCGTGCGTCGTGGTGGCCGACCTCGACCTCGAGAAGGCGCAGGCCGCCGCCGCCGAGCTGGGCGGCACCGACGTCGCGATCGGCGTCGCCGCGAACGTCGCCGACGCCGACGGCGTGCAGGCCGCGATCGACGCGACGGTCCTCGCCTTCGGCGGCATCGACCTCGTCGTCAACAACGCGGGCCTTTCACTGTCCAAGCCGCTGCTGGAGACGACCGAGAAGGACTGGGACCTGCAGCACGACGTCATGGCCAAGGGCTCGTTCCTCGTCGCGAAGGCCGCCGCGAAGGCGCTCATCGCGCAGGGCATGGGCGGTGACGTCATCTACATCTCGTCGAAGAACTCGGTGTTCGCCGGCCCCAACAACATCGCCTACTCGGCCACCAAGGCCGACCAGGCCCACCAGGTGCGCCTCCTGGCCGTCGAGCTCGGCGAGCACGGCGTGCGCGTGAACGGCATCAACCCCGACGGCGTCGTGCGCGGCTCCGGCATCTTCGCCGCCGGCTGGGGCGCCAACCGCGCCGCCACCTACGGCGTCAAGGAAGAGGAGCTCGGCCAGTACTACGCCAACCGCACGATCCTCAAGCGCGAGGTCGTTCCCGAGAACGTCGCGGATGCCGTCTACGTCCTGACCGGCCCGGAGCTGTCCCGGACCACGGGCCTCCACATCCCCGTCGACTCCGGCGTCGCGGCCGCCTTCCTCCGATGACGGGGGCGACACGTTTCGTCTCGTCGCTGCGCTCCTCGCTCAACGACCGGGAAGGGACGGTGCGTTCCGGCGACCGGGACACGCCGGGCGTTGAGCGAGCGGAGCGAGACGAAACGACGCGACCCCGCGACGGGAAACGGTGGAAGGCGACACGCTTCGACTCGTCGCTGCGCTCCTCGCTCAACGACCGGGAAGGGACGGTGCGGTCCGGCGACCGGGACACGCCGGGCGTTGAGCGAGCGGAGCGAGACGAAACGACGCGACCCCGCGAGGGGGCGCGGTGGAAGGCGACACGCTTCGACTCGCCGCTGCGCTCCTCGCTCAACGACCGGGAAGGGACGGTGCGGTCCGGCGACCGGGAGGGGGCGGTGCGTTTCGACTCGTCGCTGCGCTCCTCGCTCAACGACCGGGAGACGACGCGACCCCGCGAGGGGGCACGATGACGGGCGGGACCGTCGCCGCAGTCGACCTCGGGGCCACGAGCGGTCGCGTCATCGCGGGGCACGTCGGCCCCGACACCCTCGAGACCGTGACCGTGGCGCGGTTCCCCAATGAGCCCGTCGTCGCCGGCGACGGCCTCCACTGGAACCTCCTGGGCATGTACGGCGCGGTCCTCGCCGGCCTCCGCGAGGCGTTCGCCCAGGCGGATGCCGACGGCATCCGCTCGATCGGCGTCGACTCCTGGGCCGTCGACTACGGACTGCTGCGCGGAGCGCGCGACGGGGCGGAGGGCCGCCTCCTCGGCGAGCCGTTCCACTACCGCGACGAGCGCACCGCGCGCGGCGTCGCAGCCGTGCACGCGGCGGTGCCGCACGCCGAACTGTACGAACGGAACGGACTGCAGTTCCTGCCGTTCAACACGCTCTACCAGTTCGCCGCCGAAGACCCGGCCGTGCGCGACCTCGCCGACACGGCGCTGCTCATCCCCGACCTCGTCGCCTACTGGCTCACCGGCATCGCGCGCGCAGAACTCACCAACGCGTCCACGACGGGACTCCTCCGCTGGTCGGACGGCCGCTGGGACACCGCGCTGGCCGACGCCCTCGGCATCCCGGCCCGGCTGCTGCCCCCGCTCATCGCGCCGGGCGAACGCATGGGCGCGCTGCGGCACAACGTCGCCGCCGCCCTCGGCGCCCCCGCCGGCGTGGATGTCACGGCCGTCGGATCGCACGACACCGCCTCGGCCGTGGTCGCGGTGCCGATGCGGGCCGACGCCGCCGCGTACATCTCCTGCGGCACGTGGGGGCTCGTCGGGGTCGAGGTCGACCGCCTCGTGCTCACCCCCGAGGCCCTCGCCGCGAACTTCACCAACGAGGGCGGCGTCGACGGACGCGTGCGACTGCTGCACAACGTCATGGGGCTGTGGGTGCTGAGTGAGACCGTCCGCGGATGGGAACGCGCCGACGGCGGCGCCACGATCGACCTCGGGGAGCTGCTGGCGGCGGCCGCCGAGGTTCCGGCATCCGCGGCTCCCGTCTTCGACGTCGACGACCCGCGCTTCCTGCCGCCGGGCGATATGCCGGCGCGGATCGACGCCTGGTGCGCCGAAAACGGGGTCGCCACCCCGCGCAGCCGCGCCGAGTACACGCGGTCGATCGTCGAGTCGCTCGCGCAGGCGTTCGCCGACACCGTGGCGACGGCCGGGCGCCTCGGCCACGTCGACGTGCGGACGATCCACATCGTCGGCGGCGGCGCCCTCAACGAACTGCTGTGCCAGCGGACCGCCGACCGCTCCGGCACCCCCGTGCTCGCCGGTCCCGTCGAGGCGACGGCGCTCGGCAACGTGCTCGTGCAGGCCCGCGCCGTGGGGCTCGTGTCGGGCTCGCTCGAATCTCTCCGCGACCTCGTCGCCCGCACCCACGCGCCCCGCCGGTACCTGCCGCGCGCCTGAACCGCTCGCGTGGCGCCGCCGGGCCCGCCCGCTTACAGGCAGAATCGGCCCGACCGACGCCACCGCGCCCCGCCGAAGCCCGTTCTGCCTGTAAGCGGGCAGGCGTCGCTGACGGGCGGGCGTCGCTGACGGCCGGGGGGGGGGGCAGGGGGCCGGCGGGGCAGACCCTCAGCGGGCGGCTTCGAACACGTCGCGCGCCTTCAGCGACCGCACGGTGGTCACGGGGCGCGTGCCGAGGATCACCTTGCCCCGCGCGTGCAGGCGCGAGAGGTCGAGGTACGCCTCAGCGATCTCGGCGAGAGGGTAGAAGCCCGACACGAGCACGGTGAAGGCGCGCCGCTCGGCGAGGCGCACGACCTCCTCGAGCAGCCGGGTCCCGCGCGAGAGCGCCTCGGCGTCGTCGGCGAGGAGGGCGAGCTCGGTGCGGCGGCGGTCTTCGCTGGACCGGTAGCGCATCTCGGGCACGCCCAGCTCGTCGGCCAGCGCGCGACCGTCCTGTCCGAAGTTGTCGATCATGACCGTGACCGGTTTCCCCGCAGCAGCGCGGATGCGGTCGGCGATGCCCTCGCCGTACCGCACCGGTGTGATGCCGACCTGGCGCAGGTAGTCGAAATTGCGGTCGCCGCAGGTGCCGATGACGGTCGCGCCGCGGTGGCGGGCGATCTGGGCCTCGATGCTGCCGACGCCGCCGGCGGCGGCCGAGATGACGACGACGTCGTCGGCGCCGACGCGGACGTCGTCGAGCGTGTCCAGCGCCGTGGCCCCGGCGAGGTAGAGGCCGCCCGCCGTCTCCCACGTGACACCGCGGGGCTTGGCGACCAGGGTGGCCTGCGGCACCGTGACGTACGCGGCGTGGGCCCCCGCGCGCACGTGTCCGACGACGTCGTCGCCGCGCCGCCACCGGGTCACGCCGTCGCCGGCCGCGACGACGATGCCCGCGAAGTCGCTCCCGGATCGGCGCGGCCACCGGTCGTCGTCCCAGGCATCCTCCCGGCCGGAGCGGATGAAGCCGTCGATGTGACTGATGCCCGACGTGATCACCTCGACCGTCACTTCACCCGGACCGGGCGCCGGGAGGGGCCGGGCGCGAAGCTCGAGCACGTCTGCATCACCGGGGCGGTCGTACTCCACGACCCTGTTCTCGTCGTGCCGTTTCATGGGAACCCCTTCCTCCGGGCCGGCCCGAGTGGACGTGTCGGCGACCGCTCTCTTCCGTTGTTCGTCGCCGGGGCCCGCGGTGGATGCACACGAATGAATCAGATTCGATCGTGGGATGTGCATCCGCCGAGGCGCTCCGCGGCGTACATACGGTTGACGCCCCGGCCGTGGAGCCCGGACGCCTCATCTGAACGAAGGAGTGACCGATGAAGAACCGAGTGCGCCTCACCGTCGCCGTGATCGCCGCGGCTGCGCTGGCCCTGACCGCCGCACCCGCTCAGGCGTGGGGTGGGAGCGGCGGATCGACCGCCCCGAAGGGCACGATCGTCGACGTCGCGGTGGCGGCGTCGGGCGGCGGAACGCCCGACCACAACCCGTGGGACTACGACATCCTCGTGCAGGCCGTCGTCGCGACCGGGCTCGACTCCGCCCTGGCCGACACCAGCACGAAGTACACCGTCTTCGCCCCGAACGACCGGGCGTTCCTGCGGCTGGTGACCGACCTGACCGGCACGCGTCCGAAGTCGGAGGCGGCAGCGCTCGAGACCATCGTGGGCGCCTTCACGCCCGAGCAGATCACCGACATCCTGCTGTACCACGTGGTCGCGGGGAAGAAGCTCGGCCCGATCAAGGTGCTCACGTCGAAGTCGCTGACGATGGCCAACGGGGGCATCGTGAAGCCGCGCGGTCTCACCCTGCGTGACGAGACCCCGTCACTGAAGGACCCGCGCCTCGTGCTCTGGGGTCTGAACATCCAGGCATCCAACGGCGTGATCCACACGATCGACCGGGTGCTCGTCCCGGCCGCCTGATCCCCGCCCGCCTGACCCGGTCGCGCGGTGGCCCCGGTCGATTCCGGCCGGGGCCACCGTGCGCCTCAGGCGGAACGCGCACGCGTCAGTGCAGCGAGCCGTCGGCGGGCGTCCGATGCCACGAGAGGAAGGCGACCTCGAGGCCCGGCCGCATGGGTCCGCACACGAGCGGACCGGCGGAGGCGTCGACGTCGCCGCGGAACGGCGCGACCCGCACGAGCCGGAGTGGCTCGTCGTCGACGCCCGCCCGGACGGTGAGGGCGTCGTCGCCGCGGCTCACGCGCACGCGCACGCGGCGCCCGGACCACTCCGGCACGGGACCGACAGACCAGTCGGAGCGCACGTCGGTGACGACGGCGCCCGCCTGCAGGATGCCGTCGGCGAACTCGACGCCGGCCTTCATCCAATGCTCCTCGTCGGCGCGGACGAACAGTCCGGCCTGGTCGAACTGCTCGGTGAAGTCGGCGACGAACACGACCTCCATCGCCTGCCCGACCGGCAGCGGCGCCAGGAGCGCGTGCTCGGTGTCATGCACGAAGCCATAGGCGGTGTGGCGCCAGGCATCGCTGCCCTCGGCGGCGGTCACGCGCAGGGCGTCGCCGTCGGCGCGGACGGCGGCCGGCGGGGTCGTCCACGTACCGTCGGACCAGGCGACGGTCTCGATCGCGTCGGGGTGGTGGGTCATGCGGTCAGCCTTTCAGGCGCGGGCGGTGGACGACGAGCGGATGCCGTCGGCCGCCGCGGCGGCGAGGACGGCGGCATCCTGGCGGACGACGGCCACGGCACGCGGAGCGAGGGCGAGTGTGCCGTCGGCATCCGCTTCCGTCGTCCCCATCGCGTCGCCGTCGAGCTGCAGGAGCACGGACTCGTCGGTGCGGTTGGCGAGGAACACGAACCGCTCGGCGCCGTTCGTGCGGGACAGCACCTCGACGCGGCCGTCGGCGGCGAGGGGGTCTCCGGCGAGCGCGTCGATGTCGACGGCGAGACCGCGGAGCACGCCGGCGACGCCGTCACGGCCGATGTCGGCCGAGACGTAGGTGGCCGAGCCCGCTCCGGCACGGCGGCGGGTGACGGCGGGGGCGCCGGCGAGGTCGCCGTCGGCGTAGGTGTCGAGCACCTCGACGCCGTCGGCGAGGCGGACGATCCGCTCGGTCCAGGTGGTGGCGACAGAACCGGACCCGAGGGTCACCGGCTCGCCCGGCAGCAGCGGCACGAACTCCTCGACCGTGATGCCGAGCAGGTCGCGCAGCGCGCCGGGGTAGCCCCCGAGCCACACCCGGTCGTGGCCGTCGACGATGCCCGAGAAGTAGCTGACGACGACGTGGCGGCCGTCGCGGACGACGTGCTCGAGGCGCCTGCGCACCTCGTCGGTGACGACGTGGAGCATGGGCGCGATGACGACGTCGTACTCGTCGAGGGATGCCGCGAGCGGCAGCACGTCGGCTCGGATGCCGAGGTCGAGCAGCGCCCGGTACCAGGTGAGCTGTTCCACGTCGTACTGGAGCGCCTCGGTCGGGTGGGAGTCGCGGCCGCTCACCCACCACGACTCGTAGTCGAACAGCACGGCGACGCGGGCCTTCTCGCGGTGGGAACCGGTGACGGCAGCTAGCGCGTCGAGTTCTGCACCGAGGGCGACGACGTCGCGGAAGACCCGGCTGTCGCGCCCCGCGTGCGGCACCATCCCGGAGTGGTAGCGCTCGCCACCGGCGCGCGACTGACGCCACTGGAAGTAGCAGACCGCATCGGCGCCGTGACCGACGTGGGTGAGCGCGTCGCGCACGAGTTCGCCGGCGCGCTTGGGCGGGTTGACCTCGCGCCAGTTGATGGCGCTCGTCGCGTGCTCCATGAGGAACCAGGGGCGCCCCCCGGCGAGATTGCCGGTGAGGTTGGCCCAGAAGGAGAGGTCGTCGCGGCCGAGCTCTCCGGGGCGCAGGTAGTGGTCGTTGGAGACGAAGTCGACGTCGTCCACCCAGGTGGCGTAGTCGATGTCGCGCACGTTCTGGGCGACCATGAAGTTCGTCGTGTAGGCGACGTCGGGGGTCACTTCGCGCAGCACCGCCGCTTCGGCGCGGAGGTGGTCGCGCACGGCGTCGGAGGAGAACCGCTCGAAGTCGAGCTGCTGGCCGGGGTTGCGCTGCGTGGGGGCGACGCGCGGCGGCAGGATCTCGTCCCACGCGCCGTAGTGCTGCGACCAGAAGGCGGTGCCCCACGCGTCGTTGAGGGCGTCGAGCGTGCCGTAGTGCTCCTGCAGCCACACCCGGAACGCCCGTGCCGCGTCGTCGGAGTAGTCGTAGATGTTGTGGCATCCGAGTTCGTTGGAGATGTGCCACGCGACGAGGGCGGGATGGCCGACGTAGCGCTCGGCGATCGCGCGCGTCAGGCGCAGCGCGTATTCGCGGAACACGGGCGAGGTGGGCCGCCAGTGCTGGCGCGCGCCCGGCGAGAGCACCGTGCCGTCGGCGGTCTGCGGCAGCACCTCGGGGTGGAGGCGCGTCAGCCACGGCGGCGGGGAGGCGGTGGCCGTGGCGAGGTCGACGTCGATGCCGTTCTCGTGGAGGAGGTCCATGACCTCGTCGAGCCACGAGAAGTCCCATTCGCCCGGCCGGGGCTCCAGCAGCGCCCAGGAGAAGATGCCGAGGGAGACGATGTTGACCCCCGCTTCGCGCATGAGGCGCATGTCCTCCTGCCACACGTCGCGCGGCCACTGCTCGGGGTTGTAGTCGGCGCCGTAGCGGAAGCGGCCGGCGCCGAGGGCGCCGTCTTTCACCCAGCGGGGGCGGGTGTCGGTCGATGCGGGGGAAGTCACGCGTCCAGCGTAGAGCAAAACCCGTGCAGTTGCACGGTTTCTGCGGGAACCGGTTACGCTCGTCGCATGAGCGATGCCCCGCCCGCCCGTCGCGGCCCCTACGCGAAGACCGCGGAACGCCGCAACGGCATCATCGAGACGGCCACCGCCGTCTTCAGCGAGCACGGCTACCGCGGCGGATCCCTCCGCCAGATCGCGAAGCAGCTCGACCTCAGCCTCACGACGCTCATGCACCACTTCCCGACGAAAGCGGCGCTGCTGTCGGCCGTCCTGGACCAGGAGGATGCCGCCGACACCGACTTCCCGGTCCGCTCCCGCCGCGACGGTTTCGTCCCGAGCGTGCTCGCGATCGTGGAACGCAATCTGCAGCGCCGCGAGCTCGTGCGCATGTTCTCGATCGTCTCCGCCGAGGCCACCCACCCGGGCCACGAGGCGCACGACTGGCTGCGGGCCCGCTACGCCGCGGTCGTCACGGAGTACGCGGACCTCATCGAGCACGACCGGCGCGCGGGCCGCCTCGCGGGCGCCGGCGACGCGCTCGTGCTCGCCGGCCTGGTCGTGACCGGGTGGGAGGGCATTCAGATCCGGTGGCTCGCCGACGACACCGACCCCGTCGCCGCCATGCGCGCCCTCCTGGAGACACTCCTGCACCCGACCGCCGGGGCCTGATCCAGGCCGGGGCGGGCTGGGGCGGGCTGGGGCGGAGCAGCGCCTGCACCGGCATCCGGCACCGGCATCCGGCCACCGGCACCCGGCCACCGGCACCCGGCCACCGGCATCCGCGCCTGGCATCCGGCCACCGGCACCCGGCCACCGGCACCCGGCCACCGGCATCAGCGCCTGCACCGGACTGCATGTCCCACTTTCGGTCGATTTGGGGCCCTCAAAGCAACCGGAAGTGGGACATCCCCAACCGAAACTGGGACACACCCCACCGGAACTGGGACATACCCCGCCGGAAGCCGACGCGCCGGCACCGGCATCCTGCACCGGCATCAGCGCCCGCACCGGACTGCATGTCCCACTTTCGGTCGATTTGGGCCCCTCAAAGCAACCGAAACTGGGACATGCCCAACCGAAAGTGGGACATCCCCAACCGAATCTGGGACACACCCCACCGGAACTGGGACATACCCCGCCCCAGCGCCCCAGCGGCCCAGCGGCCCAGCGACCTCAGTCGACGGCGTTGGCGCGGGCGACGGAGCCCAGCCAGGCGAGGCTCGGCTTGGGATGCCGTTCGAACGTCTCCCGGTCCCAGGCGATGAGCCCGAACGTCGGCCGGTACGACCCCCACTCGTAGTTGTCGAGCAGCGACCAATGCAGATATCCGATCAGCGGGAGCCCGGCCTCGACCTCCGCGTGGAGGGCCCGCAGCGCACCCCGCGTGTAGTCGATGCGCCGGCTGTCGTCGGCGGTCGCGATGCCGTTCTCCGACACGAACACCGGGAGGCCGGTGACGTCGTGGGCGAGGCGCGCCGCTTCGGCGATCGCCGGCGGGTAGTACTCCCAGCCGGTGAGGGTCTGCTCGGCGTCGTCGGGGGCCGGCAGCGGTCCGTCCTTCGTGATGCGGGTGCGGGTGTAGGCCTGCACGCCGATGAAGTCGTCGCCGCGCGACGCCTCCAGGAAGATCGTCTCGCGCGGGTACGCGTAGTCCCGCAGCACCTCTTCCGCGCCGGGGTCGGCGTAGAACTGCTGCGGCGCGACGGGCCACCCGACGGGACGCCCGGTCGTGCGGACGAGCTCGACGGCGCGGCGATGCGCGGCGATGATGTGCTCGGTGACCACGGCATCCGGCTCGGGAAGCGACCCGGCCTGGATCTGCTGGTTCCCCTCCTTGCCGGCGAAGATCATGGCGAGGATGTTCGGCTCGTTGATCGTGAAGACGTGGGATGCCGTCGTCAGCAGCGGCAGGACGATCTCCACGAACCGGGCGAACCGATCGACGGATGCCGGGTTGCGCCAGCCGCCGTCGGCGGCGAACCACTGGGGCGTCGTGAAGTGGTAGATCGTCACGGCGGGCGCGACGCCGAACTCGTGGCAGCAGTCGATCACGCGACGGTAGTGGTCCAGCGCCGCCCGTGACACCATGCCTTCGGCCGGCTCGATGCGCGACCACTCCAGGGAGAACCGGTAGGTGTCGAGCCCTGCGCGGGCGAGGAGTTCGATGTCTTCGCGGAACCGGTGGTAGCTGTCGGCCGCATCTCCCGAGGGTTCGGGGATGTCGGTGTCCGGGGCCACCTCGCGGGGCCACCAGTCGCTGTTGACGTTGCCCCCCTCGATCTGGTGGCCGGCGGTCGCGGCACCCCAGATGAAGCCGTCGGGGAACTCGAGCGAAGTCATGGATGACGTCCTTGTCTGGGCTTACTTGAGCCCGGTCATGGTGATGCCCTGAACGAAGTACCGCTGGAGGAAGAGGAACAGGACGAGGATGGGGGTCACCACGAGCACCGATCCGGCCATGAGCAGGCCGTAGTAGGTGCCGTTGGACCCGACCGAGTAGAGCGACAGCGCCACCGGGAGGGTGTACATCTTCTCGGTCTGGGCGACCACGAGCGGCCACAGGAAGTTGTTCCACGACCCGAGGAACGTGAGGATCGCGAGGGTCGCGACGGCCGGGCCGCACTGCGGCATGACGACGCGCAGGAAGATACGGAACTCCCCCGCACCGTCGATCCGCGCCGCCTCCAGCAGGGCGTCGGGGACGCCCATGATGAACTGCCGCATGAGGAAGACGCCCAGCGGGCCGGCGAGGAACGGGAGGATCAGCGCCGGGTAGGTGTTGACGAGCCCCATGTTGGCCACGAGCACGAACATCGGCACGAGGGTGACGACGCCGGGCACCATGAGCATCAGGAGGACGAGCGCGAAGAGCACCTTCTTCCCGGGGAAGTCGAGCTTCGCGAGCGCATAGGCGACCATCGAGCAGAACACGATGTTGCCCACGACGACGACGAGCGCGACGACGACGGAGTTGAAGAAGAACTGTCCATAGTCCAGCTGGGTGAGCCAGCGCGAGTAGTTGTCGAGGGTGGCCTGCTCCGGCCACCAGGTGATGGGGCGCTGCAGCAGCTCGCCCTGCGTCTTGAAGCTGCCCAGCAGCATCCACAGGAACGGCATGAGGGTGAGGATGAGCCCCACCGTGAGCGCGATGTAGGTCGCGGCGCGCGACCACTGCGCGCCGACCGGTCGACGGCGGCGACGCGGGGTCGTGTCGACGGCCGGGCGGACGGTGTCGGTGACGAGAGTGGCCATGTCAGTTGTCCTTCGAACGCAGCAGTCGGAACTGCACCGCCGACAGCGCCGCGATGAACGCGAACAGCACGTAGGCGGCAGCGGATGCCAGCGAGTAGTCGCCGTAGCCGAACTGGCTGTAGACGTAGTAGCTGATGGTGAGCGTCGAGTTCAGCGGTCCGCCCTGGGTCATGACGAACGGCTCCTCGAACACCTGCAGGAAGCCGACCGACAGGAGCACGGCGCCCAGCAGGAGCGTCGGTCGCATGAGCGGCAGCGTCATCCCCGTGAAGCGGCGCCAGGCTCCGGCGCCGTCGACCTCGGCGGCTTCGTAGACGTCGCGCGGGATCGCCTGGAGACCGGCGAGGAAGATGATCATGAGCGTGCCCATGTTGCGCCAGGCACCCATCACGATGATCGACGGCATCGCCCACACGGGGTCGTTGAGCCAGTCGGGGCCGTTGATGCCGACCCACGACAGGACGGTGTTCATGAGCCCCGTGTCCTGCAGGATGAACCGCCACACGACCGCCACCGCGACGATCGAGGTCACGACGGGCGTGTAGAAGCCCACGCGGAAGACACCGCGGAACCGCTCGATGCCGGAGTTCAGGGCGACGGCCAGCAGCAGTCCCAGCGCCATCGTCAGCGGGATGCCGACGAGCACGAAGTAGAAGGTGTTGACGATCGACTTGACGAACAGCTCGTCCTGGAACAGCGCGACGAAGTTGTCGAACGCGATGAAGTTGACGGCGAACGGCGAGCGGAGGTCTTTCACGCCGAGGTCGGTGAACGACATCGCGAACGATCCGATCACCGGCCCCAGCATGAAGACCGCGAAGATCACGAGGAACGGCAGCGCGAACAGCCAGGCGACGAGCGCCGTGCGGCGCCGCTGGCCCGCCATCCCTCCGCGGAGGGGCGCCGCCGTGCGGGGCGCCCCTCCCGTCGCGGTGAGCGACATGGTGGTTTACCAGCCCGTCCCGAGCGACTCGGCCTTCGCCTCGATGGCGGTGGCCGCGTCCTCGGCGCTCGACCCGTTGGCGACCTTCTCGGCCTCGGTCTCGATGAACGCCGACATCTCGTCCCAGCTCGGCACCGACGGCGGGGCGACGGTGTTCTGCAGCTGGTCGTTCAGCACGGACACGCGCGGGTCGGACGTGAAGCCCTCGAGCGCCGACGTGACAGCCGGAAGGCCGCTGGTCCGCTCGAACCACGCTTCCTGCGTGTCGGCCTGCGCGAGCCAGCGGATCAGCTTCCACGCGCCGTCGGCGTTCTTGGCATCCGCGAAGACGCCGAGGTGACCGCCGCCCAGGTAGGAGTCGTTGTTGGCGGAACCGGCGGGGACGGGCACGGTGGCGACGTTGTCGGCGACCCAGTCGGCATCCTCCATGTCGGCCAGCACCGAGACCATCCACGGTCCGGAGATGAACGCGGGGTTGGAGCCGTCGACGAACGACGACGTCTGCGAGTCGCCGTAGCCCGAGGTGGGGGCGAGCCCGTCGGTGAAGAACGAGCCGTAGTACTCCAGGGCGGCCACGAGCGCGTCGTGGTTCCAGGCGTAGCCGTCGCCCGTCTCGTTGAGCACCTCGCCGCCGGCCTGCGCGTAGAACGGCAGGATGACCTGCGTCGAGTCCTCGGCGTCACCCATCGGCAGCTGGATGCCGTACTGCGCACCCTCGCTGCGGAAGCCCTCGGCGAACGAGGTGAACTCGTCCCACGTGGTCGGGGCGGACATGCCCGCAGCCTCGGCGAGGTCGCTGCGGTAGTAGAGCACGCGCGTCTCGACGTACCACGGCACGGCGTACGAGACGCCCTCGACCTGGGTGGACTCCTCGGCGGTCTCGTTGAGCGTGGAGGCGTCGACGACACCGTCGGGAACGGGTGCGAGGCCGCCGGCGGCAACCATGGACGGCAGCAGCGAAGAGCCGATCATGATGGCATCCGGGACTGTGCCGGCCGCCACGGCGGTCTGGTACTTGGTCATGACGTCGGCCCACGGGATCGAGGTCACGGTGACGGTCGCGTCGGGGTTCTCCTCGACGAACGCGTCGGCGAAGTCGCCGAGGTTCTCGCCCTCTTCACCCATCGCCCAGATCGTGATCTCGCCGGTGGCGGGCGAGTCGTCGATCGCCTCGGCCGACGGACCTTCGCCGGTCGGGGTGTCGTCCGTGCGGCCGCAGCCGGACAGCGCCAGCATCCCGACGACGCCGATCGCGCCCAGCGCGATCATCTTCCGTCCCATCTTCATGGTGTCTCCTCATCGAGTCGTCGAGGGCGTATCGTTGCCCTCCAAACAAACCTAGCAACTGCTTGCTTAGTTTGTTCACCATAGACTGTGACGCAATCGCTCGCAAGGGAGTAGCGAATGACCGACGACGACGTCCGCGCGGCACAGGCTGACGCGGAGACACCCCCCATCGCCCGCGCCGACCAGCGCCGCGTGCGGGGAGACGTGCGACGCAAACGCATCCTCGGCATCGCCGTCGACCTCTTCGGCGAGCAGGGCTACCGCGGCACATCGTTGCGGGAAATTGCCAGACGAGTGGGCATTTCGGATGCCGGTCTCCTCCACCACTTCGGCTCGAAGACGGGCCTGCTGGCGGCGACGATCGCCGAGCGCGACGAGATCGACCGGGTGCGTCGCGAGGAGGCGGAGTCCCACGGCGTCGCGTTCGTCGACACCATGCGCGACCAGGTCGCGCGCAACGCGCACTCCCCCGGGCTCGTGGCCCTCCACGTCGTGCTGTCAGCCGAGGCGACCGACCCCCAGCATCCCGCGCACGCGTCGTTCCGCGACCGCTACCGCAACCTCCGCCATCAGGACGACGTCGCGTTCGCCCGACTGCAGGAGGAGGGAGAGCTGCGCGCCGACCTCGACCCGCGCCGCATCGGGCAGCTCGTGACCGCGATGATGGACGGCCTTCAGCTGCAGTGGCTCCTCGATCCCGACCAGGTCGACATGGTGGGCCTCTTCGAGGACTTCCTGCACCTGCTGGAGATCCCCGCCGCCGACTCCGAGGGTGCGGGTGCGGACGCGGATGCCACCGACGGTGCGGATGCCGGTGAAGGTGGCGCAATCGGCGGCTAACCCCGCCACGAAGCCGCGCGTTGCGCCACTTTCTCGGGCGGCGAAGCCGCGGCTTGCGCCACCTTCTTCGCCGAGGGCGGGCGCGGGGCGAAGGCGGGGATGCCGGCGAAGGTGGCGCAATCGGCGGCCAAACCCGTCGCGAGGCCGCGCGTCGCGCCACTTTCTCGGGCGCGAAGCCACGCGTTGCGCCACTTTCTCGGCCTCGAAAGCGGCTGCGGATCAGGGACGCCTCACCTTCGTGGCGGACCGTCGCCGCCGGGCGTACGGTGAGGCCATGAGCACGACGGATTCGACGCACCCCGGCGAGCCACACCCCGGCGAGCCGCACCCCGACGAGCCGCACCCCAGCACCGCCCACCCCGACTCCACCCACCCGGCCGAGCCGCACAGCGCGGGCATGGCGCAGCGCCTCAACTGGCTCCGCGCCGGGGTGCTGGGCGCCAACGACGGCATCGTCTCGACCGCGGCGGTCGTCGTCGGTGTGGCGGGCGCGACGGGCGAGACGCTTCCCGTGTTCCTGGCGGGAACGGCGGCCCTCGTCGGCGGCGCGATCTCGATGGCACTCGGCGAGTACGTGTCGGTGTCGAGCCAGCGCGACACCGAACGGGCACTCATCGAGAAGGAGCGTCGCGAACTGCGCGACGACCCGGATGCCGAGTTCGTCGAACTCGTGGGCCTGTACCGCCAGCAGGGGCTCAGCGAGCAGACCGCCACCGCGGTGGCGACCGAGCTCACCGAGAAGGACGCGCTGCGGGCGCACCTGTCGGTGGAGCTCAACATCGACCAGGACGACGTGGTCAGCCCGTGGCATGCGGCCTTGGCATCCGCCGTCGCCTTCACGGTCGGCGCCCTGCTGCCGATGGCGACGATCCTCCTGCTGCCGTCGCCGGCAAGGATCGTCGCCACCTTCATCGCGGTGCTGTTCGCCCTCGCCGTCACCGGCTACGTGGCCGCGTGGATCGGCGGCGCCCGCCGCGCCCGCGCGGTCGTCCGCACGGTCACCGGCGGCGCGATCGCGCTCGGTGCGACGTTCCTCGTGGGTACGCTGTTCGGCACCGGGATCGCATAGCGCCCCGGCATCGCGCGAAGGGGAGTTGTGCCGTGAAGCTGCTGTTGACGTCCGGGGGGATCACCAACGCGAGCATCCGCGCCGAGTTGGAGCGCCTGCTCGGCAAGCCCATCGAAGAGGCGCATGCACTGTTCGTCCCCACCGCGCAGTGGGGCCATCCGATGTGCGGTCCGCAGTCGGTGTGGCGTTCGGCATCCGGTCGTTGGTCGGATCAGACGACCCTCACGGAGCACGGCTGGGCATCCGTGGGCATCCTGGAGCTGACGGCGCTGCCCTCGATCGGCACGGAGCGCTGGACCCCCTGGGTGCAGGATGCCGATGTGCTCCTCGTCGACGGCGGGGAGGCGGTCTACCTCGCGCACTGGATGAAGGAGTCGGGCCTCGCCGCGATGCTCCCCGCCCTCGACCTCGTGTGGGTGGGCGTGAGCGCCGGCAGCATGGTCATGACTCCGCGGATCGGCGACCAGTTCGTGGATTGGCGCTCCGGCGACGACCACACGCTGGGGCTCGTCGACTTCTCGATCTTCCCCCACTTGGACTACCCCGGATGGGACGGCAATACGACGGATGCCGCGCACCGCTGGGCCGCGGGCATCGACGGTCCCGCCTACGCGATCGACGACCAGACGGCGATCTCGGTCGACGGCGACAGCGTCACCGTCGTCTCGGAGGGTGCCTGGGAGCGGTTCGACCGCGACGCGGATTGACCCGCACACGGCACCTGCCCGCAAAGCCACTGCCCACGCGGCACACTCCGCGCGACCGCCCGCAGGGTCACGGCGCGACGATGAGGTAGATCGCTGTCAGCGTCGTCAGGACGAGCACGATGCGGTCGAACGCACGCTGACTGAGGCGCCCGGCGATCCGCCAGCCGATCGCCCCGCCCACCAGCACCGCCGGGACGAGCACGAGGTCGACGAGAAGGCTCTGCGGCGTGAGCAGCCCGAGGCCCGCCGCGATGGGCACCTTCGACACGTTCACGATGGCGAAGAACCAGGCCGCGGTGCCCAGGAACGCCTTCACATCGAAGCGTGCGGCGAGGAAGTACATCGCCATCACGGGCCCGCCCGCATTGGCGACCATCGTCGTGAAGCCGCCGAGCGTGCCGTAGCCGACGAGGGCGACCGCGCCGCGACCGGGTGAGGCCGGTGCGGCGCGGCGGCGGAGCCACAGCGTCGTCACGACGAGCGCGAGGAGGATGACCCCGATCACGCGACGCACGCCCGTGTCGTCGGCGACGGCGAGGAACACGGCCCCGACGACGATCCCGAGCACGACCGCGGGCGCGAGGCGCAGCAGGGTGGCCCAGTCGGCATGGCGCCGGTACAGCGCGAGGGCGAGCACGTCTCCCACGATCAGCAGCACGAGCAGCGTGGCCGTCGAGGTGCGGGCGGGGAGGACGGCGGCGAACACCGCGACGGCGAGAGACCCGGCACCCGGGATCGCCGTCTTGGACAGCCCGACGATCACGGCGCCCACCGCCAGCAGCGCCCAGGCGAGGACGGAGAGGTCGGGCACCGTCCCATCCTGTCACCGGTCGGCGGCGGCATCCCCCGCCCCGTCATGCCGCGACATCCCCGCCGGCGGGCGGGGCTGCGGCGGCTGCGGCGGCTGCGGCGGCTGCGGCGACCATCCGCTCGGCGCATCGGACGTCCCGCACGCGCACACCCTCCGGACCGGCTGTCGAGGGCGGCGCGTATCGTGAGGGGGCGCGCGCCGCCGCGTGCAGCGAGAAGGAGTGATCGTGCCGTATCGAGACCCCCGACACGTCGAAGCCTGGGTGGGCGAGTTCCTCCACGCGTTGCCCGGCCTCTCCGGCCGGATCTCGGTGCTGCCGGAGAACTTCGCGGAGGGCAGCGAGTCCAGTGTCGTGGTCGTGTCCCTCGAGGCGCCTCGACGGTCACGTCGCTCCAACCCGCCATCATCGCCGGCCGGCCGGTGTGGCAGACCGTGTTCGAGCCGCGCGACCTCCCGATCGCTCTCGACTCGGCGGGCATCGCCTCGCTCGCCCACGACCTCACCGACCTCGCCACGCTGTGCACGTGGCTACAGAAGCGCACGGAAGCCTCGCTCTAGCTCCGAGGCCTCGCTCTAGCTCCGAGCCGGCTGCAGCCCGTCGGTGATGCGCGCGACGATGAGCCACGCGAGCGCGGCGGCGGCGGCGAGGAGCACGTGGGAGAAGAGCGATGCCCCGATCACGGCAGACAGCTGCGGGAGCGTGTCGGCGAAGCTCACGAACTGCGCCGAGACGCGTGAGACCGTCGTCCCCACGAGCCACAGCGCCCACCACGTGCCCAGGAGCGCCCCGCTCAGCGCCGCACGGGAGCTGCGCGCGAGGTCCTTCACGTTCTGGAACGGGAACCACAGGAGCACGACGGGGATGAACCACGAGACGACGTGCCACACCGGTGCGCGCCGGGGCGGAACCCCGACCGCCGACGCGAGGGCGGCGGCACGGTACTGCCACACGAACCAGCAGACACCCGCCGCGAGGAGGACGGCCGCCCACAGCACAGCCACCACGACGGATACACCGTCGTAGAGGTACAGGGCCTCGATGTCGCCCGTCCCGTTGGCGAACGCGTCGATGCTTACGAGCCCGAAGATCTCGACACCCGCGGCCGCGAGCGCGAGCGCGCCGGCCGCAGCCACGAGCCAGCGGACGGCCGCCGCGATCCCGCGCACCGGACGCACGAGGCGCAGCGGCTGCATCGGAGGCAGGGGCGCGCCGGGCGCGCCGGTCGGGGGCGTCGCCGGCGGATAGCCCGGATGCGGCGCGTAGCCCGCAGGCGGCGCGTAGCCCGGATGCGGTGCAGCGCCGGGGTACGGCGATGCGCCCGGATACGGCGCGCCGGTGGGAGAGACGGGCGCCGCGGGAGGGACGGGCGCGGCGGGAGGGACGGGTGGCAGAGCGTCGCTCATGGCATCCTTCGGGTCGAATCACGGGGGTGACCGAAGGCTAGCAGCAGGCCCCCGCGCCCCATGGTCGTACGACCATCGTCCGATGGCGGCGGGGCGGCCCTCTCCCTGACGCTGGAAGTACCTGCCGGACCCGATCACTTCATCGAAGCCGCCGCGCAGGACAGAATGAGCGAAAGGCCACACCATGAAGAACAAGATCCTGCTGGGTACCGGGGCCCTGATCCTGGTCGCCGCCCCCGCCGCTGTCGGCCTGTGGGGCAACGCGTCGTTCGCGCAGTCGGTGCCGGTGCGCGTTCCGACGTCGGTCGTGCTCCCCACCCCGTCGGCGACGCCCGACGACCACGGGGGCGACCGCGACCGTGACGACCGGCACGAGGACGGCGACGACCGCGACGTGAACGGCACACCGTCGCCGACGCCCTCGCCCCGCGCCTCGGAGGCCGGGGACGACCACGGCGGCGACCGCGACCGCGACCAGCGCACAGACGACGGCGACGACCGCGACACCCGCGGCGGCTCGGGCTCGAGCTCGGACGACGCAGACGACGACAACAGCGGACGTCACAGCGGCGACGACGACGCAGACGACGACAGCGGCCGTCACGGTGGAGACGACGACGCAGACGACGACCGCAGCGGCCGTCACGGCGGAGGCGACGGCGACGACGACGACAGCCACCACGGCGGGGACGACGACGGCGACGACGACAGCCACCACGGCGACGACGACAGCCGGCACGGCGGGGACGACGACTGAGTGACCTCTCGACCCCCCGCCTCATCGACGCCGAGCGCCGCCCCCGCGCCCGGCGTCGATGGTGCGCCCGCGTGGCGCACGCTCGTGGCGGCCTCCTCGCCGACGGCATCCCGCACCGAGGCTCCTCAGGCCCGTCGCACGTTCGTGCGTCTGGGGCTCGGGCTGCTCGCCGTGCTCCTGATCGTGGGGGTGCTGGCGGGGTTCGCCGCGCAGTGGCTCGCGGAGCGCGAGGCGGTGAACGACGCCGCGAACGTGACCGATGTGCTCGCGGATGCCGTCATCCAACCCTCCCTGACCGATGAGCTCGCCGATGGCGACCCCGCGGCGCTCGCGACCTTCGACCGGATCGTGCGCCAGCAGGTGTTGAGTGCCGACGTCGTGAGGGTGAAGATCTGGAGCCCCGACGGCGTCGTGATCTACGCGGACGAGCCGCAGCTCGTCGGCCGCACGTTCGAACTCGACGACGCCCAGCGCCTCGCGCTGTCGAGCCCCGCGACGCGTGCGGAGGTGTCCGACCTCTCCGAGGAGGAGAACGAGTTCGAGTCGGGGCCGCGGCTGCTGGAGGTGTACCGCCCGGTGTGGACGCCCGACGGCCGCACGCTCCTGTTCGAGGTGTACCTGCCGTACGAGCCGGTCGCCGCCCGCTCCGCCGATCTGTGGCGAGGGTTCGCGGGCGTCACGACGAGCAGCCTCCTCCTGCTCGCCGCCCTCACCGCGCCGATCGTGTGGGGACTGCTGCGCCGCCTTCGCACCCAGGAGCAGCGGCGGATCGCACTGCTCGAGCACGCCGTCGACGCGTCGGATGCCGAACGCCGCCGCATCGCCGGGACGCTCCACGACGGCCCTGTGCAGGAGCTCGTGGCCACCACGTTCGCCGCGGAGGCCGCGGCCGGCGCGGCCGCCGCTCGCGGCAGCGCGGAGGAGGCCGCCGACCTGAGGCGGATCGCCGGGGCGGTGCGCGGCAACATCCGCGTCCTGCGGTCCCTGCTCGTCGACATCTACCCCGAGAGCCTGCAGACGGGCGGGCTCGCCGGTGCGCTCCACGATCTCGCGGCGACCGCTCACGCGCGCGGGGTCGAGGTCCGCGTGGAGGTCGAGGTGGCGGCGGGCAGGCTCGACGACGCCCAGGAGAGGCTCGTCTACCGCATCGCGCAGGAGGCCCTCCGCAACACCGTCGCCCACGCGGCCCCCTGCACCGCGACGGTGCGCGTCTTCGACGACGACGGGATCACCGTGCTCGAGGTCAGCGACGACGGACGCGGGTTCGAACCGTCGATCCTCGACGAGCCGCCGCGCGAGGGACACTTGGGCACCCGCGTGCTGATCGACCTGGCCGCCCACGAGGGCGCCGCCCTCCGCCTGGCCACCGCTCCCGGCGCGGGCACGACCTGGCGACTGGAACTGCCGAAGCAGGATGCCGGAAGAGAGGATGCCTCGTGATCCGTGCGCTCGTCGTCGATGACCACGCCATGGTCCGCGAGGGCCTCGCCGTCGTCCTCGCCGCCGACGGCGACATCGCCGTCATCGGGACCGCCGCCAACGGCGAGGAAGCTCGGGATCGCGCCGCGGCCGAGCGTCCGGATGTCGTGGTGATGGACCTGTCGATGCCGGTGATGGACGGCATCCGGGCCACGCGCGCCGTGCGCGAGGCGTCCCCCGACACCCGCGTGCTCGTGCTCACGTCGTTCGCCGAACGCGAGAGCGTGCAACGGGCGCTGGAGGCGGGCGCGACGGGCTATCAGCTGAAGGATGCCGAGCCCGACCAGTTGCGGGCCGCCGTCCGCGCGGTGCACGCGGGGCATGCTCCCCTCGATCCCCGCGTCGCCGCCGTGCTGCTGCCCTCCGGGCGCGGCGCCGACGTCCTGAGCGAGCGCGAAAAGGACGTGCTGCGACTCGTCGCGGAGGGGCGCGCGAACAAGCAGATCGCGACGGCGCTCGGCATCTCCGAGCGGACCGTCAAGGCGCACCTCGGCAACATCTTCAAGGAGATCGGCGTCTCCGACCGCACGAGCGCCGCGCTGTGGGCACGCGATCGTCTCGACGGCCCGCGCCCCTGACCTCATCTCCCGCACCGTGCGCAGATCGTCGGCCCGGATTGACCGATCATGCGGGCGGGACGTGTCGGCGGGGGGCGGTCGGGTTGACTGCAACGGCGGCGACCTCGGCCCGAGCGACGCCGGACCGTGGAGGAGCAGGCCGGATGATCACCCTCGCCAGGAGCCGCTGGCTCGCGTTCGAGCTCGCACGACCGACGACGGCACAGTTCGTCGTGTTCGTCGTCCTCAACGTCGGGATGACGGTGCTGCAGCTCGTGATGATGCCGGTGCTGAAGGCGATCTTCGGGGCGACGTCGCTCGTCGGCATCGACTTCCAGGCGCTCCCCGTGGGCACCGCTCCCGACGGTGCTCCCTTCTTCGTGTTCGACTACGCGGCGGGCGCGCTCCCCGACGGCGGCGGCGGTCTCGCCTACTTCCTCGCCGTGCAACTCACCCTCGCGATCGCCCAGGTGATCAACTTCTTCGCCCAGCGCACGCTGACGTTCAAGTCGAACTCCGATCCGTGGCGAGCGGCAGCGTGGTACGCCGTCGCGTACGTCGTGATCACCTTCGGCGCCGCCGCGCTGCAGAGCGTCTACAAGGCGCCGATCTACGAGCTCTTCATCACGACGTGGGGCTGGGGCGCGACGGGCGAGGCGGCCGCGGATGTCACCACGATGCTCATCAACGCGGTGATCTCGTGCCTCGTGTTCTTCCCGGTCTTCAAGATCATCTTCCGTCGGGAGCCCGAGTCGGCCCCGGCGTCGGAGCCGGCGTCGGAATCGCCGTCGCCGCGAAGCCGCGATACACAGGATGCCGGTACTACAGCCACTTCTTCGCTTTGAAGGTGGCCCACAACGCCACCGACGTGGCGGCCATCGCGAGCAGGGCGAGCGGATACCCCCACGTCCAGTCGAGCTCGGGCATGTGGGTGAAGTTCATGCCGTAGATCGTCCCGACGAGTGTCGGGCCGAACAGGATCGCCGCCCAGCCCGAGATCTTCTTGACCTGCTCGTTCTGCACGAGCGCGGTCTCGGTCTGTCGCTGCGTCACGAGGGTCGCGTTGAGCGTGAGCGCGTTGTCGAGGATGGAGCGCAGTGCCGTCAGCTTCTCGGTGATGCGCAGCGTGTGATCCAGAACGTCTCGCAGGGCCCGCTGCACCTCGATGTCGACGCCGTACTTGTCCGCTCCGCGCAGCAACGACTCGAGCATGTCGCGGAGCGGATCGGCGGCCCGTTGGAAGTGGATGAGCTCGCGGGAGAGGTCGTAGATCCGCCGGGACAGCTGCGGCGAGCCGGCGTCGAAGAGCGCGTCTTCGATCTCGTCGACGTCGTTCTGCAGTCCCTCTGTCACGGGGAGGTACTCGTCGACGACCTCGTCGAGGATGGCGTACATGATCGCCTCGGGTCCGGCACGCAGCAGGTCGGGCTGATCCTCCATGCGGGCGCGCACGTGGGCGAGGTCGGGAACCTCCGCGTGGCGGATCGTCACGACGAAGTCGGGCCCGACGAACAGGTGCAGCTCGCCGAACTCCACCGTCTCGGCCGACTCGATGTATCGCGCCGGGCGGAGCACCGCGAAGAGCACGTCGCCGTAGCGCTCGAGCTTCGCGCGCTGGTGGCCCGAGAGCGCATCCTCCACCGCGAGCGGGTGCAGCGAGAACTCCGCGGCGACCGCGTGGACCTCCTCCTCCGTCGGGCGGAGCAGGCCGATCCAGGCCACGCCCTTGTTGTCCCGCATGTGCTCGAAGGTCTGCTCGAGGCTCTCCGGATTGCGGATCCGGCGGCCTTCGACGTACACGGCGTTGTCGACGATGGGCATTGCTTCAGTGTGCACCCCGCAGGGCGGATCTCAGCGCGCCGTGCGGGGACGGGGCGCGGGAGGCGGGGGCACCTCCTTGGCCGCGACGATGTCGGCCACCGCGATCGTCTCGATGCCGCGTTTGCCGTCGACGACGACGGTCTCGGCATCCGCGCTGAGCAGCTCCCCCAGCGCGTCGGTCGCCTGGCCCGTCGGCAGGAGGTAGCGGACGACCACGCGGCGCCCGGGAAGCGGGAGCTTCACCATGCGCCGGGCGCGTAGTCCTTCAGGAAGACCCCGAAGAGGTCTTCCCCCGCCTCGCCGCGCACGATCGGGTCGTAGACGCGGGCGGCGCCGTCGACGAGGTCGAGCGGAGCGTGGAATCCCTCCTCCGCGAGCCGCACCTTCGTCGGGTGGGGTCGTTCGTCGGTGATCCAGCCGGTGTCGACGCTCGTCATGAGGATGCCGTCGGTCTCGAACATCTCGCGGGCGCTCGTGCGCGTGAGCATGTTGACGGCGGCCTTCGCCATGTTCGTGTGGGGGTGGCCGGGGCCCTTGTAGCCGCGCCCGAAGACGCCCTCCATCGCGCTCACGTTGACGACGTAGGTGCGTCGCGCGGGGCTCGCCGCGAGCGACGGACGCAAGCGCGAGACGAGGAGGAACGGCGCCGTCGTGTTCGCCAGCTGCACCTCCAACATCTCCAACGGGTCGACGTCTCCCACCCGCTGCGTCCACGAGTTCACGGCGTCGACGTCGGGGATGAGGCCGCCCGCGTCGATGGCCGTGCCCGCCGCCAGCCGGTCGAGCGAGCTCGAGCCTGCCGCCATCGCCTGCTCGGTCAGCTCGTCGGCGCGGGAGGCGGCCGCCGCCAGGATCGGGTGCGCACTCACCGACCGCTCGAGGGCCTGCGGGTGCTGGTCGTTCGTGTGCCCGAAGGTGACGAGCTCGGGCAGGCGGCCGCCCGGAAGGGGCGCCAGTTCGGCGTCGACGAGCGGCTGATACGCGCCGGGCGAGCGTCGCACGGTCTGCGTCGCGTTGTTGATGAGGATGTCGAGGTGACCGGCCGCGGCCACCTCGTCGGCGAGGCCGATGACCTGCGCCGGGTCGCGGAGATCGATGCCGACGATCTTGAGGCGGTCGATCCAGTCGTTCGCGTCGGGGAGGCTGCGGAAGCGGCGGACGGCATCCCGGGGGAAGCGAGTCGTGATCGTCGTGTGGGCACCGTCGCGCAGCAGGCGCAGCGCGATGTACATGCCGATCTTCGCGCGTCCTCCCGTCAGCAGCGCCCGCCGGCCGGTGAGGTCGGTGCGCGCGTCGCGCTTGGCGTGGCTCATCGCCGCGCACGCGGGGCACAGCTGGTGATAGAACGCGTCGACCACCGTGTACGGCTGCTTGCAGATGTAGCAGCCGCGCGCCTTGAGGAGGGTGCCCGCGATGGGAGCGGTGGTCGCCGAGGTGATCGGGATGCCGCGCGTCTCGTCGTCGATGCGGTCGGGCGCTCCCGTGGCCGTGGCCGCCACGACGGCCCGATCGGCTTCGGCGATCGCGTCGCGGATCTCACGCCGGCGTTCCTTCTTCGCGGCCTTGAACAGGTGCGACGTGGCCTGGCGGAGCGTGATGAAGTCGGGATGCCGCTGGTCGATCGACGCGACCTCGCGGAGCACCTTGAGGGCGATCTCGAGCTCGGCGGGGTCGATGCCCGACGCGGGCACAGGAGGGTCGGGGAGTTCAGCGGGCACATGCGATTCTACGTCGCGCGCGGGCGGCGACCTGTTACGGTGCGGCGGTGACCTCCTCCGCCGACACGACGCCCACGCGACGCATCCACGTCTCCGCGGCCGTGATCCACGACGAGGCCGGCCGCCTCCTGCTCGTCCGCAAGGCGGGCACGACCGCGTTCATGCAGCCGGGCGGCAAGCCCGAGTCCGGCGAGACGGGCGCCGAGACGCTGCGGCGCGAGCTCGAGGAGGAGCTCGGCATCCAGGTCGGCCTTCCCGCCTTGCGCAGTCTCGGTGTCTTCACGGCGGCGGCCGCCAACGAACCGGGCTTCCTGGTCGTCGCCGACGTGTTCACGGTCGACATCGGCGAACAGCAGCCCGAGCCCCGCGCCGAGATCGAGGAGCTGCGGTGGATCGGCCGCGCCGACGCGGACGCGCTGGAGATCGCACCGCTGGCCGGCGAGAACTTCCTGCCTGCCTGACGAGCGGATCGCGCGTGGGCGCTCAGGCCCGACCTTGCAGGATCAGGTGCCAGTAGATGTGCGGGAAGACGTGCCGGTCGATGATCCAGGCGAGGCGCGACTCTCGATACGACCGGCGCCAGAAGGGGATCGACGGCGCGAGGCGGCCGTGGTCGTCGAACTCCGCGAACACGGCGCTCGTGCGCGAAACGGTGAACGGACACACGCCGTAGCCGTCGTACTCGGCGACCGGCATCCGCCCCTCGAGCACCGCGACGAGGTTCGCCGCGAGCACGGCCGTCTGCTTCCGCAGGGCACCCCCGGACTTCGAGTTCGTCGTGGCGGCCGCGTCGCCGAGCGCCCAGACGGTGTCGTACCGACGATGCCGCAGCGTGTGCGGGTCGACGTCGACGAAGCCCTCGGCATCCGGTCCCGACAGTCCGCTCTCGGCGAGGAACGGCGGCGCAGACTGGGGCGGCTCCGCCATGAGCACGTCGTAGGTGACGCTGTGCGCGCGGGGAGAGGCGGTCGCCGTCCGCGTCGTGAAGACGACGGTCCGTCGTTCCGCATCGATCTCCTCGACGTGGGACCCCGTGTGCACCTCGATGCCGTACTCGGCGACCTTCCGCTCCAGTTCGGCGTCGATCTCGGGGATGCCGAAGATCGTCGCGTCAGGCACGAGCAGCACCACGCGGATGCCGGCCAGCACCCCGATGCGCTTCCAGTAGGCGCACGCCTGGTACATCGGCTTCTGCGCGGCGCCCGCGCAGGACGCCGGGCCCGGCGGCTGGATGAACACGACGGTGCCGCCTCGGACATCGCGGAGCAGCGGCGACGCCTTCGCGGCGAGGTCGAGGAGGTAGTTCGACGCACCGGCGTGCGAGAGCATCGCCGCGGCGAGGCCGGGGACGGCATCCCAGTCCTGCCGGATGCCGGCCGCCACCACGAGGTGGTCGTACCCGAGAGCGGCGCCGCTGCCCAGTTCCAGACGGCGTCGTTCCGGGTCGACGTGCGCCACGGCATCCTGCACCCACCGCACGCCCCGCGGAGTCACGTCGGCCTGACGCCGTACCGTCTCGCTCGCGCGCGCCGTCCCGCCGGCGACATGGGAGAGGAGCGGCTTGTAGCAGTGCTCCGCCTGCGGCTCGATCACGACGACATCGGTGACGCCGCGCCGCCGCAGGCGCCCGGCGATCGACAGTCCGCCGTTGCCTCCGCCGATGACGGCGACGCGCGCGTGCGAAGGGGCCCCGGTGTGGTCGTCCATGAGGGGAGGCTACGACGGCGGCGGCTCGCTGCCAGCCGCCTTGACAGGGCGCGTGCGTACCCCTACCTCACCGCGCGTGCGGTGGCAAGGCCCCTCCTCGTCCGGCTTCGCGTGCCTAGAGTGAAGCCAGTTTCGGGAAGTACCTGATCGAAAGGAGAACCTCATGGGACTCGGCGACAAGATCAAGAACACTGCAGAAGACCTCGTGGGCAAGGGGAAGGAAGCTGTCGGTAAGCACACTGACAACGAGAGCCTCGAAGCCGAAGGTCAGGCCGATCAGACCAAGGCCAACCTGAAGCAGGCTGGCGAGAACGTCAAGGACGCGTTCAAGTAACCCGTCCGCATCCGGGTGCGCCCCCGCCTCCTCATGGGCGGGGGCGCATCTGTGTCTCCGGCCTCGGCTACCGCGTCATCCCACGGGCTGAGTCACGCCAGACGTATGCTCAGGATGCCGGGAACGCGCAGCGATGCACCGCGACGTCGCGGTGAGGGGAGGTGCCATCGTGCGGCGGTCTCACGATCGACTGGGCAGCGCGATCCGCGCCCTCCTCGTGCTCACGATCGTCGTGAACGTGATCTTCTTCGCCGGGCTCATGCTCCCGGGCGACCCGTCACCGGAGATCATCGACATCGCGATCCCCATCCTGGCTCAGTGGGCACCGGTCGGCGTCTTCTGGCTCGTCGCCGTGCGCACCCGGTTCGCGCGTCCGGAGGTCGTGCTCGCGGCGGCGGGCGTGACGTGCAACGCGGCGGCAGACACGTTCTATGCGCTCGCGATGGACTCCTCGGGCGAGCTGCCCTCACCGTCGCCTGCCGACATCGGCTACCTCCTCTACTACCCCCTCATCCTCGCCGCCCTCCTCGTCCTCGTCGTCCGCCAGTCGCAGGGATCGCTGAGGTCGGCCCTCTTCGACGGCGCCGTGGCATCCCTGGGCGCCGCCGCGGTACTCGCCGTCATCCTCGGACCCGTGTTCACGGATGCCGCGAGCGGCACGAGCGTGCTCGGCAACGCGATCGCCGGCCTCTATCCGCTCTTCGACCTCATCCTCATCACCGCCGTCGTCGCGATCTCCGCCTCCCCCGCGCTGAGGACCGGGACGCGATGGCCGTTCCTCGTCGCCGGGTTCCTCCTCTTCACGGGGGCCGACATCGCCTATGCGCTCCTCACGCGTGCCGGCGCCTACGCGGCGGGTACGCCTCTCGACGCGCTGTGGACGATGGGGGTCGCGTGCCTGGCGATCTGGGTCGAGGGGGTCATGCGGCTCCCCGCCGACACGCGGACGCCGGCGCCCGAGGCGCGGGTGATGCCGGTGCCGGCGCTCGCCGTGCTGGCGGGCCTGGCCGTGCTCCTCATCGCCACCCAGACGCCCGTCTCCCCCGTCGCCCTGATTCTCGCCGCCGCCACCGTGGTGCTCGCGGCCGTTTCGGTCATGTCGCGCCACGCGGCCACCTCCCGCCTGCTCCGCAGCCGGGAGCGGCTGGTCACCGAGCTGCAGGCGCTGGACAAGGCCAAGAGCGACATGATCCACACGATGAGCCACGAGATGCGTACACCGTTGACGTCGATCCTCGGCTACCTCGACCTCGTGCTGGACGACGACCTCTCCGCCGAGACGCAGGCCCGCCTCCATGTCGTCGAGCGCCACGCTCGCCGGTTGCAGGATCTCGCTGCCAACATGCTCATGCTTACCCGCCTCGACGCGGGCGACGATCATGCCGTCTCCACCCCGGTGAAGGTCGAGCGGATGCTGCGCCGTGTCGAGGCGTCGGCGCGCCACCTCGCGCAGTCGCGGCAGGTGGAACTTCGGGTCAGCGCCGACGGCGCGCACACGGTGTCGGGCGATGAGGGCGAGCTCGAACTCGCGCTGGCACACGTCGTGGACAACGCCGTGAAGTTCACCCCCGCGCACGGCAGCGTCGACGTCGACGTGCGCACGACCGCCGGTTCGGACGGCACACCGCACGCGACGGTCACCGTCACCGACACCGGGATGGGGATCTCTCCGGACGATCTCCCGCGCGTGTTCGACCGCTTCTTCCGCGGCTCCCACGCGCAGGAGCACGCGGTGCAGGGCAGCGGCCTCGGGCTCGCCATCGCGCGCGAGATCGCCCGCGGCCACGGCGGGGACGTCACGATCTCGTCGGAGCTCGGGCACGGCACGGCGGTGCGTGTCGACCTCCCGTTACAGCCGCCGCCGGCCCTCGGCTCGTCTCCGCGGCCGGTGCCGGATCGCTAGGGGGCGGGCGCAGCCAGCGCGCGGGTCAGGAACTCGTCGCGCACGGCGCGCGAGGCCCGGCTGATGGCCGCATCGGAGTACATGCCGTCGAAGCCGTGGAAGCCGCCGCCCCACATGTGGAGGTCGACGCTCACCCCCGCCGCCGACAGTCGCTGCGCGTAGTCGAGGATCTCGTCCCGGAAGGTCTCGACCGAGCCGCAGTCGATGTAGGTGCGCGGGAGGCCCCCGAGGTCCTGGGCGCGCGCCGGTGCGGCGTAGGCCGAGACCTCGTCACCGCCGCGGCGATCGCCGAGGAGCGCGGTCCATCCGAACTCGTTCGACTCGCGGTCCCACCCGCCCTCGTCCAGCAGCATCTGCGAACTGTGGGTGGTCATCCGGTCGTCGAGCATGGGGCACAGCAGGATCTGGTGCGACAGCGCCGGGGCGCCTCGGTCGCGGGCCATGAGCGCGGTACCGGCGGCGAGGCCGCCACCGGCGCTCATCCCGAAGACCATGAGCCGCTCCGGGTCCACGCCGAGCTCCTCGGCGTGCGCGGCGAGCCAGAGGAGTGCCGCGTAGCAGTCCTCCACGGGCGCGGGGTCGGGATGCTCGGGCGCGAGCCGGTAGTCGACGGAGACCGCGACGGCCTCGCCCGCCGAGACGCGGGGAAGCAGATGCATGTCGGGACCCTGCCGGGCGGTGCCCACCACCATGCCGCCGCCGTGGATGTAGAGGATCCCCGGCACCGGCGCCGACGCTCCCGCGGGACGCAGCACGAGAAGCGGTACGTCGGGCGCACCGTTCAGCCCGGGCGCGTGGGGCTCCTCGACCACGACGGTGCCGCCGGCGGTGTAGTCGGGCTGCGGGAACTCCGGCACGCCGTCGATGAACACCTGACGGATCGCGGCGAGAGTGTCCGGCCCGACCTTGGGTCCGAAGGCCGCCATCGCCTCGAGTTGCGGCACCAGCTCGGGGTCGAAGGGGGGACGGGTGGTGACGGGGCGAGAGGTCATGGGGCTTCCTCGGTCGGGTCGGAATCGGTCAGGACGGGACGGGGCGCCAGGGCGTCGGCGAGCGCATCGAGAGCAGCCGAGACGCCGGGAACGGCGGGGACGCGGTTGAGGAACCCGTGCGGCATCCCCTCTCCGAGATGGACCGTGACGGGAACGCCGACCTCGTCGAGTTGCGCCGCGAAGAGCTCGGCGGAGGGACGGAGATCGTCCACCCCGGCGATGGCGAGACAGGTGGGAGGAAGACCGTCCAGCCGGGCCGCGCCCGGCATCGCCTCGGCCGGCACGTCGGAGATGCGACCCACGTACCCCAGGACGAGCTGCGTCACCGTGTCGGAGGTCAGCCGCAGCACGGGCGGCAACGGGGCGAGGTGGGTCGCGAGCGCCGCGTCGGGCGCGGGGTTCGGGAAGTGGAGGAACGGGTAGGCGAGGAGGAGAGCGGGCACGGGTGCTCCCTCCGCGGCGCCGGACTCTCCTCCCCGGGCGCAGCGGAGCGCGGCCGAGACGGCGAGGGCGGCGCCGGCGCTGGCCCCGCCGAGCGCGGGCGCCTCCAGACCGAGCGCGTCCTGCGCCCACCGCCAGGCCGCGACCACGTCGTCGACCGGGAGCGGATATCTCACCGACTCGGATGCCAGTCGGTAGTCGACCGATACGACCACGCTCCGCGCCCGCGCGGACAGTTCCGCCGCGACGGCATGCGCTTCGAGCATGTCGAGATCACCGAAGGCGAAGCCGCCGCCGTGCAGCCACACGAGCGGGGTGCCTGCCGGCTCCTCCGGAATGTAGACCCGCACGGCGACCGGACAGTCCGCGGATGCCGCGTGGTCCTCGATCCTCACTCCTGGCGGAGGCGTCCACGCTTCCTCGTCGGAGAGATAGGCCTCGAAACGCTCGCGGGCCCGCGGGTCGTTCCAGAGCATGTCCATCGACAGGCCGGCGATCGACGGCAGACGGTCGGCGAAGTACGGGTGGAGGCCACCCGCACTCGACGTCTCCCCGCCCGTCATGCCAGCAGGTCGGCGAGGAGACGAGCCATGTTGCGGGAGAGGTCCGCATGGTGGTCGGTGACGTAGAGCACGCCGTCGCACGTGGAGGTGTGGAGTCCTCGCACGTCGCGGGCGACCCACTCCAGCGGAAGGAAGAGCTGCCCGCCGCGCTCGACGGCCTCGGCGAGCATCCCGACGACGTCGCCGTCCACGAGGGCGACGACGCTGCCGCGCGCCACCTCCACCACGGTGCCGTCGCTCCACTCGAGCCGCCCGCGGCCGTCGCTCTCCGACGAGCGGGCGTCGAGCGCGCGCGCGACGAAGTCGAGCGGCGCATAGAGGTACGCGCCGCGCGAGATCGCGTCGCCCTGCAGACCGTGGTACTTCAGCTTGTGCCAGACGAAGGCCGCGGCGCCCAGGTCGACGACCTCTTGGTGCAGCCATGCGGAGGTCGCCCCGTCGGCGATGGCGATCGATACGTCGTCGCCGTGGCGCGGCCGGCGAGGTTCGGTGAGCTCGACCGTCCCGTCGCTGCGGCGGCGGGTGCCGGAGAAGAGATGGCTCCAGACGAACTCGGCGTCGTCCAGGGTCTGGCCGTGGTCGCGGTTCTTCACGTCGCGGAAGACGACGGGTGCGTCTCCACCCTCGTAGAAGGCGAGGTTGTCGAGGCCGCGGATCGAGATCCGAGGCGTGCCCGAGGCTCCGTTGACCGTGCGCCAATAGTCGCGGTTCAGCGCGACTACGTCGCCGACCGGCATCCCGTAGTGCGGGGGGACGTCGTCGAGTTCGAGGCGCGTCTGCCAGACGGGCACGGCACCGGCCCTGTTGATCACGGCTCCGCTCTCGTCGAACAGGAGCTTCGGGGCGGTCGGACCGCCGGAGCCCGCGGCGCCGGCCAGATGGTCGCCGAAGTACCGTGTGAACTGTCCCGTCATCGCGTTCCCCATCGACATGCCTTGCATGTAGACACGACCGCGATCGACGTTGTGGCTCGCGACGAGGCGATCGATCAGCGCGAGCACCAGCCGCATGTCGTGGTTCTCGTCCGGGTCGGCGGGCGGTCGGTTGAGGTAGATTCCGTCCTCGCGGACGGCGGTCGCCTGCTCGATCTGCTCCTCGGGGACGTCGATCAGCCAGAACCGGCGCAGGTGCGCATTGGGGAAGAGGACGAGGAAGCCCTCGCGCTCGGCGACCATCGTCCACGACGTGTAGACCGCCTGACCCCACCCGGTCATATAGCCGCCGTGCATCGAGACGACCAGCGGCGTCGGGGTGTCGGCGCGGTAGCTCTCGGGCACGTAGAGGTACCACGTGTCCTCCTCGCCGTCGATGACGACGCCGGTGTGCTCCTCCAGCCGCCGCGGGTACGGCTGGGAGTTGTTGCCGTTCTCGTTGACGACGATGTCGGAGTCTTTGAGGTGCTCCGGAAGGTAGTCGCGGTTGTCGTCGTCGGGCGTGCCCGCGCGCAGCGAGATCTGAGGCATGACCTGTATGTCCTTCCGGTCAGCCCTTGACGGCGCCGACCATGATTCCGCGAGCGAAGTAGCGCTGCAGGAGGGGGTAGATGATGAGCAGGGGCAGCAGCGCGACGAACGAGATCGCCATCCGCACCGACACGGTCGGGACGTTGGAGGTCACCACCGTGCCGGTGGAGTTGTTCGAGATCGCCTGGATGTCCTGGATCATGCGGTTCAGGAACGTCTGGATGCTGAAGAGGTTCGGATCGCTCACGTAGTAGAGGCCGTTGGTCCAGTCGTTCCAGTAGCCGAGCGCGATGAACAGACCGATGGTGACGAGGATGGGCTTTCCGAGCGGGAGCACGAGCTGGAAGTAGATGCGCGCGTAGCCGGCCCCGTCGAGCTTGGCCGCCTCGTAGACCTCCGGCGGGATGTTCACCTGGTAGTAGCTGCGCATGAGGATCACGTTGAAGGCGTTCACCAGCAGTGCCGGGAGGATGTACGCGAGCAGGGTGTTGCGGACACCGAGCGAGGACCACATGATGTACGCCGGCACGAGACCGCCGTTGAACAGCAGCGTGAAGAACACGAGGAAGCTCAGCGTGCGACGCCCCGGCAGCTCCGGGAGCGAGAGGGCGTAGGCGAGGGTCGACGTCAGGAAGAGGCCGACCGCCGTGCCCACGACGGTGACGATGATCGTCACACCGTAGGCGCGGAAGACGGTGGCGCTGTTCTGCGCGATGAAGGAGTACGCGTCGAGGCTGAACTGCGCGGGCCAGAACGTGTAGCCGTCCTGCACGAGCGCCGACTCCGACGAGATCGACGACATGAACACCAGCAGCAGCGGGGCGATCATCGACAGCGTGACGAGGATGAGCGCGACATGGCCCGCGATGGCGTACGCGCGCGAATGCTTGATCACAGTGATTCCGATCTAGAACAGAGCGCTGGCGCGCTGATACTTGCGGACGGCGGCGTTGACGGTGACGACCAGCACGAATCCGATGACGGCCTGGAAGAAGCCCGCGGCCGCGGACTGGCCGATACCGCCCGCCGAGATCAGCGTTCGGTAGACGTAGGTGTCGATCGTGGTCGTCACGTCGTAGATCGCGCCCGAGTTCCGTGGCACCTGATAGAACAGCCCGAAGTCGGAGTAGAAGATGCGACCGATCGCCAGCAGCGTCAGGGTCACGATGGTGGGAACGAGGCTCGGCAGATCGATGTGGATGACCTGCTTCCACCGGTTGGCGCCGTCGAGGGAGGCGGCCTCGTACAGCGCCCGGTCGATGCCGATCAGTCCGGCCATGAACAGGAGGGTGGAGTAGCCGACCGTCTTCCACAGGTTGACGACGATCAGGATCGTCGGCCAGTACTGGCCCTCGCTGTACCACTGGATCGGGTCGTCCGCGTAGATCGTGTTGTTGAGCAGACCGTTCTCGTGGCTGAGGAAGCCGAACACGACATAGCTGAGGATCACCATCGACAGCGTGAACGGCAGCAGGATCGAGCTCTGATAGAGCTTGCGGAGCCGCGTGCTGGCGACGTCGTTGATCAGGATGGCGAGCCCGATCGCCACCGTCGTGGTGACCACGATGAACGCCAGGTTGTACAGCAGCGTGTTCCGGAAGATCTCCCCGGCTGCGCCGCTGGCGAAGAGGAAGCGGAAGTTGTCCCACCCCGCCCACGGGCTGAAGAAGATGCCGTCGTTGATGTTGATCCGCTTGAAGGCGGAGATGATGCCGGCCATCGGGATGTAGTTGTTGACCAGCAGGTAGATCAAGCCCGGCAGCATCAGAAGGTAGACCGGGAGGAAAGAGCGCCAGCGGACCGGACGACGCTTCTTCTCCACGTGGTGCCCGGTGAGGGCCGCGGCTTGCACGGCCCTCACCGGTTCACGGGTCACCAGCTCACTGGCCATCGAGCCACTCGTCCAGCTGACGCTGCTTCTCGTCGATCACGCGCTGCAGACCGGCGGCGTACAGGGCGTCGTTGAACTCCTTGATGCCCGACTCGGGGTCGAGGACGCCGAAGCTGATCTGCTTCTTGTACTGCTCGTACACCGCATTGATCTGCGCGATCTCCGCAGCGACCGAGGTGGGGTCGAAGAGGAAGCCGTACGCCTGCGAGGGGGTGGCCTCCGCGTTGGCCTCCGCGTAGATCTCACCGAGGTTGGCGGGGTTGCCCTCCCACACGTGGCCGGCGAACTGGTTGGGCGAGATGAAGACGGCGCCGTTGTGGTAGCTGACGTCTCCCGGTCCCTTGCCCTCCGGGTAGCCGGCGACGCCGGGCTCGGTCTCGACCCAGTCGGTGCCCTCGACGCCCCAGTTGAGGAGGTCGTTGAACTCGCCGCTGGTGTACGCCCAGTTCAGGAACTCGAAGGCCTTGGTCTTGTCCTTGGCCGCGTTGGCGACGCTGAGGAGAGCGGCCGTCGCGGTGCTCGTGCTCTTCGGGCCGTAGCCGGAGATCGGGATGAGCTCGACGTCGTACCCCGTCAGCGACTTCACGGATGCCGCGCCGGTGGGGTTCGAGAACGTGATGTAGGAGAAGAGGTTCCCCGCCTTCATCTTGATGTGGCCCTCGTCGGTGTTCGTCGCGACGTCCTGCGACGTGTATCCCTTCTGGAACCACTCGCGGTTGATCTCGGCGAACTCGCGGTACTGGTCGGACTCGAACCAGTTCGTGACCGTCGTGGTCTGGCCCTTGTCCTCGAGCACGCCGTAGCCCGAGTCGCCCAGCGGGTCGATGTAGGAGAAGATCTGCATGCCCATCGAGAAGGTGCCGTCGTACGCGGTCATCTCGGGGTACGCCTCCTTGACCTTGCCGAACATCTCGGTCACCTTGGCGTAGCCGGACGAGTCCTCCGCCGTGATGTCGAAGTCGTCGACGCTGTAACCGAGCTCGTCGAAGATGTCCTTGCGCACGATGAGGGCGGACGGGCTGGAGAGCTCCTTGCGGGTCGGGAACCCGATCTGGAAGTCTCCGAGCTTTCCGACGTTCGCGTCTTCGCCGAGGACTTCCTGGATGTCGCCCGTCTGCTCGGCGTAGTCGGCCGCGTTGACGATGTACTGCGCGTTGATGAACGTGCCGAAGTCCTGCTGGAACACGAACGTGATGTCCAGCGGGTCACCCGAGCTCATCATGAGCGGCAGCTTGGAGAAGTAGTCCGCGAACGAGATCGGGATCAGGTTGACGGTCATGTTGAGCTCGTCCAGCGTGAGCTCGTTGATCGCCTCCTTCAGCTCGTCGGTCGGTGCGCCGGCGATGCTGAGGTAGGCGAAGTTGACCTCGTAGGGCTGGGTGTCGTCGGCCGGGGTGCCCGAGCAGGCACTCAGCGCGAGCGCCGCGGCTGCGGTCAGCGCGACGGCGGCGGTGCGGGTGGTCTTCATGTCATTCCTTCTTCGTTGAACGAGTGGGTGCGGGTAGGAATCGGGTAAGGGTCAGAACGGGTTCGAGGGGTTGTGCTCGAGCCCGAAGAAGTCGAGGGCGCGTTGGATGGCGAGGTCCCAGAACCGCCATTCGTGGCGGTAGCCGTCGGCGATCCAGAACTCGGCATCCAGTCCGATGTCGGCGGCGTGCTCCGCGAAGGTCCGGAGGTCGCCGACGATGAGCTCGTCGTCGGAGCCGCAGGCGAACAGCATCCGCGGGAGCTCTCCGCTGCCGGCCTTCGCGTCGAGGATGCGCCAGACGTTCTCCTCGGACGCGAGGAAGGCCTCTCTCCCGCCGGCGTTGGCGACCATCCCGCGCAGCCGGTCGGCGAACATGCCGGTGCCCTCGGCGAGCAGTTCGTCGGTGAGCACTCGGTCGTATTCGACGGGGGATGCCGACAGCACCGCTGCCGCCGCGAACAGCTCCGGGTGGTTGGCGGCGAACTTCACGGTTCCGCGTCCGCCCATCGAGAGCCCGGCGATGAAGTTGTCCTCCCGGCGGTCCGACACGGGCAGCCAGCCCTGGACGAGCGGCATGAGCTCTTCGGTGAGGAAGTCGTACATGTCGTAGCCGAGCGAGAAGTCGGACCAGTTCGAGTAGTTGCTGTTGAGGGCGGACGGCATGACGACCGCCAGCCCCTTCTCCGCGGCGTAGAGATCGATGTTGGTCCGACGCAGCCAGTCCAGGTTGTCGCCGAAGGTGCCGTGCAGCAGCCACAGCACCTTGAAACGACGCTCCTCGCCGTAGTACTCGCGCGGCGTCTCGTCCCGCGGGCGATCCGGGAGGAGGACGGTGACGGTCGTGTTGCCGGCGAGGTGCCGACTCTCGATCGTCCAGGTGATGACAGACACCATGACCTCCTCGTCATTCGCTAAAAGTTTGAGTGGAACTGCTAAAAGTCCCTGAGTCGGGATGCTAGCCATGCGGCGACGCTCTTGTCAAACTTCTCGATCGCTGACAGTGCATGAACCGATCAAGGGGCGATTGCGCCCGGAATATCGCGACATTTCACTGAGGGGCGACTGCACGGTGGAGCAAGAGCCATCCGCCACGTGCGTGGCTAAACTTTAGCTAAATCGGACTTGACGAAACGCCAGCTCACGCTAAAGTGGCGTGTGATCGACGAAGAGACACGCTGCCGGACGAGGAGGTCGACATGAGCGGGAAGAGCAAGGTGAGCCTGGCCCAGGTCGCGCTGCACTCCGGCGTCTCCACCACGACCGCCTCGATGGTGCTGAGCAACCGGTGGCGAGAGTTCCGCATCGCTCCCGCCACGCGCGACACCGTCCTCGCCGCCGCGCAGGAGCTCGGCTACACGACCAAGCGGTCGCCACGCCCGCGTTCCTCGCAACTGTGGGCGATCTTCGCCCCCAGCGACTTCGACCTCGGTCCCACGAGCGAGTTCTACCGGGGCGTGCACGGCTGGCTGCGCGAGCAGGACCTCGGCATCGAGGTCGTCGTCTTCCCCTTCGAGCGCGGTGCCCTGCGCGACAAGGTGTCCTGGCTGTCGCCGTCGTTCGCGGCGGGGGCGATCATGCTCGGCCTCGGCGAGGACGACGTGGCCTTCCTGGAGCGGGAGAGGATCGAGATCCCGCTCGTGCTCGTGAATCGGGTCGCCAAGAACTGGCCGTCCGTCATGACCGACGACTACACCGTCGGCGATCTCGTCGCCGACCACTTCGCCCGGCGCGGCCTGAAGCACGTCGCCATGATCATTCCGACGGTCTCCGCGCGGTCGCAGAGCCTGCGGATCGTCGGTTTCGAAGACCACGCCCGCCGCTTCACCCGCGCCGAGCAGGGCGAGATCCCCCAGGCCTTCGGGACCAACGACATCACGGGCGGCCATGCCGCCATCGCGAAGCTGCTCCCCACCCTGGAGCGCTCCACGGGCATCTTCGTCCTCAACGACGGAATGGTCGGCGGCGTGATGAACGGACTCCTCGACGCGGGCTGGTCGGTCCCGGGCGACGTCGAGGTGGTCTCGTACGGAAACGGCTCGGTCAACGCCCTGCTGCGTCCCTCGGTGACCAGCGTCGTGACGCCGCTCACCGAGATGAGTCGCGACGCCGCCCGCGCACTCAGCGTGGCGACCGAGCCCGACGGCCTCCCCGGCACGCCCACGAGCCTGTTCGATGTGACCTTGGCCTACCGCGACAGTTCTCCCGCACCCGACGCCTGATTCCGGCCCACCCGTTCCCGCCCGTTCGACACCCCCGTGGTCGAGCGCGCCCATTTTCGTCGAAGGACCCTTCACCATGTCAGCAGGCCGAACCGCACCGAGCGGTTGGCGGGAGATCTGGTCGCCCGCGTTCCTGGTGATCTTCGGTCTGAACTTCGTCCTCAACGTCTCGCAGTTCATGGTCAACGCGCTCGTCCCGAAACTCACCGACGGGTTCGGCGCGAGTGCGACCACCGTCGGACTCGTCACAGGGTTGTTCGCGGCCACCGCGCTGCTGGTGCGACCCTTCGTCGGCGTCGCCACGACCCGCATCCGCCACAGTCACCTCCTCGCCGCCACTGCCGTGGTGCTCCTGCTCGCCTTCGCGTGCTTCGCGTTCGCGGGAGATGTGACGGCCGTCGTGATCGGACGCCTTCTGCAGGGCTTCGGCATGGGGTTCCTCGCCCCCGTGACGCTCGCGATGGCCAGCAACGCACTGCCGGAACGCCGCATGGCCTCCGGCATCGGCCTGTTCTCTTTGGGGCAGGCCATCGGCATGGCGATCGGCCCCGCCATCGGGCTCTGGCTCGAGCGCCTTCTGGGCTACGGCCCCACCTTCGCCATCAGCGCGGGGGCCATGGCCGTCGTGGCGGTGCTCGCGCCGCTCGTGCGATCCGAATCGCCGCGGCGCGAGTCGCGGCCACGCGAACGCCTGTGGCGGTCCTTCATCGCGCCCGAGGCGATCGCGCCGGCCATCGTGATCTTCTTCCTCGGCGGCGCCTACTCGGTCGTCAACTCCTTCGTCATCCTCTACGGGGAGTCGATGGGGATCGAGAGCATCGGGCTCTTCTTCACGGCGTACGCCCTCGCCCTGCTCGTCTCGCGACCGATCGCGGGTCCGATCGCCGACCGCTTCGGACTCACCGCCGTGATCGTCCCGGGCACACTTATCTACGGGGTGGCCTTCTTCCTGATCAGCACGGCACGGTCGCTGCCCGAGTTCCTCGTCGCCGGGGCCGTCTCCGCCTTCGGCTACGGCATCTGCCAGCCCGCCGTGCAGACCCTCGCCCTCCTTGCGGTCAGCAGAGAGCGTCGCGGCATCGCCAGCAACACGAACTACATGGGCCTCGACCTCTCCTATCTGGTCCTCCCGGTGGCCGCCGGCGCGCTCGTGTCCGCCGGCCACGAGGCGGGCTGGGCCGACGCCGACGCGTACTCCCTCATGTTCCGTTTCATGATCATCCCCGTCGCCATCGGGTTGGCGGTCTACGTGCTGTTCGCCCGCCCGACCCCCCGCACCCGCGACGATCTCAGCCCCGGCGCCCTGAACCCCACGGAGGGATGATGACGCGCACCGACGATCATTACCTGGGCTTCGCGTCGACGCGTGCCGGGACCGTCCCGCTGCGGGTTCGCCGCCCCGAGGGCTCGGGCCTGCCCGTCCTCGTCTTCCTCCACGGCGGAGCCGAGGCCGGCACCGACAACCGCGTGCAGCTGACCGGCACCCTCGGGGCGGTCGAACTGGCACGTCGATATCCCGATCACATCGTCATCGCCCCGCAGGCCGCGCCGTCTACGATCCCCCTCATGCCCGCCCGCGCGCCGTTCGCTGAACGAATGCTCGACCCGGACTCCGGCTGGAACCGAGAGACGCTGCAGAGCGTCGCCGGCTACGTCTCGTCGCTGATCGACGAGGGCGCGGCCGATGCCGCCTGCATCCGCCTCACGGGGGTCTCCATGGGCGGGGCGGGCACCCTCCGCATGCTCGACGTCGCACCGGACCTCTTCGCCGGGGCCGCTCCCGTGTGCCCGACCATGACACCGGAGACGCTCGGCATCCTCCACGGCATCCGTACGCCGATCTGGGTCTCCACCGCGTACGTCGACCACACCCCCGACCGGCACGCGTACATCGTCGACGGCGTGCTGGCACTGCTCCGCGCGGGAGCAGCCGACGTCCACCTCTCGATCTTCACGCCCGAACAGCTCGCGACCGTGGGCATCCCCTCGGCGCCGGGCCTCACCACCGACGAACTGCTCATCGAGAACCACGCGGCATGGGAGCTGACCTACCGCAACGCCGAGGGGATTCTCGACTGGCTCACGACCCGCCGAAAGGATGCCGCATGAAACCGATCTCCAACACCCCGATGCTGATCACCTACGCCGACAGCCTGGGAGGTGACCTTCCGGCCCTGCAGGGGGTGCTCGACGGGCCGTTCGCGGGGGCCTTCGGGGGCGTGCACATCCTCCCGTTCTTCCCGTCGAGCGGTGACCGCGGCTTCGCCGTCATCGACTACGACACGGTCGACCCCGCTTTCGGCACGTGGACGGACATCGAGCGGATCGCGTCGTCGTACTACGTGATGGCCGACTTCATGATCAATCACGTCTCCATCCGATCGGCCGAGTTCCGCGATTACATGCAGCGCGGCGATGCCTCGCCCTACCGGGACATGTTCATCCACTGGGACGAGTTCTGGCCGAACGCCGAACCGACCGAGGAGGAGATGGCGGCGCTGTACCGGCGCAAGGCCGTCGGCCCCGTGAAGGACTTCACCCGCGACGACGGCACGGTCGTGCGACTGTGGAACACGTTCTTCGCCGAGCAGGTCGACATCGACCCGTGGCAGCCCGTCACGCAGGAGTACTTCCGCCGCAACCTGGGGCGGCTCGCCGACATCGTGCCGCTCATCCGCTTCGATGCGTTCGCGTACGCCTCCAAGCGTCCCGGGACGAGCTGCTTCTTCGTCGAGCCCGAGGTATGGCAGGTGCTCGACATCGGCATGGAGCCGCTGCGGGCGCGCGGCACGCAGATGCTTCCCGAGATCCACGAGAACTATCGCATCCAGCTGGCCATGGCCGAGCGCGGGCACTGGGTCTACGACTTCGCGCTCCCGATGCTCATGCTGCACACGGTGTTCAGCCACGACACAACCCGCCTGCGGCACTGGCTGACCATCTGCCCGCGAAAGCAGTTCACGACGCTCGACACGCACGACGGGATCGGCGTCGTCGACGTTGTCGGGTTGCTCTCGGACGACGAGATCGATGCCGTGAGCGACCGCGTCAACCGCGTCATCGAGCCGCTGCGTCAGTACCACGCGCTCCCGCCCGGCATGATCACGCGCGGCAAGGAGCAGACCCGGCAGTACCAGCTGATGACGTCGTTCTTCTCGGCTCTCGAGGAGGACGAGGATGCCATGCTCCTCGCGCGCACCGTTCAGCTGTGGGTTCCCGGCATCCCCCAGGTGTACTACGTCGGTGCACTCTTCGGCGCGAACGACGTCGACGCGCTCCGCGACACCGGCGAGGCACGCGCGGTCAACCGCCACGACTACACCGGCGAGGAAGTCGCCGCCGCGGTCGCCCGTCCACACACCGCAGCCCTCCTGGACATCCTGCGTTTCCGCACGGCATACTCGGCCTTCGACGGCGAGTTCACCTCCGACGACACCGCCGGGTCGCACGTGCTCGACCTGACCTGGCGCGACGGCGACGCGTCGGCCCGCCTCGTCGCCGACTTCCGGGCGAAGAGCTTCACGATCACCGAGGAACGGGCGGGTTCCACCCGCACCGTCGCGCAGTGGCCGGCGGTGTGACGGCCACGGTTCGACCAGGGCGGTGACGGCCGCCTGAACATCGTTCGCCAGAACGCCGAAAGCCCCGGGAGACCGGGGCTTTTTGGCGGAGACGGAGGGATTTGAACCCTCGGTCCCCTTGCGAGGACTCCACCTTAGCAGGGTGGTGCACTAGGCCTGACTATGCGACGTCTCCAGGGTGTTCAACGCGAGACGGCGCGAACACACCCGGCAATCATAACCGCTCCCCGCCCGTGGCAACGAACCGGGCCGTCAGTCGGTTCCGGGGACGAGAGCGGATGCCGCGGCCAGCCGCATCCAGGTGCGCTCCAGCCACACGGCATACTCGTCCCGATCCCACCCGAACGTTCTTGCGGCGAGCAGGCGCGACTCGGCGGCCGACAGCATCGCCCCCACCGACGCCAGCCAGGCGACGTCGGCATCCTTCGCCAGAAGCCCGTCGCGCACCGCAGCACCCCAGAAGACCTCCAGGAAGACGCGGGTGGCCTCGCGCCACCGGGCGGCGGACTCCTGCACACTCGGCTCCGCCGGCTCGACCTCTCCGTTGACCGCCATGAGCGGTCCGAGACGCTCGTTCATCGTCGCCACCCCGTCGGCGAACGCGTGCACCCGCTCCGCCAGCGTGGGCGCGGACATCGCCGCGACGCTCCACCCCCGCTCGGGAAGCGGAACGGGGTCGACATCTCCCACGATCGCGGTCTCGATGACCCGTTGAAAGAGCGCGGCCTTCGTGGCGAAGCGTACGTAGACGGTGCGTTCCGCCACCCCCGCTTCGCGCGCCACGGCGGCCAGCGACGTGCGCGCATAGCCGTCGCGGAGGAACAGCCGGCCGGCCGCCGCCAGGAGGTGCTCCTCGGTCTGACGCCGCCTGCGCTCATGTCCCGTCGCTCCGGGCTCTTGACCGCTCACCATACATGCAGTATCACTGCATTATTGCAGACACACTGCACGGACACGCCGCAGGCGCGTAGACCGCGGAGAAGGGCGAAGGGGGTCACCATGGCCGAGTTCGACGTGCGAAATCCGTCCCAGGTGTCGAGCCCCACACATCTCGACGTCGACCTCGGCATCGCCGGGCGGCGTCTGATCGTCGCCTCGGGCATCTGCTGCCCCGACTGGCGCGTCGACACCGACGACGTGACGCGCCGCACCGACATCGTCCACCTCCGCATCCCCGCCGACCGCATCGAGAAGGCGAGCACGCACGTCGCCCTCGCCAGCATCGCCAACGAAGACACCGGGTACGCCTTCGGCGTCGACCGGGCCTCGGTCACGGTGAACGGTCAGACCGGCGAGCTCGACCTCGCCGTCGACCTCGCCGTCATGGGCGAGAGCAGCAGCCTCAACCGGTTCTCCTACCAGGTCGTCGCGACGGTGGTGCGCGATGTCGCCGAGGTCACCGGGACGATCCGTTGGCCGCGGACGATGCTCGACCTGGCATCCCCTGACCCACTCGCGGCCGCCGACCACGTGCGCGTCACTCTCCACGAGCGGCGGACCACGCCGGCCGACGGTCCGTTCGGCGGCGAGAACGAGCACCTCACTCCGCTCGTCGCCGGTGAGATCGTCGACGCCACCCTCGACAGCGACCGCTGGGCGGTGCGCTACCGCATCCTCAACCCGCCCCGCGGGCGCTCGCTCAAAGTGACGATCTTCCCCACCGGGTTCACGGTGCCTGCGGAGGCGGACCTCACCTACGGTCCCGTCGCGCCCGGAACCGAGACCTTCACCCTTCAGCCGCCCGACACGAATCGCCGCGGCGTCGACTTCGCGGTGGGATTCCGGGTGCTGCGATGACCGAGACGTGGATGCTCGGGCCGTTCGTCATGCCCGATCCCTGGAACCCGTACCTCGATCACACTCCGCCGCCGATCTCCGACATCGACGGCCCCGCCCCGCCGGTCATCCGCATTCCCATCGCCGGCCCCGACCCGTTCAACACGCTCGCGATCGTGCGCGGTCGGTCGTTCATCTCCCACGGCCCGATCTCCGACGGCAAGCTCGACCGCGGAGTGCGCCGGCTCATCCCCACCCACCTCACGATCCCCGGTTTCGACCCCGAGCGCCCCGTCTCCGAACAGGTGCGGCATTCGAGCGTCGCGAGCATCGTCACGATCTCGTCGGGCGGGCAGCGCAACCCCGAGAACGACGCGGGGAGCGACTTCATCATCGCGGTCGACGCACTCGACCCCGACCCCACCATCGATCGCAACGGCCGCTACTACCTCACCGCCGTCACGGCGAGCTCCCACGACCAGACGAGCTCGGGCGACTTCCTCGAGATGACCTCGTGGGTCGCCTACTACGACCCCGCGATGACGCTCCCGCCGGAACCGATCGAGATCCGGCGCCTCGATCACCTCGAGGTGCGCACGAAACGTCGCTTCCCGGACAGGTGACAGCCGTCGAGAGTGCGCGAACTGTCGTCGGATGCCGGTCGGCACCGCACTTCGCGCGCCCTCCGACGCGCGAATGTGGCGCAATCGGCGCGAGAAGGTGTCGCGAACGGCCGTCTCGGATGCCGGGAAGCCGCCGACTGCGCCACTTTCTCCGGGGCCGCCGCCGCGGGCTCAGCGCTGGGCTTGCGTGCAGGTGACGTCGGCGGCGGTGGAGCCGGCGATGTCGGAGGGGAGCTCCACGGCCGTCTCGGTGGGCTCCGGCGTCTGGTTCGCGTCGGGGGTCTCTGAGGCGTCGGGCGAACCGCTCGGCGAACCCGTGGGGGTGGGAGTGGGGGTCGGGGTGGCCTCGGCCTCGCCGACGATCTCCACACCGTAGCCCTGGCTCGCGTCGCCCGTGAGCTTCAGCGGCTGGTTGTCCTCAAGCGCCTGGAACAGCACGTCGGCCGCCGAGGTGACCGGGAGCACACGGCCGCCGCCGGGGGCGTAGACCGTCGGATACTGCACGAAGACGATGTCCTTGTACGGCACGCTCTTGACCGCCATCGCGATCGACACCATCCGCTGGGGGTTGGTCAGCGAATCGCTCAGCACGAGCTGCTTCGACTGCACCTGCGCCACCGCGGTCGTCGCGAGGTTGAACAGCACCGACGGATTCGCCAGCACACCGCCCGACTGCAGCTTGCGCACCATCGAGCTCATGAACTGCTGCTGATTCGAGATGCGGCCGAGGTCGGAGCCGTCGCCGATGCCGTGGCGAATGCGCAGGAACTGCAGCGCCTCCGCACCGACGAGGGTGTGCGTGCCCTTGGTGAGGTTCAGGCCCGTGTGCTTGTCGCTGATGTCGTCGGAGACGCACACGTCGACGCCGCCGATGGCATCCGACATGTTGATGACACCCGTCCAGCGGATCGCCGCGGCGTACTGGATGTCGACGCCGGTCAGCGCCTCGACGGTCAGCACGGTGCAGGGAAGTCCGCCGTACATGTACGACGAGTTGATCATCTGAGCGCTCATCGCGGAGTAGTTGCCGCCGTCGCCGGTCGGGCACGACGGGATCGGCACGATCATGTCGCGCGGGAAGGAGACCACCGTCACGCGGCGCGGGTTGTCGCTGATGTGCACCAGCATCGTCACGTCGTTGCGCTCGCCCCCCGCGTCGTGGGCGCAGCGCGGGAAGAGCTTGAGGTCTTGACCCTCGCAGGAGTCGGTGCCCACGACGAGCATGTTGACGCCGCCGTCGATCTCGCCGATGGCGGGCAGCTCGTCGACGTCGTCACCGATGTCGACACTGTTGTCGGTGAGGGTGCGCGCGGCATCCCACACGTAGAACGCCCCCACGGCGCCGACGCTCAGGACGACGACCGCGACCACCGCGCCGAGCACCGTCATGATCTGGCGGAAGGGCTTCGGGGAGGTCTGGATGCCGTGGCGCGCCAGCGGCTGTCGCCGGCTGGTCGGCGGGGCGTCAGGCGTCTCGCTCACGAGCATCCCTTTCTGAGGCGGGGCGGGGGTCCCCGAGGGGCGGAGGGTGTGGGATTCGAACCCACGGGACATTGCTGCCCACCGGTTTTCAAGACCGGGTCCTTCGGCCGCTCGGACAACCCTCCCGAGCAGACTCCGAAGAAATCCGCCCGACAGGCGTCGATTGTAGTGGACCGGGCCGGTTCCATTCTGGCCGAGCGCGCCTGTGGGCGGGCTGTTAACCGCTTCTGACCGGGACGGCACGCCCCGCGATGCTTCTCTGAGGCACTGCCTCAGAGGCGACGCAGGATCTCCGCCACGCCTCCCGCGCGCACCGATGTCGTCGTCTCGGACGCCTCGCGGCGCACCTCGTCGGGGCCCTGCGCCATCGCGATCGCGCGGCCGCCGTGCTCCCGCGCCCAGCGGAACATGCCGACGTCGTTGCGTCCGTCGCCCATGACGAGCACGTGTGCGGGATCGACGCCCAGCCACACCCGCACCCTCTCCAAGGCGGTCGACTTGTCGACGCCCTGGGGGGCGATGTCGAGCCACGCCGACCAGCCGACGGCGTACGACACCTTGTTGAGTCCGATGCGACCCACGAGGTCGACGAAGTCGGCATCCGTCTCGTCGGGCGAGACCACCACGACGCGGCACACCGGCTGGGCGGACAGCTCCGAGAACGGCACCCGGTGCGCGGCGACCAGGTTCCAGTCGTCCATCTCCTCCGTGTAGAGGCGACGCCCGTCGGCGAGCTCGACCATGTAGTGCGCGTCGGGCAGGTGCTCACGCAACAGGTGCAGCACTTCGGTGGGGTCGAACGTCTCGATGTGGAACCGCTCGTAGACGAGCTCGTCGGCCAGATCGCCGCCCGCCCGCTTCATGATGACCGCGCCGTTGGAGCACACCGCGTACTCGGGGGCGAGCCCGAGAACGCGCAGGATGCCACGGGTGCTCTCCCACGACCGTCCCGTCGCGAGCATGACCTCGTGACCGGCGCGGTGGGCGTGCGCGATCGCGTCGACGACCCCGGGGCTCAGCGTCTCGTCCTCCAGCAGGAGCGTGCCGTCGACGTCGAGGGCGATGAGCAGCCGTTCGGTGGCGACCGTCGGGTCTTCGGTCTCGTCGGCGATCCGCTCGACGAGACGGGCGGCCTTCGTCGGCTTCACCACCTTCACCGAGCCGGTCGGCGGCAGGTGGGGCGTGCCGCCCTTCGCCGTCACGCGATGGGCTCCGCGACCTCGAGCCCGCCGAGGTAGGGCCGCAGCACCTCCGGGATCACGACCGAGCCGTCGGCGCGCTGGTGCGTCTCCAGGAGAGCCACGATCCACCGCGTCGTCGCGAGCGTGCCGTTGAGCGTCGCGACGTGCGCGGTCTTGCCCGCCGGGGCGCCGTCGACGACGGGGCGGTGGCGGATGTCGAGGCGTCGCGCCTGATACGTGGTGCAGTTCGAGGTGGAGGTCAGCTCGCGGTAGGCACCCTGCGTCGGCACCCACGCCTCGACGTCGTACTTGCGCGCCGCGGAGGAGCCGAGATCGCCCGCCGCGACGTCGATGACCCGGTAGCTCAGCCCGAGGTCCTGCAGCATCGCCTCCTGCATCGCGACGAGCCGCAGGTGCTCGGCCTCGGCATCCTCGGGGGTCGTGTAGACGAACATCTCCAGCTTGTTGAACTGGTGCATGCGGATGATGCCGCGGGTGTCCTTGCCGTGCGAGCCGGCCTCACGGCGGTAGCACGTGGACCAGCCGGCGTAGCGCTTCGCGCCCGCAGTCAGGTCGAGGATCTCGTCCATGTGGAACCCCGCGAGGGGCACCTCGCTCGTGCCGACGAGGTAGAGGTCGTCGTCATCGAGGCGGTACACCTCGTCGGCGTGCTGGCCGAGGAAGCCCGTGCCGCGCATGACCTCCGACCGCACGAGCGTCGGCGGGATGACGGGGACGAACCCGGCGGCGAGCGCGCGCTCCATGCCGAGGTTCATGAGGGCGAGCTCGAGGCGTGCGCCGATGCCGGTGAGGAAGGTGAAGCGGGCGCCGGAGACCTTCGCGCCGCGCTCCATGTCGATCGCGCCCAGCAGTTCGCCGAGGGCGAGGTGGTCGCGCGGCTCGAAGTCGAACGTCACGGGTGCGCCGTGCGTGCGGAGGGTGACGAAGTCGTCCTCCCCGCCGGCCGGGACGCCGTCGATCACGATGTTCTCGATCTTCGCGAGGGCAGCGGATGCCGCGGCCTCCGCGGCCGTCACGGCCTGCTGAGCCTCCTTCACGCGGGCACTGAGGTCCTTGGCCTCGGCGACGAGCGCGGCCTTCTCCTCCTTGGGCGCCTGCGCGACCTTCTTGCCGTGCACGTTCTGCGCGGCACGCAGCTCTTCGAAGGCGGTCAGCGCGACGCGACGCGCACGGTCGGCGTCGATCGCGGCATCCACGGATTCCGCCGACTCTCCTCGTGCCTCCTGCGAGCGCTTCACGAGGTCGGGGTTGTCGCGGAGAAGGGCGAGATCGATCACCGTTCGAGTCTAGTCGCGGCCGGTTCGCGGGCCGCGGGCGGTGTGGACGGGTGCACGGACGGTCCGGTGGACGGACGAGTTATGCACAGATTCAGATCGCTTTCTCGAACACGCATAAATGAGTACTAGCGTGAAGTCCTCCCCCTCTTCGCATCGAAGGGAACCGAACACATGACGAACCGAAAGAACGCGATCCTCGGCACCATGGCCGCCTGCGCCCTGATCCTGAGCGCGGCCCCCTCGTGGGCGTCGGGCGCGCCGGCCGAGCGTTTCGTGGCAACGAACGCCGATACCTCATCGCTCACGGCCCTCTCCGTACCGATCAAGGGCTGCAGCACATCCAAATGGAGGTACGACTCCACCTCGCGCGGTGCGCGCAAGCTCACCCAGATCGGGCCCACCCAGGCGAATCGCAATCGCACCGCCAAGAGCATGAGAGTCACGCTCACCTCAGACGTCGGGGGCACCGTCAACGCCCAGTTCTCCGGGGCGACCAACGTCAAGGGGTCCGTGAAGGTCGCCGAGATCTCCGCGGAGTTCGGCGTCTCGGCGGGCCTCAGCGTCACGGCATCCGTCGGGAACTCGGTCACGTTCACCGTTCCGGCCGGAAAGACGGGATACGGCGACTACGGGGTCTGGAGCCTCCCGGTGAGGGGCAAGGAGTACCGCACTCTCGGTCCCGATTGCACCATCCAGTCGCGCGCAACGAGCACGCTCGCCCCCTTCCGGGTGGGCTGGGATGTGACCGTCAAGTGAGGCGGACGATGTGGGCGATGGTCGGCGTGCTGGCCGCGACCTCGCTGACCACCGGCTGCGTGGCGGGGGCCCTCGATCCTGCCACGCAGCAGGCCTCCCCTCCGAGTCCTTCGGCATCCGTCTCGCCATCGCCCGCCCCCAGCGAACTGACGGTCACTCCCGCGCCGGGTGAACCTCGCATCGCGACCCTGTCGTCGATTCGCGGCGCCGCCTCCACGGAACCCGCGCCAACGAGGACGGGTCGCGTCGCCGTTTACATCCGGTGCTTCGGCGACGACATCATCACGGTCGAGATCGAGAACTCCGCAACGATCACCCAGAGGTGCCTCCTCGACGCCGGCGACCCCGGAACGCGGAACACGCTCGACATCGTCGGAGAGGAGGTCCGCGTGACGGGTACGGCAGACGTCGACAACCTGTGGGCGATCGCCGTCACGGAGATACCCGCCGATTGACGGTGAGCGCAAGCCCCCCGCGTCCGGAGGCCGGTCACGGGCCCCGCGCAATACTCTGTACGCATGGCGACCGACTCCGGCACGAACGTGGGCTCCGACGCGACCGATCCGGAGGAGGCGGCCGCACCCGACGACGTCATCCGCCAGCCCGACGACGTCTCCCCCGACACGTCCGACGGTGAGACGGGCGAGGCCCGGCGCGTCGACGAGAGCGGACGCACCGAGCCTTTCTCCGACGGCGACCGCCCGAGCCCGAAAGCCGCGCTCGTCTACAACCCGATCAAGGTCGACGGCGACGCGCTGCGCGCGCAGGTCGCCACCCACGCGAAGGAGGCGGGCTGGTCGGAACCCCTCTTCTACGAGACCACCGTCGATGACCTCGGCAACGACGTCACCCGGCAGGCACTCGCCGAAGGGGTCGACGTGGTGCTCGTCGCGGGCGGCGACGGTACGGTCCGTGCCGTCAGCGAAGCTATGACCGGTTCTGCCGTCCCGCTCGCGATCGTCCCCAGCGGCACCGGCAACCTCCTCGCCCGCAACTTGCGTCTCCCCCTCGACGACGCCGACGCCATGATCGCCGCCGCCTTCGACGGCGACGTCGTCCCCATCGACGTCGGCATCGCCACCCTCGCCCGCCCCGGCGGCGAGAGCGAGAAGCGCGCCTTCGTCGTCATGGGCGGAATGGGTCTGGATGCCGCGATGATCGCGAACACGAGCGGCGATCTCAAGAAGAAGGTGGGCTGGGTCGCCTACGTCGACGGCGCGGCGCGCTCCCTCATCGGCGCGAAGCCGTTCCCCGTCATGTACCAGGTGCCCGGGCACAAGGTGCACCGCGCCAACGTGCAGAGCGTCGTCTTCGCCAACTGCGGTTCGCTCCCGGCCGGACTCGAGCTGATCCCCGAGGCATCCGTCACCGACGGCGACCTCGACATCGCGATCTTCCAACCCAAGAGCGCCTTCGGCTGGCTGCTCATCTGGCGCCGCGTGGCCTGGGACAACAGCTTCCTCCGCCGCTTCCGGGCGGGACGCCAGATCCTGTCGCTGCGCACCAAGGACAACGCCGTGCGATTCAGCCGCGGCGCCGGCATCGACCTCGCCACCGTCGCCGCCCAGCCGGTGCAGCTCGACGGCGACGAGTTCGGCGAGGCGACCCACGTCACCGCGCGCGTCGAACCCGGCGGACTCACCGTCGCCGTCCCCCGCGGACACAGCGTCACCGGAATCTGACGGGCGTGTCGTCATGACCTCCCTCGTCTGGCTGCGCGACGACCTCCGCCTCGCCGACAACCCCGCCCTGCGCGCCGCGGTCGACCGCGACGAACCGGTCACCGTGCTGTACGTGCTCGACGAGGAGTCGCCCGGCGTCCGTCCCCTCGGCGGAGCCGCGAAGTGGTGGTTGCACCACAGCCTCGCCGACCTGGGGCAGCGGCTCGCCGATCGAGACGGCTCCCTCGTGCTGCGACGCGGGGCGGCCGCCGACGTCGTGCCCGCGGTGGCCGACGAGGTCTCCGCGGAGGCCGTCTCGTGGAACCGCCGCTACGGCGGAGCCGAGCGCGACATCGACACGGCCCTCAAAGCGCGGCTGCGCGACGAGGGGCGCGAGGTCACCTCGTACGCGGCGAACCTCCTGTTCGAACCGTGGACCGTCCGCACCGGATCGGACACTCCCTACGCCGTCTTCACCCCGTTCTGGAAAGCCTGCCAGGCGCAGCCGTCGCCCCGCGACCCGCTGCCCGAGCCGCGCACGGTCGACGGCCGGGGCGCCCGCAGCGACGACCTCGACGACTGGAAGCTCCTCCCTACGGCGCCCGACTGGGCGGGCGGGCTGCGGGAGGCGTGGGAGCCCGGCGAGCCAGCCGCACGGACGCGACTGCGCGCGTTCCTCAGCGACGACCTCGGCGACTACGACCGCGCCCGCGACGAACCCGCCGCCGGCGCCACCTCCCTGCTCTCGCCGCGCCTGCGCTGGGGTGAGCTGAGCCCCTACACCGTATGGCACGAGACCGTGGATGCCGCGGGCACCGGCGCGCACGCGGCATCCGCTCACCGCTTCCTCTCCGAGCTGGGGTGGCGCGAATTCGCCTGGCACACGCTGTTCCACTTCCCCGACCTCGCCACCCGCAACTGGCGGGCGGCGTTCGACGCGTTCCCCTGGCCGCCGCTTCGCCGGGGGCACCTGCGGGCGTGGCAGAAAGGCGAGACGGGAGTCCCGCTCGTCGACGCGGGCATGCGCGAGCTGTGGACGACCGGCTACATGCACAACCGGGTTCGAATGGTCGTCGCGTCGTACCTCACGAAGAACCTCGCGATCGACTGGCGGCGCGGCGAGGAGTGGTTCTGGGACACCCTCGTCGACGCCGACGGTGCCAGCAACCCCTTCAACTGGCAGTGGGTGGCCGGTTCCGGCGCCGACGCGTCGCCGTACTTCCGCATCTTCAATCCGGAGCGACAGGCGGAGAAGTTCGACCCGCAAGGCCTCTACATCGGACAGTGGGCCCCCGACAGTGCGGAGCGCGAGCCGCTCGTCGACCTCGCGGAGACGCGACGCCGGGCCCTCGACGCATACGAGCACGTCAAGCGCGCCCGCTGACCCGGGGTGGTGCCCCGGCCTGGTAGCGGGGAATGCGGATGCCGACGAGATCGTTGCGGTTCCTGATGAACACGACCGCCTCCCCCGCCCTGTCCGTCCTCGACCTCGTGCCCGTGCGAGCCGGTCAGAGCAGCGCACAGGCCGTCGCGGCATCCCTCGACCTCGCTGCCCGCGCCGACGACCTCGGTTTCCGGCGGTACTGGTTCGCGGAGCACCACAACATGCCCGCCGTCGCCTCGACGACCCCGCCCGTACTGGCGGCGGCAGCCGCGGCCCGCACGTCGCGCATCCGCGTCGGCAGCGGCGGCGTCATGCTTCCCAACCACGCGCCGCTCGTCGTCGCCGAACAGTTCGCCGCCCTCGAAGCCATCGCTCCCGGACGCATCGACCTCGGCATCGGCCGCGCCCCCGGCAGCGACCCCGTCATCACCCAGCTGCTGCGGATGACGGGAACCACGAGCGACGTCGACCGTTTCCCCGACCACATCCGCGACATCCTCGGGCTCGTGTCGCCCGAGGGCTCCCAGGTGCGTCTCGTGAGCCGTCCGGGCGCGGCGACCGGCGAACCGTACGCGGTGCACGCGACGCCCGCGGCGACCTCCACCCCCGACGTGTGGCTGCTGGGATCGAGCGACTACTCCGCCGCCCTCGCCGCGGCCTTCGGGCTCCCCTACGTGTTCGCGAACCACTTCTCCGGCGAGGGTCTCGAACGCGCCCTCGACCTCTACCGCACCCAGTTCACCCCCGGCGAGCACCTGGACGCTCCCCGCACCTTCGTCACCGCGAACGTCGTGGCGGCGCCGAGCGAGGCAGAGGCCGAAGCCCGGATGCTGCCGCAGGCGCGCATGATGGCGCGGCTGCGCGGCGGCCGCCCGCTCGTCGCCCTCGAGACGGTCGAGCAGGCGGCGGAGGCCGAGGCCCACGACCGGCTCGCGACGGCGATGCTCGACGGCCTGCGCGCGCGGTGGTTCGTCGGTGCCGGCGACGACGTGCGGGGCCGACTGGCATCCTTCGCCGGGCAGCACGGCGTCGACGAGGTCATGGTCTCGCCCGTGGCGGCTCCGTACGACGCGGAGCCCCTCGACGCCGCGCCTGGCCGGGTGCAGACGCTCGAACTCCTCGTCGGCTGATCCGCACGCCGGAGCTCGCTCGGCGGCGTCAGGCCTCGGGCTCGCCCGAGATGAGGGCGCGCAGCCAGTCGCGCGCCTCGACGAACACATCGTCGGAGTAGCGGTCGGGGTAGCGGACGATCGCGCGATCCGCCCGCGGGTACGACCCCAGGTAGGTCACCTTCGGGCTGAAGCGGCGCAGCCCGAGAAGGGCGTCGGCCATCCGCTCGTCCTCGATGTGGCCGTCGGCGTCGATGACGAAGCGGTAGCGTCCGAGCTCGTCGCCGATCGGCCGCGACTCGATGAGCGACAGGTTGATGCCGCGGGTGGAGAACTGTTCGAGGAGCTCCAGGAGCGCGCCGGGGTGGTCGTCGGGGAGCTCGGCGATGAGCGACGTCTTGTCGGCCCCCGTGGGTGCCGGCGGCGCCACCGTGCGGCTCACGAGCACGAAGCGCGTGACCGCGTTGGTGTTGTCGCCGATCTCCTCTGCGAGCAGCTCGAGGTCGTAGTGCCCCAGGATGCCGGGGGGAGCGATCGCGGCCTGCGCCTCGCTCACACCGTCGATGATCCCGACGGCCGAGGCGACGTTGCTCGCCGCGGGGAGGTGCGCGTGCTCGGGCAGATGCGCCGTGAGCCACCGGAGGCACTGCGCGTACGCGACGGGGTGGGCGGCGACAAGCGAGACGTCCTCGAGCCGCGTGCCCGGACGCGCGACGAGCACGAAGTTGACCCGCACGAGGTACTCCCCGACGATGCGGAGCCCGGGCGTCGTGGCCAGCGCGTCCTGCGCGGTCGAGACCCCGCCGTCGATGGAGTTCTCGATCGCGATCATCGCGGCATCCGATCGGCCTTCGACGACATCGGCGAGCGCCTCGCCGACGTTGCGGACGGGCCGCCAGATCTGGTCGCGCGCCTCGGCGACCTGCGCCAGCGCCGCCTCCGTGAAGGTTCCCGCGGGGCCCAGGTAGCTGTAGGTGCGGCGCGGGGCGGAGTCGACGGTCACGGGGGCAAGCCTAGTGGGGGCGGGGGTGCGCGCCGTCGTGTGGCCAACTCCTTCGATCCGTCGCATCCGCGGCGCGAGAGCGCGGCTTACGCCTGCGACGCTCGATTCTGGAGGAGTTAGCCACCGACCGCGGCGGAGACCTCGCGCCGGCGAGGCCGCCGAGCAGGCCTCGGCGCCCGCACGCGCCGCCTCCGGATGCCGGTCACGAGCACGCCGACGACGAGGATCGCCCCGCCGACCGCCTCGCCGGGCGTCGGCACCTGGCCCAGCAGCACCGCCGCCGACGCCATCGCGACCACCGGCGCGAGGAGCACCCACGGCACGACCGCCGCCGACGGATTGCGCGCGAGCAGGCCGTTGAAGATCGCGTAGCCGACGACCGTGCAGAGCACCGCCGTGTAGAGGGTGGAGAGGGTCGCGGTCCAGCCGAAGGATGCCAGCCCCGCTCCGACCGCCGCCGGTCCCTCGACCAGGAGCGACAGCGCGAGTGCGGGGACCGGCACCACGAGCGCCGACCACACCGTCAGTGACAGCGCGCCGCCCCGGCCGATACCCCGGACGTCACCGGCCCGCCGGGAGATGACGTTGCCGATCCCCCACGACAGGGCCGCCGCCAGCGCGAGGAGCACCGCCACGGCCGGCGCTTCTCCCCCGCGGCCGAGCGCGACGATCGCCAGTCCGAGGCAGCCCAGCACGACCCCGATCACCTGCATCGGGGTGGGGCGCTCGCGCAGCGCGACGGCGGCGATGACGATCGTGAAGACGACCTGCGCCTGCAGCAGCAGGGCCGCAAGCCCGGGCTGGAGCCCGAGGGCCATGGAGGTGTAGAGCAGTCCGAACTGTCCGAGGCACATGAACAGGCCGACACCGACGACGACCTTCCAGCCGGTCTGCGGGCGGGGGATCACGAGTGCCACCGCCGCGACGACGGTGAACCTGATCGCGACGAACAGCAGCGGCGGGATGCCGGTCATGCCCCAGGCGATGACGACGAAGTTGAAGCCCCACAGCGAGGCGACGAGGGCGGCGAGGAGCATGTCACGGCGGGGCACGGCATCCATTCGACCCGGTTGATCCGTGAAGGACAAGCGAACGTTCGTCGCCCGGATTCGGTAGCATCGCTTCATGATGGATCTGGATGCCGTCGTCTCCCTTCGGGCGATCGCGACCGAGGGGAGCGTCGCTCGCGCGGCCGCCCTCCTCGGCTACACCCCCTCGGCGGTGTCGCAACAGGTCAAGCGTCTCGAACGCGAGACGGGCGTCGACCTGCTCGAACGCGCCGGACGGGGCGTGGTGCTCACCGCCGCCGCCACGCGGCTCGTCGTCGCCTCGACCCCTGTCCTCGCCGACCTCGAGCGCATTCGCGCCGACATCCAGTCGTTGTCCGACGGGCCCGACGCGCTTGTCGGCGAGATCCGGCTGGCCGCGTTCTCCACGGTCGTGCGCGGGCTGATGATCCCGGTGCTGTCGGAGCTGCGGCAGCGGCATCCCGAGCTCCGCCTGCCGCTGCGCGAGAGCGAACCCTGGGAGACGATCGCGCTCGTCGCGTCGGGCCAGCGCGACCTCGGCATCGTGCACCGATGGGGCGGGGTCGCGCTCGCGATGCCCGACCACCTGGTCGAGACGCCGCTGTTCACCGATGTCGCCGATGTGATCCTCCCCCGGGGACACCGACTGGCCGACCGCGAAGTGCTCCGACCGGAAGATCTCGCGGAGGAGCCCTGGGTCGCGACGTTCGATTCGACCATCTGCCGGCAATGGCTGCGGCGCCTGTTCGACGGCGTGAGCGGGGCCCCCCGCATCGTGCACGAGTCGATGGAGTTCGAGAACCACCTCGCGCTGGCCCGGGCGGGGCTCGCGGTCGCGCTCGTGCCGCGGCTCGGACGCGGCGACCTGGGAGACGACGTCGTCGCGATCCCGACGGCCGGCCCGGCGTCGACACGCGACGTGCTCGCCGTGCATCGCCGCACACAGGCCGATTCGCCCGCGCTGCGTGCCGTGCTCGACGAGGTCGCACGGCGCGGCGCCGACCTCTCCCGTCGCTAACTCCGGCGAATCGGTACCTCGGGCCCGGAATGGGGCGAAATCCGCCCTTCGGCGCCCGGATTGGAGGAGTTAGCAACGGCGAACGCCGGCCACCCCCGGCCCGGGCTCACGGTCGCCCCGCCATCAACCTGCCCCTTCGCCGTCGCATCGGCGGCTCCGGAGGGGCAGACTGGGACCATGAGCCGCGCAGGACATCCCGCCGAAGCATCCGACCTCATCGACATCGACGAACTGATCGCCGCCTACTACGACCGAAAGCCGGATGCCGCGGTGCCCGAGCAGCGGGTCGCGTTCGGCACGAGCGGCCATCGCGGGTCGTCGCTGTCGACGAGTTTCAACGAGGACCACATCCTCGCCACCACGCAGGCGATCGTCGAGTATCGCGCGAGCCAGGGCATCGCGGGTCCGCTGTTCCTCGGCCGCGACACGCACGGCCTCTCACGCCCCGCCGAGCGCACCGCGATCGAGGTGCTCGTGGCGAACGGCGTCGACGTCCGCGTCGACTCCCGGGACTCCTGGGTGCCTACGCCCGCCCTCAGCCACGCGATCCTCGCGTTCAACCGGGGCCGGGATGCCGGTGACTCCTCCCGCGCCGACGGCATCGTCGTCACCCCGTCGCACAACCCGCCCCGCGACGGCGGCTTCAAGTACAACCCGCCCCACGGCGGCCCGGCCGACACCGACGCGACCGGGTGGATCGCCGACCGGGCGAACGAGCTGATCGCCGCGGGGCTCGAGGGCGTGCAGCGTGTGCGGTTCGCCGACATCGCCGCCGAGCACGTCGGCTCGTACGACTTCCGCGAGGGCTACGTCGCCGATCTCGCGAACATCATCGACGTCGAGGCGATCCGGCGCGCGGGTGTGCGCATCGGCGCCGACCCCCTCGGCGGCGCGTCGGTCGAGTACTGGGCGCTCATCGGGGAGCGGTACGGTCTCGACCTCACGGTCGTGAACCCCGAGGTCGACCCGACGTGGCGGTTCATGACGCTCGACTGGGACGAGAAGATCCGCATGGACCCGTCGTCGCCGTCGGCGATGGCCTCGCTCGTGGCCCGCCGCCACGAGTACGACATCCTCACGGGAAACGACGCGGATGCCGATCGCCACGGCATCGTGACCCCCGACGCGGGGCTCATGAACCCGAACCACTACCTCGCGGTCGCGATCGACTACCTGTATGCGCACCGCCCGGGGTGGCGCGCCGACGCCGCGGTCGGCAAGACGCTCGTGTCGTCGATGATCATCGACAAGGTCGTCGCCGCTCTGGGGCGAAAGCTCGTGGAGGTGCCCGTCGGCTTCAAGTGGTTCGTCCCGGGGCTCATCGACGGCTCGGTGGCGTTCGGCGGAGAGGAGTCGGCCGGTGCGTCGTTCCTGCGCACCGACGGGTCGGTCTGGACCACCGACAAGGACGGCATCCTGCTGTGCCTGCTGGCATCCGAGATCCTCGCGGTGACCGGCAAGACCCCGTCGCAGCGGTACGCCGAGCTGGAGGCGGAGTACGGCGCGTCGGCGTATCAGCGGGTCGACGCACCGGCGACGCCGGCGCAGAAGGCGGCCCTCGGCAAGCTCGCGCCGGAGTCGGTGTCGGCGACGACGCTGGCGGGCGAGGAGATCGTGGCGAAGCTGTCGCACGCGCCCGGCAACGGGGCGGCGATCGGCGGGCTGAAGGTGCAGACCGAGCACGCCTGGTTCGCCGCACGCCCGTCGGGCACGGAAGACGTCTACAAGCTCTACGCGGAGTCGCTGCGGGGTCCGGAGCATCTCGCGCAGGTGCAGGAGGAGGCGCGCGCCGTCGTGGCGGCCGCCCTCGGCGGCTGAGCCCGGTTCAGCCGAGCCGGACCGCCGCCCACGACACCGCGGGCAGGGTGAGCGTGAGCACGCCGTCGTCGAGCCGTGCGCCGTCGAGGTCGCGCGGCGCGATCCGCTCCGGATCGCCGAGCGTGTTGGCGGCGTAGCGGTCGTCGTCGTGGAGGAGGTGTGCCTCGCGCACCGTCCACCCGGCCGCGCCTGCGGAACCCGCTCCTGCAGAACCCGCTCCGACCGGCCCGAGCCCGCGGAGATCGAGCTGCACCTCGACGGCGCCGTCCAGCGACCGGTTGACGGCGAACACGGTGACGCCGTCGTCGCCGACGGTGGCGACCGCGTTGACCGTCGAGACGTCGCCGAAGCGAGAGCTCGCGAACGTCGGCGCCGACACATCGAGGCGGTGCACCCGGTCCCCCGCGAGGCGCGACGTGAGCGCGAAGGGGAAGAACGTCGTCTGCCGCCAGGCGGGACCGCCCGGCTCGGTCATGATCGGCGCGATCACGTTCACGAGCTGCGCGAGCGACGCCGACTTCACGCGGTCGGCGTGCTGCAACAGGGTGATGAGGAGGTCTCCGACGACGACGGCATCCTGAACCGTGTACACGTCTTCGAGCAGGCGGGGTGCGACCGGCCACTCGTCCCTCGGCTGCGTGCCCTCGACGGCGTTCCAGCGCGACTGGTACCAGACGTTCCACTCGTCGAACGAGATCATGATCCGCTTGTCGCTGCCCCGTTCGGAGGCGATGTCGTCGGCGATGCGCACGACCTCCTCGATGAAGAGGTGCATGTCGACGGCGGATGCCAGGAACTCCTGCGCGTCGCCGTCCCGCTCTTCGTAGTACGCGTGGCAGGAGATGAACTCGACCTCGTCGAACGTGTGGGCGAGCACTTCCCGCTCCCACGCACCGAAGGTCGGCATCGTGCGCCCGGAGGAGCCGCAGACGACGAGCTCGAGCGTCGGATCGAAGCGGCGCATCGCGCGCGCCGTCTGCACCGCGAGCGCACCGTACTGGTCGGCGCTGCGGGCGCCCAGTTGCCACCAGCCGTCCATCTCGTTGCCGAGGCACCACATCCGCACGCCGAACGGCTCGGACCGGCCGTTGCGGGCGCGGGCGCGGGTCCACGCCGTATCGACCTCGGCGTTGGCGTACTCGAGCAGGTCGAGGGCCTCCGCCGTGCCCCGCGTGCCGAGGTTGACGGCCAGCATGAGCTCCGACCCGACCTTGTCGAGCCAGGAGGCGAACTCGTGGAGGCCCACCTGATTGGTCTCGGTGACGTGCCAGGCGAGGTCGAGGCGACGGGGCCGCTCCTCGCGCGGGCCGACGCCGTCCTCCCACCGGTAGCCGGAGACGAAGTTGCCCCCGGGGTAGCGGATTGTGGACACCCCCAGCTCACGCACGAGGTCGATGACGTCGCCGCGGAAGCCCTCCTCGTCGGCCGACGGATGCCCGGGTTCGTGGATGCCGTCGTACACGTGCCGTCCGAGGTGCTCCACGAAGCCGCCGAAGACGCGGCGGTCGAGGGCGAGCGGCGCGGGGTCGACGGCGCCGGTGGCGGTCGCGGGGGTGGTCACGTCAGTGCTCCGTGTGTCCGAGGGCGAGGTCGTCGAGGAAGCGGAGGGCGTCGACGTCGAGCGTCTCCAGTTCCAGCACCGTCAGCGTATTGTCCCCGGCCCGGGTGAGGGGCTCCGGGATGTAGAGGGATGCCTGCGGGCCCTTGCGCCAGTAACGGCCGAGGCACGTGTCACCGATCCACACGAGCCCCTTCCCGAGACCGTCGGTCGAGAGGGAGAGGTCGGCGGGCGCGTCGAGGGAGAGGGTCGCCTGCCAGACCGTCGCCCCGACCGAGGCTGCAGCCGGGGCGCCGTCGCCGACGCTGCCGCGAGCGGCGGGGATCGCGTCGAGCGGGACGGCGGAGATCTCCCAGCCGTGCAGCGGCACCCCGTCGAGCGTCGCGGGGCCGATCAGTCCCTTCGGCTCGCCGATCCGAGGGCCGTAGTTCACGCGTCCCTCGTCCTCGACGAGGATCTCGAGCAGGCCGCGCCCCGAGGGGAGCGTCACCGACCGCTCGTGCGCCTCCCGCGCGAGGATGCCGACCGGCTCCCCGTCGAGCGAGAGCCACGCACGATCGCGCACCTCTGCGAACGAGAGGACGGCGGGCGCGTCGGTGCCGTCGAGGTCGATCCGGTAGCGGGCGAAGCCGCGCCAGATGCCGACGGCATCCATCGTGGGGACCTCGTCGTGCGACGACCAGGCCCCGGGGGCGACCTCGGCGAGCGTCCCGACACGACGCAGGGGGGCCGGAGCGGGAACGTGAAGCGCGCGGCGCTCGGTCCGGGGGAACTCGGGCACCGGGAAGTGGCGGGCGATCACGTCGCGGAAGGCCCAGAACTTCTCGGTCGGCCGTCCCGCCTCGTCGACGGGGGCGTCGTAGTCGTAACTCGTGACGGTGGGCTGGTAGACGCCCTTGTCGTTCGCGCCGTTGGTGAGGCCCGCGTTGGTCCCCCCGTGGAGCATGTAGATGTTCACCGAGGCACCCGCCGACAGCAGTTCGTCGAGCGCGCCTGCGGATGCCGAGGGGTCGGTGACGTGGTGGTGGGAGCCCCAGTGGTCGAACCAGCCGCACCAGAACTCGCTGCACATGAGCGGTCCGGTGGGCTGCTGCGCCCGCAGCGCCGCCAGCCGCTCGGGCACGCGGGAACCGAACGAACCGGTGGCGTGGAGTTCGGGGAGCGTGCCGGCGGCGAGCATCTCGGCGACGGGCTGGTCGACCGTCGTCAGCGGCACGGTCGCACCGCACGCGCGGAAGAGATCGGTGAGGGCCTGGAGATACGCGTGGTCGGAGCCGTAGGCGCCGTACTCGTTCTCGACCTGGAGCATCACGACCGGGCCGCCGCGGTCGATCTGCAGCGGGGCGACGATCTCCATGACGCGCCGCAGGTACTCGGACACCGCCGCCAGGTACTGCGGTTCGAGGCTCCGGATGCCGACGCCATCGCCGGCGAACAGCCACGCGGGCAGTCCGCCGCCGTCGAACTCGGCGCAGATGTACGGACCGGGGCGCACGACCGCGTGCATCCCCTCCTCGTGCACCTCGCGCAGGAACCGGGCGAGATCGAGTCGCCCGTCGGTATCGAACACGCCGGGCTCCGGCGAGTGCTCGTTCCACGCGACGTAGGTCTCGATCGTGTTGAGGCCCATCATGCGTCCGAGGCGGATGCGGTCACGCCACTGGTCGGGGTGCACGCGGAAGTAGTGCAGGGCCCCCGAGAGCACGCGGTGCGGGGCGCCGTCGAGCAGGAAGTCGCGCTCGCCGATCTCGAAGGTTCGGCCGGTCATGGGTGTGGTCTCCAGGTGGGATGGGAGGGCACGGACAAAGGAGGGGCGGCCGGGTCGAACCCGACCGCCCCGAGATCACCGGTGGATCACTCCGAAACGGTGAAGCCCTGCTCGTTGCCGTAGGCGACGTTCTGCTGCTGCCAGGCCGCGAGGCCGTCGGCGATCGACGTCTTGTCCAGGTAGGCCTTGCCCACGGTGTCGGCGTAGATGCTGTTCGCGTACGACTGCCACGGGAGGTACTGCCATCCGGTGCTCACCGAGTTGGCGGCGTCCACGAGCACCTCGTTGATCTTCTGACCGCCGAAGTAGTCGGACTCGTAGTTCAGGAACTCGTCCGACGTGAGGTCGGCGACCGTCGCGGGGAAGCCGCCGCTCTCGAGGAAGACGTCGATGGAGTCCTCCGAGGAGTTCAGCCACTTGAGGAAGCCGGCTGCCAGCGCCGGGTTCTTCGACTGCTTCGTGACCGCCTCCGAGCTGCCGCCGTTCTCCGCCGTGACAGCGGCGCCGCCGTCGTAGGTGGGCATGGGGGCGACCCGCCAGTCACCGGCGCCGTCGGCGGCACCGGACTCGAGCACACCCGGCATCCAGGCGCCGATGGGGAGCGTCGCGATCGTGCCGTTGGCGAGACCGGCGAACCACTCGTCGGTCCAGCCGGGGATCTGGCTCATGAGACCCTCCTGCACGAGGGTGTCCCACTTGGTGGCCCACTTCTGCGTGCCCTCGTCGGCGAGGTTGACGGTGACCTTCTCGCCGTCGGCCTGGAAGGGGCGACCGCCGGCCTGCCAGATCATCGACGTGCCGAAGCCCGCGTCGGCGCCGGCGTCGTTGGTGATGTAGTAGTCGGAGTCGGCGGCGTGCAGCTTGCGGCCCGCCTCGATGTACTCGTCCCACGTGGTCGGAACCTCGAGGCCGAACTCGTCGAACACGCGCTTGTTGTAGAACAGCGCCATCGGACCGGAGTCCTGCGGGAGACCCCAGATGCCGCCCTGCTGCGCGACGGCGCCCCACGGGCCCGGCGTGTAGAGGTCTTCGAGGTCGCCGAAGCCGTACGCGGAGAGGTCCAGCAGCGAGTCGGAGAGGATGAACTGCGGGAGCGACTGGTACTCGACCTGCACGACGTCGGGCGCGCCGGAGCCGGCGGCGATCGCGTTCTGCAGCTTGAGGTTGTTGTCGTTCGCGCCGCCGGTGTTGACGACGGTCACCTTGACGTTCGGGTACGCGTCCTCGAACGCGGCGACCTGGGCTTCGGCCGAGGGCGTCCACGTCCAGTAGGTGAGCTCGCCGCCCTCTTCGAGGGCCTTTTCGATGGCGTCGGCGCTGCCGGGATCGGCGGCGTTGTCGCCGGTGTCGGTGTCACCGGCGCAGGCCGCGAGGCCCGCACCGATCAGGAGGGCGGCGGCGCCGGTGGCGATGCCGCGGACCAGGGTGCGCTTTCTCATTGCTGTGTCCTTCCGCTTCTTCGGAGTCGGATCGTGGGGAGGATGGATTTCGAAGGTCGGCAGTCCCCTACTGCTTGACGCTTCCCGCGCTCAGCCCCGACTGCCAGAACCGCTGCAGCAGGAGGAACGCGATCACGATCGGGACGATCGTGAGAAGAGCACCGGTGATCACCAGGTTGAAGATCGGATCGGATCCGACGCCCGTCGCCTGCTGGTTCCACAGCTGCAGACCGATGGTCAGCGGGAACAGGTCAGGGTCGTTGAGCATGATCAGCGGGAGGAAGTAGTTGTTCCACGTCGCGACGATGGCGAACATCGCGACGGTGACGATCCCGGGGGCGAGGAGCTTGATCGAGATCGTGAAGAAGGTGCGGATTTCACCGGCACCGTCGACACGGGCGGCCTCCAGCAGCTCGGTGGGCACGGAGTCGACCGCGTACACCCAGATGAGGTAGAGCCCGAACGGCGAGATGAGCGAGGGGATGATGATCGCCCAGATCGTGTTCGTGAGTCCCATCTGGCTGAACATGAGGAACGTGGGAACGGCCAGAGCGGTACCGGGGACGGCGATGGCCCCCAGGACGACGGCGAAGATGGCCTTCTTGCCCGGGAACGTGAACTTCGCCAGGCCGTAGCCGGCGAGGGTCGCGAGGATGGTCGCGCCGCCCGCGCCGGCGATCACGTAGAGCAACGTGTTGCCGAACCACCGCACGAAGATGCCGTCGTCGTACGTGACGGTCTGGACGATGTTGTCGAAGAACGCGAACGGTCCGGAGAACCAGAGGCCGAAGGAGCCGATGAGCGATTCCTGCGTCTTCGTCGAGCTGATGATGAGCCACGCGAGCGGCAGGAACGAGTAGAGCAGGAAGACGCTCATCAGGATCGTCAGCAGGAGCGACCGACGCGGGCGCTCGATCGTGTTCGCGGAGCGGTCGAACGCCCGGCGCGACGCGCGGCGGGGAGGGCGCGGCGGACGACCGGTGCTGTCGGCATCCCGGGATGCCGCGAGGTCGGCGGTGGGGGTCGTGGCGCTCATCGCAGCTCCTGACGGTTGCCGCGCAGCTGCACGACGTAGGCGATCACGGCGGTGACGACGCCCATGACGATGGCCACCGTCGCCGCGTAGTTGACCTGCTGGCCGAAGAAGCTCAGGTTGTACGCGTACATGTTCGGGGTGAAGTAGGTCGTGATGATGCTCTGGGCGAGCGGACGCAGGATGTTCGGCTCGTTGAAGAGCTGGAAGCTGCCGATGATGGAGAAGATCGTCGCGATGACGATCGCGCCGCGCAGGGCCGGGAGCTTGATGCTCCAGACGATGCGGAACTGGCCGGCGCCGTCGAGCGCGGCCGCCTCGTAGATGTCGGTGGGCACCGCGCGCAGGGCCGAGTAGAAGATCAGCATGTTGTAGCCGACGAACTCCCAGGTGACGATGTTGCCGATCGCCACGAGGATCCACTGCTGCGTGAAGGGCGTGACGAGGTCGAACCCGAGGAGGTCGTTGATGTTGCCGGCCAGGCCCATCCGCTCCGAGTACATGAACCCCCACATGAGCACCGCGACGACGCCGGGCACCGCGTAGGGGAGGAAGAGGCCGATGCGGAACAGCGACGAACCGGCGAGCCGCCGGGAGTCGATCGCGAGGGCGGCGACGAGCGCCAGCACGAGCATGATCGGCACCTGCACGGCCAGGAACAGCGAGACCCGCAGCGCACCCTCGAGGAACTTCGGGTCGGTGAAGGCCTGCACGTAGTTGTCGAAGCCGACGAACACGTTGCCGCCGACGAGCTTGTCGCGGAACAGGCTCAGGAAGATCGAGTAGACGACCGGCGCGAGGAAGGTGAGCGCGAAGACGACGAGGAACGGGGCGACGAAGCCGAGGCCCGCCCACTGCCGGGTCGTCGAGGGCCGTCGCGAGGGGCGCGCGGCGCGACTCCGTGCGGGCGCCGGCGGGGGCGCGGCGGGAGCGATGGTCGACATCGGCGTCTCCGTCCTCTTCATCGGGGTGGTCGTGGCATCCGTGCGGCGACGAAATGTTTACGTCAACATCGGACGGGGCGAGAGTAGCATGTTTACGTCAACATCTGTCAACCCCGAGTCCGACCTAAGGCATAGAGTGACCTTGATGACCCTCGCGAACGATCACCCGAGATCCGTCTCCCTGCGCGAAGTCGCGCAGGCGGCGGGCGTTTCGGGACAGACCGTGTCGCGGGTCGCCAACAACGCGACCAACGTCGCCGAGCCCACGCGACAGAAGGTGCTCGCGGCCATGGCAGACCTCGGCTACCGCCCGAACGTCGCCGCCCGCGCCCTCCGCCGCGGATCGTTCGGCTCGATCGGCGTCGTCGTGTTCACCCTCGGCACCCTCGGCAACATCCGCACGATCGCGGGCATCGTCGCCGAAGCCGCGCGACGCGACTACGCGGTCGAGCTCATCCAGGTGCAGCCCGGCACCGAGGAGGGCGAGCGAGAGGGCCAGGTCTCGTCGGCGCTGTCGCGCCTCGGACAGGATGCCGTCGACGGCATCATCGTGATCATCGAATCGCACCTCATCTCGAAGTCCGCGCTCGTGTTCCCCGACGGCATCCCGAGCATCATCGTCGAAGCCGGCGCGCGCCCCGACCGCCCCTCGATCAACGCCGACCAGATCAACGGCGCGCGCCTCGCCGTCCGCCATCTCCTCGACCTCGGCCACCCGACGGTGTGGCACGTCGCCGGGCCGTCGGAGTCGAACTCCGCACGAGAGCGCACCGAGACGTGGCGCGAGATCCTCGAGGACGAGCAGCGCGCCGTCCCCGAGCCGTTCCTCGGCGACTGGTCGGCCGCCTCCGGCTACCGCGCAGGGCTCGCGCTCGCCGATCTCGCCGAAGCGACCGCCGTGTTCGCCTCCAACGACCAGATGGCGCTCGGCGTGCTGCGCGCCCTCCATGAGCGCGGCGTGCGCGTTCCCGACGACGTCAGCGTCGTCGGCTTCGACGACATGGACGAAGCCGCGCACTTCTGGCCGCCGCTGACGACCGTCCACCAGTTCTTCGAAGACGCCGGGTCGCTGGCCGTCTCTCTCATCATCGACGAGATCCAGGGCCGCGACCTGGCCCCCGGCGTGCGCACCGTCGCCACCGAACTCGTCGTCCGCCAGTCCACCGGTCCCTACACCGGTCCGCGTCCCGTACCGCCCCCGATTCCCCAGGAGAACCCATGAGCTGGCTCGTCACCGGAGGTGCCGGATACATCGGCGCCCACATCGTCCGCGCGCTGACGGCGGCGGACATGTCGCCCGTCGTCCTCGACAACGAGTCGAGCGGGCGGGCGACCTTCGTCCCGGAGGGCGTGCCGTACGTGCGCGGCTCGATCCTCGACAAGCAGCTCCTGGTCGACACGATGCGCGCCCACGAGGTGGTCGGTGTCATCCACGTCGCGGCCTACAAGTACGCGGGCGTCTCGGTGCAGCGCCCGCTCCACACCTACGAGCAGAACGTCGAGGGCACCCGCGTCGTGCTCGCCGCGATGGAGGAGGCCGGCGTGAGCCGCCTCGTCTTCTCCTCCAGCGCCGCCGTCTACGGCACCCCCGATGTGCCGCTCGTGACGGAAGACCTGCCGAAGCGTCCGGCATCCCCGTACGGCGAGTCCAAGCTCATCGGCGAGTGGCTCATCCGCGACCAGGCGGTCGCCACGGCATCCTCCGACGCGCCGCTGCGCCACACGTCGCTGCGGTACTTCAACGTCGTCGGATCGAGCGACCCCTCGGTCTACGACGTCAGCCCCCACAACCTGTTCCCGCTCGTCTACGAGGCGCTCATCGAGGGGCGCACGCCGAAGATCTTCGGCGACGACTACGACACCCCCGACGGCACCAACGTCCGCGACTACGTGCACATCGGCGACATCGCCGCCGCCCACGTCGTCGCCGCACAGCGCCTCGCCGCGGGGCAGCCGGTCGAGCCCGCCTACAACCTCGGCTCCAAGAACGGCCTGTCCGTGCGAGAGATCATGGATGCCATGGCCCGCGTGACCGGCATCGACTTCACGCCAGAGATCGGACCGCGCCGGGCCGGCGACCCCGACCGCATCGTCGCGACCGGCGAGCTCGCCGCACGCGACCTGGACTGGAAGAACCGGTACACGGTCGACGAGATGGTGCGTTCGGGCTGGGAAGCTCGCCGCGCCGCCGGCTGAGCCCGCTGCACGTCGCACGCGGTTCCGATCGGTTCGGACCGTCGCGCGCTCCCGGTCAGGCCGACGCGCGCCGCACGAGCGTGGCCGGGAGCGTCACGTGCGCGGGCGCGGCGCCGCCGATCGCCGCGACGAGCGACGTGACGGCCGCTTCGCCCAGCGCGTCGAAGTCCTGACGGACGGTGGTCAGCGGCGGGCGGAAGTCCGCGGCATCCGCGACGTCGTCGAACCCGACCACGAGCACGTCGTCACCCACCGTGCGACCCGCCTCGGACAGCGCCCGCACGAGTCCCAGCGCCATCTGATCGTTGGCGGCGAAGACCGCCGTCACACCGGGGAGAGCCGCCAGCCGCGCGCCGGCGGCGAAGCCGGAGGCCGCCGTCCAGTCGCCCCGGAGCGGATCGGGAGCCGGTGCTCCGGCGGCGGCGAGCGTCTCCCGCCAGCCGCGCTCGCGCTCGCCGGCAGCGAACGACGTCGTCGGCCCCGCGAGGTGGAACACGGTCGCGTGCCCTCGGCCGAGGAGGTGCGCCGTGGCGGCAGCAGCGCCGCCGGCGTGGTCGGACTGCACCGTCGGGAACGGCGTGGCGGCGTCGTCGGACTCGCGCGGGCGCGGCGCGTCGACGGCGACGATCCGCAGCCCCGCAGGCACGGGCGCGTCGCCCGCGATGGCCGTCGCCTCGTTGAGCACGATCGCCCCGTCGACGCCCTGCTCGTGGAGCTGCGCGAACGCGTCGGCCACACCGTCGGACCCGGCGAGGGTGACGACGGTGAGCGCGAAGCCTCGGCGGGCAGCGGATGCCGCGACCGCCTCGAGCATGCGGGAGTTGCCGACGGAAGCGAGGGTCGCCACGACCACGCCGATCGTGTGAGAGCGCCCCGTGCGCAGAGCCCGCGCGGCGCGGTTGACCTGGTAGCCGAGAAGCGCCATGGCATCCTCCACCCGGGCTCGCGTGGCGGGGTCGACGCGTGGACTGGCGTTGACGACGCGGGACACGGTCTGGGCGGAGACGCCGGCCGCCGCCGCGACGTCGCCCATCGACACTCGTCGCTCCATGTCGCCCCCGTTCTTCGCCCCTGTTACTCGCCGTGCCGGCTCGCCGCGCACGCGGTTCGCGTCAGTCGCGCCTCCGCGGTGTCCGTCGTGGACCGTGGGTAACTCCTTCGATCCGCGCCGTGTTGACGATAACACGCCCCCGCGCTACCGTGTTATCGTGAACATGCCTGAGTTCCCGACCGTGCCCGTCCGCCCCGAACCCCTCGGCGCGGGCGTCGTGAAGCGGTCCACGCGCCTCGCCGACGGTCGCGAGCTGATCTACTTCGACGACCCCGACACGACGCTCGGCGACGAGCGCGGCGTCGACACCCGCGACCTCGGCCCCCGCCCCGAGACCGCCACCATGCGGCAGGACGTGCTCACCGGCGACTGGGTCTCGGTCGCGGCCGCGCGCCAGAACCGCGCCTTCCTTCCCCCGGCCGAGCTCGACCCGCTCGCGCCGCAGACGCCGACGAACCCGTCCGAGATCCCCTCGCGCTACGACGTCGCCGTGTTCGAGAACAAGTCGCCGTCGTTCGGGCCCGCCCTCGCGGATGCCGTCGGCGATCTCCCCGTCGCCGCCGACGCCCCCCGCGACCTCGACGACCTCAGCCACCTCGGCCTCGGCCGCACCCGCACGAGCGTCGGCCGGTGCGAGGTCGTGTGCTTCTCGCCCGACCACGCCGGCTCGTTCGGCACGCAGACCGTCACCCGCGCGCGCACCGTCATCGAGGCGTGGGCCGACCGCACCGCCGCCCTGTCCGCCCTTCCCGGCGTGCAGCAGGTGTTCCCGTTCGAGAACCGCGGCGAGGCGATCGGGGTCACGCTCCACCACCCGCACGGACAGATCTACTCCTACCCGTACATCACGCCCCGCACGACGCGACTGCTCGACTCGATCGACCGCACCGCTCCCGACCTGTTCCAGCGCATCCTCGAGTTCGAGCAGGAGGGTCCGCGGGTGGTGCTGCAGGGCGAGCACTGGACCGCGTTCGTCCCGTTCGCCGCACGCTGGCCGATCGAGGTGCACCTGCTCCCCCACCGTCAGGTGCCCGACTTCGCCGCCCTCGACGACGACGAACGCGACGAGCTCGCCCCGCTCTACCTGCGTCTCCTCCGCGGTGTCGATGCGCTCTACGACTCCCCCACGCCGTACATCGCGGCGTGGCACCAGGCACCTGTGCACGTCGGACGCGACACCGTGCGCCTCCACCTGCAGTTGACGAGCCCGCGTCGCGCCGCCGACAAGCTCAAGTTCCTCGCCGGCTCGGAGTCGGCCATGGGCGCCTGGATCGGCGACGTCCCGCCCGAGACCGCCGCCGAGCGCCTCCGCGCCGCCATCGAAGGAGTCGTCCTGTGACCACCGCCACCGCCCTGTTCCACGACCTCACCGGCGCCGCCCCGCACGGCGTCTGGTCCTCGCCCGGTCGGGTCAACCTCATCGGCGAGCACACCGACTACAACGACGGCTTCGTCTTCCCCTTCGCGATCGACCACCGTACCTCGGTCGCCCTCGGGCTGCGCGACGACGCCCGCATCCGTGTCGTGTCGACGTTCGACCCGGTGCCCGTCGAAGTGGCCCTCGCCGACCTCGACACCCTCTTCCCCGCCCGGCGTGACGAGATCGTCGAGTGGGCACGGTACCCCCTGGGGGTCGCCTGGGCGCTGCTGCGGGATGCCGATGTCGACGCGGTCTCCGGGGTCGACCTCGTCTTCGCCTCCGACGTCCCCGTCGGCGCAGGACTGTCGTCGTCCGCCGCGATCGAAGGCGCCACGGCATCCGCGCTCAACGACGTGTGGCAGCTGGGGCGCGACCGGGTCGCGCTCGCGCAGGCCGGTCGCCTCGCCGAGAACGAGGCGGTCGGGGCGCCCACCGGGATCATGGACCAGATGGCATCCATGCTGGGTCGCGCCGATGCGGCGATCTTCCTCGACTGCCGCTCCCTCGAGGCCGACGTCGTCGACCTGGGCTTCGCCGCGGCCGAGCTGGAGCTCGTCGTGATCGACACCGGCGTGAAGCACGCGCACTCGACCGGCGGCTACGGCGAGCGCCGCGCCGCGTGCGAGCGCGGGGCCGAGATCATGGGCGTCGCGGCGCTGCGCGACCTGTCGCCGGCCGACCTGGCCCGTGCGGAGGAGCTCATGGACGACGTGACGTTCCGACGGGTGCGCCACGTCGTCACCGAGGACCAGCGCGTGCTCGACACGGTCGAGACGCTCCGCCGTGAAGGACCGCGGGCGATCGGCCACCTGCTCGACGCGTCGCACGCCTCGATGCGCGACGACTTCGAGATCTCGGTGCCCGAGCTCGACCTCGCCGTCGACACCGCCCGGGCTGCCGGCGCCGTCGGGGCGCGCATGACCGGCGGAGGCTTCGGGGGCGCGGCGATCGCGCTCGTCGACCAGGCGCGCGTCGCCGAGGTCGGTGTCGCCGTGGAGCGGGCTTTCGCCGCGGCCGGCTTCACCGCCCCGCACATCTTCACGGTGCGTCCGTCCGAGGGCGCCCGCCGCGACGCCTGACCACCGCTGGGCGGGCGTCGGCGGGGTGCCGGCCGCGTGAAGGTGGCGCAATCGGCTGCTTCCGCGGGCCGAAGGCCGCCTCTTGCGCCACCTTCGCGGGCGCGAGGCCGCCGCTTGCGCCACCTTCGCGGGACGTGCGCCTGAACATCCGGTGTCGCGTGCGTCAAGGGGTGGATGCCACGGCGACCGCGCCGTAACGTCGACCGCAGGCGGCGGCATCCGTCCGCGGCCGGAAGGAGCCATCGTGGCGTACATCACCGTGGGCACCGAGAACTCGACCGACGTCGAGATCTTCTACACCGACCAGGGCGAGGGGCAGCCGGTCGTCCTGATCCACGGCTTCCCGCTGGACGGGGAGTCGTGGGGCAAGCAGCAGGCGGCACTCCTGGATGCCGGATACCGCGTCATCGCGTACGACCGGCGCGGATTCGGTGCGTCGTCGAAGGCCGGTTCCGGATACGACTACGACACGTTCGCCGCCGACCTCCACGCGCTGATCGAAGACCTCGACCTGACCGACGCCATCCTCGTCGGCTTCTCGATGGGCACCGGTGAGATCGCGCGCTACCTGTCGCGCTACGGGGCAGGACGCATCGCGAAGGCCGCGTTCCTCGGGTCGCTCGAGCCGTTCCTGCTCATCACGGACGACAACCCCGACGGCGCCGGCCCTCAGGAGTTCTTCGACGGCATCGCGCAGTCGGTGCGCGACGACCGCCACGCGTTCCTCACGGGCTTCTTCCGCGACTTCTACAACCTCGACGACACCCTCGGCGACCGCATCTCGCAGGAAGCTCTCGACGCGTCGGTCGCCACCGCGCGCCGCGCGGGCAACACGGCGATCGCCGCGGCGCCCCTCACGTGGCCGACGGACTTCCGCACCGACATCCCCGCCGTCACCGTGCCGACCCTCATCCTCCACGGCACGGCCGACAACATCCTGCCGATCGACAAGACGGCGCGGAAGTTCCGCGAGCTCCTCCCCGAGGCGACCTACGTCGAGATCGAGGGCGCCCCGCACGGGCTGCTGTGGACGCACGGCGCCGAGGTCAACGCGGCGCTCCTGGAGTTCCTCGACGACTGAGGCGGCGACGGTGCGGTCACCGACTCCCGTCAGCGGACGGTGGCCGCGGGGAGGCGGCGACGCATGACGGCGATCGCCTCGGGGTTGCTGTCGACGAGCACCGCGTCGCGTCCGAGCGCGGCGGCGACGGCACCGGTGGTGCCGCTCCCGGCGAAGAGGTCCAGCACGCGATCGCCCGGACGGCTCGACGCCTGCACGATCCGGCGCAGGATGCCTTCGGGCTTCTGCGTGGGATAGCCCGTCTTCTCGCGTCCGCCCGTGGGAACGATCGTGTGCCACCACACGTCGGTGGGGAGCTTGCCGCGCGCGGCCTTCTCGGGGGTCACGAGACCGGGGGCCATGTAGGGCTCGCGGTCGACGGCATCCGAGTCGAACCAGTACCGCGCCGGGTCTTTCACGTAGACGAGGATCGTGTCGTGCTTGGTGGGCCAGCGGCGGCGGCTCTTCGCGCCGTAGTCGTACGCCCAGATGAGCTCGTTGAGGAAGCACTCCCGGCCGAAGAGCGCGTCCAGCAGCACCTTCGCGTAGTGCGCCTCGCGGTAGTCGAGGTGGAGGTACAGGGTTCCGTCGTCGGCGAGGAGCCGCCACGCTTCGCGCAGCCGCGGCTCGAGGAAGTCCCAGTAGTCGTCGAACCGGTCGTCGTAGGCCCGCAGGTCGCCGCGCAGCCGCGCGTAGCTCGCACCGCGGAATCCGGCCTTCACCGGGGCTCGCGTCGCGGCGGACGGTGGCGAACTCCTTCGATCCGCGGGGTCGTCCGCCGCAGCGGCCCCGATTTCCGCGGGCGCCGCCGACTCGGCCTCCCGATCTGAAGGAGTTGCCGACGCCTCGCGCGCGCCACGGACGGCACTTTCGACCGCCTTGCCCTGCGTGCGGCCCGTATTGAACGGCGGATCGAGGTACACGAGGGTGAAGGAGCCGTCCGGCAGGCCCCGCGCGACGGCCAGGTTGTCGCCGTGGTGGATCTCCACCGTCCCGGCAGCGACCGGAGAGACGGGAAGCGGCTCCGCGGCGCTCACGGAACGCGACGCAGCCACGCGTCGGTGGCGAACTTGGATGCCACGAGCGCTTCGGCCTCGGCGTACTCCTCGGCCGAGATCGTGCCGGGCTCGGCGGCGTACAGCTTCGTGAAGGTCTCGATGAACCGCTCGATGATCGCCTCTCGCGGCAGGCCCGTCTGGCTGCGGAGCGGGTCGACGCGCTTGGCCGCCGACACGGTGCCCTTGTCGCTGAGCTTCTCGCGGCCGATGCGCAGCACCTCGGTGAGCACCTGGCCGTCCATGTCGTACGAGAGCGTCGCGTGGTGCAGCACGCCGCCGTTGGCGAGACGCTTCTGCGCGGCGCCGCCGATCTTGCCCTGCGGCGAGGCGATGTCGTTGAGCGGCTGGTAGACGGCGTCGATGCCCAGCGAACGCAGCGCCTGCAACACCCAGTCGTCGAGGAACGCGTACGAGTCGGCGAAGGTCATCCCCGACACGAGGGATGCCGGTACGTACAGCGAATAGGTGACGATCGACCCGGCGGCCATGAGCATCGCGCCTCCGCCGGAGATGCGTCGGACGACGTCGAAGCCGTGACGGGCGGCCCCCTCGGGGTCGACCTCGTTGCGCAGCGACTGGAACGAGCCGATGACGACGGCGGATTCGTCCCACTCCCAGATGCGGAGCGTGGGCCGGCGGCGGCCGTCGCCGACGCGGGTCGTGAGCACCTCGTCGAGGGCGAGGTTCATGCGGGGCGAGACGGCCTTCTCGTGCACGACCTCCCACTCGAAGTCGCGCCATCCCGCCGCCGTGACGAGCGCGCGGCGCACGGCCGTGCCGACCGACTCGGGCGTGAAGCCGAGGAGCTGCGCACCGTCGGGGAGCGCGGCGCGCACAGCGGCCGCGATCGTCGCGACGTCGGCTTCGACGGGGAGTCCGGTGACGGCGGCGTCGATGTCGAGGAGCGCGTCGTCGGGCTCCAGGAAGAAGTCCCCGGCGAGGTGGAAGTCGGCGATGCGACCGTTCTCGACCTCGAGGTCGACGACGACGAGCTTGCCGCCCGGAACCTTGTACTCACCGTGCATGGTCCCAGCCTACGAGTCAGCGCCGCGCGAAGCGGGCGTCGAGCCAGGCGAGCAGGTCGGCGCGCACGTCGGCCTGCATCGTCTCGTTGAAGATCTCGTGCCGGGCGCCCGGGTAGACGAGGGTCGTCACATCGGTGAGGCCCGAGCGGGTGCGGTAGGCGTCGGCGAGTTTGTGGACGCTGCGCGGACCGCCGACCGTGTCGTCCTGCCCGACCATGAGCAGCACGGGCAGGTCGTGGCCGAGGTCGCGGCGGGGCCGGCCGAACAGGCGCGCGGCGTCGACCACGCCGAAGAGTTTCAGGAGCGGTTCGGAGGTGGTGAGCGGGTCTGCCAGGAAGGCTGCGCCGACGGTGAGGTCGCTGGAGAGCCACTCGGTGCCGGTGGCTTCGCGGTCCTTCCACGGCGCGTTGAGGTCGCCCGAGTTGAGGGTGCCCGGCCAGCGCAGCGCCGACCCCGACAGCACGAGCGCGTCGTAGGCCTCGGGCCGGTCGTTCACGAGCATCTGGGCGAGGAACGATCCCCACGAATGGCCGAGCAGGATGAGCGGCAGCCCGGGGTTCTCGTCGCGGATGATGTCGGTGAGCTGTCGGCAGGCCGCGAGGGTCGCCGGCATCCCACCCTTGCCGAGACGTCCGAGTCTGGTGTGGTCGCCGCCGTGCTGCGCGAGTCCCGTGCGACCGTGGCCGCGATGGTCGTCTGCGTAGACGGTGAATCCGGCGCCGGCGAGCGCGGCGATCAGCGCGGCGTAACGCCCGGCGTGCTCCCCCACGCCGTGCAGCAGCTGCACGACCCCGCGCGGCGTGCCGTCGGCGGGTCGGACGTCGTAGACGATCCGGATGCCGTGGGCGTCGGTGTAGGTCCGCTCTTCGGCGAGTTCGGGCATGCGGCCGAGTCTACGACCCTGCGCGCACCGCTTCCGTTTCGGAATTTCGCTAGATAAGCTAGCGACCCATGGCGGACATCTCCTCTCGGCGCTGGTTCGGACTCGTCTTCATCAGCCTCGCCGTGGCGCTCATCATCGTCGACTCGACCATCGTCAACGTCGCTATCCCGGCCGTGGTCGACGACCTCGGGATCTCGTCCACCGAAGTCCAGTGGGTGCAGGAGGCGTACACCCTCGTCTTCGCGTCGCTCCTCCTCCTCTTCGGAAGCCTGGGCGACCGGTTCGGCCGGCGCCGCATGCTGCTCATCGGCGTCGTGATCTTCGCGGCATCCTCGGTGTTCGCCGCGCTCGCACCGACCGGCGGGCTCCTCATCGCCGCACGTCTCGTACAGGGCGTCGGCGGCGCCATGATGCTGCCCACGACGCTCTCGCTCCTCAACGCGACCTTCCGGGGCCGCGAGCGCGGCATCGCGTTCGCGGTGTGGGGCTCGACGATCGGCGGCATGGCCGCGGTGGGGCCGCTGCTGGGCGGCTGGCTCACGACGGCGTTCTCGTGGCGCTGGGCGTTCGGCATCAACGTGCCCCTCGGCATCCTGATCATCGCGGGCGTGCTGTGGGCGGTCGCGGAGTCGCGCGAGCCGGGGTACGGCCGCGTCGACCTCGTCGGTTCGGCGCTGTCCGTCGTGCTGTTCGGCACCCTGGTCTTCGGGCTCATCGAGGGCCGCACCTACGGGTGGTGGCTCACCGACACCGCCCCGACCGTGGGCGAGTGGACCTGGCCGTGGGCGCTGTCCCCCGTGCCGATCGCCTTCGCCGTCTCGGCGCTCGCCCTCGCGGGCTTCCTCGCGTGGACGGTGTCGCGACGACGGCGCGGCCGGTCGGCGCTGCTGGACCTCTCGCTGTTCCGCATCGGCACCTTCCGCACCGGCAACCTCGCCGCCCTCGTGGTGGCCCTCGGCGAGTTCGGCCTCATCCTCGCCCTGCCCCTGTGGCTGCAGTTCGTGCTCGGCTTCGATGCGCTCCAGACGGGCCTCGTCCTCCTCGCACTCGCCGGCGGATCGTTCGTCGCGAGCGGCATCGCGGGCGGTCTCAGCGGTCGGGTCTCGCCCGTGCTCGTCGTGCGGGCCGGGCTCCTCGCCGAGATCGTCGGCATCGCCGCCGTCGCGGCCGTCATCGGGCCCGACACCCCATGGGGCCTGCTGCTTCCGGGGCTGTTCGTCTACGGCATCGGGGTGGGTCTCGCCACGGCGCAGCTGACGGGCGTGATCCTGCAGGACGTGCCGGTGACGCAGTCCGGCCAGGGGTCGGGAACGCAGTCGACGGCGCGACAGGTGGGTTCGGCGCTGGGCATCGCGATCCTCGGCACCGTGCTGTTCACGACGACGGCGGGTGTGCTCGGGTCGGCGCTGGACGACCAAGGCCTTCCCGCGGCGGAGCGGGATCGCGTCGTGGCGGCGGTCGTCGACAGCGCGGGCGGGGCGATCGCCGGACTGGATGCCGACCCGTCGACGGCTCCCGCGGCGGACGCGGCCCGGGAGGCGTTCTCGGAGGGCACCCGGTGGGCCGCCTTCACGGCGGCGGGCTTCGTGGCGGTCGGCCTGGTCGCGACGGCGGGTCTCGGTCGGCGTCGGGAGCGCGAGACCGCCGACGCCTGACCTGCGTCGGCGGGGACCGCCGCCTGGTCGCGGGACCGGTCGCGGTCGATTTACTTAGCAAGACTAATGAGCTATGCTAAGTAATTGAATGAGCACCACAGACCCCACCCCCGATACCCCTCTCGCCTCCGATTTCCGTATGGCCACCTTCCGGTTGGCCCGGCGTCTGCGCTCGGAGCGCGCCGTCGACACGATGAGCGACGGCCAGTTCGCCGTCCTCGCCGCCCTCAAGGTCCACGGGCCGCACACGCTCAGCGAGCTCGCCGACCGCGAGCGCGTCTCCGCACCGTCGATGAACCGCACCGTCAACTTCCTCGAGGAGTCGGGCTACCTCACCCGCACGGCCGATGAGGACGACCGCCGCAAGGTGAACATCAGCCTGACGGATGCCGGACTCGCCGTCGTCGAGGAGACGGTGCGCCGCCGCGACTCCTGGCTGGAGCACGCCCTCGAGGCCCTCGACCCCGCCGAGCGCGACGTCCTCGCCCGTGCAGCGGCGATCATGCGGGAGGTGGCGTCGCGATGAGCTCTGCGATGTTCCGCTCCTTCTCGGTCTTCAACTACCGCGTCTGGTTCATCGGCGCGCTCGTCTCCAACGTGGGCGCGTGGATGCAGGCCACCGCGCTCAGCTGGGTGGTGCTCACCGAGCTCACCGACAACGACGCCGGCGCGATGGGCGTCACCATGGCGTTGCAGTTCGCGCCGCCCCTGCTGCTCGTCGGCGTGACCGGCCTCGTCGCCGACCGCTTCGACCGCCGCCGCCTGCTGGTGGTCACACAGAGCGTCCTGCTCCTCCTCGGCGCGGCGATCGGTGTGCTCATCCTCCTCGGAGTGATGACGCTCCCCCTCATGTACGCGTTCGCGCTGGCCCTCGGCGTCGTCGCCGCCTTCGACAACCCCGCACGCCAGGCGTTCGTCTCCGACCTCGTCGCCCGCGAGAACGCGTCGAACGCCGTCGCGCTCAACGCGGCATCCTTCAACGGCGCGCGCATGATCGGACCCGCGGTCGCCGGGATCGTCATCGTCGCGGTCGGCACCGGCTGGGTGTTCCTCGTCAACGCGGTGACCTTCCTCGCGATGATCGTCGCCCTCGGGATGATCCGGGTCGACGAACTCATCCCGCGTGCGAAGGCGTCGAGGGCTGCGCGCCTGGCCGACGGCTTCCGGTACGTCGCACGCCGGCCCGACCTCATGGTCGCGTTCTCGATGGTGTTCCTGCTGGGCGCGTTCGGGATGAACTTCCCCATCTTCGCCTCCACGATGGCACTGGAGTTCGGCCAGGAGGCCGACGGCTACGGCCTCCTCAGCTCGATCCTCGCGATCGGTTCGCTCGCCGGCGCCCTGCTGGCCGCCCGTCGGGATCGCGCGCAGATCCGCTACGTGATCGTCGGCACCGGTCTGTTCGCCGTCGCCGCGCTCGTGTCCGCCTTCATGCCGACCTACTGGCTCTACGCGGCCACGCTGATGTTCACGGGCTTCGCGGTGGTGACCACGCTCACCACCGCCAACGGCTACGTGCAGACGACGACCGACCCCACGCTGCGCGGCCGGGTGCTCGCGCTCTACATGGCGATCTTGATGGGTGGCACGCCGGTCGGGGCACCCATCGTCGGCTGGGTGGCGGCGCAGTTCGGTCCGCGGGCGGCCATCCTGCTCGGTGCCGTCGCCGCGTTCGTGGCGTTCGGCATCGGCTTCGGCTGGTTGCTGCTGTCGGGACGCCTCCACCGCCACGGCTCCCGCCGGTTCGCCCTCACGCTCGACGAGACGCGCCCCATCCGGATCGTCACTCCCGAGGAGTTCAGCGACGAGGTGGCCGCCACGACGCCGATCGCCCTGCCGGGCGAGGGCGGACGAGGCGCGCGCGGCGCCTGACCCGACGGGGCCGGGAGTACCGACCCGGCGTCGTCTCGTCCCGCTTACAGGCAAAATCCGCACCGCGGCCGCCTCAGACGCCCCAGTAGGCGTCTTCTGCCTGTACGCGGAACCCCGCGCCCCGGTGCCCCGGTGTCCGGTGCTCCGGTGCGCCCCGCGGGCGGCTGCCGTGGGCCAGGCTGGAGGTATGACTTCCCTCCCCGCTCTGCTGGGCATCGACACTCCGATCGTCCTCGGCCCTTTCGGCGGCATGTCGTCGGTCGCTCTGACGGCGGCGGTCAGCGAGGCCGGCGGCCTCGGGTCGTACGGCCTCTACGGTTGCAGCGCCGAGCGGATCGCCGACACGGCGACGCAGCTGCGGGCCGCGACCGACCGACCGTTCGCCCTGAACCTGTGGATGCCGGTGGGCACCGAGGTGCGGCCCGGCGAGATCGACACGACCGCGGCCATCGCCACGGTGGCGCCGTTGTACGCGGAGCTCGGCATCCCGCTGCCGACGGAGGAGCCCGAGCGCTTCCTCGTCGACGTCGACGAGCAGCTCGAGGCGGTGCTCGCCGCGCGTCCGGCAGCCGTCAGCTTCGTGTTCGGGGTGCCGTCGTCGGCGTGGATCGTGGCGTTCCGCGAGCGTGGCGTCCGTGTCATCGGTGCGGCGACGACCGTGGCCGAAGCGGTGGCCGTCGAGCAGGCCGGCGCCGACGCGGTCGTGGCGAGCGGATTCGAGGCGGGTGGGCATCGCGTGAGCTTCCTCCGGCCTGCGGAGGATTCTCTCGTCGGGACGATGGCGCTCGTTCCCCAGGTCGCGGATGCCGTGGGCATCCCCGTGATCGCCGCGGGCGGCATCGCCGACCGGCGTGGCGTTGCGGCGGCGTGGGCGTTGGGTGCGGCGGGCGTGCAGGTGGGGACGGCGTTCCTGCGCACGCGCGAGTCGGCGGCCAGCCCTGCACACCGGGGGTCACTGGCGAACGTCGGCGCCGACGGGACCGTTCTCACGCGCGCGGCGACCGGGCGGTGGGCCCGCGGGGTGCGCAATCGCCTGATCGACACGGTCGAGAGCGGGGTGATCGCCCCGTTCCCCGCGCAGAGCTGGGTCGTGGGTCCGTTGCGCGCGGAGGCGAACCGTCGCGGCCTCGGAGACCTGCAGTCGTTGTGGTCGGGTCAGTCCGCCGCGCTCGCGGGGAGCGACGAGGCGGCGGTGCTCTTCAGGGAGCTGGCCGCCGGCATTCCCTCGCGGTGACCGGCACCTCGACAACATCGGTCAACGGTCCTTGGCCAGAATCATCGGATTGGCGAAGACCACCCGGAGGGCTCCCACGTTCGCGGAGCTCCACCACGCCAGCCCACCCAGGACCGCCCAGGCGCCTATGACGAGTCGTGCGTCACCGATGGGAAGGATGGCGCAGACGCCAAGCCCTCCGATCACGAAGAATCCCGCCATGAGGGCCTGCTCGAGGGACAGGATCACGGCGAGATCCGCGCGAGTCGCACCCGCGAAACGGTACGCGGCGAGCTCACTCCCCCTGAGGGCGTAACGACCGGCCGCCACGAGACCGCCCAGGATGCCGCCCACGACGAACAAGTATCTGTCCAGTCGGCCCAGATACTGACCGATCAGATCAAAGGGCGCGGTGAGCCGCGCGCTGGCCGCAACGTCTCCGCCGGTGACGGAGACGGCAGCGATCAACCGGGGAATCATCAGCTTCACATCCGCGTAGCGCTCCAGTTGCACGGTGCATGAGGTGACCGTCGAAACGGGAGGCTCCAAAGGAATGGCCACCGCCGACGAGAGCCCGAGAGCGCTCTCATAGGTTGGTCCCGATGCGGCGTGCAGGGGCTCGCCCTGCGGCACCAGCAGGTGAAGGGAGCCGACTCCGGTCCATAGCGCACTCCCGACCGCAGCGCGCGCTGTCGTCAACTCGGGCAGGAGACTGCGGCTCACCGCGACGGTGCGAATGCTCTCGCCGAGTTGGGGGTACGGCCGCCGCCCGAGCTCGACGATCGCGCCAGCGCGAGCGACCCCTTTCATCGACGCAAGCGCATCACAAGATGGGCGGTGGATCTGGCCACCGTCGGGCAGCACCATGTCGACGGTGCTTCTTCCCTCCGAGATCTGCGTCTCCAGGTCGCCTTGCAGATCCAGCCACGTACCGGCACCGTGCCCGGCGACGAGGGTACCGGCAAGGAGAGTCGCGGCGATGAACCACACCCCACGCCCGGGGAGAAGCACGTTCGAGACGGCTTCTCGCACCAGATACCTCGGGCGCCAACCCGTCACTGCCGGACCCACCTCTTCGCTCGGAGGTCGAAAACCCTATCGGCGACGTCGACCAGCACGGGATCATGAGTCGCGATGAGGATCGTCGTCGAGGAGTCCACCCCGCGAAGCGCCGCAGCGAACGCCGACGTATTCCCTTCGTCCAAATGAGCGGTCGGTTCGTCCGCAAAGATCGCTCGGCGCGGAGACGCGAGAGCTCTGGCCAAGCACAAGCGCTGCAGCTCACCGCCCGAAAGCGCCCGCGCTCGCTCGGTGGCGCGACGGCGCAGTCCGACGTGATCGAGCACATCGAGCGCGCGCTTCGCCGCCACGTCGAAGGGAACGCCGCTCGCGAGAGGTCCGAGAAGGACGTTGTCGAGCACGGAGCGTCCCGCGAGGACGTTGTTCCCCTGGGTCACCCAGGCGACATTGCCCGGATCGACGAGCATCGGGTGGCCACCGACTTCGTGGGCGACAGAGCCGCCGTCGGGGCGTTCGAGACCCGCCAGAATCGACAGGAGCGTTGTCTTGCCGGAACCGGACGGCGCGACGAGCACGTTTATGCATCCGCTCTCGAACTCGATAGAGACGTCGTCCAGCACGAGGGTGCGGGAGAAGGACTTGGTGATCCCGTGAGCAGTTACTCGCATTGCGCCTTCACGTCGTCGGCGAGCGCCGAAGCGTCGCTCACGACATCCGCCCCGACGAACTCCGACTCCACGAGCACCTGACCGATCTCCGTCGACGCGCGCGGTGCCTCTTCGAGCGGCACCACATCGAGTGCATCGCCATCGACGAGCACAAGACATGCGAGATCGCCGCCGACCAGCAGCGCGGACCCCGGGACCGTTGCGGAGGTCACGGGAGACGCCGCGCGCAGATAGAGACCTCGCGCCACACTCACCTGCGGGTCGTCAGATGGCTCCAGGGGAAGACCACTGTCGCGCAGGGCTGACTGAAACGCGCGCACTTCCGAGGCATCCAGTTCCGTCCCCGCCACCGGCACGGTGGCGGCACCGACCAACAGCTCCCGCGGCAGGTCATCGAGCGGAGCAAGCGACTGCGACGACTCGCTAGGTGCGATGCTCACCGAGACGAGCGGCGACGAGCCTCGAACGATCGACTCGCCGGAAGACACCGTGGCTCCGACACTCATCAGAACTCGACTAACGCCCACCATGTCCGCCGGGACGTAGGCGACGTAATCGATGCGAAAGATCCCGTCTCTGGGCACACCGATCTTCCCCTGAAGGGATCGAACGGCCGCCTCGGTCTCGGAAGAGAAGGTCTCCGAACGTGCGTTCGTGTCGAAGTCCGTGCGCGCCAAGAAGGCGTTGAGCTGCGCGACGTCTCGCCCCGTGTCGCCCAGTCGCAGCTCACGGAAGAAGGGCTCACCGCCCACCTGGGCGAGGACGACGTGGCCGTTCACCGCGATCAGCCGGTCACCCGACGAGGGCGTATCACCTACCGCGACGAAGACTCGTGTCACTACCCCTGCGGTGCTCGAGCGGACGTCCATCTCCGGGGAGGACCTCACTGTCGCCACGACACTCGTGCGGTAGTCGCTCGAGCGCTCTCCGGCGACCACGGTGCGGGGTGTGAGGGATTCGAGTGACTGCTGCTCGACCCAGCCCGGCACATATGCCCAGGCTGCGAGCGCTACGAAGGGGACGAGCCAAATCAGCAGAGGCAACAGGGACCGAACTCGTCCGCCGTCCGATGGAGTGCTATCCGTCTTCATCGCTGCGAGTCGAGGCAGGCGTCGATGGAGATCCCCGCAGACTCTAAGCGCTGTTCCTTCTCCGCCTTGGTGCCGCTCGAATCCAGGCCGGCCTCTGTTAGGCACCCTGAGAGAAGCGACGCGACCTCGCCGACATCCTCGACACTGACCTGCCATTGACTGTCGACCAGGACGAACTCGCCGTTGTAGCAGTCGTCATCCACGCCGCTCACTACCGCCTCGTTCGGCACTGAGTACCGAATCACCTGATATTCCTCGAGAACCTCCACGAGGGCGAATCCCGCTTCCGTGAGGCAGCTCTCATACCGACGAAAAGCGGCATCGTATTCGTCGCGTGTCACCGTCCCGTCCTCCACGGCGGCCGCCTGCTCGACGGACAGCTCGAACCGAGGCGTCTCGGACGGCTTCGGCGCAGGATCTCCCGCACATCCCGCGATCCCCAAGGTCGCGAGCAGCAGCACGGACAGAAGACGCGACCTTCTTCTCCGCGTCGACGTCACGTGCGGAAGGGGAACAAGCCCGCAAAGAACGGTGCGGGATCGACGTCATCATGCTCCGCGTTGCGCACGCTCTGCGTCGGGTTGGCGATGGCAGTGGTAGACGACGAGACCCACGACGTCCAGTAGATCGGCCCACTCGAGTAGGCGGCGTACGAAGCACGAACTCGAGCGTTCCCGCAGTAACGCACCCCGGGCGTGGTCGTCTTCGCTCTGTCAGTGGCGCTGGTGCCGTACACCGACTCCAGCACGATGCACTGATTGTTGTCGGATCCCAGCGCTGAAGCCGGTCCGGCGAGGGCCACTCCTCCCGTGACCGGGATCATCGCCAGTGATGACCCGATCGCAACTATGCGTAGCCGTCGTTTCACGTTCCCCTCCGTCCATGCCATGCCCCTCACGAGGAGGCAGATCGTCGCACGCTATCGGGACGAGCCCGGTGAACCGCGGCGATGTTCGCCGCGATCTCGCTGGGACGGGTTGACGCGGACCGGGTCTCGAGACGTGGGCGCACCCGCGAGGGGCCGCCGCGGCGGCGAGTTTCCTGGCCTCGGACTCCACCGACCGCAGCGTCGCGGTCGTCACGAATCACTTGTGCGCACGTGATCGATCTGCCGGTGCGCTTTGCCTGTGGGCGGTCCGCCCGGCCAGCGCACGACCGGCACCCTCGACAACATCGGTTAATGGCCGCTAACCTGATTTGAGTTATCCGTCGATAACCGAAGCGAGGATGCCGTGTCGACGACGACCCCCTCCGGGTACCGTGCGCTGGTCGACGACCTGCGTGGCCGTCTGGATCGCGCCGCACGGGGCGGGCCCGAGAGCTCCCGCACCCGGCACGTCGAGCGGGGCAAGCTCCTCGTCCGCGACCGCATCGACGCCCTGCTCGACCGCGGCAGCCCCTTCCTGGAGGTCGCGCCGCTCGCCGCCTCCGACATCGACGGGTGGCCCGCCGCCGGCGTCGTGGCGGGGATCGGCCTCGTGCACGGCCGCCACGTCATGGTCATCGCCAACGACGCCACCGTCAAAGGCGGCACCTACCACCCGCTGACGGTCAAGAAGCACCTGCGTGCGCAGGAGATCGCCGCGGAGAACCGGCTGCCCTGCATCATGCTGGTCGACTCGGGCGGCGCCTTCCTGCCCCTCCAGGACGAGGTGTTCCCCGACCGCGACCACTTCGGGCGCATCTTCTACAACCAGGCGCGGATGTCGCGTGACGGCATCGCGCAGATCGCGGCCGTGCTCGGCTCGTCCACCGCCGGCGGCGCCTACGTCCCCGCCATGAGCGACCAGACGGTCATCGTGCGCTCCCAGGGCACGATCTTCCTCGGCGGCCCGCCCCTCGTGAAGGCCGCCACGGGCGAGATCGTCTCGGCGGAGGACCTCGGTGGCGGCGACACCCACTCGCGGATCTCCGGCGTCACCGACCATCTCGCCGACGACGACGCGCACGCGCTCGAGATCGTCCGCGGCATCGTCGCGACCCTGCCCGCACCTGCGCCCCCCGTCTCCGCGCCCGTCCCCACCGAACCGCCCGCTCTGCCCTCCGAATCGCTCTACGACGTCGTCCCCGTCGACCTCACGACGCCCTACGACGCGCGCGAGATCATCGTCCGGCTGGTCGACGGCGGGCGTTTCGACGAGTTCAAGCGCGAGTACGGCGAGACGCTCGTGACCGGGTTCGCCCGCCTCCACGGCCACCTCGTCGGCATCCTCGCCAACAACGGCGTGCTCTTCTCGGAGTCGGCGATGAAGGGTGCGCACTTCATCCAGCTGTGCGACCAGCGCGGCATCCCGTTGCTGTTCCTCCAGAACATCACCGGGTTCATGGTCGGCCGGGAGTACGAGGCCGGCGGCATCGCGAAGCATGGCGCGAAGATGGTGAACGCGGTCGCGTGCGCCCGGGTGCCGAAGTTGACGGTCGTCGTCGGCGGCTCGTTCGGCGCGGGCACATACTCGATGTGCGGGCGCGCGTACTCGCCGCGGTTCCTGTGGCTGTGGCCCGGCGCGCGCGTGTCGGTGATGGGCGGACCACAGGCCGCGTCCGTACTGTCGACCGTGCGTCGCGACCAGATCGAAGCCTCCGGCGGCACCTGGTCGGCCGAAGAGCAGGCCGCCTTCGAAGCGCCGCTCCGCGAGCAGTACGAGCATCAGGGCAACCCCTACTACTCCACCTCGCGCCTGTGGGACGACGGGGTCATCGAGCCCGCGCAGACCCGCGACGTGCTCGGGCTCGCCCTCGACGTCGTCACCCGCACCCCGCTCCCCGAACCCGGCTACGGCGTCTTCCGGATGTGATCGCATGACCTTCCCCTTCGACACCGTCCTCGTCGCCAATCGCGGCGAGATCGCCGTGCGCGTCATTCGCACGCTCCGCCGGCTCGGCCTGCGCTCGGTCGCGGTCTACAGCGACGCGGATGCCGGTGCCCTCCACGTGCGGCTCGCCGACGGGGCCGTGCGTCTCGGACCGGCTGCTGCGGCGGAGAGCTACCTCAGCATCGACCGCGTGCTGGAAGCGGCCCGGCGTACCGGCGCACAGGCGATCCATCCGGGCTTCGGCTTCCTCGCCGAGAACGCCGCTTTCGCGCGGGCGTGCGCCGCGGCCGGCATCGTCTTCATCGGCCCGGGCGCCGACGCGATCGCGGTCATGGGGGACAAGATCTCCGCGAAACAGACGGTCGCGGCGCGAGGGGTGCCCGTCGTCCCGGGGATCGCACGCCCGGGCCTCAGCGACGACGACCTCGTCGCGGCGGCGGCCGACATCGGATTCCCCGTGCTCGTGAAGCCCTCGGCCGGCGGCGGCGGGAAGGGCATGCACGTCTTGACGGATGCCGACGGCCTCCGGCCCGCGCTGGCGGCGGCGCGGCGGGAGGCGGCGGCGGGTTTCGGCGACGACACGCTCTTCCTGGAGCGGTACGTGTCCTCCCCTCGCCACATCGAGGTGCAGGTGCTCGCCGATACCTTCGGCTCGGTGGTGCACCTCGGCGAACGCGAGTGCTCGCTGCAGCGGCGCCACCAGAAGGTGATCGAGGAGGCGCCCTCCCCACTCCTGTCGGGACTTCCCGACGGGGAGGAGCTGCGACGGCGGCTCGGCGAAGCGGCATGCGAGACGGCCCGCAGCGTGGATTACGTCGGGGCGGGCACCGTCGAGTTCATCGTCTCGGCCGACGCCCCCGACGAGTTCTTCTTCATGGAGATGAACACGCGACTCCAGGTGGAGCACCCCGTCACGGAAGAGGTCACAGGACTCGATCTGGTCGAACTGCAGGTGCGCATCGCGGCGGGGATGCCGCTGCCGCTCCACCAGGACGACATCGCCCTGACGGGGCACAGCATCGAGGCCCGCGTCTACGCGGAAGACCCGCGCGAGGGCTTCCTCCCCACGGGCGGTCGGGTGGAGCGGGTCATCCACCCCGAGGGCGACGGCATCCGTGTGGACTCCGGACTCGCCGACGGCCTGGACGTCGCCGTCGACTACGACCCCATGATCGCGAAGGTCATCGCGTGGGCACCCGACCGCGAGACCGCGCGGCGGCGGCTCGTGCGCGCCCTCGCCGACACCGCCGTGCTCGGTTTCGAGACGAACCTGGAGTATCTGCGTCTGCTGTTGGAGGAGCCGCGGGTGGTCGCGGGCGACCTCGACACCGACCTCATCGCCCGGACGTTCGAGGGGATGCCGTTCGCCGCGGCCGACGACCGGGTGTGCGCCGAGGCGGCGCTCGTGGAGGCGGTGGCAGAGGCCGGCGACGCCGACGGCACCCCGTGGCAGCGACGCGACGGCTGGCGTCTGGGTGCACCCGCTCCCCGCCGCTACCGGCTCACCGTCGGACCGCGCACGGCCGACATCGCCGTGTGGGGCGAGCTGTCCGCAGCCCGGGTGCAGGTCGACGGCGGCGACGTGCGGTCGGCGTCGGTGTCCGCACATGCCGACGGGACGGCATCCGTCGTGATCGACGACGCGGGGCGGCGCGTGCGATCGGCCCCGGGATGGCTGCACGTCGACGGTGCGACCTTCCGCGTCGCGGAGGCGACCGTGGCGCGCGGGGGCTCCGACGAGAGCCGCTCCCCCCAGCTCGTGTCGCCCATGCCGGGCACGGTCGTGCTCGTGAGCGCCGCCGACGGCGACCGGGTGGAACCCGGCGACCCCGTCGTCTCGATCGAGGCGATGAAGATGGAGCACGTGCTCCGTTCCACCGTCGCCGGCGTCGTGAGGATCGCGGTCGCCGTCGGCGACCAGGTGACCCGCGGGGCGATCGTGGCGACGGTCGACGCGGACGAGTCCACAGGAGGCGACGCATGACCGACACCGGCGAGACGCACGAAGAACACCACGAGGAACGGCGAGTCGAGCAGCGCGGGCTGTACTTCGACGAGCTCGAGGAGGGCGTCGTCTATGCGCACCGGCCCGGCCGCACCGTCACCGAGGCCGACAACGTGCTGTTCACGACGCTGACGATGAACACCCAGGCGCTGCACCTCGACGCCGCCTGGTCGGAGGGCACGGAGTTCGGAGAGCGGCTCGTCAACAGCATGTTCACGCTCTCGACGCTCGTCGGCCTGTCGGTCGCACAGCTCACGCAGGGGACGATCGTCGCGAACCTCGGGGTCCGCGACGTCCGCTTCCCCGCGCCCGTCCGCGTGGGCGACACGCTCTACGCGGAGACGCGGGTGCTGTCGCGCCGGGCGTCGTCGTCGCGTCCCGGACAGGGGATCGTGGAGTTCGCCCACACGGCCCGCAACCAGCGCGGCGAGATCGTCGCCGAAGCGACCCGGTCGACACTCATGCGAATGTCACCCACCGCCTGAGCCGCCCCCGGCATCCCTGTCAAGGGCCGTGCCGCCCCGCCGCGCCGCGCCTACCGTGGCGGGATGAGCAACGACACGCACGACACCCCCACCGACAACGAGCCGCTCGAGCCGGACGCCCCTGTGGGCGGCGACGAGACGACCGAGGACGAGCTGGAGGCCGACAACCCCGTCGAGCAGGACACCCTCAAAGCCCTCGACCCCAACGACGCGCCCGCCTGACCGCCCCTACCGGTCGTTGAGCGAGCGCAGCGAGACGAAACGCCCGCCGGTCGTTGAGCGAGCGCAGCGAGACGAAACGCCGACCCGAACCGGAAGAGAACGCCGTTTCGTCTCGGTCGCTCCGCTCCCTCGCTCAACGACCGGGGAAACCGCACCCACCGGTCGTTGAGCGAGCGCAGCGAGACGAAACGCCGACGCGAACCGGAAGAGAACGCCGTTTCGTCTCGGTCGCTCCGCTCCCTCGCTCAACGACCGGGGAAACCGCACCCACCGGTCGTTGAGCGAGCGCAGCGAGACGAAACGCCGACCCGGACCGGAAGAGAACGCCGTTTCGTCTCGGTCGCTCCGCTCCCTCGCTCAACGACCGGGGAAACCGCACCCACCGGTCGTTGAGCGAGCGCAGCGAGACGAAACGCCGACGCGTCAGGCCTCGCGGGTGATCGTGACCTTCACATGGAGGTCGCTCTTGAACGGCCCCGCGTACACGCCCCGCAACGGCGGAACGTCGTTGTAGTCGCGGCCTCGGCCGACCAGCACATGCCGGTCGCCGATCTCGACGCTGTTCGTCGGGTCGAAGCCCTGCCATTCGCCGGCGAACCACTCCACCCACGCGTGCGACTCGCCCGCGACCGGCACACCGATCTCGGGGTTGGCCTGCGGGTGCAGGTAGCCCGACACATACCGAGCCGGGATGCCGACGTGCCGCAGCGCGCCGAGGGTGATGTGGGTGATGTCCTGACAGACGCCCTTGCGTTCCACCCAGGCGTCGGCGGCCGTCGAGTGGACGCCCGTGATCCCCTGCATGTATTCCACGGCGTCGCCGATGGCGTGCGCGATCGCGAGCGCCGCCTCCGCGGGGCGCTCGTGCTGGTCGGCGATCGAACGGGCGATGTCGGCCACTTCGGGATGCGGCGTCGTGCGTGCCGTCTGGCCCAGCATCTCGACCGTCGCGATCTGGCGCTCGGCCTCTCGACCCAGCTGGTCCCAGGTCATGTCGCTGGGCTCCAGGGGCCGTGGACGCACCTCGACGAGCGAGCGCGCCGTGATGCCGAGCGCGGCGTGACCGGCGAGCACATCGAACGCCGCCACGCGCGTTCCGAAGTAGTCGACGTACTGGTTGATGCTCGTCGACGGCTCGATGTCGAGCTGCGAACTCAGCACGAACTGGCTGTCGGTGGAGCTCGGCAGCATCCGGGCCTCGTTGTACGACGCGCCGACGTCACCTTGATAGGTGAATCCGGTGGCGTGCTCGATCCGCAGGCGCTTCATGAGGTCTCTCCGATCCAGCTCGGCTCGGCGTGCGTCGGGAAGAACCGGCCGCGGATGGCTTCGGATGCCTCGCGCGTCACCTTCTGCACCTGCTCCATGTGCGCCGGCAGCTCGTCGATGATCTCGCCGATCGGCCGGTACTCCAGGTCGTTGCGGATGCGCCCGAGCGCGCGGAGCACCGTGTTGGAGTGGCCGACCCGATCGGCGACCGGGTCGATCGCGCGCATGCAGTCCTCCGCACGCTGGATCGAGTGGATGATCGAGCGCGGGAACAGGCGGTCGAGGAGGAGGAACTCGGCGGCGTTGCGGGCGCTCGGCATCCCCCGGTACGTGCGCAGGTACGCCTCGTACGCCCCGCAGGAGCGCAGGATCGTCGTCCACGACGGACCGGATGCCTCGGTGAGCGACCGCGTGGCGAGCAGCCGTGCGGTCATGTCCGTGCGCTCGATGGAACGGCCCAGCGTGAAGAACTGCCACGCCTCGTCACGGCTCGTCGAGGAATCGGAGATGCCGACGGCGAGCGCCGCGCGTTCACGCACCCACTGGAAGAACTCGTGCACCTTCTCGTCGTTGAGGCGTCGCGGCATCCGCGAGTAGGTGGTGTTGAGGGTCTCCCACAGTTCGGTCGAGACGATCTCGCGCGCCCGCCGTGCGTTCTCGCGGGCGGCCTGGAGCGCGTAGGCGATGCTCGACGGGTTCTGCCGGTCGACGGCGAGGCGGGTGAGCACGTCGCTGCGGGTGACCCGGTCGAGATCGACGGGCGGGACGGAGCCCATGACGCCCATGAGGGAACGGCAGGCGATGTCCTCGTCGATCCACGGGTCCTCGAGGAGCAGCTGCAGGTGCACGTCCAGAATGCGGGCGGTGCCGTCGGAGCGTTCGATGTAGCGGCCGATCCAGAACAGTGACTCGGCGATGCGGCTCAGCACGGGGTCACCTCCGTTTCGTCTCGCTGCGCTCGCTCAACGACCGGGGGATCCGCTCGTTCGGTCGCCTCGGTCGTTGAGCGACGAGCGGAGCGAGGAGACGAAACGCCGGCGTCCCGGCCTTGCTGTTGCTGCTGCTGTTGTTCCTGCTGCTCGCCGGTGGTGGCGGGGCGGTCCTGCGGCGAGTGGTCGGGCTCGACCTGCGGGTCGTAGATGATCGAGATCGCCTCGGTCACGGATGCCTGCTCGGCGACGAGACCGGCGAGGTTCTGGCCGGCGCCGTACTCCGAGCTGCGCGGGGCGTCGCCGCCGACGATCCACGTGTCCTTGGAGCCGCCGCCCTGGCTCGAGTTGACCACCAGCTGACCCTCGGGGAGCGCGACGCGGGTGAGGCCACCCGGCAGCACCCACACCTCGTCGCCGTTGTTGACCGCGAAGGGGCGGAGGTCGGCGTGCCGGGGGCGCATCCCGTCTTCGACGAGCGTCGGGATGGTCGAGAGCATGACGACCGGCTGCGCGATCCAGCCGCGCGGGTCTTTCAGGAGCTTCTTGCGCAGCTTCTCGAGCTCCGCCGGGCTCGCGTCGGGTCCGACGACGAGCCCCTTGCCGCCGGAGCCGTCGACGGGCTTCACGACGAGTTCGTCGAGCCGGTCGAGCACCTCCTCGAGCGCACCCTTGTCCTCCAGTCGCCACGTGTCGACGTTCTTGAGGATGGGCTCCTCGGCGAGGTAGTACCGGATGAGGTCGGGGACGTAGGTGTAGAGCAGCTTGTCGTCGGCGACGCCGTTGCCGACGGCGTTGGCGATCGTAACGTTCCCGAGCCGTGCGGCGAGCATGAGCCCCGGAGCGCCGAGCATGGAGTCGGCACGGAACTGCAGCGGGTCGAGGAAGTCGTCGTCGACGCGGCGGTAGATGACGTCGACGCGCTTGGGTCCGCGCGTCGTACGCATGAACACTTTGCCGCCCATGCACTGGAGGTCTCGGCCCTCGACCAGTTCGACACCCATGAGCCGTGCGAGGAGCGTGTGCTCGAAGTAGGCGGAGTTGTAGACGCCCGGTGTCAGCACGACGACGTTGGGGTCGTCGATGCCGGGAGGCGCCGATGCCTGCAGCGCCTGGAGCAGCTTGTTGGGGTACTCCCCGACGGGGCGCACGCGCATCGACACGAACAGCTCCGGGAGCGTCTGCGCCATGACGCGACGGTTGGAGATGACGTAGCTGACGCCGGAGGGCACCCGCACGTTGTCCTCGAGCACGCGCATCTCGCCGTGCTCGTCGCGGATGAGGTCGATGCCCGACACCTGGATGCGCACGCCGTTGGCGGAATGGATGCCGGCGGCCTGGCGGTAGAAGTACTGCGACGACGCGATGAGGGCAGCGGGGAGCACCCCGTCGCGCACACAGTGCTGGTGGCCGTAGGCGTCGTCGAGGAACGCTTCGAGCGCCCGCACCCGCTGCTGGACGCCCTTCTCGATGCGCGACCACTCGTCGAACTCGATGACGCGGGGCACGGCATCCAACGGGAAGGGACGCTCTTCACCGGCGAAGTCGAACGTAACGCCCTGTGCGAGATAGGAGCTGGCGAGCGAATCGGTGCGCCCGCGCAACTCCTCCTGGGTCATCTGCGCGAGCGCCTGATAGAGCTCCCGATAGGCCGTGCGTGATTCCGCGGCGGCGCCGGGATGCGTCGGCTGCCCGAACATCTCGTCGAACGCGGGCACCCCCGACGCGGTCTTTCGCGGCGCCAGCGTGGAGCCGTATCCGTCGAACAGGTCACCCATGTCACGAGCCTAGCCCGGCCCGTGTTTCGGAGGTATGTCACGGCGAGTGAGGGCGTGAGCCATGTCCCAGTTTGTGTCCGGGCCATGTCCCAGTGTGTGTCCGGGCCATGTCCCAGTTTCGGTCGCGCCATGTCCCAGTCCGGGCGGCGCATGTCCCAAACTCGGCTGTCCCGGCATCCTTGAACCGACCGAAAGTGGGACATGCTCACCCAAACCGGCGGATGTGGCGACTCTGTCCCAGTTTGGGTCGGCCATGTCCCATTTTGGGCGGCGCATGTCCCAAACTCGGCTGTCCCGGCACATGAACCGACCGAAAGTGGGACATGCTCACCGGAGCCCGCCCCAAAACGACAGGATGCCGTCAGGCGGCGAGGACGAACCTCAGCTGCTCGACGGCCCAGTCGATCTCGGTGGCACGGATGACCAGCGGCGGCGCGATGCGCACCGTCTGACCGTGGGTGTCCTTCACGAGCACGCCGCGCGCGAGAAGCCGTTCGGCGATTTCGCGCCCCGTGCCCACCGCCGGGTCGATGTCGACGCCGGCCCACAGCCCCGCGACGCGGACGGCGGTCACACCGTGTCCGACGAGGCCCGCGAGCTTCTGCTCGAGGTGCTCACCGAGCGCCTGCGCGCGGGTCTGGAACTCGCCGGATGCCAGCATGTCGACGACCTGACGGCCCACGGCGCACGCGAGCGGGTTGCCGCCGAACGTGGAACCGTGCTCGCCCGGCCGGATGACGCCGAGCACGTCGGCGTCGGCGACCACCGCCGACAGCGGCACGATGCCGCCGCCGAGCGCTTTGCCGAGAAGGTACATGTCGGGGACGACACCCTCCCGGTCGCACGCGAACGTCGTACCGACGCGGGCGAGGCCGGACTGGATCTCGTCGGCGACGAACAGCACGTTGTGCCGGTCGCAGATCTCGCGCACCGCCCGGAGGTACCCGTCGGGCGGGATGATGACGCCGCCCTCGCCCTGGATGGGCTCGATGAGCACGGCCGCGGTGTGCGGCGTGATGGCGGCTTCGATCGCGGCGGCGTCGCCGTAGGCCACCGAGACGAATCCGGGAGCGAACGGGCCGAAGTCGGTCCGGGCCTGCGGGTCGTCGCTGAAGCCGACGATCGTGGTCGTGCGTCCGTGGAAGTTGCCGTCGGCGACGACGACGGTCGCGGCATCCGCGGGCACGCCCTTCACTCGGTACGCCCACGCCCGCGCCACCTTGATTCCGGTCTCGACGGCCTCGGCGCCGGTGTTCATCGGGAGCACGAGGTCTTTGCCGCACAATGACGCCAGGGCGTCGGCGAACCCGGCGAGCTGGTCGTTGTGGAACGCGCGACTGGTGAGGGTGATCCGGCCGAGCTGCTCGGTCGCCGCAGCGACGAGCGCCGGATGCCGGTGGCCGAAGTTCAAGGCCGAGTACGCCGAGAGGAGGTCGAGGTAGCGCTTGCCCTCGACGTCGGTGACCCACGCGCCTTCCCCGCGGGCGACGACGACGGGGAGCGGGTGGTAGTTGTGGGCGACGTGCTGCTCCTCCGACTCGATGAGGTGAGCGGTGGTCGCGTCGAGCAGGGGGCTGGTCATCGGTTTCCTCGCAGTTCGAGCGTGCAGCACTTGATACCGCCGCCGCCGAGCAGCAGCTCGGACAGGTCGACGGCGACCGGGACGTAGCCGCGTTCGCGCAGCTGTTCGGCGAAGCCCGTGGCGCGCGGCGACACGAACACGTGAAGCCCGTCGGACGCCGCGTTGAGCCCGAAGACCGCGCCGTCCGCTTCCGAGACGCGGATGGCATCCGGGTAGCGCTCTTCCAGCACGGCACGGGATGCCTCGTCGAACGCCGACGGCAGGTAGGCGATGTTGGCGCGCTCGACGCCCCCGGGGCCTTCGACGGGGTCGAGCACCGTGATCGCCGTGTCGAGGTGGTAGAAGCGCGGGTCGGTGAGGCGGAGCGAGACGACCTCGCGCCCGAAGACCTCTCCGAGCTCGCGGTGGCTGTCGCCGACGGAGCGGAAGCCGGTGCCGGCGAGGATCGTGTCGCCGACGAGGAGGAAGTCCCCCTCGCCCTCCTGCACCTCGACGGGCTCGATCACCTCGAAGCCGTGCGCGGCGAACCAGTCCATGAAGGGGCGTTCCTCGCCACGGCGCTCGTCGACGCGGAACTTCACGCCGAGCGCGCGGCCGTCGATGAGGAAGCCGCCGTTGGCGGTGTAGACCATGTCGGGCAGGCCCGGCACGGGGTCGATGAGTTCGACCTCGTGCCCGAGCGAGACGTACGTGTCGTACAGCGCCTGCCACTGCTCGACGGCCTTCGCCGTGTCGGTGGGGTTCGCCGGCTCCATCCACGGATTGATCCGGTAGCTGACGGTGAAGTACTCGGGCCGGCACATGAGGTAGCGGCGGTGCTGGGCGATGCGCGCGGGGGCTTCCGTGGCCGTCTCAGGCAGCGGGGGCGTCGGGGACATCTCTCTCCTCGGGACGATCGCGGCGGACGCTGTCCAGAGGCCCGGCGGCCCTTCGACCCGCACCTCCGGATCGAGCACCCGGAGCGCGGGGAAAGGTCGTGGCGGGCACGCCGTGGCCCATTCTGCCAGACGGCCCTCCGCGTCAGGCGGTGACGACGATCTTCCCGACGGTCCGGCCCGTGTCGACGTGCGCCAGCGCGGCCCGCGCGTCGGCGCGGCGGAAGGTGCGCTCGACGGGAGGCTGCAGGTCGCCGCTCGCGGCGAGTGCGACGAGCTGCGCCGTGATCTCGGGCTTGGCCACCGCCGCGAGCGGTCGGAGCCGCCGTCGCGCACCGATCGAGAGCACGGCGGCGCGGAGGATGCGGCCGAGCGGACCGAACACCCGGTTCGCGCCCCCGGAGACGAGCACGACGGCGCCGCCCGGACGCACGAGCCGCCGGAGCACCCGCAGCGGCGCGGAGCCGGCGATGTCGATGACGGCGTCGTAGGAATCGGGCGCCTCGCCGGCGAGGTCGGTGGCCCGACGGTCACGCACGCGCGTGGCACCGAGCTCGGCGACGACGTCGAGAGCGGCGGCGCTGCACAGGGCGTCGACGTCGGCGCCGCGGAGCACCGCGAGCCGGACGGCGAAGGTGCCGACACCGCCGCCGGCGCCGACCACGAGCACCCGCGACCCCTCGCCGACGCCGCCGAGGTCGAGCGCCTGCCAGGCGGTGCCGCCGGCGAGCGGCAGTGTCGCCGCGGTCTCGAGGTCGAGCCCGTCGGGCACGGGCGCGAACCGGTCGGCGGATGCCGCGACGCACTCCCCCAGTCCGCCGCCGGAGATCTCCCCGACGACGCGGTCGCCGACGCGCCGGGAGGTGACGGCGTCACCGATCGCGACGATCGTGCCGGCGACATCGCGACCGGGAACCGGTGTGCGCGGGCGACGCAGGCCGAACGCGAGCCGCACGAGGAGGGGGTCGCCGCGGAGGATGCGGATGTCGGCGGAGTTGAGCGAGCTCGCCACCACCTCGACCACCACCTCGTCGGGCGAGGGCACGGGCCGGTCGACGAGCGTCTCCGCGAGCACATCGGGACCGCCGTAGCGGGACTGACGCCAGACCGTCATCGTCGGCGACGGGGTGGGCGGGGTGGGTGCGGAGCGCACGGCATCCGTGTTCATGATTCCTCCGTGGAGTCGGGGTAATGGAAGACGTCGTCGAGGCGCACGCCGAGCACGCGCGCGATCTGGAAGGCGAGTTCGAGGGTGGGCGAGTAGCGGCCCTGTTCGATCGCGATGAGGGTCTGCCGGGTGACGCCGATGCGCCCGGCGAGGTCGGCCTGCGTGAGCCCGGCACCCTCGCGCAGCGGTCGGATGACGTTGGTGACGCGCGTGGGGCGGACCATCAGACGAGCCCCCGACGGTAGGCGACGAGTCGGGCGACGCTGCCGAGCGTGGCGGAGAGGAAGAAGCCGACGAAGATCGCGTTGCCGATCCAGAAGGGTTCCGCGTCGACCATCGCGAGCACGATCCCGGCGATGCCGCCGATCGCGCCGAACGCCTGACCGACGCGGTCGCCCATGCGCTCGATGTCGCGGTCGCGCACGTCGGAGCGGTGCTCCTCGCCCGGATCGCGGATGCCTGCGACGATGCCCCACAGGATGCTGGCGGCGATCGTCGCCACGATCCCGCCGACGATGCACCACACCATCGGCCACTGCCAGGCGACGTCGTCGACGGGCCGCTCCGCCAGCTGCGGGAGGACGAGCGCGAGATAGATCGAGACGACGACGACGCTGAGCACCAGCCCGCTCCAGACGTTGCGTTCTCCGTAGCCCATGATGCCCTCCGGCTTGTCAAAGATTCTTTACACGGAGTGTAGGCACGGCGGCGAAGTGATGTCAAGAATTCTTTACTTCCTCCGCAGTTCGCACGCGATCTGGGATGCTGGGCCCATGGGGCGTCGTACCGGTGAGGAGACCCGTGCGCTATTGCTGCGTGTGGGGATGCAGATGCTGCTCGAGCGCGGCGTCACCGCGGGCGTGCAGCACATCCGCGTTCAGGACGTGCTGCGTCGCGCGGGCCTGACGACCGGCGCCGCTTACCGGCTGTGGGCCGACCAGACCGACTATCAGCGCGATCTGGCGGTGGCGATGGTGCGGCTGCGGCTGAGCTCGCCCGCCGACTACGCGAGCGGAGCCGTCGAGGCACTCGTGGCCTCGGGCGCTCCGGGCGACGACGTCATCCGCGCCGCCGCCGAGGCGCACCTGCAGAGCATCTCCCGCGACGCGAACGACCCCGACGACGCCCGTGACGCCCAGTCGTTCCTCATCGCGCTCGCCTTGCGCACGACGGCGCAGAGCTGGCCGGAACTGACGGATGCCAGTCGCGAGCGGCACCGGGAGTCGATCGCCGCCTTCGGGGAGTTCTACTCGTCGGTCATGGCCGCCTATGGCCTCCGGATGAAGTCGCCGCTCACGATCGAGGACTTCACCGAGGCGGTGGCCGCACTCGGCGAGGGCTTCGCGGTGCGATCGCTGGAAGGCATCCCTCATCGGACCTATGCGCCGACCGTGGACGACGAGATGCCGCAGGTCGGTGACGGCCGCTGGACGCTGTTCGCCCTGTCGGTGCGGGCGCTCGTGAACGAGTTCATGGTGCCTGTCGAGCCGGACGGCCGCGACCGCGCGATCCCGTGATGTGAGAGCTCTGGGGTCGACGGGCTCGACCCCAGAGCGACACTCCCCCCGTGGGTGTCACGTCGGCCTTCGGCTCCGCCGAGCTGGAACAGGCCTCCGCTGGACGCTCCCCAGAAGCGTCCTTTTCATCGTGACGCGGCACGTCCGAGACACACCAGAAAGAAAAGTTGTTTCTCCTCCCTCAGAGCCCGAACCGCGCCATCGCCGCGTTGTGGAAGCGGCGGTCGGGGTCGCGGCGCTCGCGGAGCGCGACGGCATCCTGCCGGCGCGGGTAGCGGGCCGCGAGGTCGGCCCCCGACAGCGCGAAGAGCTTGCCCCAGTGCGGTCGCATCGTGGCGGGCAGCGCCGCCTCGATCGTCGGGAGGAGCGCGGAGACCCCCGCGACGTCGAGCCGCCACGTGAAGTGGATGCCGACGGCATCCGTCTCCGAGGCGGGGCTCAGCCACTGGTCGTCGGCGGCCATCGTCCGCATCTCGCACACCTGCAGGAGCGGGGCGATCACAGGCGTCAGCGCGCGCACCGCGTCGATCGCCTCGACCGCGTCCGAACGGGGAACGAGGTACTCCGTCTGCAGCTCCTCGCCGGCCGACGGCGTGAACGCCATGCGGAAGTGCGGCAGGCGCTCGAACCACGGGCCGCGGCTCCCCTGCTGCGGGGTGCACGGGGCGGGGTCGATACCCGGCAGCGGATGCCGCGGGCCGTCGGCCGGGCGCGCGCCGATGGCCGAGAGGTCGGGAGCATCGTGGCGGCTCTTCACCCAGATCTGATCGACGAGGTCGGGGTCGCGCCACGTCGTGAACAGGCTGACGCTGTCGCCGCTGCGCTGCACCTCGTCGAACCTGTGCAGCACGTCGTCCCAGCGCGCCCCCTCGTAGACCGTCTGCGACAGCTCGTACGCCGGCTCCGTGTCGAGCTCGACGGCGGTCACGACGCCGTGGGCGCCGAGGGAGACGACCGACCCGGCGAAGTCGGGGTCGCCGCGCTCGACACGCACGGGGGCTCCGGTGCCGTCGATCGACTCGACCGCCCGCACCTGGGTGGCCAGCGATCCGAGCCGCTCGCCGCTGCCGTGCGTGCCTGTCGCGACGGCGCCCGCGATGGAGATGTGCGGCAGCGACGCGAGGTTGGACAGCGCCCGCCCCCGCTCCTGCAGCCAGGGCGCGAGGTCGCCGTAGCGCCAGCCTCCCGGCACGCGCACGACGCCGCGCGCCGCGTCGAGCTCCGGTTCGCCGCCGAGGTCGGCGAGCGAGATCATCGTGCCCGTCGTGTCGGCGATGTCCGAGAAGGAGTGACGACTCCCGACGACCCGCACGCTCGTGCTGGCCGTGACGATCGCGGCGATCTCCTCGACGGTCGTCGGCCGCACGAGGCGCTGTGCGCGATAGGCGACGTTGCCCGCCCAGTTCGTTCCCGGATCGCTCACCGTGTCCTCCTCGGGCCCGGCCCCCGGATCATCCCAGGGCGAGCGCCGTCCACGATACGGGAGGAAGGGTCACCGTGAGCGTGCCGGCCGCGACGGATGCCGACGCGTTCTCCCGCGGTCGCACCCGCTCGGGATCGTTCAGCGTGTTCGCCGCACCGGTGTCGTCGTCGTGGAGCGTGTGCGATTCGAGCACGCTCACGTCGCCGAGCGCCGACACGTCGACCGTCACGGTGACCTCCTCCGTCTGGCTCCGATTCACGAGGAACACGGCGCTACGGCCGCTGTCGGCGTCGTGGGTGGCGACGGCATCGACGAGGGGCACCTCGCCGTACGCCGTCGTCTCGTACGTCGGAGCCTCCACGCCGACCCGCAGCGCGTTGCCGCGGGCGAGACGGGACGTGAGGGAGAACGGGAAGAAGGTCGTCTGGCGCCACGCAGGACCGCCCGGCTCCGTCATGATCGGGGCGATCACGTTGACGAGCTGCGCGAGCGACGCGGATGCGACGCGATCGGCGTGCTTGAGGAGCGAGATGAGCAGGCTGCCGAAGACGACGGCATCCGCGACCGAGTAGACGTCCTCGAGGAGCCGCGGCGCGACCGGCCAGTTGTCGATGCCCTCGATCTTGTCGACGCCCTCGAACCGGTCGATGTACCAGACGTTCCACTCGTCGAACGAGAGGTCGATGCGCTTCTTCGACCCGCGGACGGCGCCCACGTGGTCGGCGGTCGCGACGACAGCGTCGATGAAGGCATCCATGTCGACCGACGACGCGAGGAAGCTCGCCAGGTCGCCGCCGCGCTCCTCGTAGTACGCGTGGCAGGAGATGAGGTCGACGTCGTCGTACGTGTGCGTGAGCACGACCCGCTCCCACTCCCCGAAGGTCGGCATGTGGGCGCTCGATGAGCCGCACACGACGAGCTGGATGCCGGGATCGAGCTGACGCATGGCCTTCGCCGTGCGAGACGCCAGCTTTCCGTAGTCGTCGGCCGACCGGTGGCCGATCTGCCACGGACCGTCCATCTCGTTGCCCAGACACCACATGCGCACGTCGAACGGCTCCGCACGACCGTGCGCGGCCCGCTGGTCGCTGAGCGCCGTCCCGGCGCGCAGGTTCGCGTACTCGAGCAGATCGATCGCCTCCTGCGTGCCGCGCGTGCCGAGATTGACGGCGAGCATGAGGTCGCTCCCCACCTTGTCGAGCCACGACGCGAACTCGTGCAGCCCGATCTCGTTCGTCTCCGTCGAGTGCCACGCCAGGTCGACGCGACGCGGCCGCTCCTCCCGCGGCCCGACCGAGTCCTCCCATCGGAAGCCCGACACGAAGTTGCCGCCCGGATAGCGGATGGTGTCGACCCCGAGTTCGCGCACGAGTGCGATGACGTCGGTGCGGAACCCCTCGGCATCCGCTGCCGGGTGACCCGGTTCGTAGATGCCGTCGTAGATGTGGCGTCCGAGGTGCTCGACGAACCCGCCGAACAGCTTGCGGCGGACGGGCCCGACGGTGAACCGCGGGTCGAGGAGGAGTCGTGCGGAGGGCATGGCGGACTTTCTGATCGAGGGGGTCGGTGCTACTTCAGTCCGGAGGTCGCGACGCTCGCGACGAACCGGCGCTGGAGGAAGAGGAAGAGGATCGCCAGCGGCAGCAGCGCGATGAGGGAGCCGGCCATCATGACGCCGAACGGGATGATGCCGCCGGGTCCGGTCAGAGCCGTCAGTCCCGAGGTGATCGTCCCCATCGCGGGGTCGGTGGTCATCACGAGCGGCCACAGCAGGTCGTTCCAGTTGTTGACGAAGTTGTAGACGCCGAGGGTCACGAGCGCGGGCACGGCGTTGGGAAGGACGATGCTGCGGAAGATCCGCAGTTCCGACGCCCCGTCCACGCGTGCCGCGCTGTCGAGATCCCGCGGCAGCGAAAGGAAGAACTGGCGCAGGAAGAAGATGCCGAACGCGTCGGCCGCGCGCGGGGCGATGAGGCCGGCGTAGGAGTTGATCCAGCCGAGATCGGCGACGAGCTGGTAAACGGGGATGAGCGTCGCCTGGAACGGGATCATCAGGCTCCCGATCAGCGCGAACAGGAGCACCCGACTGCCGCGGAAGTCCATGCGGGCCAGGACGTACGCCGCGAGCGCATCGAAGGTCAGGGAGAACAGCGTCACCCCGCCGGCGAACACGAAACTGTTGACGATCAGCTGAGCGAACGGGAGGTCGCGGAAGATCCGGGTGAAGTTGTCGAACGTCCACGCGTCGGGCAGGAGCGTCGGCGGGAACGCGTTCACCTCGGCCACGGGCTTGAACGCGGTGAAGACCACGATCGCGATCGGCAGGAGCGTGACGAGGGTCGCGACGACGACGATGACGAACAGGACGGCGGGGCCGACGCGTCGGCTCAGCACGGGCGACAGGGCGCTCATACGGCGGCCTCCGCGCGGCGGCTGCTCAGCCAGAACTGCACGAGGCCGAGAATGAGTGTCGCCACCAGCAGCACGTAGGACAGCGCGGCGGCGAAGCCGAGGTCGAGGTCCTTGAAGCCGGACTGGTAGATCTGCATCACGACCGTCTGCGTGCTGCGGTACGGCCCGCCGCCGGTGAGCACGTAGATCTGGTCGAACGCCTGGAGGGCCGCGATCGTCGCGATCACGACGACGAACCCCGTCGTGTTGCCCAGGAGCGGCACGGTGATGTGCCGGAAGCGCGCCCAGGCGGTCGCCCCGTCGACGCGTGCCGCCTCGTAGAGCGACGGCGGGATGTCCTGGAGGCCGGCGAGGAAGACGATCATGTAGAAGGGGAAGGTCTTCCACACCGCGATGAGGGCGACGGCGGGCATCGCGAGCGCGGGGTCCTGGAACACGTTGCCGATCTGCAGCCCGAGACCGCGCAGCCAGTAGTTGGCGAGGCCGATCTGCGGGTCGAGCAGGTACTGCCACGCGAAGGCGGCGACGGCGAGCGAGACGATGAACGGGACGAACAGCAGCGTGCGGAACATCCCTCGCAGCGGCAGCCGCGGGTGGTTGAGGGCGAGCGCGAGGAGCAGCGCGGTGATGACGACGGTCGGCGTGAACAGCGCGGCGTAGAGCACGGTGTTCCCCATGGAGCGGAGCACCTGTTCGTCGGTGAAGACGGCGAGGTAGTTCTCCAGCCCGATGAACTCCGGCGTCCGGAACCCGTTGGCGTTGGTGAACGACATCAGCAGCGCGCTGATCATGGGCCAGAACACGAACGCGGACAGGATCGTCACGGCCGGGATCAGGAACACCAGGATCGTGAGCCGTCGGCGCAGGCGAGCCGACAGCGGGCCTCGACCGCCGAGCGGCGAAGGGGGCACGTATCGTGCGACGGCCGGCGTGGCGCTCGTTGCCATCAATCCTCCAAAATACAACGTTGTAGTCACAAGGTAGGAAGGCGGACCCGCGGCTGTCAAGTCGGTACTTGACACCAGCGCGGTCCTCGCGCACCATGTGATTGCAACGTTTACCTACATCGTTGTATCGAGACCCGAACCTACAGTCGACATCGATGTCGAAAGGAAGCTCCCGCTGATGAGAAAGTTCCTCGCAATCACCGCACTGGGCGTGGCGTCCGTCGTCGCACTCGCCGGGTGCAGCGGCACGTCCGACCCTGCCCCCGCCGACGGACAGCCCGTCGAGATCGACTTCTGGCACGGGTATACCGAGGCCGACGGCAAAGTGCTCGACGACCTGGTCGCCGAGTTCAACGCGTCGCAGGACGGCGTCGTCATCACCCCCTCGACCAAGCCGTGGGCGACGATCCTCGACACCGTCCTCCCGGCGCTCACGTCGAAGACGGGGCCGCAGCTGCTCGCCCTTCCCCCCGAGAACATCCCGGTCTACGCCTCGCAGGGTGCACTGCTCCCCCTCGACGACTGGTACGACGCCGCCGACAGCGGCGCCTCCAGCCTCAACGAGCAGGCCGTCGCCACCGGCATCGTCGACGGCGAGCGCTACGGCGCCCCGCTGAGCTTCACGCCCCTCGCGATGTTCTACAACAAGGCGCTGTTCGACGCCGCCGGCGTCGCGGTGCCGACGACATGGGACGAATGGGTCGCCGCAGCCAAGGAGCTGACGGTCGACGACGACGGCGACGGCACGCCCGAGCAGTACGGACTCGCCCTCGCCGATCACGCCACCGTCGGAAACGGCGTCTGGATGTCGCTGTTCAAGAGCGGCGGCGGCGATGTCGTCACCGCCGACGGCGAGGTCGTGGTCGACTCCCCCGAGAACGTCGCGACCCTGTCGTACTGGGCCGACGCGGTCCGCAAAGACAAGATCTCCCCCGCCGGGCTCTCGGGCGTCGACACCGACGGCCTGTTCAGCTCGGGCAAGGCGGCGATGACCCTCGCCGGTCCCTGGATGGCGAGCGTCTCGGAGGGCGCCGGCATCGAGTACGGGATCGCTCCGATCCCCGCCGGACCGGCCGGCGCGAAGGCCTCCGCCCTCGCGGTCGACCTCACCGTCACGTCGCAGGCATCGGATGCCGAGAAGGCGGCCATCGGCACGTTCCTCACGTGGTTCTACCAGAAGGAGAACATGGTCACGTGGTCGCTCGGGTCGGGGTGGCCTCCGCTCACCACCGACGTCGCGGCATCCGACGTGTCCGAGAACGCCGTCGTCTCGGCGCTCACCGAGCAGTCGTCGCTGGGCGTCGCGCTCCTCCCGGGCGTCATCCCCTCCACCGACGTGCTCACCGAGCTCGACACCGCGACGCAGAAGGCGCTCGCGGGCGGCGACCCCTCGGAGCTGCTCACCGCCGCGCAGACGGCGATGACGGCCACCCTCGCCGAATAGCATCATCCGAAACGACGTGGCGGCGCCCGCACGGGGGCCGCCACGTCGCATGAGAAGAAGGACCACCATGCCCGCACAGCCCTGGTACCGCGACGGTCGCCTGCACTTCGCCCTCGGTGTCGAGGACACGTTCGTGCCCCAGCAGGAGCCGGGACGCCGAGCGCTCGACGAGTACGAGCTCATGCAGCACTACACCTTCTGGGAGCGCGACCTCGAGCTGTGCGAGGAGTCGGGTGCCACCCTGCTGCGCTGGGGCATCCCGTGGTACCGGGTCAATCCCGCACCCGGCGAGTGGGACTGGGAGTGGCTGGACCAGGTCATCGACTGGTTCGACGCGCACCGCATCGATCTGGTCGCCGACCTCATCCACTACGGCACGCCTCTCTGGCTGGAGGGCGAGTTCGCCGCCGCCGATTACCCGGAGCGGGTGGCCGAGTACGCGCGCGCCGTCGCGGAGCGCTACCGCGGCCGCATCCGCCACTACACGCCGGCCAATGAGCCGCTGCTGAACGTCATGTACTGCGGCGAGTTCGCCCACTGGCCCCCGTACCTGTCGGGCGACGACGGGTTCGTGACCGTGCTGAAGGCGATCAGCCGCGGCATCGTGCTCACGCAGCACGCCATCGCCGAGGCCGACCCGGATGCCGACTTCGTGCACGTCGAGGCATCCTTCCGATTCGATGGCGCACTGTCCGCGCACCCCGAGACCGTCGAGCACCTCCGCCACCGCGCGTACATCGTGCAGGACCTCGTGATGGGACGCGTCGACGACGCGCACCCGCTCACCCCCTACCTGCGGGCGCACGGGTTCTCCGACGACGACCTGGAGTGGGCGCGCACGCATACCGCCCAACCCGACGTCGTCGGCGTCAACTACTACCCGCAGCACTCGACGGAGCTGTTCGAGGACGGCGTCGTGCTCGGCGGCGGACCGGGCGAGCTTCGTCCGAGGCGCAACGCCGGCACCGAGGGGCTGAAGGAGGTGCTGTCCACCTTCGCGGCGCGCTATGGCCGCCCGGTCTTCCTCACCGAGACGGGCTACACCGGCACCGTGCAGGAGCGCATCGACTGGCTCCACGACTCGGTCGACGCCGTCGAGGACCTCCGCCGCGAGGGCGTCGACGTGGTGGGCTACACGTGGTGGTGCATCACCGACATGTACGAGTGGACCTACCGCCACTCGGACGGCCCGCGCCGCGATCACCTGCTCCGCATGGGGCTGTGGGCACTGGAAGAGGATGCCGACGGCATCCTGCACCGTGTGCACACCCCCGTCGCCGACGCCTTCCGTCGGCTCGCCGCACCGGACGCGGGCTAGGCGACGCGCGCTAGGCGGACTCGCGGCGGAGCACCTCGAAGTCGACCAGCACCTCGCGGGGCGGGATCGCGTCGCCGCGCCGCGCGATCCGCTCGACGAGCAGGTCGACCGCCTGACGGGCGATCTCCTTCCGCCCCGGGTCGACGGTCGTCAGGCTGGGCATCGCGTACTGCCCCTCGTCGATGTTGTCGAAGCCGACGACGGCGACCTCCTCGGGGATGCGGACCCGCTCCTGCTGGAGCACCCGCAGCACGCCGAGGGCGAGGGCGTCGTTCATGGCGAACACCGCGTCGAAGTCGGCGCCCGATGCCAGGAGCCGCCGCACGGCTTCCGCGCCTTCGGCCTGGTGCCAGAGCCCCGCGGTCTCGACCAGCGACGGATCGTAGGCGACGCCGGCCTCCTCGAGCGCCGTGCGGTATCCGTCGAGGCGGAGCGCGGCGGAACCCATGACCTCACCCGGGTGCGCACCGACGAGCGCGATGCGCCGGCGGCCCGCCTCCAGGAGCGTGCGGGTGGCGGCGTGCGCGGCCTCGACGTTGCGCATCGTCACGTGATCGACGGGCCCACCGAAGATCCGCTCGCCGAGGAGGACGAGCGGGTACGGGACGGCCAGCCGCTCGGCATCGTCCTGCCCCATGCCGAGGGGACTGAAGATGAGCCCGTCGGCGTTGCGGGTGCGAGGGCTCGTGAGCACGGCGAGCTCGCGGTCGCGATCGCCGCCGGTCTGCTCGATCTGGACGATGACGCCGTGATGCTCGGCGCGCGCGATGACGGCGTCGGCGAGCTGGGCGAAGTAGCTGAGACTGAGCTCGGGAACGACGAGGCCGATGACGCCGCTCCGACCGGAGCGGAGGTTCCGCGCCGAGAGGTTGGGCTGATAGTCGAGCTGCTCGATGGCCTCCTGCACGCGCTGCCGCGTTTGGGGCCGCACGTTGGGAAGCTCGTTGACGACGTTGGATACGGTCTTGATCGACACGCCCGCCAGGCGGGCGACGTCGTGCAGGGTCGCCGCCATCACACCTCTTCCTCGCGTGCCGAGCTCCGTCGTGGAGCGCTGGCCCTCACATTACAACGTTGTGCCGTCGAGGTGCACCCGAATTCCCCGCGTCAGATCACCGCTTCGCTCCACCGGTCGGGGTTGCCGAAGCGGTGCGCCGTGATCGCGATCGCCTGCTCGTGCAGGAACGGCAGCAGTTCGATGCGGCCCGCGGTGGTCACCTCGTCGCCGTAGACGGCCACGTCGGGATCGCCCTCGGTCGCCGCCGCCAGGGCTGCGCGCGCCGCGGCGACCGCGTCCTCGCCGCCGACGATCCGCACGCGCTGCGCGTCGCCGGCACGCAGCCGCGCGATCCATTCGGCATCCGTCTCGACGAACACCGGCACGTCGACCTCGCCGAGCGCACGGCGCACGGAGGCCGGGATGCCGACGGGGGCGCTCAGCGTGAAGGCGGCGCCCGCGCGGACACCGGCGACCACGACCCGCAGCACCGCCTGCCAGGCGGCATCGCCGGTCGCGCGGATCGACACCGGCACCGGCCGGTACCGGAAGAGGTTGCGCTCCACCTTCAGCCCCGACACGTCTTTCACGCGGCCGAACTCGCGATCCCACGCGACGGCATCGGACAGCGCGCCGCGCCGCAGCCACTCGAACGCGTCGTAGTCGAGCGTCGGCTGCGCGGCCTCGATGACGGCCGTGATGCGGCTGTCGAGCCCCCGCAGGTGCAGGGTCGACGACTGTGCCGCCCCCGCCGATGCCCGCCACGAGCCGAGGCCAACGAGGTAGTTCGGCCCGCCGGCCTTGGCGCCTGCGCCCACCGACGACCGCTTCCAGCCGCCGAACGGTTGCCGCTGCACGATCGCTCCCGTGATGCCGCGATTGACGTAGAGATTGCCGGCCTCGACCTCGTCGAGCCACAGCGCGAGGTCGTCGGGGTCCTGCGTGTAAAGGCCTGCGGTGAGGCCGTAGGCGACGGCGTTCTGCAGTTCGATCGCCTCCGTGAGCGACCGCGCGTGCATGACCCCCAGCATCGGCCCGAAGAACTCCTCGAGGTGCGTGCGCGATCCCGGCTGCACGCCCACGCGGATGCCGGGGCGCCACAGCCGACCGTCGGCCGACGGCTCATCGACCTGCTCGGGTGCGACGAGCCACCGCTCGCCCTCCTCCAGTTCCGTGAGCGCCCAGGCGAGCTTGCCCTGCGGCTTCTCCACGACGGGGCCCACCTCGCTGAGCGGATCTGTCGGCATCCCGACCCGCAGCGATCGCGTCGCGTCCACCAGCTGACGCGCGAACCGGCGCGAGCGCGCGACGGGTCCGACGAGGATCGCGAGCGAGGCCGCCGAACACTTCTGCCCCGCGTGCCCGAAGGCGCTCTTGACGAGGTCGGCGGCGGCGAGGTCGAGATCGGCCGAGGGCATCACGATCATCGCGTTCTTGCCGCTCGTCTCCGCCAGGAGCGGGAGGTCCGGCCGCCACGAACGGAAGAGCGCCGCGGTGTCCCACGACCCCGTGAGGATGACGCGGTCGACGTCCGGGTGCGACACGAGACGCTGACCGAGCGCGCCCTCGTCGATGTCGACGAGCGTCACGAGCTCACGCGGCATCCCGGATTCCTCCAGCGCCTCCCACAGGGCCTCCGCGACGACCGCCGCGCACCGGCGCGCTTGCGGGGCCGGCTTGAAGACGACGCCCGACCCGGCGGCGAGCGCGGCGAGCACTCCCCCGGCGGGGATCGCCACGGGGAAGTTCCACGGCGGAGTGACGACGGTCAGCCGGGCGGGCACGAAGACGGCTCCCGCGACGCGGTCGAGCTCGCGGGCCGTCGCGGCGTAGTACGCGGCGAAGTCGACCGCTTCGCTCACCTCGACGTCGGCTTCGGCGAAGACCTTGCCGGTCTCGGCGGCGGCGACCTCGATGAGCTCGCCCCGTCGCGCCTCCAGCGCCCGGGCGGCCGCTTGCAGCACGGCGCCGCGCTCGGCGGCAGGAGTCGAACCCCACGCGGCGGCGACCTCCCGCACGCGCGCGACAGCCGCCTCCAGGGCGCCCTCGTCGTCGATTCGGGCCGCGCCGACGGTCGCCTCACCGGCGGTCGACGCCGCGACGCGGCCCACGATCGCCCGCGCCCACTCGCGGTTGGCGGGAAGCGCCGGGTCGCTGTCGGGGGTGTTCCGGAACCCGGGTGCTCCGGCGATGCGCGCCTCGGACTCGTGCGACGAGAACACGGCGGTCTCGACGAACGCGTCGTCGTCGGTGCCGAGCGACAGCACGGCGCGCGTCAGGGCCGGATCGGCGGCGGGGCGGGAGAGAGGCACGGTCGCCGCGTCGACGCTCGCGGCATCCGGAGCGTCGAGACCCGACCCGTGCGCGCGATCCGCCGCGCCGCGGTCCTGCGTGCGATTCGGGCCGACGGGCAGCGCCCGATCAGAGGCGCGCTCCACCGAGGCGACGAAGCGATCGCGCTCGCGGGCGAACATCTCGGGGTCGTCGGCGAGGTCGAACGCCGCCGAGAGGAAGTTGTCGCTCGACGCGTTCTCCTCCAGGCGACGCACGAGATAGCTGATGGCGACGTCGAACTCGTCGGGCCGCACGACCGGCACGTAGAGGAGGACGTGGCCCACCTCGCGCGACACGGCCTGCACCTGGCCCTGCGCCATCCCGAGGAGCATCTCCATCTCGATGTCGTCGCGCACACCCCGCTCGCCCGCGAGCAGCCACGCGTAGGCGATGTCGAAGAGGTTGTGGCCGGCGACGCCGAGGCGGACGGCATCCGTGCGTTCGGGACGCAACGCCGCATCGAGGCAGCGGAGGTAGCTCGCGTCGGAGTCGAGCTTCGACGCGTGGGTCGCGAGGGGCCAGCCGTGCATGACGGCATCCACCCGCTCCATCGCCAGGTTGGCGCCCTTGACGAGGCGCACCTTGATGCGCGCACCGCCCGCTGCGACCCGTCGCTGGGCCCATTCGGTGAGCCGGTCGAGTGCGGGGAGAGCGTCGGGCAGGTACGCCTGCAGCACGATGCCCGCCTCGAGCCCGGTCAGCCGGGGGTCGTCGAGGATGCGGGTGAAGACGGCGATCGTGAGGTCGAGATCGCGGTACTCCTCCATGTCGAGGTTGATGAAGGTGGGCTGCTCGGCTGCCGTGAGGTAGAGCGGGAGGAGACGGTCGACGACGGCGTCGACCACCTCGTCGAACGCCCACATCGAGATGTGACTCGCGATAGCGGACACCTTGACCGACACGTAGTCCACGTCGTCGCGGCGGATGAGCTCGTGGATGCCGTTGAGCCGCCGACGTGCCTCGTCCTCGCCGAGCACGGCTTCGCCCAGGAGGTTCAGATTGAGGCGGGCACCGGATGCGCGGAGGCGCGCGATCGCCGGGCCGAGCTTCTCCGGACGTGCGTCGACCACGAGGTGCCCGACCATCTCGCGCAGCGCCTTCCGCGCGAGCGGGACGGTGGGAGTCGGCAGCACGGGGGCCACAGCCCCGCCCGTGCGCACCGCACCGCGCAGGTACCACGGCAGGAACCCCGGCACGAGGGGGGCGACGCGGCTGAGGTTCGCGGCGGCGGCGGTCAGGCTCTCGGGTCGCATGACGCCGTCGACGAAGCCGATCGTGAACGGCAGCCCGTTCGGGTCTTTCAGCACACCGGCAAGGCGTTCGGCCGCGGGATCGACATCGGCGGCGGCCGATTCGGTCACCCACCGCTGGGCGAGGGCGATGGATCGCTCGACGAGATCGCCAGCCACCGCGTCCGTCGTGTCAGCCATCGCATCGTGCGTCGAGTCGTGCGGCATTCCCGTTCCTTCCGCCATGTGTCCAGCGTGCCCCCGAATCGTCGCTCACGGGCGCATTGCTCTACTGTGCGGCATCCTTTCGTTCAGGAATAGCGACGATCTATGATCATTACCCATCGATGAGGCCGATGAAAGGGGCGAGCGATCTTCGAGCTTCGACGCCTGCGGCTCCTCCACGAACTCGCGCTGCGCGGCACCCTCGCCGCCGTCGCCGAGGCGCTCGCCTACAGTCCGTCCACCGTCTCGCAGCAGCTCAGCCAGTTGGAGCGCGACGCGGGCGTCACCCTGTTGGTCCCCGACGGTCGGCGCGTGCGCCTCACCGAGCAGGGAGCAGCCCTCGCCGCCCACGCAGCGCGCGCGCTCGCCCTCGACGAACAGATCCGCGGCGAACTGGAGACCCTGCGCCCCGGCGTCGCGCCCGTGCGCATCGCCGTGTTGCAGACCGCCGCGCGCGCCCTCGTCCCCGCCGCGCTGACCTTGCTGGCCGAGCGTGCGCCGGAGCTGCGCGTCGAGGTCTCCGAGCGCCCGCCCGAGGAGGGCCTGTTCGAGCTCGCCGCCCGCGGCTTCGACCTGGTCATCGCCGAGCAGTACCCCGGCCACACCCGCGAGCACCGCTCCGGGCTCGAACGGGAAGTGCTCGGCAGCGACCCCGTCCGGATCGCCACAGCCGCGGGCGCGCCCGACCTGGCATCCCTCCGGGACCGACCGTGGGTGCTGGAACCGCGCGGCACCGCGGCCCGCGACTGGGCGGTGCAGCAGTGCCGCGCCGCCGGGTTCGAACCCGACGTGCGGTTCGAACTGGCCGACCTCACCGCCCATGTGCGCCTCATCGCCGCCGGTCACGCCGTGGGGCTCCTCCCCGACCTCCTGTGGGCCGGAGAGCGCCCGCCCGTGCAGCTCACCGACCTGCCGGGCGCCGCGGCCCGCGAGGTTTTTACAGCGGTGCGGCGTTCCGACAGGGAACGCTCCGGCATCCGACTCGTCCGCGACGCCCTCGCCGACGCGTTCGCCGCGCGCGCGTAGCCGGGCCGGCCGGCGCGTGCTCCTTTAGGCTGGCGCCGTGACCGAACCCGCTCAGCCCGCACGCGCGAACAGGTTCGCGCGCCTGCAGGCGGCGACCGACCGGGTGCCCACGAAGTGGTTCGCCACGATCGGCACGGTGCTGTTCCTCGCCGTGACGGCGGCGTTCGGTGGGCTGAACGAGGTCGCCGCCGCGCCCACTCCCGCCCTCCCCGAACTCACGGCGGGTGAGGTCCACACGAGCGCCCAGTTGTCGATCCGTGTCGAGAGGGCCGTCTTGATCGACGAGCTCAGCGGTACCGGCGCTTTTCCCGACGAGGAGAAGGGCGAGCGCCTGCTGGTGCTCCTCGTGGAGGTCGAGAACCGCTGGGATGAGGCGCTGCAGTTGTCGCCGTTCAGCTCATTCAGCACGGGACGTGTGGTGCGACTGTCCGGCGACGACCGCGCCGCCGACGGCATCGTCCGCGAGGACGACCAGACACCAGACCCGTGGCTGCAGCCGGGCATCCCTACACTGCTGGCATTCTCGTGGACCGTGGGTGGCGCCGACTACACAGATGGCGAGGAGTTGATCGTCGAACTGAGCGACTCCCCCCTTGAGGTGGGTGAGTTGCTCTTCACGGGCGAACGGTGGGGAGCACCTGCCCTCGCTGCCACCGTGCGGATCGCGATCGAGGACGTAGGCGCGGAGGGGGACGGATGAGTCGCTGGACCGCATGGCTGTCCGCCGTCGCGCTTCTCGCGGGCGCGTGGCTGGTGGCCTGGATCACACCGGATGGCGACGGCGGCTACCGCGAACCGTTCGCAGTACCCGCAACCATCGGCGAGCCGGCTGTCGCGCGGAACCTCGGCGTGACCATTCGCGATCTGGCGCTGGCCGACCGGGTGCAGAGTGGCGGTTGGGGCGCCGACGGCACGTGGCTCGTCGTGACGCTCGACGCGTGGGTGGTGCAGAACGAGACGGAGGCGCAGATTCGCGAGGCGTTTCTCACCGTCGGTGGCCGCACTTTCCGCGCCAGCGAGCGACCCGGGAACTACTCGGAGTCGGCTTCGCTGTTTCGCACGGGCCTTTCGCTCGACCTTCCTCGCTCCGGCGCAATCGCCTTCGAGTTGCCTGACGACGCCGTCACCGGACGATCCGCCGAGACCGCGATGCTCCAGCTCGCGTTCGGCAACGGGGCGGTGAGCGAGCAATCCGCGCACGCGCTCCTTCTGACGGATGCGGTCATCGAACTGCCGGTGAATCTCGACACGATTCCCCGGATCGACGTTATGGAACTCCCCGCGACGGAATGGGCAGCGCGATGACGGGGTGGTGGAAGCGAAACGCGCCGGCGCTCGTCGCGATCGCAGTCATCTTGCCGGTGGGGGCCTACGCCGTCGACACCATCGAATTCGGCTACGTGCGCAACACGCCCGTCCGGATCGCTGAGGGCGAGTCATATCGTGTCGGCGACTGGATAGTCGGGCCGGTGACGATCGAATCACTCGACGCGGATGCCGTGGACGCTCCGCCCGGTACCGACCCTGTGGTCGTGACGATCCGTATCGACCCTGGGCACGATGACTTCATCTGCCAGTCCCCCACTATCGTCGACGCTTCAAGCGGCCGCACGTGGCGATCGAGGACGGACCTCGCGTGGGCGCCCGCCGATGACCAGCTGACCTACTGCGCGTCAGACACGGTCGTCCCGTACGACATCGCCCACGCGATCCTTCTGTCCGGCGGGCTCGGCGAGCATCTCGATGTCGTCGTCCCGGTCAGCGGCGACGACCAGATCCTCGACCTCAGATTCGTCGTCTCCCGCTGACGCGATCGCCCTGATGGCGCGGTCGTATGTGCCGGCGATGACCACCACGCGCAGGGGTGCGACGACAGCGGCAACGATCATCACCAGCGCGACCGAGAGCGGCTGCCAGACCGTGTTCGTGGGATGCGGTCCGATCGCGCGCGACAGCCCGATGATCAGCCAGTTCTCACCGAGGGTCACGATCGTGTAGAGCAGCACGTAGCCCGCAATGAGGACCGGCCCCGCCCGCCACATCAGCGCTATCGCCTGACCGATAGGCCGGAAGCGCCCCGTGACCTCCAACCAGATGTCCCGCAACCGGCGTCGCACCCGTTGCGGGACGGTGTCGTAGCGGGTGCGCACGTGCTCCACCACACGCCCGCGCAATCTGGGAGCGGTCGCCCGCACCGCCTGACCATAGATCACACCGGCGATCGTGAGCCAGGCGACGGGCAAGAGGATGAGGCCTCCGGCCTCGCCGAGCAACCACTCCACGGCATCCCACACGAATCCGACGGGGGCGAGCACGCCGACCATCGATTCCCGCACATCGGCGAGCCACACCATCGCCTGGCGCGACGCGATCCAGTCGGTGACCGCCCGGGCGAGATCGGTGAGGATGTAAGCCGCGAGGTACACCCACAGCACCTCGAGGTAGGTCGCGGGGACACCCGTCCACAGGGGAAGCTGACTCTTCCAGCGCTTGTGAGCCCAACGCCCCACGAACGCCGCGACGAGGATCGTGGCGGTGACGATGTCGAAGCCGATCTGATCGCCAGTACCGGTCGTGTCGAACTCGAGACCGTTCACGGCAGCGTTCTGGCCCCACGCGGCGAGCCAGGTGTGAACCCCGTTGAGATAGTCGGCGACATCGTCGCGAATGAACCCCCACGCCGCGTAGAACGCGACGAACGGAAGGATGCCGCCGAGCACACCGTCGAGGAACGCGCGGCGCCGCTCGCGTGGACCGTCGGGCAGCGGTGCGAGCGCGCGAAGCGTCGGCATCCCGCGCCGCAGCACCAGGAACATCCCGACGTAGGCGACGACCAGGCAGAGCGCTGCGAGCGGGAGGAGCAGGATGCCGCCGAGCGCCGTCCGAGCGCCCACGAGCGACGCGAGCTCGAGCACGAGGTAGTGACCGAGGGTGCCGGCGAGGATCCACGCCAGGAGCGCGGGCCAGTGCGCGGCCAGCAGGCGCGCACTGCGCACGACGATCGCGATCACGCTCACACGCTAGCGGGTGTGGCGCGACTCCGGCCTACTCCCAGACGCTCGGGGCGGGAGCCTTCGTCGACGGCAGCGCCGCACCGGCCGCCCAGTCCGTCACCCACTGCGGCAGGGGCGGCAGGTCGTCGGGACGGTGCAGGGCCTCGAACAGCTCCTCGGTGTTCACGACGCCGCCCGTCCTGCGCAGGAACCGCGCCCGCACGATCATCTCCGCGTACACCTCGCCACCCACGACAGCGCGGTGGATCTGGTAGACCGCCTTGTCGTCGTGCCCGTAGAGCCGCGACTCCACGGTGAAGCGCTGCCAGAGCTGCAGCGACTTGCGGAACGTCACGGTCTCGCTGGCGACGACCGCGTACCAGCCCTGCGCGTTCATGGCATCCCAGATGCCGGTGCGGATGAGCAGATCGAACCGACCGAGGTCGAACAGCGAGGCGTAGCGACCGTTGTTCATGTGCCCGAGCAGGTCGATGTCGGTCGGGAGCGTGCGCAGTCGCACCCGGCCGACGGAGGTCGGCGCGATCGGGCCGCGGCGACGCAGCAGCACCTTCGCGCGCCAGATCGTCAGGAGGGTCCGCCACCACACATTCACGAAGCGTGATGCTAGCGATGCACCCCAGCCGGGCGCGAAATCCGTTGTGGGATTCCGACAGTCCGCGCGGGACCGATTGATACGGCCCGGCCCGATTTCGCGATTGCCCGGGCCGGACGTAGAGTCGCCCCATGGAAGCCGAACCGCTGACCGACACCGTCGTCCGTCCCGTTCGCGACGTGGATGCCGAGGCCCTCGGCCGCGTGCACGCGACCTGCTGGCACGAGACCTACGATCACCTGATCAGCAAGGCCGCGCTCGAGAACGTCTCGCCCAAGCGGCTCGCCGAACTGTGGACCCACTGGGCCCAGCAGGGCGAGGACTTCCGCATGGTCGCCGCGCTCGTCGAGGGCGAGATCGTCGGCTTCGCCGGCTCGGGTCCCGCGCGCGACCGCGACGCCCCCCGCAACCGCGAGCTGTACTTCATCTACCTGCTCGACCGCTTCCACGGCACCGGCATCGGACAGAAGCTGTTCGACGCGGTCGGCGCCGACGAAGACCTCTACCTGTGGGTCGCGGAGGACAACCCCCGCGCGCACCGCTTCTACACGCGCAACGGGTTCGCGCTCGACGGTGCGACGCACACCGAGCCGTTCCTCGGCGAGACGCTCACCGAAGTCCGCTTCGTCCGCTGAGCGCGGCCGGCGGTGCTGGCGGGCCGTGTCGGCTGACGGCATCCGTGTGCCGCGGATCGCTAGTCGGTCCGATGATCAGCGGCCGCTGACGGTGCCGAAGAGCTTCGCGATCGGCGCGATGACGAGCGGTCGCGCGGCGATCCACCCGCCGGCCATCACCGCGACCGAGGCGACGAAGATCCAGAACCCGGCCCAGTTGTCGGCGTAGGCGACGCCGTCCACCGACCCCTGGGCCGCGTACATGTGGTTGAGGTTGCGGAGCGCACCGGTGGCGAACACGAGCGCGACGTGCACCACGATGAATGCCACGAAGTAGAGCATCACGGGGAAGTGCACCTTCCGTGCCCACTCGATGGGATAGGCAGCGTTGAGGCGGGCGTTCTTCTTGGGCCAGAGGCCGCCCATCCGGAAGCCGGTGACAGCGGCGAGCGGCGCGGCGACGAACACCGTCGTGAAGTACGCGAGCTGCTGCAGCGAGTTGTAGTTGACCCAGCCGTTCTCGGTCGGCCAGTCCAGCGACACGTACTGCAGCGCCGCCGACAGCGCGTTCGGGAACACCTCCCAGCTCGTCGGCACGATCCGCATCCACTGTCCCGTGGCGAACAGGAGAACGACGAAGATCACGCCGTTGACGAGCCACAGCAGGTCGAGCGCTTGGTGGAACCAGATCGTGAGGCTCGTCTTGCCCTTCTTGTCGCGACGCGGGGTCCAGAACACGGCGGGGCGCTTCTCGGTGCGGATCTGCAGCCCGGTGCGGATGATCAGCAGCATGAAGAAGGCGTTGAAGAAGTGCTGCCAGCCGATCCACGCAGGGATGCCGACGGGTGCGGCATCCGGCAGGTGATACTCGCCGGGGTACGCGACGAGGAAGTCCTGCATGGCGGGAAGCGACAGGACGACACGCACGAGTGCGACAGCCATTCCCGCCGCGAGGAGCAGGCCCGCACCGCCGACGAGGAGCGCGCCGATCCACTGACGGCGCGTGAACGGTCCGATGCGGACGGGCTCGGGCCGCGGTGCGGGCCGGTGGTACGCCGCGCGGCCCGGCCACACGGTGCGCGGCACCGTGAGCGGCGCCCGGTCCGCCGGCGCGGGTGCGGGTGCGGGTGCCGTGGCTGGTGCGGGTGTTGGTGCGATGGCGCTTGTGTGCGGCGATGGCGCCGGAGCTTCCTGGCGCCCCGACGACGAACTGGCGCCATCGGTGGGCGCGGGCGCGGCGGGAGGCTCGGTGGGCGCGGGGGTGGTGGCGGCCTCGGTGGGCGCGGGGGTGGTGACGGCGGCCGGAGTCGTGCCGGCGGGGGGCCACGCCTCGCCGCCGGCAACGCGAGGCAGTCCTCGGCGCACGGCGGAGGCTCCGGCATCCGCGGCTCCGGCATCCTCGGCCCCGTGAGCCCCTTCGTGTGCGGGTCCAGCAGCCGTCGTCGCCGCGGCATCCTCCCTCGTGGGCGCTGTCGGTGAGACGCTCACGGTCGCGGTCCCCGCCGTCGCGCCGACGCTCGCCGCGCCACTTTCGCGTGATGGCACCGCAACGTTCTGGCGCCCTTCCGGAGAAGTGACGCCATCGGCGCGGTCGCCCGGGTCCGCGACGGATGCCGAGGCGGATGCCGGTGGCCACGGGTCGCCGCCGGCGACACGCGGAAGCCCTCGCCGCAGAGGCGTCGCTGCCGCGGTCACGCCAGCGGCAGTCGTCGCCTCGGCCGCACCCGCCGCACCCGCGCCCGCCGACGCACTCGTGTCGACAGCCCCGCTCGCGTCGACAGCAGAGCCACCGGATTCCACCGCCACTGTCGCGGCACCCGCCGCAACCTCGACCGCGTCCGCACCCACCGGCACCTCGACCGCCGCCACCGCGGTCGGCGCGGCATCCGCGGGCGGCCACGGGTCGCCGCCGGGCCGGCGCGGCAGACCGCGGCGGAGCGCCGTGGCATCCGGGCGGGACGTCGCCATCAGGACTTCTTGGCTTCGAGGGCCGCGATCAGCTGCGGGACGACGGTGAACACGTCGCCCACGATGCCGAAGTCGGCGATGTCGAAGATGGGGGCGTCGCCGTCTTTATTGATCGCGACGATCGTCTTCGCCGTCTGCATGCCCGCCTTGTGCTGGATCGCGCCCGAGATGCCGAGAGCGACATACAGCTGCGGCGACACCGACACGCCGGTCTGGCCGACCTGGTGCGCGTACGGGATGTAACCGGCGTCGACCGCGGCACGCGAGGCGCCCACCGCCGCACCGAGGGTGTCGGCGAGCTGCTCGACGAGCGCGAACTTCTCGGGCGATCCGAGGCCCCGACCGCCCGCGACGACCTTCGCGGCGCCGCGCAGTTCCGGCCGGCTCGACGTGGCGACGGCGGGATCGAACGACTCGACGGTGGCGGCAGCGGCTCCCGAGGGCGTGACGTCGAGGGCGACGACCTGCGGCGACTGCGCCTCGGCGCGTGCGTCGACCGCACCCTGGCGCACCGTGATGACGGGGGCGCCGAAGGTCGGCGCGCTCGTGGTGTCGTAGGCGCCGCCGTAGACGGAGTGCCGAGCGAGCACGCCCTGGTCGTCGCGCTCCACGCCGACGGCGTCGACGGAGAGCGCGAGGCTCTGGCGGGCGGCGAAGCGGCCGGCGATGTCGCGGCCCTCGATCGAGTTCGACACGAGCACCGCATCGGGCTGCACGAGGGCGAAGGCGGATGCCACGGCATCCACGACCGGCACGGTGAGGGCCGCGCCGTCGACGACGGCCGTCAGCACCACGTGCGCCCCGAGCTCGCCTGCCCGCGCAACCAGCGCGGCATCGTCGGAAGGCAGGAGGACGACGGGCGTGCCGACGGCGGCGGCTGCGCCGAGGAGCCCGGCCGCGGAGGCGGCGAGCTCACCGGCGGGAGTGACGTCGAGCACCGTCAGGACGGCGTCGGAGGCGAAATCTGTCATCGTCGTTCCCTTCACACCAGGCGGTTCTCGATGAGGTAGGCGGCGAGCTTCTCGCCCGCATCGCCCTCGTCGACGACCTTGACGCCCGCACCGCGCGGCGGACGCTCCGACACCGTTGTGAGGATCGTCTGCGGCGCGGCCGAGACGTCGATGTCCACGCCGAGGTCGACCAGCGACACCGTCTCGAACGGCTTCTTCTTCGCGGCCATGATGCCCTTGAAGTTGGGGAAGCGCGCGTCGGGGAGCGCTTCGGTGATCGAGATGACGGCCGGGAGCGGTGCCGTGACGCGGGCTGTGCCGGCATCCGTCGCGCGCGTGCCCGAGACGGCGGTGTCGGTGATCTCGACGGACGAGAGGGCCGTGGCCTGCGGCACCCCGAGGTGCTCGGCGAGCATCGCGGGGAGGACGCCCGCCGTGCCGTCGGTAGAGAGGTTGCCCGTGATGACGAGGTCGAAGCCGACGCGGCGGACCGCCGCCGCGAGCACCTTCGCGGTGACGCCCAGGTCTGCGCCGGCGAGGGCGTCGTCGGTCACCTGCAGCGCGGTCGCGGCTCCCATCGCGAGTCCCTTGCGGATCGTCGCCGCAGAGGCCTCCGCGGCCATCGACACGACGGCGACCTCGACGTCGTCGTGCGCGTCAGCGTAGGACAGCGCGACTTCGAGCGCCCGCTCGCCGATCTCGTCGAGCACGCGCTCCGACGCACTGCGGTCGGCGAGCCCGGTCTCGAGATCGAGTTTGCGGTCGCCGTATGTGTCCGGGACTTCCTTGACCAGCACCACGATTTTCATGACGTCCTCCGACCTTCGAGTCTATTGACCGGCTCCGCACGCCGACCAGCGCGTGCAGGGAAACCGACTAGCGTGATGCCCGACGGCAGGAGGCGATTTGTGGCTCGCGTGACACCCCCGGGTCTCGACCCCATCGACGAGGCGCGGCGCCAGTGGGTCGCCCACGGCTGGGCGGATGCCGCCGCCGGCATGACCGCCGTCACGTCGGTCATGCGCGCCCACCAGTTGCTGCTCGCGCGAGTCGGCGACGCTCTGAAGCCGTTCGACCTCAGCTTCGCGCGGTACGAGCTCCTCACCCTGCTGAGCTTCTCGCGAGAGGGACGGATGCCGTTGACCTCGGCCGCTCGCCGGCTGCAGGTGCACCCGACGAGCGTGACGAACACGGTCGACCGCCTGGAGGCCGCGGGGCTCGTGCGTCGCGAGGCGCACCCGACCGACGGCCGGGCGACACTCGTCGCGCTCACGGATGCCGGTCGCGCGACGGCGGAACGGGCGACGGCGGCCCTCAACGAAGAGGTGTTCTCCCGTACGGGCCTCGGCGACGCCGACCTCGAGGCGCTCATCGGCACGATCTCGCGCCTGCGGGCGGCCTCGGGAGACACGACGGCCTGACTCACCGGTGCCGGAAGTCGGGGGCGCGCTTCTCTCGGAAGGCGGCCATGCCCTCCTTCTGGTCGTCGAGGGCGAACAGCGAGGAGAACACCTGCTTCTCGAAGCGAAGACCTTCGGATGCCGTGGTCTCCAGCGACGCCCGCAGCGCCTCCTTCGCGGCGTACACGACCGGGAGCGACTTGCCGGCGATCGCGTCGGCGACCTTGCCGGCTTCCTCGAGTAGATCGGCGGCGGGCACGACGCGCGAGACGAGGCCCGCTCGTTCGGCTTCGCCGGCATCCATCATCCGACCCGTGAGGACGAGTTCGGCGGCCTTGTAGTAGCCGATGGCGCGCGGCAGGCGCTGCGTGCCACCGAGACCCGGGATGACCCCGAGGGTGATCTCGGGCTGCCCGAACTTCGCGGTGTCGGCGGCGAGGATGATGTCGCACGTCATGGCGAGTTCGCATCCGCCGCCGAGGGCGTATCCGGCGACGGCGGCGACGACGGGCGTGCGCACGCGGCTGAACACCTCCAACCCGACGAAGGGGTTGTCCATGGTCATGTCGCGCGGCGTCTTCGCCTCCATCTCCTTGATGTCGGCTCCCGCGGCGAAGGCACGGTCGGAACCCGTGAGCACGATGCAGCCGATGCCCTCGTCGGCGTCGAACGCCGCGGCCGCGTGCGCGAGCTCGGTGACGAGCGTGGAATTCAGCGCGTTGAGCGCCTCGGGGCGGTCGAGGGTGATCCAGCCGACGCGTCCGCGCGTCTCGGTCCGGATGGTCGCGTACTCGGTCATGTCCCCCATCGTGTCACCGCCCGCCGACGCGTGCGCCGTCATCGCGACGTGTCAGACAGGACGTGACGGCCGATGATGACGCGCATGATCTCGTTCGTCCCCTCGAGGATCTGATGCACGCGCAGATCGCGCACGACCTTCTCGATCCCGTAGTCCTGCAGATACCCGTATCCGCCGTGCAGTTGGAGGGCTTCGTTGGCGACGGTGAACCCGGCATCCGTCGCGAAGCGCTTGGCCATCGCGCACTGCACGGTGACCTCCTCGCGCGACGGCGCGTCCGGGTCGCCCGTCGTCAACGCGTCGAGCGCGTGAGCGGCGTCGCGCACGAGAGCGCGCGCGGCGCGCAGCTCGGTGGCCATGTCGGCGAGGCGGAAGACGATCGCCTGCTTCTCGGCGAGTGGCTCCCCGAACGTGAAGCGCTCGTGCACGTAGCGCACGGCCCGGTCGAGGGCCCACTGCGCCCCGCCCAGCGAGCAGGCGGCGATGTTGATGCGCCCGCCGTTGAGTCCGCTCATCGCGATCGCGAAGCCGCCGCCGACCGAACCGAGAACCGCGGATGCCGGCACCCGCACCCGGTCGAGGATCACCTGGCGCGTGGGCTGCGCGTTCCACCCCATCTTCTTCTCGTTCGGCCCGAAGGAGAGCCCCTCGGCATCCCCCGGGACGAGGAAGGCGGTGATGCCGCGCGCTCCCCCCGCGCCGGAGCCGGTGCCCGGGTCGGTGCGCGCCATCACGACGTACACCCCCGCCTCGCCGGCGCCGGAGATGAACTGCTTCACCCCGGTGAGCACGTACGTGTCGCCCTCGGCGATGGCCGACGTCGTGATCGCAGCGGCATCCGATCCGGCTCCCGGCTCGGTGAGGCAGTACGCCCCCAGCTCGGTCATGGCCGTGAGCCCGGGCAGCCACTCCTGCCGCTGCTCCTCGCTCCCGTAGCGATCGATCATCCACGCGACCATGTTGTGGATCGTGATGTAGGCGGCGATGGTCGGGTCGCCCTGGGCGAGCTCCTCGACGATCGTGACCGCGTCGCTGCGCGTGAGTCCGGTGCCGCCGACGTCTTCGCGGACGTAGAGGCCGCCGAGGCCCAGCTCTCCCGCCACCGCGAGCACGTCGCGCGGGAAGTGCTTCTGCTGGTCCCACTCCAGCGCATGCGGAGCGAGGCGGGTTCGGGCGAAGTCGCGGACGGCATCCAGTATCGCGTCTCGTTCTTCCCGAGACAGCGAAGCGGTGGCGGTCATGCTCATGTGTTCACATCCTTGTGAGACAAAACGACAGCAAGGTCGGCCCCGGTAAGGGCACTGTGATCAGTTTACATGGACGTCCTAGTATTTTCGCCCGTCGTCCTCACCTCACCTTCCACGCAACATGCGATGGCGGGCGGCGGCGGGGTACGGCGCAGCCGAGCTAGTACACGATCAGCGGCCGCACCGAGGAGCGGGAGTCGCGGTGGTCGCTCCCGCCCGTGAAGGCCACTCGCAGCAGGTGCACCCCGCGCGACAGTGTCGGCAGCGCGATGTCGATCTTCCCCTTCGCGGATGCCGGCAGCGCCACCGACGCGATCGTCTTCGCACCGTCGGTCACGGTAATCGCCCCCACCGGCGCGCTGCGGTCCGCGGCCACGACCGTGCCGACGACGCGCACCGGCGTTCCCTTCTTCGCGATCAGCCGCGTCGGAGCCGCCTTCGTCACCGTCTTCGCGGGCGCCGCGTCGACGAGGACGGCCACCGTGCGTGCCGGGACCGTGACCGTGCCCGACGCAGCCGTCCACGACGTCGTCTTCACGACGGGGTCGGCGCCCTTCGCCTGCGCCGGCGTGAGCGCGAACCCGCGACCCGCCAGCTCCGGGAGCACCTGCGTCGTCTCCTCCGGCGAGGCGTTGAAGACGACGAGCGCGCCGTCGAGCGCCGGATCGGCGTCGGCGCCCACGAGGTCGTCGATCTGCATGACGATGACGCCGGGCGTGGCATCCGGGCCGCTCGCGGGGAACGACACCTTCTGCTCGATCCGCTCGGCCGAGCCCAGCCGCAGCAGGCCCACCTCCGAGCGCACCCGCAGCAGGTCGAGCGCCGCGGCCTCCGCCGTCGCGATGTCGTCGGCGCCCGGTTTGAGGGCGGGATCGGCCAGCAGCGGCGCCATGATCGACCACTTCTCGCCGTTGTCGGCCGCTCGCGGCAGGCCCGACCCGAAGGTGGACTCCTGCCCCGTCCAGTCGATGCGGTTGAACCAGTCGCCCGAGTTGTAGCTGTTGCGATCGAGCGACTTCGACCGCAGCAGCTCCGTGCCCGCGTGCCAGAAGGACGGCGTCTGCGACAGCGTGGCGGTCGCGAGCGACAGCGTGTTCATCCGCACCCGGTCGGACATCGACGTGTCCCGCGGCAGCTTCAGCACCGACAGGTCGTACAGCGTCTCGTTGTCGTGCGCGTCGACGTAGCTGATGATCTCGTCGGGCTGGTCGGCGTACCCCGCCGACTGGCCGTTGTAGTCGAGCTCCGCGCCCGTCTTGACGCTGCCGTCGGCGGTCGTCAGCACGAAGTCGCGGAGGTTGCCCGCGAGGCCGAGCTTCACGAGATCCGTCTGCCGGGCGAGGTCGGCGAGCGCCTGCTCCGTCGTGCCGTTGATGCCGTCGCCGTTGGGGTCGGTGCCGAGGCCCGTGCCGTATCCCTGCCGGAACGTGGAGCCGCTGTCGACGGGACTGCCGCCGTGCACGGCATCCCGCAGCCGGTCGGAGAACGTGCCGATGCCCGTGCCGCCCAACTGCCCCTGCGTCGCCTGCTCGAAGAGGGCGTTGTCGGCGACCTCCCCGAAGTTCCAGCCCTCGCCGTAGAGGTAGATCGCCTTGCCGTCGACCCCGTCCTTCTTGAGGGTGAGACCGTCGAGGGCGTCGCGGATCGCGAGCATGTTCTCCTTCGAGTGGTGGCCCATGAGGTCGAAGCGGAAGCCGTCGACCTTGTAGTCACGAGCCCAGGTGACGACGGAGTCGACCATGAGCTTCTGCGCCACCTCGTGCTCGGTCGCGACGTTCTGGCAGCACGTCGAGGTCTCGACCCCGCCGGCGGCGTTCAGCCGGTGGTAGTAGCCCGGCACGACGCGGTCGAGCACGGAGCGGTCCGCCTGCCCGGATGCCGCGGTGTGGTTGAACACCTCGTCGAGCACGACCTGGAGCCCCATGCCGTGGAGCGAGCCGACCATCGTGCGGAACTCGGCCACCCGCGACCCGCCGTCGGCCTCCACCGCGTAGGAGCCTTCCGGCGTGGAGAAGTGGAAGGGGTCGTAGCCCCAGTTGAAGCCGTCGGTGTCGGCGACGGCTTCGACACAGGCCTGCTGCTCGGTGGATGCCGGTCCGAACGACGCCAGGTCGCAGTCGGGCGTCTCCTGCGCCGCCCTGTCCTCCTCGATCGTCGCGATGTCGAAGGAGGGGAGCAGGTGCACCGTGTTGATGCCCGCGTCGGCGAGCTGACGCAGCTGGGTCGTGCCCGCGCTGTCGCGGGCGAACGCGAGGTAGGTGCCCCGCTCCTGCTCCGGAACCGTCTCGTCGGTGATGGAGAAGTCGCGGATGTGCAGTTCGTAGATCGCCCGGTCGACGGCACGCTCGATGCGCGGCGCCTTCGCCTTCTGCCACACCTTCGGCATCCAGTTCTTGTCGCGGAGGTCGACGGCGACCGACCTCGTCGAGTTCAGCGTCAGCCCGACCGAGTACGGATCGGTCACGGTGTTCGTCTCGATGGCGTCGGTCGTCGGCGCGTAGACCACGACCTCCCACAGGTACTCGTCGCCCTTGCGCGCCCCCGCGGCGACCGTCCATGTTCCGGCCGCTGCGTCGAAGGACGCGGGATGCCGGACGGGATCGCCGTCGCTTCCCGCCGGCCACGTGAGGAGCGTCGCCGCCTGCGCGGTCGGCGCCCACAGCCGGAACGCCGGGCTCGCCTTAGCCCCCTTGCGCGGGAACGTGACGCCGAGCACGTCGTCGTCGACGGCGTCGGCGTACAGGTCGTCGAGCACGCCGGGGATCTGCACGCCGGTGAACGCGGCGAGCGCGCCGTCGGCATCCCGCTGCGCGACCCGCAGCTGACCGCGCAGCAGTTCGGCCACGGCGGCACGGTCGGCGGGAACGCGGAGGGCCGTGAACGATGCGAGCGCGGGGAAGCGCTCCTTCTGGTCGTCGGTGAGCCCGCCCTCGACTGGTTCGAGCGCGAGCGGTGCGTCGCCGCCCACGACCTCGCCTTCCTCGACGGCGAGGCCCGCGTCGCGCGATCCGTAGAGCGCCCACGTGGCATCCGCTGCGGCTGCGCCGAGCGCCTGCGGCCAGGCGATGGTCGTCGCGTCGATCCAGTGGGCTCGCGACTCGCCGGTGCCCGCGAGGGGCGGGTCGGCGACCTCGATCTCGAGCACGTGCGTCGATACGTCGTAGCGGAACACGACGCGCTTGCCCTCGGTGGCCGAGAACGAGATGTTCCCGCCGTCGCGGACGCCGTTCGCCCCGTAGTTCTCGTCCCAGCTCAGCCCGTGCGCCACCTTGAGCTCGTAGGAGCCGGTCGGGATGCGGTCGGTCGCGAACTCGTAGACCCCGTCGCGATCGCCGTCGAGCATGAGGCTGCGCAGGCAGTCGGGCGACCAATCGGCGGCGCACCCGATCTCGCTCTGGAACGATCCCGGCAGGGTGACGACGGGGCCTTCCGCCGTCGACTGTGCGCGCTTGGTGAGCGGGTCGAAGTAGAACGTGATCGACCCGCCGTCGTGGGAGATGGCGATGTTCGCGCCCCCCGCCACCCCATCGGCGCCGTAGTTCTCGTCCCAGCTCTTCTCGGTGGCGACCTTGTACTCGTAGTCACCCGCCGGAAGATCGACGGTCAGTCGCCAGATCCCGTCGACGAGCTCCATCTGCGCTTCGTCGCAGTCGGGCGCCCAGTCGCCCGCGCACCCCATCTCGGAGTTGAGGTTGCCGGGGATGCTGACGAAGTCGTACGCGGTCGGCTCGGTCGGCTCCTCCGGCTCCTCCACGGCCGCGAGCGCGATGCGGTTGCCCGCCGACGCGTAGGTGGATGCCGCCGACCGCTGCCCCGCGGCATCCGTCGACACCGCGCGGTACTCGACGAGCGTGCCGTCGGCGAGGCCGCCGACGTCGTGGAAGACGCGCGGCGACGTGGACTCGGCCGTGCCGAGGGGATGCCACTCGTCGGACCCGACGACCCGCCAGGCGAAGCTCGTCTGCCGCCACGATTGGTCGGTGGACGCGGCGACCGGTGCCGACCCGGTGAGCGCCGCCCCGGGTTCGGGCACCGACACCGTCAGGGGCGCCGCCTCGGCGGGTGCCGTGACGGAGCCATCGGCGCGGAGCACGACGGCCGACAGGGCCGGGACCGTGACGGATGCCACGGCCGCCGCGTCGGAGGCGGTGTCGGCCGTCTCGCCGTAGAGGCCGGTGAAGGCGGCATCCGCGGTGAGGGTCGGCACGTCGACGGTCGCGGCGGAGTCCGTGTTGTTGAGGGCGACGAGGTACTCGACGCGGTCGGTCGGATCGACGCGGGAGAACGCGTACACACCGTCGGCGGCGTACCGCTCGATCTGCGCGCCGTCGACCAGCGCCGGGTGGGCCTCGCGCAGGTCGGCGAGGGCCGCGATGTGCGTGTACAGCGGCGCGTCGGTGTCGTAGCGGTCGGCCGAACCCACCGTCTCGCCTGTAAGGAGCGTCTGGTCCCGGTACTCGGCCACCTCGCTCGCGAAGAGCGACTGGCGCGCGCTCTTGTCGTTGCCCGCGCCCGCGCCCGCGAAGCCCTGCTCGTCGCCGTAGTAGACGACCGGCTGGCCGCGGCTGAGGAACAGCAGGTCGTGCGCGAGGAGGTCGCGACGCACGGCGTCGTCGGAGTCCTTCAGGAAGTAGCCGATGCGCCCCATGTCGTGATTGCCGAGGAACGTCGGCAGCGCCGTGGCGGAGGAGTCGGTCGTCGTGTAGCGATCGTCGCCCGCGAACAGCTTGGCGAGCGTCGAGACGTTGCCTCCCTTGGCGAAGCTCGTCGCCGCCGACTGGAAGCCGAAGTCGAGCACCGAGTTCATGTCGGTGCCGCGCACGTAGGGTGACAGCGCCGCCGGGTCGGCGTCGTACACCTCGCCGAACATGAAGAAGTCGTCCTTGCCCTGCGCGTGCGCGTAGTCGAGCACCTCGGTCGTCCACTGCTTCCAGAAGGCGAAGTCGACGTGCTTGGCGGTGTCGATGCGGAAGCCGTCGATGCCGAGGTCGATCCAGTCCTGATACACGTCGACGAAGCCGCTGACCACGTCGGGATGCTCGGTCATCAGGTCGTCCAGGCCCGCGAAGTCGCCGAACGTCGTCGACTCCCCCGAATACGTCGAGTCGCCGCGGTTGTGGTACAGCGTCACGTCGTTCAGCCACGCGGGGACCTTCACGTCGGCTTCGGCCGCGGAGACGACGGGCGTGTAGGGGAAGCTCGTCGCGGCATCCAGGTCGGGGAAGTCTCCCGTGCCCGCATAGTCGGCGGGATCGAAGGCCGTGCCGGATGCGTCGCGGTAGGGCGAGGTCTCCTGATCGATGTAGGAGTACTGGCCCTCCTCGTACGAGATCACATCGGCGGTGTGGTTCGTGATGATGTCGAAGTAGACGTCGATGCCCTCGGCGTGGGCGTCGTCGATGAACGCCTCAAGCTCGGCGTTCGTGCCCAGGTGCGGGTCGATCTGGGTGAAGTCGGTGATCCAGTACCCGTGGTAGCCCGCGCTGGCGTTGTCACCCTCGCCCTGCACCGGCTTGTTGCGGAAGCTCGGGGTGAGCCAGATGGCGGTCGTCCCGAGGCCCTTGATGTAGTCGAGCTGCGCGCGGAGACCGGCGATGTCACCGCCGTTGTAGAAGCCCGACGACGTGGGGTCGAACCCCGTGCTCAGCCGGTCGCCCGTGAGTCCGCCCTCGTCGTTGGCGGTGTCGCCGTTGGCGAAGCGGTCGGTCATGACGAAGTAGAACTGCTCGCCGGCACCGGCCTGCCGCACCGGCTCGGCCACGAGGGCGTCGTCGTCGGCGGAGTACCCGGCGCGCAGCGACGCGGCTTCGAGGCCGACGCGGTGCGTCGAATCGTCGAAGAGGAAGCGCAGCGTCGACGGACCGGCCACCGTCAGCGGGATGTCGTCGCCGCCGCCGTTCAGACCGTACGACTCGTCCCACGCGTCGTTCACCGCGACCTTGTAGCTCCACGAGCCCGCCGGCACCTCGAACTCCGCGGCGTACACGTCGGGATCGTCGGTGGGCTGCAGCTCGGTCTCGGCGCAGTCGGGCTGCCAGTCGCCGGAGCAGCCGAGCTCGCTCTGCAGGTCGCCGACGAGGGCGAACGTGCGCGGGTCGGCCGCGACGGCGGGGGGCGGGGCGACGAGCGAGAGACCCCCTGCGAGGAGGGCGGTCGCGCTCAGAACGGCGGTGAAACGACGCAGACGGCTGGCGGTGAAGGATGTCGACACGGTGATGCTCCCGAGCGTTCGCAGACACGTCGTCGTGCCTGGTGCTGTCCGACCGACGATACTCAGACCGGTCACAGTCGCGCGTGAGAAAGCCCTCATGCGCGCGGGGCCGACGGCATCCGCCGCTAGCGGCGCGGCTAGAGGCGCTCGATGATCGTCGCGTTCGCCATGCCGCCGCCCTCGCACATGGTCTGCAATCCCCAACGGCCGCCCGTGTGCTCGAGGTGGGCCAGCAGCGTGCCGAGGAGTCGCGTGCCGCTCGACCCGAGCGCGTGGCCCAGCGCGATCGCGCCGCCCCACGGGTTCATCCGCGCCGGATCAGCGCCCAGCTCCGCCGCCCAGGCGAGCGGCACCGACGCGAACGCCTCGTTGACCTCGTAGGCATCCAGGTCGTCGATCGACAGCCCGGCCCGCGACAGGATGCGCCGCGTCGCGGGGATCGGACCGGTCAGCATGAGGAGCGGATCGGAGCCCGTGACCGCGAACGCGTGGAACCGCGCGCGCGGCGTGAGGCCCAGCGCGAGGGCCGTGTCCTCGGCCATGATGAGCACCGCCGATGCCCCGTCGGTGAAGGGGGAGGAGTTGCCCGCCGTGATCCGCCAGTCCACCTCGGGGAACCGTGCCGACGTCTCCGACGTGCGGAAGGCCGGCGGAAGCCCCGCGAGCCCCGCGGTCGTCGTGCCGCGCCGGACCGTCTCGTCGGCGGCGACCCCGTCGACCTCGAGCAGCTGACTCGCGAACAGCCCGGCATCCGTCGCCTCGGTCGCTCGCTCGTGCGATTCCGCCGCGAACGCGTCGAGGTCGTCGCGCGTGAAGCCCCATCGCTGCGCGATCAGCTCGGCCGACACCCCCTGATTGACGAGGCCCTCGGGATACCGCGCGCGCAGGAGCGGCGACACCGGAGACCCACCGACCGCGGACGACGTCCCCAGCGGCACCCGGCTCATCGACTCGGCCCCGCCCGCGATGACGATGTCGTACTGTCCGCTCATGACGCCCTGCGCCGCGAAATGCGCGGCCTGCTGGCTCGACCCGCACTGGCGGTCGATCGTCGCCGCCGGAACCGTCTCGTCGAAGCCCGCGGCGAGCGCCGCCTGCCGCGCCACGTTCGACGACTGCTCGCCGACCTGACTGACGCACCCGAGGAGCACGTCGTCGACCTGAGCCGACTCCAGTCCGTTGCGTTCGAGGACGGCCCGCAGCACGAACGCGGCGAGGTCGACGGGATGGATGCCGGACAGCGCTCCTCCCGGCTTGCCCCTCCCCGACGGGGTGCGGACGGCGTCGACGATGACGGCGTTGCGGCCCATGTCAGCCCTCGGCTTCGGCCTCGCGCAGCGAGATGGCGGCGGTGCCGACGTCGTCGACGAAGCCCGGGATGTGACGCTCATCGGGACCGACGTACTCCGACAGCGGCCGGATGAGCGCGTTGGCGGCGGTCTGCTCCATGATGTGGGCCGTCCAGCCGACGACGCGCGCCGCGACGAACAGCGGGGTGAAGGTCAGGGTGTCGAAGCCCATGAGGTTGTACGCCGGACCCGACGGGTAGTCGAGGTTCGGGTAGATGCCCTTGCGCGCGACGAACTCCGCCTCCAGCGTCGCGTAGAGCGCTTCCACGTCGGGGCGGTCGTAGTGGGCGATCAGCGTGTCGAGGGCAGCCTTCATCGTCGGCACCCGCGAGTCGCCGCGCTTGTACACGCGGTGCCCGAAGCCCATGATCTTGCGCTTCTCGGCGAGCGCCTTCTCGAGCCAGGGCACGACGGCATCCGCGTCGCCGATCTCGTCGAACACGTGGAGCACCGCCTCGTTCGCACCGCCGTGGAGCGGCCCCTTGAGTGCGCCGATCGCGCCGACGACGGCGGAGTAGAGGTCGCTGAGCGTCGAGCTGATGACGCGGGCCGTGAACGTCGACGCGTTGAAGGAGTGCTCTGCATAGAGGATCATCGACCGGTTGAACGCGTCGACGACGACGGGGTCGCTCTCCTCGCCGAAGGTCATCCAGAGGAAGTTGGCGGCGTAGTCGAGGTCGTCGCGCGGCGCGATCGGCTCCTGCCCGCGTCGGCGGCGCTGCCCATAGGCGACGATGGCCGGCAGGGCGGCGAAGAGGCGGATGCTGCGGGCGAGGTTGTCCTCGCGGGTGCCGCTCGCGTCGAGTACCGACCCGGTGCCGGCGAGGTCACGGGCGCCGAGCACGCTGACGGCCGTGCGCACCTCGTCCATGGGGTGCGCGTCGAGCGGGGTGAGTTCGATCGCGGCACGCACATCGTCGGCCAGCGCGCGGTGCGAGCGCTCCACGCGGCGGAGCTCGGCCAGCTGCACGTCGTCAGGCAGTTCGCCGTGCCAGAGCAGGTACGCGACCGCCTCGGCCGACTGCGTCGCCGCCAGCTCGTGCACGGGGTAGCCGCGGTACAGCAGCGAGTTCGTGTCGGGGTTGACCTTGCTGATGGCGGTGACGTCGGCGACGACGCCCGCCAGCCCCTTCTTGATGTCGGTCATGGCGTTGCCCTTCTGTCGTTCCTGTCGTTGAGCGAAGCGACGAGACGGAACGCGTTTCGTCTCGGTGTGCCCGCTCAACGACCGGGAGTGTCGATCTGGAAGTTGAAGATGTCCTGGTCGAAGTGGTTGTACTGCTCGTAGTCGATGAGGTCGTACAGGTCGGCGCGATGCTGCATCTCTCCCAGCTTCGACGTGAGGTGTCCGTCTTCGGTCAGCGTATCCAGTGCACGGCCGGCCGCGCCCATCGCGATGCGCAGGAGGGACACCGGCCAGATGACGATGGCGACACCGGCGTCCCGCAGCTGCGCGGAGGAGAAGAGCTCGGACTTGCCGAACTCGGTCATGTTCGCGAGAACCGGCACCCCCAGCGCCGACGCCATCGCCTCGAACTCACCCAGATCGCGCATCGCCTCGGGGAAGATCGCGTCGGCTCCGGCATCCACGAGCGCTTTCGCCCGATCGATCGCGGCATCCAGTCCGTCGACGGCGCGGATGTCGGTGCGCGCCATGATGAGGAAGTCCGGGTCGCGTCGGGCGTCGACGGCCGCGCGGATGCGTTTGATCGCGGTGTCGGCGTCGACCACCGCCTTGCCGTCGAGATGGCCGCACCGTTTGGGATTCACCTGGTCTTCGATGTGCGCGCCGGCGACCCCGGCATCCTCGAGGGTCTGGATCGTGCGGGCGACGTTCATCGGCTCGCCGAAGCCGGTGTCGGCGTCGATGATCGCGGGGAGGTCGGTCATCCGCGCGATCTGCTGGCCGCGGGTGGCGACCTCGGTGAGCGTCGTGAGGCCGATGTCCGGGAGGCCGAGGTCGGCCGACAGCACCGCCCCCGAGATGTAGACCCCGTCGAAGCCCTTCCGCTCGATGAGGCGCGCGGAGAGGGGGTTGAACGCGCCGGGGAACTGCAGCAGCTCGCCCGCGGCGAGCCGCTCACGGAGTCGGCGGCGCTTCTCGGAAGCCGGGACGGTGGAGTACAGCATCAGACGCTCCTCGCAGGTTCGGGCGTTTCGTCTCGTCGCTGCGCTCCTCGCTCAACGACCGGGGTCGGGGTCCGGTCCCCGGGCGTTTCGTCTCGTCGCTGCGCTCCTCGCTCAACGACCGGGGTCGAGTTCCGGTCCCCGGGCGTTTCGTCTCGTCGCTGCGCTCCTCGCTCAACGACCGGGGTCGAGTTCCGGTCCCCGGGCGTTTCGTCTCGTCGCTGCGCTCCTCGCTCAACGATCGGGGTCGAGTTCCGGTCGTTGAGCGAGCGCAGCGAGACGAAACGCAGCATCAGAAGAGTCCCGTCGGCCGCGGAGCCGCGTCGAGCACACCCGGGCGGGCGACGAATCCGAGCTCCCGCACCTCGGCAGCCGTGAGGTCGGGCAGGCGCTCGGCGAGCGCGAGGAACCGGTCGATCTCGGCCGGCTCCAGCACGGGCTCGGCGAGGAGGCGGAACTTGCGGACGTAGTCGGCGCGCGCGAACGGCCTCGCTCCGAGCGGGTGGGCGTCGGCGACGGCGATCTCGTCGACGATGGTCGAGCCGTCGGTGAGCGTGATCTCCACGCGCCCGCCGAACGCCTTCTCGGCAGGATCTTCGGAGTGGTAGCGGCGCGTCCACTCGGCATCCTCGGCCGTCGTGATCTTCTGCCACAGCGCGACGGTGTCGGGCCGCGAGGCGCGCTCCGGCGTGTACGAGTCGACGTGATGCCAACCGCCGTCCTGCAGCGCCACCGCGAAGATGTACGGGATCGAGTGGTCGAGCGTCTCGCGCGACGCCGTCGGGTCGTACTTCTGCGGGTCGCCCGCGCCCGAACCGATCACGTAGTGCGTGTGATGGCTCGTGTGGAGCACGATCGAGGCGACGTTCGCCGGGTCGAGGAGGTCCGGGTGTTCGCCGTGGAGCTTCCGGGCGAGGTCGATCCACGCCTGGGCCTGATACTCGGCCGAGTGCTCCTTCGTGTACGAGTCGAGGATGCCGCGCTTGGGCTCGCCCGGCGCGGGGAGCGGAACCTCGTACGACGCGTCGGGCCCGTCGAGGAGCCACGCGATCACGCCGTCCTCGCCTTCGTAGATCGGGTTGGGCGATGTCTCGCCGCGCATCGCACGATCGACCGCCTCGACGGCCATCTTGCCCGCGAAGGCCGGAGCGTGGGCCTTCCACGTGGAGATCTCGCCCTTGCGGGACTGCCGGGTCGCGGTGGTCGTGTGGAGGGCCTGGGCGACGGCCTGTTCGATCGTGTCGACGTCGAGCCCGAGCAGGGTGCCGATGCCGGCCGCCGCCGAAGGGCCCAGGTGGGCGACGTGGTCGATCTTGTGGCGGTGGAGGCAGATCGCGCGCACGAGGTCGATCTGGATCTCGTACCCCGTCGCGATGCCGCGCACGAGCGCTGCGCCGTCGGCGCCGACGTGCTGGGCGACAGCGAGGATCGGGGGAATGTTGTCGCCGGGGTGGGAGTAGTCGGCGGCGAGGAAGGTGTCGTGGTAGTCGAGCTCCCGCACCGCGACGCCGTTGGCCCACGCCGCCCACTCCGGGCTCGTGCGCGTCTCGGCCGTGTCGCTCGGCACTCCGAAGATGCTCGCGCCCGCCCCGCCTCGGGAGACGGGGTGGTCGAGGGCCTGCGCACGCGCGGCGCTCACGGGGGCGCGCGTGAGCGAGGCGGCCGCGACGGCCGCGTTGTCGATGATCCGGTTGATGATCATGTTGACGACGTCGGGATCGACGGCGACGGGGTCGACGGCGACCTCCGCGATCTTGTGGGCGAGCTGGTCCTCCCGGGCGAGGTTCTCGTCGCTGCGGTGGACGCGGACGGTGTGAGCGACGGTCATGGGGTTGCCTCCAGGGAGTCGAGGATGCCGGTCAGGGCGTTGTGCAGATGGACGTGCGTGGCGTGCGCGGCGAGATCCCCGTCTCCTGCGGCGATCGCGTCGGCGATGACTCGGTGCTCGGCGACGGATGCCGTCAGCCGCGTCGGTCGGTCACGTGCCAGGCGGCGCACGCGCACGAGATGGGTGCGCACGGTGCGGAGTGCGGCGGTCAGGTAGTCGTTGGCGACGGCGGCGTCCACGGCCGCGTCGAAGCGCGCGATGAGGGCGTAGTAGTCGTCGGGCGCGGCGCCCGGATCGACCGCCGAGAACTCCGCGGCGAGCGACGCGAACACCGCGGGGTCACCCCGGTGGGCCGCCAGCCGGGCGGAGCTCTCTTCGAGGGCCCGGCGGAGTTCGAACAGCTCGCGGATGTCGTCGGCGTCGATCGCCGTGACGACGGTGACGCGCGGTGAGGCCTGGGCGACCAGTCCGTCGGCGGCGAGCCTGCTGAGGGCTTCGCGCAGCGGGGTGCGGCTGACGCCGAGTCGCGTGGCCTGCTCCACTTCGGCGAGCACGGCGCCGGCGGGGAGAGCGCCCGACTGGATCTCGTCGAGGAGGGTCGCGTACGCCCGGTCGCTCGCTCGCATCGCTGGCTCCTTCCACCGTCGACTCTCTACTGTATACAAAAGGCGGCGATTGTGGCACTGGGGCGGTGGACTGTCCGCCTGGAGTATACAAAGCAGAGAAAAACCCCCGGCAAGACTCCGCCGCATCCTGCGCTCGGAGCGCCGCCGCTTCGGCATCCGTATATTCACAAATTTGTGAAATCGGTGTAGCCTCCGGACCATGACCACTGTCGTCCGCACGAGCGGGCTCACCAAGATCTACACGCGTACCCGCGCTCTGGACGGCCTCGACCTCCGTGTCGACGAGGGCCAGATCCACGGATTCCTCGGACCCAACGGAGCCGGGAAGTCGACGACGATCCGCATCCTCCTGGGGCTCGCGCGAAAGACCGCCGGCGAGGTCACCGTCTTCGGTCGCGATCCCTGGCGCGACGCCGTCGACCTGCACCGGCGCATCGCCTCCGTCCCCGGAGACGTGAGCGTGTGGCCGAACCTCACCGGTGGTGAGGCGATCGATCTCCTGTCACGCCTCCGCGGCGCTCGGCGTCACGATGCCGCGTACCGCGCCGAGAAGGAACGCCTCTCGGAGGTGTTCGACTTCGATCCGCGCAAGAAGGGCCGCACCTATTCCAAAGGAAATCGGCAGAAGGTCGCACTCATCGCCGCCCTCGCCGTGCCCGCCGATCTGTACATCCTCGATGAGCCGACCAGCGGTCTGGACCCGCTCATGGAGGTGATGTTCCGGCAGGAGATCCAGCGCGTGCGGCAGGCCGGCGCGACGGTGCTGTTGTCGAGCCACATCCTCTCGGAGGTCGAGCAGCTGTGCGATCGGGTCTCCATCATCCGGTCGGGTCAGGTCGTCGAGACCGGCACGCTCGCCGAACTGCGTCACCTCACGCGCACCCAGATCTCCTTCGAGGCCCCGGATGCCACGGCCGCCGCCGCCATCCCCGGCGCGCACGACGTCGTCGCAGCCGACGGGCGGGTGAACTTCACCGTCGACAGCGACGCCGTCGCCGACACGCTTCCTGAGCTCGCGAGGCGTCGTGTGACGGGGCTCCGAGTCGCTCCACCCTCGATGGAGGAGCTCTTTCTGCGTCACTACGGCGATGACCTCGCGGTACTCGAGGGCGACGCGCGATGAACCGTCTTCGCGTCCTTCTCGGGCAGCGCGCACGTCGGGACGGTGCGCAGATCGCGCTGTGGGCCGGGGGGACGGGCTTGTTGGCGTTCGCCGCCTATGCGGGGGTGGACGGGACGTACGGCAGCGCGGACGATCGGACATCGCTCCTGGCGGCCGCCCTCGCGAACCCTGTCATCCTGCTGTTCCGCGGGCTGCCGTCGGGCACGGCGCCGGGCGCGTTCATCGTGTTCCTGATCTTCCCGTGGCTTGCGCTGCTGGCCGCCTTCATGAGCACGTTCCTCGCGGTACGGCACACGCGCGGTGACGAGGAGGCCGGCCGCGCCGAGCTCGTCGCCGCGACGCCCGCCGGCCGAACGCTTCCGATCGTCGCCACCGTCGTTCACGGCATCCTCGCCAACGCTCTGGCCGCCGCGCTGGTCGCGGGGGCTTTGATCGCCGTCGGTCTCGATGCGTCCGGAGCGGTGCTCACCGGCCTCGCGGTCGGCGCCGTCGGCGTGGTGTTCCTCGGTGTCGGACTGCTCGCCGCACCGCTCGTCCGCTCGTCGCGGGCCGCCAACAGCGTCTCCGTCTGGACGGTGCTGGTCTCGTTCGTCCTCGCGGGGACGGGGAACGCCATCGGCACGCCGAGCGACGACCTGACGCGCATGGAGAGCTCATGGGTGACGTGGCTGTCACCGTTCGGGTGGGGCGAGAACACCCGCGCGTTCGACGCCGACCAATGGGGCCCGGTGTACCTGTGCCTCGTCGTGGGCCTCGCGCTCGCGGCGATCGCCGTCGCTATCGCGTCGGTCCGCGACCTCGGCAGCAGCCTCCTCGGGGAGCGCCGGGGTCGCGCCGAAGCGTCCGCGCTGCTCTCCCACCCGATCGGGCTGGTGTGGCGACTCACCCGAGGCGCGCTGCTGGGCTGGGCCATCGGCGGCTTCCTCGTCGGCATGCTGTCGACGTCGCTCGCCTCGATCGTCGCCGACGTCGGCGCGACGAACCCCGCCGTCGAGGACATCCTCCGACAGATCGCGGGCCAAGGCAGCATCGCCCAGGGAACGGTCACGACGTTCTTCACGATGCTCGGAGTGTTCGCCGCGTGTGTCGCGGTGCAGACCGTCTGCCGAGCACGACAGGAGGAGGCGCACGGCACGGCGGAGCCGCTTCTGTCCGCGCCCGTCCACCGTGTGCGCTGGCTCGCCGGCTACCTGGTGGTCGCGCTGCTCGGCATCGCGGCCGTCATCGGAGCGGGGGTCCTCGGTGCGGCCGCGGGTATCGCCGGCAGAGACGGCGACGCGTCGCTGATGCGGACGGTCCTGATCACCGGTGCGGGGCAGGTCGCTGCGGCATCCGTGTTCCTCGTCGTCACGGCACTCCTGTTCGTCGTCGCGCCCAGGCTCACGATCCCGGCGGGGTGGACGCTCGTGCTCGTCGCGATGGTCCTCGGCCTGTTCGGGCCGCTGTTCCAGTTCCCCGAGTGGCTCGTCCACGTCTCCCCGATCGCGGTCACCCCGCTGGTCGACGGGGAGGACGTGGATCTCCGAGGTCTGTGGTCGCTCCTCGTCGCGACGGCGGCCGGCGCCACGGCATCCCTCGCCCTCATGCGTCGGCGTGAGCTCGCCCCGGCGGGTTAGGGTCGGAGCATGGGGGATCATCCCGGCACCGCACCGGCCGAGCAGGCGGCAGCTCTGCTGGCGGCCGCCGGGATGTCGCGCATGCCGGCCCGCGTGATGATGGCGCTCGTCGGCTCCCCCGACGCGGGGTACACCGCCGCCGAACTCGGCGAACGACTGGGCGTGTCCCCCGCCGCGGTCTCGGGCGCCGTGCGGTACCTCGTCTCGATGAGGCTCATCCAGCGTGTGTCGAAGCCGGGTGAGCGCCGCGACCGCTACGACCTCGTCGACGACGCGTGGGCGGGGATGATCACGGCGAACGCGCCGATGTATGCGACGCTCGCCGCGGCGATGGACGACATCGCCGACGAGAACGTCGACGCTCCCCTGTCGGTGGCCCGTGCGCGCGACGTCGCCGACTTCCTGCGTTACCTCGCCGAGCGGATGCCTCTCCTCGCCGACGAGTGGCAGGCCGAACGGCAGTCGCGCCGCCGGTAGCCTTGTCCGAGTGAGCGAGACCTCCCGATACGTCGTGGCCACCGACGGCGCCTGCAAGGGCAACCCCGGACCGACGGGCTGGGCCTGGGTCGGTGAGGACGGCCACTGGGCTGCCGGATCGCTCCCCGAGGGAACGAACAACATCGGCGAACTCCTCGGTCTCCTGAAGGCCATCGAGGACCATCCCGACGTACGCGAGCTCGTCGTGCAGGCCGATTCGAAGTACGCGATCGACACCTACTCGTCGTGGATGGATGCGCACCGTCGGCGCGGGTGGAAGACCTCTACCGGCGCGCCCACGAAGAACCGCGACCTGCTCGAGCAACTGATCGTCGCGCGCGACGCACGCCGGGCGGCAGGGCTCCCCGACGTCGTTCTCGAGCACGTGCGCGGCCACCGCGGGCACGTGCTCAACGAGTGGGCGGACGAGCGGGCGGTACGCGCGGCGGAGCACGCGGCATCCGGGACGGCGAGTGCCTGGTCCTCGCTCAGCGGCCATCACGAGGTGCTCGACGTGTCGGCGGCACCGTCGCGCAAGCGCTGAGTCCGCACGGCGGGCGCGGGGTGCGGCCACCGGGGAGCGAGACGTAGCGCGGCCGCCCGCGGAGCGGTGCGAGGCGGGTTACAGGCCGGTCGTGCCCTCGAAGAGGCCGATGTGGTTGCCGTCGGGATCGACGATTACAGCCCACCAGCTGGTCTCGGTGATGTTGCCCTTGGGGAGCGCGACGGAGCCTCCGGCCGCCTCGGCCTGGGCGATCGTCTCGTCGATGGAGTCGACTTCGACGTACGAGCGCGGCTGGGTGAAGCCCTCCGAGCGCGGCGCGAGTCCTCCGCCGCTGATGCCGTTCGGCGCCTGCCACATCGGGTAGCCCTCGAAGCCGGGCATCTCCGCGAGCTGCCATCCGAAGAGCGTCGAGTAGAACGCGGCGCCTTTCGCGAGGTCTGAGACCGGGATGTCGATGTGGGTGATGTCTCCGTGCGCCATGTCGGTCGCCCTTCTCTGTGCGGGTATGTGCGGGTGTGTGCGGCCAGTGTGCTCCCCGCCGCCGACATCCGCCAGGTATCTCGCGGCTCGTCGAGTGGGGATCCGGCGGGTAGGGGTCGAGTGGGGGTCGGGGCCGGATGGGGGTGGGGAAAGTGAGGGGCCGGTATCGCAGGGAGACCGGCCCCTCGGGAGCGCCTTCCCGAAAAGGACGCTCCGGCTCCGCACCGTCGGCTGGGGAGGCGCCGGTGCGGAGAGTCAAGGACGGAGGAGGGCGAGCACCTCCGTGTCGGTGGCGGCAGCAGTGGTGGGACCGCCGTCGTTGTCGCTGTCGGCTTCGCCACCTCCGCCGGTGTGGGCGTCGGTGCGCGTCTCCGCGGGGGACGTCGGCTCGGTGGGCTTCGGCTCGGTGGGCTTCGGATCGGCGGGCTTCGCGGCATCCGCCGTTCGCCGTCGTGGGCGGCCGGCGAGCCACACATACAGTGCGGCGGCGAGGACGACCGCGCCGAGGAGCACGGCCCACCACGGGAAGCCGGGGATGTCGGGCACCTGGCCCGCCGCCTTCACGTCTTCGATGGGCGTGGGCGTGATGCGCTCCCCGGTGACCAGGATGCGCTGGGTGTTGATCCCGAGCGGAGTACAGGTGACGAGGGTGACGAGGTCGTCGCCGCGGACGGGACGCAGCGTCTCGGTCTCCGTCGGCTCGACCACCTGCGTCTCGCGCACCCGGTACGTGAGCGTCTCGCCGAAGATCTCGATCGTCAGGGTGTCGCCGACCTCGACACGGTCGAGGTTCGTGAAGAGCTCGGCGCTGGCGAGACCGCGATGCGCCGTGAGGACGGAGTGCGTCGAGGCGCCGCCGACGGGGAGCGAGGTGCCCTCGAGGTGCCCGACGCCGCGAAGCAGCGTGAGGTCGCTCGTGCCGTGGTAGATCGGGAGGTCCACGGAGATGGAGGGGATCTTCAACCGCCCCATCAGTCCGCCGCTGTTGGCCAGGAGCTGCTCGCCATACGGCGTCTCCGCGTCTTCTTCGGCCTCGGCGGTCGGAACGTGCGAGTTCGCTCCCACGACCGCTTCGCCCGTGAGCCGTGCGTTGTATGCGTGGGCGGCCTCGAGTGCCGCACCGAGTCCATCCGCCGGCAGTTGATCGACCTCGTCCGACAGGGCGGCGATGATCTGCGACTGCTGATACTGCGTGATCCACGCGGCCGCCGTGGGGTAGAGGAGCGTGACCGCGCCGGCGACGAAGATCGCCGCGACGAGGAACGGCACCAGGCGGCTCGGCCTGTGCCGTTCGCGCCGAGCGCGACGTCCCGTGGAGACGGAGGAGGTCATGACGTGGTCCTGTCGGAACCCGGCGGCGGGGAACTCGTCCCCGCCGCCGGTGTTCATCGAACTGTGCTCGAGCCGATCAGCTCAGCGTTGCGTCCGCGTGGCGGCGGCGACGAGCGGCGAGGACCGCCAGACCGACGGCCAGAGCCACGAGGCCGACACCTGCCGACATCAGCACGAGGGTGCCGTTGCCACCGGTGAGGGGCAGGCTGATGGCCGGCTCCTGCGGGTTGGGAACGGCGACCTCGACCGGGGTGGCGAGGGATGCCGCGGAGACGACGACCGCGATCGGCGTACCCGAGGTGATGTAGCCGTCCGGTGCCTCGAGCTCCTTGAGGTAGTACGTCACCGAACCGGCAGCGTCGGCTCCGGCCCACAGGCCGGGGATCACGACGGTTCCGTCGGCAGCGGTGGTGAAGGTGGTCTCACCGTCGACCACGATGGCGTTGGTGCCGGCGTTGGCGTCGGCCTCCGTCGGGTACACGCTGAAGACCGCGCCCGTGAGGACCGCGTTCACGTCGCCCTCGGCGTGCTTCAGGATCTCGACCGCGCCCCAGTAGGTGTTCACGGTGTTGGTGTCGGTGCCGTTGCCGGTGGTCGGCTCGTTGATGAAGACGGTGCCGGTGTTGGGAATGTCGCCCGTGCCGCGCACGATCGTGTCGAGCTCGAGCACGAGGGAGCCGCCCGGGGCGGCCTCCAGCGCGGCGAGGCTCGCGGCGTCGAGGGTGACCGTGACCGTGCCGCCGAGGCCCTCGGCATCCGCGCCGACGTGCGTCTCGGTGAACGTCAGCGGCGTGCCGTCGAGGGTGAGGCGAGCGGGAGCGGTGTACTCCAGGCGACCGTCGAGCGTGTCGACGAAGTGGAACTCGGTGAAGGACTCGCCGTCCGGGAGAGCCGGGACGGTGGCCTCGATCGACCAGGTGACCGTGGAGCCGAGACCCGAACCGTCGGGGTCGTCGACGGTCTTGGCGACCTGCGTGAGCGAGTTCTTCGGGTAGACGTTGACGTCGGAGTTCCACTCGCCGTTGCCGAGCGGGACGGGAACGGTGACGACGAACGGCGCTGCCTCGAGGATGACGTTGGCGGGCGAGCCGTCGGGCAGCGTCGCGCCCGAGGAGTCGGTCTCGACGACCAGGTAGGCCCCGTTGGGGAGGCTCTGCGTCGGCGTCGAGCCGTCGGCCGCCGTCGTGAGGACGATCGGCGTGCCGAGCGCGGTGGCCAGCGACGGGTCTGCCGCGTAGTCGTTCGCCAGGTCCCAGCCCGCCTCGGTCGTGAGGTCGATGTCGGTGATCGGGTACACGGTGAACTCGACGTTGCCGAGGGCCACGAGTCCGGTCGTGTCGATCGGCTCGCCACTGTCGTTGGCAGCGCCGGCGGGCGACGGCTGCTCGAACTTGTGGATGGTGAGCGAGCCCGGGCCGTCCGGGAGGTCGTACGGCGTCGCGGCCATCGCGGGCGCCGCAGCGGCGACCGCTCCGACGAGCGCGAGGGCTGCTGCCCCCGCAGCGGCGGCCCAGCGGCCGGCGCGGCGGTTTCGGATCGAGTGGTTCATGAAGACACTGCTCTTTCTATGTGATGACGGGTTGGTGGGGGTCTGGGGTGGCGCTGCGACGCGGAGTTCGGGTCGGTTCGCATTCGGGTTCGGGTTCCGGAGGCCAGGACGCGGCGGTGCCGACACGTCGAGCACCCATGCCGCGCAGCGCGCGTGAACGAGTGCCTATTGATGAAGACGAGCGAGGTTCCCGAATCTCACGCTCTTTCCCTCCGGTGAATCAGATGAGGGGGTGCGCGCGAGTCGCCGACCGGCTCGCGTTGCCTGCACGACCATAGGGAGCACCGACGAGCACGACCCAGCGGAGGTCAGGGAATCCCTCAGCGCTCAGGGTCTACTCCCGGAGTGCTCACGCGACGGCACCCACAGTGGTGGGGGTATCGGTCGCGGTGCCGTCCTACTGCGGGGGGACGAGACCGTCCTCGACCGCTCGACGGAACAGATCGACCTTCGTCGGGGCGGCGCGATCGGATGCCGCGTACTTCGCTCGGATGCGGCGAATGTGGTCGTGGATGGTCGCGGTCGAGACGAACAGGGCCGCCGCGACCTGATCGGCGGTCTCCCCCGAGGCGTACAGGGTGAGGACCTCGGCCTCTCTCGGTGTGAGCTTGGAACTCACGAAGGGCACGTCGGAGTCCAGTGCCGCCGCCCAGTCCACCGTGGCGACGGGTTCGCCGGCAGCGGCACGGCGGACGGCGGCGACGATGGCCGCGGGGTCCTCGGTCTTCCGGATCATGCCGATCGCCCCCGCTCGCGCCGCCTCGCGCACCAGGTGAGCCCGGTCTCCCGAGGTGTACGCGAGCACGCGCGCGCCGACGGGGTGGAGTCGGCGGATGTTCTCGGCCGGAGAGCTGCCGTCAGCGAGGACGAGGTCGAGCAGGACGACGTCGAGCTTCAGCCGCCACGTCAACAGCTCGGTCACCGTGGCGCCGCTGGCGGCGACCTGGACGCCCGGCTCGGCGGCGAACAGCGCGGTGGTGCCGAGGACCATCGCGGGATGGTCGTCGATGATGCCGATGCGAATGTTCATCCGCCCTCCCACCGCCTCGTCGCGGGTGCGTTCAGCGCACACATTAGTCTTCGCCCGCGTCGCGCGCAGGGGGGGGAGCCGGGGCGGGGCTGGGGAAGCCCGCCCCGGCATGCCCAGTCGCTCGGCAGGGCCGCCGATCCCCCGATCGGCGCTCGCGTGCCCGCAGCGAAGTCGACGCCCGATCGGATTGGGGAGCGTCCGTGCGTCGACGTGCGTGAGCATCCACAGCCAACACGGCCGGAGGCACCGCGATCAAGCCGAACGCGCGAAAGCCCGCACTACTAATGGGCCACGGCGCCGACACGGGCACCGGGCAACCCCCATCAATAGGGGTGCGCTGCCGCGGCCCTCGAATCGGCCGACGGCGGGCGGTTCAGGGAAGCTCGCGCAGCAGGTCGGTCAACCGATCCAGCGCGGGCCGCTGTCCCACGACGAGGTGTTCGCGCGCGGCGGCCACCGGCATCCACTCCGCTCGATCGACCTCGGGAAAGGTCGCACGCTGACCCGAGCGCGGCGGCCACTCGATCTCGAACGTGCCGAATGCGAACTCCGTCGTGCTGAAGGACGCGCCATCGGCGACGAACACCGTCACCCGCTTCCCCGACGAGTAGGCGAATGTGCCGAGTTCGGCATATGCGCCCTCGGATGCCGACGGCGGCTCGACGCCCAGCTCCTCACGGAACTCGCGGCGGGCCGCATCGAGCATCCCCTCGCCGTCCTCCACCTCGCCCTTCGGGATCGACCACGCCCCCTCGTCCTTCGACGCCCAGTACGGGCCGCCCATATGCGCGACGAGCACCGTCACCCCGCCCGCCTCGTCGAGGCGATACAGCAGGATGCCGGCGCTCGTCGCGGGCATGCAGCAGCCGTCCGATCAGGCCGGACGGCTCTTCGGCGACACCGTGTACGTCAGTTCCACGTCGGTCACTGCAGCCGGAGCGAGCGCCGCGTCGATCGCGGCCTTCGTGTCGTCGTCGAGGACGACACCGGAGGCCTTGACGGAGTCCTCGAGCTGCTCGGGGCGCGAGGCGCCGACGAGGGCGGCGGCTACGTTCGGGTTGTGCAGGACCCAGGCGATCGCGAGCTGCGGCATCGTCAGTCCCGCCTCAGCCGCGATGGGCTTCAGCCGCTGCACCGCCTCGAGCACGTCGTCCTGCAGGAAGCGCTGGATGAAGTTCGCCCCGCTCTTCTCGTCGGTCGCGCGTGACCCCTCGGGCACCGGTTGTCCGGGAAGGTACTTGCCGGACAGCACGCCCTGCGCCATCGGCGACCAGACGATCTGCGAGATGCCCAGCTCCTCCGACGTCGGGACGACCTTGCCCTCGATGACGCGCCACAGCGCGGAGTACTGCGGCTGGTTCGACACCAGTTGGAAGCCCAGCTCCTTTGCGAGGGCGTGGCCGTCGCGGAGCTGTTCGGCGGTCCACTCGCTCACGCCGATGTACAGGGCCTTGCCCTGACGGACGATGTCGGCGAACGCCTGCATCGTCTCCTCGAGCGGGGTCTCGTAGTCGTAGCGGTGCGCCTGGTACAGATCGACGTAGTCGACGCCCAGACGGCGCAGCGAGCCGTGTATGCCGTCGAAGATATGCTTCCGGGAGAGGCCCTGATCGTTCGGGCCCTTCTTGCCGATCGGCCAGTAGACCTTCGTGAAGAGTTCGTACTCTGCACGCTCGAGCCCCTTCAGCGCTTTGCCGAGCACGACCTCCGCCGCCGTGTTGGCGTAGGTGTCGGCGGTGTCGAAGGAGGTGATCCCGAGATCGAGCGCCTTGTGGACGGTCGCGATGGCGGCGTCGTCGCCGACCTGAGACGCGTGCGTCACCCAGTTGCCGTAGGTGATCTCCGAGACCTTGAAGCCGCTGTTGCCGAGATAGCGATAGTTGACCATGTGTCCACGCTAGTCGTGCAGCGGAGGGGTGGGCGCGACGTTCATCGGCGTCGTTCTGCGGATCGCGCGTTCGCCGACCCGCACGATGACGCCGACGAGTCGCTCGCCGACCGACCTAGGCGCGGGTCGCGGCGGCCTTGTCCTCTTCGGTGGCGACGAGCTGACCGCACGCGCCGTCGATCTCCTTGCCGCGGGTGTCGCGGAGCGTCGTCGGGATGCCGGCGTCGTTCAGGCGGCGGACGAACTCGTTCTGCACGGGGACGTCGGATGCCGTCCACACCGACCCCGGCGTGGGGTTCAGCGGAATGGGGTTGACGTGCACCCATCCCCGCCCGCGGGCGTTCAGCTTGTCGGCCAACAGGTCGGCGCGCCACGCGTGGTCGTTCATGTCCTTGATGAGTGCGTACTCGATCGAGACGCGGCGACCGGTCTTCTCGAAGTAGTTGCGCGCGGCATCCAGCGCCTCGTCGACCTTCCAGCGCGAGTTGATGGGGATCATCTCGTCGCGCAGGCCGTCGTCGGGCGCGTGGAGCGACAGCGCGAACGTCACGGGGATGTCCTCGGCGGCGAGCTTGTTGATCGCGGGAACGAGGCCGACCGTGGAGACGGTGATGCCGCGCGCGCTCATACCGAGTCCGTGCGCCGGATCGACCATGGCCCGCACCGCGGTGAGCACCCGGTTGTAGTTCGCGAGCGGCTCTCCCATGCCCATGAAGACGATGTTCGTGACCCGCTCGCCCTCGTGGTGCGCGCGCCCGAACCCGCCGTCGGCGATGAGGCGATTGGCGCGGACGATCTGCTCCACGATCTCTGCCGCCGACATGTTGCGGGTCAGACCCGCCTGGCCCGTGGCACAGAAGGGGCAGTTCATGCCGCAGCCGGCCTGACTCGACACGCACAGCGTGATGCGGCCCGGGTAGCGCATGAGCACCGACTCGACGAGGGCGCCGTCGTGGAGCTTCCACAGGAACTTGATCGTGTCGCCCTTGTCGGTCTCCAGCCGCCGCACCTCGGTGAGCAGCGGGGGCAGCATCGCGGCGACGAACTCCTCACGCCCCGCCGCCGGCAGGTCGGTCATGGCCGCCGGATCGGACGTGTAGTGCTGGAAGTAGTGCTTCTCGAGCTGCTTCGCGCGGAAGCCCGGCATCCCGAGCTCCTTCACGCGCTCGACACGCTGCTCGGGCGTCAGATCGGCCAGGTGTGCGGGAGGCATACCGCGCTTGGGTGCCGCGAACTGCAGCAGCGGCTTGCCCTCGGCGTCGGTGCGCTGCGTCCAGCCCTCGGTGCGCGGGCGCACCTGACGGGGGCCGGTCGCGCGCACGGGGGTGGAGTCTTCCATGGGATCCAGGGTAGACGAGGCGCCTGGGCGTCAGCCTGTCGGGACCGCTTCGCGTCGGCGGGCCTGCTCCACGGGATCGGGCACGGGCGACGAGGCAATGAGCGCTCGCGTGTACGGATGCTGCGGCCGCCGCAGCACGTCGACACGCGAGCCCTCTTCGACCACCCGTCCGCGCTGGAGCACCACGATCCGGTCGCAGAGCTCGTCGACCACAGCCAGATCGTGACTGATGAACAGACAGGCGAAGCGGAGTTCGCGCTGCAGGTCGCGCAGGAGGTCGAGGACGGTCGCCTGCACCGAGACATCGAGCGCGCTGGTCGGCTCGTCGGCGATCAGCAGACGCGGCCGCAGCGAGATGGCACGCGCGATGGCGACGCGCTGGCGCTGGCCCCCGGAGAGTTCGTGCGGGTACCGACGGTGCCACGCCGACGGGAGTCCGACCGCGTCGAGCAGCTCGGCCGTGCGCGACCGGAGCACCGCGCCACGCAGCCCCCCGTGCACGCGGAGCGGCTCCTCGATGGAGTCGCCGATCGTGTGGCGCGGGTCGAGCGCGGCGGTGGAGTTCTGGAACACGACACCGACGCGGCGCTTGACGGCCACGGCGCGGCGCCCGCGCACGCGGGCGAGGTCGACGCCGTCGATGCGGACCGCGCCCGACGAGATGGGCGCGAGCCCGAGCGCGCACCGACCGATGGTCGACTTCCCCGAGCCGGACTCGCCGGCGAGGGCGACGATCTCCCCCTCCCCGACGCGAAGGCTCACGTCGTCGACGGCGGCGACCGCGCGGGCTCCACGCCCGTACACGACCGAGAGGGCGTCGACCTCGAGGACGGCCGTCTCGCCGGCGGGTACGGCGCGCTCGGGGGCACCGAGCCGCGGGACGGCGGCCAGCAGCCGCCGCGTGTAGTCGGCCTGCGGCGCGGCGAAGAGCTCACGAACCCCCGCCGACTCCTCCACGCGTCCGTCGCGCATGACCACGACCCGGTCGGCGATGTCGGCGACGACCCCCATGTCGTGGGTGATCATGATGATCGAGGTGCCGATGCGGTCACGCAGCCGCCGGAGCACGTCGAGCACTTCACGCTGCACGGTGACGTCGAGCGCGGTCGTCGGCTCGTCTGCGATGAGGATCTCGGGGTCGCACGCGAGCGCGATCGCGATCATGACGCGCTGGGCCTGGCCCCCGGACAGCTGATGAGGGTAGCTCCCGAGCCGAGACGCAGGATCGGCGATCTCCACCTGCTCCAGCAGCTCGATCACTCGCGCGCGGCGCTCCGACCGGGTCATCCCGGGTCGGTGGACGATCAGCATCTCCTCGATCTGCGAACCGATCGTGAAGACGGGATCGAGGGCGCTCCCCGGGTCCTGGAAGACGACGCCGATGCGGGTGCCGCGCACGGCCTCGCGCTGAGCGGGATTCATGGCCAGGAGGTCGTCGCCGTCGAGCAGTGCGGTGCCGCGCACACGCGCCCCGCGCGGAAGGAGGCCGACGAGCGAGAGGGCGGTCACGCTCTTGCCCGAGCCCGACTCCCCCACGAGCGCCACCACCTCGCCGCGATCCAGCGTGAACGACACGTCGCGCACCGCGTGGACCGTCTCGGCTCCCACGACGAAGTCGACCGACAGACCGGCCACCTCCAGCAGCGCGCCGCTCACGAGGCGTCGTCCTCGTCGGCGCCGGAGTCCCGGTAGGCCTCCCAGTCGCTGAGCATCTTGCGGTGATAGCCGACGAGCCACACCATGTAGCGCCGCGCGTTGTTGAGCCGCGTGCGCGGGCCCACGGCGTCGGGCGCCACGGCATCCAGTCCGTACTCGATCGTGGAGGTGATGCGACGGGCGTAGTCGCGCTCTCCGGCGAGGAAGCTGCCCCAGACGTCCTCCTCCACGCGGAAGTAGCGACTGCGGTCGCCCGGCAGGGAGTGCGGCTTGAGGAAGCCGAGGCTCACCAGCGCCCGCGTGGACATCGAGACGGCACCGGCGCTCGCGCCGAGCATGTCGGCGATCTGGGCCGACGAGAGGAACGGGCGATCGACGATGAGGAGCAGCCCCAGGACGCGGCCGTCCATGCGGGGGTTGCCGGCAGCTCCCCACGCGAAGGCGAAGTCCTCGACGAAGGTGCGCAGCTCCTCGGGAAGATCGAGGGTCGCCACGTCGTCCGTGCCTGGGTCCATCACAGTGCCATCCCCTCCAGGAGCCGACCGGGCTCGGGCTGAGCCATCGCGTCGGTGAAGACGTCGAACGGCCACATCGTCATGCCGCTCCACGTGATCGATTCCACCGCACCCGAGCCGCTTCGCGCCACCTCCACCGGCTCGCCTGCAGCGCCGAAGCTGGCGCGCGCGGGCATGCGGAGTGTGCCGTCGGCATCCGTCTCCACCTTCTCGGCGAAGCGGGCGGGATCGTCGAGCTGCGGGTGGAGCGCGAAGGTCGCACCGCCCAGGTGGGCCAGGTCCAGCACCGACCACAGGCTCGCGTAGCGTCCCTCGACCCCGTCGACGCGGTCGTCGTCGTCGGCGTGCGACAGCGCCAACCGCAGCAGCGCGACGGCGCCGGTCGCCAGCGTGTCGGCGGGCCCGTCGATCGCGTTCGTGAAGACGCTCACGACGAGGTCGTTCTCCGGGTCGAGCCACGTGCGGGTGATGTGACCGGGGTAGCCGCCGCTGTGCCCGACCAGCAGGTCGCCGTCGAGCTCGAACAGCTCGAAGCCGAGACCGTAGTGCCGGTGGGCGCCGCCGATGTCGATGCGGGAGACGCGGTACTGCGCCTGACGCTTGCTGTCGTCGCCGAGGAGGCGGTCATCGCCCAGCGCGTGGGCGGCCAGGTAGGCGGTCGTCTCGGTGGCCGTCGAGAACCACCCGGTCGCCGCAGCCATCGCCCGCGTGTCGACGTGCGGGATCACGCGCCGGGTGCCCTTGAGCGCGAAGCGCGCGGTGTGACCGGCGGCGTACTCGTCTGCCCGCGCCGACTGCCACTCCGAGCCAGACCGCTCGAGGCCCAGCGGCCGGCAGATGTTCTCGCGGGTGAAAGTGTCGTAGTCGGTGCCGGAGGCCGCCTCGATGATGAGTCCCAGGACCGAGTAGGCGACGTTGGAGTACTTGAAGTGCTCGTTGCGGGCGAAGATGCGCCCCTCGGCCCGGCAGATGTCGACGATGCGCTCCCGGTCGGGGAAGGCCGCCCCGCGCTGCCAGTAATCGGCGTCGCGGCCGTCGCGCACGACGCCGCCCTGGTGGGCGAGCAGCTCGCGCACCGTGATGGATGCCAGGTCGGAATCGGCCAGTTCGGGCACCCACTGGGAGACCGTGTCGTCGAGTCGGAGCGCGCCGCGCTCGGCCAACTGGAAGACGGCGGTCGCGGTGAACGTCTTCGAGTGCGACGCGATGCGGAAGAGGCTCTCGGTGGTCAGCTGCTCGCCGGTCTCGAGGTCGGCCGAGCCCCAGGCGAACTCCAGGACGAGCTCGCCCCGGTAGCGGATCGCGGCCTGGATGCCGGGCACCTCGCGGTGCTCGCCGGCGAACGCGAACCACCGCGCCGCGTACTCGGCCGCGCTGCGTACGGCATCCCGTCGACGGGCATCCACATCGGGAGGGGTCACGGTCACAGTCGGCGTCCTTTCGGGTCGAGCGCATCCCGCAGGATGTCGCCAAGGGTGATGAGCGCGAACACCGTCACGCTGAGGAAGAGGGCGGGGAAGACGAGCATGTGCGGGGAGCTCCCGAAGTACGACTGGGCGTTCGCCATCTGCAGCCCCCACGAGATCGAGGGCGATCGCAGGCCGACGCCGAGGAAGGTCAGAGTCGACTCGGCCACGATGATGCTGCCGACCATGGTCGCGGTGATCGCCAGCACGGGTCCGATCGCGTTGGGCACGACGTGCGTGACGAGGGTGCGCGTGTGGGAAATGCCCATGGCCCGCGCGGCGCTGATGTAGTCCATGTTCCGCACGGTCCGCACCGAGGTGCGCACGAGCCGCGCCAGCGTCGGCCAGCTGAACGCCGCCAGCACGACCGCCACGACGAGCGGCGTGCGCTCCCCCACGCTGTTGAGCACGATGATCGCGCCGAGGATGAACGGGAACCCGAGGAAGACGTCGGTCAGGCGCGAGATGAGGATGTCGGCGAAGCCGCCGAAGTAGGCGGCGAGGGTACCCACGACGATCGCGATCGCCAGGGCGATGACCGTGGCCGTCACACCGATGAACAGCGACGTGCGCGCCCCGTGGATGACGTTCGCGTAGATGTCGCAGCCCTGCAGATCGGTGCCGAAGACGTGCGCGGCGTTCGGGGGCAGCTTGCTGTCGCGCAGTTCGCACGCGCGCGGATCGGGCTGACCGAACAGACCGCCCACGGCATCCGGGAAGAGCGAGATCACGGCAAGCACGGCGAGGATGGCCGCGCTGATCCAGAACAGCGGTCGGCGGCGCAGGCTCGTCCACACGCCCCGGCTGACGGTGACGTGTTCGAGGGCGGCCGCGGCGGTCTCAGTCATGACGGCTCCGAGGGTCCAGCAATGAGTTGAGGAGGTCGACCACCACGTTGAGGATGAGGAAGATGAGGATCAGCGTCGTCCCCACCCCCACGACGGTCGGACCTTCGTGCGTCCGGATGGCGCTGAAGAGCAGCTGACCGATGCCGGGGAGGTTGAAGATGCCCTCCACCACCACCGCTCCCCCCAGCAGGAAACCGAGGTCGATCGCGACGAAGGTGAGCACGGGGGCCACCGAGTTGCGCATGACGTGCAGCCCGACGATGCGCCGCCCCGGCATCCCCTTGGCCCGCAGGGTGCGGACGAAGTCGGACTCCATCGAGTCGATGACGCTGCCGCGCATCAGGCGGGCGATCGAGGCGAGGCCGAACAGAGCGATGACCGTGGCCGGGAGGATGTAGGCGACGGGCCACCCGGCATCCGTGCCCGCGATGGGCAACCAGCCCAGGTGGAGTCCGAACACGAGCTGGGCGGAGACGGCCACGACGAAGATGGGGATCGAGGTGGCGAGGATCGTGCCGAACAGCACGGTGCGGTCGATCGCGCTGTCGCGGCGCAGCCCCGCGATCAGGCCGAGCGCCACCCCGATGACGACCTCGATGACCCAGGCCGTCAGGGCGAGCGTGATCGTCACGGGCCAGCGCGAGGCCATCCGGTCGGCGACGGGAACGCCCGAGAAGGTCGTGCCGAGGTCGCCGGTGAACAGACCTCCGAGGTAGCGCAGGTACTGCTGCCAGAGCGGATCGTCGAGGTGGAACTGCTCCCGCAGCTGCGCCACGACGTTGTCGGGCAGCGGACGGTCGCCGCCCAGCGCGGCGATCGGGTCACCCGGGAGTGCCCACACGGTCGCGTAGATGATGAACGTCACGCCGACGAAGACGAGGGCGAACTCCGCGATGCGTGCGCCTATGCGGCGCGCGAGGATCATCCGTGCCTCCGTCTCACCGTCGCCAGCACGGCAGCCAGCTGCACACCCACGAGCGCCGACACGGGAGCCGGCACCAGGTCGGTGTCGGTCTCTGCGGCGAGCCACTCCCGGAAGATGCCCTCCAGTTCGATCGAGGCCGACCGCACCGCCTCCCCGGCCACGCCGGCCTCGACCTCGACGGCGAGCGCACGACGAAGGATGCCGCCGAAGCGGAGCCGGAAGGTGCGCACCACTTCGCGGTTGCCGAAGACCTCCGCGACGGTCGCGGCGCGGTTCAGGGCGGGGTCCGCGAGGCGGGCACGCTCGGCACGCGCCGCTTCGCCCATGCCGGGCACGAACGCCTCGCTGGCGCGGCGGAAGGGCGAATCGATCACCAGCGCCGGGCGCACGGCATCCAGGATCCGCCGAAGGAGAACGTGCAGCTCCTCGAGCCCGTCGGCCTTCTCGGCGATGACGTCGCGGTACACGCGCGACGTGGGCGTCGTGTCGGCGGCGTCGGGATGCGTCCAGTACGGAAGCTCGGCGATCATCGTCGTCGTGCCGTAGCGCTCCAGGTAGTCGGCGGTGCCGGCCCCGCCCGAGCGTGTCTCCGGGGGAAGTCCGAGCGCCTCGCGGTGGTCGTAGCGTTCGCGGGCGAGGGGGGCGCGGAAGACCGCGTCGTCGAGCCGGGCCAGCCCGTCCATCTCGGGCTCGCCGACGTCCAGCGGCAGGTCGAACGCCGCGGGGAGGTCGCGGAGCTCGCGGGCGAGGGTGGTGTCGTGCTCGTTCAGGTAGAAGTACACCCCGCCGAACTCGGCGTTGTGCAGGCCGACGAAGACGTCGGGGCGGACGCGGTCGAACAGCGCCATGAGAGCGCGGGTCTCGGGGATCGGGTGGTCGAACCACGCCTGCTTGTAGTCGAAGGGGAACGACCACTCCACCTGCTCGGCGGGGGCGGGGCGGTAGAACCCGGTGAAGTACGAGAGACGATCGGCCGAGCCGAACCACGACTCGTTCAGACGCGCGCCGTCGGGGTCGGCGCAGGGCATGATGTGCCACGTGGCATCGAGCGCGGCCAGTTCGGGCGCTTCCAGGAGGAGTCGTACGAGGTGCTGCACCGTGCGGAACCCGATGGGCTCGTTCGGGTGGACGCCGCCGGCGATGACGACTTGCAGCGGCCCGTCGCCGAGGGCGAAGTGATCGATCGGCGAGCCGAGACGCGACTGGCCGATGACGGCGTGGCGGATGCGGTCGGGGTTCTCGTCGCGTCGTGCCAGCAGGTCGGCACGCAGTTCGTCGATCGTCGGGAAGCCGTCGATCGGCGGCAGTCGCCGGGCGAGTGCGAGGAGCGGATCGTGCGTCATGGAGAGCTCTCGTGACGGGGTGTAGCGGGGGAAGGGGGAAGGGGGAAGGGGGTAGGGGGAAGGGGGTGCGGAGCGCCCCGGGGGGTGGGCGCTCCGCACCGCCGCGTCAGTCGCCGAGGACGATCGACCGGTAGGTGGGGTTGCCCACCGGCGATGTCACCAGGTCGGCGACCCGCTCCGAGGTGACGTAGGAGTACTTCTCGAAGAAGAGCGGCACGGCCGGGAACTCGGCCTGGATCAGCTCCTGCACCTTGGCGTACGCCGAGCCGTCGGTCGACAGGTCTGCGTCGGCGGTCGCGATCGCCGCCGCGACGTCGTCGCTGTACCAGGGGATGCAGTTCGTGCACCCGCCGCCTTCGATGAAGAAGACCCGGAGCGTCGCCTGCTGGCTCGGGTAGAGCGCACCCCAGCGCGAGAAGAACGGACCGTCGATGTTCTCGTCGTTCCGGTTCTGCAGGAACTCGGCCCAGTCGGCGCTCGGCTTGGCGGTCGCCTCGATGCCGAGGTTCTGGCGCAGCTGGTTGGCGATGGCCTCGTAGAGCGGGTCGAGTCCGCTGCCGCCGGGGTAGTAGATCTCGAGCGGGCCGTCGAAGCCGCCGGCCTCGTCGAGCAGGGCCTTCGCGGCATCCGGGTCGTACTCGCAGTACTCTCCGCAGATGCCGGTCGGGGTGCCGGGCTCGATCGCCGGGGTCCAGGCGGTGGCCGGGTCGTAGGTGCCACCGTAGATGACGTCGATGATCGCCTCGCGGTCGATGGCCATCGAGATCGCCTGACGCACGCGGATGTCGCTGTACGCGTCGTTCCACAGCGGGAGGCCGAGGAAGGAGATGCCGGGCGCTTCGAACGAGTAGAGGCGGTCGCCGAAGTCGCTGCCGGCCTGCGTCAGCTTGGACGCGGGAACACCGGCGACGTCGAGGTTGCCTGCCAGCACGTCGGTGTAGGCCGTCTCGCTGTCGGTGTAGGGCACGAACGTGATGCGGTCGACGGTGGGCTTCTCACCCTGGTAGTCGTCGTACGCCTCGAGCACGATCGGCTCGTTCTCGACGTAGTCCTCCGCGAACGCGAACGGACCGTTGCCGATCGGGTGGGTGTTGTACGCGTCGAAGTCCTCGAGCGCCGAGGCGGGCATCGGGAACATCGCCGTCTGGGCCTGCGTGACCTGCAGCGGGAACTGGCTGTCGGCGCCGGTGAGCTCGACCGTGAAGGTCTGCTCGTCGACGACGGCGAGGCCCGACATCTCGGTGGTCGACGGCTCGCCCTCGGCGGGGTTGAGGTCGGCGTAGCCGGCGATGTTGGCGAGCTGACCGGAGTTCTCGAACGCGTTCGGTCCGTAGGCGACCGCGTTCCAGCTGTCCACGTAGGCCTGCGCCGTCACCGGCGTGCCGTCTTGGAAGGTCCAGCCGTCGCGGAGCGTGACAGTCCAGGTGATCGCGTCGTCGGACTCGATGGACTCGGCCTGGACGTACTCGAGCGTGCCGTCCGACTCGAGGAACGCCAAGGGTGCCCAGACCGCCATGTTGACGTCGTAGGCGACCGACTGGCGGCCGGGGATGATGAGCTGCGGGTCGGTGGCGGCGACGCGGATCTCCGTGGGTGCGTCGTCGGTGGGTGTGGTGCCGCCGCTGCACGCGGACAGCGCGAGGGCGGTGACGGCGGCGGCTGCTGCCACCGCGAAGAGCCTCTTGTTCATTTTTCCTCACAAAGGAATCACTGAGACAGGGATGGTGCGGGACACGGTGCCGGGTTGTCAGCACGGGCCGGGCTGCGCGGGCCGCGGCGGCGCGTACGGGGTGTGTACGTACGCTCACCATAGGGGCTGTGCTTTTCGAACTTTCAATACGAAATGAAACCTTTACATTTCGGAAACGCGCCGCAGGATGCGGCGGAGTGCCTGTCTGCGCGGCGGCGCCTCCTAGAATGCTCGGCATGAGCACCCCCGGCGATGCCGCCCCCTCGGGGCCGGCATCCGCGCCCTCGCGACCGCCCGTCGCGCACCCCGTTCCGGTGCACCGAGTGCTCAACAACAACGTCGTGATCGCGATCGACGAATCGGGGCGCGAGCGGGTGCTCATGGGCCGGGGCCTCGGATTCCAACTGAAGCCGCACGACGTGATCGACCCGTCGAAAGTCGAGAAGACGTTCATCCTCGACGCCGGCGCGCAGGGCGAGCGCGAGCGACGGCTGCTCGTCGACGTGCCGTACGCCACGATCGAGGCCGTCACCCGCGCCGTCGACGAGGCGGAGCGTATGCTCGGGCGACACCTCGACCGCCACCTGACCATTGCCGTGATCGACCACGTCCACTACGTGCTCGAACGTCTCGACCAGGGGCTCCGCATCCCGACCACCTCGATGCCGGAGCTGCGCGTGCTCTACCCGCACGAGTTCGCGGCGGCGGATCGCATGGCCGCCTCCCTCGCGGCATCCCTCGGTCGCCCGCTTCCCCCCGAGGAGGCGGTGTTCCTCACGATGCACCTCCTCAACGCGACGCGCGACGAGCCCAACGGCACCGCCGCCCTGCTGCTGCGCCGCCTGCAACACGTCGTCGACGTCGTCGAACAGCGACTGGGGGTGACCCTGGATGCCGGGAGCGCCGACTACGCGCGGTTCATCCTGCACGTGCAGTTCCTGCTGCAGCGGCTCGTCAACCGCACGATGCTCGTGGGCAACGACAGCTCGTTCTTCGAGTTCGCCAAGCACAGCTACCCGCAGTCGCACGCCATCGCCGAAGAGGTCAAGAAGTACGTCTTCGCCGCGACGGAGGCCGCCCTCACCGACGAGGAGGTGCTGTACCTCATCGTCCACGTCGAGCGCCTGCGGTCTCAGGTCACCACTGGCGGCAGCGCGGGTCCTGTGGTAACTTGACCTCCGCAGGACCCCGTCCTGCCGAGATCTCCGGATCGTTACCGCGACAGCGGGCGAAACCTGGACTCACATCACGACCGATTCCGATCGGCTCGAGGTGAACGAGTCCAGGTTATTTTTTTGCCCGAAAGCAGGCGGTCCGGCCTCGCGAGAACCACAGGAGTGCCGCAGAGCTGCGGCGAAAGGAAGGCGGATCCCAATGGCGGATTACGCAAAGACCGCGGCCGGCGTCCTCGCCGGAGTCGGCGGCGAGGAGAACGTGCAGTCGCTCGTACACTGCGCGACACGGCTGCGATTCGTTCTCAAGGACGAGTCCAAGGCGAACGCGACCACGCTGCGGGCGACCCCCGGCGTGATCACGACGGCGCAGGCCGGTGGCCAGTACCAGGTCGTCATCGGCAACGACGTGCCGGAGGTGTTCGCCGAGATCGGCAAGATCTCCGGGATCGGCGGGGCCGGCGGCTCCGACACCCCGGCCGGACCGAAGGGCAACCTCTTCAACCGGTTCATCGCGATGATCTCGGCGATCTTCACGCCGCTGCTGTGGGCGCTGGCCGGCACCGGCCTCCTGAAGGCGTTCCTCGCCGCCGCCGTCACGTTCGGCTGGATCGACGCCACGACGAGCACCTACGTCGTGCTGAACGCCCTCTCCGACGCGTTCATCAACTTCCTTCCGCTCGCACTCGCCTTCACGGCCGCGCGCTACTTCAAGGCCAACGAGTTCACGGCATTCGCGATCGCCGCCGCACTCCTCTACCCGACGATCACTCCGCTCGTCGGCGCCCCCGACCTGACGTTCTTCGGCATCCCCTTCACGATGGTCACCTACGTCTCCAGCGTCATCCCGATCATCGTCATCGTGTGGCTGCAGTCCCACGCGGAGCGCTTCCTCTACGCGAAGCTCCCCGGCGCGGTGCGGCGCTTCGTCACCCCGATGATCGTCGTGCTGCTCGCCGTGCCGATCGTCTTCGTCGTCATCGGTCCGATCTCCGCCGTCCTCAGCGGCTGGCTCGGCAACGGCATCGGCTGGGTGTTCGAGTACGTGCCGTGGCTGGGTGGCGCGATCATGGGCGGCCTGTGGCAGGTCTTCGTGATCTTCGGTCTGCACTGGGGTCTCGTGCCGCTGTTCACGCTCGAGTTCCAGACCACCGGACAGATCCTCCTCGTCGGCCCCGTGTTCGCCGCCGTGCTCGCGCAGGCCGCCGCCGTCGCCGGCGTCTGGGTGCGCGCCCGCAACAAGAGCCTCAAGTCGCTCGCCGCGCCCGCGACGCTGTCCGGCTTCCTCGCCGGCATCACCGAGCCCGCGATCTACGGCATCAACCTGCCGCTCAAGCGCCCGTTCGCCTTCGGCATCGTCGGCGGTGCGATCGGCGGCGCGATCATCTCGATCGGCGGCGTCTTCTCGACCGCGTTCGTCGTGCCCTCCGGCCTGGCGCTTCCTGCCCTGTTCGGCAACGGCAACATGATCATGCTCACCATCGGCCTGCTCGTGGCGATCGCCGTGCCGTTCCTCCTCACCGCGATCGTGGGCTTCAAGGAGCCCGAGGAGGCAGCCGCTCCCGCGCCCGTCGCCGCCAACGACGTCGCGATCCTGAGCCCCGTCGACGGCACCGTCGTGCCGCTCAGCGAGGTGCCCGACGCGGCCTTCGCCGACGGCTCGCTGGGTCGCGGCGTGGCCGTGCAGCCCCGCTCGGGTGCCGTGTACGCGCCGTTCGACGGCATCGTCGTCGCCGCGTTCCCCACGGGCCACGCGTTCGGCCTCCGTCACGCCGACGGCGCCGAGCTGCTGATCCACATCGGCATCGACACGGTCAAGCTCGGTGGGGAGCACTTCTCCACCAAGGTGACCGCGGGCCAGCAGGTGAAGGCCGGCGACCTCCTCGTCGAGTTCGACGGCGACGCGATCGAGAAGGCCGGCTACGACCTGACGACGCCGGTCATCGTCACCAATCCCGACCTGTACCCGGAGATCACCGCGTCGGCGGCCGGTCCGATCGCCCACGGTGAGCCGCTGTTCACCGCCGTATCGGTCGACTTCCTCGCCATCGCGAAGTAACCCGCGTACCCCGCATCAGCGGGTGGGATGCCGAGAGCGCTTGCTCCGGCATCCCACCCGCCCCTCGAACAGGAGACATCCCACATGAGCACCACCCGCTTCCCCGACGGCTTCCTCTGGGGCGGCGCGACCGCCGCGAACCAGGTGGAGGGCGCGTACCTTGAGGACGGCAAGGGCCTCTCGATCCAGGACGTCATGCCGAAGGGCATCATGACGCCGCGCACCGACGGCCCCACCGATGACAACCTGAAGCAGGTCGGCATCGACTTCTACCACCGCTACGCGGAGGACATCGCCCTCTTCGCCGAGATGGGCTTCACGACGTTCCGGTTCTCCATCGCGTGGAGCCGCATCTTCCCCCAGGGCGACGAGACCGAGCCCAACGAGGCCGGTCTGGCGTTCTACGACCGCGTGCTCGACGAGCTCGAGAAGCACGGCATCGAGCCGCTCGTGACCATCTCGCACTACGAGACCCCCCTCCACCTCGCCGAGAAGTACGACGGCTGGGTCAACCGCGACCTGATCGGCTTCTACGAGCGCTACGTCCGCGTGCTGTTCAGCCGCTACGGCGCGCGCGTCAAGTACTGGCTGACCTTCAACGAGATCAACTCGGTGGTCCACGCGCCGTTCATGTCGGGCGGCATCAACACGCCCAAGGAGCAGCTGTCGAAGACCGACCTGTACCAGGCCGTCCACCATGAGCTCGTGGCATCCGCCCTGGCGACCAAGATCGCGCGCGAGCTCGCACCCGACGCGCAGATCGGCTGCATGGTGCTGTCGATGCCGGTCTACCCGCTCACGCCCGACCCCGACGACGTCTTCGCCGCGCTCACCACCGAGCGCGTGAACCTCGCGTTCGGCGACATCCACGTGCGCGGCGAGTACCCGGGGTACTACCTGCGGAGCCTGCGGGAGCAGGGCGTCGAGCTCGTCATCAGCGACGAGGACCGGGCGCTGCTGAAGGAGCACACCGTCGACTTCGTGTCGTTCAGCTACTACTCCTCGATCTGCGAGACCGCCGACGACGACAAGCGCGTCATGGGCGAGGGCAACCTCTTCGGCGGCGTGAAGAACCCGACGCTGAAGGAGTCGGAGTGGGGCTGGCAGATCGACCCGGTCGGGCTGCGCCTCGTGCTGAACCAGTTCTGGGACCGCTGGCAGAAGCCGCTGTTCATCGTGGAGAACGGTCTCGGCGCGAAGGACGAGCTCGTCGAGATCGACGGCGTGAAGACGGTCGTGGACGACTACCGCATCGCCTACCTCCAGGCGCACCTGGATGCCGTCGGCGAGGCGATCGAAGACGGCGTCGACCTGCTCGGCTACACGACGTGGGGCTGCATCGATCTCGTGTCGGCCTCCACCGCGCAGCTCAGCAAGCGCTACGGGTTCATCTACGTCGACCGCAACGACGACGGCTCGGGCACGCTGGACCGTTTCAAGAAGAAGTCCTTCGACTGGTACGCCGAGGTCATCCGCACCAACGGCGCCAGCCTCTCCGCCTGATCCCCCTCTCCCCTCCTCGGGCAGGCCACCTGAAGGTGGCGCAATCGGTCGCCTCCGCTCCCGGCGAAGCGACAGATTGCGCCACCTTCTTCGCGTCGGTTCACCCGTGGACGGCGTCGGCGAGGGCGGCGATGTGCGCTGGGGTCGTGCGGCAGCAGCCGCCGACGAAGCGCGCACCCGCGGAGATCCACGCGCGGGCGTCGCGAGCCGGGATGCCGGGGGCACCGCGCCACCGTCGCGCCTCGGCATCCCACGTCTCTCCGCTGTTCGGGTAGGCGACGAGCGGGGTCCCCGCGGGGGCCAGCGCCAGCGCCGCGGGCACGCGCTCGGGCGGACAGCAGTTGACCCCGACCGCGACGACCCCTCGCGCCGACGCGGCGATGCGCAGCGCCTCTTCCAGCAGAGCGTCGGTGAACGCGTCGCTGGCGGCGGAGAGACTGATCCAGGCGGGGATGCCGAGGCCGTCGATCTCGGAGACGAGCGCCTCGACCTCTTCGATGCACGGGATCGTCTCAACCGCCAGCACGTCGGGCGCCGCGTCGGCGAGGGTGTGGAGGCGACGGCGGTGCCACTGCGCGAGATGATCGACGCTCACCCCGTAGTCGCCGCGGTACTCGCTGCCGTCGGCGCGCGCGGCACCGAAGGGTCCGACGGATGCCGCAACAAACCCCTCGCCGGCGTCACGGGCGAGGGCGACGCTGCGCGCGAGCAGCGCGGTGACCTCGTCGTCGTCGATGCGCCCGCCGTACGCGAGCTGATAGGAGCAGGTGATGAGCACGTCGGCGCCCGCCGCGGCGAACTCGGCGTGCGCACCCCGCACCTCGTCGGGATCGTCGCGCAGCAGTCGCGCAGACCACAGATCGGAGCTCAGGTCGTTGCCGCGCGCCTCCAGGAGCGTGCCGAGTCCGCCGTCGAGCACGAGCGGGCCACGCCGCAGCGCGCTGGACAGATCCCTCATGACGACACGCTAGCGGGCGCGCCGCCTCACCAGTCCCATCGGATGAGATGGGCCGCGGGCCGCGGCTTCTGGATCGCGAGCGCGGCGCTCCCGTCGGGGCCGACCTCGAGCGATCGGAGCGCTCGACGCGAGCCGAACGGTCGATCCTGCACGCACCGCAGCACGCGCACCGGCCGCACGCGCGGGTCGAAGTTGACCCGCAGCGTGTACAGATCGGTCGGCGTCTGGAACCCGGTGCCCGCGTAGTCCACGGGCGGCGCCGTGTCGAACACGGGGCGCCGCAGGCGCGAGAAGCGCAGTGTGCCGATCTCGTGTTCCCGCACGGGTCGGTGGAGCGCGAGTTGCACGACGCGCACGCCGTCGCCGGCCGTCACGTCGTCGGCCACCGAGCATCCCTCCAGGTCGACGATCTCCGGATCTCGGAGCGCGGGATCCGGAACGCTCACGACGTACACGTGGGTGAGCGTGCCGCTGCGGGACTTGAGCGCGACGCGCGTCGTCTCCCGCACCCGCAGCCGCGCCGTGCTCACCTGCACCGTCTCATCGACGTGGAGGAGAGTCGCGGATGCCGCGAACTCACGCATCTCGTCGGCATACGGCACCGGGCCGAAGGTGATCTCACCGCCCGTCTCCCGAGGAGGTGTCGCCCACGCCGCCAGCACGCGCCCGCTGCTCACCGGGTCGAGGTCGAGCGCGGCCGTGATGCGGGCGAGCGTCTCCGGTCGGGGCCGCACGGTGTTCGCCCGCTCGAGGGACCGGAGCGTGCGGACGCTGACCCCCGCGCGCTCCGACAGGAGCTCCTGACTGATCCCCAGATGCTGGCGCGTGCGGCGGATCGCCCGCGCGGCCGCTTCCTGCATCGCCGCCTGCCGTCGCATTCTCGTGTCTTCTGTCACATCCATAGACGACGCGCGAACACCGAGAACCTGACGACGGTCTACGCTCTTCGCTGTGGTGCCTCTCGACAATCTCCTCGCCTTCACGGTGGCTGCGCTCGTGCTGATCGTCATCCCCGGACCGGCCGTGCTCTTCTCGGTCGGTCGCACGCTGGCGCTCGGCCGGGCGGGCGGACTGCTCAGCGTCGCCGGCGTCACCCTCGCTCTCGTGCCGATCGTCGCGCTGGTGGCCCTCGGCGTCGGCGGCATCATCGCGCGGTCGGTCGAGCTGTTCACGGCGCTGAAGATCGTCGGCGCGCTGTACCTCATGTACCTCGGCGTGCAGGCGATCCGTCACCGCAAGGACGCCGCCCGAGAGGTCGAGGTCGCCCGCCTCCCCCGCTCGCACGCGCGTCAGCTGTGGCAGGGGTTCCTCGTCGGCGTCACCAACCCGAAGACCATCGCCTTCTTCGTCGCCGTGCTGCCGCAGTTCGTCGACGTGCACGCCGGGGCCGTCGCCTGGCAGATGATGGAGCTCGGGCTCGTCTTCGCGGTCATCGCCCTCGTCTCCGACAGCGTGTGGGTGTTCGCCGCCGCCGCCGCGCGGACCTGGTTCGCGCGTTCACCGCGACGCATCGAGACGCTCACCGCGACGGGCGGCACGATGATGATCGGGCTCGGCGGAGTGCTGCTGGTCACCGGCCAGAAGCACTGACGTGCAGGAGCCGTTCATCCGGCACTGAGAGGATGGATGCCGTGACTTCCCCGGCATCCTCGCAACGCATCGTGTTCATCGACATCGACGGGACGATCCTCGAGCACGGCTCGGTCATCGCCCCGTCGACGGTCACCGCGATCCGCACGGCGCGGGCCCGCGGGCATCTCGTGTACCTGTGCACGGGCCGCGCCGACGGCGACATCCACCCCGACGTGCGCGCCATCGGATTCGACGGCGCGATCACCAACGGTGGCGCCTTCGCGACGCGGGACGGCGAGCTGGTCGTCCGGCACACGATGCCGCGCGGCGACGTCGAGCGTCTGATCCGCTACTTCGAGGACGGCGGCATCCAGTACTTCCTGCAGTCGCACGAGCGCGTGTACGCCAGCGCCGGAATCGTCGACCTGATGGGCGACTTCCTCCGCCAGCGCGCCGAGCGCCGCGCGGAGGACCTCGCGCACCTCGGCGCGGCCCACGGCGCCCACGGTGACGCGCGCAGCGGCGACGACCTGCTCGGATCGGTGCTGCAGGAGGCCGCCGAGCGGTACGGCGACGTCTCGGAGGCGCCCCTCGACGAGATCGCGAAGGCGACGTTCGTCAGCGACCGCTCCGACGGTGTCGACCGCATGCAGGCCGATCTGGGAGATCGATTCCACGTGATCCCCGGGAGCATCCCGCTTCCCGGCGGCTCGAACGGCGAGATCTCGATGCGAGGCACGACGAAGGGCGCCGCGATCGTCGAGATCCTCGACATGCTGGGCCTCGACCCCGCACTGGCCGTCGGCATCGGCGACAGCTGGAACGATGTCGAGATGTTCGAGGTCTGCGGCACGTCTGTGGCTATGGCCGGCGCCGACCCGCAGCTCCAGGCGCTCGCCGATCGGGTGACGACGGGCGTCCTCGACGACGGCGTGCACAACGCCCTCGTCGCCCTCGACCTCATCTGAACGCAGGGAGGACCGAACCGGGCAGACCGCTCAGCGCAGACCGCTCAGAGGAAGATGTCGGGGAACAGCTCCGAGTCGGGAGTGCCGGGAGTCGCCGCATACCCGGAAAAGTCGGTCACCCCGGCCTCGCGTAGCACGTCCTCGACGATGAGCGTCTGACCCGTGTACTCGCGGGCCGGACGCGTGAGCACCTCGTAGGCGGCATCGGCGTAGATCTCCGGCGTGCGGCTGACCTTCATCATGCGTTCGCCCCCGAGCGCGAACTGCACGGCCGCCGTCGCGATGGTCGTCTCCGGCCACAGCGTGTTGGCGGCGATGCCGTCCGGGGCGAACTCGGCCGCCATCCCGAGGGTGGCCATCGTCATGCCGAACTTCGCGAGCGAGTACCCGGTGTGGGCGCCGAGCCAGCGGGGCGTCGTGTTCAGCGGCGGAGACAGCGACAGGATGTGCGGGTTCTCGGCATCCTTCAGGATCGGCACCGCCGCACGCGACAGCAGGAACGTGCCGCGGACATTGACGTCCTGCATGAGGTCGTACTTCTTCGCCGACAGCTCCAGCGACCCCGACAGGTCGATCACCGACGCGTTGTTGACGACGATGTCGATGCCGCCGAACTCGCCCTGGGTCGTCAGCACGGCGGCGGTGATGTCGTCGTCGTTGCGTACGTCACCCACGATCGGCAGCGCCTGTCCGCCCGCGGCGCGGATCTGTTCGGCGGCCGTGTGGACCGTGCCCTCCAGTTTGGGGTGCGGCGTGTCGGTCTTCGCCATCAGGGCGATGTTCGCGCCGTCGCGCGCGGCGCGCAGGGCGATCGCGAGCCCGATGCCGCGGCTGCCGCCCGACATCAGAATGGTCTTGCCGGCGAGGGCGCCGGAGCCGGTGGGGGTCATCGGGTCTCCTTGGGGGTGCGGGATGCCGCGGCGAACGCGGCCACGCGCCGCTTCGACGCGTCGGTCTCGAAGGCGGCGCCGATCGTGCGGGCCTCGTCGTCGAGGTTGTCGGCGAAGGAGCGTCCGGCACCCGCCCGGACCAGGCGCTTGGCCTGGCCGAACGCCCCGGTCGCATTGTCGAGCCAGAACCGGGCGACGTCGGCCGCTCGCGCGCCCGGGTCGTCGGCGACCTCGGTGACGAGGCCCCAGTCGCAGGCGGTCGCGGCGTCGATCGTGACGTCCTGGAGAAGGAGCTGCAGTGCGCGCCGCGGGCCGACGGCGGCCGTCAGGAGCGTGGAGACGCCGAGGTCGGGCGTGAGACCGATGTTCGCGTACTTGCTGACGAACTTCGCGGTGGGCGAGGCGACGATGTAGTCCGCGGTGAGCATGAGCCCCAGTCCGCCCCCGGCGACCGCGCCCTGCACGGCCGCGACGATCGGCAGGGCGGACTCCGCGAACGTGCGGATGCCGTCGTGGATCGTTCGCGCGGCATCGGTCACCTGCGCGCCGGTCGCCCCCGACGTGGCCATCTCGACGACATCGCCGCCCGCGCAGAACGCGGGACCGTTCGCGTCGAGCAGCACGGCCCCCACGGTCTCGTCCGCCGTGATCTCGTGCGCCAGGTCGCGCCAGCGGGCGCCCATCTCGAACCCCATCGCGTTCAGGGAGGCGGGCCGGTTGAACGTGAGACGGGCCAGCGCGCCGTCTCGCGTGTACAGGATCGAGTCGGTCATGAGCGGTCCTTCCCGCGGGGCGACGAGGAGTGGCGGGTCATTTGGGGGCCATCCGGATCGCGCCGTCGAGGCGGATGGTCTCGCCGTTGAGGTAGCCGTTGTCGACGATCGACATCACGAGCGCCGCGTACTCGTCGGGTCGCCCGAGACGCTGGGGGTAGGGCACCTGCTGACCGAGCGAGTCCTGCGCCGCCTGCGGCAGCCCCGCGAGCATGGGCGTCTCCATGATCCCCGGCGCGATCGTGCACACCCGGATGCCGTAGCGCGCGAGCTCGCGGGCGATCGGCAGCGTCATCGCGTGCACCCCGCCCTTGCTCGCGGCATAGGCCGGCTGGCCGATCTGCCCGTCGAACGCGGCGACCGAGGCCGTGTTGACGATGACGCCTCGATCGCCGGAGGCCGACGGCTCGGTCGCCGCCATCGCCGCCGATGCCTGGGCGACGACGTTGTAGGTGCCGATGAGGTTGACGCGGACGATGCGTTCGAAATCGGCGAGCGGCGTGGGTGCACCCTCGCGGTCGAGGACCTTCGCGGGGGGTGCGATGCCGGCGCAGTTCACGACCACGCGCAGGGGCGCGGCGGCGGATGCCGTGGCGACGGCGGCGGCGACCTGTTCGGCATCCGTCACGTCGGCCGGCGCGAACGTGCCGCCGAGATCGTCCGCGACGGCGGCTCCCGCCGAGGTGGGGAGGTCGATGAGGACCACGTGCGCGCCCGCGGCGGCAAGGCGTCGGGCGGTTGCGAGGCCCAGCCCGCTCGCGCCGCCCGTCACGAGGGCCGATGTGCCGGCGATGTCCATGCGCTCTCCTTCGAACGGGTGAAACCGCATCCCAGTGTAGCCGGGACTGCGTTCCGTCTCGGCGAGATCGCGATGGGGTCCGCGACGGACGTCGGACGGGAGCGGCAAGATGGACGCCATGTCCGTCCCCGTCGGCGAGGTCACCGTCCCCGATCGAGTGCGCCGGCTGGCCGCCGGGGCGGGGCTGACGGCAGTGTGGCGCAACGGGCACGGCGGAGTCACCTTCCGCACCTCCGACGGCAGGTTCGTGAAGCACGGCCCGCTCACCGACGAGACCACGATGGCGGAGGAGGTCGAGCGCTTGCGCTGGGCGGCGCGGTTCATCCGCGTGCCGGAGGTGCTCGAGTCGGGCGAGGATGCCGGTGAGGAGTGGCTCGTCACCCGCGCGATCCCCGGGCGTTCGGCCGTCGACGCGCGGTGGGTGGCCGAGCCCGCTGTCGCCGTCGCGGCAGTCGGGGCCGGCTTGCGGCTGCTGCACGACGCCCTCCCTGTGGCGGACTGCCCCTTCGACTGGCAGGTGGCGAGCCGCCTGGAGCGCGCGGCGCGCCGCGGCATCGTGGTGCCCGCGGCGTTGCACGATCCGCCCCCGGTTGACCGGCTCGTCGTGTGTCACGGCGACGCCTGCTGCCCGAACACTCTGCTCGACGATCTCGGCGCGCCCGTCGCGCACGTCGACCTCGGCGCTCTCGGCGTCGCCGACCGCTGGGCCGACATCGCCGTGGCGGCGATGAGCACGGAGTGGAACTACGGCCCCGGGTGGGACGGCGCCCTGCTCGCTTCGTACGGTGTCGAGCCCGACGAGCTGCGCCTGGCCTACTACCGCAACCTGTGGAACGCCAGCTGAGCGCGCCCCGACGGAGGATCTTCATGAGCCACCCGCAGATGTTCGACGACGACGACGCTCTTCTGGTCCGTGTGCGCGCGCTCGCGCTCGCGCTGCCCGAGGCGGAGGAGAAGGTCAGCCACGGCCGGCCCACATTCTTCACGAGGCGGGTCTTCGCTCACTACGGAGGATCGCAGCGCATCGATGGCGAGTGGGTGCGCCACGATCACGCCCTCCTCATCCGGGCCGATCCCACCGATGAGCCGGCGCTGCGCCAGGATCCGCGGTTCTGGGAGCCCGCTTACCTCGCCCCCTACGGGTGGATCGCGATCGACCTGGACGAGGACACCGACTGGACGGAGGTCACCGAGCTCCTCGACGCGTCGTACCGGGTGACCGCGCTGCGCCGTCAGGTGCGCCTCCTCGACGAGCGCACCGACCACTGACGCGCGGCATCCGAGCAACCGCTCGGCGATGCCGGCTCAGGGCGGGCCGAGGATGAAGTTCCACGTGCCGGCGACGACGGCGGCCGTGACCGCGATCGCCGAGATGGCGGCGCCGATCGCGACGAGCACCCACTCGCGCCACCCGAACCGTGACGGACGCGCCCACGTGCGGATGCCGGGGGCACCGAACCCGCGAGCCTCCATGGCCGTGGCGAGCTTCGTGCCGCGGCGGATCGACAGCACGAGCAGCGCGAACGCCATGCCGACGAACCGTCGGATGCGACCCCGATCGGCGACGCCCCGCGCACGACGGGCGAGTTCGAGCGCGCGCCAGTCGTCGACGAACAGCCCCACCATGCGCAGCCCGGCGAGCGCGCCGAGGACGAATCGCGCCGGCAGTCGCACGATCTGCGCGAGCCCGTCGGCGAGGTCGGTGGGGTCGACGGTGACGAAGAGGACGACCGACGGCAGCGCGACCGCGAGCACGCGGACGAACGTGGCCGCCGCGAGTGCGAGTGATCCGTCGCTCACGCGCACCACGAACCATTCGACGTACACCTGGCCGGACGCCTCGCCGTAGAGCGCGATCGTGAGGGCCGTCAACGGCGCGGCGAGCCAGACCGGCCAGGTGCGCAGCCAGAACTCCCGCCACCCGAGTCCCGCGAACAGGAACAGCACGCACTCCAGGGCGAGGGCGACGGATGCCGACACGACGTCGAGCGTGAGGACGAGCGGCACCGCGATGAGCGCACTGGCCGCCAGCTTGGCGACCGGGTTGATCGAGGCGACGGGGCCGGTGCGGGCCCGGGAGTCGAACAGCGTCACGCGCGCTCCCGCCTCGTCAGAGCGAACCGTCGGGCGTGCAGGGCGGCGACGACGGCCTCGTCGTGCGTGATGGTGACGATCGCGCGCCCCTCGTCGCGCAGCCCGGCGAGCATGCTCACGAGCTCCGCCCACGTGCGGGCGTCCTGGCCGAAGGTGGGCTCGTCGAGCACGAGCACGCGCGGTGCGGTGGCGAGCGCCGCGGCGACGGTCAGCCGGCGCTTCTCTCCGCCCGACAGTGTGTACGGGTTCGCGCGGGCGAGGGCGGCGAGCCGCAGGCGGTCGAGGAGCTCGTCGACTCGTGCCGTCATGGCATCCGGCGCGAGCCCCAGAGCGCGCGGACCGATTTCGAGCTCGTCCCTCACCGTGCGGGCCAGCAGCTGGTGTTCGGGGTCTTGGAACACCATGCCGATGCGGGTCAGCAGCTCGCGGGACCGCCAGCCGATGGGCGACGGCCCGACACCCTCGGCGAGGTCGCGGGATGCCGTGACCTCCCCGGCATGCGGGGGAAGCAGGCCGGCGAGGGTGAGCCCGAGGGTGGACTTTCCGGCGCCGTTGGGGCCGACGACGGCGAGGGCCTCCCCGGCGCGGACCTGCAGGTCGACGCCCATCGCCACCGCCGTACCGCGTACCCGCGCCACCGCGAGGCGTTCCGCCGTGAGCACGGGAGCACCGGGCGTGCGCGCCGGTGCAGGGGGCACAGCGGGAGGGATGCCGGGAACCCAGACACCCGCGTCGGCGAGCTCGGGTCCGCGGTCGCGCAGCACCCGGTCGGGCGGCCCGTCGGCGACGACGCCGCCCTCCCCCAGGACCACCACCCGGTGCACGAGCGGCAGCCACACGTCCACACGGTGCTCGACGACGACGAACGTCGCCCCCGTCGCGTCGAGGACGCGGCCCACGGCATCCCGGACCTCCGCGACGCCGTCCGGGTCGAGGTTGGCCGTGGGCTCGTCGAGCAGGAGCAGGCCCGGCCGCATCGCGAGCGCACCGGCGAGCGCGAGGCGCTGCTTCTGTCCGCCGGACAGTGCTTTGGTCGGGCGGTCGAGCTCGACGTCGAGGCCGACGGCATCCAGGGCGTGCCGTACTCGCGGCCAGATCTCGTCGCGCGGGACGCCGAGGTTCTCGCACCCGAAGGCGACGTCGTCGCCGACCCGGGCGAGGATCACCTGCGCGTCGGGGTCTTGCAGCACGAGGCCCGCTCGCCCGCGCGTGGCGGCCGCGGGCGCGCCGTCGATGCGCAGCTCTCCACGCGACTCGCCCTCCTCCTCGCCCCCGAGCACGCCCGCGAGGCCGTGCAGAAGGGTGGACTTGCCCGCGCCCGACGCCCCCAGGAGCAGCACCCGCTCCCCCGGCTCGATCCGAAGGTCGACGCCCTCGAGGGCCCACGCACGGCGAGAGGCGTGACGCCAGCCCCAGCCGCGCGCCTCGACCACCGAGGGCGTCGGCGCCCCTCCGGACCGCGAGGTCACGCCGGTCAGACGCGTTCGCGGCGGTCGCGACCCGATGCGAAGCCGTCGAGGGCGCCCGTGGCCGCGATGCCGCGAGCGAGGAACCACGACAGTCCGCCGGCGATCAGCGCTCCCGAGACCACGGCGCTCACGACGTAGACGAGGGTGAACGTGGCATCCGCCCCCGCGTACCAGAGGATGAGGTTGTTGACGGCACCCGCCAGTCCCGCCCCCGCTCCCGCGAGGAGCGCGACCGGCAGCGACCACGCGCGGTAGAGGAAGAGCAGGAAGATCAGCTCCGCGCCGAGGCCCTGCACGAGGCCCGCCTCGATCGTGAGGAAGCCGCCCCACTGGTTGCCGATGAGTGCGGACACCACGGCGGCGAGGGTCTCGGTGTAGAGCGCGGCCCCCGGCTTGCGGATGATGAGCGCTCCCAGCACGCCCGCGAACAGCCACGGGCCGTCGAGGAGGCCCTGGAGCCCGGGCAGCAGTGGCTCGAGAAGAGCCTTCGGACCCAGGTAGCCGATGTTCCAGGCCAGGAAGATCAGCCCTGACGCCACGCCGATGACGCTGGCGGTGACGATGTCGACGATGCGCCAGCGGAAGCGGCCCGTCGGGGCGGTGCGAACGGTGGTCGGCGACGCGGACGCGTGCATGTGTTCTCCTCCCTGCGCCGGCATGATCCGGATCAGGTTCGACGGTCGAAGCGTGGATCGCTTCCTCTCAGCCCGGCTCACCGGACTCCCGTGGTTCTGCGACGAGTATAGTCAGCCGGCGCAGAGGTCGGGGCGGGTACGTTGGAGGGCGTGACTTCGCCCGACGCACCCCCCACGTCGCGGCGCGAGCTGCGCGCTCAAGCCGAAGAGCGCTCGCGCGCCGACTCCGCCGAGATCCCCACGACAGCCGGCCACTCCGCAGCGCCCGTCGCTGCCGCCGCCCCCGTCGCCGCCGCCGCCCCCGTCGCCGCCGCGCCCGTGGCTGCTGCGTCTGGCGACATCCCGCTCGTGACGCCGCGCCGACCGGTGGCGCTGTCGTGGATCGACGTGGATGCCGTCGGCGTCCGCCGGGCCCCCGACGACCTCTCCGCGGCGGCGAGCGCATACGTCCCCGTGCTGCCCGAACTGGTTCCCCGCCGTCGGCGCCGCTCCCCCGCCGGCTTCATCGTCACCGTCGTGGTCCTGCTGGCACTCGTCGGCGGGTACACCGCGGCGACCCAGCTCTGGACTCTCGACAATGTGACCCCCGTCGTCGACGCCGCCGAGGCGCCGACGGTGACGGCCCCGGCATCCGCCGTGTCCTGGCCCGCCGACGGCGAGGGCGCCGTGGGGATCGACGGGGTCGAGACCGTCGCGGCCTCGTCGACGGATGCCGACGCGATGGCGAGCATCACCAAGCTCATCGCGGTGCTCATGGTGCAAGACGAGAAGCCGATCGCCGTCGGAGAAGACGGGCCCGTGCGCGACATCGTCTACGCCGACCGCGCGGACTACTGGAGCTTCCTCGGCCGCGGCGAATCGGCGCTCGACGTGCCGGTGGGCGGCACCCTCACGCAGTACCAGCTGATGCAGGGCGCCCTCATCGCCTCGGCCGGCAACTACGTCGACATGCTCATCCAGGACCTATGGCCCACCGACGAGGCGTTCGCGTCGGCCGCGCGGGGCTGGCTCGACGCGAACGGACTGCAGGGCATCACGGTCGTCGAGCCCACCGGCATCGACGAGGGGAACTCCGCCGACGCCGCCTCGCTCATCGCGCTCGGCAAGCTGGCGATGGCCGACCCCGTCGTTGCCGAGATCGTCGCGACGAGGACGGCGCAGATCGACGGTGTCGGCGAGATCGACAACACCAACCCGCTCCTGTCCGACGACACCGTCGTGGGGATCAAGACGGGCGGACTGTTCGGACACTACAACCTGCTCGCGGCGCGCGACGTGGCCGTCGACGACACGACCGTCCGCGTCTACGCGGTGGTGGTCGGCCAGCCCACCGAGACCCTCCGCGCCGACGAGACCGCCGAACTCCTCGACCGGGTCGCCGAAGAAGCGGCGGTGCGTCAGACCGTCGCCGCCGGCACGGTCGTCGGCGAGGTCACGACGGCGTGGGGGGCGTCGGGCGAGCTCGTGACGGCATCCGATCTCTCCGTGCTGCTGTGGAACGGTGCCTCGGCGACCGCGGAGCCACAGCTCGAGCTGGGCGACGCGCGTGACGACGGCGACACCGTCGGCACGGTCGCCCTCGCCGGCCCGCTCGACGACGCAACGACCGACGTGACGCTCACGGGCGATCTGGGCGAACCCGACGCGTGGTGGCGGTTCACCCACCCGCTGCAGCTGCTCGGGATCGGCTAGTCCGAGCCGGGTCGTCGCGGCGGGTCGTCGCGGCGGGTGCCTCAGACGAAGCGCACGGTCTGCTGCAGGCGCGTGCGCACGTCGAACAGCTCATTGCCGCCGATCTCCCGGGCACCGGTGACGCCGCGACGCAGCACGGTCGACAGCGCCGAACGCGACACGACGGCCACCGCCAGCCCGCGCACCTTGCCGAGTTCGACGATGGCGGCCTCGATGTCGTCGTCGGGGAGCACGACGAGTGCGCCACTGAACTTCACGCGTGCCGAGCGGGCGACGGCGCGCGTGCGCGCGACGAGGGATGCCACGGGCGCTCCGCGTCCGACGCTGTCGCCGATGAGTTCGCCGCGGCGCACGCGCACCGGGCCGCCGAAGTCCTCCGACAGCACCGCGTACAGGCCGCTCGGCCCGAGGACGATGTGGTCGACCTTCGCATCGGGTTCGCGGGCGTCGGCGGCGACGTCGTGCCACACGGTGTACCCCATCCCGAGGTCGCCCACGATCCGCGCGGTCGCCTCCTCGGCGAGCGCGTCGGCCAGCAGGCGACGCACCTCCCGGGGCGCGGTGCGCACGAGGGCGGGGTCGTACGGGTTCTCCAGCGGCGCCCCTCGCCCGACCCACTCGCGCATGAGGGTGAGGTAGCGCTCGCGACGCCAGCCACCCGGGTGGCCGAACGAACGCGCGCGGGGACGCGTGTCGGCCGGTGCGGACGGCGGCCGCCAGCCGGGCGCGTCGGGCGCGAACGAGGGCGCGTCGTCGCCGAATCCGTGGCCGCGGTCGTAGGCGGCACGCGCCTCGGGGGTGCCGACGAGCTCCCACGCCCGCTGCACCTGGACGAAGACCGCGGCGTCGCCTCCCGTGTCGGGGTGGGTCTGGCGGAGGCGCAGGCGGTATGCACGGCGCAGTGCGTCGTCGTCGACGTCGGGTGCGACCGCCAGGATCTCGTATGCGGACGCGGAGAGGGGGCTGTCGAACACGGGTCAGTCCCACAATCCGCGGTCGGGGACGGATGCCAGGGCGCGCGCTCCGATGTGCGGATCGACCTCGTGGAGCGTCGCGGGTGTCCACGCGGGCGTCCGGTCCCTGTCGACGAGCTGCGCACGGATGCCTTCGGGCAGGTCGGGCTGCGTCGTCGCGAACCACATCACGAGTCCGTACTCCTGTGCGAGTGCGGCGCGCAGGTCGGGGAGCTCGCGCGCAGCCCGGACCGCTGCCAGGGTGACGACCAGGCCCGTCGGCGACAGCTCCTCGAGCGTGTCCGCCGTCGCGGCGGCCTCGGGCTCCGAGCGTTCCCGGAGACGCGCGATGATCTCGACGACCGTATCGGCCGAGAACGCGTCGTCGATCCAGGGGCGGGCGGCCTCGAGTCGCGACGGCCCGGCCGTCTCGTCGAAGAGCAGCACGAGTTCGGTGGGGGTGTGCGGGTCGGCGCGCGTCACGAGTGCGTCGTGCAGGTCGCCGAGCCGTTCGGAGGGCACCAGATGGTCGGCGAATCCTGCGTAGATGGCATCCGCGGCATCCATCGTCGCACCGGTGAGCGCGAGGTACTCGCCCACGCGCCCCGGTGCGCGCCCGAGCAGCCAGCTGCCGCCGACGTCGGGCGTGAACCCGATGCGGGTCTCGGGCATCGCGAGCTTCGACCGCTCGGTGACCACCCGCACCGCGGCATGGCACGCGAGTCCGACGCCGCCGCCCATCGTGATGCCGTCTGCGAGGGCGACGATCGGCTTGGGGTATTCGGCGATGCGGGCGTTGAGGGCGTACTCGGCGCGGAAGAAGACCGCCGCCTCGTCGCCGTTGCCCGCGACGATCTGCGCGTGCAGCCCGCGCACGTCGCCTCCCGCGCACAGCCCCCGCTCGCCGGCACCGTCGAGAAGGATCACCTGGATGTCGGTGTCGCTCTCCCAGCGGTCGAGCGCGGCGGCGAGGTCTTCGATCATGCCGAGGTCGAGCGCATTGATCGCCTCGGGCCGGTCGAGCGTCAGATGGCCGACGCTGCTGTCGGCGTGCGCTCGCACGCGGCGCGGTGTGTCGGCGTCGGACGCGGCGTCGGAGTCGGGAGCGGGATCGGTGCCGGGGATCGCGGCGGGCGGCGTGGCGGGTTCACTCACGCCGCTCACGCTACCCGAGCCCGTCGGGCGCGGACGGCGGCACGGACCGTGAGGACGCGCGTTCGCGGCGCCGCGCATGCGGTTTGTCCACAGGCGCCACTCCCGGTGTGCGCAGATCCCTCGCCCCTGGCGGCTTTCCGCCAGGATGGAGGAAAGCCCGCGAAGAGGAGACGTTTTCCATGCCCGACGGACAGGTCCTCGAGTTCACCGGCGTCACGAAGCGCTTCGGCACCGTGACCGCCGTGGACGGTTTCAGCGCGCGCGTCGAGCCGGGAGTCGTCACGGGCTTCCTCGGCCCCAACGGTGCGGGCAAGACCACGTCCCTTCGCATCCTCCTGGGGCTCATCTCCCCGTCGAGCGGCACCGCCACGATCGGCGGCAAGCGCTACGCGCAGCTCGCCCAGCCGCTCCAGACCGTCGGCGCGGCGCTCGAGGCGTCGAGCTTCCACCCGGGCCGCTCCGCCGCGAACCACCTCCGCGTGTACGCCCACGCCGCCGGGCTTCCGACATCCCGCGTCGATGAGGCGCTCGGCACGGTGGGTCTGGCCGACGTCGCGGGGCGCAAGGTCGGCGGCTTCTCGCTCGGCATGCGCCAGCGCCTCGGGCTCGCCTACACGCTGCTGGGCGACCCGGGCGTGCTCGTGCTCGACGAGCCGTCGAACGGGCTCGACCCCGAAGGCATCCGATGGATGCGCGGCTTCCTGCGCGAGCTCGCTCGCCAGGGACGCACGGTGCTCGTGTCGTCGCACCTGCTCGCCGAGATCCAGCAGACCGCCGAGGCGCTGCTGATCATCGCGCGCGGACGGCTCGTCTTCCAGGGGCGCATCGACGAGCTCACGGCCAGCGACGAATACGCCGCCGTCGTCGACGCCCCCGATCGTGCGGCGCTCGCGGCGGCCCTCACGGATGCCGGTCAGGACTTCGAGGTGCTGCGCACCGGCTTCACGGTGCGCGGCGCGGACACGGCGGCGGTCGGCGCGATCGCTGCGGCCGCCGGTGTCGCCCTGTCGACGCTGCAGCGCCGCGGCCCCGCGCTCGAGGAGGTGTTCCTCGACCTCGTGAACGGCGTCCGCGTGCACGCCTCCGCCGAAGGTGCAGCGCCTCCTGCGGTCGGCGTGGAGCCGCAGCCCGAGGCCGAACCGCAGGTGGAACCGGAGCCGCAGCCCGAGGCCGAACCGCAGGTCGAACCGGAGCCGCAGCCCGAGGCGGAGCCGGAGGTGGAACCGGAGCCGCTCGCCGAACCGGAGCCCGAACCCGAACCTGCAACGGATGCCGAAGCCGCCACCCCGGACGCCGACCATACCGACGACCACCACGAAGGCGGTGAGCAGCGATGAGCCTCGCGCGCGCAACCCGCTCGGAACTGACGAAGCAGTTCACCACCTCCCAGTGGTGGGTGCTGGCGCTCGTGCTGATCGTCTACGTCGGCAGCACTGCGGGCGGGCTCGCCGCCGTCTTCGGCGCCGTCTCTTCGGGCGCGATGCCCGACAGCGGCGCGAACACGCCGAGCATCCCCGCCGACATCCTGCCGCCGATCATCTACAGCCTGGCGACCGCCGTCGGCTACATCTTCCCCCTGCTGATCGGGACGCTCGTGGTTACGGGCGAGTTCCGCCACAAGACCCTCACCCCCACATTCCTCGCAACGCCGCGGCGGGGGGTCGCCCTCACCGGCAAGGCGCTCTCCGGCATCCTGATGGGTCTCCTCTACGCCGCCGTCGCGGTGGTCTCCACGGTGGGGCCGGGAGCCGGCATCCTGGCGCTGTTCGACATCGACACCCGACTGGGTGACCCCGACATCTGGGCGATGCTCGGGCGGATCGTGCTCGCATTCGTGCTGTGGGTGCTGATCGGCATCGGCATCGGCACGCTCGTGCGCAATCAGGTCGCCGCCGTCGTGGGCGTCATCGTGTTCACCCAGTTCCTCGAGCCGATCCTCCGCACGGTCGCGGGCTTCGTCGACGGCGTCTCGGAGGCAGCACGCTTCCTCCCCGGCGCCACCTCCGACGCGCTCGTGGGCGCGAGCCTCTACACGAGCCTCGGCGGAGCCACCGGCGGGGCGACGGCGGAGCCGCTCGAATGGTGGATCGGCGGCCTCGTGCTCCTGGCCTACGCCGTCGTGCTGCTCGTGCTCGGATACCTGGTGAGCTGGCGGCGCGACGTCAGCTGACCGCCCCCTCAGGGCGTGACTGGAGCGACCTTCGGGGCGCGGGTCCGACGTGGCCGCGCAGCGGAATGCGGTGCGACGATGTCGACGACGTCGGCGGCTTCGGTCTCGGCCTCCAACTGGAGGGCCTGCACGAGTGCGACGCCGTGCCGCGTCGTGAGGACGAGGCGCTCGAACTCCGCGCCGCCGCCGACCGACGGGTCAAGATCGATGACGACTGCGGGCTTGCGACGCTGCACGACGACGAAGTCGGCGCCCCCCGACGACTTCCACGTGCCCATGGCGAGGATGCCGCGCACATGCGTTCCCGGGCTCGGCACACCGCGCAGCCACGTCCACGCGTCGTCGGTGAGCTGGACCTTGACGATGGCGGAGCGATCGACGCGCACACCCGCCGACCGGAAGGAGAGCGCTCGCTCGATCGGCGACAGCACGACCTCGAGCTGCGCCGAGTCGAGCAGCAGAGTCACCATGCGTTCAGTCTGCCGCGTTTCGTCTGCGCGTTTCCTCACAGAGCGGCAACGATCCCCCGGTGCGGGCCGACCGGCCCGCGCTCAGACGGCGAACTCGTCGGTCGCGTGCGGGAGCGGGAAGGTGGAGACGGCGGAGATCAGCCCACTGACGGTCTGCTCGCGCGCCACGACGCTGACGCCGAGACCGGCGCGCTTGGCATCCTTCGCCGTCCGCGGTCCGATCGCGGCGATCACCGTGTCGGCGGGGATGTCGGGGAACTGCAGCCGCACCTGCTCGGCGACCGATCCGCTCGTCACGAGGATCGCGTTGATGCGGCCCGATCGCACGTCTGCGGCGATCCGGTCGGTCACGGGGACGCCGACGGTGCGATACGCGACGACGCTGCGCACGTCGTGGCCGGCGGCCGACAGCTCGCGGGTGAGGACCGGCTTGGCGATCTCGCTGCGCAGCGTGAGGATGCGGCGGGGCTCCGGTTCCAGCGCGATGAGCTGTGCGGCCATCCCTGCGGCTGAGTTGTCCTCGTCGGGAACGAGATCGACGCGATAGCCGACGGCCGTGAGGGCCGTCGCGGTCGTCTCGCCGACGGCGGCGACCTTCGTGGAAGCCGGAATCGCCGCCCGGTAGGCGTAGAGCACGTCGACGGTGGTCGCACTGGTCAGAGTGACCCAGTCGAACGCGCCCGCGGCCAGGTCGGCAAGTGCCGACTCGAGCGTCGTCTGGTCGGTCGAGGGCGCGAAGTTGATGAGTGGGGCGATGACGGGCGTGGCTCCCTGTGCGCGAAGGGTCGCCGCGACGGAGTCTCCCCACGGGCCGCCCCGGGGAACGAGCACACGCCAGCCCTTCAGGGGCTTCTGCGGCGCGTTCGCCGTGCTGTGTGCGTTCATCGTCGACTCTCGTGGTGCTCGGATCGGACGCACGAAGAGCGCCCGACAATGCGGTGCCCTCGCCACACGCGGTCGTGCACTCGGGCGTGCATCACCGGCAGCATCCGCCTCATCGCCACTGCCTGTAGATGGATACTACCCCCGGCCGGAGCGCGGACGCCGCGACCGCCGACCCTCAGCGCGTGTACAGACGGACGAATCCCCAGACCACGAGTCCCGCGGCAACGGCGATGCCGGCGGCGGCGGCCACGGCACCCGTCGGGTTCTCCCGGTGGAAGCGGCGTGCCGCCGTGACGCCTCGATCGGTCGCCCGCGCAACCCGCTTGGGGACGTTGGTCTTCTCCTCGATCGCCGACAGAGCGGCCTTGAGCTCGGCGCGCGCCCTTTCGACCGGATCGGTGATGCCGAGCGGAACGGCGGTGCGGGGGGCGGGGATCTCAGTACTCATTGACGACGTCCTTCACGATGCGGGTGTCGGTGGCGACAGCCTTGGCAGGACTCTGCAGACGGCGGAGGCGACGGAATCGGAGGAGGCCCAGCAGTGCGAACACGGCCACGAAGACGAGCCCGAGCACCAGCACGATCAGGCTGGCGAGCCACGCCGGCATCCACGATGCCAATCCGATGATCGCGAAGGCGCCCAGGGCCGGGAGGGACCAGAACAGGAAGAAGAGAGCGACGATGAACCACACGCCCCCCATACCGGCTTCCTTGCCCGCGCTCATCGCCCACTTCTTGGCGGAGTCGATCTCGGCGACGATGAGGTTGCGCACCAGCTCGGGCACCTCGCCCAACAGGGTGAGGAGACTGTCGTCCGCACGGTCGCGGAAGCCGCGAGGCGTCGTCATCTCAGCTCCCCGAGGACTTCTTCGTACGCGTGGATGCCGTGCCCGAAGAGGTCGTGCTCTTGCGCGTCGTCGTCGTCTTCTTCGCGGCGGAGTCAGCGGCCTTCTCGACACTGGCGGCGGTGGTCTCGGCTGCACGCGTGACCTCGTCGGCGGAGTCCTTCCCGGCGCGGATCGCCGCGTCGAGACGCTGGCCGGCCGTGCCGTTCTTCGTCGCTGCCTTCGTGATCTTGACGGCCCCGTCCCAGAGGGCGCTCGGGAGCGCGAGAGCGGCGGACTTGCCGAGATCCGTGACCTTGCCCACCTGTCGCTGCACCGGGTCGGTGTTCCACACCTTCAGAAAGTTCGACTTGATCTGCTCGTAGCGCTCTCGACCGGCCCGCGAGCCGAGCACATAGCCCGCCGCGAGTCCGACGACGATTCCGATCTTGCCCCTCATGGGGTCTCCTCACACTGGTGGCGATGGTGCGTACGTCCCTCCAGCGTAACCCTGTATGCCGAATCCGGCATGCCCCCTTTCCACAGGGTGGCGGGAGTGCTAGAGCGGCTGTTCCCCGGCGCCCCACAGGAGGCGTCGACGGATGCGATCGCCCTCCGCGACCGCATCGGCGGCGACGGCCGCCTCGTCACCGCCCGTCAACCACCCACCCGTGAGACCCAACCCTTCGACATCGCGCACTGCTGCCCGGATCGCGTCGAGGTCGTCGGCGGCCCCGAGGCGGACCGGAGGTAGCGTCCCGTCGACGGTGAGACGCGCAGCGGCGACCACCTCGGCGGCGCGCACCGAGGTCCCCCACACCGCGATCGAGGCCGTCAGAGCGTCCGCGACGACCGGGGCGTCCGCGGCATCCGTGGCCCGCTGAACGACCGCGACGATGCGCTCATCCGGCGCGAGGCGCGCCCGCAGATCGGGCCGCGCGGCCGTCAGGTCGACGATCCGACGCACGTCGCCGGACACGCACGCGACCTCCGGCGCGCCCCCGCCACCGGCCGCCACACCGCGGAGCCGGAGCAGCGCGATGTCGGTGGGCGCGGTGAGGGGCACCTCGGGCAGCGGCGCGACGTCCGCCAGCAGGGCGAGGGCGCGCGCGTGCCCCGTGGCGACGATGACCGCATCGGCGGGGAGGGTCGTGCCGTCGTCGAACGCGACGCTCCAGCGCCCCTCCGCACGGGCGAGTCCCGTCACGCGCACGTCGGCGCGCCGGACGACGGCGAACTCCTCCAGTCGAGCCGCCAGCGCGGCATCCCTCTCCCGCGCGTCGCGGAGCACCGAGCGCGCCGGGGCGGGCTCGCCCTCCGAAGAGACGGCACCCGCGAGCGAGCCGGTGCGGGTCAGCGCCGTGTTCAGTCCGGGGAGGAGCAGGTCGACATCGATCTCGTCCGGGCTCAGGTCGAGTCGGGCACGGGTGACCGGAGCGACGAGCCGGTCGCACACGCGATCGCCCATGCGCGAGCGCACGAGTGCGCCCAGGTTGCGCTCGCGCCCGATCGTCAGCGGCGGGCGCAGCCGGTCGAGATAGGCGCGCCACGTGCCCGCCCAGCCGATCACGCGCCGGGCCGCAGGGTCCCACGGATTCCCCGGGATGCCGAAGAGCGCTCCCTCGGGCAGCGGTGCGACCGCGGGGTCGTCGCCGTCGACGCGGCCGATCCAGGTCGCGACCGGCAGGACCGATTCTCGGGAGCCGGTGACACCGATCTCCTCGTGCAACGCCGCGAGCGCCGGGTCATCGGAGCGGAAGCCGTCGAGATCGGCGCCGACGACCACCCCCGCGAGGTCGGCCCACGTCGGCCCGCTCTCGTCGTCGACCAGCGTGACCGAAAGCCCCACACGCGCGCACTCGAGCGCCGCTATCGCGCCCGCCGCCCCGATGACGACGACACGGGACTCCCGCGCGTGGGCGATCAGATCGGCGGCGTCGGGCATGGCATCCATCCTCCCACCGCCCTGCCCCACCCCGCCGCCCTGCCCCACCGGGCCGCGACCTGCGACCATGGACGCATGGCCCTGCACATCACCGGCGACGTCGACGCCGACCGCCTCCTGACCGACGACCCGCTCGCCCTGCTGGTCGGCATGCTCCTCGACCAGCAGATCGCGATGGAGACCGCCTTCACCGGCCCCCGCAAGATCGTCGAGCGAACCGGCTCCGGAGACCGCCTCGACGCCGCACAGCTCGCCGGGTTCGACCCCGCCGCGCTCGCAGCGGTGTTCAAGGAGACCCCCGCCGTGCACCGCTTCCCCGGCTCGATGGCCACCCGGGTGCAAGCCCTCTGCCAGGCGCTCGTCGACGACTGGGACGGCGACGCCTCGGCGCTGTGGCGCGATGCCGACGGCCCCACCGTGCTGAAGCGCCTCAAGGCGCTGCCGGGATTCGGCGAGCAGAAGGCGAAGATCTTCCTCGCCCTGCTGGGGAAGCAGTACGGCTTCACCGGCACGGGCTGGCGAGAGGCGTCCGCACCCTACGGCGAAGAGGGCTCGTTCCGATCCGTCGCCGACATCGTCTCGCCGGAGTCGCTCACCAAGGTGCGCGAGCACAAGCGCGCGATGAAGGCGGCCGCCAAGACCTCCTGACCTCTCGTCGATTCGGACTTGCCCCACCGCGCGCGGTAGGGGAGGGTGGTGAAGATGCCGTGCGGGCGGTGTCGACATCTGCGCGGTTCTCCGTGCGCTCGGGAATCTGGGAGCCCACTCATGAAGCATCGCGCCGCGGCCGTCGTGACCGCCCTCGCCCTCGTGACCGGAGGCGGCGCCCTCGCCGTCCCCTTGGTCGCCGAGCCCTCGGCATCCGAGGTGTCGGCTGCGGCCGCCCCGGGCGTGACCCTTCACACGACCGGGATGCCGGTTCCCGGTCCGCTCACCGACCAGCCCAAGGTTCGCACCGCGACCGCGGCGCCGGGCGCACCCGACACCTCGACGATCGCCGACGGAGCGCTGGACGCCGTCGTCGACTCGCTCGAGAACGACCGCAGGCTTCCCTCCGGTCTCGCCTCGAAGGTGACCGTCGACGGCGACCTCATCCGCGTCGAGGTCTCCTTCGACGACGAGGCCGCCGTCCGATCGGCGATCGCCGCCGTCGGCGGCGAGAACGTCGCCCCCGTCACCGATGACCTCCTCGCGGTCTCGGTGCCCGCGTCGGGGGTCGCGAGGCTCGAGGCATCCGACGCGGTTCGCGCCGTCGCTCTCCCGACCTTCGCGGTTCCGCAGCCGGCGCAGATCGCGGTCCCCGCGACCGTCGGCACGAACGGCGGCGACGTCTACGACAAGACCCAGATCGCTCAGTGGCACGGACTCGGACTCACCGGCGCAGGCGTCTCGGTGGGCATCATCGACTACTTCCGCAGCAGCACTTGGAACGACGCCCGCGCTCAGGGCGAAGTGCCCGCCGCGGCCGGCACCTACTGCCGCTGGGGCGGCGCATCGTGCAACGCCCTCGACACGCCCGCGTCGGCCGATAGCGGTGCGCACGGCGTCGCCGTCGCCGAAGCCATCCACGACATGGCCCCCGGTGCGAAGCTCTACCTCGTCACGGTGGCCAGCAACGAAGACCTCCGCAAGGCGATCGACTACCTGGCGGCCAAGAAGGTCAAGATCATCAGCCGCTCCCTCGGCGGCTTCTACGACGGTCCCGGTGACGGCACCGGCACGTCGGCGAAGCTCGTGGACTACGCCGTGTCCCAAGGGATGACCTGGTTCAACGCGGCGGGCAATGCCGGCGCCTACCTCATCACCGCGGACGACGACACGAAGGTCGCCGTCGGCGGATACTGGCGCGGCAAGTGGCGCGACACGAACAAGAACAAGTGGATGGAGTTCGCCCACCCCGTGCGCACCGACGACGGCACCGTCGTCAAAGACGCGGACGGCAACACCGTGTACGAGTACTACGAAAGCCTCACCGTCGTGTGCTCCGACAGCTTCCGCCTGCGTTGGAGCGACTGGGGCGTGAGCGACCCGACCGACTACGACATCTACCGCATCCGGCCCAGCGGCTCGACGGCGGGCTACTACAACGTCGCCCAGAAGAAGGGCGTGGCGCCGCTGGAGATGCGCAACGGAAGCGTCGCCCACTGGGGTTGCACCGAAGGCTCCCTCATCGAGGTCGGCATCTACAAGGCCCGCAATGGCAGCAGCAGCGCGAGCGACATCCTCGAACTCGCAGGCAACAGCGCCGACATCATCTACGCCCCCGTTTCCGCCGGCAGCGCCGGACAGGCGTTCATCGACAGCAAGAACAAGGGTATGGCCGCTGTCGGCGCCGTCGACCCCGTCGCCGGGACGACGATCGCGGGCTACAGCTCGCGCGGACCGACCAACGACGGGCGCATCAACCCCAAGCTGAGCGCCGGGTCGAACTTCACCAGTCGCGCCTACACCCTCGAAAGCGGCGGACGCTTCAACGGCACGAGCGCCGCGACACCCGTCGTCGCGGGCGCCGCCGCCGTCGCACTCGAGCGCTTCGACACCAAGAGCCCTGCACAGCTGGTCGAGTATCTGCGCACCCAGACCACCGACCGCGGCGCAGTCGGTGTCGACAACACCTACGGCACCGGCGAGCTCATCATGAAGTCGCTGCCGATCGCCGCGTTCAGCTCCACCCCCGCCCCCACGATCTCCGGATCGCGGACCGTGGGCGTGACGCTGACGGCATCCGTCGCCTGGACGCCGAAGCCTCGCACGGTGACCTATCAGTGGTACCGCGGCGAGACCGCGATCGCCGGAGCGACCGCCGCCACGTACACGCTCACCGCCGAGGACGACGGCCAGCGGATCCGGGTCGACGCGACCGGCGCACGCCCCGCGTTCACCTCGACCACCGTGGCCTCGGCCTACACCGGAACGATCACCAAGCCGTTTGCCGCGGCTCCCGCACCGAAGATCACCGGCACACTCAAGGTCGGCAAGAAGCTCACCGCCGCCGTCGGTACGTGGTCGCCGGTGCCGACCACGCTCACGTACCAGTGGAAGTCCAACGATCGCAGCATCAGCGGAGCCACCAAGAGCACGTACGTCGTGAGCTCGACGGACGTCGGCAAGCGGCTGACGGTCTCGGTCACCGCGACGGCGGCCGGCTACACGAAGACGACGAAGACGAGCGCGAAGACGGCGGTCGTCATCCGACCGTTCACGACGTCACCGACGCCGAAGATCACCGGCACCGCGAAGGTCGGCAAGAAGCTCACGGCATCCGCGGGCACCTGGTCGCCCAAGCCCTCGAAGCTGACGTACCAGTGGAAGGCGGACGGCAAGGTCATCAAGGGCGCGACGGGCAAGACCTACACGATCACGTCGTCTCGGGCCGGGAAGCGGATCACGGTCACCGTCACGGCGAGCAGGAGCGGGTACACGACCACCGCGAAGACGAGCGCGAAGACGGCGACCGTCAAGCGCTGACCGCTCTCTCGCGGAGGAACGGCCGTCGTGGAGCCTCGCTCCCGGCGGCCGTTCGTCGCTAACTCCTTCGATCCGGTGAGCGACGTGGCCGGGCGGCGCGCGATAGCGCGGCCAGGCCCCCGGCACGATGCAAGATCGAAGGAGTTACCGACGGCACACGACGGGCACCGCGACGGTGCGCGCGGCGTCAGGCGCCGCGGAGGCGCTCGGCGAGGTAGCCGTGCAGCGCGTCGAGCGGCACCCGCTCCTGCGCCATCGTGTCGCGGTCGCGGACGGTGACGGCGTGATCGTCGAGCGAGTCGAAGTCGACGGTGACGCAGAAGGGCGTGCCCACCTCGTCCTGCCGGCGGTAGCGGCGCCCGATCGCGCCGGCGTCGTCGAAGTCGACGTTCCAGCCCTGAGCGCGCAGGGCGTCGGCCGTCTCGCGCGCCAGCGGCGACAGCTTCTCGTTGCGGCTCAGCGGGAGAACCGCGACCTTCACGGGGGCCAGGCGCGGGTCGAGCTTCAGCACGGTGCGGGTGTCGGTGCCGCCCTTCGCGTTCGCCACTTCCTCCTCGACGTAGGCGTCGACGAGGAAGGCCATCATCGACCGGGTGAGACCGAACGACGGCTCGATGACGTACGGCACATACTTCTCTCCGGACGCCTGGTCGAAGTACGTCAGCGACTGACCGGATGCCTCGATGTGGCTCGACAGGTCGAAATCGGTGCGGTTGGCGACGCCCATGAGCTCGCCCCACTCCTTGCCCGGGAAGCCGAAGCGGTACTCGAAGTCGATCGTGCCGGCGGAGTAGTGCGCGCGCTCGTGCTCGGGCACGTCGAACTGGCGCATGTTCTCGGGGTCGAGGCCGAGGTCGATGAACCAGTCCCAGCACGCCTGCACCCAGTGCTCGAACCACTGCTGCGCTTCGGCGGGCGGTGTGAAGAACTCGATCTCCATCTGCTCGAACTCGCGCGTGCGGAAGATGAAGTTGCCGGGCGTGATCTCGTTGCGGAAGGCCTTGCCGACCTGGCCGATGCCGAAGGGCGGCTTCTTGCGGGATGCCGTGAGCACGTTGGAGAAGTTCACGAAGATGCCCTGCGCGGTCTCGGGGCGCAGGAAGTACAGGCCGGACTCGTCGTCGACGACGCCGAGGTACGTCTTCACGAGACCCGAGAAGGCCTTCGGCTCGGTGTACTGGCCCTTGGTGCCGCAGTTCGGGCAGGGCACGTCGGCCAGGCCGTTCTCGGCGGTGCGGCCCTTGCGCGCTTCGAAGTCCTCGATGAGGTTGTCCGCGCGGAAGCGCTTGTGGCAGTGCAGGCACTCCACGAGCGGATCGGTGAAGGTCGCGACGTGACCCGACGCCTCCCAGACGCGCTTCGGGAGGATCACGGAGGAGTCGAGGCCGACCATGTCGCCGCGCCCGCGGACGAACGTCTGCCACCACTGCCGCCGGATGTTCTCCTTGAGCTCGGTGCCGAGGGGGCCGTAGTCCCAGGCCGAACGCGAACCGCCGTAGATCTCACCGGCCTGGAACACGAACCCGCGATGGCGGGCGAGGGCGATGACTTTGTCGAGACGGGACTGCTCGGCCACAGGTGGCTCCAAATGGTCGGTTCGAGTGGGTGCGGAAGCCCGCGGATGCCGGGGGCACGCGCAGCGCGCTCCGGCATCCGTCAAGTCTAGCCGCGGGGACTTGGCCCCACGGGCCGACCGCAGGCGACCGGCTACCATGTCGCGCGGGAGCGAGAGAACCGGCTTGAGGACGCGAGGCTTGCTCGTCAAGGTGGTGCTAGAGCACCCTCTGGCCAGTTCCAGGATCCAGGAGAAGATCCCGCCGCAATCTCGGCGTCGACGCAAGCAACGTCACTTCAAGACACAGTTGCCGGTGTTTGGGTTCCGCGCGAAGTCACGGATAACGCTCTTGGCTCCGCTCTTTCCGCCCGGCGTGTAACCGGGCGGAAAGAGCAACGAAACACTACCTACGGCCTGGTAGCTGCGCGTGGCAGCGAGACATGCCAGATCGCCGCCGACACGCAAACTTCCCCGCCCAGACTTCGTTGACACGAGGCCCAAGCGTCCACCCGTGATGTCGGTCATTCTCGAAGATGCCGTGATCTGTGTGAACTGGGCGTCCAACGGCACGGTGCCTGTGCAGGTCACGATCAGATGAGCGTTCACTCGCTTGAAGCCTGAACTATCTCCCGCGTGTGGGTAGTCATAGCGCCCCTTACACGTGATCGTCTTCAGTCCTGACACGGCTGTGCAGCGCATCGAGCGTGGTCCGGCCATCGGCGATCGCGTGGACACGATCGCGAGCATCAGCCGAGACCCCGTCCGCTCGGACTGCCTCGCCGATGACGAAACCGTCCGGCTCCTGCTCCGCCGCCAACGCGGCTGGGGGCGCAGCCGTGGCGAATGACCAGATCAGCGCTGCTACCACCGCCACCAGCAATACTCTGGAAATGGCGCGATCGGCTTCCCTTATCATGACAACGTCCCCTCATTGAACAGAGCAGCAGTGTCACAGAATGTGGCAGTGGCCGCGCGCGTATTCCACAGGTGCGATCTGAGACAGCATCGGAGTCGCGCGGGCCAGCGATCGGCGAGGAGGAGAAACGATGATCGGCGAGATTTCTCGCACGGAGCTCACGTGGTTCGAGCAGTGGATCGAGCAGGACCGGTTGACGCCGCCGGCAGAGGCGGTCCGTCGCGTAGTCATCCTCCACCCGGGTACGAGGTGGGTGCCCGAGCGCGTGCGTCTCGGACGCCCCCCGTACGAGAACGGTCCGGACGATGCCCGGGCGTCGGAGGAGCAGCGACTCCTGCTGGAACAGTGCCTGCACGACACTCTCGGTCCGCGTGCGCGGTGCTCGATCGCGCTGTACGCGGGCTTCCTCTCGGAGAGCGATGACGGTCGCTCCGAAGGCTTCGACGAACCGAGCGGAACCTGGCACCGCGGTCGGCTGAACTACGTGCTCTTCTCGGGAGAACTGCACGAATGCGCCTACGCCGGTGTCGACCGACGCTGGGGGTCCGGGCGGACTTTCCTGCCCGGCGCGCCATTCCCGATCGTCGAGCTCAGCTACCTCTGGACCGATGATCGCTCGGTTTTCGTCGCGTCACCGCCCGATACCGGCGCGACGATCGCGCACGGACCGGACTCACTGCTCGACCGGCTGATCTCGCTGCCCGAGCTTCGCGCGCAGGAATGGCTCGCCTCCGCCTGACACCACCTCGGAGCCTGCCCCTCTCGCACCGGCGCACAGGCGGGACTACCATGTCGCGGGTCGGGTGAGGAGGCGCGGTGGACGAGGCGGAGGCGTTCGCGGACGAGGTGTTCCACCGGCTCGTCGGCGGATTCGAGATCCTGTCGATCTATGTCGGCGATCGGCTGGGCCTGTACCGCGCGCTCGTGGAGCGGCCGCGCACGGTCAGCGAGCTGGCCGAGGCCACCGGGATGCATCCGAGGTACGCCCGGGAGTGGCTTGAGCAGCAGGCGACCGCCGGCATCCTCACCGCGGACGGTGACATGTTCGCCCTTCCTCCGGCTCGCGCGGCGGTGCTCGCCGATCCCGACTCGCTGCTGTCGTCGGCGCCGCTGGCGAGGATGATGGCCGCCGCCGCGATGCGCCTCCCCGAGCTCCTCACCGCGTACCGGTCGGGAGGCGGCGTGGGGTGGGCGGCGTTCGGACCCGACGCGCGTGACGCGCAGGGCGACGTCAACCGTCCCTGGTTCGAGCAGCGCCTCGGAGCGGCGCTCTCCTCCGTGCCGGACGTGGATGCCGTGCTCTCCCGACCGGGGGCGTGCATCGCCGACGTGGGGTGCGGGCACGGATGGTCGACGATCGCGCTCGCGCGCGCCTATCCGTCGGCGAAAGTGGAGGGCTTCGACATCGACGCCCCGTCGCTCGAGGCGGCACGCATGCACGCCGAGGGTGTGGCATCCGTGTCGTTCACCCTGCTCGACGGGGAACGCCTCGACCAGGGCAGGGAGGGGACGTTCGATGCGGCGTTCGTGTTCGAAGCACTGCACGACATGCCCGACCCCGTCGCGGTGCTCACGGCGGTGCGCCGGTCACTTCGGCCGGACGGGGTGCTCGTCGTGATGGACGAGGCGGTGGCCGACGTGTTCGCGCCGTCCGGCGACGGCGCGCCCGGCGACGACATCGAGCGCATCATGTACGGCTACAGCCTGTTCATCTGCCTGCCGGACTCGATGTCGACGCCGGGCTCGGTCGCGACGGGCACGGTGATGCGTCAGCCCACTCTCGAGCGCTACGCACGCGGAGCGGGATTCTCCCGGGTCGAGGTGCTGCCGATCGAAGGCTTCGCGGCCTTCCGGTTCTCCGCCCTGAGGCCCTGAACTTACCGCCGGTCAGCTGATGAACTTGATCGCCAGCGGGTAGGTGTACCACTGGCCCTGGTTCGACTTGACGGCCGCGATGATCGAGAACACGAGGTCGACGACCCACGCGGCGAGGATGATCAGGAAGCCGATGCCGATGATGCTGAGCACGCCGCCGACGAAGAAGGCGAGGGCGATCGTGATCTGGAAGTTCAGCGCCGTGGCGGTGTGCGCGCGGACGAACGGCCCGCGGTCCTTCAGCACGAGGTAGCCGATCAGGGCGGGCAGGAAGCTGAAGAAGATGCCGCCGATGTGGACGAGCGTCGCCCACAGCTTCTCGTCCGACGGGTTCAGGGCCTGCGGCGCAGTCGGACCGCCGTAGGGCGGCTGCGAAGGCGGGAACGGGGGCTGCTGCGGAGGCTGCGGAGGAGTGGTCACGGTGTCAGCCTAGGGGCGGCGCGGGGTCGACGGCATCCGGTTACCCCGAATTTCCGCCTCACAGGCCGCACCACGCGGCGACCCACGCGAGGATCTCACCGCGCTGCTCCGGGGTCGCGGCCAGGTCGTACGACCCCGCGCGCGTCGCACCGCGCCGGGAGGAGCGGCAGCGCGACGGACTGGCGCTTGCGATCGGTGCCGGTCTGATCGAGATCGAGCGGGTAGACCGCATCGACGAGTCCGGGGAATGTGAGCAGGTTGGTCTCGTGGATGCCGACGATCCGCAGCGTCCCCTCACCGGGAGCGGGCACGACGTCGAGGTCGAGACGGGCAGGTTCCCCCGCCGCGGATGCCGTGAACCTCCCGAGGCTCACCGCCGCCGACCGTCCGGCCGCGACCTGCAGGCACTCGTTCTCGTGAAGCGCCGCGACGAACGGCACGACATCGACGATCGGCGCGGTGCGTGCCGTCATGGCATCCGTCTCGGCGTCGCGGACGTCGAGGGTCACGGTGGCCGTCGCGTCGGCCGGGGCATCGCACGCGACCTCGGTCAACTGCACTCGGATGTCGACGGTTGCGCCCGCCGGCACGGTCGATGTGCGCGCGACGGTGCGTGTGGCGGGCTGCGCGAACCGCGGATCGGCAACCGATACGGCACCGATCTCGATCGATCTCCCGGTGCCGTTGTGCACGGCGACGGCAGCCTGCCGCCCCGCCACGTCGGCGCGCGTCTGCCGCAGTTCCACGGTGACGCCGGCGGGAAGGCCGTCGGCGGACGCGGGGGGTTGCTCCGCGGTCGGGGAGCAACCCACCGCCAGCACGGCGAACAGGGCGAGCGCGACACAACTCCGGAACGACGCTCCGATCATGCGGCGACGACGACCCTGCGGCCGCCACCCGCCGTCTCGTTCCGGAGTTGTGCGCACCTCAGCGCCGGATCTCGACGCGGTCGACGGTGACCTCGTCGAGGAAGGCGGTGTCGACCTCCACCCCGATGCCCGGCCCCGACGGCACCCTCACGTGTCCGTCTTCCAGGACGATCGGCGCGGTGACGATGTCGCGGTGATAGAACCGGTCGGATGCCGAGACGTCACCGGTGAGCGTGAACCCGGGGAGGGCGGCGAGCGCCGCGTTCGCCGCGCGCCCGATGCCCGTCTCGAGCATTCCCCCGCACCACACGGGCACGCCGGCCGCCCGGCACAGGTCGTGCACCCGAACGGCTTCGAGGTAGCCCCCGACTCGGCCGGCTTTGATGTTGATGACGGATGCCGCACGCAGCGCGAGCGCGTCGGCGGCGGCTTTCGCCGACACGATCGACTCGTCGAGGCAGACAGGCGTGCGCAGCCGCGCCGCGAGGGTCGCGTGGTCGACGATGTCGTCTTCCTGCAGCGGCTGCTCGATGAGGAGAAGGTCGAACCGGTCGAGTTCGGCGAGGGTGTCGATGTCGGCGAGGGTGTATGCCGAGTTCGCGTCGACCTGGAGGGGAATCGACCCGAACGCGTCGCGGACCGCGGCCGTGTCGCCGAGGTCGCGTCCGGGTTTGATCTTGATCTTGATGCGCGCGTAGCCCTCGTCGAGATAACCCGCGACGGTGTCGACGAGCGCGGCCGGGTCGCGCTGGATGCCCACCGAGACACCACTCGGGATGCGGTCGCGCACGGCGCCGAGGTGGGTCGCGAGCGAGCGATCCGCGGCGCGCAGGGCGGCATCGAGCACGGCGAGCTCGATGCCCGCCTTCGCCATCCGGTGGCCGACGAACGGCGAGAGGATGCCGGCGACCTCCTCCGGCGCGACGGCGCCCCGCTCCAGCAGCGCGGGAGCGAGGAACCGACGGCTCACGTCCCACGCGCCCTGCGTGTACTCGGAGGAGTACAGCGGCGCCTGCTGCGTGACGATCTCGCCCCACCCGTCACCGGCGGACGTGCGCGCCCGGACGACGATCACCTCACGCACGGTCTCCGTGCCGAAAGAGGTCGTGAAGGGCGCGACGAGCGGCAGATGCAGGACCCGCAACTCCACGGCGTCGATCGTGACGGGCGCGGCGGGGCGGGCGATCGGCATGCGCTCAGGCTAGCCCTGCCGCGTCGCGGTCAGCGAGTGAAGGCGACCTCGGCCGTCGGTGTGACCTCACCAGCGGCGTCGGGGGTGCGCGAGAACGACCAGTAGAGGTTCGCGTAGCCGATCGACTGCTCGGGACTCACGGGCGACCCCCACTCCCGCATGTCCTCCGTGGTGTGGGCGTCGGCGACGAGCGTGACGTCGTAGCCTCGCGTCAGCGCTCCGTGCAGCGTCGAGCGGATGCAGGCGTCGGTCTGCGCGCCCGCGACGACCAGCCGGTCGACGCCGCGCTCGGCGAGCCGCTCTTCGAGGTCGGTGCCCTCGAAGGAGTCTCCGTAGATCTTGTCGACGCGCGCTTCCCCCTCCGCGGGGACGAGCTCGTCGACGAGCTGCCACTCCGGCGACCCCTTTTCGAGTTCGTTGTGGTCTTGCACCCACACGACGGGCACGCCGTCGGCACGGGCTCGCTCGACGAGCGCCGCGACGTTGCGCGTGACCGCCTCGACCTCGTAGTTGCCGGCGACCACACCGCGCTGCATGTCGATGACGACGAGCGCCGTAGCGTCACGGTCGGGGAATCTGCTCATGGCGACCTCCTGTGTCACCGACAGCCTGCCACCGGCCTCCGACACGCACGAGAGGGGCCTGGCGCTCAGCGCAGGGCGCGAGCGAGCACCCGGTCGCGCGGGGCGACGAACGTGCTCCGCCGACCGCGGGAGCGGCGGAGACGGGGCGCACGCCAGCGGCGCGCGATGGTGTCGAACAGTGCGGGCACGGCATCCCCTTTCCTCATCAGAGAGACGCGATCCCCGCCCATCTATGACGCGACTCGCGGTCCCTCTTCTGCGAAGAGGAGCGGGCGGCGCCGGGTGATACGTGGCCCCCTTGACCGACGCCGTCGCGAGCGGGACCATGAACGCGTCGCGCTCAATGGGGACCGCGACGGGATCAGATCTCCGGGGGGACGATCATGACCGACTCCGTTGCACACCCGAGTGGCGGCTTCCCCGCCGTGCGTCGACTGCTGGCGGCGGCCATCGCGGGCGCCTTCCTCTTCACGGCGGGCACCGCGATCGGAGGTCCACCGTCGCAGGCGGCCGAGCCGTCGGTGAGCTTCAGCGCCGCCGGCGACTACGGCATGAACGTCAACGGGGATGCCGTGCTGCGCGGCATGCGCGCGTCGGGCAACGATCTCACCCTCGCGCTCGGCGACATGCTCGGCGCGGGCGGGGTCACCGGCACCGAGCAGACCTTCTGTGACTACGTGGTGGAGCGGGTCGGCGCGGGGTACCCGTTCGAGCTCATCGCCGGCAACCACGACAACGGCAGCAACGGCAACATCAACGACTTCTCGGCGTGCCTGCCCAACCAGCTCCCCGGCCTGGTCGGCACCTATGGCCGGCAGTACTACGTCGACTATCCGCAGGACGACCCGCTCGTGCGCTTCGTCATGGTCTCGCCGAACATGGCCTTCAACGGCGCCTCGGCGTGGTTCTACGGCGCGGGCTCGGCGCGATACAACTGGACGGCGGCGGCCATCGACGGCGCGCGGGCTGCCGGCATCCCCTGGGTCGTCGCCGGCATGCACTACCAGTGCCTCTCGGTGGGGATGTACGCGTGCCCGATGGGGGCCGACCTCGCCGACCTCTTCGTCGCGAAGCGGGTCGATCTCGTGCTGACCGGGCACGAGCACCTCTACCAGCGCACGAAGCAGCTCGCCCACGGTGCCGGCTGTACGCGGTTGACCGTCGGCGGGTACGAGGCGGCGTGCGTCGTCGACGCGGACACGTCGCTCACGAAGGGGGCGGGCACCGTCTTCCTCACCGTCGGGCTGGGTGGCGTGCAGAACCGCACCGTCGACCAAGCGGATGCCGAGGCCCCCTACTTCGCGGCCCTCAGCGGCCAGAACCTCAACTCCTCGTACGGATTCCTCTCCGCGACGCTCACCGAGACGACGATGACCGCGCACTTCGAGAACGCCGTGGGGCCGTTCACCGACGCGTTCACGATCGGCGACGGCGCCGCGGTGCCCAACACCGCCCCCGTCGCGCGCGCCGACGTCACGTGCACCGCGCTCACGTGCGCCTACGACGGCCGCGCCTCCAGCGACGTCGACGGCACCGTGACGTCGTACGCGTGGACCTTCGGCGACGGGGATGCCGCGACCGGCGACCGCGGCTCGCACACCTACGCGGAGCCCGGCATCTACACCGTCTCGCTCACGGTCACCGACGACGACGGCGCCACTCATGCCACGAACCGCACCGTCACGGTCGCCGCGCCGGGGACGGCGACCGTGCGCGCGGCCGACGCGTTCGACCGCACCCTGAGCGGCTCCTGGGGACAGGCCGACGTCGGCGGCGCCTGGAGCTCGCACTCCGCACTCTCCGTCGCCGGCGGGTCGGGGACGATCTCCTCGGCCGTCGGTGCCGTGCCGTCGACGACGCTCACCGCCGTGTCGGCGGCCGACGTCGACCTGCGCACCTCGTTCGTGCTCGACAAGATTCCCGTGGGCGGCTCGACCGGCACGACGGTCTCCACGTTCATCCGACGCACCGCCGACGGACGCTACTGGGCGAAGATCCGCGTCGCTCCGGGAGGTGCCGTGTACCTCACCCTCTCGCGTGTCACGGCGGGCGGGGCCCAGACCTCCATCGCCTCCGAGACCCGGATCACCGGCCTCACCCTCACCGCGGGGACCCCGCTGAATCTGCGGTTCACGGCATCCGGTGCCGCTCCCACGCAGCTGAGCGCCCGCGTGTGGACCGGCGCGACCGAGCCGAGCACCTGGCAGCGGACGGCGACGGATGCCACGGCGGGCCTCCAGGGTGCGGGCAGCCTCGGGTTCGAGGTCTACACCTCCACGAGCGTCACGAACGGACCCGTGCGCGTCTCGATCCCCGACCTGCGCGTGATCGACAGCACGCCGTGACGGCTCAGCCGATGACGAAGGCGTCGGGGTCGTCCGAGCGCGTCGGTCGCAGCGTCGGCGGCACGGGCCAGGGCAGCTCCCAACGGCGCGCGTACGCGTCGATCGCGCCGAAGTCCTCGCCCTTGACGACGATGCGCTCGGGTGTGACCTCGACGAACCGCACGCGGAGGGGACGGTCCGACTCCCCCTCGAGCATCCACGGCTCCGCGAGATAGGAGAGGCCGAGCGTCTCGAGCACCGCCTCGGCATCCAGCCACTCGGTCGGCTCCGACGCGCGGCGGCCCAGCAGATCGAACGGAACCCACTGGTCGCCCTCGGGCGCGATCCAGCCGACGAGTTCGCCGTCGTCGCGCCGATGCGGAGTCCAGTCGGTGCCGATCACGGCTTCGCCGGACCGCGCGAGAAGAGATAGCCGCGCTCGTCGAACCCGACGACGACGAAACCGTCGTCGAGCAGCCCGCCGAACGCGTCGCGCACGCGGTAGCGCCACTCGAGGGCCTCGGCGGGGTCGTCGCGCCGCAGCCGCTCGATGTCGCGCGGAATGGCCACCGTCGTGACGACCGTCTCCTCGGCCGGGATCGGTGCCGGGGCGGCGAGCGCCCACGAGGTCATGAGCCGGTCGGATTCGTCACCGCGGTTCACGCCGTCGTCCATCGCGCCGTAGTGGTCGGTCAGGTACTCCGTCACGCGAGCGCCGAGCACGCGGAGGTTGAACGACGCGTTGCGGGCGACGAGCGGATCGAACGTCCACGTGATGTGACCCACGTCGCGCGCGAACGCCCACGCGCGCTGGTGCTGCTTGAGCACCCGTCCGAGGCCCTGCGACCGGTAGCCGTCGAGGACGCCCGTGATGTGCGAGTGCATCGAGCGGGACGCCGGGGCGGCGAAGAAGGCCACGGAAGCCCCGATCATCCGTTCGCCGTCGTACAGCCCTACGGCGTAGTTGCCCGAGTGGGCGAGTGCGCGCAGCAGGTTCGGGGGCATTCCGGTGCGGTCGCCGCCCCACACCTGCGAGAGCACCTCGGAAGCGGCGAACACCTGCTCGACCGTCTCGAGCGCACGGATCTCGATGCCCTCGGGAGCGGTGGCGTCTTCGAAGTCGGCCATGTCAGCACCCTAGCCCCGGCCCTCCACCCCCGCCGCCCCGGTAGCCTGAATCGGTGAACCGTGAGGATGATGCCCGCCGCCGCCTCACCCGAATCCCGCCGCAGGGCGCGGTGGTCGCCGTCCTCGCCATCGCGGGACTGTGCTCGTCGTTCATGTTCACGCTCGTCGTGCCGATCCAGGCACGACTGCCCGAGCTCCTCCACGCGAGTCGTGAGGACACAGCCTGGGTCGTCACCGTCACGCTCCTGGTGGCCGCCGTCGTCACGCCGATCGCGGGGCGCCTGGGTGACATGTACGGCAAGCGGCGGATCGTGCTGGTGCTGCTGGCCGCGCTCGTGGTCGGGTCGATCATCGCGGCCCTCTCGACCGACATCATCGGCGTGATCGTGGGCCGTGGCCTCCAGGGCGCCGTGACGGGCGTCGTGCCGCTCGGCATCTCGATCCTCCGCGACATCCTGCACGAGAACCGCGTCGACGGCGCGATCGCGCTCATCAGCGCCACGCTGGGTGTCGGCGGGGCGCTGGGGATGCCGTTGAGCGCCCTCGTCACGCAGTACGCCGACTGGCACGCGCTGTTCTGGATGTCCGCGGGCCTCGGGGTCGTCGTGTTCGGACTCGTCCTCTGGATCGTGCCCGTGAGCGTCCTGCGCACGGCCGGGCGCTTCGACTACGCGGGAGCCGCCGGACTGGCCGTCGGGCTCACCGGCATCCTGCTGGCGATCTCGCGCGGAAACGAATGGGGCTGGACGTCGGCGCCGGTGCTCGCGTTCGGGATCGGCGGCATCGTCGTGCTCCTCGTATGGGGCTGGTACGAGCTGCGCATCGCCGAACCCCTCCTCGACCTGCGGGTCGCCGCGCGACGGCCGGTGCTGCTCACGAACATCGCCTCGATCGCGATGGGCTTCTCGCTGTTCGCGTCGAACGTGTCGTACCCGCAGCTGCTCGAGCTGCCGCCGCCGGCGGGCTTCGGCCTGTCGCTCCTGGCCGCGAGCCTGGTCATCATGCCGGCGGGCCTCGTCATGATGGTGCTGTCGCCGTACTCCGGCCGGCTCGCGCGCACGGTCGGCCCGCGGCGACTGCTGGTGCTCGGCGCCGTCGCCCTCATCGCCGCCTACGGCTTCACGCTCCTGTTCTCTTCGGAGGTGTGGCACCTGCTGGTCGCGAACATCCTCGTCGGTGTGGGCATCGGCTTCGGGTACGCGGCGATGCCGATGCTCATCATGCGGTCGGTGCCGCAGAGCGAGACGGGCGCCTCGAACGGCCTGAACGCGCTGTTCCGCTCGCTCGGCACGAGCACGGCCGCGGCCGTCATCGGCGCGGTGCTGGCGACCATGTCGACGACGCAGGGCGACGTGCAGGTGCCGACGGCATCCGCGTTCCACCTGTCGTTCCTGCTCGGCGGGGGCGCGGCCGTGGTGGCCCTGGTGGTGGCCGCGTTCATCCCGACGCGGCCCGCCGAAGAGGCCCATCCGGCGCTGCCCGCGTAAGCCGGCAGATGTCCGCCTCCTGACGCGGCGGCGGGCGCGCGGCTAGCGTGGATGCCATGGACGACAACCGCAGTCAGAAGCCCGTCGGCCCCGAGACGGCGTCGGCGGGGAACACGCCCGGCACTTCGGCCCGCGACGCGGCGACCCGAGACTCCGGTGCACGGGATGCCGGTGACACGCGCTTCTTCGGGCAGCCGTGGGCGCTCGCCCATGTGTTCGGCGTGGAGATGTGGGAGCGCTTCAGCTTCTACGGCATGCAGGGCATCCTGCTCATCTACCTGTACTTCTCGGTGTCCGACGGCGGTCTCGGCGTCGACCAGACGGTCGCGGCGAGCATCGTGGGGGCGTACGGCGGCGCCGTGTACCTGTCGACGATCCTCGGCGCGTGGATCGCCGACCGGCTGCTGGGAGCCGAGCGCGTGCTGTTCCTGAGCGCCATCGTCATCATGGCGGGGCACATCGCGCTCGCGCTCCTCCCCGGGTTCCTCGGGGTCGGCGTCGGACTCGTGCTGGTCGCGATCGGCTCGGGAGGCCTCAAGGCGACCGCGACGAGCGTCGTCGGCACTCTGTACGCGCCGGAGGACACCCGACGGGATGCCGGCTTCTCCCTGTTCTATCTGGGCATCAACCTCGGGGCGTTCGCCGGTCCGCTCCTGACCGGTCTGCTGCAGGATCGACTGGGCTTCCACTGGGGCTTCGGACTGGCCGCGGTCGGGATGGCCGCGGGCCTCCTGCAGTACTCGTTCGGCCGGAAGGCGCTCCCCGCCGAGGCATCGCTCGTTCCCAACCCGCTCCCCCGGCAGCGCTACCCGCTGATGATCGGTGTCGCCGTGGCGGGCGTCGCCCTGATCGTCGTGCTCGTGCTCGTGGGCGTCATCCGCGCCGACAATCTCGCGCTCGTCGTGATCGTCGCCGTGATCGGCGCCGCGATCGCCTATTTCGCCGTCATCCTCACCAGCCGCGCCATCACGTCGGTCGAGCGGTCGCGCGTGTGGGGCTTCCTGCCGCTGTTCCTCACGTCGGTCGCGTTCTGGTCGCTGTACCAGCAGCAGTTCACGGTGCTGACGTTCTACTCCGACCAGCGACTCGACCGGAACCTCTTCGGCTGGGAGATGCCGGTGCCGTGGATCCAGTCGATCAACCCGATCTTCATCATCGTGCTGTCGGGCGTCTTCGCCTGGCTGTGGACGAAGCTCGGCTCGCGCCAGCCGTCGACGCCGGTGAAGTTCGGCCTGTCCGCCATCGTGATGGGCGCCGCGTTCCTGCTGTTCCTGCCGTTCGCCGGCGGCGGGGCGAATTCGACCCCGCTGCTGGCGGTCGTCGGCATCCTGCTCGTCTTCACGATCGCCGAGCTGCTCCTCTCACCCGTGGGACTGTCGGTCACGACGAAGCTCGCCCCGGAGCGCTTCCACACCCAGATGGTGGCGCTGTTCTTCCTGTCGGTGTCGCTCGGCACGGCTGTCGCCGGTCAGCTGGCCACCCTCTACGACCCCGAGAACGAGGTGCCCTACTTCGCGACCCTCGGCCTTCTCGCGATCGGCGTGGGCGTCGCCCTGCTGCTGGCGGTCAAGCCCGTCCTGTCGCTCATGCGCGGGGTGCGCTAGCGGCGGGCGCGCGACGCCCCGGCGACGGGCGGATGCCGTGGCATCCGTTCGGACACGGCAGAATCGATGCATGCCTCCCGTGCACAACCCGCACCTGCTCCCCGCTCACGCCTGCCTCATCGTGCACGGCAAGGACACTCCGGGGATCGTCGCCGCCGTCTCGGCGATGATCACGCGCATCGGCGGCAACATCGTCGCGTTCGACCAGTACTCCGACGACCCGCGCGGCGGCGCGTACTTCCAGCGGGTGGTGTTCCACCGCCCCGACTTCGCCGCCGACCGGCCGCAGATCGAGGCGGAGATCGACCGGACCCTCGCCGACTTCGAACTGGAGTGGTCGCTGACCGACCAGTCGGTGCCCAAGCGGATGGCGGTCCTGGCATCCAAGCAGGACCACTGCCTGCTCGACCTGCTGTGGCGCCACCGCCGCGGCGACCTGCCCGTCACCATCCCGATGGTGATCTCCAACCACACGACCACCGCCGAGGATGTGCGCAGCTTCGGCGTGCCGTTCTTCCATGTGCCGTCGGTCACGGGCCCCGACAAGTCGGCGTCGGAGGCGGAGATCCTGAAGCTCCTCGTCGGCAACGTCGACTTCGTCGTGCTCGCGCGGTACATGCAGATCCTGTCGCCCGAGTTCCTCGAGCAGCTCGGCGTGCCGGTCATCAACATCCACCACTCCTTCCTGCCCGCCTTCATCGGCGCCGAGCCCTACAAGAAGGCGAAGGAACGCGGCGTCAAGCTCATCGGCGCCACCAGCCACTACGTCACGAGCGACCTCGACGAGGGCCCGATCATCGAGCAGGACACCATCCGCGTCACCCACGCCGAGACGGTCACGGAGCTCGCGCGTCGCGGCGCCGACGTCGAGCGCCAGGTGCTCTCGCGCGCGGTGCTGTGGCACGCGCAGGACCGCGTGATCCGCCACGGCAACCACACCATCATCTTCTGAGCCTCGGCAGCCTCCCCGCAGAGCCTCCGTCACTGGCATCCGCCACAGCCCATGTCCCACATTCGGTCGTTTCGGGCAGGTCATGTCCCACATTCGGTCGTTTCCGACAGGCCATGTCCCACATTCGGTCGTTTTCTACCGGCCGAAACGGCACAAACTGGGACATGCCTCACCGGAACTGGGACATGAACTGCCCAAACAGGGACCTGCCCCGGCAGCCGCCCCGCAGAGCCACCGTCACTGGCATCCGCCACAGCCCATGTCCCACATTCGGTCGTTTCCGACCGGCCGAAACGGCACAAACTGGGTCATGAACTAGCCAAACTGGGACATGCCCCGGCAGCCTCCCCACAGAGCCACCGTCACTGGCATCCGCCACAGCCCATGTCCCACATTCGGTCGTTTCGGGCAGGCCGGAACGGCACAAACTGGGACATGAACCCACCAAAACTGGGTCATGCCCCACACAAACAGGGACATGCCCCCGCCAGCCCCGGCCGAAGCCACCCACACCGGGACATGTCCAGCCCAGGTCAGTGGATGTACTCCATGAGTTCGACGCCGAGGGTGCGGAACGCGTCGTGCGCGCGCAGCCGGTGCGCGACCGAGAGGTCGTCGAAGCAGACGATCAGCGAGTAGGCGACGCCCGCGCGCGGCCCGGCGAGCACCCCCGCCTCCGCGCGCACCCCGTCGGCCCGGCCGGTCTTGTTCACGAACAGCAGCTGGTGCCGGTCGTCGTCGTGAGCGAACGGGTCGAGGCCGGTGGCGGATGCCACGAGCGAGAGGTCGTGGCCGAGGCTCAACCATTCCGACACCTGCGCGCTGACGGCGGGCGAGACCACCCGCGCGTTGACGAGAGCGCCGAACAGGGATGCCAGTTCCCCCGCTGACGCGAGCGCCACATGCGGCGCGTCGTCGGGACCGCGGCGGTCACGGAAGCCGTCCATGAGCGCGGTGCGGACGAGCCCGATCCGCTCCAGTCGCTCCCGCACGGCGTCGAGCCCGACGCGGGCCAGCAGCGCGTTGGTCGCGAGGGCGTCGCCGGTGGCTGCGGCGAGGACAGCCAGGTCGCACACGGGCAGCGCGGGCGCCTTGAGGTGCCGCCACAGGCCTCCGACGTCGACGGGGTCGACGGTCGACCGGTCGACGATCTCGAGGGCGTCGAGCGCGCCGGTCTCCAGCTGCGAGGCCGTCTCGATGAGGAGCGGCACGACCCCGATGCCCCCGACCGGCAGGGTCAAGTGGTCGTCGCCGGCGAACACCTCCGTGTCGCGGTCGAGGTCGGTCACCCGCACGGAGACCTGCGCACCGGACGACGCGAGTCCGTCGAGGGCCCGCAGCGTCGCGGTGAAGGACCGACGCCCCGCCCCCGACCGTCGCGTGCGGCCTCCCGACCGCCGCGCGCCCGCCCCCGAGGCGGCATCGCGGCGCAGTCCGCCAGCCGCGAGTGCGGCGGCGTGCGACTCGAACGGCTCGGCGGCGTTCACGCTGATCCTCCCGCTGGACTTTCCCTGCGATCGCTCCGCTCCCCCTGCGGAGGATGGAGGGTGCCGCTCACGCGGCGCGCGTCACCAAATGGTGACGCGACGATCGGCGTCGAGCCAGAGAGCGTCGCTCTCGGTGACGTCGAAGGCGGTGTAGAACTCGTCGACGTTGCGGACGATCTGGTTGCACCGGAACTCGTTGGGCGAGTGCGGGTCGATCGTCAGCAGCCGGATCGTCTCGGCATCCCGGCCCTTCTGCTGCCAGATCTGCCCCCAGCTGAGCAGCAGACGCTGGATGCCGGTGAAGCCGTCGATCACCGGACCGTCAGGGTCGGCGCCGACGGCCGCGTTGTGGAGCCGGTAGGCCTTGATCGCGATGCCGAGTCCGCCGAGGTCGCCGATGTTCTCGCCGATCGTGAGCGCACCATTGACGGTGTGCTCCTCGCCGAGACCGAGCGGCACGAGGGCGTTGTACTGCTCGATGAGCGCCGCCGTGCGCTCCTGGAAGGCGGCACGATCGTCGTCGGTCCACCAATCGTTGAGCGCGCCGGTGCCGTCGAACGCGCTCCCCTGGTCGTCGAAGCCATGGCCGATCTCGTGGCCGATCACGGCACCGATGCCGCCGTAGTTGGCCGCGGCATCCCGCTCGAGGTCGAAGAACGGGTACTGCAGGATGGCCGCCGGGAACACGATCTCGTTCATCAGCGGGTTGTAGTACGCGTTGACCGTCTGCGGCGTCATGTACCACTCGTCGCGGTCGATGGGCGTGCCGAGCTTGGCGAGCTGGCGCTCGTGCTCCCACGCGTTCGTGCGTCGGACGTTGCCGATGAGGTCGGCGGGATCGACCTCCAGCGCGCCGTAGTCCTTCCAGCGCACGGGGTAGCCCACCTTCGGGGTGAACGCGGCGAGCTTCTCGAGCGCGCGCTCCCGGGTCGCCGCCGTCATCCATTCGAGCTGCGAGATCGACTGCCGGTACGCCTCGATGAGGTTCGCGACGAGCTCGTCCATCGCCTCCTTCGCGGCCGGCGGGAAGTGACGCTCCACGTACACCTTGCCGACGGCCTCGCCCATCGCCGCCTCCACGAAGCCGACGCCGCGCTTCCAGCGCTCGCGGTTGACGGGGACGCCCGTGAGCTCCGTGCCGTAGAAAGCGAAGTTCGCATCGACGAACGCGTCGGAGAGGAACGGCGCCGACGAGCGGACGACGTGCAGGCGCAGCCACGCCTTCCAGTCGTCGAGTCGCTCTTCGGTCAGCAGCGCGCCCAAGCCCTCGAGGAAGCTCGGCTGGTTGACGTCGATCTCCGCGAAGCCGTGCGCGTGGCCGGGAGCCACGGCGTCGCGCCACGGCGCGAGGTCCACCCCCAGCAGGTCGACGACGGCATCCCATGTCAGCAGGTTGTAGGTCGCGACCGCGTCGCGGCTGCGGACGTTGTCCCAGTGGTGGGATGCCAGCTCCGTCTCGAGCGCGAGCACCCTCTCCGCCTGCGCATCGGCGTCGGCGACGCCCGCGAGACCCAGCACCGTCGCGGCGTACGAGCGGAACGCCGATCGGGTCGCGTCGAAGTTCTCGAGGCGGTAGTAGCTCTCGTCGGGGAGCGATAGGCCGCCCTGCACGAAGAACACGACGTAGCGCTGCGGGTTGCCCGGGTCGGGCTCGATGTAGGTGCCGAGGAAACCGCCGACGCCTTCCCGCTCGAGCTCGCCGACGGTGCGCAGCAGAGCGGCGATGCCGTCGACCGCGTCGATGCGGGCGAGCTGCTGCTGCAGCGGCGCGGCACCCAGCTCCTCGATGCGGGCGGTGTCCATGAAGCTCGCGTACAGATCGCCGACCTTGCGCGCCTCCGACCCCTCGTCGGCGGACTGCGACTCCTCGATGATCGCCCGCACGTCCTTCTCGGCCTGCTCGGCGATGAGGTGGAACGATCCCCACCGCGCCTTGTCGTCGGGGATCTCGGTGCGGTCCAGCCACGCCCCGTTCACGTGACGGAACAGATCGTCCTGGGGACGGATCTCGGAGCTGAGTTCGGCGAGCACAATGCCCGAACGGCGGGGAGTGTCGGTCATGGCATCCATGCTAGAGGGCGTCACGGTGACGGGATCTCGGTCTGACGGCATCCGGATTCCACGGGCTCGCCCGCGAAGCGGTCGGCCGTCCACGCGAGGAGCTCCTCGCGCAGCGGCGACGACTTCAGCTCGACGATCTGCGTGTGACCGAATCCGTCATACAGGCGGTAGTCGAGCAGCTGCCCGGCCTCGCAGTAGCGGTCGACGAGGCTGCGCTGCGTCGACGGACGCACGATTCCGTCCGTGCTGCCCTGCGCGATCAGGAGCGGGGCGGACACGGTCGGCGGCGGAGTGTTCTCGCGCAGGTGACGGCCGAGGGGGCCGGAGGTCGGCGGCGTCGCGAAGATCTCCGGATCGCCGGACAGGCCGAGGGCGGCGAGCGCCGACACGATCGTGCCCGGATCGCTCAGACACCGCTCCGACATCGCACGGACCGTCACCACCGCCCCCGGGCGCAAGTAGTCGCGGGAGGACACGTCGTCGTAGATCGCCTCGTACGACGCGAAGGCGAAGGAGCCGAAGATGCTGCCGCCCGTGACATCGGTGAGCTGGGAGACGAGCGCGGCCGGATCGGCGGCGGGGGCGAGCGCCGCGACGCCGCGCAGAACGATCTCCGGCGCATACGAGCGGGCCAGCGCGCCCGTCCACAGCGCCGCGCCACCGCCCTGCGAATGACCCCACACGACGGTGTTCGCACTGAGTCGCGCCTCGTCGAGCTCCTGCGCCGCGCGCACCGCGTCGAGCGACGCGTAGGCGCTGGGGGGCCCGATCAGGTACGGGTGGGGCCCCTCCGTGCCGAGCCCGATGTAGTCGGTCGCCACGAGCGCCCAGCCCTCGTCGATGATCTGCGGGAGCTGGAAGAGCGCACCCGCCCAGAACGGCTTCTCCAGCAGCGACGGCGCGCAGTGCTGCGCGAACCCCGTCGTGCCGTGGTTCCAGTCGATCACCGGCCACGGGCCGTCGCCCTTCCGGGGCGCGACGACGAGTCCGCTGGCCACCCGCACCGCACCGTCGACACCGGTCGTCGTGTACAGGATGCGCCACGCGTTCGCGTCGGCCGGCACCTGATTCTCGAACGGCTCCGCGCGGATGAGGCGGCCCGGCTCGTCGGGGATGTCGCGGGGCGCGGCGTAGAACTCGTCCACCACCGACGAGCCCTCACGCAGCGGTGTCGTCACGAGAGCCGTCGTCACCGCCAGCGCCACCGCGCCGAGCGCCACGACCGTGCGCCCCCAGCGGCGGGCAGGAGTGCGCGTGCCGCGCGCGGCGCGGTCGCGTCGGGCGCGCAGCAGCGTCCACAGCCCCGAGATCCCCAGCACGAGCAGCCATGCACCGAAGGCCACCGCCGTCACCAGCAGCGTGATGTCGGGCCACGCGAGGGACACCGCACCGAAGATCAGTCCGGATGCGCCGAACGCGGCATCCGAGATCCGTTCGTCGAGGCCCCGCCCGCGACGGAACGCGCCCACGACGCCCAGGGTGCCCGCCAGGAGGAGCGCACCGCCGACGAGTACCGCCGCGACACGCACGGTCAGGCCCGGCCACACCAGGACGAAAGCGCCCCCCGCCAGCCACACCCCCACGAGCGCGAACCGCCAGCGGGCGCGCGTCGACTCCGCGCGCGCGTCGTCGAAGAACTGCAGGATGCCGGTCAGCACCATGCCGCCGCCCAGCAGGAGCGCCAGCACGTCGAGCGCCGTCGTCGGGCGGATCGCCAGGACCGCACCCAGCACGATCGCCGCGACGTCGAGCACGACGCGAGCCCACGTGGGAAGGCGGCGCCGGAGGCGGGCGACGGGGCGGGAGAGGCGCGACAGCGACATACCCCTCCTCCGCTCGACGTGCGCGTCGTCCCCCCAGCCTAGGCTCGTCCCATGGCCGCGCTGACCCTCAACCGGGAGATCCTGCGCCTCGCCGTCCCCGCGCTGGGCGCGCTCGTGGCCGAGCCGATGTTCCTCATCGTCGACGCCGCGCTGGTCGGACACCTGGGGGTCGTGCCGCTCGCGGGCCTCGGCATCGCCTCGGCCGTGCTGCAGACGATCGTCGGGCTCATGGTCTTCCTCGCCTACTCGACGACCCCCGCCGTCGCCCGACGATTCGGCGCGGGCGACCACACGAGCGCGGTGCGCGCCGGGATCGACGGGCTGTGGCTCGCGCTCGGGTTGGGGGCGCTGCTCGCCGTCGCCGGCTCCGTCCTCACGCCGACGCTCGTCGCGATGTTCGGGGCCTCCCCCGATGTCGCCGAGCAGGCGCGGATCTACCTGCAGCTGTCGATGTGGGGACTTCCGGCCATGCTGATCGTCTTCGCGGCGACCGGCCTTCTCCGCGGCATGCAGGACACGGTCACCCCGCTGTGGATCGCGGGCTTCGGGTTCGCCGCAAACGCGCTGCTCAACTGGCTCTTCATCTACGGGTTCGGCTGGGGCATCGCGGGCTCCGCCGCGGGCACCGTCGCCGCCCAGTGGGGAATGGTCGGCGCATACGCGCTCGTGGTGGGTCGCCTCGCACGGCGGCACTCGGCATCCGTCCTGCCGCAGCGCGACGGGGTGCGTGGCTCCGCCCGCTCGGGAGGGTGGCTGTTCCTGCGGACGGTCTCGCTGCGCGTCGCCCTGCTCGCGACCGTCGCGGTCGCCACCGCGCTCGGCACCGACGAGCTGGCCGGCTGGCAGGTCGCGTTCACGATCTTCTCGACGGCCGCCTTCGCCCTCGACGCGCTCGCGATCGCGGCGCAAGCCCTCATCGGCCGTGGCCTCGGCGCCCGCGACGAACCGTTCGTGCGACGCGTGCTCGGGCGGACCGTCGCGTGGGGCGCGTGGTTCGGCATCCTGGTCGGGGCGCTCATCGCCGCACTGTCGGGCGTCATCGGACTCGCCTTCACGGGGGATCCCGCCGTCGCCGCTCTCGTGCAGCCGGCGCTGCTCGTGCTCGCCGTCGCGCAGCCGGTGTGCGGTGTCGTGTTCGTGCTCGACGGGGTGCTCATGGGAGCGGGCGACGCGAAGTACCTCGCGCTGGCCGGCGTGCTCAATCTGGTGCCGTACGCGCCGGCCCTGGTGCTGGTCGGCGTGCTGCAGCCGGGCGGCGCGGCCGGACTTGCGTGGCTAGCGGCCTGCTTCTTCGGCGTGTACATGCTGGCGCGGCTCGCGACGCTCGGCTGGCGCGTCCGCCGGCCGGAGTGGCTCACCGTCCAGGTGTGACCCCGCGGCCGCCGGGGTGAGGCCGGGGGTGGCGGCGGGGTGGGGCCGGGGGTGAGGCCGGGGGTGGGGCCGGGGTGAGGCCGGGGGTGGCGGCGGGGTGGGGCCGGGGGTGAGGCCGGGGGTGGTGCATCCGCCCCGGCAGGGGCACCACCATGTCCCACATTCGGTCGAAACCGGCATCCCCAATCGACCACAACTGGGACATGTCCCGCAGAAACCGGGACATGCTCTGCCACCGCCCCGGCAAGGGCACCACCATGTCCCACATTCGGTCGAAACCGGCATCCCCAAACGACCACAACGGGGACATGCCCCACCGAAACCGGGGCATGCTCTGCACACACGGGGACACCCCCATGCTCTGGACGCGGGGTGCGACTCAGATGCCGAGGCGCGGGGTCAGGCCCAGCGCCGGCACCAGTCGTACATGACGACGGCAGCGGCCGCGCTCGCGTTGATCGAGCGCGTCGATCCGTACTGCGTGATCTCGACGACAGCGGATGCCGAGGCCAGCGCCTCCGCGGAGAGTCCGGGACCTTCCTGACCGAAGAGCAGCACGCAGCGCTCCGGCAGATCCGCACGATCGAGCGGGACGGAGCCGTCGACGTTGTCGATCGCGACGACGGGGAGGTCCGCTCCGGCGGCCCAGGCCGTGAACCCGGCGACGTCTTCGTGGTGACGCACGTGCTGGTATCGATCGGTCACCATCGCGCCGCGGCGATTCCACCGGCGCCGTCCGATGATGTGCACCTCGGCCGCACCGAACGCGTTGGCGCTGCGCACGATCGATCCGATGTTCATGTCGTGCTGCCAGTTCTCGATCGCGACGTGGAACGGATGCCGGTGCTCATCGAGGTCGGCAACGATCGCCGCCATCGTCCAGTACCGATACCGGTCGATGACGTTGCGCCGATCGCCGGCCGCGAGTAGCTCACGGTCGTATCGCTCGTCGTCGGGCCACGGTCCGTCCGCCCACGGCCCGATGCCGACGGGGAGCTCGTGCTCGGCCGGCGGCTCCGGCTCAGCCGACCCGGACTCAGCCGGCTCCGGCTCGACCGCCTGCTCCGGCTCGACCGGCGGCTCCGGCGCGACCTCGGGCTCTGCAGCCTCGGGCGATGCCGGCTCGGACGGGGTGTGGGGGACGGTCACCGACTCAGGGTATCCAGCGCCGTCGCCACAACTCCGGAATCCTGCGCGGCGCGGACGGCCGCGCCACCGCGCAGCCACGGTCAGCGGCCGTAGATCCACCGTTCATCCGGAGTTGTGACCGCGGGGAGTGGGCAACCGGCCCACCGTTCTTCCGGAGTTGCGACCGCGGCGCATGGGCACTCGACCCACCTTTCCTCCGGAGTGGCCACCGCGGCGCGTGGCCAACTCCTTCGATCCGCCCCTCCCCGCCGCCAGACACCGCGCCCTTCCGCGGCCCGCTCCTACGGCGGCACACGGGTCGAAGGAGTTCGCCACATCCAGCCAAGATTTCGGCCACCCGAAAGACCCCCTGCTACAGTTTTCGGCATGCCGAAATCTCCCATCACCGCACCGTCGCGGCGTACGACGAACGCGCGCCCGGGCCGCGTCGCGTGGCTGCTGGGCCCGGCGCTCGTCGCGGGCGTCGCCTACCTCGACCCTGGCAATGTCGCGAGCAACATGACCGCGGGAGCGCGGTACGGCTACCTCCTGGTGTGGGTCGTCGTGCTGGGGAACGTGCTGGCCTGGCTCATCCAGTACCTGTCGGCGAAGCTCGGGGTCGTCACGGGCCGGAGCCTCGCCGAGACGCTGGGCATGCGCCTTCAGAACCGGTGGGGGCGGCGGGCGTACTGGCTCCAGGCGGAGCTGGTGGCGATGGCGACGGATGTCGCGGAGGTCATCGGCGGCGCCGTCGCGCTGTGGCTCCTGTTTGGGGTGCCGCTCCTGTGGGGCGGCCTCGCCACGGGGGCGATCTCGCTCGCGCTCCTGCTGGTGCAGCAGCGGCGCGGGGCGCGCAGCTTCGAGTTCGTCGTGATCGGGTTGCTACTGGTGATCGCGTTCGGCTTCACCTACGGCGTGTTCGCTGCGCCGCCGGATGCCGCGGGCGTCGCAGCCGGTCTCCTCCCTCGCTTCGAGGGCACCGACTCGGTGCTACTGGCCGCGTCGATCCTCGGCGCGACGATCATGCCTCACGCGATCTACGCGCACAGCGCCCTCGCCCGCGACCGCTTCACCGCCGCGACGTCGGACCCCGCCGACCGGGCGATCGCGACGCCCCGGCTGCTGCGCGCGACGCGCTGGGATGTCACGATCGCCCTCGCGATCGCGGGCACGGTGAACCTCGCGATCCTGCTCCTGGCGGCGTCGGCCCTCGCCGGGGTGCCGGGCACCGACAGTCTGGAGGGGGCGTATGCGGCGCTCCGCGACGGAATCGGCCCGGTGGTGGCGACGCTGTTCGCGGTGGGGCTGCTCGCGAGCGGCCTGGCGAGCACCGCGGTCGGCGCGTATGCGGGGGCGGAGATCATGCAGGGCCTCCTGCGGGTGCGGGTGCCTCTGCTGGCCCGACGGCTCGTCACGCTCGTGCCGGCGCTCGTCATCCTGGCGTCGGGCGTCGATCCGACCCTCGCCCTCGTGCTGAGCCAGGTGGTGCTGAGTTTCGGCATCCCGTTCGCGCTGGTGCCCCTCGTGGCGCTGACGGCGCGCCGCGACGTGCTGGGCGACTACCGAAATCGGTGGCTGACGACGGCGACGGGCGTGGCGGCATCCGCGTTCCTCATCACGCTGAATGTCGTGCTCCTGTGGCTGGTGTTCTCGGGCGGTTAGCCTGGAGCGTGCCTTCCGCCGCGGTCGACGACTACCTCAAGACGATCTACCACCACACCGAGTGGCAGACGGCGCACATCACGCCGTCTCAGCTCGCCGCCGAACTGGGGCTCGCCCCGTCGACGGTGACCGAGATGGTGCAGAAGCTCGCCGCGCAGGGCCTCGTGTCGCATCGCCCGTACGGACCGATCGCGCTCACCCACGAGGGCGAGAAGCGCGCGGCCGCCATCGTGCGGCGCCACCGGCTGATCGAGACGTGGCTGGTGCGGGAGTTCGCGTACGCGTGGGATGAGGTGCACGACGAGGCGGAGGTGCTGGAGCACACGATCAGCGACCGACTCCTGGAGGGCATCTCGACGCGGCTCGGGCATCCGCGGTTCGATCCGCACGGCGATGCGATCCCGGATGCCGAGGGCCGCGTCGACCGGTCGGCGTTCGTGCGTCTCGACGAAGCGGCCGCGGGCCACACCGGCCAGGTGCTGCGGGTGAGCGACCGCGATCCTGCCCTGCTGCGGGCGCTGGAGCAGGCGGGGATCGACGTGGGGCACACGGTGACGGTGACGGCGGCGGATGCCGTGCGCGTCGACGGCGGTCGCGAACTCACGCTGCCCGACGGCGCGGCGGCAGCCGTGTGGCTCACGGCCTGAGCCGGCCGGCAGGGCATGTCCCACTTTCGGCAAGGCATGTCCCACTTTCCGCAGGGCATGTCCCACTTTCGGCTGCGTGAGACGGCCCAGAACGACCGAAATGGGGACATGCTCGACCGCGCCGAGCTCAGCAGAGAGCGGCGTCAGCGCCGACGGGCCTTGCTGGCTTTGAGGTAGGGCCAGACGGTGCCGGTGGCGTGTTCGCAGTAATTCCACAGGCGCGCGGCGAGGTCGGGTTCGCGGGCGGAGCGGGTGGGGACGGCGAGGCGCGGCGGGCCGGAGAAGCCGCGCGCGGGGCCCCAGAACTGACCGCCCTCGACGAGCGGGTCGACGAGGGCGCGCACGAGGGTCCAGGCGCCGTGCTCCTTCGACTGGGTGATGGGCGCCTGCAGGTTCGCCCCGAAGCGCTTGAGCCGGCTCGGAGTGTTGATGCCGATGATGCCGCGGGTACGTCCGCTGATCGAGTAGCCGGGGTGGGCGACGACGCTCTCGATGGGGACGTTCGAGGCCCGCAGGCGCCGGTCGGCTTCGAAGCCGAGCGAGGCCGTCGCGATCTTGGACTGCACGTACGCCCGCCACGGCGTGTACTCGTTCTGCAGTTCGGGGTCGATGAGCTCCATCGGGGTCAGCCAGGTCGACATCGAGCCGACCCACACCATCCGGCCGCGCCCCGCGGCGAGGGCGAGCAGCAGCTCCCCGGCGAGCGCGTAATGGCCGAGCGCGTTCGTCGCGAACACGATCTCGTGGCCGTCGCGGGTCTCCTCGCGTTCGCGCGGAGGATGCACGATGCCCGCGTTGAGCAGGAGGCCGTGGAGCCCCGTCCGCCCGCGCGCGGTGGCGGCGGCGGCGCGGACGGAGCCGAGGTTGCTCGTGTCGAGCAGCAGCGTCTCGACAGAGGCGTCGGGGTGGTGGCGGATCACGGCGGCGCGTGCCGCGGCGAGGCGATGCGGGTTGCGTCCCGTCATGATGACGTGTCCGCCCGCGCCGGCCACCTGCAGCGAGGAGAAGAAGCCGAGCCCGGCGGTCGCGCCCGTGACGAGGTAGCGCCGGCCCGTCAGGTCGGGCAGGTCGTGCGGGTCCCACTCGTCGCGTGCCACGCAACCGACCTTAGGGCGGCTTCGCCCCGATAGGCTGGCCCCATGCGGACACGCGCCGATATCGAGTGCTGGCTCACCGACATGGACGGCGTTCTCGTCCATGAGAACCGCCCCATCCCCGGGGCTGCGGAGCTTCTGGCGCAGTGGCGCGCAACGGGCACCCCGTTCCTCGTGCTGACCAACAACCCGTTCTACACGCCGCGCGATCTGAGCGCGCGCCTGGCCCGCTCGGGGCTGAAGGTGCCGGAGGACCGCATCTGGACGTCGGCGCTCGCGACGGCGGAGTTCCTGAAGTCGCAGCACCCCGGCGGCTCGGCGTTCGTCATCGGCGAGGCGGGACTCACGACCGCGCTTCACGAGGCCGGTTTCGTCATGACCGAGACCGATCCCGACTACGTGGTCGTCGGCGAGACGCGCAACTACTCGTTCGATCGCATCACGCACGCCATCCGCTTCATCAACGCCGGCGCGCGTTTCATCATCACCAACCCGGATGCCACGGGCCCGACGCCGTCGGGTGTCGTTCCCGCCACGGGGTCGTTCGCGGCGCTCATCACGCACGCCACCGGCAAGGCGCCCTACGTCGTGGGCAAGCCGAACCCGATGATGTTCCGTTCCGCGATGAACCGGATCGGTGCGCACTCGGAGAACACGGGCATGATCGGCGACCGCATGGACACCGACGTCATCGCCGGCATCGAAGCGGGACTGCACACGATCCTCGTCCGCACCGGCATCTCCGACGACGCGGAGATCGAGCGCTACCCGTTCCGCCCGGACGAGATCCTCGACTCGGTCGCCGACCTGCTGGCATCCGAGCCCGTCGAGTCCGAGATGCCCGAGCTGCTGTAAGACGCGAGCTGCCGAAAGACAGGGGATGCCATGAACGAGTTCGAGCAGACGCTGCTGTTCGCCGCGACCGGCGTCGTCATGGTCGGCACGGTCATCGTGCTCGCCGTGCAGTTCTTCCGCAACCGCGGCAACGACGACTGACGCCCGGCTCAGGGGCGAGGGCTGCCTCCCGAGCGGCGGCGACTCACTGCGGCTGCAGGCCGAGGTCGTCGAGGTCGATGGCGGCGAGCCACGTGAGCCCGGCCGCCTCGACGGCGGCCTGCGCGCCGGTCTTGCGGTCGACGATCACGGCGACGGCGACCGGCTCGGCGCCTTCGCGGCGCAGCGCCTCGACCGCCTTGAGGGCGGACTGTCCGGTGGTGGAGGTGTCTTCCACCACGACGACGCGCTTGCCGACGACGTCGGCGCCTTCGACCTGACGGCCGCGCCCGTGGTCCTTCGGCTCTTTCCGCACGACGAAGGCGTCGAGCGGGGCGTCGGTGCGCGCCGACTCGTGCATGACCGCGTTGGCGATCGGGTCGGCGCCGAGCGTGAGGCCGCCGACCGCCACGATGCCGTCGACGTCGCGGATGAGGTCGAGCATGATGCGCCCGATCGCGGGTGCGGCACGGTGGTCGAGCGTCAGTTTGCGCATGTCGACGTAGTACGAGGCCTTCTTGCCGCTGGAGAGCGTGAAGTCGCCGTGGAAGACGGCCTCCTCGCGGATCAGGCCGATGAGGGACTGACGGTCGGCTTCGAGCGCGGGGGTGGAGGCGGCGGTCATGCCCCCGAGTCTATTGAGCAAGAACCGCCGTTTTTCACGTGACTTTTCCACCGGCACGGTGGACACGGGGCCTAGAGTCGGGAAAGTCGCCGTCGCCGACTCCCGAGGCACCGCGACCGGCACCAGAAGGAGCACCATGGCCCGCATCGCCGTCGTCGCGGAGCAGCACGGGGAGACGCGGGTCGCCGCGACACCTCAGACCGTCGTCAAGATCCGGGGCCTCGGCCACGAGGTCGTCGTCGAGCGTGGCGCGGGGGCGACGTCGTCGTTCCCCGACGCCGCCTACGTCGAAGCCGGCGCCACGCTCGTCGACCGCCGCGAGGCCTGGGGGTCCGACGTCGTGCTGACCGTGGGTGCGCCGACGGATGCCGAGATCGCCCTGCTCCGCTCCGGCGCCACCCTCGTGGGGCTCCTGAGCCCCGCCTTCCGCCCCGACCTGCTCGAGCGTCTCGCCGCTCATGGCGTCACGGCGTTGGCGATGGATGCCGTGCCCCGCATCTCGCGGGCGCAGTCCATGGACGTGCTGAGCTCCATGGCCAACATCGCCGGCTACCGCGCCGTCGTCGAAGCGGCGCACGAGTTCGGCCGCTTCTTCACCGGCCAGGTCACCGCCGCGGGCAAGGTGCCGCCGGCGAAGGTGCTGGTGGCGGGTGCGGGTGTCGCCGGACTGGCCGCGATCGGCGCGGCATCCAGTCTCGGCGCGATCGTGCGGGCGACCGATCCACGCCCCGAGGTCGCCGACCAGGTGCGCTCGATCGGCGGCGAGTACCTCGAGGTCGTCGTGCCCGACGAGCACAAGGAGGTGTCGGCCGACGGGTACGCGAAGGCGACCAGCGAGGCGTACGACCGTCGCGCGGCCGAGATCTACTCGGAACAGGCCGCCGACGTCGACATCGTCATCACCACGGCCCTCATCCCCGGCCGCGCGGCCCCCGTGCTGCTGACCGCCGACGATGTCGCGTCGATGAAGCCCGGCTCCGTCATCGTCGACATGGCGGCGGCGCAGGGCGGGAACGTCGTGGGTTCGGTCGCGGGCGAGCGCGTCATCACGGAGGGCGGCGTCGTCATCCTCGGCTACACCGACCTGCCGGGGCGACTGCCGCAGCAGGCGTCGCAGCTGTACGGCACCAATCTCGTCAACCTCCTCGCGCTGCTCACCCCGGACAAGGACGGCACGCTCGTCCTCGACCACGACGACGTCGTGCAGCGCGCCGTGACGGTCACCCACGACGGCGCCGTCACGTGGCCGCCGCCTCCCGTCCAGGTCTCGGCCGCACCCGCACCCTCCGCCGCGGCCGAGGTCGCCGCCCCGACGCCCCGCCGCACGCTCTCGCGGCGCGGAAGGACGGCCCTCACCGCCGCGGGCATCGCGGCGCTCTTCCTGGTGTGCGCCGTCGCGCCGCCACCCCTGCCGCAGCACTTCCTCGTGCTGACCCTCGCCGTCGTCGTCGGCTTCTACGTCATCGGCAAGGTCGCCCACGCCCTCCACACCCCCCTCATGAGCGTCACGAACGCGATCAGCGGCATCATCGTCGTCGGCGCGATGGTGCAGATCACCGGCGACGACCCGCTCGTGCGGGTGCTCGCCGCGATCGCGGTGCTCGTGGCATCCATCAACGTCTTCGGCGGGTTCGCCGTCACCCGGCGCATGCTCGCCATGTTCCAGAAGGGGGCCGACAAGTGACCCTCGATCTCGCGTCCTCCGTCGCGGCCGCCGCCTACGTCGTCGCGGCGCTGCTGTTCATCCTGAGCCTGGCCGGCCTGTCGACCCACGCGTCCTCGCGGCGCGGGGTGGGCTTCGGCATCGCGGGCATGACGATCGCGCTCGTGGCCACCGTGTGGGTCACCGCGGCGGGCGCGTGGGGATCGCCGGGAGCCACGGTCGGTCTCGTGCTGCTGATCGGAGCGGTCGCGATCGGCGGCGCGATCGGACTGTGGCGCGCCCGCATCGTGGAGATGACCGGGATGCCGGAGCTCATCGCCCTGCTCCACTCCTTCGTGGGGCTGGCGGCGGTGCTCGTCGGCTGGAACGGCCACCTGGCGGCGGGCGACGTGCCCGCCGAACTCGTCGACATCCACCACGCCGAAGTGTTCATCGGCGTCTTCATCGGCGCCGTCACCTTCACCGGGTCGATCGTCGCGTTCCTCAAGCTCTCGGGGCGGATGAGCTCCAAGCCCCTCATGCTGCCCGGCAAGAACGCCCTCAACGTGGGCGCTCTCGTCGCCTTCGTCGCGCTGACGGTCTGGTACGTCGTCGTGCCGTCGATCTGGCTGCTCATCGCCGTCACCGTGCTCGCGCTCGCGCTCGGGTGGCACCTGGTCGCGTCGATCGGCGGCGGCGACATGCCCGTCGTCGTCTCGATGCTCAACAGCTACTCGGGATGGGCGGCGGCCGCGGCGGGCTTCCTGCTCAACAACGACCTGCTGATCGTCACCGGCGCCCTCGTCGGCTCGTCCGGTGCGTACCTGTCGTACATCATGTGCAAGGCGATGAACCGGTCGTTCCTGTCGGTCATCGCGGGCGGGTTCGGCATCGAGGCTCCCCGCGGCGGCGACGAGGAGCAGGGCGAGCACCGCGAGATCGACGCCGCCGGCGCCGCCGACCTCCTGGCATCCGCGTCGACGGTCATCATCACGCCCGGCTACGGCATGGCCGTCGCGCAGGCGCAGTACCCGGTCGCCGAGCTCACCGCGGCGCTGCGCTCCCGCGGGATCGAGGTGCGCTTCGGCATCCATCCCGTCGCGGGCCGACTCCCGGGTCACATGAACGTGCTGCTGGCCGAGGCGAAGGTGCCGTACGACATCGTGCTCGAACTCGACGAGATCAACGACGACTTCGCGGCGACCGACGTCGTCCTCGTGATCGGGGCGAACGACACCGTCAACCCCGCCGCCGCGGAAGACCCGGGCTCCCCCATAGCCGGAATGCCGGTGCTGCACGTCTGGGAGGCGGCGAACGTCATCGTCTTCAAGCGTTCGATGGCCTCGGGCTACGCCGGTGTGCAGAATCCGCTGTTCTTCCGCGAGAACACGCAGATGCTCTTCGGCGACGCGAAGGAGCGGGTCTCCGACATCCTGACCGCGCTCTCCGCCTGAGCCCGGGCACGCTCAGCGGGAGAGGAACGGGTGCGGCCACGCGCCCAGGGCGATGACGGCGAGCACGACCTGCACCGTGCCCGTCACGAAGTAGACGCCGTGCAACGGCGACCACACCAGCAGCAGAGAGATCTCGACGAAGATCCAGATCATCATCACGATCCCGGCCGCCGCATGGAGCCCCCATGCGAGGCGGTAGCGCGCGTGATGGGCGCCGAGCGCGACCGCCTGCGCCCCGCCGACCACCACCCCCAGCACGATGCCCGGCCAGACGTAGGAGTCGAAGGGCGTCGCCTCCAACCACTCCAGCGGAATGCCGAGGCCCCCGCCGAACGTGAGGCCCGCGCATCCGGCGAGCGCCGAGACGGCCTGGAACCACGCCAGCGCGAGCAACCCCACCCGCACTCCGCGGGAGACGGCGGACACGGGCGGAGGAACCGCTGCGGACATGCCGCCGACGCTACCCGGCGCGGGCACCGGCTCCCGCCGCTCGCGCCGGGAGTATCCGCCGCCCGCCGTCACGGCCGGCGCGACGCCTCGGCGGTGGCGAGGGACACGGACGGCGACGTCGGCGACGGCCAATACGCTGGATGCCATGCGCCTCGCCACCTGGAACGTCAACTCGATCCGAGCCCGCGTCGCCCGCACCGTCGACTTCGCCGTGCGCGAGCACATCGACGTGCTCGCGATGCAGGAGATCAAGTGCAAGCCGGAGCAGTTCCCCTACGCGGAGTTCGAGGCCGCGGGGTACACGGTCGAGGCGCACGGCCTGAACCAGTGGAACGGCGTCGCGATCGCGAGCCGCGAGCCCATCGAAGATCTGCAGATCGGCTTCCCGGGCATGCCGGGGTTCGCGAAGGGGCACGACGGACCAGGCGCCCCGCAGGAGGCCCGCGCGATCGGCGCGACGATCGGCGGCGTCACGGTGTGGAGCCTCTACGTTCCCAACGGCCGGTCGCTCGACGACCCCCACTTCCGTTACAAGCTCGACTGGCTCGAAGCCCTGCGCGGCTACACCGCCGAGACGCTCGCGGCATCCCCCGACCTCGCTCTCGCGCTCACGGGCGACTTCAACATCGCGCCGACGGATGCCGACAACGGCGACCCCACGGTGATCGAAGGCGTGACCACCCACGTGTCGCCTCCGGAGCGTGCCGCGTTCCAGGCGCTCCTCGACGCCGGGCTGTCCGACACCGTGCGCCCGCTCGTGCCGACCGGCTACACCTATTGGGACTACAAGCAGTTGCGCTTCCCCCGCAATGAAGGCCTGCGCATCGACTTCATCCTGGGATCCCACGCGTTCGCCGACGCCGTCGTCGATGCCGCGATCCACCGCGAGGAGCGCAAGGGCGAGATCCCCAGCGACCACGTCCCCGTGGTCGTCGACCTCGACCTCGACGGCGCCGACGACGATCGACCGATGATCTTCTGACGCCGCCCGAGGGCATGATGGCGGCGCCGGAGGTCCGTTCGCCGGGTCAGTCGTCGCGCGGGTCGATGTCGCCCATCCGCGGCCGCCCCGCCGGCCCGTACCGGAGGAGCACGGCCCCCGTGCCCGCCGCGAGGGGTGGCTCCTGGAGCACGAGCTGGCCGGCGGCGATCCCCTCGGCGAAGAGCCGCTTGCCCTCGCCCAGCACGACGGGGAAGATCCACAGGTTGAGCACGTCGAAGAGTTGGGCGTCGATCAGGGTGCGGGCGAAGTCGAGGCTGCCGACGACGTGGATCTCGCGGTGCCGCTCCTTCAGCGCCGCCACCTCGGCGAGCGTGTCCGGCCCCAGTTGCTCCGACCCTTCCCACTCCAGGGACGGGCGACCGCGTGACGCGACGTACTTGGGCACGCTGTTGAACTTCGCGGCGATCGGATGGGCGGCGCCGTCGCCGTACGACGGCCAGTAGGGCGCCCAGATGTCGTAGGTCTTCCGTCCGAGCAGCAGCGCGTCGAGCGCGTCGATGCCGGCCATGATCTCGCGGCCCACGACATCGTCGGTGAGGGGTCCCTGCCACCCGCCATAGCGGAACCCGCCCGAGGTGTCCTCCGTGAGACCGCCGGGGCCCTGCCCCACGCCGTCGAGCGTGCTGAACACGTCGATGACGATGCGCCCGGTCATGCCCGCTGCTCCCCGCGTCCGAGGGTCACGGCATCCGCCTGCTCCGCCACTGCTTCGCGTAGCTGGAGCCGACGGCGAACAGGGAGACGCCGATCAGTCCGATGAGCGGGGCGACCCACCAGAACATGAAGCCGGCGCTGTCGCCCGACCACGGCATCATGCCCTGGGCGCTCCACAGCACGACCATCGCGACGGCGGCCACGACGAGCACCGTCGCCGCGACACTCGAGACGATCGCTCCCACGAGGTTCCATGCGCCCCGCGCGCCCGGCTTCTCTGCCATGCCCCGACAGTATCGGCCGGCGCGCCGGACCACCAGGGCAGGCCGCGTGGCCGGGGGCGGAGCGAGGGCCGGGCGGGGCGGAGCGGTGGCCGGGCCGGGATCGGGGCGGGGCGGGCCGGGCGGGGCGGTGGCCCGGCCGGGCGGGGCCTGGCTCGCATGCCGGGTTGCGCGCGCCCGTGTTCTACCCCCGGCGTCGGTAACTCCTTCGATCCGTCGCTGGTTCGGAGGCCGCAGCGCGTGTTTCCGGGCCAAGCCACCGCCCCGCGCGACGAATCGAAGGAGTTAGCCACACGCACCGCCCGCACCCCGCGCCGGCACCCCCGCCCGCGCCACGCGCCGGCACCCCCGGCACCCCCGGCCCACCCCCGCACCCGCCCATCACCGCGCCCGATCCGCTCCACGCGCCCACGGCTCCGTCTCACGGGGGAGGTCGCGCCGGCGCCTCCCCCGTACCGTGGAGGCATGAGCTCCCCCGACTCAGCACCCCTCGCCGACGGCGCCGCCCCGCGCGCCGCCGTCTCCCGGCGAGACGTGTGGCTCGCCGCCGGTCTGTTCGTCGCCGCGATCGTGAGCGCCTGGCTCGGTCAAGTGGCCGGCTTCTACGGCGAGGAGTCGCCGCCCTTCGCGTGGTCGCTCGTGTACGCGGCCGTGCTGACGCTGCCCATCGCGGTCCGCCGCAAGCACCCCGAGATCGTGCTCGTCGTCGTGGCGATCGGCTTCTTCGTCGGGGTCACCCTCCGCATCCCCGAGGTCTACGTCGCGAACGTGTCGTTGTTCCTCGCGATGTACACCGTCGGCGCGTACGTCGCCGACCGGCGTCGGGCCACCTTCGTGCGGCTCGCCGTCATCGTCGGGATGTTCGTGTGGCTCCTCGTCACCACGTTCCAGGCGGCGACCGAACCCGGCGACGACGGCTTCTCCCGCGCCGGACTGTTCTCCCCGTTCGCGGCATGGATCCTCATCCAGTTCCTCGTGAACGCCGCGTTCTTCGGGGGCGCGTACTTCTTCGGCGAGCGCGCCTGGGCCGACGCCCAGTCGCGGCGCGCCCTCGAAGAGCGCACGGCGGAGCTCGAGCATGAACGGGAGCTGACGGCGGCGCAGGCCGTCGCCCTCGACCGCGTGCGCATCGCGCGGGAACTCCACGACGTCGTCGCCCATCACGTCTCCGCCATGGGGGTGCAGGCGGGGGCGGCGCGGGCCGTGCTCGACCGCGACCCCGAGGCGGCCCGCACCGCCCTGGCCGCGGTGGAGACCTCCGCGCGCGGCGCGCTCACCGACCTCCGGAACCTCCTGGACACGCTGCGCACACCGGATGCGACGGATGCCGACGGCGCCGACAGTCCGGCATCCACTGTCCGCCTGGTGGCCCTTCCCGACCTGGTCGCGCACGCAACGGCGAACGGGCTCCCGACGACCCTGTCGGTGGTCGGCGAGCCGCTGGACGCACCGGATCTCGTGCAGGTGAACCTGTACCGGATCGCCCAGGAGGCGCTGACGAACGCGCGTCGGCACGGCGGTCCGGGCGCGACTGCGGACGTGCGACTGCGCTTCGGCGCCGACGTGATCGAGCTCGATGTGTCCAGCACGGGCGTCGTCCGCGGGGGTGGCCGGCCCGGGCTGGGGCTCGTCGGCATGCGGGAGCGGGCCACGGCATCCGGGGGCGTGCTCGACGTCGGACCGCGGCCCCGCGGCGACGGCTGGCTCGTGCGCGCGCGGGTGCCGGTCCCGGCCCGGGCGGCTGCCTCGGGGGCCGCGCGATGAGCGCCGTGCGGGTGCTGCTCGTCGACGACCACGCCGTCATGAGGGCAGGGTTCCGGATGATCCTGGAGAGCCAGGAGGGGATCGTCGTGGTCGGGGAGGCGGCGACGGGCGTCGAAGCCGTCACCGCCGCGGCGCGACTGAGCCCCGACGTGATCTGCATGGACGTGCAGATGCCCGACATGGACGGGCTGGAGGCCACGCGGCGGATCGTCGCCGATCCGGCGGTCGCGGCATCCGTCGTCATCGTCACCACCTTCGACCGCGACGACTACCTGTTCCAGGCGCTCGCGGCGGGGGCGAGCGGCTTCCTGCTGAAGAACGCCGGACCGGAGGAGCTGATCGCCGCGGTGCGCGTCGCGGCGGCCGGCGACGCCCTGCTCGCGCCGGCCGTGACGCGGCGCGTGATCGAGAGGTTCGCCGCGGGCGCCACCCCGCCGGAGCCCGCGGCCGCGCCCGCACCCCCGCCGGTCGATCTCACCGAGCGCGAAGCGGAGGTGCTGCGGCTGCTCGCGCAGGCGCGCAGCAACGCGGAGATCGCGCAGGAGCTGTACATCGGCGAGGCGACGGTGAAGACGCACGTGTCGAACGTGCTGCAGAAGCTCGGCGCGCGCGATCGCGTGGCGGCCGTCGTCTTCGCGCACCGGCACGGTCTGGCCTGAGCCTCGCTCACAACTCCGGAACTCCGCTCGCCGCGGCGCCGCCGGTCGCCGACACGCTCCGGCGGAACGTACCGCGCCGCGGTTCGCCACACCCGGCTTCCGGAGTTGTGAACACCGGTCTCCGCCGCGCTCCGCCGCGCTCCGCCGCGCGGTGGACACGCGGATCTCCCCCGCCGGGCGGAGGCGACCGCAGGCGCCGCTCCGTAGCGTGGAACCACACCACCTGAGGAGGAGCGCATGCTCGAACTGAGCGGGATCACCAAGAGCTACGGCGGGCGCCGTGTGCTCGACGACGTCGGCTTCACCGTCGCGCCGGGCCGGCTCACCGGCTTCGTCGGCGGCAACGGCGCCGGGAAGACCACGACGATGCGGATCGTGCTGGGCGTTCTCGCCCGCGACGGCGGCACCGTCACGCTCGGCGGCGAGCCCGTGACCGCGAGCGACCGCCGCCAGTTCGGCTACATGCCCGAGGAGCGCGGCCTGTACCCGAAGATGCGGGTGCTGGAGCACATCGTCTACCTCGCGCGGCTCCACGGCTTCTCCAAGGCGGATGCCACGTCGCGCGCGACCGTGCTCCTCCAAGACCTGGGCCTCGGGGAGCGGCTGAACGACAACATCGAGACGCTGTCACTGGGCAACCAGCAGCGCGCGCAGATCGCGGCCGCGCTCGTCCACGACCCGAAGGTGCTCATCCTCGACGAGCCGTTCTCGGGACTCGATCCGCTCGCCGTCGACGTCGTCGCCGCCGTGCTGCAGGCCCGCGCCGCCGAGGGCGTCGCCGTGCTGTTCTCCTCGCACCAGCTCGACGTCGTCGAGCGCCTGTGCGACGACCTCGTCATCATCGCGGGCGGCACGATCCGCGCCTCGGGCACGCGGGAGGGCCTGCGGGCTCAGCACGCCCAACGCCGATTCGAGCTCGTCTCGACGGGGGATGCCGGCTGGCTCCGCGACGAGCCGGGCATCGAGGTTCTCGAGTTCGACGGCGGGTACGCGCTCTTCGACGCCGACACCGAGGAGGCCGCGCAACGGGTGCTCCGCCGCGCCGTCGAAGCTGGCGACGTCGCCTGCTTCGCCCCCCGCCATCCGTCCCTCGCCCAGATCTTCAAGGAGGTCATCCAGTGACCGCGTCCGCCCCCTCCTTCGCCCAGAGCGTCTGGCTCGTCACCGAGCGCGAGATCGGCTCGAAGCTGCGCAGCAAGGCGTTCCTCATCTCGACGGGCATCCTGTTCGTGATCGCCCTGGCATCCGTCGTCTGGGGTGGCATCTCGGCCGGTGCCGACAACCGCATCCCGGTGGCCGTGACGCCGCAGACGTCGTCGGCCGTCACGCCGTATGCCGACGCCCTGGAGGTGACGGAAGCGACGGATGCCGATGCCGCACGCGACCTGGTCCGCGCGGGCGACGTGGACGCGGCGCTCGTGCCCTCGGACGCGGCCGGTGACACCTTCGGCTTCACCGTGGTCGCTGACGAGGCACCCCCGAGCGGGCTGCTTCAGCTCCTGAGCATCACGCCGACCGTCGAGCTGCTCGACACCGGTGGCGTCGATTGGGCGCTGCGGTACTTCGTGGCCCTCGGGTTCGGGCTCATCTTCTTCATGGCCGCGCTGACCTTCGGATCGACCATCGCGCAGAGCGTCGTGGAGGAGAAGCAGACCCGAGTGGTCGAACTGCTGATCTCCGCGATCCCCACCCGCGCGCTGCTGGCCGGCAAGGTGCTCGGCAACACGGTGCTCGCGATGGGTCAGATCATCGGACTCGCGGCGATCGCGATCGTCGGCCTCACGGTCACCGATCAGGGGGCGCTGCTGACGGGGCTCGGGGCGCCTCTCGTGTGGTTCGCGGTCTTCTTCCTCTTCGGCTTCATCCTGCTGGCGTCGCTGTTCGCGGCGGCAGCGGCGATGGTGTCGCGACAGGAGGACATCGGTTCCACGACGACCCCGCTCACCTTCCTCGTGATGGCGCCGTACTTCCTGGTGATCTTCTTCAACGACAATCCCGTCGTCATGACGGTCATGTCGTACGTGCCGTTCTCGGCGCCGGTGGGGATGCCGGTGCGCATCTTCCTCGGCGAGGCGCAGTGGTGGGAGCCGCTCCTGTCGCTGGCGATCCTGCTGGCCACGTGTGCGGTCGCCATCGCGGTGGGGGCGAAGATCTACGAGAACTCGCTCCTGCGGATGGGTGCGCGCGTGAAGCTCGCGGAGGCGCTGAAGGCCTGACGCTCGGCGCGGCGTCTCGGCTCTGCGTTTCGGCTCGCTGCGCTCGCTCAACGACCGGTGGCTTGCCGCTCCGGTGGGGTACCGCCCGAGGAGGCGGTACCCCACCGGTCGCTGAGCGAGGAGCGCAGCGACGAGACGAAACGCCACCCGAGGAGGCGGTGCCTCACCGGTCGCTGAGCGAGGAGCGCAGCGACGAGACGAAACGCCTCAGTCCACGAGCACGGAGAGCACGTTGCCCGCCGGGTCGCGGAACCATGCGATGTCCGGCCCGCCGTTGCCGCGGGCGATCCCCCGTTCGTCGGTGCCGAAGTCGGGGTCGGTGTAGATCTTCGTCTCCACGCCCGCCGCGCGCAATGCATCGACGGCGACATCGATGTCGTCGACCACGAAGTTCAGAATCGTGAAGGTGGCCGGCTCGTGATCGTCCTTCGGGTAGGCGATCGTGTGTCCGCCTCCGGGGAGCGAGATGTCGAGGATGCCCATGCTGTTGCTCTCGACCGTGAGGCCGAGGACATCGCGGTAGAACGCCTCCGCGGCGGGGATGTCGTTCACGGAGAACCCCGAGAACGATGAGACGAACGCGACCATTTCTCCTCCTTGAGGTACGGCGCTGAGATGCGGCGACGATCACAGCCTGTCGGTCCCGGTGCGGCGACGCCAGGGGGTGTGCCGTTTCGGTTCCGTGATTCGGCTCTGCGTTTCGGCTCGCTGCGCTCGCTCAACGACCGGGAAGGTTCCGCGCTCGCTCAACGACCGGGAAGGTTCCGCGCTCGCTCAACGACCGGGAGGGTTCCGCGCTCGCTCAACGACCGGGCGGGAGGCGGTGGGAACAGAACGGCATCCCATGCGGTTGCATACACCTGGACGATGGCGTCCGACCGTACCGGAAGACCCGAGGAGACGCCATGAGCACCATCACCGTCCACACCGCCCAGACCGACGCCGAGATCCTCGACGTCATGGCCGAACGCTGGAGCACCCGCGTGTTCGACCCCGAGACGCCCATCGACGAGGACGCACTCAGCAGCGCCCTCGAGGCGGCCCGCTGGGCACCGTCGGCCAACAACACGCAGCCGTGGCGCTTCGTGGTCGCACGCCGCGGCTCCGACGCACACGCGGCGATCGTCGCGTCGCTCATGGGCTTCAACCAGGCGTGGGCCGCCGACGCTGCCGCGCTCGTGGTGTTCGCCACGACGACCTCGATCGAGGGCAAGCCCCTCGCCTGGGCGTCGTATGACGCGGGACAGGCGGCCGCCTACTTCACGATCCAGGCGCACGCCTCCGGCCTGCACACCCACCAGATGGGCGGATTCGATCGCGCCGCGATCGCGGAGGCCTTCGGATTCGGCGACGACCTCGCCGCCGTGACCGTCATGGCCGTCGGTGCGCTCGGCGACCTCGACCGCGCTCCGGAAGCGCTGCGGGAGCGCGAGCTCGCCCCGCGCGCGCGGCTGCCCCTGTCGACCCTCGTGGTCGCGGGCGGCTGAGCCCGCCGCCTCCGCCCCCCGCCCGGCGGGTTCAGTCCTGTCGGGGGTTGAGGTCGGGGTGGAGGATCATCGTCAGCGAGTAGGCCTCGCCGTCCGGATCGGGCGGGAGGTCTTTGTAGCGGTCGAAGAGTGCCACGATCTCTTCGCTGAGCGCCGCCTGGTGCGCGGCGGACAGCCGGAGCCCGAGCCAGGCGAGCTGCACCTGTCCGGGGTCGGCGAGCGCGACCTGCTGCCGCACGGTCTCCATCATGACGGGCACCGCCTCGTCCATCGGCGCGTTCCATGATCGCCCCGTCGCCAGGTACGGCACCTCGCGGGCGCCTTTCGCGCCGGCGCGGGCCGGCTGCGCCTCCAGGAAGCCGGCATCGACGAGGGTGCGCACGTGGTGGAGCATCGTGCCCGGGTTGACCCCCAGCAGTTCGGCGAGCTGCTTATTCGTGCGCGCGTCGAAGCGGCAGAGGCGAAGGATGCGCATGCGCAGAGGCGAGCTCAATGCCCGCGCGGTCGTCTGGACCGTGTCGTCGTCCATGCGGCCATGGTAGCGCTCGATTGACTTCTCCCAATCACTCGGCGACACTGATTGGCATGTCCCAATCGGAGTCGCCCGAGACCGTCGCGGCAGCGCGCGCGGAGTCGCCGTCCGGCATGTCGCGCGCCGACGCCGGCGACGCCGTCGAGGCCGATCAGGGAGCACCCCCGGCCCCGGGCCCACGCGGGTCGCTGTGGCGCGACCGCAACTTCCTCACCATGTGGGGCGGCCAGGCGCTGAGCCAGTTCGGATCGCAGATCACCGAGCTCGCCCTCCCCGTGCTCGCCGTGCTGCTCCTGCAGGCCACGGAGGCGCAGGTCGGCTACCTCAACGCGGCGGCCATGGCGGCCTTCCTCCTCGTCGGCCTTCCCGCCGGGGCGTGGATCGACCGCATGCGCAAGCGCCACGTCATGATCTGGGCGGATGCCGTCCGCGCACTCGCCCTGTCCGCGGTGCCCGTGCTGTACCTCACCGGCCACCTCGAGATGTGGCACCTGTACGCCGTCGCCCTCGTCGTGGGGATCGCCACCGTCTTCTTCGACGTGTCGTACCAGTCGATCGTCCCGTCCCTCGTCCGCCCCGACCAGATCGCCGAGGCGAACGGCAAGCTCGAGTCGACGCAGCAGATCGCCGGTCTCAGCGGTCCGGCCGTCGCCGGCTGGCTGGTCGGCATCCTCACGGCGCCGCTCGCGATCTTGACGACGGTCGGCACGTATGTGGCATCCCTCATCGCCCTGCTGCGCACCCGCGACCACGAACAGCTGCGCGCGCCCGAGGACCACGCCCCGCTCCATCGCGAGATCGCCGAAGGCCTCCGCTGGGTGTTCCGCAACCCGTTCCTGCGCCGCATCGTGGGGACGACGGGCATCTCGAACCTCTTCAGCACGTTCATCTTCACGCTCATGCCGATCTACTACCTGCGCATCATCGGCTTCACGCCGGAGGTGATGGGACTCGTCTTCTCGCTGGGGGCCGTCGGTGGGCTGCTCGGCGCGATCGCGACCCCGCGGATCGTGGCGCGCGTCGGCGAGGGCCGCGCGATCCCGCTGAGCGCGATCGCCTTCAGTCTCTCGGTGATCCCGTTCCCGCTCGCGGTGCTCCTGCCCACTCCCGGCGCCTTCGCGCTGCTCGTCGTGCAGGGATTCGTCATGAGCTTCGCGGTGCTGGTCTACAACATCACGCAGGTGACGTTCCGGCAGCGGATCACCCCGTCACGCCTCCTCGGTCGCATGAACGCCTCGATCCGGTTCTGCGTGTGGGGCGTCATGCCGCTGTCGGCCCTGGCCGCGGGCTGGCTGGGCACGTGGCTCGGCACGGTCCCCGCGCTGTGGATCGGTGCCGCCGGCTCGGTGCTGTCGGCCCTGCCGGTGGTCATCGGACCGTTCTGGCGCACCCGCGACCTCCCACCCGGCATCCACTGACGCAGGGCCGATCCGCTGACGCGCGCAACCCCCGTGCCGGAATCCGCGCGACCCGGTTACGGTGAACCATGCCCGCCCGCATCCTGTCGATCGGCACCGCCGTTCCCCCGACGCGCCTGCCGCAGCAGCACGTCCGCGACCTGTTCGCATCTCAGCCCGGCATCGACCGGCTGACCCGACGGCTCGTGCACGCCGCGTTCGACGCCGCGGCGATCGACACGCGCCACACGGTCCTGTCCGGATTCCTCCCCGATGACGCGGAGTCCACGGCGGATGCCGACAGCCGCTTCCCCGTCCTGGATGCCGACGGCACCCTGCTCACGCCGTCGACGGGAGCGCGCAATGCGGAGTACGTGCGCGCCGCGCCACCGCTCTTCGCCGCGGCGGCGCACGCCGCGCTCACCGACGCCGCGGTGTCGCCCGACGAGGTCACGCACGTCGTCACCGTCTCGTGCACGGGCCTGTTCGCGCCGGGCCCGGACTACCGACTCGTCCGCGACCTCGGCCTCCCGGCCACCGCCCAGCGGTTCCATCTCGGATTCGTGGGCTGCGCCGCGGCGCTCCCGGCGCTCCGCCTCGCGTCGGCGCTGTGCGCGGCGGATGCCGAGGCGGTCGTGCTGGTCGTGTGCGGCGAACTGTGCACCCTGCACTTCCGCCCGTCCGCCGACCCGGAGCAGATCGTGGCCGCCTCGGTGTTCGCCGACGGCGCCGCCGCCGCGGTCGTGAGCGCGCGCCCCGACCCTCCCGGGCGCACGCCCCGGCCGTCGCTCGAACTCGGCCGCTTCGGCACGACGCTCACCTCCGAGGGCGAGCACGACATGGCGTGGACCATCGGCGACGCCGGCTTCGAGATGACCCTGTCGGCGGAGGTCCCCCGCATCATCGGCCGCGAGATCCGCGCGGCGGTCGGCGCGTTCCTGGCCGGCGAGACGCCGACGACCTGGGCGGTGCACCCCGGTGGCCGCAGCGTGCTCGATCGCGTCGAGTCGGGGCTGGACCTCCCGCCCGATGCGCTCGCGGCATCCCGCGACGTGCTGCGCACGCACGGGAACATGTCGAGCGCGACCATCCTCTTCATCCTCAGGACGCTCCTCGACGGCCCGCCGTCCGAGACGCTCGCCGCGCTCGCGTTCGGCCCCGGGCTGACGGTCGAGTCGGCTCTGCTCACGCGGCGCGCGTCGCCGGTCGCGTCCGCACCCGTCGCACCCGTGTCCGTCGCATCGGTGTCGGTCGCGTCGGGGCCGGTCGCCGGGGTGGCGGCGAAGGTATGAGCCTGCGCGAACGCGACACCGTCGTGCGCGAGCTCATGGACGATCCCGACTGCGACCCGGCACGCCTGGCGGCGACGCTCCGCCGTTTCGACACCGTGAACCGGCTCATCTCGGGGTGGGGCCGGGTGTATCGCCGCGTGCTGGCGCCGCACCTCGCCGCTCTCGGGCGTCCCGCGCGGGTGCTCGACCTCGGCTCCGGCGGCGGCGACGTCGTGACCCGGCTCGCTGCCCTCGCCCGCCGCGACGGTCTCGACGCGACATGGCTGGGCGCCGACCCCGACCCGCGGGCGCACGCCGTGGCATCCGCTCGCTCACGGCCCGGCGTCGACTTCCGGTGCGCCGACTCGGCCGAGTTGCTCCGCGAGGGCGCGGCGTTCGACGTCGTGCTGTCGAACCACGTCCTCCACCACCTCGACGCGCACGAGCTCGCGGAGTTCGCCGCCGATTCGCTCGCGCTCTCCCGCGGGCCGGTGCTCCACGCCGACATCCGGCGCTCCCCCGCCGCGTATGCGCTCTACGCGGCGGGCATCACGCCGCTGGCACCGGGAACGTTCCTGCGCACCGACGGGCTGCGCTCCATCCGCCGCAGCTACCGCCCCGCCGAGCTCGGCGCCGCCCTCGGGAGCGGCTGGACCGTCCACCAGCCGGCACCGTTCCGGCTCCTCGCGATGGGAGTCGGTCGTGCCTGACGTCGTCGTGATCGGGGCGGGACCGGTCGGCATCCTGCTGTCCGCCCAGCTCGCCCGCAGGGGCATCGACGTCGTCACCCTCGAGCGCCGGCCCGAACCCGGTTCACGCTCGCGGGCCATCGGGCTCCACGCCCCCGTGCTCGCCGCGCTCGAGCACAGCGGCACGACCGACCGCATCCTCGCCACCGCGACGCGCGTCGACCGCGGCGAGTGTCGCACCGACGGCCGCGTGCTCGGCGTCGTGCGGTTCGACGCCCTGTCCGCCCGGTTCCCCTTCGTCGCGACCCTTCCGCAGCCCGCGACCGAAGCCGCTCTCGCCGTCGGCGCCCCCGAGGTGGTGCGCGGGGCGACCGTGACGAGTGTGCGCACGGTCGCCGGGCGCGTGCGCGTACGCGCGGAGACCACGTCGGGCGAGGAGGAGTGGGAGGCCACGGCGGCGGTCGTGGCATCCGGTGCGGGCGGGCGCGACCTCGTCTACCGCCCGGGTGCGGTCGCGGTGCGGACGTACGCCGACCGCTACCTCATGGCCGACGCGGACGTCGCGGCGCGCCCCGACGCCGACGTGGCGGTCGTCCACCTCTCGCGCGGCGGCGTGTTGGAGTCGTTCCCGCTCCCCGGCGGCAGGCGCCGCTTCGTCGCGTGGGACGGTCGCGGCGACGACACCGACACGGCCGACGCCGAACGCGACGAACGGCTGCGGGCGGCGATGCGCACGAGGGGCGAAGCGGATGCCGCGGATCACGTGTCCGGTGCGACCTCGTTCCGGGTGAAGCGGGCGGTCGCTCCTCGGTTGCGCCGCGGCGGCATGTTCGTGGTCGGCGACGCGGCGCACGAGGTGAGCCCCATCGGCGGCCAGGGGATGAACCTCGGGCTGCTCGACGCGGCCGGGCTCGCGCCGTTGCTCGCCCGGTGGATCGCGACGGGCGACGCGCCCGAGGCGGAACTGCACCGGTGGGAGCGCCGCCGGGTGCGGTCGGCGCGCATCGCCGCCGCGATCGCGAGCGCCAACACGTCTCTCGGCCGCCCGGGAGGCCCCGGCATCCACGGGGTGCGGTCGGGGGTGCTGGGCGCGGCGCTCACAGGCGTCGGCGGGCGCCTCTTCGCGCACACGTACGCGATGGGGTTCGACCGGGGGGCGTGACCGCGCGCGCCAGGGAGCGGATCGGCTGACGGCGGTTCAGCCGAGCGCGGTTCAGCCGGCCGCCGTCGCGACCAGTTGGACCGCCAGGAGGAGCGCCGCCAGCATCGTGAGCCGGAAGAGCGCGCGGGTGGGGCGCCGCGTGAGGGCCAGCACGAGGGTCGCGCCGGCGACGATCGCCACGGCGGAGAAGAACGCGACGGCCACGGGCCCGACCCCGGTGGTGCCCTGCAACGCCGGTCCGAGAAGCACGGCGAGCGCACCGATGAGGATGCCGACCACCGCCAGGGTCACCGCCCACCGCACTCCCAGCCGATGCGGGAGACCGCGCACGCCCGTCTGCGCGTCGTCGTCGAGATCGGGCAGCACGTTCGTGAGGTGCACGGCGGCGCCGAGCGCGGCGCCCGCGACCGTCGCCCAGGGCGACGCGAAGGCGGGCGAGGAGGCGGAGAGGGTCGCGAGGGAGGGGAAAAGCCCGAAGCTCACGAGGAAGGGCACGATCGAGACCGGCGTGTTCTTCAGCCCCGCGTTGTAGGCCCAGGCGGAGGCGAGCGCGAGCGCATGGACGGCGGCCATGAGCAGCCCCAGCACCGCCGAGGCGGCGAGGGAGACGAGCACGAGCAGCCCGGCCGCCACCCAGGCGGCACGCACCGAGACGTCCCCGCGGGCGATCGGCTTGTCCGTCCTCCCGACGGCGCGATCGCGGGCCGCGTCGATCGCGTCGTTCGAGATGCCGACGGAGAGCTGGCCGGCGATGACGGCGAATGCCAGGACGACCACCCGCCAGGGATCGAGTCCCGCCGCGATCCCCAGCGCGACGGCGAGCGCGGTCACGACGAGCGTCGGTCCAGGGTGCGACGCTCCCCACAGGGCGCGCAGTCGCGACGGCGCGGTCATGCGTCCGTCATCCCGCGCGGCGGGAGTAGACGATGCCGCGGATCGCCTGCACGATCGTCACGAGCCACGCGAACACCGCGAGCCCGAACCCGGCGGTGAAGACGGCGGTCGAGAACTGCTCCGACGCACCGGTCCACGTCATGAGTGCGGTCTGCAGGTGTCCGCTGTCACCCGAGTCGGGGATCGAGATGCCGGCGACCAGGAGCCCGAACCACACGAGCGCCGAGAAGATCGCATACCCCTCGCGCACCGTGCCCGAGCTGCGCGCCTCCGTGTCGAAGAGCGTCAGGATCGGCGGAATCAGCAGCAGGACGATGAGGATCCAGCCGTACACGATGCCGATGACCGACATCCAGCCGAGTTCGGCCCCCACGAAACCGCGTCCGATGAACAGGAACACGGGCATCAGCACCGCCAGCACCCACTGGGCGACGACGACGATGCGGCCGGAGGAGGCGAACTGCATCCTCCGACCGTACGGCATCCGCTCGCCCGGACGGCAGCGCGCGGATGCCGAAGCGTCAGGCGGCGGACTCGCCCGTCAGCACGAGGGAGGACCCATCGGATGCCACGTCGACCCGCACGAGGTCGCCGTCGCGGATGCCGCCCGACAGCAGCGCCATCGCGAGGCGGTCCTGGATCTCCGACTGGATGAGACGGCGCAGCGGCCGCGCGCCGAAGATCGGGTCGTACCCGCGCTCGGCGAGCCACGCCCGCGCGTCGGGGGTGACGGCGAGGGTGAGCCGGCGATCGGCGAGGCGACGCTGGAGGGCGTCGACGGAGAGCTCGACGATCTGCGCGAGGTCGTCCTCGCTGAGCGCCTGGAACATGACGATGTCGTCGAGTCGGTTCAGGAACTCGGGACGGAAGGCCTGACGCACGAGCGCCATCACCTGCTCCCGACGCGACTCCGGCGTGAGCGTCGGGTCGATGAGGATCGGCGATCCGAGGTTGCTCGTCAGGACGAGGATCGTGTTCGTGAAGTCGACCGTCCGGCCCTGACCGTCGGTGAGGCGACCGTCGTCGAGCACCTGCAGGAGGATGTCGAACACCTCCGGGTGCGCCTTCTCCACTTCGTCGAGCAGCACGACCGAGTAGGGACGGCGACGCACCGCCTCGGTGAGCTGTCCGCCCTGCTCGTAGCCGATATAGCCCGGAGGGGCGCCGACGAGGCGTGCCACCGAGTGCTTCTCGCCGTACTCGCTCATGTCGATCCGCACCATGGCGCGCTCGTCGTCGAAGAGGAAGTCGGCGAGCGCCTTGGCGAGTTCGGTCTTGCCCACCCCGGTCGGACCGAGGAAGAGGAACGACCCCGTCGGCCGGTTCGGGTCGCTGATGCCCGCACGCGAGCGGCGGACGGCATCCGACACGGCCTTGACCGCGTCCTTCTGCCCGATGAGGCGCTTGCCGAGCTCGGACTCGAGGTGCACGAGCTTCTCGCCCTCCCCCTGGAGGAGACGTCCGACGGGGATGCCGGTCCACGCCGCGATCACGGCGGCGATGTCCTCGTCGGTGACCTGCTCGTTCACCATCCGCTCTTCGCCGGCGGTCGGGTCGGCCTCGGCGCGCTCGGCGGCGGCGACCTCCTGCTCGAGCCGCTTGATGGTCTCGTACTCGAGCTTCGACGCGCGCGCGTAGTCGGCTTCGCGCAGCGCGCGGTCGCGGTCGGTGTAGGCCTGGTCGAGCTGCTTCTTCAGATCGCCGACGCGATTGAGGGCGGCGCGCTCGCGCTCCCACCGCGCCTCGAGTACACGCAGCTCGGACTCCGCGGCATCCATCTGCTCACGGAGCTTGGCGCGACGCTCCTTGGATGCGTCGTCCTTCTCCTTCTTGAGCGCGAGGTCTTCCAGGCGCATCCGGTCGACGCGGCGCCGCAACTGGTCGATCTCGACGGGGCTGGAGTCGATCTCCATCTTCAGACGGCTCATGGCCTCGTCGATGAGGTCGATGGCCTTGTCGGGCAGCTGGCGCGACGGGATGTAGCGGTTCGACAGCGCCGCGGCGGCCACGAGGGCGCCGTCGCTGATCGTCACTCCGTGGTGCGCCTCGTACCGGCCCTTGAGTCCGCGGAGGATCGCGATGGTGTCCTCGACCGACGGCTCGCCCACGTACACCTGCTGGAAGCGGCGCTCCAGCGCGGCATCCTTCTCGATGAACTCGCGGTACTCGTCGAGCGTGGTCGCGCCGATGAGGCGCAGCTCCCCACGGGCGAGCATGGGCTTGAGCATGTTGGATGCCGCGACCGATCCCTCGCCGCCGCCCGCCCCCATGAGCACGTGGAGCTCGTCGATGAACGTGATGACGCGACCCTCCGACTCGGTGATCTCCTTGAGGACGCTCTTGAGGCGCTCCTCGAACTGGCCGCGGTACATGGCGCCGGCGACCAGGGCGGAGATGTCGAGGGTGACGAGTTCCTTGTCCTTGAGCGACTCGGCGACGTCGCCGGCGACGATGCGCTGCGCGAGCCCTTCGACCACGGCGGTCTTGCCGACGCCGGGCTCGCCGATGAGGACGGGGTTGTTCTTGGTGCGACGGGTCAGCACCTGGCTCACGCGGCGGATCTCGCTGTCACGGCCGATGACCGGGTCGAGCTTGCCCTGCCGCGCGCGATCGGTCAGGTTGATCCCGAACTGTTCGAGGGCGCTCTGCTGCTCCTCCTGCCCGGGTGCGGGTTGTGCGTTCATCGGTGCTCCTGGATGGCGTGAGACTCAAACTTGAGTCCGTTTGGCTCAAGTTTACCACTCACCGCGTCAGGAGGCGAGCGCCGACATGTCCGTTCGGCAGGTGAACCGTGCGCGGTACGCGGTCGGGGTGGTGCCGAGCGCGCGGGCGAAGTTCTGACGCAGCACGGCGGCCGAACCGAAGCCCGACTCGTAGGCCACGGCATCCAGTCCCAACTCGGTCTGCTCGAGCAGCCGCTGGGCGTGCAGCAGCCGCTGACGGCCGAGCCACGCCGCCGGCGTGGTGCCGAAGTCGGCCTTGAACCGCCGGGCGAACGTGCGCGGCGACATGTGCGCGCGGGCCGCGAGCTGGTCGACGGAGAGCTCGGAGCGGAGGTTCTGCAGCATCCAGTCGGTCACCGGCGCGAGGGAGAGGGATGCCGTCTGCGGCAGCGGCTTGTCGATGAACTGGGCCTGGCCGCCGTCGCGCTGCGGCGGCACCACCATGCGGCGGGCGATCTTGTTGGCGAGTTCGGCGCCGAGCTCGATACGGAGCAGGTGCAGGCACGCGTCGATCCCTGCGGCGGTTCCCGCGCTCGTGATGATGCGGCCGTCCTGCACGTAGAGCACGTTCGGGTCGACCTCGATCTCGGGGTACATCGCCGACATCGTGTCGGCGTAGCGCCAGTGCGTCGTCGCGCGACGTCCGTTCAGGATGCCGGCGGCAGCGGCCACGAAAGACCCGCTGCACACCGTGAGCACCCACGCGCCGCGGGCGACGGCGCGCCGGACGACCTCCTGCGTGCGCTCGTCGACGTGCGCCCAGCGCTCACGGGGGATGGGAGAGAGCACGACGAGGTCGGCTTCGTCGGCGAACGTCAGGTCGGCGTCGACATTGATCGTGAAGCCCAGATTGCTGGGAACGGCGCCGGGGTCGGGCGTCACGATGCGGAAGTCGAAGTTCGGGATGCCGTCGTCGGAGCGGTCGAGACCGAACGCCTCGCAGGCGAGACCGAACTCGAACGGGGCGAAGCCGGGGAGGACGACACAGGCGACGGTCTTCATGGCAGAAATCCTACACTTATGTGCAGTCCTGCCACTAGTGGCTGTTATCCGACGCGCGTAGCGTTTCTGCCATGATGATTCTGCTGATGATTGCGGGCCTCGCCCTCGCGGGTGTCATTGCGACACTGCGCGGCCTCCCGGCCGACGGCTACCGCCGCGTTCCCACCGACCCCACGCGTCTGCCCTGACGCGCGTTCGTCGCGCACGTCCGCGGCGCCGGCGAGGTGCCGTGGCATCCTTCCCGGGCACACCCGTGGCATCCCTCGCGGGCCGGTGTGCAGGATTTCGGAGATGTGCAGGATCGCGGATGCCCGTAGGCATTCGGCTCCGCAGATCGTGACATCTCCGAAATCCTGCACGCGAACACACACAGTGCGCCCGCAAGCGGCGGCGGTCAGCGCGCCAGATCTACGACCGTGTCGAGAAGGATGCCGGCCGACCGGCCCCACTCGAAGCGGGCGATGTGCGCGGTTCCTGCCGCGACGAGGCGTCCCCACTCGTCGGGGTCGTCGAGGGAGCGCACGGCGCGCGCGAACGCCGCGGCATCCGTCCCCGGCGCGTACAGCGCACCCGACCCGGCGACCTCGCGGAAGATCGGCATGTCGGTGACGACCGCCGGCACGCCCAGCTCCAGCGCCTCCGCCACGGGGAGTCCGTAACCCTCGTCGAGGCTCGCGCTCACGAGCACCGCGCGGTCGGCCAGCAGAGCCGCGTACTGCGCGTCGGTCACGCCGCCGTGGAACACGACGTCGGACCCCGGCGCGACGAGCGACTCCAGGTCGGCGCGGCGGGAAGGGGTGATGCGCGACAGGAGATGCAGCGTGCGCCCCGGGAGCTCCGCCATCGCGCGCACGAGGGTCTCGACGTTCTTGTAGGGCATGAACGAGCCCATGTAGACGAGGTTCTGCGCTCCGGGGTGCACACCGACCCCGGCGGGCAGCAGATCGGCGAGGCGCTGCGGCGCGTTCGGAATGACGACGACGGGCCGCTTCGTGAGGCGCACCGCCGCGAACTGCCGGGCGCTGGTGTCGCTGACGGTGGCCACCACGTCGGCCGCGTTCAGCGTGAGACGCTGCGGCACATACGACAGGTGGAACAGACGCCAGCCGAGACGCACGAACCAGGGAAGGTCCTTCGGCGGTGTGCGGTGCCGGTAGTAGATCGTGTCGTGGAGCGTGAGGATCTGCCGATACCGCCGCCCCCACGTGCCGATCGTCTGCATCGGCGAGAACACGACGTCGGGGGCGTGACGGTTCAGCTCCCGCGCGCGCAGCGGTTCGGTGACGGCGGTGGGCGACCCGATCGTGAGGGTGACGGCATCCCGCGGCAGGAGAGCGCGCTGACGCTCGTCGTGGATGAGGTACGTCACCTCGACACCGCACTCGGGAGCCTGCGCGGCCACGGCGGCGGCGAGCTCGGCCGAGTAGCGGCTGATGCCGTCGTGGAAGTCGGTGCGGATGTAGCGCGCGTCGAAGAAGAGCCGGATCACGCGACCCTCATCGGCGGTCGGGGAGGGGCTCGCCGCGGTACAGCGCCTCGAACGTGTCGAGCGTCTTCTCGATGTCGTGGATATCGACCCCGTCGAGTGAGGCCTGCTGCATCCGGCTGTACTCCTCCGGCGATGCCGTGAGCACGCGGCGCAGCTTGTCGGCGAGGTCGTCGACGCTGCCCGGCTCGAAGAGGTAGCCGTTCTCCCCGTCGTGCACGAGGTGCGGCAGGGCCACCGCGTTCGCGGCGACGATCGGGAGACCGGATGCCATGGCCTCCATCGTCGCGATGGACTGGAGCTCGGCGATCGACGCGATGGCGAACACATCGGCCTTCGTGTACGCGGCGCGCAGCTGCTCCTCCTCGACGCGGCCGTGGAACACGACGCGGTCGGCGATCCCGAGGCGCTGCGTCGTCTGCTCGAGATTGCGGCGCTGGTCGCCGCCGCCGACGACGTCGAAGCTGAGGTCGGGGAACTCAGGCGCGAGCCGCGCGACAGCCTCGAGCGTCAGCTCGACGTGCTTCTCGGTCGTGAGGCGGCCCACGAAGAGCACCCGACGCGGCGCACGCGGGGTGAGATCGGGGGTGTAGTTCCGCTTGTCGATGCCGCAGCTGATGGCGATGACGCCGGAGATGTCGATCGTCGACTCCAGGAACTCGGCGGCACGACGGGTGGGCGTCGTCACGGCGCGCGACATCTTGAACGTGCGCTCCGCGTCGTCCCAGGCGAGCTTGATCGCGACCTTGTCGAGCAGCGGCGGCAGCGTCGTGAAGTCGATGATGTTCTCGGCCATGACGTGGTTGGTCGCGACGACCGGGATGCCGCGCTGGCGCGCGATGCGCGTGAGCCCGCGCCCGATGACGATGTGCGACTGGCTGTGGACGACGTCGGGCTTCACGGCGCTCAGCACCCGTCGGGCGTAGTACTTGCTGCGCCACGGCCACACGAAGCGCAGCCAGTCGTGCGGGGGCCAGCGCACACCGGGCAGGCGGTGGACGGTGAGATCCTGCCCCTCGATGTGCTCCGTGAAGACACCGTGGTTGCGGTGCCCGACGCTCGGGGTGACGACGTGGACGTCGTGGCCGCGCGCTGCGAGGCCGGCGGACAACCGCTCGGCGAAGCGCGCGGCGCCGTTGACATCGGGCGCGAAGGTGTCGGCGGCCATCACGATGGTGAGCGGGCTGCGGGCGCGGTGCTGGTCTTCGGCAGGCGTCGCGGATTCGGTCACGGGGTACGGGGCCAATCTGTGCGGCGGCGGAACGCGGTCGCGTGCGCGCCGATCCGAGTCTACCGGAGCACCCTCACGAGACTCGAAGGCTCAGCGCAGCGACACCTCCACGAGGAGCGGATGATGATCGGAGCCGAGCGGGGTGACGTACCTCCTGCTCGAAGACATCTCTCCCGCGTTCGCCCAGCTGCGCACGACGGCGCGCGACGGACGGACGACGACCTTGTCGACGTGAGCACCCCACAGCTGTCCGATGACGGGACGGGTGCTCCACTCCGGGTTCGCGGTGTTGTGGTGCTGCCGCGTGAGGGCGCGCGCCTGATCGAACGCATCCCGATAGCCGCGCCCCTCGAGCACCGCCATCGTGTCGTCGTCCGTGCGCGACTTGTGGGTGTTGAAGTCGCCGAGGAAGATCGCCGGCACCCGCGTCCAGTCGGCGACCGAGCGATGCGACGCCGCGAGCTTCTTCCGCAGCGACGTGACGAGCGAGGCGACTCGGCCCGCCTCGTACTCGCGCTGGGCGACCGCGGAACGCGATGTGCCGGTGACCAGGTGCACGTCGAGGACGAGGATGTAGGCGCCGGACCGGTGATGGAGCGCCGCCCATGCGACGCCCTTGCCCGACGTCGCGTACGTGCTCGAGAACCGGACGCTGCCGCTCGTGGGCTTGGAGGCTGTCGCGGGCACGGCCCCGAACTCCCCCCGACGGACGAGGATGTCGTTCTGGCCGTCGACCACGTGGCGATATCCGGTCGGCGCGGTCGTGTACTTCGATGCCTCTTGGAGCGCCACGATGTCGGGCGCGAGCTCGCGGATGCGGGAGGTGATCACTTTCGCGCGCGTGGAGAACGACCCACACGCGTTCGAGCAGACGTTCCAGGTGAGCAGGCGGTACACGGGTGTGTCTGCGCGCAGGGCCACCTCGTCGGCGATGGTCCCGTGTCCGATGCGCAGCGAACGTAGCCCCGGACCGGCACTGTTCACCGCGCGGACCTGGATGTAGTAGTCGCGGCCGGGATCGAGTCGCCCCACCGTCGCCTTCGATGCGGTGACGGTGGCCGACGGTGTCGTCTTCGTGGGGAGCTTGTCGAACGAGGGTGAGGCGAACACCTCGTAGCGGTCGGCTCCCGGCACGTCGGTCCAGTCGACCGTGAGAGTGGCCCCCGAGGCGGTGAGCGATGCGCCCACGACGTTGACGAGGCCGACGCGGTCAGGGCGTGCGGCGGCGGTGGCGGTGGCGACGGGCGTCGCGGCGAGCAGGGCGACGGTAGCCAGCACGGCGACGGCCCCCCGGGGGGAGAGGAGGCGCATAGCGGGATGCTAGCAACCTACGCTGGTGGAATGGTACGACTGTCTGCCGAAGCCGACCGCTCCCGCTGGGTGCCGGTCACGGGCTCGTTCGGTCTGCGCGGCCGTCGCGCCCGCAAACGCGCGATCCGCATGCTGCTCACGCAGGCGAACGCGACGATGGGCGGGGCGGCGCGCCCCGGCAGCGGAATGGCCGCCTGGGCGATGAGTCAGGCCGCCCCCGCGCTCATGCGGAAGGCCGCGGGCAGGGTGCTCGTGTGGGTCTGGAAGGACGACCCCGAACTCCTCGTCGTCATGGCCCAGGTGCAGCAGGCGACACCCCAGCTGCGCGCGGCGCGGGCCATGATGCCGATCGAGTACGACGACACCGAGACGTTCCGAGGCACCTACCTCGGGGCGGGCGAGAAGCTCGTGCTGCCCCTCCCGCCGTCGCGGCCCGACGGGTCGACCGCTCCCCCGTTCGCCACGTACACGTGGGACACCGGCGCGCAGTTCGTCACGGTCACCGCGGTCTGCTCCGACCGGGAGCGCTTCGGCACGGTTCTCGGCGCCGTCGACGACCTCGCCCGTTCGCTGCGCATCATCGACGATCTGACGGTCGGCGAGACCCCCGGCATCCTGCGCCTCGACCCGAGCTGACCGTCAGCTCGCCCGGCGGTCTCCCGGGCGCCGCGCTCGCGCCCACCGCAGCGCAACGGGGAGCAGGATGCCGATGACGACCGCGACCCCGATGCCGACGCCCGTCTCCCCCACACGCTCGATGAAGCGCCCGCCGGGACTCTCCCCCGGCGCTACGAGGATCAGGCTCAGCACGATGTACGTCGTGAAGGCAGGAGCGACGTACCAACGGCTTCCGACGGTCGCCGCGAGTGCCCCGAGAGCGAGCGCGGCAACCGCCACCCCCACGACAGGACCCGCGTCGCACCACGCGAGGAGCGCCGCCGCGAGCGCACCCGCCGCCACGCTCGCGACGCGTCCGATCACGCGCAGGATCATGAGCTCCGCATCGGGCCGCAGGACGAACAGCGCCGCAGCGGTCACCCATCCGACGTGCTCGAGCTCCAACCCGAACCCGATCGCGGCAGCCATCGCACCGGTGAGCCCGAGGAGAAGGGGGTACCCGGCGGGTGGTTGGTGAGCGGCCGCCGCGGAGCCCGCTGGACCGGGTGGCGCGGGTGCCCGCTCCACCCACGGGAGCGAGACCACCCAGGCGTAGAGCGATCCGACGATCATGAGCACCGCAGCGGCGACCGCGGTGTCGAAGTCGTCGAAGCTCAAGCCGATACCGATGAGGGGCAGACAGAGGGTCATCGCCGCGCGGCCGGCCACGGCATCTCTCGCCCACCACCCGAACGCGATGCCGCCCACGAAGAGGGCGATGACAGCGATGACCGGGTGTGGAGCGAGCAGCGAACCGAGGAGGAAGCACGCGGCGCTGACGACACCGAGAAGGGCGAGGACGATACGTGCGCGCTTGCGCCGGGGCAAGGGGAAAGCGGCGACCGGAAGCACGCCGACCGCGAGCGCCAGGCCGAGGAGGGGGTCCAACACGCCCGCGACGGTCGCCGGCAACGCGTACACGAGACCCCGCACGAATGCCGATCCGTGCCAGGCCAGACCATGGGTGGGGCGGTCGCCCGTCATGTCGCTCACGCTATCGACCGGGGCCGGCCGGTGCCAGGATGAGCGCATGACGACCCGCATGCCCTCGCATGGCCGGATCTCGTCGCGTGCGCTCACGTGGGAGGATCGCACCGCGTGGCCGATGTTCCTCCTGTCGCTCGCGTTCTTCGCGGCGTGGGTGTGGCTCCTGGCCGATCCGGAGCTCGACCGGGGTTACCGGGGAGCGCTGACGGCCTTCGTCTCGGTGACATGGGCGGTCTTCATCGCCGACTTCGCCCTCCGGCTCGTCCTCAGCGGCGCACCCCGCACCTTCCTGCGTACCAGATGGTTCGAGGCGGTCTCGCTGCTCATCGCCTACCTGCGGCCGTTCGTGATCATCGCGTACATCTGGCGCGTCCCGTGGTTCCGTGCGACGGCAGCGCGCCAGCGTGCGCGCCTGCTCCTCATGGTGTCGATGTTCACGTTCCTGTTCGTCTTCACGGGGTCGACGCTGGTCTGGCTCGCGGAGCGTCACGACCCGCACGCGACCATCCTCGACCTGGGTGATGCGATCTGGTGGGGGTTCACCACGATCTCCACGGTCGGATACGGCGACTTCGCTCCCGTCACGTTCGCCGGACGGACGATCGCCGTCGGCCTCATGATGGGCGGGCTGGTCGTGCTCGGCGTCACGAGCGCGACGGTGATCTCCGCCCTGAACGACCAGATCCGCCATACCGCCACGTTGCGCGCCCACGAGCGAGATGACGACGACGCCCCTCGCGATCCGAACGACTCGCGGATGCCAGGATGAGCGCATGACCGTGGACTCCTGGGATCTTCTGCCGTCTCGCGCGGCTCGGCTCGCGGCCGGCCGCGCCGCGCGGCGGACCGCTCCGCTGGACCGTCTCGCCGATCTGACGACGACGGACCGGGATCCCCTTGGCATCCTCACCGCTCAGAACGCGACGCGCGTGCCGGAGCTGCTGGCGCTGCGCCGGGAGCGCATGGCGGCGAGCCCGTTCGCGTTCTACCGGGGCACGGCCGCCCTCATGGCCGCCGACCTCGCCCGCGACAGCGGCAGCGGCATCCCCGTCGCCTCGTGCGGAGACGCTCATGTCGCGAACTTCGGCCTCTACGCCTCGCCGCAGCGCACGCTCGTGTTCGACCTCAACGACTTCGACGAGTCCGCCTGGGCGCCCTGGGAGTGGGACCTCAAGCGGCTGGTCACGAGCATCGTCATCGCCGGGCAGGCGACCAGTAGGGACGAGAAGGTCGTGACGGATGCCGTCATCGCCACCGTCCGCGCCTACGCCCACGCGATCGATGCCTACACGCGCCGCAGCGCGCTCTCGCGCTACTACGAGCACTTCGACGTCTCCGGCGCGCGGGCCCTTCGCGACAAGGCCGGGCGGCGTGTCGTGCGCGATGCGGTGCGTCACGCGGAGCGGCGCACGGGCGAGCGCGCGGCCCGCAAGCTCACCGAGCCGGATGCCGACGGACGGCTGCGGTTCATCGAGGTGCCACCGGCCATGACCCACCTCGACGCGGCGACGGCGGCGCTCGTCGAAGGGGCGATCGCCGGCTACCTGGAGACCGCGCGGGACGACATCCGCCTGCTGCTCCAGCACTACCGGGTGTCGGACACCGTGCGCCGGGCGGTGGGCGTCGGGAGCGTGGGCACGCGCTGCTACGTCACGCTCCTGCAGGACGGCGACGGCCACGCGCTCCTGCTGCAGACGAAGGAGGCGGGGAGGAGCGTGCTCGTCGAGTACGGCGGCTGCATCCAGCCCCCCGACCTGACCGCCCTGCGTCGGACCCACGGCGAGGGAGCGCGGGTCGTGGGGATGCAGCGCATCCTGCAGGGCGTGTCCGACCCGTTCCTCGGGTACCTGCGGGGGACGACGGGTGACTACTACGTCCGCCAGTTCCGCGACATGAAGGGCGGGATCGACATCGAGACGCTCGATGACCGCCCGTTCGCGCTCTACGCGCAGGCGTGCGCGACCACGCTCGCCCGCGCGCACAGCCAGTCGCCGAACGCGACACTCGTCGCCGGTTACATCGGCGGTGGACGGCGGGCCGGAGCCGCGCTCCTGGAGTGGGCGTTTGCCTACGCGGCCGTCTCCCGGGCGGATTACGACGCGTTCCTGGCCGCGCAGCCGTAGCGGATCCTGCGCGGGCCGCTCGGCGCGCTCGCCGACTCGGTGGCGCCGGTCAGTCGAGCTCGGCCTCGGGCGGTCGCCACACGACGACCTCCGTCGCGCGACGCACGCGCGTGCCGTGGCGCAGGGTCACGACCGACCCGGTGGCACCTGCGGCGAAGACGCGCGCGCCGCGGCGCTGGTCGACTTCGTCGCGCACCCGCTGCTCCAACTCGCCCACCTGTCGGCGGAGCGAGCGGACGGTGTTCTCCAGTTCGATGATCCTCGAGATGGCGGGCAGGCTGATTCCCTCCGCCGACAGCGCCGCCACCTCGCGCAGCTGCTTGACGTGACGCAGCGAGTAGCGCCGCGATCCGCCCTGTGTGCGACCGGGGACGACGAGGCCGAGCCGGTCGTACTGCCGGAGCGTCTGCGGGTGCATGCCCGCGAGCTCCGCCGCGACCGCGATCGCGAAGATCGGGGTCTCCTCGTCGACCTCGGGCTCGGTCATTCGCGCGCCTTGCTCATCAGGTCGGCGCGAGGATTCTCCTTCGGCTCCAGTTCATGGAACCGCTCGAGGGCTTCGCGCGCGCGGTCGTCGAGGTGAGCGGGCACGGCCACCTGGACCTCGGCGAGCAGGTCGCCGGTGCCCTTGGCGGATGCCACGCCGCGTCCCTTGACGCGCAGCACGCGCCCCGACGGCGTCCCGGGGGCGACCCGCAGCTTCACGGGGTCGGACCCCAGCGTCGGCACCTCGATCGTCGCACCGAGGGCCGCCTCCGTGAACGTGACGGGAACCGTGACGCGCAGGTTGAGGCCATCGCGGGTGAAGACCGGGTGGGGCCGGACGGTGACCGCCACGACGATGTCGCCGGGCTCTCCGCCGTCGGGCGACGGACGTCCCCGGCCGCGCAGGCGCACCTTCTGGCCGTCGGACACGCCGGCGGGGATCTTCACCTTGAACGGCTTGCCGTCTTCGCCCTGCAGCGTGATCGTCTCGCCGCGGACGGCGGTCTGGAAGTCGAGGGTCGTGCGTGCGGTCACGTCGGCTCCGCGCTGCGGACCGCCGAAACCGCGGAATCCGCCGGTGGGCTGCCCGAAGCGCCCACTGCCGAACCGACCGCCCGCCTGCTCGCCGAACATCGCGAACAGGTCGTCGAAGTCGGCCTGCTGCCCGCGCGTGGCGCCGCCGCCGCCGAAGCGGCTGAAGACGTCTTCGAACCCGCCGCCGGCCGAACCCGGCGCCTGGAAGCGGGCACTGCCCGATCCCATCGCGCGGATCTGGTCGTACTCCTGACGCTGGTCCTTGTCGCTCAGCACGGCGTAGGCCTCGCTGATCTCCTTGAACTTCGCCTCGGCGGCCGCATCTCCCTGCGTGGAGTCGGGGTGGTACTGGCGCGCCAGCTTCCGGTACGTCTTCTTCAGATCGGCATCCGATACGTCTTTGGCGACACCGAGGACCTTGTAGAAGTCCCGGTCGAACCAGTCCTGACTGGCCATGTCCCTCCCCTCGACTTACTCGGCCGGAACCGCGACGACGACCTTGGCCGGCCGCAGCTCGATGGCGCCCAGGCGGTAGCCCACCTCGACGACCTCGAGGATGACCGGCGACTCGGTGCCCGGCGTCGGCGCCTGGAAGATCGCCTCGTGCTGCTGCGGGTCGAAAGCATCGCCCGCCGCGCCGTAGGTCTCCACACCCAGACGCGCCACGACACCGCGGAGCTTCTCGGCGATCGCCGTGAGCGCGGAGCCCTCGGTCAGATCGCCGTGCTTCTCGGCGCGGTCGAGGTCGTCGAGCACGGGCAGCAGGCCCTTCGCGACGGCGCCCTTGGCCCGCGCTATCTCGACCTCTCGCTGCTCCTCGGTGCGGCGGCGGTAGTTGGCATACTCCGCCTGCAGGCGCTTGAGGTCGAGGAGCAGGTCGTGCTCCTCGGCGGGGGCGTCGGCCACCGCCGCCTCGTCGCTCTGGGCGGCGCCGAGGATGTCTTCGATCGTCAGCTCGTCGGCATCCGTGTCGTCCTGCGAGCTCGTCTCCTGCGACCCTGTCCCCTGCGAGTGGGGGCCGGCCGCCTCGGACTGCTGTGCAGCCGAGGCCTCCGACCCCTCATCGCCGAGGACCTCGTCGCCGTTGTCCGGCTCTTCGAAGTCCTTGTTCGCCATGCTTACTTCTTCTCGTCTTCCTCGTCCACGACCTCGGCGTCGACGACGTCCTCCTCAGAGGATGCCGCACCCTCGCCCTCCGGCGCGCCCTGCGCTCCGGCGTCGGCGGACTGCTCGGCCTGCGACGACGCGTAGATCGCCTCGCCGAGCTTGCCCTGCGACGCGTTGAGCTTGTCGAAGGCATCCTTCACGGCGTCGTCGTTGTCTCCGGCGAGCGCCGTCTTGAGCGCGTCGACGTCGGCCTGAACCTCGGTCTTCACGTCGTCGGGCAGCTTGTCGGCGTTGTCGGCGATGAGCTTCTCGATCGAGTACGAGAGCGTCTCGGCCTGGTTGCGGATCTCCGCGGCCTCGCGACGCTTCTTGTCCTCGGCGGCGTGCTCCTCTGCCTCGCGCACCATGCGCTCGATGTCGTCCTTCGGCAGCGACGAGCCGCCGGTGATCGTCATCGACTGCTCCTTGCCCGTGCCCTTGTCCTTCGCGGACACGTGCACGATGCCGTTGGCGTCGATGTCGAAGGTGACCTCGATCTGCGGGATGCCGCGGGGCGCCGGCGCGATGCCGGTGAGCTCGAACGTGCCCAGCGGCTTATTGTCGCGGGTGAAGTCGCGCTCGCCCTGGAAGACCTGGATCGCGACCGACGGCTGGTTGTCGTCGGCAGTCGTGAAGGTCTCGCTGCGCTTGGTGGGGATCGCGGTGTTGCGCTCGATGAGCTTCGTCATGATGCCGCCCTTGGTCTCGATACCGAGGCTCAGGGGGGTGACGTCGATGAGAAGGACGTCCTTGCGCTCGCCCTTGAGGACGCCGGCCTGGAGGGCCGCGCCGACGGCGACGACCTCGTCCGGGTTGACACCCTTGTTGGGCTCCTTGCCGGTCTCCTTCTTCACGAGCTCGCTCACGGCGGGCATGCGGGTGGAGCCACCCACGAGCACGACGTGGTCGATGTCGGACACCTTGATGCCGGCCTCGCGGATGACGTCTTCGAACGGCTTCTTGGTGCGGTCGAGGAGGTCCTTGGTGAGGTCCTCGAACTTTGCACGGGTGAGCGTCTCCGACAGCGACACGGGGCCCGAGTCGGTCAGCGACAGGTAGGGCAGGTTGATGCTCGTCGAGCTCGACGAGGACAGTTCCTTCTTCGCCTGCTCCGCGGCCTCCTTGAGGCGCTGGAGGGCGATCTTGTCACCCGAGACGTCGACGCCGGTCGTGTCCTTGAACTGCTTGATCAGGTAGTCGACGACGCGCTGGTCCCAGTCGTCGCCACCGAGGCGGTTGTCACCGGCGGTGGAGCGCACCTGGATCGTCGAGAAGTCGTCGTCCTTGCCCACCTCGAGCAGGGACACGTCGAACGTGCCGCCACCGAGATCGAAGACGAGGATGAGCTCGTCTTCCTTGCCCTTGTCGAGGCCGTAGGCGAGGGCCGCAGCGGTCGGCTCGTTGATGATGCGCAGCACGTTGAGGCCCGCGATCTCACCGGCATCCTTCGTGGCCTGACGCTCGGCGTCGTTGAAGTACGCGGGGACCGTGATGACCGCGTCGGTCACCGTGTCGCCGAGGTACTGCTCGGCGTCGCGCTTGAGCTTCTGCAGGATGCGGGCCGAGATCTCCTGCGGCGTGTAGTTCTTGCCGTCGATCGCCTGGGTCTTCCAGTCGGTGCCCATGTGGCGCTTGACGGAGGTGAGGGTGCGGTCGACGTTGGTGACGGCCTGGCGCTTGGCGGTCTCGCCGACGAGCACCTCGCCGTCCTTCGTGAACGCGACGACCGAGGGGGTCGTGCGGAAGCCTTCGGCGTTGGCGATGACCTTCGGCTCGCCGCCTTCGAGGACGGCGACGACGGAGTTCGTCGTTCCGAGGTCGATTCCCACTGCACGTGCCATGTGTGTTTCTCCTTCGCGGAATGGATCTGGGTAAGTCTGCAAACATTGAGCGCTGCGGGCTCAACTTCGTTCTGGCGTCCACGATAGTCCCGCCCTCCGCCACTGTCAAACCAACTTGACACGACTCATATCAAGTTTTCAGGGAGCGACCTCGCGGGCAGGATGGACCTCATGCCGCTGCCCTGGACCTTCTCCCGTCTCGTCGGGCGCCGGGTCACTCTCGACCCGCTGCGCCCCGACGACCTCGAGCCGCTCTTCGCGATGCAGTCCGATCCGGAAGTCTGCCGGTACCTGCTCTACGAACCGCGGTCGAGAGAGAAGGTCGAGGAGGTCCTCGCCCGCGACGCGGGCGCGATCCTGCTGGAGAAGCCGGGCGACTACCTGCAGCCCGTGATCCGCGACGAGCACGGTGCTTTCGCCGGCACTCTGTACCTCGAGCTCAAGAGCGTCGACGACCGCGCCGCCGAGATCGGCTGGATCCTGCTGCCGTCCGCGCAGGGCCACGGCTACGCCGCCGAGGCCGCGAGCCTCCTGCTCGACTTCTGCTTCGATCAGCTGGAGTTGCACCGCGTGTACGCCGAGCTCGATCCGCGCAACACGGCATCCGTCGCGCTGTGCCTCCGACTCGGCATGCGGCACGAGGGGCACTTCGTGGAGGACATGTTCCTGAAGGGCGAATGGACCGACACGGGCCGCTACGCGATCCTCGATCGCGAATGGTCGCAGCGGCGGAGCGCGTCGCCGGTAGCCTGAGCACACCCCCGCACCGGCGCGGGGGCGCGGCATCCGCTCGGCGGGTGCGGCACCGTCCGTTCACGGAAGAGTCCTAGCGTGACCCACATGTCGCCTCCCGACCAGCCCTCCCCCGACGCCGCGCACACCGATGCCGGCGGGGCGAACGCCGCGACACCGCCGACCGCCGCCAACGCCCGCGCGCTCGGCGCCATCGGCGCCTCGTTCCAGAACACGGCGGTCGACCGCGAGATCCCGCGCAAGCAGGTGATCTCGTGGGCGATGTGGGACTGGGCGATGCAGCCGTTCAACACCGTCATCCTCACCTTCGTCTGGGTCGCGCTGTACCTGACGTCCCGCCAATTCCTCGACCCGGCCGTGCGGGAGTCGGGGATGCTGGCCGACGGCAGCTACCTCAACTGCAACGAGACAGCCAGCATGGGCAGCGCCTACTGCCAGGGCCTCACCGATCTCGCGGAGTGGTGGGGCTGGGCGAACTTCGCCGCCGGCATCCTGATCCTGCTCCTCGCGCCGGTGCTCGGCCAGCAGGCCGATGCCCGCGGAAGCAAGAAGAAGTGGATCATCGGCGCGACGCTCGCGATCGCCCTCGTGCAGTTCTCGCTGTTCTTCGTCGAGGCCGACCCGCGCTACTTCTGGTTCGGCGCCTTCGCGGTCGCCCTCGGCGCGGTCGTGGCCGAGATCGGCAACGTCAGCTACTACGCGATGCTCTCCGAGGTGTCGACGCCGAAGACCGTCGGGCGCATCTCGGGCCTCGGGTGGGGCCTCGGCTACATCGGCGGCGTCGTCGCGCTCATCGTCTGCATCCCGGTGCTGTTCGGCCTGGGGCAGGACAACCCGCTCGCCTACAAGCTCGTCGCCGTGGTGTGCGCCGTGTGGACCGTCGTGTTCGCCATCCCCTTCTTCCGCAACGTACCCGAGTCGCCCGCGTACGGCGGGTCGGAGAAGGTCGGCTTCTTCCGCTCCTACGTCGTGCTCGGCAAGAACCTCAAGCGGCTGTTCACGACGAACCGTCCGACGTTCTGGTTCCTCGTCGCGGCGGCCGTCTACCGCGACGGCCTCGCGGGCGTGTTCGCATTCGGCGCGGTGCTCGCGGCGCAGGGGTTCGGATTCTCGTTCCTCGAGGTGATCGTCTTCGGGCTGGCCGCCAACCTCGTCGCGGGCATCTCGACGATCCTCGCCGGCCGCATCGACGATGCCATCGGCGCGCGCAAGCTCATCATCATCGCGCTGACGGGCCTCGTGGCGATGGCGTTCGTCGTCTTCGCGCTGAAGGAGTTCGGCACGATCGTGTTCTGGATCTGCGGCCTCCTGCTGTGCGCGTTCGTCGGCCCCGCCCAGGCGGCGAGCCGGAGCATGCTCACCCGTCTGACCCCGCCCAGCATGCAGGGCGAGATCTTCGGTCTCTACGCGACGACCGGACGGGTGGCGTCGTTCCTCTCGCCGCTGGCGTGGTCGCTGTTCCTGGCGTGGTTCGGCGGGATCGTCTACGGCGTGCTGGGCATCGGGCTCGTGCTGCTCATCGGGCTCGTCATGCTGCTGTTCGTCCGCCTGCCGGCGCACCGCGTAGACAGCTGAGGTTCGCGCAGCGATTCAGGATGCCGGCCAGGCACCGGCCAGCTTCGTGAGGAGCCGGGCGAGCTCTGCGCGCTCCTCGGGACTGAACGAGGCGAGCGCCGCCTGCAGCCGTTCGCGGCGCTCCCCGCGGAACCCGCGGACGATGCGCGAGCCCTGATCGGTGAGGGCGACCCGCGTGCGCCTCGCGTCGGCCGGATCGGCTTCGCGCTGCACGAGGCCGAGATCGACGGCCTGCTGGATGAGTCGTGACGCGCGTGGCTGATCGACGCCGATCGCCTCACCGACCTCGCTGACCGACAGCGGATGGGATGCCGTCGCGAGCGCGTCGAGCAGCCGCATCCGTGCGGGGCCGCCGCCGAACCGCGCGTGCGGTCCGAACGGTCCTGCGCCGAACGGGCCTGCGCCGAACGTACCCGGACCGAACGGGCCCTGGGCATGACCACGCGCCCATGGCGGCGCACCGTGGCCCCCGTGGTCGCCGTGGCTGTCGCGGCCGTCGTGACCGCCGCGGCCGGCGTGGCGCGGGTGCCCGTCGCGGCCCTCGCCGCCGCGCTCGCCGGAGCCGAAGGGGGCGCGGGGACGACCCCGCAGCTGCGCGAGGGCGGCGGCGATCGCGTCGAGGTCTTCGGCATCCGTCATGCCTCCAACTTACATGCGACTTGACATGCTTTGTCAGTTCATGTCATGCTACATGCACATGCCATCTGACATGTATCTCGGCCGGCGGATCTGACCCGCGGCCCCACGAAAGGACTTCTCATGGAGAACACTGCACATCACGAACCCCGCCCGATCGGCTACTGGCTGCGCGCCGCCGATCGCCTCATCTCCCGCGAGTTCGCGACGGCCTTCGAGACCGAAGGCGTCACGCGCCGCGAGTGGATGATCCTCAACGTCCTCGATGGCACCGTCGACGCTCCCCACCTCGCCGATCGCATCCAGCGCGGCGGAAAGAAGCTCCGCTCGCTGAGCGAGCGCGGCTGGGTCGCCGAAGACGACGGCGTCTGGACCCTCACCGACGACGGCATGGCGGCGAAAGCCCGTCTGGCGGAGACGGTGGACGGCATCCGCGCGAAGGTCGCCGGCGCCGTGTCCGACGAGGACTACGCCACGACCGTCGCGTCGCTCGAGGCGATGGCCCGCGCGCTCGGCTGGGACGAGCACGCGTCGCACCCGCACCGCGGCCACGGCCACGGCTTCGGCGGTCGCGGCTTCGGTCCCGGCTTCGGTGGTCGCGGCTTCGGCCCCGGTCGCGGCTTCGGCCCGCGGTTCGGCGAGCGCGGCTTCGGTCCGCGGTTCGGCGAGCCGGGTCCGCACGCCGGCGGATGCGACGACCGTCGTCGCGGTCACGACCACCGCGAGGGCGGCCACGGCGGTCGCGGTCACGGCGGTCACGGTCACGGTCACGGTCACGGTCACGGTCACGGCGAGCGTGCTTACGAGCGCGGCTTCGACGCCGGGTTCCAGCGCGGTCGCGAGGCCCAGAGCGCCTGATCGCGCACACGACGACGGCCGCTTCCCTCTCGGGGAGCGGCCGTTTCGTCTGTCCGGATCGCGGCGCGGGTCAGTGCCCCGGAGCGCCGGCGTCGGTGGTTCCGACGTCGGTGCGATGGAAGTTCTGGAACGAGCGGGATGCCGTCGGCCCGCGCTGGCCCTGATACCGGTTGCCATACGGGCCGGAGCCGTAGGGGGTCTCGGTGGCCGAGGAGAGGCGGAAGAAGCAGAGCTGCCCGATCTTCATGCCCGGCCACAGCTTGATGGGAAGCGTGGCCACGTTGGACAGCTCGAGCGTGACGTGCCCCGAGAAGCCGGGGTCGATGAAGCCCGCGGTGGAGTGAGTGAGCAGTCCGAGTCGGCCGAGGGAGGACTTGCCTTCGAGGCGGGCGGCAACGTCGTCGGGGAGGGTGATGAGCTCGAAGGTCGATCCCAGCACGAACTCCCCCGGGTGGAGGATGAACGGCTCGTCGGGTGCCACCTCGATGAGGTGCGTGAGGTCGGGCTGGTCTTCGGCCGGGTCGATGAACGGGTATTTGTGATTGTCGAAGAGCCGGAAGTAGCGGTCGAGGCGCACGTCGACGCTCGACGGCTGGACCATCGCGGGATCCCACGGGTCGAGGCCGACGCGGCCGTTGTCGATCTCCTGGCGGATGTCGCGATCACTGAGCAGCACGGCACCAGCGTAGCGGGCGGCCGCACCTCCGCTCGGGCCGTGACGGACCAGTCTCCGATGAGGGTGGCATCCGCCGTACGGCCCCTATAAGTAGGGGTTGTCACCGGATGCACCCTCAGTGTTGGGGGTGCGGCTGTGCATAGACCGCTGCGCACGCACGCGTGATGCCTATTCTCAACCTCGGTGGGCGTCGGCTGGGGGGCCGGCGCCCACCGACGAGCAGGCGTGAAGCCGAGGAGTGTCATGGATCGGTCGAGTGCGGCGGAGGCCACGCAATCGGGGTGGGCGGGCCCGATCACACGTGTCGGCCTGGTGGAAGATCAGCCGGCGATGGTCGTGGGAGCCTCCGCCATCATCAACATCCGACCCGACATGCATCTCACCGCCGCGGCACCCACGGTGACGAGCCTGCTCGCACAGACCCTCGATCTCGATGTCGTGCTGCTCGACCCGGCATCCACTCCCCGTACCCCCGTCGACGACATCCGCACCCTGGTCGCGCAGGGCATCGCCATCGTCGCGTACGTGAGCGGCGACGACGAGGGGGCTCCGCACCGCGTGCACATGCCCCCGGGCATCGTGGGTGCCGTCCGCACGTCCGACGGTCCCGACGCCCTGGTCGCGGCGATCCGCGCCGGCGCGCGCGCCTCGCTCACCCGCCGCGCCGCCCGCGGCGAAGGCATCGCCCCCACCCGTCGCCCCCTGCGTCCCGACCTCACGCCGCGCGAAGAAGAGGTGCTCGCGCTCTACGCGGCAGGGGCGACAGCGGATGCCGTGGCATCCGCTCTCTTCATCTCGCGCAACACGGTGGTCGATCACATCCGCAACATCCGAGCGAAGTACACGCTGCTCGGACGCGACGTCGCGAGCAAGACCGCGCTGTACCGGAGGGCGCTGGAAGACGGGCTGGTGCGCGGCGACTGAGGCCGCCGCCCCCACGACCTGCCCGCCGTCGCAACGCCGAAGCGTGGGGGCAGGGGGCGGGCAGGTCGCTGTCTGGAGTTGCTTCCGGGGGGAATGCGACCATTGTGGCTCCGCCCGGAGCGCCAGACCATCCTGAGAAGCATGGGTTCTGAGGGGACGACGAGGCGGGGTCGCACCATCAACGATGGTTATGATGGGACGGCGCCTCGGCGCATGGGGCTGTAGTTCAATGGCAGAACTTCTGCTTCCCAAGCAGACAGCGCGGGTTCGATTCCCGTCGGCCCCTCCACTTGTCACTTCCAGAGGTAGTCCGGACTTTCCAGAGGCAGTTCGGACTGATGTTTCGACAGCTCAGGGCGCCGCGGTGGCCTCACCCGTCGAGCAGACACTCGACTTCGCCGCGATCAACAGGTCTACCGGCAACGTGCGTAGCTCGAGCTAAAGGGGGTAGGCGCGAAGCAGACGGCCGACATCGTGGCACGGATCTCGATCGAACCGCTGAATCGCCCCGGGCGGCGGATCACCGCGATCGATCGATCAGCAGCAGGTCGCTGAAGGTCACTTTGAGCAGGTCTTGCACCGAACGCTCCTCCTCCGGGTTCCCCCAGGTAGTGAGGGCCAGGGTGAAGGCCGAAAGGCTGCTCTGAACGAGGGCGCGGGCGCGCACATCCGCATCCTTGCCGTTCAGTCGCGAGGACACGATCGGTGTCAGCAGCTCGGCCCAACGCTCGTGCTTCTCTATATTGCGGGCGCGCAACGATGCAGAGCGGGAGAGGAGATACATTCCGACCTTGTCGCGGCGATCCTGAGCGCGCGTGCCCATGAGCGCGGCGTATGCGGAGTACAGCGAGGTCATGACTCCTTCGTCGCGGGGGCGCACTGAGAGAGCACTCGCGACGATGCGTCCATACGCCTCGGGTGAGTCGATGACCAAGTCTTCCTTCGCGGGGAAATAGCGATGGACGCTCCGCGCCGAGATCCCCGCCTCGTCGGCGATCTGCTCGATCGTTATTGCGTCGTATCCATGCTCGAGGAAGAGGTCGAGCGCGACGTCGGACAACTGACGTCGAACTGCATCGCGCGTTGCGGCGCGCAGGCCTCCGCCGTCCTTCGCCAGTTCTCCCACAGCGAAAGCATACCCCGACGTAATTGTCAGTCCCTGACATTTATGTCTTATGCTGAAGTCATGACGATCACATCAATGGCCACCACTCGGAAACTCGGCACGCAGGGGCTCGAATCATCTCCCCTCGGATACGGCGCGATGGGCACGGTCTTCGGCTACGGCCCCAGCAACGACACCGAGTCGATCGCGGCCATCCGGCGAGCACACGATGACGGAGTCACCCACTTCGACACAGCCGAGATGTACGGCTGGGGTGAGGGTGAAGAGCTCCTCGGTAACGCTCTGCGCCCGATCCGCGACGAGGTGACGATTGCGACGAAGTTCGGCTTCGAGCGGACGTTCCAGCCGAACTCGCGACCTGAGCACGTGCGCGAAGTGGTGAACGCCAGCCTCCGCCGCCTCGGTGTCGACTCGATCGATCTGCTCTACCAGCACGGCCACGATCCCGACGTTCCCGTCGAGGATGTCGTCGGCGTCATGAAGGAGTTCGTCGACGCGGGCAAAGTCAGCTATCTCGGCCTGTCGAACACATCCCCGGAGAACGTGCGGCGCGCCAACGCCGTTCATCCGATCAGCGCCCTGCAGATGGAGTACTCGCTGTTCGCTCGAGGTGTCGAGGACTACTTCCCCGTGCTCGAAGAGCTGGGGGTGGGCCTCGTTGCGTATTCGCCCATCGCGCGTGGATTCCTGAGCGGCGCAGTCAAGCCGCGTGAGGGATACGCAGCCGACGACTGGCGGCAGATGAACGCGTGGTGGGACCCGCGCAACTATCCCGTCAACCTCGAGCTCTCCGAGCGCCTCGGCGAGGTAGCGGCGGCAAAGGGAATCAGCCTGTCCCAGCTCGCACTCGCCTGGTTGCTGGCCCAGAAGCCCTACATCGTCCCGATCCCGGGGTCGCGGAGCCCGGAGCGGGTCTCGGAGAACAACGCGGCGGCGGCGGTCGAGCTGTCGGCTGACGAGCGAGCACTGATCGCCGAGATCATGGCGAACGGTCCGGCCCAGTAGCACTCCGCGGCTGCGAGCCGCACCCTCGCCCCACCCCTCCTCTCCGAAAGGGAACACGTCATGGAGAACCGCACACTCGGCCGTCAGGGCTTGCAGACATCAGCGCTCGGGTACGGTGCGATGCGCATCGCCTTCGAATCCGTCGAGAGCGATGCGCGCTCGATCGCGGCGATCCGTCGCGCCCACGATGACGGAGTCACGCACTTCGACACCGCGCGGCTCTATGGGTGGGGCAGAGGAGAGCAGCTACTCGGCGCCGCCATCGCCCCGTTCCGTGACGAGGTGACGATAGCGACCAAGTTCGGGTACGAGCCCGGATTCGTTCCGGACTCGTCTCCCGAACTCATTCGCAAGGTAGTGGACGAGAGCCTTCGATTCCTCGGGCTGGACCACATCGACCTCCTCTACCAGCACCGACACGACCCGAAGGTGCCGGTCGAAGACGTCGTCGGAGTCATGAAGGAGTTCGTGGATGCCGGGAAGGTGAGCTACCTGGGGCTTTCGAACACCCGTCCCGACCTGGTGCGCCGCGCACACGCGGTACACCCCATCACGGCTCTCCAGACCGAGTACTCCGTGTTCGCCCGGAAGTCGGAAGAGTTCTTCCCCGTCCTGGAAGAGCTCGGCATCGGGCTCGTCGCCTATGCACCTCTGGCGCGAGGGTTCCTGACCGGTGGAGTGACTCCCGTCGACCAGTTCCCGCCCGACGACTTCCGCCGGCGGTCACCGCTATGGGCGCCGGGCAACTACGAGAAGAACGTCGAGATCGTGGGACGCCTCACTGAGATGGGCAAGCGACACGACGCCAGCCTGTCGCAGATCGCCCTCGCGTGGTTGCTTGCGCGGCGCCCCTACATCGTCCCCATCCCCGGATCGTCCGACGCGGATCGGGTGTCTCAGAACCTCGGTGCGACGGGGGTGCATCTCACGCCGGAGGAGCTGGCCTTCATCGACGACGTGACTCCCGCCGGCGCGTAGCCGGGCAGGCGGCTCGCGACGTCGACCGGGTCAGTCGAGGTCGGGGATGAGCAGCACCTTGCCTGCGTCGCCGGTGAGCAGATGTACAGCTTCGTCGGCGGAGCGCATGAGGCAGACGGTGCGTCACGAGCCAGTCCAGATCGACCCGGCCGGACTCGATCAGCAGCATCAGCGCGTCCCAGCTGTCCCAGAGCTTCCGGCCGTAGATGCCACGAAGCGTGATGCCCTTCTTGTTGATGTACTTCGCGATATCGATGGGCGCGGGCTCACTCGGATGTCCGATCGTCACGAGCGTCCCCTCGCGGCGGAGCGCGTCGAACAGTGGCGGCAGGACCCCGCGCACACCAGACACCTCGTAGGCGACGTCGAACCCGCCGCGCGACCCGGAGATCTCCTGACAGATCGTGGCGATGTCCTCCTTCGGGTGCAGCACATGGGCGCCCAGCGAGCGGGCCTGCCCCTGGCGGAACGGATTGGGTTCGACCGCGACGACATGCGCTGCCCCGAGTGTGAGGGCGAGCTTCGCGATGACGAGACCGACGGGCCCGCATCCGTTGATGAGGACGTTCTGACCGGCAACCGCGTAACCCGCCCGCTGCACCGCGTGCATGGCGACCCCGGCGCCCTCGAGCAGTGCGCCGGTCTCGAGAGAGACACCGTCGGGGAGCTTGACGCAGATCTCCGCAGGCACGGCAACACCACACTCCAGTTGACGCACTCGGCGGAGCCTTGGCGGGCACACCAAGTTGCTCGGGAGGCCAAGGCTCTGATCTGTCCTAATGCAACCCCCCGCTCACGTCATCGCGTACTCTCTCGTCGTGGGGACCTTCGGGGGGCGAGTGCCGACGTATGCGGACTTTGTTCAGGCAGTGCGCGCGTACGCCCCCAGTCATCTCATCCAGTTCTTAGCGAGGTACGCCGCCGACCGCGGAGGGTGGGATGTTGAACTTCGTCCGGGCATGCGCCCCCCGTGGGCAGTGGCCGCGATGGTTCGCGACTGCATTGTCTCCGGGAATGAGAGTCGGAGCGGTCAGCTTAGCGAAGCGAGACTGAGGCGTCTGTTCAACATCTTCGGTGAGGCACATGACGAGAGAGGCGACACCGCCCAAGCGATTCTCACACCGATCATCTACGAACAATTCCCGTATCAGCAGTCTGACTACGAAGAGCTCCTTCGGTCGATCGCGCTGTTCGAAGATCCCTACCCGGGGTGCCGGAACTGGCCGTGGGACGAACTCCTCGGTTCGTCGGTCACAGACCTCATATCGCTTGCTTTCCTGGTTCACACAGTTGTCATGAACAAGCGCGGTGAGTACAAGGTCACGCCCGCCTTCCAGCAAGTTGTGGACATGTTGGAGTACACCGACCAACTACCAAAGATGGTGGATGGCCTCACACGCACGGTCCCGCAGTTGAAGACGGCCTCGAAGGAGGTCTCCTCGGGAGACCCAGCCAATCGCAGGTTCTCCTACAACCCGCTGGTGCGGACCCCGCTGGTCGAAACCGCAGACGGCCTCTTCGCACCCGTACCAGAGCTCATCTACAGCTCAGTTTCACCCAGCGTCCTGTACCACCGCGCTCGCGACGCATGGGGTGACGCCTTTTCGCGCGACTTGGGTCAGCGAGTCCAACAGTACGTTGGCCGCCAACTCCAGCTTCTGTCGCCGGATCTCACGATCCTGCCTGAGATCGAGTACCGGAAGGGTCAGCTAAGCGCCGACTGGTTCGCCGTGAATGACGATCTTCTCTTAGTAGTCGAGTGCAAAGCTTCGCGCGCGTCGCTTGAAGCGCGGCTGGGAAGTCAGGCCCTGGACGATCAGTTCAAGCGCGACATTTCGAAGGCAAAGGGGCAGATTGAGCGGACCGCGAGCCTCGTTGCGGCGGGCGATTCCGCTCTCTCGCAGATGCTTGGCCGACGCCAAGTGATCGGCCTGATCGTCACGGCGGAGCCGTTCTACTTGCTAGCTCAAGCACATTCATCGGAGTTGATCGCGGGCATACCCACGCTGTTGGGCTCACTACGCGACCTCGAACACTGGACGACGCTGCCCGCCGGAGAAGCGGTACGTCAGCTGACTTCGATTGCGACGGATCCGGAACGGCGCACCTGGCCGTTGGGGAATGCGCTTGATGTCCCTCCGAACTCAACGACGCACAACAGCATCCTTGAGTCGGTCTGGGAGCGACTCCCATTGGCGAAGCGGCGCGCGGGCGATCTCTTCACCAATGGGCCGTCGCTTTAGTCGGCAGCATATGGCGATGGCATCGACTACGCCGTTGGCCCACCGGTGTCTCGCATACGTGCGCATGCCGCGGCGATTGCGGCGAACGAGATGCATTCCGATGACCAACACTGCTACCACCGATTGTTTCCCGCCTCCCATCGGGCGTTTCGCCGCCAGAAAGTCTGAAGTAGGTTTGGACGACTAACCCTCGTGATCGCTCGGCGACCCCCCAAACCATCAGTCCGGACTAGCGGCATTCCTGAGAAGGCTGTCCGGACTACCTCTGGACGTGACACCACTTGTCACTTCCAAAGGTAGTTCGGACATTCCAGAGGTAGTCCGGACTGATGTTTCTCCCTAGGTCGTCACCGATGCGGAGGCATCGGTCCCTACCGCGGAGGAGTTTGCGTAGATCCAATCCTCTAGTTGATGGAGGGGCTCCCGCCGCTTCCGTCTCCTGTCCTCGCCGCACGACGCACACCGGCGCGGTTTATCGGATAGCGACGGCCTGTCCAGACTTTGGAGGGTTCGGGGTGCGCCCCAGCACCGACAGTCGCCCGGTTCACAAGTGGATCGGTGAGTAAAGTTCCGGAAGTGATAGCAGTACGACTCTCACGAGCGAGCACGTGCTCGTCCGTCTCTATGGCGCCGAACGCCACCGCGGCACTGCGCTCTATAGCGGTAGGCGCTGAGACTTCACCCTAACCGGCTCAATGACGCCAGCGCCCGGAGCAGTGGTGGCGCACACTGCTTATGATTGGGCCAAAGACAGACGCGCCTACTCCTCGTTACCTCGGCGCCCAGCAAGGATGGAATCCACCAGCGGCCGGTGCGATGGGTGAAGAAACACCACCGCCCCTGTCTTGCTCTCGCGCACATGGAAGCTGTCGGGTGCAATGGCGTCGATGTAGCGGATCTCTGCGAGGGTGTATTGGGCCAACGCCCGAGAGATGGTGTCGTAGTGATTGGACATACGGGGCGGGTTGCGCGTTGAAGGGGGGTTGGTGCCGGGCGCTTGAGCGCCCGGCACCAGCGAGCCATCGGTCGTTGCCGATTGACTTGTCGAGGTTGTCGCGCACGCCCTCGACCTTGTCGTGGACGGACTCCGGAGCGACCTTCTTGACGAACTCAGCTCCTGCGTCCAGCACCGAATCGCTGACCTCTTCGGCCTTATCGCTGTGGAGGACCTCCTCGATCTTGTCCTTGTTCTGCTCGAGGAACTCTTTGCCCTTGTTTACCAGGTCATCGATTCCCATCATGGTCTCCTTCCGCCCCAGGGCTTATGGTTCCCTCCGCGAGTGCGGAGAGGTCTTTGGCTAGTTCGGGATCCCGCTGCATGCCGCAAGGACCGCGACACTCACGCCGACGAACGCACCCACGAGCCACCACGCACTCACCCGGTCCGAGGCAGCATCTTGAACGGGGTCGTCGGAACTAGGCGCACGCTTGTCTCCGTTGGAGCCGTCGCCTGTCGTCGATGGCGTCAGTGTGCTCGTCATGGCGGCCTCGCAACTTCTAACGTCTAGAGCTTCTTGGGCGAGTCGAAGACGAGTCTGTGTGCGAGACCGGCCAGCACCCCTCCGACGATGGGGAACACGATGAACACCCACAACTGGGCCAGCGGGTCACCCCCACCGAAGACGGCGGCTGCGATCGAACGGGCGGGATTCACCGAGGTGTTGTCGACCGGGATGGTGACGAGATGAATGAGCGTCAGCGTCAGCCCGATGACGAGTCCGGCAAACGCGGGGTTACCTCGGGTGGGGTGGGTGACACCGAGGATGACGAACAGGAAGATCGCGGTGAAGAGAATCTCGACGCCGATGGCTCCGCCGATTCCGTACCCGCCGGGTGACAGTTCGCCGTAGCCGTTGCTGGCGAATCCTCCATCGGTCGCCGCAGCGAACCATCCGTCGGCGGAGGACCCGATGAGCGCGAGCACGGAAGTAGCTACGACACCGCCCACGACCTGCGCGGCGATGTATGCGCCGGACTTCGCCCATGGGAACCGCCCCGCTGCTGCGAGGCCCAGTGTCACGGCCGGGTTGAAGTGTCCGCCGGAGATCGGGCCGAAGGCGTAGGCGCCCGCGACGACGGTCAAACCAAATGCGAGGGAGACCCCGACGAAGCCGATGCCCAGCGAGGTTCCGTTGCTGCTCGCCCCGAAGTTCGCGGCGAACAGCGCGGATCCGACTCCGCCCAGGACGAGGAGGAAGGTGCCCGCAAACTCGGCAAGCAGCGTTTGCAGGGTCGAAGGACCGGTGGGAGCCGGCGGAGGGGTGTGGTCTAGTTCAGCCGGTTCGACGGGCGTTTCCGGACGAGGGTCGTCGGTCATGAGGTTCCTTTCGAGTGGAGTCGGGGACGGCCCCCGCGGTCAACTGGTGACGCCAACCGCCGTTGCCGCACGATCGCGCGCGACACTCAGGAGTTGACGACGATGATCCGTCACCTGGCCGAGCTCGACGGCAAGACGGGCGTATCGGCCAATGAGGTCCCTGACCACATCACGCGGGATCGTGAGGGTCGTCACCGATGTTGTGGCACGAGCGGTGTCGGCCTCAGGAAGCTGCGTGTAGACGCCGAGCCCGACGGCTTCCGGTGCACTGAGAGAGTGGTAGTCGATTCGTCGTCCCTCTACATGGGCCGTCAGAGCCACGTTGCCGTCGATGATGAACCGTAGGCCTGAGGCGATCTCGCCGGCGTGCGTTAGCGCTTCGCCGGCCCCGAACCTCTCGAGCCGACCGCTGGCCCGGAGGCTTGCGGCGTCATCCTCGGACAGGCCGAGCCGCTGTTCCACCCGGCGCACCGCACTCTCGCTGCGTTCCGCGGTGACCGCACCGTCGGTCGCTTCACCGTCCAGGTGCAAGCCGGCACGGCGGGCGGCGAACCATAGCCACCCCACGAGGAGGGCGATCGTCGGCCCTTCGTCTGCCGGCCTGGCCACCGCGATCGACACACGATATGAGCCCGCACCTGCCGGTGTGACATCGATAAGGCTTTCCGGCAGTCGCAATGGCAGGTCGGCCGCGGTCGAACGGATGAGTGCCTCCACGTCGCTCGGCGCGTCCGTTTTCGCGAACGTCAGTGTGGTCTGAGCTTCATAGAAGTCCGTCACCCGCGACAGGTTGGTGAAACTGGATCCGGCGAGGGATGCCGTCGGGACGATGTGGGTGCCGTTTCCGGTGTCGATATGGACCGCCCGCCAGTTGACTTCGACGACGCGCCCTCGGACCGATCCCGTATCGAGCCAGTCGCCCAGTCGGAACGGCTGTTCGAAGAGCAGGAGCAGCCCTGACACGACCGAGCCTGCGGCGTTCTGCAGAGCGAGGCCGATGACGATCGACGTGACGCCGAGAGCCGTGAAGAGCCCTCCGACGTCTGCGTTCCATACCCATTGGAACAGCAGTGCGAAGCAGACGACGATGACGACGAGCTTGACGATGTCGATGAAGATCGACGGGATGCGCTGGCGCCACGACCCACGCTCCGCGGTGGCGAACAGAGCGAAGTTGAGCAGATTGATGACGACAAGGATCAGCACGAATCCAAAGACCGTCGCCACGATTCTCGACCAGTTTACTTCGAGGGCGAGGTTGTCGACTTGGGTCAGAAGTAGGAGAAGAGCACCCAGGGGCAGGGCGAAGTTTCGTATGAGCTTGACGATCGACGCTGCCCGATTGCCGCGTCTTTCGAGCGCGCGCGTCACTTCCGTCGCGACCACTAGCGTGACGGGCAGGCCTACCGCTACGACGACGACGGGCCAGAACCATGACTGGTTCCAAACGTCAGACACGGGAATCCTCCGCCGACAACCGCCATGCCCGCTGTGGACCGGTCTTGCCGTCCGTCATGCCCATGTCCGTCACGGCGAACATGTCGCCGAGGCGGTCAACCACCCGCTGCGAGAGAGTGACGCCAGGTTCTATGGCGGCGCCCTGCAACCGGTGGGCCAGGTTGACCGCGTCTCCCCACATGTCGTATATGACGGAGTTGCGGCCGACCAGACCGGTCGTCACACTGCCACTGTCGATACCAGCACGCAGCGAGAGCTTCGCATTCCACTGCGCGGACAGACGCTCAACGAACGCTTGCGCGGCGGCGGCGAACTCGACGACCCTGCGAGCGCTATCGACACGTGGCACCGACAGACCACAGCTTGCGAGGTAGCCCTGTTTACTCGTGCGAACCCGTTCGACGCCGAGCCGGGAGGCAATCTCGTCAAGGCCCGTGAAGATTTCGTTGAGGGCGGCAAGCGACCGGGAGGAGTCCAGCTCGGCGGTGTAGTCATCAAAGCCGACGATGTCGGCGTAGATGACGGTGACGTCGGTATGGTCCTCGACGATGGTCTCGTCGCCCTGCCGGTAGCGGTCGGCCACCGCAGGCGGCATGAGAGATAGCAACATCCGCTCACTCTCCGCGCGTTCTGCGTCCAGCAGGTCTGCCTTCGTCTGCAGGTTCCGCGAGAGGTCGTTGAACGCTCTACCGAGCTCGGCGAACTCGTCCCTGGTTCTGGTGTCGACCTCGACGTCTCGGTCGCCTGCGGCGACGCGCCGGACCCCAGACATCAGGCGGTTCAGGGGCGCAGTGAACACGCGTGCGAGAAGGAGCGACAGCACCGCGATGAGCAGGATGAGAGCCCCGGCCGACAGGAGTACGACTCTGGTGAACTCGACGACCGGGGCAAAGGCCTCGGTCTCCTCGATGCTTGCGATGATCACCCATCGCGGGCCACCAGCGTCCAGGGGGGCGAACGAGGCCAGACGCGTGCTGCCGAGGTAGCCCGAAGAGACGATGGTTCCGGACTCGCCGCGCAGCGCTCGGTTCGCGGCGGGCGTGTCTACGGGCTGAAGCAGGACTGTGCCGTTTACGGCAACGATCCGTTCGGCGATCTCGGGCGGAGTGCCATTCGCGATTGCTCGTTCGGCGTAGGTGTCTGGATGCTCCACCAACTCGCGGGACACAGATCGCATGAGGTTATCCGCGCCGACGATGTATGCCTCACCGGTGGCGCCGAAACCCTGGCTCGTCCAGCCCTCATTCCCCGTGAGCACGCTGTTGATTGTGTCGATGGGGACCTGCACTGCGAGGGCGCCCGTGATGGCTCCGGTGCGCCCCACGGGGGACACCACCCACGCGTTCGGCACGTTCAGCGACGGCAAGTATCGCTCGAAGTCGGTCATCACGACCGCGTCGAGAGTATTGGAACGCATGACTTCCGTGTACGCGGCGGTAAGCACCGTGTCGGTCATCGGCTGTTCGGTCAAACTCAGACCCAGATCGATGCCCTTGTACGCGGTGTAAACGATGCGGCCCTCATCGTTGATCAGGAGCACATCCTCATAACCGAGGTCATCGACGAGGCCTTTGAAATAAGGGTGGTACTTGGCGTGCGCGGCAGACCACGCGCTTCCGTCACCGGCGTCGACAACCGCAAGCGACTCGTCGTAGTCGGTGTGTTTGGCGGTGTACGCCGCCTGGAGGTGCTGCCCAGCGGGTGTCGCCGGCAGGAGCGCCTCCGGATCGAACTGCTGCCCACTTCGGGCTTCGAGTTCGGGGATGTAGTAGTCCGAGTAGTAATCGAGGACGGCAGAACGTTCCTCAGCGGTAACCGGCTCGTCCTGCAACTCATCAAACCCTGCGTTGAATGCCTGTGACGCCTCCACCGTGTCGAGTGTCCGGGAATCGAGTTTCACGCCGTTCTGCAGCGTCCTCAGAGCGGATTCGAGTTCGTTCGCGCGGAGCTCGCGGATGGTTGTCATCTGCTCGAAGGCCGCGTCCCGAAGAGAATCCCGGCCGTTAAGGAAGCCGATCACGCCGGTTACGGAGATAGAGACCACCGCGACGAGCAGCAGCATCACCAGGAGCTTCGACTGGATACCCAAACCGCCGCGCAGCCGGCGAGTGGCGGGCGGATTCGGCGGGGTGGGGGCCATCGCTTCTCCATCGTCAGGGGATGTGAGCGTCAGCATATCGGTATATCGGTTTATGGGCGGGAGTAGAATCTGTTGATGTCGTGGGCGAGGGGAAAGCGACGGTGATGGCGCACTTCGATGGCATCTCATCTCGCGGAGAGGTTCTCAGCGACGTCGTCTACGAGCGCATCGGCGCGGCGATCATCGACGGTTCCTTGGCTCCGGGAGAACGGCTTCGCGATGCGGAGCTCGCCGAGCAGCTCGGGGTGTCCCGCATGCCCGTCCGCGAGGCGCTGCAGCGTCTCGCGCGGATCGGCCTCGTGGAGATGTCGGCGAGCCGCTACACGCGGGTCACTACCCCCACGCCGGAGTTGGCGCAGCAGACCCTGGAGTACACCGGTTACCAGGCGGGGCTCGCGATGCGAATGGCGATACCCAGGATGACCGACGACGACCTCGCACAGACAGTCGCGCTCATCGACGCGAAAATCACAGCATCGGATGCCGACGACATCCCGACGCTGTACGCGGCTGCGAGGTCGCTTTATGCGTTCGTTTCGGCGCGTACAGGGAACACCGTGTTCGCCGTGATGATGCGGGAGGCCGGACTCGCGATGGAGAGGAACCTCCGCGGCCTGCGCCCGGTGCTCGGCGATGTCGCCGAACGTGGCGCGCTCTACCGAGAGTTGCGCGCGGCGGTCGTCGCTCGTGATCGGGACGGGGCGGAGCGCGCAGTGCGCGAACAGCACGGGCTCGGGTCCCGGAACCTCCGCGTCATCGGTCTGGATGACTTGTCACCTCAGCCGTAGCGTCAACGCGGTCCTTCTCCCTGACGCGTCGGTTCCCCACCCAGACGACGAACGCGCCGACCGCGAGGAAGGCAACAGAGATCGCTGCAACGTAGGCCATGACCGAGGGCCACCCGCCCGGCGCGTGCGGATTGAGGAACGGGTAGGGGTACCACCACGTATCTCCGCTCGCGGGGTTGGTGACCAGCGGGCCCCGGATGAGGGTGTAAATCGTCCACACGATTGGGAAGGCGATGATCAGCCAGATCGAACGCCGTGGGAGATGTCGCCGGGAGATCCCCAGAAGCAGGTCGACGAGCATGAACAGCGGTCCGATCAAGTGCAGCACTTCGTTGGACCAGGGCACGGGGCGGCTGCCTTGATCCAGGCTGATCCCGCGAAGCAGCACGTTGTAGACGATTCCGGTGATCAGCATGTAGGTCGTGGCACACGCCAGTGCCAATGACATCGCCCCCAGTGCCGACTCGCTGGGACCGGGCCTTCTCAGCTGGGCCGCCGCCGCCCACCCCAATGCAACCGCCGCGATGACATTGGACAAAATCGTGAAGAAGCTGAAGAAGTTCGCTACAACCGTCGCCATGTCACGACCGAGCTCGATGGTCGTGGTCACCGATGCGGTGAGCTGTGTGAGGATCGCGGCAGTGATCGCTAGCGCCATGGAAAGGCGCACTATGGACCACGTCGTCATGAATGCTCGTGGGTGCATGAAGTGCACGCTATCGACGGCAGGTGTGCGATTCCAACTGTTGCGTCCCAGCGACTACCCGTGTAGAACTTCCAGGACGAATCGACGATTCCGATTTCTGCGAAGAAGAGGTTATATGATCCCTCCCCCTCGGACCTCTCGCGGGTCGCGCATGCGTGGCCGCGTACGAGGCGCCCTGGCGTTGGGTCTCGCCACAGTGCTCCTGCTGACTGCTGCACCTGCGCTGGCGGTCACGGTCGGCCGGTGGGCTGACTGGTCGTTCACGGGGGTCGCTGGGGCATTCACGGGCACGGTGGCGTTGGCCGATGTTCCGGCGTTGACGGCGACGTTCACGTCGACGTCCCGCGGTGGTCAGGTGGGGGTGGTCTCGGGCGATTCGGTGTGGCTTCCGGAGGGTACAGCGGTGGGAGCGAAGTACGGTTCCAGCCAGGGCAGACCGTACGTCAATCTTCGCCCGCGCGCGGATACCGCGAGCGGCGCTTCCGTCACCACCTACACGTTCTCCCGGCCGACCCCCGTTGAGAACTGGACGTTCGTGCTCGGCGACATCGACGCCGACGCCGTCACCATCCGCGCGACGGGCCCGGATGGCTCGGAGCTCACGGCCGCCGATCTCGGCTTCCGGGGCGGCTTCAACTACTGCGCTCCCGGGCTCGCCGGGAAACCATCGTGCTCGGGGTCGGCAACGGACGTCCCCACCTGGGACCCAGCGACATTCACCCTCACAGGGAATGCGGCAGCGGCCGATACGTCGGGCGCCTCGGCATGGTTCGAGCCCAGCACCTCCATCTCCTCGCTCACCTTCACCTTTCAGCGGCGAGCGGGACTCCCCGTATACCAGACCTGGTTCGCTTCCCTCTCCAGAGACATCACCGGCGACGTGTCCGACGTCTCCGACCCCGGCGCACCCGTTCCGGCCGAGGGTGTTGTGCTCCGGCTCGTAGACCCGTCCGGCGTCGTGCTCGCGACGACGACGACGGACGCCGCCGGTTCGTACAGTTTCGTCGGAGTGACGGCCACGAGCGGATATGTCGTGGAAGTCGTGCCGCCGAGTGGGCAGATCAGCGACGGCCCGGGCCGTGTGCCCGTGGACCTCGCAGACTCGGACGACACCGCGGCGTTCACGATCCGGGACATCATCCCCGTGCCGGTGTCAGGAGCGGTCCGCGACGACGCCGGCAGCCCACTGGCCGGTGTCGAAGTCACGCTCAGCGACGGAACCACTAACTTCGCCACAACGACCGGAAGCGACGGCAGCTATCTCTTCGACACGGTTCCGCCCGGCACATACACACCCACCGCTGTGGCACCGTCCGGTTACAGCGGCTTGACGAGCCTTCCGGACATCACCGTTCCCGTTGGCGACGAGACACCGATCACTGGTCAAGACTTCACATTCGCACCTAACTCCACGCTTTCTGGTCAGGTCACGGACGGAGCAGATGGTGTCGCAGGTGTCACCGTTGGTGCCGTCAGCGATAGCGACACGTACACGACCGTCACCGGCAGCGACGGTAGCTACGCATTCCCGCGCATTCCGTCTGGCGCATATGAGGTGACGATCACTGTACCCGCCGGGTATACCTCGTCGAACCCTTCTCGATCGGTCACGCTCTCCTCTGACGACGAAGTTGCAGACTTCGTACTCGAAGCGGCGCCCCGTACCGGTGTCGTCGCGGGGGCCGTCACAGACACCGATGGTGCACCCGTACCTGGAGCCACCATCACAATCAGCGGACCTGGAGCGCCGGAGACGATCATCACCGGCGACGACGGGAGCTACTCTCTCGACGGTCTCCCCGCCGGCACCTACACAGTCACGGTGACGCCACCGGACGGCTACGACGCCGGCGATGTCGGATCGCGCACTGTCACGATCACGGACGCGGGCGAAACAGTTGACGCGTCGTTCGTGCTCAACATCTCCATCAGCCCAAGCCCAACAGCCACTCCGACACCCACGCCCACTCCGACACCCACGCCCACTCCGACACCCACGCCGGGCGGCATGGGCCCGGCTGCGGGGCTTCCCAGCACGGGTGGTAACAATCCCACCGGACTGGTCATGCTGGGATTTGCCCTGGTTGGCTTCGGAGTGCTCCTTACCGTCGGTGCTAAAACTCGCGGTGGGCGAGCGACTGCATCGAGCGCACGCTAACCGGAGGAAGGTTTTCGCCGAACGAAAGTCGGGCCTTTTTCTCCGTCACGCGGCTCAGGGTCCCGTGGCAGATCCCGCATTGCTCTTGACATTTTCAGCGGCGCGTTCGGCGTTGCCCTTGCTCGCAAAGGGTTCGCCCGAGGACGCAACTTTGTCGCTCGACCGCCACGCCCGCCACCGCCAATGTGCGCCAGCGTCCGGATACACCTCGAACCGCGCTGATGCTGCGCCGGCTTTGAAGGACTCAGCAGCACGTCGCGCGTTGGACTCACTCGGAAAACTCTCGCCTGCCCAAGCAACCAGCTCGTGGTTGCCCCCGAACAGGCGCCAGGTGTAGCCAGCCGCGGTCCCCTGGTTCGCTTCGACCTTGAAGTACATGGACATCCTCATTCCTGGGGGCGCCGTCGACCCCGGCGCTCAATATAGGAGGAAGTGGTAGCGGGCGGAAGTGCCTCGTTGTGAGTGTCCCGCGTCGCACCCTTGACTGGGCGAGGGAATGCGGGCACCGGGCACGCCGTCAGGACAGGCGAATGGCCTCGGCTGCCAAGCGCGCAACTTCCCCGAGCGCCCGGTCAGCCTCGGGGTTGCGTGCGCGGATGTCTAGTGACCGGGTGAACACGGCGATCGCAATCGAGCGCCCGTCCGGATACGTGACGACGGAGGCTTCGTTGCGAATGCCCTCGAGCGTTCCTGTCTTCCCGGCGACGGCCACTTCGGGGGGAAAGCCGGACGGTATGCGCTGCGCAGACACTTGGCGACTGAGTACGCCGCGGGCGCTCAGCGCGTTCTGGCGCTCGTACTTGCTACCCGTAGCGGCGCGGGTTCTCGCACGCTTTCTCATTCCGCCATCATGCTCGGTGCTGCAGGAACATGATCATGCCCTGCCAGGTCTTGGGATAGGTCCATGGCTGGCGCACGGCCCCTAAAGGCTCCGGGGACCGCGCGCGGACACGATGTAGTGGGAACGCCGAATCAGACAACCATGAGAGCCTCAGCGCACTTCTGGGGGCGAGGCCTTCACGGAGCCGGAAGCGCGGCGACCAGCACCTGGTGTGCCGCGATCACCGCCACGATCGTCACCACCAGGCCGATGAGTACGATGGGCCAGCTGCTCGCCCACTTCTTCCACCTCGGGCCGAGAGTCGCGATCGTCACAACCAGAATGGCCAGTAGGGCAACTCGTGCCGCGAGGATCGCAGCGTCAGCGGTCGCGAAGTCGCATTGCTGATCACACGCCGCGGATCGCATCGAGAGCAGGGGAATCAGCCACACCGCGATCCCGGTGAGGACGACGTGCACCGCGAGCAGGAGCCACGTAGCGACGCCCCGACCAGGGCGCTCAAGGTCGGGGTGCGCCTGGTGACGAGTCAGCGAACGGATGGGCGCTCCTGGATCACCCACGCGTTGCCGGCGGGGTCGGCGAAGAAGACGAACGAGTTCCAGTCGCCGCCGCGACCCTCCCGGAACTCGCCGCCCTCGACATGCTGGACGGCGCTCACATCGACTCCACGTGCGATCAGCTCCGCACGGGCAGCGTCCACGTCGTCCACGACGAGCTGCAGACCGTCCACGCGCGTGGCGCCGTTCCGAAGGTGGATGCTGCTCGCGGAGCCGCGCGGCGTCAGCTGGACAACGCGGCCCGTCACGCCTGTCTCGATATCAAGGTCGAGTTGGAAGCCGACCTGCTCCTCATAGAAGCGTTTGGCGTCGTCGATGTCGTCGACGCACACAGGTACGACCTCGAGGCTCCACTGCACACTCGCACCCTACCGGCGCTGGGCTCGGCATCCCAGGGAGAGTAGACTCATAACCGAGCACAGTCACTTAACTTCCGGAGGGGCGCATGACGGTGTCACCGCCGGCCGTGGGCCGCCGCGAACGCAACAAGCAGGCCAAGCGAGAGCGGATCATCGCCGCCGCGAGCACCCTGTTCGCCGAGCACGGCGTCGACGACGTGACCACCCAGCAGATCGCCGACGCCGCCGACATCGGCACCGGCACCCTCTTCCTCTATGCGCGGACCAAGGGCGAGCTCCTGCTCCTGGTGCAGAACACGCACTATGAGCGGGCACTGGCCGACGGCAGGGCAGCCGCCGAGACGGCATCCTCACCCGTCGACGCGATCCTCGCGCTCACGGCACCCATCGTGGCCTGCAACCGCGTGCAGATCGAGAACGGACGCACGTACCTGCGCGAGATGCTCTTCGGCGACGCCACGGAACCGCACCACGCGGAGGCCCGCCGGATCGTCACCGACACCGACACGACGCTCCGCCAACTCCTGACCGACCTCGCCGGTCGCTCCGCCGAAGAAGCGGCCGTTCTGGCAGGGGTCATCTCTTCGGCGATGTTCGTCTCGATGGCGGCCGCGCCCGCAGAGGCCGCAGTGGAGGAGATCCTGGCGGGGCTGCGCACGCAGATCGCGACGGTGCTCGGCGCCGACCGGTGACCTGGGCGGCTCAGGCGCGGCTCTCGTCGCGCAGGAAGGCCGCGGCGACGGGGGCGAACTGCTCCCCATGCTGGAAGATGCCGCCGTGCCCGGAGTCGGGGTAGATGATCAGCTCGGAGTCGGGAATGCGCCGATGCAGGTCTTCGGAGAGGATGCTGGGCACCATCCGATCGTTGTCGCCGTTGGCGATGAGGGTCGGGCCGGTGATGACCGACAGGTCGGACGGCGCCGACCGGCCATAGCGCGCGATCGCCTTCAGCTGCGTGCGGAAGGCCGAGATCTTCGCGGGAGCATCGCGATCGACGGTGCGCTCCTTGAGACGGCCGATGAACTCCTTCGCCGCCTTCTTGCCCGCAGCGTCACGAGGGAAGAAGAGGAACTCCTTCGGATCGGAGCCGGAGAGGATCGCACGCGCCATGTCGCCGTACGTCACGCCGGCGACCTTGTCGATGTCCTTGCCGCCGCGCGGCCCGGTTCCGGTGAGGACGAGCCTGCGGACCAGCGTCGGGTGCTTCACGGCGAGGTCTTGCGCGATCATCCCGCCGAGCGAGAACGAGAACACGTCGATCCGCTCGTAACCGAGCGCGGAGATGAACGCGTACGCATCGTCGGCGGCCTCCTCGATCGTGGCAGGGAAGGAGCCGGTCGACGCGCCGACGCCGCGCTGGTCGAACGTGATCACGTGCCGGTGCCGTGCGATCTCGTCGACGAGACGCGGGTCCCAGTTGTCGAGGGTTCCGGCGAGGTGCACGAAGAAGACCACCGGGATCTCCTGCCTCGGACCGAGCTCACGATAGGCGTAGGTGACGCCGCCCGCCGCCACCGTGCGGGTGGGGGCGAGCGCGTAGGAAGTGACGGGGCTCAGCGGAGTGCTCATGATGGTGTTCTCGATGTCTCGTGAGGGTTCGGATGAGGGTGACGGATGCCGCGGGCTCACGCGCCGAGCACGACGGTCTTGCCTCGGGTGCCCGAGGCGTGCAGTGACGCGAGCGCCGCCGGGGTCTGATCGAACGGGTACGTGGCACCCACCACGGGGCGGATCGCACCGGCATCCACGAGCTCGGCGATCCTGCGCAGCTGTTCGCCGTCGGCACGCATGAAGAGGAACTCGTACCGCACCCCGCGCTTCGCCGCGGCCTTGCGCACCCGGCGGCTGAGCCCGGCCATGACGAGACGGAGCACCGGATTGAGGCCGGCGCGTGCGGCGAACGCGGGCGTCGGAGGCCCCGAGATGCCCACGGCGACACCGCCGGGGCGGAGCACGTTCAACGACGACATCAGGTTGTCGCCGCCGAGACTGTCGAGCACGAAGTCGTAGCCCTCGAGCTCGGCCGAGAAGTCCTGCGAACGGTAGTCGATGACGACGTCGGCGCCGAGTTCGCGCAGGTAGTCGGCGTTCTTGGCGGATGCCGTCGTGGCCACATGGGCGCCGAGGTGCTTGGCGAGCTGGATCGCGATGGTCCCCACGCCTCCGGCGCCGGCGTGGATGAGCACCTTCTGCCCGGCGCCGACCTTCCCGATCTCCACGAGCGCCTGCCACGCGGTGAGGCTGACCAGCGGGAGCGATCCGGCCTCGACGATGTCGACGGATGCCGGCGCGCGCGCGACGTCTGCCTGATCGACGGCGACGCGCTCGGTGAGCGTGCCGATGCGGTAGTCGCGCACCCGGGCATACACGCGGTCGCCGGGAGAGAACGAGCGGACGTCGCTTCCGACGCGGATCACCGTGCCGGCGACGTCGTGACCGAGCGTCAACGGGGCCTTGTAGCGCAGCAGGGCTTTGAACTCGCCCTTGCGGATCATCTCGTCGAGCAGGTTCAGCCCGACGGCCTCGACTCTCACGAGAAGGTCGCCCGCCCCCACGCTCGGCTCCGGGATCTCGACCTCGCGGACGGGCTGGGTGTACGCATCGAACGCGAAGGCGCGCATGGACTGCTCCTTATGGGAGGGTTGGTGAAAGTAACGATTAGACTCAATAATGAGCCTAGTCAGTTATCTTGTCAACCTCGCGTCACGCCTCGCCGTCGTCGGGAAGCCCCCAGAAGGCGCCGCGGAGTCCGACGCTGCGGAAGTACTCCGCCGCGGCAACCGGTTCGCGCCGCTCGTACGGCGAATCGAGACGCCCGTCGTACCAGTGGGCTGCGAGCCGCCACAGGGTCTCCAACGACATGACCGACCCGCGCGGCCGGCCGGTGCGGGCGAGCCACGCGGCGACGCAGTCGTCGGAGCAGAAGAGGAGCTGGTTCTCGCAGGCGTGCGCCGCGTCGGGCCAGATGCGGTCGACGGGAGTGAGGAAGTGCGCCACCTGCTCGCCGGCGGGCACGGCATCCCTCGTCACGTTCCAGGCGTGCGCGGTGCCGCACGACGGACACCGGGTCGCCACCAGCACATCGGGCGCGCCGGGGACGAGGTGCGGGATGGCGAACGCGTCCCACGCGCATCCGCCCCACCAGAGGGTGTGCGGGCCCATCACCGAGAAGCCGAACGATCGCGTCGCGAACGGGTGAGCCATCTCGACCTCGCCGTCACGCAGCACGATGTGCCGCGCCTCGGCGACCTCGCGGAGAGCGTCGGCGAAGTCCGGGAGCGAGAGTCCGAGCCCGTCGGCGAGCGCCTCGTGCGCCGGAAGCGCACCCGTGCGGGCGAGGGCGGAGTAGACGGCGTGGCGCACGCGCTCCGCGGTGTCAGTCAGCATCGAGCGCTCCCCCGTGTGCGTCGCCTCCGTGTGCGTCGGCCCGTGCGTCGGCTGTCTCCGCGCTCGCCACGCGGACCGGGCGCAACTCCACCTCGGTCACGGGGACGTGCGCGCCGGCGGGGCCGGTGAACACAGCCCGGACGGACACTCCGGCGGCGTCGGTGATCACCGTCCCCGGACTCCCCTCGCCGCGCGTGTGCGCCTCGCCCCACTGCATCAGGGCGACGAGAGGGAGCTTCAGATCGACGCCGGCCGGTGTCGGCTCGTACGCCTCGCGCGCGCGGTCGCCAGGCCGGTGGTACGGCACGCGGGTCAGCACGCCGGAATCGACGAGCGCCTGCAGCCGGGCGGCGAGTACGTCGGTGGCGATGCCCAGCGCCTCTCGGAACTCGGAGAACGTGCGCCGACCCCGGAACACCTCGCGCAGGATGAGGAAGCTCCATGGGTCAGAGAGCACCCCCACGCTCCGCGCGAGTCCGCAGGGTCCGTGGGCGGCGGTCACGAGGGCTGGAGATCGTCGCGGCATCCCCGTATCGTACCGCTGAGTTGCTTTAACCAAGTGAGCAAGTCTCACGCGGGCTGAACACCTCGACCCAGACGGGAGACAAGACGATGAAGCGACCGGAGCACTCGGCATCCGCACCCGCGGCAGCGCCGCTGCAGAGGTCGGGGCGGGACGTGCTGCAGGCGATCCAGAACGGCGACCTCGACGATCCCCCCATCAGCCACCACGTCGGGCTGCGGTTCGCGCAGATCGATGACGGCGACGTCGTGCTGACGGCAGAGCCGGACGCGTCGCACTACAACCCGATCGGCGCGGTGCACGGGGGCTTCTTCGCGACCGTGCTGGACTCCGCGTGTGGGTGCGCGGTGCATTCGACGCTCCCCGCCGGGGTGGGCTACACCAGCCTCGAGCTGAAGGTCTCCTTCCTCCGCCCGATCACGGCCGAGACAGGCACGGTGACCGCCCACGGCTGGGTCACGAAGCGGGGCCGGAGCGCCGCGTTCGCGGAAGCGGACCTGCGCGATCGCGACGGCCGCGTTCTCGCCACGGCATCCAGCACGTGCCTCGTGTTCCCCCTGGCGAACTCACCCGCGCGCTGAAGGTGACGACGCGTCCGGTTCTCTGCAGGCTTCGGTCTCATCACCGCACATGAACACTCGTGTCGGAACGGCCAACTCGTACTCCTGCCCCTCGACGTTGTAGCTGATGACGACGCCGTCCCACCCGCCGCCGTCGGTGCTGGTCGCGCGGAAGCCGACGAGCACCTGCTGGAAGGGCACTGTGCTTCCGCACTGGTACGTGAAGGTCGCTCCCTCAGCCGGGGCGACCGTGGAGCCCTCGGCGAGCTGCGGTGGATAGGAATCGGTATAGATGATCGCGTCGCCCAGACCGCTGCTCGTCATGACCAACGGCTCCAGGATCTCCACCTTGCCGATGCCCTTCAGCGCATCGACGGACGTGATCGTCGCTGCTGTCGCCCCGCTCAGGCACACATCGATCCCGAAGCTGGTGACTGGCTTCTCCGCGGTCCACCACGACACACTCGTCGTCCACCTATCTGTGTCGACGTCAGCGGATGCGGAGGTGCCGAGCTTCAAGGGTTGCTGTTGGTTAGCGGGCACAGGCTCGGCAGAGCAACCGGTCAAGGCGAGGAGAGCCGCGCCCGTCATCGCAATCGCACGCGCAGACCTGTGCCTCACGTCGCCCCTTCTTACCCCTTGCATCGACCACGCTAGTTCGAGGTGAGGCGAGCGTTCGCCACCACTTCTGACGGTTGGCGTCATCTCGGCCCGAGCCGTCGGCGGAGCGGCACCCGGAGGACCCCCAGTTCCCGGGTACTGACAGACCCTCCCACCCGGGCTGGTGCGCGCGTACCGTCGAGGCATGGACCACCGCAGCGACGTGCGCGAGTTCCTCTCGACACGCAGGGATCGCCTCACCCCCGACCGCGCGGGCCTTCCCGCCGTCGGGGGCAGGCGGCGCGTTCCCGGGCTCCGCCGCGAGGAGGTGGCGCTCCTGGCCGGGGTCAGCGTCGACTACTACACCCGGCTCGAGCGCGGCGACCTGTCGGGGGCGTCCGACGGGGTGCTCCAGGCCCTCGCCCGCGCCCTCCAGCTCGACGACGCGGAGACCGCGCATCTGTTCGACCTGGCCCGCATCGCCAACGCCTCCCCGGTGACGAAGAAGGCTCGCGCCCGCTCGACGGAACTGCGCCCGAGCATCATGCGTCTGCTCGACGCGATCACCGACGCGCCCGCCCTCATCCGCAACAACTACTTCGACTACGTCGCCGCCAATAGCCTGGCGCGCGCTCTCTACTCCCCCGTATTCGCGGAGCCGTCGCCCAACAGCGCGCGGTTCAGCTTCCTCAATGCCGCAGCTCCCGACTTCTATGTCGACTGGGACAAGACCACGCGGGAACTCGTGGCCACGATGCGGGGCGAAGCCGGACGCAACCCGTTCGACAGACGGCTCACCGACCTGGTCGGGGAACTGTCCACGCGCTCGGAGCACTTCCGCACGCTGTGGGCGGCTCACGACGTGCGCTATCACCGCACCGGCGTGAAGCGGCTGCGGCATCCTGTCGTGGGAGATCTGGAACTCACCTACGAGGCGTTCGACCTCCCGGCGGATCCGGGGCTGACCCTCTCCACGTACACGGCAGAGCCCGGCTCGCCCTCCGCCGATGCCCTGCGGATGCTCGCGAGCTGGGCCGCGACGAGCGCGCGCAGCGATCACGACTCGAGCATCCTCTCGCGACCCGCGAGCGACGGCCACTGAATCAGAAGGACCACCACATGCACACGCGAACACTCGGCCGAGACCTCACCGTATCGGCGATCGGCCTCGGCGCCATGGGGATGTCGATGAGCTACGGCCCCAACCCCGGCTCCCGCGACGAGATGATCGGGGTTTTGCGGGGCGCCGTCGACCGGGGCGTCACGTTCTTCGACACCGCGGAAGTGTACGGACCCTACGTCAACGAGGAACTGGTCGGCGAGGCGCTCGAGCCCGTGCGCTCCGAGGTGGTCATCGCGACGAAGTTCGGGTGGCGGATCGAGGGCGGGGCGATGGTCGGCCTCGACTCGCGACCCGAGCAGATCCGTCGGGTCGCCCACGCCTCCCTCGCCCGGCTGCGCACCGACGTGATCGACCTCTTCTACCAGCATCGCGTCGACCCCGACGTGCCGATCGAAGACGTCGCCGGAACGGTCGGGGAGCTCATCGCCGAAGGAAAGGTGCGTCACTTTGGACTGTCGGAGGCCGGCGCAGGCACCATCCGACGCGCTCACGCCGCGCAGCCGGTGACGGCGCTCCAGAGCGAGTACTCCCTGTGGACGCGCGATCCCGAGCGCGAGGTGCTGCCCACGCTCGCCGAACTCGGCATCGGGTTCGTCCCGTTCAGCCCGCTGGGGAAGGGGTTCCTCACCGGCACCGTCGACGCGACGACGAACTTCACGGAAGGCGACATCCGCACCCGCGTGCCCCGGTTCGAACCCGAAAACCTCGCGGCGAACCAGCGACTCCTCGACCTCGTGCGCGACATCGCCGCCCGCCGCGGCGCGACCCCGGGCCAGGTGGCCCTCGCCTGGCTCCTCGCCCAGCAGCCGTGGATCGTCCCGATCCCGGGAACGCGACGCGTCGAGCGAATCGAGGAGAACGCCGGCGCCACGACCATCGCCCTGTCGGCCGACGACCTGTCGGCGCTCGACGCGCTGACCCAGCACGTGCCCGTCAGCGGCGACCGCTACAACGAGGCCGGAATGAGGATGGTGGGGCGCTGATCCGCAGCCGCCCGGCCGCCCGCCCGCCCGCCCGCACCACCCTCCCGCCGCTGCCGACCGTCACCCGCGCAGTTCGCGGAGGAACCCCTGCACGTGCTCCTGCAGACGAAGGATGCGCAGATCGCGCGCGGCCTCCCGGTCGTACCCCTCGTACGCGAGCGGCGGGAGCCGACGTACGTTGGCCGAGCAGGCGAAGTTCGCGCAGATGAGCGTGCCGATGACGTCGCCGCGCCGCCCGGCCGGTCCGGCTCTGCGCGCGGCGAAGAACTGGACGTCGTTGCGGAGCGTGACGTCCTCGCACCACGAGCACTGCGCGCGGGCGAGCGTACGCTGCTCGGCTTGCTGGAGCAGCACGGCGACGGTGTCGCCCGCGTCGTCCTGGGTGACGAGATAAGCACGGCGCGGCATCTTCGGGTCGGCCCAGCCGAGGAAGTCGAGGTCGTCGACATCGAGGTCGAAGCCGGCGGGGAGGGTGAGGGATGCCGCTTCCTTGCGGGAGGCGTTGAGGAACGATGCGCGGATGGCGCGCTCGTCTACGGGGAGCATGAGGGCTGCTTTCTGCCTCACGGGGAGGCGAGGAGGTGTGGCCGCGTCGAAACGAGGAGCCGACGGGAGGGCCGTGGAAGAGGATGACGAAGGCGCCGACGACCGGATCGGTGTCGGCGGGGGCGTCAGTCTGTGCCGCCGGCGCGGTGAGCGCCGGTGACCTCCTCCTGCACCTGCGAGGTGCGCCACACGGAAAGCATTCGCCGAGTCTACGCCGCCCCCGCGGGCGTCGGGTCGGACGTGACGGCATCCGACGCACCCGCGGTAGCACCGCGAACGGCATCCGGCAATCCCCGTGCGACGGTGACATGCGGCTCCTAACGTCGCTGTCATGGCCACCACCACGACGACCAAGAACAAGCGCAAGCCCGCCCGCGGAGCACGCCTCACCGACGAGCAGAACGCCGAGAGCGGCTTCTCCGCGTCGAAGGCGCTGAGCGACAACCTCCAGCGCGTGCTCGTCGACCTGATCGAGCTCGCGTCGCAGGGCAAGCAGGCGCACTGGAACGTAATCGGCACGAACTTCCGCGACACGCACCTCCAGCTCGACGAGATCATCGACGCGGCACGCGAGTTCAGCGACACGATCGCCGAGCGCATGCGCGCGCTCCACGCCCTCCCCGACGGACGCAGCGACACGGTATCGGAGACGACGACGCTGCCCGAGTTCCCCCAGGGTGAGATCTCGACCACCGACGTCATCGACCTCGTGACGGTGCGACTGGAGGATGCCGTGAGCACCTGCCGCGAGGTGCACGACGCGGTCGACGAGGAAGACCCGACGAGCGCCGACATCCTTCACGCGGTCATCGAGAAGCTCGAGCAGTTCGCGTGGATGATGAGCGCGGAGAACCGGACGCCGCGCGCATCCTCCTGATCCCCTAATCCCCGCTACGGCGCCGACACAGCGCCGCTACAGCGCCGCCACCGCGCGGGCGCACTCGTCGCTGCGGAGCATCGTGAGCGCCCCGAGCAGCATCCCGGCACCGTACTTCTCGTAGTCGAAGTCGATGTCGCGCACGACGGAGTTGTACAGCGCCCAGTGCCCCCACTTCACGAGCGTGCCCACGCCCGAGAGGTACAGGCGGGCGAGCTGACCCTCGGTCGGTTCCGCGCCGGCGTAGCGGGCGAACAGCGCGGACCTGACGTCGGCCGGGATGCCGAGGATCGTGAGGTAGGCGCCCAGCTCGTAGTAGCGGTCGGTGTTGGCCGCGTAGTCGAAGTCGATGAGCATCATCGGCGCGCCCGCCTTCACCATGAAGTTCGGCGGGTTCGGATCGTTGTGCCCGGGGACCAGTTCGAGGCCCGCGGCGACGTAGCGCTCCTGGATCGGCTGCCACCGCTCCTGCACTTCTCGCTGATACGGCTGGAGCGTGCGGCCGGTGGCGGCGATCTGGGCACGGTGCTCGTCGATCATGTCGAACAGGGTCTTGGTGACCGACAGGAGTTCCCCGCCGTGCAGTTGGCGGTAGAGGCGCATCACCTCGGACATGCCCTCGGGGGACAGCAGATCGCCCGCACCCGACGACCGGTAGCCGTCGAGGAACGCGCTGACCTCGATCCCGGTCGCCGCGTCGAAGTAGAGCACGGCCGGTCCGACGCCCGTCGTGGCGGCGACGACGGCGGCTTCGTGCGCCGCCTGCCGGTCGACGAAGGCGTCGGCGCCGAGGCCGGGGACCTTCAAGAAGCGGATGCCGTCGGGCGACAGCATCCGCCAGTTCACGTTCGTCGTTCCCGACGAGATGCGCTCCATGCGCAGGTCGGAGCCGAACGTCCAGTGCGGGAGCGCGGGCAGTGCGGCGGCGAGCGCGTCGGCCCTCAGCGCGTGCCACGCCGTCTCGGTGGTCATCATCTCCATCCCTTCCCCGCCTGCGCGATGAGCGCCTCGATCTCGCCGGTGGCGACGGGATGCTCGGCGTGCCACGTGCGGAACATGAGGTACCCGAGGTACCCCACCTCGGACTCCGGTTCGAGGGCGTGGGCCTGCATCGCCCGCAGCAGCACCCACAGGTCGACGACGATCCCCCACAGGCGGGCGCGGGCGTAGGCACCGGGGTGATCGCTGCCCCAGAGCAGGGCGAACGCCTCGTCGGCGGGCAGGACGGTGGGCGACAGCTCGGTGAGGATGCTGCCGACGTCGGCGAGCGGATCGGCGAGCCCCGCCGTCGTGCCCCCGGTGAGGAGCACCGCGCCGTCGGGGCCGAGCTGGAGGTCGGAGAGCTCGGACGACAGCCACGCGGGTGCGGCCGGCGGGCCGCCCGCGACGGCGAGACGCACGCTCGGGAGCGCGTCCGCCACGGGCCGGAGCGCGAGCGGGAGCGGAGCCTCGACGGCGGCGAACGCGTCGAGCATCGCCTGCGCCTCCGCCCCGAGATCGCGCGGCGGCAGCTCGGCCCCCGATTCGCGGAACGTCCGCCTTGCGGCACCGACCGCCGCGACGGCGCCGGGCGTCTGCTGCACGCGGAGGCCGGTCGCGACGCGCCACCGCTCATCGAGGGCCGCCTCCACGGTGACCCCGGATGCCACGTCGATCGCCCGCACGGCGGGCCCGACACCGGCGCGTGACGCGGCCTCGCGGGCGATCGCCGCCGCGCTGGCCGCCGCGTGTGCGCGCGGTGCTTTCGCGATGACGGTCTCACCGGCATCCGTCGTGGCCCGCCAGCTCTCGTGCGAGGCGCCCTGCCAGCTGAGCAGGCCCGCACCGATCCCGGTGGGCTGCCAGTCCAGCGCCGCCCACTCCTCCGGGAGTCCGCTCAGCCGCGCGCTCATGCTCCGGCGCCGCCGGCGGTCGGGAACGCGGGCATCGGGAAGGCGAGGTCGAAGCCGCGCTCCCGCTCGAGGAGGGCCAGGATGCCGAGCACGCCCGCATCGTCGAACCGGCGACCGCCGACCTGCACCCCGATCGGCATGCCGGAGGCCGACATCGCGACGGGCACCGTCCCGGCGGGGAGGCTCGTGAGGTTGTACGGCGAGGTGAAGACCATGTGGTCGAGCGAGTAGTCGTTGCGCACGGGCGTGACGTTCTCGGCGGGGAAAGACACGACGGGGGTGACCGGCGACAGCACGTAGTCGTAGGCATTGAGCACGGCCGCGATCTTCGCTCGCACGGCATCCAGCTTCTTCTCGTTGATGACGTGCTGCACGGCCGTGATCTCGGTGCGGCTCAGCAGCTGCTCGAGCAACTGCGGGGGCAGCAGCGGCCACAGCTCCTCCGGCACCGCGAGAAGCTCCGGCAGCCCGCGGGTGGAGAGCACGGTCATGAAGCTCTCGCGGTCGGCGGCGGTCGTCAGCGGCTGATCGATCGGCACGACGGTCGCGCCGTGCGCCGCGAGCACCGCGGCCTGCGCGCGCACCGCGTCGGCCACCTCCTCGTCGACACCGCCGGGCACGTCGGTCGCGAGGAGGAGTCCCACGGTCGCGCCGGCGAGGGAGGAGGCGGGGAGGCCGTCGCCGTCGAACACGCCCGGAAGGCTCAGGTGGTCGGTCGCGTCGGGCTTGCCGATGATGCGCAGGAGCGCCGCGGCATCCGCCACGGTCCGCGCCATCGGGCCGGCGCTGCCGATGAGCTTCGGCGGGTCGTACGCGATGCGCCCCTGGGTGGGCTTGAGGCCCGCGAGTCCGCACAGGGCGGCGGGCAGACGCACCGAGCCGCCCATGTCGGTACCGATCGACAGCGGCCCGGCGCCGAGCGCGACGAGCGCACCCGACCCGCTCGACGAACCCCCGGGGTTGAGCTCCGGGTTCCACGGGTTGCGGATGATGCCGAACTGCGAGCTGACGCCCGCGCCGATGAGCCCGAAGTCGGGCATCGACGTCTTCGCGAACAGCGTCGCCCCCGCTTCGCGCAGTCGCCGGACGGGAGCGCCGTCGTGAACGGATGCCGGGGCGGCGTCGTTGAGCTTGCTGCCGTGCCAGCGCGGGAGCCCCACCATCGGGAAGCTGTCCTTCACGGAGACGGGGACGCCGTCGAGTTCGCTCAGCGGAGCGCCCGCGGCCCAGCGCGCGGCGCTCCGAGCGGCATCCTCCAGCGCCTGCTCGGCGTTCATGACGGCGACCGCGTTGAGGTCGATCCCCGCGGTGGCGGCGATGTTGATGGCGGCCTGCGTCGCGTCGACGGGCGAGATGCTGCCGTCGCGGTACCCCGCGACGAGGTCGGCGGCGGTGGCGGCGGCGAGCGTGGCGGTCGGGGTGGGAGCGGTCATCGTTTCTCCAAGATCGGGCGGGTGGTGCGGGTTGGTACGGGTCAGCAGGTGGTAGTCAGGGGGTGTGGACTGCCGCGGGCGGCGCGAGCTGCTGCAGATCGGCGAGGGTGCGGCCGACGAGGTCGTCCCACTCGGCGGCGGCGGCCGACGCGTCGACCGGGAGGTAGAGGGGCACGGCGATCACGACCGCGCCGCTGGCGACACCGGCGGCGAGCCCCGTGGCGCTGTCTTCGAGCACGACGCACCGTTCGATCGCGACGCCCAGCCGTGCGGCGGCCGCGAGATACGCCTCCGGATGCGGCTTGCCGTGGGCGACGTCGTCGCCGGCGACGGATGCCAGGGCGACCGGTGCGGCGTCGACCACGTGGTCGACGATCACGCGGTTCGACATGCTGACGATCGCTTGGGGGATGCCGGCGGCCGCCACCTCGGCGGCGAGCGCGAGCGCCCCCGGACGGAAGACGAGGTGCTCGGCGAGACCGCGCTGGACGCGTGCGGTGAGGTCGTCGACGATGGCCGACGCGTCGCCCGCGATCCCCGCCTCCTGCAGCACGCGGGCCGTCGTGGCCATACTGGCGCCGACGAGGCGGTCGAGGTCGCCGCGGTGCAGGGTCACACCGGCACGCGCGGCGAGCTCACCGGCCGCGTCGAGCCAGGCACGCTCGGAATCGATGAGCGTGCCGTCCATGTCCCACAGCACCGCATCCGGCCAGGTCATCGGGGCGCGACCTCCTCGAGCACGGTGTCGAGGGTCTCCAGGAGGAGCACCGCCTCCGGCTCGCCGAAGACGAGCGGCGGCCGGATCTTCAGGACGTTGTTGCCGGGGCCCGCGACACTGATGAGCACGTTCCGCTCCCGCAGCGCGTTGACGATCGCGAGCGCGGCGGCGGAGTCGGGCGTCTTCGACTCGGGGTCGGTGACGATGTCGACGCCGATGTACAGCCCCGATCCGCGCACGTCGCCGATGTGCGGACGGCCGACGGCGAGCGCCGCGATCCCCTCTCGGATGAGGCGGCCGGTGCGGTCGACCGATCGGATGAGGTCGGTCGACTGGATCACGTCGAGCACGGCCTGCGCCGCGGCGATCGACACGGAGTTGCCGCCGAAGGTGTTGAAGTAGGGCACTTCCTTGCCGAAGCGGGCGAGGATGTCGCCCCGGCCGGCGAGCGCAGCGACGGGGATGCCGTTCCCCATCGGCTTTCCCATCGACACGAGGTCGGCCTCGACGCCGTGGCGCTCGAAGCCCCAGAACGTCGAGCCGGTGCGGACGAAGCCCGGCTGCACCTCGTCGGCGATGAACAGCGCGCCGTAGGCGTGGACGACGTCGATCGCGGGGGCGAGGAAGCCGCGTGGGTCGGGGTAGATCCCGTCGGAGGAGAAGATCGAGTCGGCGAGGAACGCCGCCGGGCGGATGCCGTGGGCGATCAGGTCGTCGAACGCCTCTCGCACCCGATCGGCGAACCAGGCGCCGATGTCGTCGGTGTCGACGCGGTAGGCGTCGGGGGCCGGGATGATGCGCACCGTGTCGTCGTCGGGGAATCCCCCCGAGATGGCGGGCGACACCCGGCTCAGGAGCTCGGTCGTGCCGTGATACGCCTCCGCCGTCACGACGATGCCCTGGCCGCCCGTCCACAAGCGCGCGATCCGGATCGCGAGGTCGTTGGACTCCGAGCCGGAGTTCGTGAACATGATCGAGCCGATGTGGTCGGGCAGGGTCGCCAGCAGCTGCTCGGAGTAGGAGACGATCCCGTCCTGCAGGTACCGGGTGTGGGTGTTGAGCTTCCGCATCTGTGCCGACACGGCATCCGCGACGGCGGGGTGGGCGTGGCCGACGCTCGGCACGTTGTTGTAGGCGTCGAGGATGCGGGTGCCGTCGGCGTCGTAGAGGTAGGCGCCCGACCCCGACACGGCGTGGACGGGCGTGCGGTAGAAGAGGCGGTAGCTCGGGCCGAGGCTGGCCTGGCGGCGGAGCACGAGCTGCTGGGCGGTGGGGGTGAGGCGGTCGAGGTCGGCGATGCGGAAGCTATTGCCGTCCATGATCGAGGAGAGCGAGACGGGCGCGTCGGTGGTCATCGGGGTGGGTCCTTGTGGTTCTCGGGGCGGGTGACGACGGAGGCGACGCGGGATCAGCTGCGCGCCGGCGCCGCGGCGTCGGCCGGTGCGTCTGTGTCAGTGGAAGCGTCGGTGTCGGCATCCTGGGGCTCGGGCGTCTTCTGCGCCGTGCGCTGTTTCGCGAGGCTGTTCCAGGCGGACTTCAGCACCCGCTGCAGGGTCTCGTCGAGCGAGATCGCGACCACCAGCGTGAGGCCGACGATCATCGTCTGCAGGAACTGGCTGACGCCGAGGATCACGAGGCCGTTGCGCAGCACACCGACGAACAGCAGACCGGCGATGACGCCGCTGATGCGTCCCGCGCCGCCCGCGACGGCGACGCCGCCCAGCAGCACCACCGTCAGCGCGCTGAACTCGAGCCCCTGACCGGTCGTGGGCGACCCGGCCTGCAGCTTGAGGGTCATGAGCGCGCCGGCGAAGGCGGCGGCGACCCCGGTCAGCACGAACAGCCGCAGCCGCACGGAGCGCACGTTGATGCCCATGAGGAACGCGGCGCGCTGGTTGCCGCCCGCGGCGAGCAGCTGGCGGCCGAACGGACGGTAGTTGAGCACCCACCACGCGGCGACCGTGACGATCAGCAGGAGCAGCATCGGGAGCGGGACGACGCCGAAGAGCGCGAACCCGGCCACGGCACGGGAGTCGGCGGGAAGGCCCGTGATGGTGCGGCCGTTCGTGAGGAACAGCGCGAGCCCCGCCCAGACGTTCAGGAGACCGAGGGTGACGACGAGCGGGTTCAGGCGCAGGTGTTCGACCAGGATGCCGGTGACCAGCCCCGTCACGACGCCGGCGGCGGTCCCGGCGAGGATGCCGAGCCAGATGCTGCCGCTGCCGGTCGCCACCATGCCGCACACGACCGACCCGAGGCTCGCGACCGAGCCGACCGACAGGTCGATCGATCCGCTCATGACGAGGTACGCGAGCGGGATGGCGATGATCCCGACCTCCGCCATCGACAGGACGATGGTGATGAGGTTGCCGGGCTGGACGAAGCGGGGGTTCAGCATCGTGAAGACGATCACGAGGAGGATCAGCGCGACGATCGCGCCGTTCTTGGCGAGCAGGATCTTCAACTGGGTGACGTTCATGCGAGTACGCCCTTCGTGGGGATGAGGTCGAGGAGGGTCTGCAGCAGGGCCGCGTCGAAGTCGGGAGTGCGGTCCAGTTCGGCGATGCCGCCGCCGGAGAGCACGTAGCTGCGGTCGCAGAGGCCGGCGATCTCGTCGCTCTCCGCGCTCGCGACGAGCACCGTGGCCCCGTCGGCCGCCGCCTGCCGCACTGCGCGGCGGATGTCGGCCTTCGCCCCGACGTCGACGCCCTGGGTGGGCTGCGCGAGCAGAAGCACCTTCGGCGCCGCGGGGTACAGCCACGCGGCGAGGAGGTGCTTCTGCCGGTTGCCGCCGGAGAACGCGGAGATGGGCGAGTCGGCGCCGGGACCGAGGATGCCGAGGCGTCGGCGCGCGTCGGCGTAGCCGTCGTGGCGGGTGCGCTGCGTGGGAGCGACCTTCGCGCCGTTCACGCGACGCCCGCGCCACGGCAGGTAGACGTTGTCGCGCGCGGACAGCCCCGCGATGAGGCCGTCGCGGTCGCGGTCGGCGACGACGAGGTGCACGCCCTGGCGGATCGCTTCGAGAGGCGTGCGGGCACGGTAGGGGGATCCGTCGAGCATGGCCGTCACCCCGCCGGCGCCGTGGAGGGCGTTGAGCAGTTCGAACTGCTCCCCCGCCGCAACGCCGAAGAGCCCGACGACCTCGCCGGCCCGGAAGGTCATGGGATGCGGGGAGGTGATCTCCAGCACGGGCGACCCGACGACGGCGGCGACGTGCTCGGCCTCCTCGAGGTCGGGCACGAGCGCGGTGGCGAGGGCTCCGGCGGTGAGGCCCGTCACGGCGTGTTCGCCCGCGACGCGACCTTCGCGGAGGATCGCGACACGGTCGCACACCTCGATGATGTCGGGGAGACGGTGGGAGACGTAGATCACGGTGGTGCCCGATGCCGCCAGCCGGCGGATGAGGCCGTGGAGCGCGTCGGTCTCGGCCTGGCCGAGCGCCGCCGTCGGCTCGTCGAGGAGGAGCACCTTCATCGCGCCGTGCAGCAGGCCGCGGGCGAGGTCGACCACCTGACGCTGCCCCAGTTCGAGGCTCGACACCATCGTGTCGAGGGTGAGATCCTCGCCGCCGACCTCGACCAGCGCAGCGCGCGCGGCATCCCGGTCGGCCTTCGCGCGGCCCGTGCGGTCACGGCCGAGGTAGAGGTTGTCGAGCACCGTGAGGTTGCCCACGAGCGCGGGCGTCTGGTGGATCACCGTAATGCCGAGCTCGGCGGCCTGCCGCGGGGTGTCGGCGGAGACCTGCTCGCCGTCGACCAGCATCCGGCCCCCCGTCGCGCGCACGGCGCCCGTGGCGACGTTGACGAGGGTCGACTTCCCCGCGCCGTTGTGGCCGAGGAGACCGACGATCTCACCGGGGGCGAACGCCAGGTGGACGCCGTCGAGAGCGCGGGTGACGCCGAAGTCGACGGTCACGTCGTCGAAGGCGAGGCGGGGAGTGGTCATGCGCGGCTCCTCTGGGTGAAACGGGCGGATCGTGCGGGGAGGGAGCCGGGGATGCCGCGGCGGGCGGCACCCCCGGCGGTGGAGGTGTGTGCCAGGGGTCAGCCGACGTAGTAGTCGTCGGCATCCTCGGCGGTCACCAGCACACCCGGCACGACGATGTCGCTCGTCTCCTTGCCCTCGGCGCCGTCGATGAGCAGCTTCGCGTTGGCTTCGGCGAGCGCCTGGGCGGGCACCACGAGCGAGGTGCGGTAGATCGAGTTCTCGATCTTGATGAGGTCGAGCGTCTCGTTGGTCGCGTCGCGGCTGGCGAGGTAGAAGTTCGGGTCGTCCTCGGCCACGCCCTCCTCGATGAGCGCCTGGTAGACGCCGAGGATCGTGTCGTTCGACGCGCCGAGCCACACGTGGCTCTCGGGGTCGGCCGTCATCTGTGCCTTCGTGATGTTGTAGCCGTCTTCCCGGGTGATCGCGGTCTGCTCGACGATCGACGCGTCGGGCATCACCGACGTGAAGCCCTCCGTCAGGCCGTCCATCGCGTCGGCGCTGAAGTCGCTGTCGCGGCTCCCGACGATCACGACGGTGAGGTCGTCGTCGGCACCGGCGGCCTGCAGCTCGGTGGCCGCGTTGGCGGCCAGTTCGAAGCCGCCGTCGTAGGAGTCGACGACCGTCGTGCCCGACGTGCCTTCCCAGCCGACGAGGTAGCCGAAGACGGGGATGCCGGCGGCCTCCGCCTGCTGGGTGACGGGCACCATGGCATCCGGGGTCACGGGGTACCCGGCGATGGCCTTCACGTCGCCGCGGTTGATCCAGGCCTGCCAGCTGGAGACCTGGCGGTTGACGTCCCACTGCGGGTCGTCGGTGAGGAACTCGTAGCCGGCCGCCTCCACGATCGGACGCATGATCTCCAGCTGGTCGTTCCAGATGGTGATGTCGGCGCCGGCGAAGCCCATCGCGACGGCACCCTTCGACTCGGGGGCCTCGCCGGTGCCGGCATCGGCGGTGGTGCAGGCGGTCAGGCTCAGCGCGGCGATGGCGACGCCGGCGGCCAGGATCCGCTTGGTGACAGTGCTGTTCACGCGAAACTCCTCGGAAGTGATGGCTGCTCGGGTGGGGCAGCTCGGGACGACTCTTCGAGGTCAAGGTTCGTCGTGGACCATTTCTGGTCCGGCGGACGACTGTGAACGCCGTGTAAAAGATGGGCCCGTCAGGCGGGGCAACCATTTCTGGTCGTGACATGCGCGCCCTGCATGATGCAGAGGGCGATCGAAACCGTCGCCGCCAACGGGGCAACGCGCAGCACTTGCTCTCGCTGCCTTCAGACGGGGCGACTCCACGAGTTGAACGAGATCCTTTCTTCGGATCGTGCCGTCGGCGACTCCGCTGTCTAGAGGAGAACCTGCAGTCCCACCATCCGCCTTATCTGAGTGAGCGCTCGGTTGCTATGGCCCTCGCATGGGTGACAACACAGCTCACGACCTGGCCGACCTGTTGGAGTCTTGGACCATCAAGGACGGCACCCCGATTCAGGCCCGCGGAGGCACCGGGTCCGGGAATCTCGTGTTCTGGCGAGAGCAGGCTCGGGCAGTCGAGCAGATCAGGGCGCTCGACGAGGCCGCTGAACGGCTAGCCGGCACACGAGGCAACTTCTTTAAGGCGGCAGCTGAACAGTGGTACCGAGCGGCCTTCTCCTTTGCGCACCCGTGGAACAACAAGGGCAACGTCGGGGCTCCCCCGCCCGAGGCGACCGCGATGCTGCGCAGTCTGGGGGTTTCGTTGGAGATGGCCTCCAGCACTCGACCTCCCCTCCTCCCGGCGCAGGCGCGCGAAATGAGCGACGTCATCGACGAGGCCGTCAAGCTCCTACGCGAAACCGAAGACGTTAGCGAGCCCGAACGTCTTTACGTGTTCGAGATGCTGACGGCCACACGCCGGCTTCTCGAGGAGCGTGACCTCGTTGATCATGTCGATCTGCAGCGGCACATCGATCAGTTGCTCGGTACCCTGACTCGACTCGCTGCGACATTCCAGGAAGCGGAAAGTCCAGAAACGGCGTCCAAGTTCAGCGACTTGGCCCGCAGGTTCTACACCGCCAGCCGTTCGGTGGTCTATGACCTCGCTGCGGTGGCCGCGATAGCGTCGGCCTCAACGGACGTCATCAACGCGATCACCAGCAGCTGAAGGGTCGCAGGACCAAGGCGGCGCCGGCGGCCCGAAAATAGAAGCACCCCTCCGGCAGGTTTTGGAAGCCTTGACGAAGGGGTGACATGTACGGTCTGTCGTTTTCCGGAACCCGATTGATCGCACTCAGTGGGCAAACGGGCTTGGTCCATCTGGAACTGTCATCCCCTGGGCTTGAACTGCGGCTCCCCCTGGGAGTGGACTCCAGCTTCTTCCGAAGCATCGGCCCCAAGGAATCGATTCCCGACTCACGCACGCGACCGTGGTGGTCGCCTACAGGTACACTGTATCACAGGATACAGTCTGAGCCCCTACCCACCCGTTTACTGGCCCTGTATACTAGCCTTAACTGGACCCCTATAGAGGTACTTCTTCACATCGCTGCTCAGTACAGACGCCAGTCTATCCACGCTCGGCGATTTCGACAAATGAAATGGAGTCATCGATGGATATCGAGGAGCCTCGGACTGCCGTCGAGAGCGTTCGACGCGATGCACTCCCCCTGCGACGCAGCTTCGTTCAGCGCACAGACGGTGTTGACGAGCTCACGCCAATGGCGAGCCTGCTCCGAACGACCGGAGACACTGGGGGGCGCGGCGGGGCGCTACGGCTGACCCTTTTGATGAGTCTGATCTGGGTCGCGGCTCGCCCTCCCTACTCGACGAGCCGGGTGGCCCCGTTTTGGGCAGAGCTGCTAGGCCACCCGGAGCCGCGAGGCGAGGGCGCTCGAACTATTCGAGACTGCCTCGCAGAACTCGAAGAACGCGGTTTCATCCGAACGCTCCGCGAGGGGCCGAAAGTGACCATCGTCCTCCTGGAAGAAGGCGCCACGGCTAGCGGTGTCCAGCGCAAGTTCTATCGTCCCCCTTACGAGAAGGGAGAGGCGTACATTCAGGTGCCGCGATCGTTCTGGTCGACTGGGCTTGTAGGAAGACTGACGGGCGCCGGCGTATCGATGTATCTGGTCGCTCTCGCACTTACACGCCACGATCAGCCTCGCTTCTACTTAACAGGCGAGTTCTTCGACAGCCACTTCGGCATCTCGCGATCGAGCCGAAAGCGAGGGCTAAAAGAACTCCAGGAAGAAGGCGTGCTCAGCGTTGAGAGCGTCGAGAGCATCGACTTCACCACGATGAAGAACCGTCGCCGTAACGTCTACACGATCGAGGGCGACTTCAAGCAGCCGGCGGCGTGGACCGGTGACGAACAACCCGCGACGTCCAACTAAGACACGGACGGGGTGCGCAGTTGCGGTCGCCCTGGCGCTGACGCCTCAGCGGTGAAGACCATCAGCCACTGCTGAGTGAACCTTGCTGATGCCGTCCGTCACGGTACGCGGACGGCATCAGCCAATCCTCGGGTCGGGACGGTGAGGCTGGCGACACCGGCGACCCAGATCATGATCGCCCAGGCGAGCGCGTTCGCGGAGGCGTCCGGCTGCGTGGTGAGCGTGAAGAGACCCACCGGATCCGTCCACGGGCGCGACACCATCTGCGGCGGCAGAACGACCCAGATAACCGCCACTGCCCACCCCATGCGTGGCCCCAGCGCGCGATAGCCGATCAGCGATGCGCCGGTCAGCGCTATCGCGTTTCGCCACAGTGAGATTCCGGCCTGATTCTGTGCCACGTCATCCGCGGAGGGAAGGCTGAGCGCGCTGAGCCCGAGCACGACGAGAAGTGCACAGGTGAGCGAAACGGCGTGGATGACGTCCCATCGAGCGATGTTGCGTGCGGCAAGCCGTTCCTGACCGGCGAGCGAGGACGAGAGAGACGCGGCGATGGATATCGCCGGAACGACCGGGATCGCCATGGCAACGAGGATCTTGGCCCCGTCTGCCGATATGCCGATGGCCGTAGATGCGCAGGCCGCCACGAGGACGGCTGCGGCGAGCATGACGCCCAGATTGAGCCCCCAGCGTCGGGTCCTTGCGAACAACCGCACGCCGGTCACGGCAGGTCGTCCAGGCTGAGCGCGCACGTGAGGTAGGCGCGCTCGTGATCGCGCAGCCATCTGTTACCCGACTCCGCGCTCAGGACGCTGAGAGCCTTCCACTCTCGCCCTGCGGGCGTCGCGGGGTCGAGTTCTGCAGGGTCGTAGTCGTCGAAGCCCGACAGCCACGTGTCGACGATGATGGTGGCCATGAGCGTGTCGTACGGCACATGCTCCAGGTCGCACGCGGCGAAGCCTCCGTACTTCTCGACGTAGCGGCCCACGGTCTGATCGAGGCCCTCAGCATCGACCCCTTCGATGTAGATGCTGCGTGCCCCCGGGGCTGGGAGGTCGCCCACTCCCTCCACGTTCTGTTCGACTCGTGTGGCCAGCAGACTCGTGCCGGCGGCCTTCGCGTACAGTGCGTCGAATCTGCCGCGCAGCCCCTCCAACCCCTCCTGGTAGCCGCGATTCACACAGATCTCAGGAGCTTCGCCAGCGCACACGAAGTCGCGAGGGTTGTAGCCCGCGACGTACTGACCGTTGGTGCCGACGACGACACTGCCGGCGAGGCATCCTGTGACGACGGCAGCCGTGGCAGCGAGGACGTGCCACCTCTCCCGCGGAAAGTGCGTGCATCTCGCCGCGAGAAGCAGAAGCGCGGAGACTGCGAGGAAGAAGGCTGACTGCCCCCACATCGTCGCCGTGATGTAGCGCGCGAATTCGGTGTCGCGGTTCGCGATCGCGGGGAACAGACTGCGGAACCCGTAAGGCAGCGGTGCGCTCTGAACGAGAACGAAGAGTCCGAAGTACGCCAGAGCCGTACCGGGAGCAGTGAACCACCGCGAACCCACCAGGTGCCCGACCGTGTAGCCGAATGCGCAAGCCACGAACGTCGCGCTGGCTAGAGCCGATAGCCACGCCGGCGACGGCATCCCATAGGTTCCCGACACTGTGCCGTAGATGCTCAAGATCGATAGCGCGACGGGAAGGGAAGCGGCGATAGGTAGCACGGTTCCCCACACATTTCGAGCGAATACGGCGTCGACTCGCCGCGCTGCACCGGCCAGTCGCTCTCGGAGAGGAGTCACGGATCGGCTCGCGATCAGGGCGCAAGCCCCCGCGGCGAGCGGGCCCACGAGGAGGGTGGCTTGAGAGAGCCCGCTGACGAGATCCGGCCACAGATTGAGGTCGGCCCGTCGCGGCAGGAAGGAGGAGAAGACGAACAACGCGGATAGCAGCGCGCCGGCGACGAGCGCCGCAGCGTGCCGCCGCACCCAGCTACCAACAACGCTCACGAAAGCCGCTCGGCCCGCGCGGCAAGCACACGCAGGTAGCCCTCTTCCAAACGTGCGCGGAAGTCGCCTTCCTTACCGGAGGCATCGGCAAGCGAGGCGGGCGATCCGTCGAAAACGATGGCGCCCTCTGCGAGGACGAGGACGCGATCAGCGATCGCGGCGACATCGTCCGTGAGATGGGTGCTGAGGAGAAGGGCCCGGTCCCGGCGCATCGATGCCAACGCGCGCCGGAAAGCCGCACGTTGGGCTGGGTCCAGACCGACAGTCGGTTCGTCGAGGAGGACGAGATCGGGGTCGTTGACCAGAGCCTCGGCCAACCCCACGCGTTGACGCGTTCCCCCCGAGAGCCGAGCGACGAGCTCGCTTCTCTGGCCGAGAAGATCTACTCGCGCGAGCGACCGCGTCACACGATCCCTCAGAGCGGTTCGGTGCACGAGTTTCAGCCAACCCACATACGCGACGCTCTCCTCCACGGTAAAAGACGGAAAGTGTCGCCACTGCTGCGGCATGAACCCCAATCGGGAGTGAAACCAACGCTGGTCAACGCGCGATGCGGTGACGCTCCTGCCCGAAAGGGCGAGGGAGCCGTCCCTGACGCGGTGCGGCTGAGCCATGCCGTTCAAGAGTGTGCTCTTTCCCGCGCCGTTCGGACCGAGGAGAGCAGTGATCCCGCGCGTGAGCGTCAGGTTCAGGTCAGAGATGATCGTCCGGCGACCGTGCCGCAGCGAATAGTTCTCGATGGTGACGGTGAGTTCATCCACCGGCACAAGCTACTAGGGCCCCGACGCCCCTCTTTCCACGCAGGTCGCGACTGGATGGGGTACGGCCGGTGGTGGACCCGCCATTGTGGCCCAGCGGTCCATTCGCGGGCGGGTAAGACGGGGAAGCACCCCGGTCGTATTGCAGGTTGACGCTGCCGGTGCGAACGGTCGCGACCTGTCCGGCCTATCGGCGAGGTACCGGCGCTTCTTCTGCACTCCGCGCGCGCTATCCGTTGATACCGGCGAGCTGATCGAGGATCTGCTGAAAGGTGTTCTCGCCTCGGGGCCAGTCGCCCCACAAGACGTCGTACTGGTGGGCGACACCACTCACGTGGTTGCCGTCCGCGCGTTCGAGAATGAAGCCCTGAGGCAGCGGAGCGAGAAGCTGTTCGGCACTGGTCGCACCTTGGTCGACGACCTTGCAGCTGTACTTCTCATACTCGCTCGCGGACGCAGCGGCCACTGCCGCCACGATGACACGAGTCCCTACGGGGGCAGCCGCCTCCATCTCCTGCAAGGAGGGGTCGATATAGGAGGTGCCCTTCTCGAGAGGCACCTCCACACCGTCGGCATCGACGACGACCGCTCCTCGGCGTACCTCGACGAAGACGGAGACAGGGTTTCCGGTCCCAGCGAGGATCGTGTCGGTAGCGACTTCCACGACTGCGCGCTTTTCGAGCATGTCCCCACATTGAATCTGGCGACCCTCCGCCCAGGAGGTGATGCGGCCCGTGACTGCCGTCTCGGAAGCCTTCACAACTCCGAGCATCGACCCCTGGACGTCGTAGTCGTACTCCACGTCGCCGCGCAACGTCTCCCCATCGACTTCGCTCGCGGCGGTGGCAGGGTCACTCACTACTTCGGGCGCGGCGCACCCGCCCAGAACGATCGTGAGTGCGAGCGCGCCCCCGACGGCAAGGTACTGGCTTTTGCGCATTGCTGCCTCCCGATGGGTCTGGGCATCACACACTAGGTGCGCTTCCAGTGTCGCAACGCTCGACTTCGTCTCGAGTCGTGCCCTAGGTAGTAAGCCGGCACGTCCGGAGCCCTCGTGATGCAACTGAGCTTGCCGTTCACGGTCTCCTGACTCTGTCGATACGCTCAACTTCGTCTCGGGTCGTACCTGTTCGCTCCTCCAGCGGGGACGACCAGAGCCGTTCGTGCCCGGGAGAGCAGTGGCCTGGGGGTCCCTACCTGCATAGGTAAGTCGAAGAAGCATTCGCGTTGTATTGCAGGTCTACGCTGCCGCTTGCGCACCCGCGCAAACGCGCGCCACGCGATCTCAGTGCTCGCCGACGACGGTGCGCACGATGAGGCGGGTGAGCTCCGGGCGGAACAGATCGATGGATGCCTCGACGGGAGTGCCGTCGTCGCGGCGACTCACCCGACGCAGCGCCAGAACCGGTGCCCAGGGCTTCAGGTCGAGAAGGGTCGCGACCTGACGGGATGCCTCGACCACCTCCACCTGCTCCTCGGCGGTCGCGACGGTCACCCCGTACTGCGTGGCCAGGAGTGCGTAGAGCGAACCGATCGGGCTGTGGTCGAGCAGGTCGGGGAACAGCTCCGCGTCGAGGAACATGCGCTCGAGCGACAGCGGCTGCCCGTCGGCGAGCCGCAGGCGCAGGAGCGACACGACCGGTGCGCCGTCGCGCAGCCGCAGGGCCGCCGCGATGCCCGGCGAGGCCGGCTCGATCGACTCCGACAGCACGCGCGTGGTGGCTTCGAACCCCTGCTCGGCGAGCATCTGCGGGATGCCCTTGATGGCGTTGAGATCGCGTTCGAGCTTGCGTTCGTGCGCGTCGAACAGCGTCGGCGAGACGGGGGCGGCGTCGGTGACCGCCGTGATGAACGCCCCGCCGCCGCGCCCCGGCGACCGAACGACCGCTCCCTCGCTTTCGAGGATCTCCAGCGCCCGGCGCACCATGTTGCGGGAGACACCCAGCCGGTCGGCGAGGCCGCGTTCGGCGGGCAGCTTCTCGAGGCCCTGGGTGACGGCAACATCGACCATGCCGCGCAGCGCCTCGACGGCTCGGACCAGTTCGGGCGTCAGCATCGCGGCATCCCCCTCCCCGTCTCACCCGTTCCCTGGGATTAGACGGTAGGCGGTCGGCGTTTCACGCGTGTTTCTGCCCGCGGGGAGGCGGCACGCGCCGCGCGTCACACCAGGTAGGCGTCGACCATCAGTGGCCCGCGGATGTCGCGCAGCACATCGATGAGCCTCCCGAGAGCGCGCGCATTCCAGCCGGCGAGCTGCAGGTCGTGCGGGCCCAGCGGTTCGAGACGGCCGGTGCGCAGCCGCACCACTTCCCATCCGGCACCCCGGAGTGCACGGTCCTTCCTCCGGTCGGCGTCTTCGCGGCGGCCGACGTGCTCGAGGCCGTGCCTGCCGATCGTGTCGTACTCGATCGCGATCCGCAGTTCGGGAAGCAGGAGATCCGGCCACACCTCCAGGTGGGTGAAGAACGGACGAGCGACGCGGACGGCGTTGCGGCCCGGCGTGACGGCGACCCGCCCGAAGAGATCGGCGCGCAGGCGGTCTTCGACAGCGGATGCCGGTGCCGGCGCGCACTCGGAGACGAACGGGTCCCCAACCGGGAGCGCGGGCGTCTTGTCGCACAGGCTCACGGCACGCTTCGGCCGCCGGGCGCGCAGGAGACTCGCCTCCGTGACGAGGGGAGCCTCCGGGACGGGGACGGCATCCCTCATCGGGAGGGCGACGACACGACGCGGATTCGCCCGTTCGGCGCACTCCGGGCACCACCCGCTGCGGCGGCGCTCCCGCCCCGGCCGGGCCCGCTGCTCCTCCGGGGTGGCGGCGAACCGGTGACCGGCGTCGCACTCCCACAGCAGCAGCACGTCGGCCGCCGGGGGGATCTGCGAGAGGGTGATCCCCGCGTTGAGTTCGGGGTGGTACTGCCGGATGAGGGCGGGATACGCCGCCCACGCCTCGCGGTAGGTGCCGACGGCGTAGGGCTCGGCCACCCCCTTCGACCACTGTCGACGCGCCCACCACGCCTCGACCCGCTCCGCCATGGACCCGAGGGTAGGAGCGGCTACCGACATGCCGGCCCGCGGCATCCGAGGATTTATCTTGCATCCCCACTATTTGCGAGCGAGACTATTGGTATGGAACTCCAGGACATCCCCGTCACCACCCTCCGCGGCGAGCACACGACCTTCGGCGAGCTCACCGCCGGCCGCGCCGCCCTCGTCGTCAACGTCGCCTCCCGCTGCGGGCTCGCCCCCCAGTACGAGACGCTCGAAGCGCTGCACAAGAAGTACGCCGACCGCGGCTTCACGGTGATCGGCTTCCCCAGCAACCAGTTCCTGCAGGAGCTCGGCTCCGAGGAGAAGATCGCCGAGTACTGCTCGGCCACCTGGGGCGTGACGTTCCCGATGTCGGAGAAGGTCAAGCTCAACGGGAAGAAGGCCCACCCGCTCTACCAGGCGCTCACCACGGTGCCCGGCGCCGACGGCAAGGCCGGCGGCATCAGCTGGAACTTCGAGAAGTTCGTCATCAGCCCCACCGGCGACGTCGCGCGCTTCTCGCCGCGGACGCTGCCCGACGACCCCGCCGTGATCGCCGCGATCGAGGCGGCCCTGCCCTCGGCGGGCGACGCCGGCGACGCGTGACCGGCGACGCCGCGCCGGCGCTCGCGATCGAGCGGTCGCTGTGCCTGTCGCTGTACGCCGCCGCGAACGCGACCGTGCAGCTGTACCGCGACCTGCTCGCCCCCTGGGGGATCAGCTACCCGCAGATGCTCGTGCTCGCGGTGCTCGCCGAAGAGCCGCGCACGACGCCGGGCCGCATCGCCGAGGTGCTGATGCTGGATGCCAGCAGCGTCGCCGGCCTGTTGGGACGGCTGGAGGCGGCGGGCCTCGTGACCCGCGAGATCGACCCCGCCGATCGGCGGCGGATCGTCGTGACCGCCACCGACCGGGCCCAGGAGATCGCGGGCCACCACGACTGGCTGGAGCGGTGCATCGCCGACGCGATCGGGCTCGACCCCGACGCGGCGGCGGACCTCACGGCATCCCTCGGCCGGCTGCGCGCGTCGATGCTCGACTTCGACCGCGACGCCGCCGTCGCCGCCCTCGGCTGAGGCGCGACGGTCACCCCTCGAGCCGTGTCTGTGCCGTGCGGTACCGTGCGAGCGAACCGACGAAAGGCGCGAGGATGCCGGATACCACCTGTCACGTGTCGATGTCGCTCGACGGCTTCATCGCCGGGCCGGAGCAGTCGCTCGAGCAGCCGCTCGGCGCGCGGGGCATGGAGTTGCACCGCTGGCACCTCGGTGATCTGCGGGCGACGGCGGCGGATGCCGAGGCTTCCGCCTGGCTGGGCCGACCGCGCGGCGCGTACGTCATGGGCCGGAAAATGTTCGGACCCGTGCGCGGCGAGTGGAGTGAGGACTGGCGGGGATGGTGGGGCGACGAGCCTCCCTACCACGCACCCGTCTTCGTCCTCACGCACCATCCGCGTGAGGCGATCGAGATGGCCGGCGGCACGACCTTCCACTTCGTGACGGCGGGGTTCGACGCGGCATACGCGCGCGCCGTCGAGGCGGCGGACGACCGCGGCGTCGCCATCGCCGGCGGCGCATCCACCGTGCGACAGGCCCTCGCCGCCGGAGTGGTCGACGAGCTCACCCTCGACATCGCGCCGGTGCTGCTGGGGTCGGGCGAGCGCATCTTCGACGGCGACCCGACCTTCAATTTCGAGCCCGTCGAGGTGCTGCACTCCCCGCTCGCCACGCACGTGAAGTACCGGCGGATCGGGCGCTGAGCCTGCGCTACGCCGCCGGGTCGGGGGTGATGAGGCGCTGGAGTGCGGGCGCGTAGTGGGCGATGACGTCGGCGCGATCGGTGCGCGACAGGTTCTCGTCCTCGACGATCCACAGCGCGTACATGAGTCCGCCCACCATGGCGGCGACGAGCCGAGCGCGCAGCTCCGCATGCGGACCGCGGAGCACCTCGACCAGCGGCGCGACGAAGTTCTCCTCGTGCGCAGCACTCAGGGCCGAGCCGATGCGACCGGCATCGCTGCCGCGGATGAGCTCGAGGTAGACCGAGCGCAGCCGGTCGTCGGCATCCAGCACGTACTCGACGATCCGGGTGCCGAGGGTGTCCCAGGGTTCGTCGAAGCGCAGCGCGTCGCCGGGCAGCACCTGCATGGTGTGCAGGAACAGCTGCTCCTTCGAGCCGTAGTGGCGGATGACCATGGCGGGATCGGCGCCGGCTTCGCGAGCGATCCTCCGCACGGAGGTGGCAGCGTAGCCGTCCGTCGCGAAGAGGGATGCCGCGGCATCCGCGATCGCTTCGCGGGTCTTGCCCTTCGCACCGCCCATGACCACCTCCTCCCCCGAGTATGCCAACTCGGGGGACCCGTCTCGCACACAAGTCAACAGTGTTGACATTGCGTTTTTCACGGCCGAGAATCGAGGACACCCGGCACCGGTGCCGGCACCCGAGAGGAACGACCATGGCCGACAAGCCCCTGACCGCGAAGAGTTCGATCGGCGACTGGCTGAAGCATCCCGTCGGCGGCCCGCTGCTGCGAGACCTGCTGGCCCAGGGCGGTCAGACCGAGAAGGCCCTCGCACCCGTCCGCCTGCTGTCGCTGCAGCGCCTGGTCAGCATGAGCAAGGGCCAGCTGCCCCAGGAGGTCGTCGACGACATGGTGCGGCGCGCCAACGGCGGCACCGCGCCCGTGGAGAGCGACGACACCGAAGACGACGACGCCGTCTGGCGCGAGCAGATCACCCCCGGCCGGTTCGACGGTCGCACCGTCATCGTCACCGGCGCCGGCTCGGGTATCGGCCGTGCTACCGCGACGCGCATCGTCCGCGAGGGCGGGCGCGTCGTCGCCGTCGACGTCTCGGCATCCCGCCTCGAGGAGCTCGCCGCGGAGCACGGTGACGAGCAGATCGTCGCCGTGACGGCCGACATCACGGATGCCGACGGCGTCGCCGCCATCGTGGCAGCCGCCGGCCCGCGCATCGACGGGCTCGCGAACATCGCCGGGATCATGGACGACATGAGCCCGCTGCACGAGGTGAGCGACGCGATCTGGGAGCGCGTGTTCGCCGTCAACGTCGACGGCATGTTCCGGCTCAGCCGCGCGGTGCTGCCGGTCATGCTCGCGGCGGGAACGGGCGCGATCGTCAACGTGGCCTCGGAGGCGGGGCTCCGCGGCTCGGCCGCCGGTGCCGCCTACACCGCGTCGAAGCACGCCGTCGTCGGCCTCACGCGCAGTGCCGCGTTCATGTACGCACCCCGCGGCATCCGCATCAACGCCGTCGCTCCCGGGCCGGTCGCGACCAACATCGCCGGCCCCGACATGTCGGGCGAGTACCAGCAGCGGATCGCCGCGGCGATGGCCATGCTCCCGCCGATCGCGGAGCCCGAACAGCTCGCGGCGTCGATCACGTTCCTGCTGAGCGACGACGGCACCAACGTCAACGGCGTGATCCTCCCGTCGGACGGCGGCTGGTCGGCGGTCTAGGACCGCACCCGACGACCGGCGGCGCGGAGGACGTCGCCGGTCGCGACTTGCGCGCGTGGCGACATGCGCTAGCATTTTGGGAAATCGATTGCGCACATGCGATGCGCAGCGCACGACGACGTGCACGTAACCCGGGATGCTGATGACAGACACCACGACCGATCTCCTGGCGATCACCGAGCGCACACCGCCGCTCGGGGGCATGGGCTTTCGCAATGCGGCCGGGGTCACCGTCGCGACGTGGGCAGACGGCGACGAGCGTGACGACATCGTCGGACGCCGCATCGTGCACGCGCGGACCCTGCGCCTCGGCGCACCGACGGCGCTGCGGACACTCCTCGTGCGACCCGGTCGCGGCTACCACAAGTGCGGAAGCGAAGATCAGTGGGACTGGGTGTCCGCGTTCCGCCTGCGGGTGCACGACGGCGCCGGGTGGCACACGGTGCTCGACGTCACCGACCTGCCCCTGCCGTCGGGTCCGGATGCCGCCCCCGTCGAGTACGACCTCGGCGGGATCGTCACGGCCTCGGCGGTGATCGAGATCCGCCGCAGCGGCCTCGACGGCCCGTGGACGCCCTGGAACCTCGCCGACGACGCTTTCGAACTGCGGGGCGACCCGCCCCCCGCACCCCTCCAGGGCGAGACACGGTTGCGGGTCGGCGCCATCGACCTCTCCGGCATCCCGGAGGGGGTGAGCGCCGTCGCCGACCGCGGCACCGTGCGGTTCGCGACAGCCTTCTACGCGGTGGGCTTCTCCCTGGGACGGGCCGGCTTCAGCTTCCTCGCCCTCGACGACGAGGGCACGTGCCGGGTCGACCGCGACCTGCTGCTGCACCGGCCGGGCGTCGATCTGCAGGGCCCGATGCTGCACCCCGTCGGTGGACCGTCGCTCATCTCACCGGCGCTGCGATGCCGCGTCGAGGGCGCCGTGGCGGTGTCGGGCAACGTCGTCTCCTACGACATCGCGATTCCGGATGCCGGTCAGCGCCTGCACCTGGTCTGGACGATGCGGCACGATCGGATCGAGCTCTCCGCCACGCGCGAGGGCGACGACGACGTCGAGGCGTGGGAGAGCTCGGCCTGGCAGACCGCGTTCGATCCCGGCGTCGCGGCCACCGCGACCCTGGGAACCCTTCGCCGTGACGGCCGCACGGGCCTCCTCGACCTGCCGCTGCTGCTCCACGCCCCCGGGCACGGGTCGCTCAGCGTCACCTCCGACAGCGACGAGGCCACCTGGCGCTCCGACGCCGACCGCGCCCGGGGCTGGCTGCTGGGCGAACTGCGTCTCGGCGAAGAGCCCACCGAGCGCGGCACCACGGTGCTGCGCTCCGGCATCCACCGGGCGCGCCTCACCTGGCGACCGGTCGACGGCGGGGTCGACGCCCGTGAGGGAACCCCCGCGGGAGTCGCCCGCGCCCTGCGTCGCACCGCGATCACGGGGCTGTCGTATCGGGCCGACACGGGGACGTTCAGCAACAACAGCGTCTCCATCCACTGCCCCATGAGCATGGACACCTGGTCGGCTCTCGCGGTGCGCCGGGGCACGGTGGCCGGGATCGACACCCGGGCGATGCTGCGCGACTCCCTCGAGCGCTGGCTCGACGGGGGTCCGGGCTACGCGAGCGGGACGATGCGCGACGGCGGGCGGCTGCGTCCCGCCGAGGACGAGTACCTCATCTCGGGTGTGGGCACGCTCCTCGGCCTCGCCGAGTACCTGGAGGCCGTGCCGGATGCCGCGTGGCTCGCCCGCTATCGCCCCCGCATCGCTGCCGTGCTGGCTCGCCTCGCCGCCCGCGACCTCGACGGCGACGGCCTGATCGAGAGCCCTCACCGCCGCGGTGTGAGCGGTGAGCACGACTGGAGCACGAACTGGTACGACGTGGTGTCGTTCGGATGGAAGGACGCGTACGTCAACGCCCTGCTGTTCCGGGCGCTGCGCCTGCTGGCGAAGGTGCTCCCGGCGCAGGGCGCGGGAGACCTCGCCGCGGGCCTGTCCCCGTGGGCCGACCGTATCGCCGACGCGTTCGTCCCCACGTTCCTGCACCCCGACTCCGGCTGGATCGCCGGGTGGCGGTCGGCCGACGATCGCCTGCACGACCACGCCTACCTGGCCGTCAACGCGATCGTCGTGAACAGCGGGGTGCTGCCGCCCGAGCGGGAGCGGCCGATCATCGCCGCTCTGTGGCGCGAATACCTGCGCGTGGGTGCTCCCGACCCGCACTGGGGCCTGCCGAACAACCTCTGGCCGATCCCGGATGCCGACCTCACCGCGCCCATGCAGGGCTTCCCCCACGGCTTCTACCTCAACGGTGCCCTGTCGCACTCGCAGTCGCGTCACTTCGTCGCCGCGCTCTACCGCGTGGGCATGACCGCGGAGGCGGACGATCTGCTGGAGGCTCTCTGCACGACCCTCGCCGACGGCAGCGCCTTCGGCGGCTCGCAGACGGGCGTCGACTGGCGCTACTGGGACGGTGCGCCGTGCGGCTACGAGGGCCAGCTCACCGAGCAGTTCGGAATCATGGCGGTCGCCCTCGAGTGCTTCGGCCTGCTCACCGTCGGCGACGATCCGCGCGACGCATCCCTCCACCCTGAGACCGCGGCGAGCGCCGCCGAGAGGAACCCCGACCATGCGTGACCGCCGAGAGCGCGTCCTGGCCCGCACCGCACGCGCGATCCGTGACGACGTCCGTCCCGCGCTCCATTCAGAGACGGCGCCCGTGTCGCTGGCAGCCTGGTCGGCGCCCGGCGAGCCGGTGCCCTTCGCCGACGCCGTGGGAGCCCCGTTCACCCCGATCGCGACCGGCGACGCCTGGGGTCGGCCGTGGGGGACGGTGTGGGTACGCGTGAGCGGAAGGGTGCCGCGGCACTGGCATCCGAGTCCGGATGCGCGCAACGAGCTGGCCATCGACCTCGGCTTCCTCGATTGGCGACCGGGCTTCCAGTGCGAGGCGCTCGTGTGGAGCGCCGACGGCCGCGCCCTCAAGGGGATCGAGCCGGCCCAGCGGCACTTCGTGGTGCCCGAGGATGCCGGCGAGGAGTTCGTCTACTACATCGAGGCCGCGGCGAACCCCGACGTGGCGCAGCACTTCAGCTTCCGTCCGACCACCCTCGGCGATCCGCAGACGGCGGGCGAGGCGGAGCTGTACCGGTGGGGTCGGATCGAGCTCGCACGACGCCACGTGCCGACCACCGAACTCCTGCGCGATCTCGACGCCCTCACCGGTCTCGTCCGCGAGTCGGTGCAGCCCGATGCGCGCCGGGAAGAGGTGCTCACGGCCCTGGAGGCCGCCCTCAATCGGGTCGATCCCGGCGACGTCGCCGGCTCCGCCCCGGCCGCTCGCGCCGAGCTGGCGGAGGTGCTCGCCCGTCCCGCCGCCGCGTCGGCGCATCGGCTGCACGCGGTGGGCCACGCCCACATCGACAGTGCCTGGCTCTGGCCGCTGCGGGAGACGCGGCGCAAGGTCGCGCGCTCCTTCGCGAACGTCCTCGCCCTCATGGACCGCTACGACGACTTCGTCTTCGCCGCGACCTCCGCCCAGCAGTACGCGTGGGTGAAGGAGGACTATCCCGAGCTGTACGCGCGGGTGGCCGCGCGCGTCGCCGAGGGCAGGTTCATCCCGACCGGCGGCCAGTGGGTGGAGCCGGACTGCAATCTCCCCAGCGGCGAATCCCTCGCCCGCCAGCTGATCGAGGGCAAGCGCTTCTTCCTGGAGGAGTTCGGGATCGAGACCGACGACGTGTGGATCCCCGATTCGTTCGGCTACAGCGGGGGCCTCCCGCAGATCGCGGCGGCGGCCGGCGCCCGCTACTTCCTGACGCAGAAGATCTCGTGGAACGAGACGAACACCTTCCCCCACCACTCCTTCCTCTGGGAGGGCATCGACGGCACGCGGATCTTCACCCACTTCCCCTCGGCCGACACGTACCACGCCGAGGTGTCGGCGGCCGATCTGCGGCGCGCGGAGAGCCAGTTCGCCGACAAGGGCGCCACCAACTTGTCGCTGCTCCCGTTCGGCTGGGGCGACGGCGGGGGCGGCCCGACCGAGGACATGCTCGCCTCGGCGGCCCGCTACGCCGACCTGGAGGGCGCCCCACGGGTGATCATGTCGTCGCCGGAGCGCTTCTTCACCGAAGCTGCGGCCGACCTCGCCGACCCGCCCGTCTGGGTCGGGGAGCTGTACCTGGAGCGGCACCGCGGGGTCGCGACGACGCAGATCCCCCTCAAACGCGGCAACCGGCGCGCAGAGCGACTGCTCCGCGAGGCCGAGCTGTGGGCGACCGCGGCGATGGTGCAGGCCGGCGCTGCGTACCCCGGCGAGCGGTTGCGCGCCCTCTGGCGAGAAGTGCTGCTGCTGCAGTTCCACGACATCCTCCCGGGGTCCTCGATCACGTGGGTGCATCGCGAGGCCCACGAGGCGTACGAGCGGGTCCACGCCGAGCTCGAGGAGATCGTCGCGACCGCTCTGCGAGCACTCGTCGGCACCGGCGACCGCGAGCTCGCCGTGAACGCGTCGCCGGTGTCCCAGAGCGGGATCGCCGCTCTGGCGGGAGCAGCGTCGGCGGAGGCGGCGGAAAGCACCGCGACCGCGACCGGCGTGACGGTCGCGGAGACGGCCGAGGGAACGGTCGTCGACAACGGCATCCTTCGCCTCACGGTCGACGCGGCCGGTGAGATCTCGTCGCTGATCGACGGCCCCGCGGGGCGCGACCTCGTGCCCGCGGGGATGCGCACCGGCCGGCTGCGCCTCCACCACGACACCCCGACGACGTGGGATGCCTGGGACCTCGACGAGCACTACCGGGCGCGGCCGGTGGAGATCGCCGGGACGGTGGAGGTGACGACGCTCACGCCCACCGACGACGTCGTCACGGTGCGGGTGAGCCGCTCCTTCGGTGCGTCGAGCGTCCGCCTCGACTACACCCTGCGGCGCGGAGCACCGCGCCTGGAGATCGACATCGACCTCGACTGGCACGAGGACCAGAAGCTCCTGAAGCTCCAGCTGCCCCTGGACCTGCACACCGACCACGCCACCGCGGAGGTCGCCTACGGCCACCTCCGTCGCGCGATCCACACGAACACGTCGTGGGACGAAGCGCGCTTCGAGGTCGTCGCCCACCGCTGGCTGCACGTGGGCGAACCCGGCTACGGCGTCGCTCTCGCCAACGAAGCGACGTACGGCTACGACACCACCCGCGAGAGCGCCGGCGGTCGCTCGGTGGCGGTGATCGGCATCTCACTCGCCCGGGCGCCGCGCTATCCCGACCCGACGTCCGATCGCGGCCGGCACTCCTTGCGCTTCACGCTGCGACCCGGAGCCGGCGTCGCCGAGGCGGTCGAGGAGGGTTACCGGCTGGGCGTGCCGCTGCGGCGCGTCACGGATGCCGAGACGACCGAGCTCGCTCCGCTCCTCAGCGTCGCGGCCCCCGGGGTGATGGTCGAGTCGGTGAAGGCGGCCGACGACGGCAGCGGCGACGTCATCGTGCGTCTCTACGAGGCGTGGGGCACGCGCACGCGCGGCACCCTCACCCCGCGGTTCCCCGTCGCGGGCGTCGTCGAGACCGACCTGCTCGAACGGGACGGCGAGCCCGCGATCGTGCGGGGACACGGCCCCGACGGCGCGGTCGACATCGAGCTGCGCCCGTTCCAGCTCGCTACTGTGCGATGGATGCGGCAGCCCCGCACCCCGGAAGGAGCACGGCGATGATCGAGGTCACGGGCGTCACCGCGCGGGTCGTGCCGGTGCAGACGCGGCTCCCCTTCCGCTACGGGATCGCCGAGATGACGGCGGCCCCGCACGTCGTGGTGGAGGTCGCGCTGCGCAGGGCCGACGGCACGGCCTCCCGCGGCTGGGCGTCCGAGCACCTTCCGCCCAAGTGGTTCACGAAGAATCCGGACAGCTCGTTCGCCGATGACCTGATCGGGCTCGTGGGCGTCGTCGAGCACGCCGTCGAGGCGGCCACCGGGCTGCGCGCCGCGTCGGCGTTCGCGCTCTGGCGCGCCCTCGACCAGGCCCAGATGCGGTGGGCGGAGCACACCGGCATCCCGGGGCTCCTGGCGGGGCTCGGCACCGCCCTCGTGGAACGCGCCGTCATCGATGCGGTCTGCCGGGCCGCCCGCACGCCGTTCGTCACCGCTCTCCACAGCGGCGCGCTGGGCTTCGATCCCGGCTCGCTCCACCCCGAGCTGGCCGGCATCGACTGGCGCGCGCACCTGCGGACGGAGCCGGCCCCGACCATCGCCGTCCGCCACACCGTGGGCTTCGCCGACGCGCTCACCGCGGACGAGGTCGTCGACCGGCCGGACGACGATCTGCCCGTCAGCCTGGACGAGGTGATCCGACGTGACGGCGTGCATCACCTGAAGATCAAGACGGCCGGCGATGCCGCGGCCGACCTCACCCGACTCGGTCGCATCTTCGCGGTCTGCGACGCTCTCGGTGTGGAGCCCCGGCTGACGGTCGACGCGAACGAGTCGATGCGGGACGGCGACCACCTCGATCGCTGGGCGCGGGCGCTCCTGTCCCACGCGCAGATCGGTCCGCGACTGCGCGACGCGCTCATCGCCGTCGAACAGCCCGTGCACCGGGATGCCGCGTTCGCACCCGAGCTCGGCGGGGTGCTGCGCGAGCTCTCCGCCCAGGGGATGCCGGTGATCATCGACGAGTCCGACGACGGCGTCGATGCCGTGCGGCGCGCGCTGGACCTCGGTTACGCGGGCGGGACGTACAAGGGGTGCAAGGGCGTGTTCCGGGGGCTCGCGAACGGCGTGCTGGCCGGCCATCGCGCGACACCGGATCGCCCGACGATCATGACGGCGGAGGACCTCTCCACCCTCCCTCCCCTGACCGTCGCCCAGGACCTCGTGGTGGCCGCGACGCTCGGACTCACCCACATCGAGCGCAACGGCCACCACTACTTCGGACGGCTGGCCCCGCTCATGCCCGACATCGGGGCACTCGCGAGGGACAGTCACCCCGACCTGTATCGCGCCGACTCCCGCGTCGACGCCCGACTGCGGGTGTCGGCGGGTGTGGTGGAGTTCGGCTCGGCGCTGGCGGCACCGTTCGGATTCGCCCCGGAGCTCGACGTCTCGGCGCTGCCGCTGCTGACTCTGCAGACCGCGCGCGCCGCCGTCTGAGCAATGGATTGTGCACGACGGGGCGAGGCGCGTGCGATCCTCGTGAACAAACGGTTGCGCTACGCGTATCCGCTGTGATTTGATTCCCCTCAGAACGAAAGGCGAGCAGTGCCGCTCCACAATCACGAGACCTCCCCCGACGAGGCGACCCGCGCCGATGCGCTGCGCATCATCGCGCAGGGCGCCGTCGTTCCCGCCCACCCTCTCGCGCTCACGGCGGACCGCACGATCGACGAACGACGTCAGCGCGCCCTCAGCCGCTACTACCTCGACGCGGGGGCGGGCGGGCTGGCCGTGGGCGTCCACACGACCCAGTTCGGCATCCGTGCGGCAGGCCTGTACGCCGACGTGCTCCGGCTGGCCGCCGAGGAGGCGACGACGTGGGTCGACCGGCCCGTCGCCCTCATCGCGGGCGTGACCGGCCGTACCCCCCAGGCGCTCGACGAGACCACGACGGCCCGGGATGCCGGCTACGACGCCGTGCTGCTGAACCTCGCTGCGTGGCGCGGCGCTCCCGAAGCCGACATCCTCGCCCACTGCCGGGCGGTGGCCGAGGTCACCCCCGTGATCGGCTTCGCGCTCCTCCCCGAAGTGGGCGGGATGCACTTGAGCTACGACTTCTGGCGGGGGTTCGCCGAGCTCGACAACGTCGTCGCGATCAAGATGGCGCCCTTCAACCGGTACCGCACGCTCGATATCGTCCGCGCCGTGGTCGACGCCCGCGCCGAGAAGCGGATCGCGCTGTACACGGGCAACGATGACCACATCGTCCTCGACCTGCTGCAGCCGTTCACCCTCCGACGGGACGGTGAGGACGTCACCGTGCAGATCGTCGGCGGCCTGCTCGGGCACTGGAGCGTGTGGACCCGACGGGCGGTCCAGCTCTTCGACCGGCTGCGCGCCACGGCGAGCGCCGACGCGGTGCCCCGCGAGCTGCTCGCCCTCGACAGCCAGGTCACGGATGCCAACCGCGCCGTCTACGACGCGGTCAACGACTTCGCGGGGTGCATCCCCGGCGTGCACGAGGTGCTGCGCCGGCAGGGGCTGCTCGAGGGGGTCTGGTGCCTCGACGAGAGCGAGACGCTCTCCCCCGGTCAGCACGAGGACATCACTCGCGTCATCGCCGCCTACCCGCACCTGACCGACGACGACTTCGTCACCGAGCACCGAGACGCCTGGCTCTCGTGATCCTGGAGGAACACCCGATGACCGAACCCGCCCACCTGCTCGACGTCGACCCGCTCCCCGAGCGCTTCGACGACGTCGACGCGCTCGACGAGTTCCTGTCCCGCCCCACCTCGGCCACCGTCGCCGACCTCGCCGCCCTCGACGGCGACGTCATCATCCTGGGGGTCGCGGGGAAGATGGGGCTGGGCCTGGCCCGCCTCATCAAGCGCGCGGCGCCGCACAAGCGCGTCGTCGGCGTGGCCCGCTTCAGCGACGAGGGCTCGCGCGAGTACCTCGAGCAGCACGGCGTCGAGGCGATCACCGCCGACCTCCTCGACCGGAGCGCCGTCGAAGACCTCCCGCGGCTGCCCAACGTCATCTACATGGCCGGGCTGAAGTTCGACTTCCGCGGGCGCGAGGACTTCCTCTGGGCGATGAACACCCTCGTCCCCGGGTACGTCGCCGACGCCTTCCGCGACAGCCGCATCGTCGCGCTGTCGACGATCCACGTCTACCCGTGGAGCGACCCGCGCCGCGGCGGCGTCGACGAGGACGATCCGCCCCTGGCCCGACCCGGCGAGTACGCCAACTCGGTGGTCGGGCGGGAGCGCACCTTCCAGTACTTCTCGCGCCTCCACGGCACCCCCGGTCGCGTCGTGCGCTTCGTCTACGCGATCGACATGCGCTACGGCGTGCTCCAGGAGATCGCCCAGTGGGTCAAGACCGGCACGCCGATCCCGCTGGCCACCGGCAACGTCAACATCCAATGGCAGGGCGACGCGATCAACCACTTCGCGCGTCTGCTGCGCCACTGCGAGACCCCCTCCTCGCCCATCAACATCGGCGGTCCGGAATGCGTGAGCGTCCGCCACGTGGCCGAGGCGTTCGGTCGCCGCTTCGGCATCGACCCCGTCTTCGAGGGCGAGGAGAGCGACAGCGTGCTCTACGTCAACTGCGAGCGTGCACAGCGCCTCCTCGGCAACCCCGTCGTCGGCGTCGACCGCATGATCGACTGGGTCGCCGACTGGGTCGAACGGGAGCAGCCCCTGTACGGGAAGCCGAGCAAGTTCCAGGTGCGCACGGGAGTGTTCTGAGCGATGGATCCCGACCTGCCGACCGCCGGCCCTCACCTAGCGAAACGAGACAACGCCATGCTCTCCGGCATCCGGGTGATCAGTTTCACCCACTTCCTCCAGGGCCCGTCGGCCAGCCAGCTGCTGGCCGACCTCGGAGCCGACGTCATCAAGATCGAGCCGCGGACCGGCGCGTTCGAGCGCACCTGGACCGCGCCGGGCTGGTTCCTGGAGGGCGACCACAGTCCGTTCTTCGCCCTCGGCAACCGGAACGTGCGCAGCATGGTGGTCGATCTGAAGAACCCGGCGGCGATGGCACCGCTCCTCGACCTGATCGACTCCGCCGACGTGCTCATCGAGAGCTTCCGCCCGGGCACGCTCGACCGCCTCGGGCTCGGCTGGGAGACCGTCCACGCCCGCAACCCGCGACTGGTCTACGCGTCGCTCTCGGGCTACGGCTCCGACGGCCCCTACGTCGACCGGCCGGGACAGGACGTGCTCGTGCAGGCGCTGTCGGGCATCGCGATGGCGACCGGTCGCGCCGACGGACCGCCCCAGCCGGCGGGCGCCTGCATCGTCGACCAGCATGCAGGGGTGCTCGGTGCGTTCGGCATCCTCGCCGCCCTCCACGGCCGGGAGCGCACGGGGACGGGGGTGAAGGTCGAGAGCAATCTCCTCAACGCCGCCCTCGACCTGCAGATCGAGCCGCTCACGTATGCCCTCAACGGGTTCACGGGCGCGCGTTCGGCCAGCGGCATCTCGAGCCCCTTCTACACGGCGCCCTACGGCGTCTTCGCGACGGCCGACGGCTGGATCTGTCTGTCGCTGACGAGCCCCGCCACCCTGCGCGAGGTGTTCGCCGACGCCGGCTTCGACGATCTCCCCACCGGAGAGGCCTTCGCTCACCGCGAGGACGTGAACGGACGCATCGCGGCGCACGTCGCCACGCGCACCACCGCCGAGTGGGCGGACGTGTTCAGCGCGGCACGGATGTGGTGGGCGCCTGTCAACGGACACGACGAGGTCATCGCCGACCCCCAGGTGCAGCACAACGACAGCTTCGACCAGTACGAGCATCCGGTGGCAGGGAACGTCCGCGTGCTCAAGCACCCCGTGAGCTACGACGGTGTGCGCCCGGGAGTGCGCACCGCGCCACCGGAACTGGGGGAGCACACCCGCGACGTGCTCCACGGCCTCGGCTACTCGGAAGAGGACGTCGAGGCGCTGCACGAAGCCGGGGCGGTGCGGTCATGAGCAACGTCCACGTCGAGCGGAACGATGCGGTGCTGCGCGTGCGGCTCGACCGCCCGGAGAAGCGCAACGCGCTCACGAGGGAGATGCTCGACGACCTGCACACCGCTCTCGACCGGGCCGAAGCCGACGGCATCCCCGTGATGGTGATCTCGGCGGCGGGCGCGGCGTTCTGCGCGGGAGCCGACATCGCCACCTACGTCGAGGCGATCGACGACCTCGACGCCCTGGCCGACTTCGGCGCCCGGGCCAAGTCGCTCATGCACCGTCTCAGCGCGAGCCCGACGATCGTCGTCGCGGCGGTCGACGGGATCGCGATGGGCGGCGGGTTCGAGCTCGTGCTCGCCGCCGACCTCGTCTACGCGAGCGATCGGGCTCGCTTCGGGCTGCCCGAGATCACCCTCGGACTCATCCCCGGATGGGAGGGCACGCAGCGGCTCGTTCGTCACCTCGGCCCCACCCGAGCCAAGGAGGCGATCCTCCGCGCGCGCGTGTTCTCCGCCGAGGAGATGGACCGGGCGGGTCTGCTCAACGGACTCACCTCGCCCGAGCTCTTGCCCGGCCTCGTCGACGACGTCGTGGCCGATCTCGGACAGCGCGCCCCCCTGGCGCTCGCCGCCGCCAAGCGGGCGATCGGTGCGTCGTACGAGGATGCCGGACGCTCCGCGGGCAGCGACGAGGAGACGCGGTCGCTGCTGGCGCTGTTCGCCAGCGCCGACGGGCGCGAGGGCGTCCGCGCGTTCGTCGAGAAGCGCGCCGCGCGGTTCGAGGGACGATGAACGCCGCCGCGACGTCGACCGACGGCCACCGTCACGCGGAGGCCTGGCAGGAGCGCAACGTCTTCGGGCTCGATCACGGAATCCCCGTGCTCGCCGACGTCGACGTCGTCGTGGTCGGCGGGGGCGCCGCCGGCGTCGCTGCGGCGACCGTGTGCGCCGAGCAGGGTCTCGACGTGGTGCTGCTGGAGCAGTACGGCTTTGCCGGGGGCGCCGCCGTCGCGGGCATGAGCGGCACGATCTGCGGCATGTACCTGGCGGGCGACCACGCCGCCCCGCAGCAGGTGGTGCACGGCTTCACGGAACGGTTCCGACGCGCCCTCCACGACCGCGGCGGCCTCACCGCCCCGCAACGATACGGACGCACCTGGGCCAGTGCGCACGACCCCCTGATGTGGCGAGAAACGGCCGACGACCTGCTCACCACGGCAGGCGTGCGCGTGATCTACCACGCCTCCGTCATCGGCGTGATCCTCGACGACGACGAGCACCGCGGCGTCGTGGTGACCTCGAAGGCGGGACGCACCGCGATCCACGCCCGCCGCACGATCGATGCGTCAGGGGATGCCGCGGTCGTCGCCCGCGCCGGTGGCGCGTACCGCTACGGCGACGGCGGCCGCATCCAGAACCCGACCATGTTCTTCCGCCTCGGCGGTGTGGACACGGCGGCGTTCTGGCGCGACTTCGGCGACGACACGATCAGTCCGCCGCACGTGAGCGAAGCCCTCCTGCACGCCCGCGCGGACGGGGCCGACCTGCCGCGCGAGAAGATCTGGGTGTTCGCCACCACCCGACCGGGCGAGCTCATGGTGAACGCGACGCGGCTGGAGGCCGCGGACGGCCGCATGCTCAACGTGGTCGACCCCGAGGACTTCACGATCGCCGAGATCCGCGGCCGCCGTCAGGTGCGCTCCTACGCCGCGTTCCTCCGCGACCACGTCGCCGGATGCGCCGACGCGTACGTCGTCGACACGGGCGTCGAAGCCGGCATCCGTCAGACCCGATCGATCGAGGCGGTCGTGATGCTCCGCGACGACGACGTCGTGGCGTGCCGCAAGCGTCCCGACGGCATCGTGCGCTCGCCGTGGCCGATCGAGTTGCACGACGGCGCGAAACCGACGCTGCACTGGCTGATCGACGACTGGTACGACGTGCCCTATCTGAGCCTCGTCCCCCGCGCCGGTGAGAACGTCATCGTCGCGGGGCGCTGCCTCGGCGCGGAGCACCGCGCGCTCGCCTCGGCACGGGTGACGGCGCAGTGCTTCGAGTACGGCAATGCGGCCGCGTGGGCGACGCTGCGATCGTTGCGCGACGGTGTCGCGTACCGGGACATCGCCGGCGAGAGCGTGGCCGCCGACCTCCGCGCCTCGGGGAGCACGATATGACGGTCAGCGGGGTGCGCAATCGATAGGATCGGCGGCATGGCCCGGCTCAGAGACGTCGCTGCGCGCGCGCAGGTGTCGGTGAGCGTCGCCTCTCGCGTGCTCAACAACGACGCGGAGGCCCGCATCAATCCGCAGACGCGGGAACGGGTCCTCGCCGCTGCCGCCGAGCTGCAGTACGTCCCCGACCATCGCGCGCGCGCTCTCCGCCTTTCCCGCGCCGGCGCCATCGCGCTCATCGTGCCGGAAGTCAACAACGCGATCTTCTCGAGCCTCCACCAGGGCGTGCAGGGCGTTGTGCACGCCCGGAACTCGTCCGTCTTCCTCGCCCAGCTCGACGGCGAGTCGGCCGACGCCCACGCGCTGGCGGCGGTCGTGGGCAACGGACGCGTCGACGGGGTGATCCTGCAGCGCAACGAGCACCTCACCGACGACGATCTCCTGGCCGCGACGCGCCTCGATGTGCCCGTCGTCCTCTTCAACACGCGACTCGAGGGGCATCTGGGCTCGGTCGCTCTCGACGACCGGCGTGCGGTCGCCATCGCGATCTCCCACCTCCGAGAACTCGGTCACGAGCGGATCGGCTTCATCGCCGGCGCGCCCCGGCACGATGCGGCGCTCCGACGCCTCGAGGGCTTCCGGCACGCGATGACCGCCGCCGACCTCGCCGTCCACGAGGAATGGATCGTCCCGGCCGGCTGGGAGGCTCCCGCCGGTGCGACCGCCACGACCACGGTGCTCTCGCGCCCCGACCGTCCGACGGCGCTGGTGACCGCGAGCCTCAACGCCGCCATCGGCGCGCTGCGGGCCGCGCACGACGCCGGCGTGTCGGTGCCGTCGGAGCTCAGCATCGTCACGATTCAGGATGCCTGGATGGCGCAGTACACCGTCCCCACCCTCACCGCGGTGGCGATGCCGATGCTCCAGGCGGGAGCGCGCGCAGCCACGATGCTGCTCGATCACCTGGGCGGCGAGCCGCTGTCGGACGAGATGGTCTCCGACCCCGCCCCCGAGCTGATCGCGCGCGAGTCGACGGCCGCGCCGGCAGCATGAGCGCCACGGGAGCATGAGCCCGACAGCGGTGTGACGCGCTCGGGGGCCGCCGCGCTCCCGCAGCCTCGAACGGGTCAGCCGGCCAGCACGCCCGCCAGCCGGTCGGCGTCGATCGAACCGTCGAACACCGCGATCCGATGCGAGAAGGCGAGCTCGCCGCCGGCGGGTGCCGTCAGCCCTTCGTCGTAGGCGACCGCGAAGCCCGCGAGCGAGAACGGGTCGAACCGGTACAGCCACCGCTGCTCACCGGCGCTCGGTCCCGGTCCGTAGTGCATCCCGACGGTCACCGCCTCGCCCGACGCGGTGCGTCCGTCGATCACGAACGTCGACCCGGCGGCGCCGGACGCCGTCACGGGATGCCCGTCGGCGGTCAGTTCCGCAGCCGTGAATCCTTCGGCGAAACGCAGGAACCAGCCACCGTAACCGCCGTCGACACGGCCGCGCTGGGCGGGCGTCTCCAGGGGCAGATCGGCGTCGCCCGGATTGTGGAGCACCGTGTCGAGCTGCAGCATCCACCCGGTCGTCGCGTCCACGGTCACCGGGGTCATGCGGTGGCGGCGCTCCTCGATCAGGAGGAGTTCGCCGTCGTGACCATGCCATTCCAGCCGGTGCGCGAACTCGCCGTTCGCCTCGTCGGCATCCCGCCATTCGTCGTGCGCGATCCGGCCCTGGTCTTCGACGACCTCGTAGCCTCTCTCCGGACCGAAGTACGTGCCCCCGCCCCAGAGGTTGTGCGCGCCGACCCGCGGGAAGGCGAAGGAGAGCCCGTGATGCCAGGGGTGATCGTCCGGGGCGAAGCCCGTCACCACGACACCCGCCAGCGTGCGCACGGGATGCAGATACGGCTTGGGGGTGTTCAGAGCCGGGATGCCGGGGTCGGCCACCCGGTAGCGCGCGATCTCGCGGTCGTCGTAGCTCAGCACGCGGTCGTCGCCGTCGTGCGCGATACGGATCTCAGACATGCGCGTTCACCCCCGCCCGCGACGGCCCGGCGGCATCCAATGCCTCGTAGAACGGATCCCCGGCGGCGATGTCGCCGCGGGCGATCGGCATCCCCACCGCCGAACTCTTGTAGAGCGCGGTCAAGAACTCGAGCGTACCCCGCGCGTCGGCGGCGGTGACCTCCGGCACCCGCCCCTCCCGCCACGCCGCGATCATCGCGCGCAACTGGGAGCGGTGAGCATTGACCTCCAGCGGAGGCTCCGGTTCTGGCCACTCCGAGGAGACCACCGTCTGGCCCTCCTCGTCGACGCGGCGCAGCGACCACTCGTCGACCTGGGGAAGGTAGAGCGTGTCGAGATCCAGGGTGGCGCGCTCGGCGATCACCTGCAGGCGTGTCTCCTGCTTGCTGCTCAGCACGGTCGACAGCAGCGTCGCGATCGCGCCGGAGTCGAAGCGCACGACGGCCGCCGAGGCATCCTCGACCTCGATCGGGCGGGCGAGGGTGTCGGCGATGCCGGACACGGTGCGCCAGTCGCCTCCCATGAGCCACAGGAGCAGGTCGACCGCGTGGTAGGCCTGCGTCGTGGTGGCTCCGGCGAACTCGGTGGCGAACTTGCCCCGCCACGGGATGTCCCAGTACTCCGGCCCCCGGTACCACGTGGTGTGCGCCACGCCGATGAGGGGGCGACCCCATCGGCCGTCGGCGAGCGCGGCGCGCGCCTGCTGCGACCCGCCCGCGTACCGGAACTGCGAGACGCTGACCGTCCACTGTCCCGTCTCGCGCTCGGCGGCGATGATGCGGTCGGCGCTGGCGAGCGACCCGGTCAACGGCTTCTCGCAGTACACCCACGCGCCGGCGCGCATCGCCTGGATCGACAGGGGCTCGTGCAGGTGCGGCGGCGTCGCGACGATCACGATGTCGGGGCGCTGCTCTGCTTGCATGACGGCCATGTCGCCGTAGAGGTTGCGGCATCCGAATCGCTCGCCCGCCTCCGCACGGCGAGTCTCGTCGAGGTCGACGATGGCGACGAGCTCGGCGTCCTCGGACAGCGAGACGACCGCCGGCAGGTGGGCTGCCGCTCCGATGCCGCCGGCGCCGACGACGGCGATACGGGCGAGGGAATGAGGGGACATGCGAAGGATCAGCCTTTCAGACCTGTGGTCGCGATTCCGGAGGTGAGGTACTTCTGCCCGGCCAGGAAGAAACCGAACAGGGGGCCCAGGGAGAGGACCGCCATGGCGAACATCGGTCCCCATGCGCTCTCCCCGCTGGCATCCAGGAACGCGTTGAGCCCGAGCGGAACGGTGTACATCCGCGGGTCCTGCAGGTACAGCAGCGGGGTGAGGAAGTCGTTCCAGGTCCAGATGAAGGTGAAGATGGCGGTCGTGGCGAGCGCCGGCAGCGTGAGCGGCAGGATGATGCGCCAGTACGTCTGCCACGGGCCGGCACCGTCGATCATCGCGGCCTGGTCGAGCTCACGCGGCAGCCCGCGCAGGAACTGGACCATCAGGAAGATGAAGAAGGCGTCGACGGCGAGGAACTTCGGAACGACGAGCGGGAGGAACGAGTTCACCCAGCCGAGGTTCGAGAAGAGGATGTACTGCGGCACGAGGAGCACGTGGGTGGGCAGCATGAGCGTCGCGAGCATCGCGGCGAAGAAGAACTTGCGGCCGCGGAACTCCAGGCGGGCGAAGGCGTAGCCGGCCAGCGAGCACGCGAACATGTTGCCGACGACCGAGAGCCCCGACACGATCGTGGAGTTCAGGAAGTAGGTGCCGAAGCCGACACCCGATCCCTGCCATCCCTGCCGATAGTTGTCGAACGTCACCGGGTTCGGGAACGGGTTCACCTCCGAGAAGATGAACTCGCTCTCCTTGAACGACGCGCCGAGCATCCAGATCAGCGGGTAGAGCATGAGCAGACCGAACCCGACGAGCATGAGGTGGGCGAGCGGCCGCGGGCGCGGCGGACGGATGCTGCCGTCGGCGTTGCGGCGAGCGCGTCCCGTGCCGGAGCGACGTCGCCGTCCGGTGGCGGTGATCAGAGCGGCGGTCTCAGTCGTCATAGTGCACCCAGTACTTGGACAGCCAGAAGTTCACGGCCGTCACGATCGCGATGAAGAAGAACAGGACCCAGGCCATGGCGCTCGCGTACCCCATCTCGAAGTTCGCGAAGCCCTTCTGGTACAGGTACAGCGTGTAGAACAGCGTCGAGTTGACCGGCCCGCCCGTGCCGCCGGAGACGACGTACGCGGGGGTGAAGGCCTGGAACGCCCCGATCAGCTGGAGCACGAGGTTGAACAGCACGACGGGCGTCAGCATGGGCAGGGTGATGTGCCAGAACGCCCTCCACTTCGAGACACCGTCGACCGCGGCCGCCTCGTACAGGTACTCGGGCACCTGCCGCAACGCCGCGAGGAAGATCACCATCGGCGAGCCGAACGTCCAGACGTTGAGGATGATGAGCGTGCCGAGTGCGGTGTCGGGGTTGCCGATCCAGCTCTCCCCGACGATGCCGAACCAGTCCAGCACCTGATTCACGAGGCCGTTGCGGCCGAACATCTGGCGCCACAGCACGGCGATCGCGACGCTCGCGCCGATGAGGGACGGCAGGTAGTAGATCGAGCGGTAGATCGCGAGACCCCGCAGGCCGCGGTTGAGCAGGACCGCGAGCAGCAGCGCGAAGGCGAGCTGCAGCGGCACCGACACGAACACGTACACGAGGGTGACGCGCACCGACTCGAGGTACTTCGGGTCGGAGGTGAACAACTCGATGTAGTTGTCGATCCCTACCCACTCCGCCGATCCGAGCAGATTGAAGTCGGTGAAGGACAGGTAGAACGAGTACAGCATCGGGCCGAGCGTGATGACGAAGAAGCCGATCAGCCACGGCAGGAGGAAGAGGTAGGGGGCGATCTTATTGCGTCGGACGGCCCGACGCAGCGAGACCGAGCGAGCGGGTGCGGGCCTCGAGGAGGCCCGCACCCGGCCCCTCCCCGGGCGCGCTCCGCCGTCGCCGGCGGACGTCGCGCGCTCCGAGGTAGTGGCGTTGCTCTTCATCGTGGTCAGCCGAGCTCCGACTCGGCGGCCGCGAGGAACTGCGTCGCGGCCTCGCTGACGCTCAACTGGCCGAACTGCACCTGCTGGGCGTACTCGCTGAACAGCGTGTTGACCGCGGCCGATCCGATCGGTGCGGGCACCGGCGCGGGCGAGCCGTCGGCGCGCACCGCTTCGAAGATGTCGGCGGCCTCAGCCGACGGGCCCTCCAGGCCGGTCGTCGCGGGACCGAACACGTTGGCGTTGGACGGGAATCCGCGGTCGGTGCCGAGGATCTCGTTGGCCTCCTCGCTGTTGAGGAGGAAGTCCACGAGACGGGCGGCCGCCTCGGGATGCTTCGACTGGCTCGACACGGTGAGGTTCATCGCCGAACGCAGGTACTGGCCCGGGTCGGGGCTCTCGCCCGGCATCCGCGAGATCGACAGCTCCGACGGGGTGCTGTCGGCGACGGACTGGAACTGGTTCGTGAACAGGAAGGTCGAGGTCACGACTCCCTGCACGACGGCGTCGTAGGGCGTGCCGAGGTACTCGGTCGACACGTCGGGGCTCGGCACCGCGCCGGCGTCGCGGAGGTCGGCCCAGTACTGCCAGAACGACTCGAGCGTCTCCTGAGTGAAGCCGATGCCGTCGGCGGTGAGGAACTCCTCGCCGTGCTGCTTGGCCCACACCTCGAAGATCTGGTAGCTGTGCGAGAGATCGGTCGTGCCCCACACCTTGCCGTCGCTGGCCTTCGCGATCGCCGCCGAGTAGGCGCCGAGGTCGTCCCACGTGTAGCCCTCGGCGGGGGTCTCCACACCGAACTCGGCCGACTTCGTCTCGTCGAAGAAGTAGGCGTGGGTCGTCGATCCGAACGTGAGGGCGGACAGCTCTCCGCCGACGGTGGTCATGTCGACCACGTCCTGCGGCCATCCCTCGAGGCTCAACAGGTCTTCGTCGACGGCCTTGTTCAGGTCGTAGAGCTGGCCGCGGTCGGCGAACTCGACGAGCACCTCGTTGTACAGCTGGATGACGTCGGGCGAGTTGCCGCCGGCGTACTGCGTGGTGATCTTGTCGAGGTAGCCGTCGAAGCCGCCGAAGTCGCGGACGACGGTGATGTCGTCGTTGGCCGCTTCGAACGCGTCGAGGGCTGCGTTGGTCAGCTCGTGGCGGGCGTCGCCGCCCCACCAGGTGAAGCGGATCTCGACGGGCCCCTCTTCGGCTGCGGGCTCCGAGGAGCACCCCGCGAGGCCGATCACCAGCGCGGCCGCGGCCACCCCGGCGATGGTGAGTGTCTTGCGTCGTGTGAACACTGTGTCTTCCTTCTCTTCATTGAGAGTTGCTGAACTCTGGCGTCGTCGCGTCACGGGTACGACGCGTCAGGGGCGCAGTGCGATCGGACAACGAGCAGACTCTTTTGCACAATCGATTTCACTACCGCTTGAAGCATCACTATAGAAGTTGCCAGAAGATCGGTCAACGGCATATTCCGACAAGTGCGCAATCGAATGCGTAAAGGTGTCCGCGCGGGTCTCGCGCGAGCTCGACCCGGCACGGCGAGAGACGCCGTCTTCCGCGGCGCACGCCGCGGGTCATCCGACGGTGCGGGCGTCGATCGCCTCATCCACCGCGCGTCCCTGCGCGATGAGCTGCTCGATCGGCATCAGCGCCGAACCGAGGGCGACGGTGTCTCCCCCGAACGTCGCGGGCACCAGGTCGAACTGATCGGCCAATCGGCGCAGGCTCCGTGCGCGCGCCGCGGCGAGCACGGCATCCGCCCGGCGCTCCATGAGCCGCAGCCCCACCCAGCCGCCGACGACGATGCGCTGCGGGTTGACGAGATTCACCATGCTCCCCAGGGCCGCGCCGAGCGCGTCGATCGCGTCGTCGACGACGCGGGATGCCACGGGGTCGCCCCCGTCGGCAGCGTCGAGCAGCGCGCCGAGTGCGGTCCAGCCACTCCCCTCGAACACACCGCCCGCGGCCCGCCACGCACCGAGGATCGCATCGGCGCCGACATAGGCCTCGACGCAGCCGCGGTCACCGCAGCGGCACGGGTCGCCGTCGAAGCGGATCTTCGTGTGCCCCCACTCGGTCGCGCTGCTGAAGGCACCGTGCGCGAGCTCACCGTCGTTGACGACGCCGAGACCGACGCCGCGGCCGAGGAGCGCCACGAGCGCGTGCGCCGTCCCCCGCGCGGCGCCGAACCACAGTTCCGCCCGCGCCTGCGTCTTCGCACCGTTCTCCGCGAACACCGGGAGATCGCCCGCGAGGTCGGTGGGGATGCCGTGCGGCTCCCACCCCAGCGACTGCGCGAAGAGCGTCTGCGTGCCGTCGGGGGACGTCTCGACGACGCCCGGCAGTCCGAGGCCGATGCCCAGTACGCGGGGCCAGCGGTCGGCGTTGCGTTCGCGGAGGGCTGCGACCGCTTCTCGCAGGTCGCGGTGGATGTCCTCGGGGGTCTCCTGGTGGGCGCCGCCGCGGAACTCCCGGTCCACGAGGTTCAGGCCCAGATCGAAGAGCTCGACCGCGACACCCCGCTCGCCGACGTCGGCGCCGACGGCGTACGCGCCGTCGCGGCGCGGACCGATGATCGCGATCGGGCGGCCGCCGCGCGAAGCCCGGCTCCCGTTCTCGGCGACGAGCCCGGCCGCCATGAGTTCCGTGACGATGTTGGCCACGGCGGCCGTCGACAGTCCGCAGTGGCGCGCCACGTCGGCGCGCGTCGTCTCACGCTCGCGGATGATGAACTGCAGCGCCGCCGAGCGGTTGCGGTGACGCAGGTCGGTGACCGTCAGCGACTCCGCCGCCGCGAGGTGCCGGCCTCCGGGTGCGCTCATCCTCCGAAGGTATCCGGTCACGGGCGCACGGTCACGGTATGCACGACGATCCGCGCGGATGCCGTCAGGACGAGGGCCTCCCCGTCCCACCGCACGGTCAGGGCGGCGGGGTCGTCGGCATCCACCGTCCACGACGACGGCTCCGCGGCGAGCACGAAGCGCATGACCTCGCCGGGGTCGAGGATGCTGCCGACGACCTCGTCCGCAGCGTAGTCGGCACCCGAGGGGCGATCCCACACGGCATCCGGGATCGGCTCGGCGGAGGTCTCGGCGATGGGGCGCTCGTCGGCGCGCGCACCGGCCCAGCCGGGGAGGGCGAGCGCGGGGCGGGCGAACAGCGCGTCGAGCACGGGAGTGCGGACGGCGCAGCGCTCCGCACCCACGGCGTCGAGGTAGTCCTCCAGTATGCGCCACGCGGCATGCGGTTCGACGTCGGCGGTGAGGTCGGCGATCGACGACCATCCGTCGGGCACGGATGCCGACAGCGGCGACGTCCGGGTGTCGAGCTTCTTCCAGGGCCAGAAGTTCCAGCCGATGCCGTGCCGTTCGTACAGTCGCGTCGCGGCATACACCCAGGCGGGGGTGTTCTCGCCGCCCTCACCCATGTAGATCGGAGTCGCGAGGGCATCGCGCGCCTCGAGGTACGGGGCGATGCTCGTGCGGTCGGGCGGGCACCAATAGCGGTGGAATTGCAGCGCCTGATTCGCGTCGAAACGTTCCGCCAGCGGCTCCCAGTTCGTCGCCCAGTGACTCCCCTCGTACATGAGGAGGTGCCGATCGTCGATCGCGCGGATGGCATCCGTCAGATCGCGGTACAGCACGACGAGATCGTCGCCGTACCGGTGCTGCCACTCGTGGGGCAGCGGCTCGTTCAGGAGGTCGTAGCCGAGCACCGTCTCCTCGTCGCGGTAGCGACGGGCCAGCTCCTCCCACAGCGCGATCGTCAGCTCGCGGTAGCCCGCGTGCATGAAGAGCTCCGGCATCCCCCGGGGCGAATCGTCGATGTTGGTGCCGGTCTGTCCGCCCGGAGCGCCGTGCAGGTCGAGGAGCACCCGCAGGCCGTGGCGGCGCCCGGCGGCGATCGCCCGGTCGACGAGTGCGAACCCGTCTTCGAGGAAGCGGCCCCCCTCGTCCTGCAGCACTCGCGCGTTCAGCGGCAACCGCACGTGGTCGAACCCCTGTCCCGCGATGAGCGCGAAATCGTGCTCGGCGACGAAGCGAGCCTGGAACCGGCGCCAGAACTCCGCGGCGCGCTCGGCGCCGACGAGCGACGCGAACCGTGCCTCGATCTGCCGGGGCGAGGCGAGGCCGTCGCCGAAGCGCCACATGTAGCCCTCGGGCAACAGCCAGTTGCCGAGTCCCACGCCCCGCAGCAGGAGCGGACCCTGGTCGTCGACCAGGCGCACGCCGTCGGCGCGGACGAATCCGGAGCGGGTCGTGCTCATCAGTTCGGTGTCCTTCACTTGAGTCCGGAGAGGGCGAATCCCTGCACGATGTAGCGCTGGAAGACGACGAAGACGACGAGGATCGGCACGACCATCAGCGTCGACGCCGCCATCTGCAGCGCCGGGTTCGTCGCGATCTGCTGGTTGAGGAGCGAGAGACCGACCGACAGGGTGTACAGCCGCTGATCGTTGGCGATGATGAGCGGCCACAGGAAGCTGTTCCACCCGGCGATGAAGGTGAGCACCACCTGGACGGCGAGGATGGGCCCCGACATCGGCAGCACGATCCGCAGGAAGATGCGCCACTCCCCGGCGCCGTCCATGCGGGCCGCCTCGATGACCTCGTCCGGGATAGTGGTCATGAACTGGCGGAAGAGGAACACGCTGAAACCCGACACGAGCATCGGCAGGGCGATGCCGATGAGGGTGTTCGTGAGGTCGAGCCCGTTGAGGATCAGGTAGCTCGGGATCATCGTCACCTGCCCGGGGATCATCATGGTCACGAGCACCAGGAAGAAGAGCGCGTCGCGCCCCGGGAACGCGAACTTCGCGAACCCGTACCCGGCTGCCGCCATCAGCAGCAGGCCGACCATGCAGATCGCGACGATGAGCAGCGTGTTGACGAGGTAGCGGCCGAAGTCGAGCTTCACGAACAGCTCGACGAAGTACTCGAAGGTCGGCTCCTGCGGGAGCAGCTGCGGCGGGTAGGCGACCGATTCGCTCCGCGGCTTCACCGAGCCGAAGATCATCCACAGGAACGGGAAGGCGGTCAGGACGGCCCCCACGGCGAGCACGGCGCCGATGACGATCACGCCCGGGCGGACGCGCCGGCGGCGACGGATCTCAGTAGTCGACATCGGCCCTCCTCGCGCGCAGCTGCACGACCGTGATGACCGCGATGACGACGAACAGCACGACGGACCCTGCCGAGGCGTACCCGAACTGACTCGCCGAGAATCCCTTCTGGTAGAGGAACAGCGAGATGGAGGTGGAGGCGCCGAGCGGTCCGCCCTTGGTCAGCACGAAGGGCTCGTCGAAGAACTGCAGCCACGCGATGATCGTCGTGATCGTCACGAAGAAGAGGGCGAAGCGCAGGAGCGGAAGCACGATCGACACGGTCTGCCGCAGCCGGGATGCTCCGTCGATGGATGCCGCCTCGAGGTACTCCCGCGGCACGCCCTGGAGGGCCGCGAGAAGGATGATGACGTTCAGTCCGATGCCGCGCCACACCGCGACCCAGACGACGGAGAACTTCACGACGACCGGGTCGGAGAGCCACGGGACGGGCGGCAGGCCCACGAGCGAGAGCAGGTGGTTGAAGAGGCCGAACTGCGTGTTGAAGAGATATCCCCACACGAGGGCGACCGCGACGATCGCCGTGATCGCCGGGACGAAGTAGAACGAGCGGAGCGCCCGGAAGAACCGGCTCTGGGAGCTGTTGAGGCCGAGCGCGATGAGCAGCGACAGCCCGACGACGCTCGGCACTCCGACGATCGCGAAGAGGGCCGTGTTGCCCATCGCCTGCCAGAAGGCACGATCGGCGAAGAGCGCGGCGTAGTTGTCGGTGCCGATGAAGCGGATGCGGCTCCAGTCGCCGAGCCCGGCGAGGTTCATGTCGGTGAGGCTGACGATCATCGCGACGGCGATGGGCAGCACGCCGAAGGTGATCAGCAGCAGCATCGCCGGCGTGATGAAGGCGTAGCCGGTCAGTCGTGGTCTCATCGTTCTCCCGGGAAGACGGGGCGCGACCCGGTGGCCGCGCCCCGTCGGGCGGTGGGTCAGTTGACCGAGGTGCCGGACGTCGTCTGGAACAGGGCGTCGAGCGTCTGGTCGCGGTCGGCGCCCGTCAGCACGATGCTGTTGAGGGCGTCCAGGAGCGCCTTACCCGTCTCGCCGTCCCAGTTCGGAACGAGCGGCAGCAGGCGCGCGTCGGCGAGCTGCTGCGTGTACACCTCGACCATCGGGTCGGCGGCGAGCGCCGGGTCGGTGAGGGCGTCCTTGACCGTCGGGAGCTGACCGTCGCTCTCGAACCAGGCCACCTGGGTCTCGGGCGTGGAGAGGAAGTCGAGCAGGTCGAGCGCGCCGTCGGTGTTGTCACTCGATCCCCACACGCCGAGGTTCGATCCGGCCAGGAGCGACGTGCCGGCCGCACCGGTCGGGAGGGTGGTGACGGTCCACTTGCCGTCGAGTTCGGGTGCGGCATCCGCGATGGCTCCCGCGAGGTACGGCCCGCTCACGAGCATCGGAGCCACCCCCGAGACGAAGCCCTGCGTCTGGTCGAAGTCGCTGTTGGTGGGCACACTGCCGTCGGCGTACAGGCCGGTGTAGAGGTCGACCGCCCGCTGGAACTCGGGGGTGTCGAAGTCGATCATGCCGTCGGCGTCGACGATCTCGCCGCCCTGGTCCCACGTCATGACGACCGGCAGCGCACTGTCCCACTGGGGGATGTAGTAGCCGTACTGGCCGTCGCCGCGACCGGCGAGCGTCTTCGCGTCAGCACGGAGCTCGTCCCACGTCGCGGGCGGCGCGTCGATGCCCGCCTCGCTGAGGATGTCGGTGCGGGTGAACAGCACGCGGGTGTCGGACACCCACGGGAGCGAGACGATGCTGCCGCCGATCGCCGTGGCATCCCCGGCCACGCCGTCGATGAAGTTCTCCGCCGCGAGGTGGGGGTGGTCGGCGAGCGTGTCGGCGTCGAGCTCGAGGAGCGCGCCGCTGTCGGCGAAGGTGCGGAGCTTGGAGACACCGATCTGGATGATGTCGGGTCCGTCGCCGCTGGCGACGGCGGTCGTGAACTTCTGGTCGATCGCGTCCCACGGCACGGCGACGGTCTCGACGGCGATGCCGGTCTCCTCCTCGAAGGGGGCGACGAGGGCGTCGAAGTTCGCGGAGCTGTCGCCCATGATCCACACCGTCAGATCGCCGGGGGCGGCGCTCTCTTCGGCGGTGGGCGTGGTGGTGCAGCCGGCGAGGACGAGGGCGCCGACCGCGAGCAACGCGGGCGCCGTGATGCGGGTGCTCTTCATTGAGGTTTCCTTCCCAGAAGGTTCGTACGTCTGCGGCGATGCCGACGTACACGCTGTGCGGGCTCGGTGCCCACGGTCAGTGTGGCGCTTATTCTTCGACTTTGTCAAGCCCAAAGAATAAGTCGGATGCCGGTGTCATCCGAGGGGCTCGGCGGTCTCCCTCGCCCGCCGTCCCGCCGCTCGCACCGCGCCGACGGATGCCGCGATCACGAGCCCCATCCCGACGATCTCGAGGAGGGTGAGGCGCTGTCCGAGCAGGACGAAGCCGGCGACCGCGGCCGTCGCGGGCGCGAGGCTCATGAGGATCGCGAAGGCCGACGCCGGGAGGCGCCGCAGCGCGAGCAGCTCGAGCGCGTACGGGATCGTCGAACTCAGGACCGCGACGGCGGCGCCGATCGCGAGGAGGTCGAGGCGAAGGAGCGCCTCCCCCGCGTTCACGATTCCGAACGGCAGCGACAGCACCGCGCCGACGGTCATCGCGAACGCGAGCCCGTCGAGCCGCGGGAACGCAGCGCCGACCCGCGCGGATGCCAGGATGTACAGCGCCCAGCTGACCGCCGCCCCGAGCGCGAACACGACGCCGAGGAGGTCGAGCCGGTCCCAGCCGCCTCCGCCGAGGGCCACGACGCCCGCGAGCGCCAAGGCTGCCCACAGCCACGCGGAGGCGCGGCGGCTCGCGATCACCGAGAGCACGAGCGGCCCCAGCACCTCGATCGTCACCGCGACGCCCAGGTCGAGGCGCTGGAGCGCGAGGTAGAAGCAGGCGTTCATGACGGCGAGCACGGCGCCGAACCGCAGCACCGCCCACCAGTCGGCGCGCGCGTACCCGCGCCACCCCGGGCGCGCGATGACCAGCAGGATCGCGGCCGAGAAGACGAGCCGCAGCATCACCATCCCGAGCGGACCCGCCTCGGGGAACAGCTGGAAGGCGAGGGCGGCGCCCACCTCCTGGCACGCGAGCCCGACGACGACGAACGCGACCGCGGAGGTCGCCCTCGCGTTCACGGCAGGGGGCAGATGGCGCTGTCGACGATCGCCTCGCCGAACGTCGCGGCCTCCCACGGGAGTCCGCCGGCCTCCGGCGCGGTCTCTCCCGATGCGGCGGGAGCCTTGGATGCCACGGCGGCGAGCTGCCACGCGAGCTGCCGGGCGACGGTGCCGCTCGCGCGCGAGTTGTTCAGCACGACGGCGACCGACAGCCCGGTCTCGGTGTCGGCGTAGGCGGCCGTCAGGTACCCCGGCACGGAGCCGGAGTTGCCCACGAGCGAACCCGCCTGGAACGCACCGCCCTTCGCGGTGAACCACGACGGCGCGCTCCCCGAGATCGGCAGGGGGTCGGCGAAGCGCTCCTCGGTGTCGTAGGAGCGGACCCCGAGCGCCACCGCCTGGATGTAGTCGCTCAGCTCGTCGATGTCGGACACCGCACCGCCGGCGGTGAAGCCGGTCGTCGGCGACATCGACGTCAGGTCGGTGGGGGCGGCGCAGTTCGTGGCGCTCTTCGTGGTGCCCGAGCGCAGGCCGTTGAGCCAGCCGTCGGAGCCCCTCGTCGTCTGCGGGAGGCTGCTGCCGTCCATCTCCAGGGGCGCGAAGACGTACTCCTCGAAGAGCTCGGCGGCGGTCTGGTGCGAGGCGCGCTCGAGAGCGAGCGCGAGCAGCAGGTAGCCGGTGTCGGAGTCCTTGTACGCGGCGCCAGGCTCGCCGTCCAGCCCCTTCGCCACGCCGTAGGCCACGAGCTCCTTCGCGCTCCACGTGCGCGTGGGGTTGGCGTACCAGCGGCTGGCGACCTCGTTGGCGTAGGTGCTCAGGCCGCTCGAGCTGTCGCAGAGCTCGCCGAGGGTGACCTCTGCGAGCGAGGGGAACCCGCTGAGCCAATCACCCAGGGCGTCGTCGATCGAGACGATGCCGCGATCGGCCATCCCGTACAGCACGTCGCACGTCATCGTCCGGGTGACCGGGCCGATGCGGAACTTCATGTCGGTGGTCACCGCCGGCCCCTCGGGAGTGGTCGTCCCGAGCGCCTTCGTCCACACTCCCGACCAGGGCGCGCGCACCTCGACGATCGCGCCGGTCGATCCCGTCGCGGCCATCGCCGTCTCCACGGCCGCCTGCAGCCGCTCCTGCATGTCGCCGGGAAGGTCGCCCTCCACCTGAGCGATCGGTTCGCGTTCGACCGAGGCGCCCGGCGCGCAGGCCGTGAGGCCCAGAACGGCGACGGTCAGCGCTGCGAGCAGACGATGTCGACGATGACTGCTCGGCATCCGTGACCCCCCGATTCGTGTCGGATTCCAGCCTACGTCATGGCTTCGGACGGCCCCGGGTCGGCACCCCGCGAGGGGCCGCCCGCCCGAATCGGATGCCGAGGATGTGCGACAGTGTCCCCATGACCCACGTCTTCGACGACGCCGCGCTGCGCGGTGTGCTCGGCCACATGAACAACGACCACATCGACGACAACGTGCTCATCGCGCGCGCGTTCTCGACGGTGCCCGATGTCGTGGCGGCCGAGATGACCGGGTTCGACGGCGACGGCGGCCAGTGGCGGGTCGTGACGGCATCCGGGACCGACGACACCGTGCGCATTCCGTGGCCGGGCGGGGCCATCTCGGAGCGTCACGAGGTGCGGCGCGAGATCGTCGCCCTCTACGACCTCGCGTGCGCGCGCCTCGGCGTCACGCCGCGCCCTCACGAGTGACAGGACCTCCGCAGAAACCTTCAGGTTAGCTGTACCTAACTTCCGCTATGCTCGTGCCATGCCCGAGCTGATCCCGTTCTCCACGGCGCTCCGCGAGCGCTCGTCCTCCGCCCACGCCGGTAGCGAGCATGCCGGATTCATGGCCGACCTCATGCGCGGCCAGGGCACGCGCGACGACTACGTCGCCCTCGTCGTGCAGCACTGGTTCATCTACGAAGCGCTCGAAGCGGCCGCCGAGCGCATGAAGGCCGACCCGGTCGCCGCGACGTTCATCAGCGACAAGCTCACCCGCCTCCCCGCGCTCGAGGCCGACCTCGAGTTCCTGATCGGCGCCGACTGGCGCGATCGCGTCGAGCCGCTGCCGACCACCCGTCGCTACGTCGAGCGCATCCGTCAGGTCGCCGCCACGTGGGCCGGGGGCTTCGTGGCCCACCACTACACCCGCTATCTCGGCGACCTCTCCGGCGGGCAGTTCATCGGCCGGCTGATGGCGCGACAGTTCGGCTTCGACACGAACGGCATCGGCTTCTACCTGTTCGCCGACATCGCCGACCCCAAGGCGTTCAAAGAGGTGTACCGCGAGCAGCTCGACGCCGCCCCGTGGGACGCGGCCGAGCAGGAGCGCGTGATCGACGAGGTCCTCGTCGCGTACCAGTTCAACACCGACCTCTTCACCGACCTCGCCGCGGCGAAGTCGGCAGCCGCCACGGCCTGACGGCGCGTCACCGCTCGGCGCCTGCGTCAGCCGGCGCGCTCGTCAACCGGCGCGCTCGGCGGCGCGCACGCCGGCCATGAACCGCCGCACGTCGGCGTCGACGAGGATGTCGCTCGGGCGCAGCGGACGGCTGAGGTACAGGCCGTCGAGACTCGTGAGCCGGGAGAGCGCGACGTACGTCTGCCCCGGCGCGAACGCCCCCGAGCCGAGGTCGATGACCGCGCGATCGTACGTCTTGCCCTGGGACTTGTGGATGGTGACGGCCCACGCCAGCCGCAGCGGGAACTGGGTGAACTCGGCCACGATGTCGCGGGATAGCTTGCGGCTGCCGGGATCATACGCGTAGCGGAAGCGTTCCCAGACGGTCGGCTCGACGTCATGCTCCTCGCCGTCGATCTCGACGCGGACGGTGCCGCCCGCGATGCGCGTGACCGTGCCGATCGAGCCGTTGACCCAGCGCGGCCCCTCTTTCCCGCCGAGGTCGTTGCGCAGGAACATCACCTGCGCCCCCACCTTCAGCTGCAGCTCGACGTCGGCGGGATACGCCTCGCCCCGGCCGAAGTCGCCGCTCACGTCGGCGCGCGCCGTCTGCACGGGCCCCGTCAGGGCGTCGAGGTGGCGCTGATTGATGCGGTTCACGATGTCGTTGCGCGTCGCGAGGGTGATGATCGGCGGCTCGCCGTCGACGGGCTCCGGCACGGGACGCGCCCCCGCCGCGTTCAGCATCCCCGCGATCTCCGCCGTCACCACGCCGTGCCGCACGGCGTTGAGCATCGCCTTGAACCCGTCGTCGGATTGCCGGTGGATCTCCCGCAGCTCCTTGATGTGGAGGGGCGCGCCGACGCGTCCGAGATCGAGCAGACCGTCCGAGCGGATGGCGCCGGCATCGGCGCGCGGCCCCGCCCACACCTGCGCGTCGAAGAACCAGAACGACCGGTAGTGGTCGTTGATGTACTTGAGCTCGTCGCCGCGCGGCGGCACGGGCGACAGCTGGTACGGATCGCCGAACATGACGATCTGCACCCCGCCGAACGGTTCGGCCCGCCGACGACGCGCCTGCCGGAGCGAGCGGTCGATGGCATCCATGAGGTCGGCGTTCACCATCGACACCTCGTCGATGACGAGCGTGTCGATCGCGTTCATGATCTTCCGCGCGGGTTCGGACTGCTCCAGCTCGCTGTCGGCGATGAGGCCGATCGGCAGACGGAAGAGCGAGTGGATCGTCTGCCCCTCGACGTTGAGGGCCGCGACGCCCGTGGGCGCGCAGACGGCGATCTGCTTGTGCGTGTTCCACGCGAGGTGCTGCAGGAGCGTGGATTTTCCGGTGCCCGCCCGGCCCGTGACGAACACGTGCTCGCGCGTGTCCTCGATCAGGCGGAAGAGCTCCTCCTGCTCGGCGGACAGGGCGGGGATGCTCACCGGGTCCATGCTAGTTGTCAGCCGGGATTTCCTAGACTGACACGATGCAGGATGCGACGAGCGGGCCGGATGCCGCGGCGGAGACCCCCGTGGTCCCGACCCGCCGGCGTGCGCGTCGCCGTCCCCTCGCGTTCGATCTGACCGCCCTCGCCGTCGTCGGCGTGCTCCTTGTCGGCGCCCTCGCGGCCGCCGGGGCGGTCGTGTACCAGCAGCTCTACAGCCCCGCCGCCTTCGTCAGCCGCTACCTCGATCTCCTGGCGCAGGGGCGGGCCGCCGACGCCCTCGCCGTCCCCGGAGTGCGCGTGGAGTCCTCGCAGCTGGAGGCCGCCGGCCTTCCGACGGATGCCGCCGACGCGCTGCTCCGGGGCGCCGCCCTGGCCCCCCTGGATGCCATCGACATCGTCTCGACCACCGAGAAGGACGGCGTGTCGACGGTCACGGTCGAATACGACGCCGGACCGCACCGGGCGCGGACGTCGTTCACCGTCGAGCAGGCCGGCATGATCGGGGTGGCACCCTCGTGGCGCTTCGCCAAGACGCCCCTGGCCGTCATCGACCTCACGGTGCGCGGCGCGATGCAGTTCTCGGTCAACGGTTTCGAGATCGACAAGCGCCAGGTGCTCGAGGCGGGCGTCGACGCCGACCCGCTGGAGCCGGTGCCGCTGCTCGTGTTCTCGCCCGGCCTCTACTCGATCGCCGTCGACACCCCGCTGTCGACGAGCCCCGGGGTCGCCGTGCTGTCGGACAAGCCGCGGGCGGAGATCCCCGTCGACCTGCAGACGGAGGCGACGGAGAAGTTCACGGACGTCGTGCAGAAGGAGGTCGAGTCGTTCCTCGAACAGTGCGCGACCCAGGAGGTGCTCCAGCCGACCGGATGCCCGTTCGGATTCACGGTGCGCAACCGCATCGTCGACGTGCCGACGTGGTCGATCGCCGAGCAGCCCGTCGTGTCGATCGAGCCCGACGGCGCGGACTGGAAGATCACCCGGACGCAGGCCGTCGCCCACATCGAGGTGGACATCCAGTCGATCTTCGACGGCTCCGTGCGTCGCGTCGACGAGGACGTGCCCTTCTTCCTCGAGGGTGACATCACCGTGCTGCCGGACGGCACGGCATCCATCACCGTCTCGTCAACCGACTGACGTCGACACCGGTGCGGGAGCGGATGCCGCCGCGTCGGCGTCGCTGACGAGCGGTCGCCGGGGCCACCAGAAGCGGTCGCCGGTGAGGAACGCGAGCGCCGGGACGATGACCGTCCGCACGAGCAGCGTGTCGATCAGCACACCGATGCAGACGATGATGCCGATCTGCGTCAGGGTGATGAGGGGCAGCACCCCGAGCACGGCGAACACCGCGGCGAGCAGGATGCCGGCACTCGTGATGACGGCACCGGTCGCAGCCAGCGCCCGGATCATGCCGCGCGTCGTGCCGAGCGTTCGGGACTCCTCCTGCGCTCGGGTGACGAGGAAGATGCTGTAGTCCACGCCCAGCGCCACGAGGAAGAGGAAGCTGAACAGCAGCACGTTGACGTCGATGGCGGGGAACCCGAACAGCGGCGTCTGGAACAGCCACCAGCTGGCACCCACCGCCGAGAAGAAGCTCGCCACGACGGCCAGGAGCAGCAGGAGCGGGGCGACGAGTGCGCGCAGGAGCACGATGAGGACGACGAGCACGAGCACGAGGATCAGCGGGATGATGAGCGCCTGATCCCGGGCCTGCGCGTCGGCGACGTCCAGGGCGCGCGCGTCGAGCCCGCCGACCAGCGCCGTCCCCGAGCCGACGTCGTCGAGCTGAGAGCGCATCTCCCGCACGGCGTCGAAGGCCTCGGCGGTCTCGGCGTCGGCGTTGAGCGTCACGTCGATGCGCACGAGGTCACCGGACTCGTCGCCGGCGACGGCGGTGTCGACCCCGGTGAGTCCCTGCAGCGCGTCGACGGTCTCGGCCGCCTCCTCACGGGGGGCCACGACGACGGCCGGCGAGGTCGTCCCCGCGGAGAACGCCTCCGCCAGGATCTCCTGGCCGCGCACCGCTTCCGGCTTCTGCAGGAACCGGTCGTTCTGCGAGAGTCCGGTCTGCACGAAGAACATGCCACTGGCGAGGGCCGCGAGCACGACGAAGCCGGCGGCGGCGACCCAGCCCGGGCGGCGCGAGACCGCGACGCCGAGCTTGCCCCACGGGCTGCGCGAGATGGCATCCGGGGAGCCGAACCGCGGGACATAGGGCCAGAACAGGCCACGCCCGAAGAGGACGAGGGCGGCGGGGAGCACGATGAGCGCGAACGCCATCGCCACGATGATCCCCACGGCGCACGCGAGTCCCAGCGCGCGGTTGCCGGCGAGCTCGCCGAGGAGCAGGGTCGCGAGGGCCAGGGCGACGGTCGAGCCGCTGGCGAGGATCGCGGGACCGGCTCCCCGCACCGCGCGGCGCATGGCCTCGCGTCGATCCTCGTGGAGCCGCAGTTCGTCGCGGTAGCGCGCGATGAGGAGGAGGGCGTAGTTGGTGCCGGCGCCGAAGACCAGCACCGAGAGGATGCCGGTGACCGACGCGTCGAGCTGCACACCGGCAGCGGCGGCGACGCGACGCGCGACGATGCCCGCCGAGGCGTCCGCGACGCCGATCACGACGAGCGGAACGAGCCACAGCCAGGGGCTCCGATAGGTGATGAGAAGGAGGATGGCCACGACGATGACAGTCGTGAGGAGGAGCGTGAAGTCGGCTCCCGCGAACACGGCGGCGACGTCGACCTCGAAGCCTTCGGCACCGGTGAGGTAGACCTGCACGCCGTCGAGGTCGTCGGCGGCGAGATCGCGGATCTCCTGCGCGCGCTCGGCCTGCTTCTCGACGTCGGGCTCGGGGTCCAGCGGTACGACCAGCAAGGCGACCTCGCCGTTGTCGGAGACCTGTGCGGGCGGGATGAACCCGTCGGGAGTGAGGTCGACGAGATCACCGAAAGCCTTCGCGTCGATCGCGGCGCGCTGGTCATCGCTGAGCGGACCGTCGTCGGCCGCGAACACGACGAGAGCGGACGTGCTGTCGGCGCCGGGGAAGTCCTCCAGCAGCTTCTCCACCTGGACGGACTCCGCCGAGTCGGGCAGCCCGACGGCGGGGGCGGTCTCGGCCTCCTCGGCGGAGCCCCAGGCGAAGAGGGCGCCGACGGCTGCGACAGCCAGGACGAGGATGATCCACGACGTGCGCGCGGACGTGATGAGGCGGAGGAAAGACGACATGAGCACTCTTTCGCGGTGAACGAATCTCGCTAGATTCTCTAGCTACATGACAAGCTAGCGTATCGATCCCTACAATCAAAAGATGGCGGAATTTCGACCGCGTCCCTCTGACGACGATTCGGAGCGGATCACCCAGCCGGGGGGATTCCCCCTCCGGCCGGCGACGATGCTCCTGCGCGACTTCCTGGAGGTCAGCGAAGCGTTCGAACGCATCATGAGGCGAGAGCTGAAGGTCAACGCGACAGACCTCGAAATGATGGAGAACCTGATCGCCTCGGGGCCGCTGCCCCCGTCGGAGCTGTCCGAGCGACTCGCGATCTCCACGGCATCCATGACGACGGCGATCGATCGCCTCGAAGCGCTCGGGCACGTCACCCGCGAACCCCATCCCACGGATCGGCGTCGCGTGCTCGTCGTGCCCACCGAGGACTCCCGCCGCGAGGCGATGTCGCTCCTGATGCCGATGATCCTCGCGATCGACGCCGAGATCGACCACTTCACCGACGACGAGCAGCAGGTCATCACCGACTACCTCACGCGCGTCGTGGGAGCCTACCGGCGTCGCGTGACGGGCGACGACGCGACGGACTGACCTGGCCCGCGCCCTCCGGCCCGATCACCCCGACGGCCGGCGCTCAGCGGCGGGCGTCGCGCTCGGCGAGCTCCGCGAGCCGCCGGTTGTAGTCCTCCAGCTCGGCATCGCCCGTGCGCTCGGCCTGACGGTCCGCGCTGCGCTGCGCCCTCTCGTCGGATCGGCTCCACTGCACCGCCACCACGATCGCGAGGATGAGCGTCGGGATCTCCCCGACCGACCACGCGATGCCGCCGCCGGTGTACTGGTCGGCCAGGGGCGACGCGCCCCACGTGCGACCCATCGCACCGAACCACTCGGCGACGAAGAGGCCGGATGCCATCATGATCGCGATGCCGAAGAACGCGTGCATCGCCATGACGCCGATCAGGAGCACCAACCGGAACGCGTGGGGCAGGCGGTACGGCACCGGGTCGATGCCGACGAGCGACTGCACGAACAGGTAGCCCGAGATGAGGAAGTGGGCGATCATCCACTCGTGGCCGAGGTGGTCGTACAGCGACCAGCGGAAGAGCTCGCTGTAGTAGAACACCCAGAGCGATCCGATGAACATCGCGGCGGCGAACAGCGGGTGCGTCACGACACGGGCGAACGGGGTATGCACGGCCCACAGCACCCACTCGCGCGCTCCGCGCGTGCCGTCGTCGCGCTTGCGCACGGCGCGAGCAAGGAGGGTGACGGGAGCGCCGAAGACGAGACACATCGGGATCGCCATGGACAGCAGCATGTGACCCACCATGTGCATGCTGAACAGGTAGTCCTGATAGGCGTTGATCGGCCCGCACGTGACCCAGCCCAGCAGCAGGAGCCCGACGATCCACAGCACCGTGCGGTGCAGGGGCCACCGGTCGCCGCGGCGCTGCAGGCGCCACACGCCCGCCAGGTAGAAGAACAGCCCGAACCCGACGGCGAACGCCCACAGGGGATCGACATCCCACGACGTGAACCAGCGGTCGATCGTGAGCTCCGGAGGCAGCGGAGCCCCCGTTAGCACCTCGGCGGGCGTCTGCACGTCGGGCAGCGAGGTGTCCACGGCGGGCGGCGTGCGGGCCAAGGCGGCCGCGGCGCCGCTCGCGATGCCCATGAACGCCAGCTCCAGCGCGATGAGACCCCAGAACACGCGGGATGCGGCATCCTCCGCGATGCGAGCGATCAGCCGTCGCCGGTACCAGGCGCCGAGCACGCCGATCGACAGCAGGGCCACGATCTTCACGAGCAGCAGTGCCCCGTACGGGGTGGCGAGCTGCGCGATCCCCACGCCGCCGGCCACCGCGCGGAGGGTACCCGACACCGCGACGACGACGAACGCCGCGAGGGCGATGCTGGAGTAGCGACCGAGCACCGCCGCAACGCCGCGACGGTCGAGGAGGGGACGTACGACGATGAGCAGCAGCAGCCCCCCGAGCCAGACGGCGGCGCCGATGACGTGCAGCGCGAGCGCCATGACGGCGGTGTTGTGGTTCGCCTCTTCGCCCGAGTGGCCCTGCGAGGCCATAGGGATGAGGGCGGCCACGGCGAGGACGCCGACGATCAGCGTGGTCGTCCAGCCGCGCACGGCGAACGTGAGCACGGTGAGCACCGCGCCGGCGATCGTCGTCAACAGCCAGGCACGGCCGAGTTCCGTGTCGACGAGGAAGCGTCCCAGCTGCTGCCCGAACTGCGCGTCGGCGCTGGGGGCCTGGTTGTAGACGCTCAGGAACGTGAGGAAGGCCGTGATCGCCGCACCGATCGTGAAGCCCGCGGCGGAGACGGATGCCGTGTCGAGCGCCGCGTCGAAGGGGCGCTCCCCCGCGCGAAGGGCGAACAGCGCGAGGACGAGCGAGCCGATCATCCCGGCCGCCGTCAGGTTCACGACCAGCTTGACGGCGGGAAGCCCCCACCGCACGATGGGCCCGGGATCTCCCACGACGAGCGGCGCGGCCCCGCCGCCGTACGCCAGCCCGAGCAGCAGGGTCACGAGCGCCGCCGCGGCCAGGATCACCGGCCCGGCCAGCCGGAGCGCGCGGGAGTTCACTCGTCCAGCGTAGTTCGGTGCGGGCGGCCCCCCGACCGCTCACCCCGCTCACCTCGCGCGGGAACGACGAAGGGGGATGCCGGATGGCATCCCCCTTCTGTGCAGGTTTCCTGCAGCGGCAGCAGTCTTACTTGACGGCAGCCTTGAGCTTCGAGCCCGCGGTCACCTTGACGCGCTTGCCCGCGGGGATCTTGATCTCCGCACCGGTCTGCGGGTTGCGGCCCGTGCGAGCCGAGGTCTCGACCTGCTCGAACGCGATCCAGCCGGGGATGGTGACCTTGTCACCCTTGGCGACGGCCTCGGAGACGGTCGAGAACAGCGCGTCGAGCACGCCCGAGACGGCGGACTGGCTCTGGCCCGTCGCGGAAGCGATGCTGGCGACGAGCTCGGTCTTGGTGATGGCCATGGGGTTGTCCTCCAGACGGCGAGGGGCCGCCTTCAGTTACTTCGGACCGAGCGGCTTGCGCCGTCGGCTGGTCGGTTGGACCGCCCCCGAATATACCTACGATGCGCGTGATTCCGCGGATTTCCGCCCCTGAACCGGCAGTTTGGGCGGCGTGTCGCCCCGATTCGGGCCGAAAGTGACGATTTGCGAAGCTTTCGACGCCCGTGGGAGGGGATGCCGTCAGCGGCGGTGCGCGTCGATCACCGTGCGTGCCGACTGCGCGAAGACCGGCGCGACGACGTCGGTGCCGTCGAGATAGCCCCCGACGAGCGCGGCGTCGCGCAGCAGCACGAGCGCGCCCGCGACCTCTTCCGGGTCGCGGAGGTCCGCCGCGGCGGCGAGGTCGCGCAGGGTCGTGCGGAACCAGTCGCGATGGGTCGCGATGAGCGAGCGCACGGGTCCGTCGTCGGGGTACTCGGCCGCCGCGTTGATGAACGGGCAGCCGCGCGTGTGCCGGTGGGCGATGTCGGCCTGGATGCCGGCGACGACGAGATCGAGCAGCCCGTCGGGCGCGGCGCCCGAGGCGGCGGCTTCGGCGAAGAGGGCGCGCAGCCCGGCATCCTCTCCCTCGAGATAGGCCAGCACGAGGTTCTCTTTGCCGGAGAACTGCTTGTACAGGGTCGCGCGCGTGACCCCGGCGACCTCGATCACGCGGTCGACGCCGACGGAGTGGATGCCCTCCCGGTAGAAGAGCGCGGTCGCGGCCGCGAGGAGCCGCTCGCGGGCGGGCAGGCCGGAGGCGGCGATGTCGCCGACGGCGACGGGTGCGGAGCTCATCGTCACATTCTCGGTCATCTGGGGAATATCCTTGCGTAGATAGAACGTTCGGTCTACCATCAGGATACATCAGCCGGGAACGACCGGCTCCCCGCACCACACCGACACGCACCACTCGACCAAGGAGCACGACATGACCACCTCGACCAAGACCCCCATCGTCCTCATCCACGGCCTCTGGATGACCCCGAAGAGCTGGGACACCTGGGCCGACCGCTTCCGCGCCGCCGGTCACGACGTCATCGTCCCCGGATGGCCCGGCATCGACGACCGCACCGTCGACGACATCCGCCGCCACCCCGACGCCCTGAAGGGCATCGGCATCCGCGACATCGTCGACCACTACGAGCGCATCATCCGCGCCCTGCCCGAGAAGCCCATCATCATGGGCCACTCCTTCGGCGGCCTCTTCACCCAAATGCTCGCCGACCGCGGCCTCGGCGTCGCCTACGTGGGCGTCACCCCCGGCCAGCCCGCCGGCATCACGACGCTCCCCTTGTCGACCCTGTGGACGGGCACGCCGATCCTCTCCAACCCCTTCGACAAGAACGGCGCCAAGCCGCTCTCGAAGCGGCACTTCCACTTCACGTTCGGCAACGACCTCGACCGCGCCGCCTCCGACGCCCTGTGGGAGGAGTTCGCGGTCAACTCGTACAACCGTGTGTTCTTCGAGGGCGTCGCCGGCGCCTTCAACGAGAAGGGCGGCGTCTCGCACGTCGACTACGGCCGCACCGACCGGGCCCCTCTGCTCGTCATCGCGGGCGAGATCGACCACGTCGTGCCGCCCGCCATCGCCCGGGCGATCGTGAAGAAGTATCGTGCGACCGGCAGCCCCGCCGTGGTCGACTACCGCGAATACCCCGGACGCAGCCACCGCATCGTCAGCCAGGACGGCTGGGAAGAGGTCGCCGACTTCGCGCTCGAGTGGGCGACCACCCACGCCGCCGCCTGACGGCATCCGTCACGTCCCCCGCGTCGAGACCCTAGCCGGCGGGAACGCCGAAGGCCGGAACCCCCGAGAGGGTTCCGGCCTTCGTGTGCTGTGCGGGTGCTTACCAGCTGGACTTGGTCACGCCGGGCAGCTCGCCACGGTGCGCCATGTCGCGGAAGCGGACACGCGAGATGCCGAACTTCGAGAGGTGGCCACGGGGGCGACCGTCGATGGCGTCGCGGTTGCGAAGACGCACCGGCGACGCGTTGCGCGGCAGCTTCTGCAGGCCGACACGGGCCGCCTCGCGGGCCTCGTCGGTCGCGTTCGGGTCGACGAGGGTCTTCTTCAGCTCGGCACGCTTCTCGGCGTAACGGGCGACGACCTCCTCGCGCTGGTTGTTGCGCGCGATCTTGCTCTTCTTGGCCATGAGATCAGCGCTCCTCTCGGAATTCGACGTGCTTGCGGATCACCGGGTCGTACTTCTTCAGCACGATGCGGTCGGGGTTGTTGCGGCGGTTCTTGCGCGTCACGTAGGTGTACCCCGTGCCGGCGGTCGAACGCAGCTTGATGATCGGACGGACGTCCTGAGCCTTCTTCGCCATTAGAGCTTCACACCCTTCGCGAGGAGGTCCTTCACGACCGACTCGATGCCGCGGGCGTCGATGACCTTGATGCCCTTAGCCGAGACGTTCAGCTTGATGTTGCGACCAAGCGAAGGAACGTAATAGGTCTTCTTCTGCACGTTCGGGTCGAAGCGGCGCTTCGTCCGGCGGTGCGAGTGCGAGATGTTGTGACCGAAGCCGGGAACTGCTCCAGTCACCTGGCACACTGCTGCCATAGTGATGTCTCCTTAGTACCGTGAGGCCGGACGGCCCCACCCAAGATCCCTTGTCTGCATTTCGCACGCAGCCGAACCCCGCCCGGATGTACCGGTCGTTGAGCGAGAAGCGAGTCGAAACGCGAACTGCGTGCTGGAGTGCGCGCAGACGAAGAGTCAGTCTAGCACGGGGGGCGTGTCGGCCGTTTCGTCTCGCTCCGCTCGCTCAACGACCGGGGGGTCCGCTCGCCCAACGACCGGGGGGACAGTGTCGCCCGTTTCGTCTCGCTCCGCTCGCTCAACGACCGGGGGGTCCGCTCGCTCAACGACCGGGGGGGACGCTCGCTCAACGACCGGGGGCGGCACCGCGCCCCCACCGGAACGCGGACACCGTGGCATCCCCCGGGATCCAGAACCGCCAGGGGAAGGCATCCGTGCCGGCGATCCCGGCCACTCCCACGCGAGGTCCCGTGGAGATGTCGGCGAGGGGAGCCGACGGGAGGTGCAACCTGGCGACCGCTCCGTCCTGCGGTGCGCCCGTGACGGCGTCGATGCCGTCGTGACGTGGATGCCGGAGGCCGACGGCGTCGCCCAGCCGCCCCGGCCCGCGCGCGAGGTCACGGGGCGCACGCGCCGCCGGACGCCGCACCGCCGCGGCATCCTGTCCCTCGACGACCTCGCCGCCGCGCAGCAGGATTCCGCCCGCGACGCCCTCGGGACCACTCACGACGTTGACGCAGGAATGGATGCCGTGGCTGAGGTAGACGTACAGGTGGCCGGGCTCGCCCCACATCGTGGCGTTGCGGGCGGTCGGGCCCATGCGGGCGTGAGAACCGGGATCGGCCACGGGGCCGGTGCCCTGGCCGTGATACGCCTCGACCTCCGTGATCCGCACCGCGACGGTCGCACCGTCGACGGTCGTCCGCAGGAGTCCGCCGAGCAGCCGAGGCGCCACCTCGAGCGGAAGCCCCTGGAGCGCCTCCCGCGTCGCGGGCACGAGTGCGGTGGTCATGGACGCGGGGCCGACTGGCACCAGGAGACGTCGAAGCCGCGCAGGGCGACGACCTCCTTTCCGTCGGCGAGCGAGACGACGTGCGTCTGCAGCCGCTCGGGCAGCGGCAGCTGGTAGCCGTCGTACGGGTTGTCCACGATCTCCGGTGCCACCAGGAAGGCGGCGTACCGCCCGCTCGGCGAAACGCACGCCTGCATGAGCGTCGCGTCGGCGGCGACGTCGAAGACCGTGCGGGCCTCACCGTCGGCGTTCACGACGGCGACCGAGGTGGACTCGACGCTGATCCCCGCGTCGTCGAGCTTCGACAGCACGCGCACGGTACCGCCCGACCCGTCCGGGAGTCCGATCACCGACCACGCCTGGCCGAGGGCGGGATCGGTGGGCGGGAGGTCCCGCTCCTCCGCCGTCGCGAGGTCGATCGCGACGAGGCCGTCGACCCGCTCCACGATGGCCGTCGCCGAGCCGCGCGCGATGCCGTCGATCGCGATCGCATTGCCGAACGACACGGGCGCGCCGCCCGGGGTGACGAGGGTCAGCGCGCCGTCGAACGTGAGCATGAGGAGGCTGTCGGTGCCGGGCACGAACCGCCAGTCGTCCACGCGCGAGTCGCCCCCCTCGCGCTCCACGAGCGTGGGGGCCTCGTCGCCGCGCGACGCCGACAGGGATGCCGTGAAGAGCGCCGCCTCCCGCCCCGACTCCGCATCGATACCGGCATCCGTGAACAGGTAGCCGATGAGGTTGCCGCGGTCGGCGCTCTGCAGGTCGGTGACGGTGCCGTCGCCGGGCAGGGGGAGCTCGCGCCGCCCCTCGCCCTCGAGGTCGGTGACGACGAGGTGGGACAGACCCGCGTCGTCGACGGTGGACATGACGAGGTGCCCCGCGGTCGCGCGGAAGTCCTCGATGTGGGGGTCGGTGAAGACGGGCACGGCGGCGTCGCCGGCGAGGTCGGTGCGGAAGACCGTATCGCCGCTCTCGGCCCGCTGCAGGATGTACACCTGCAGCGGCGGCGTCGAGAGAGTCTCCTCGATCGTCACGACAGGGCCGCCGCCGAGGCCCGTGACGCCGTCGATGCGCACGGTGTACTCGGTGTCGTCCCACAGCGGCAGAGCGAAACGCAGTCCGACGCTGCGGCCGGACGTGTCGACGGTGAAGTCCGCCGCCGGGGTGACGGTGACCTGCGACGGGTCGATCTCCTCGAGCGACTGACTCGTCGTGAAGATGACGCGCGAACCGGATGCCGTGACCGCTGCGGTCGGATCGAACTCGACCGACGTGACCCGCGGCCCCTGCGCCGTCGTCAGCGCCGCCCCGCCCAGCGCCACCGCCGCGAGGATGCCGACGACCACCGCGAACGCGACCGCGAACGCCCGCCCGCGGCGACGGCGGGTGCGGGCGCGGCGGGTGGCGTCGGGGGTGCGCGGACGGGCGTCGGTCGTCACGGTCAGTACTCGTAGGGGTCGCGGGGCTCGTCGATCGTGTCGACGGAGGTCGCCTGCACCTGCAGCCGGCCGTCGATGTCGCGGATGGTCCCCGTCACGGTCACCCACTGCCCCGTCGGGAGATCGGCGGGCGCAGCGGATGCCGCGGCGTCCGTGATCGGCACGCTCGCCGGCTGGGCGTCGATCACGCAGTGCGTGATGACGAGACGGGTGAGCCCGAACCCGGCGTCGGAGGGGGTGACGAAGCCCGTGAGGGTGACTTCGTCGCCGTCGAAGGCTTCGGGGTTGGTGGCCGTCGCGAACACGCTCGCCCATTCGCCGACCCCGAACGACGCCGTGTCTCCGGTCGCGGCGAGGGCGACGGTGTCGGCGCCCTGGAAGAGGGGCGGGGCTCCCGTGTCGCGCGACATGGCGAGCTCGGCCGACAGCGTCGCGGGCGGGACGAGCACGATGGCGGCGACGATGCCCGTCGCGAGCACGCCGCCCGCGCCGATCGCCGCGCCGCCGAGCACCGCCGCGGGGCGGAGCGGTCGGCGGGTGTCGTGCGCGTGACCGTCGTGGGCGTAGCCGTGGTCGGTGTCGTGGGTGTCGTGCGTGTGGTGGGCGTGGGCGCCCGCATCGCCGTGGTCGTGGCCGTGGTCGGCCTCGGCGCCCAGCGGCAGGGCGAAGCTCACGACCGACCCCAGCAGCACGAGCACCGACATCGACACCGCGAACCAGTTCGACGACGGGTTGATGTAGAGCGCGAGCTGGTCGGTGACGGCGAGCGCGATCGTCACGGCGGCGAGGCCCGACGCCAAACCGACGCCGAGCAGGCGGGTGCCGAAGCGGCCGAGGAACTCAGACAAGGAGGTTCACCACCCCTCCGACGGCGATCGCGAAGAGCACGATGACGACCACGAGCCCGGCGAGCACCTTCGTGCGGAAGGTCGTGCGCAGCAGCGCCAGCATCTTCACATCGATGAGCGGGCCGACCAGCAGGAACGCGACGATCGACCCGGGAGTGAACGTCGAGGCGAACGACAGCGCCACGAAGGAGTCGACGTTCGAGCAGATCGAGACGATCATCGCGAGCGCGATCATCGCGACGATCGACAGCACGGGGTTCGAACCGATCGCCAGCAGCGCCTCGCGCGGCACGATCACCTGCACCGCACCGGCGAGCGCCGAACCGATGACGAGCGCCGGCATGACGGCGCGGAGCTCCACGACGAACTGCGCGAGGCTGCGACGTCCGCGCCCGCCGCTCTCGGTCTCGGCGATCTCGCACGTCGCACGGAAGCGGTCGGTGAGCAGCCCGTCGGGGTCGGGGTGGCGGCTGTAGAGCCAGCCGATGAGGTTGGCGACGACATACCCGCCGACGAGCCGCGCGATGAGGATGCCGTCGTCGAACCCGAACGCCTGGTGCGTCGTGATGATGACGATCGGGTTGACGATGGGTGCGGCGATGAGGAAGGTGAGTGACTCGGGCACCGTGAAGCCGCGCATCAGAAGGCCGCGCGCGAACGGCACGTTGCCGCATTCGCACACCGGGACGAGCATGCCCAGCAGCGACAGGACGGCGCGGCGTCCCCAGGGGTTGCGTGGCATCCATCGTTCTATCGCCCCCGGCGGTACCCACACCTGCACGACGATCGACAGCATGACGCCGAGCACGACGAACGGCAGCGACTCGATGAGCACGCTGAGGGCGAGGGTCAGCCCGTCCTGCGCCCGCGTGGGCAGCTCCGGGCCGGGCGCGAGGAGCGCGAGCGCCAGGATCGCCCCGACGACCCCCACCCCCACGGCGACCGCGCCCGCTGTGCGCAGCGGCGCGGTGCGGGTGTCAGCGGTCACGTCCCGCCGCGGCGGTGCAGTCGGCGCAGAGTCCGAAGATGTCGACGACGTGCTCCGCGCGGGTGAAGCCGTTCGCGGCAGCCGTGCGCTGCGCCCATTCCTCGACGTCGGTGGCCTGGATCTCGACCGTCGTGCCGCAGTTGCGGCAGATCAGGTGGTGATGGTGGCCGTCGCTCGAGCAGGCGCGATAGATGGCTTCGCCCTCGGGACTTTGCAGCTGGTCGGCTTCGCCGCTGGCGGCGAGCGTCGCGAGGGCCCGGTAGACCGTCGCCAGGCCGATACCCGTGTTGTCGTCGCGGAGCGCCGCGTGGAGGTCCTGTGCGCTCACGAACCCCTGGGTGTCGGAGAGCGCCGCGCGGACGCGGTCGCGCTGCCAGGTGTTGCGCTGGGCCATGCCGGCGAGTCTACCGCCGCCGTTTCAGAGGCGGCTGGGAGGCGGGGCCCCGGGCCAGGCGTGGGTAACTCCTTCGATCCGTCGCGTGGAGCCTCCTCCCGGCCGGTTGCGGCGGGTGCGTCGCCCGATCTGGAGGAGTTAGCCGCGGCCGCCGCGGGCGATCAGGCGGCGCGGGCGCGGACGACGCGGCCCCGGCGGGAGCCGACGAGGCGGCAGACGAGGTAGATGAGGAACGAGATCGTCGTGATGTAGGGGCTCACGGGGAGCGTGCCCATGACCGCGAGAAGGATGCCGCCGACCGCCGCCGCCACGCCGAACACGGCCGACAGTACGGGCACCGCGACCGGTCCGCTGGCGACGCGCATCGCCGCCGCCGCCGGCGTGACGAGGAGCGCCATGACCAGGAGCGCGCCGATGATGTGCACCGCGACGGCCACGACGAGACCGAGCAGCAGCATGAAGCCCAGTGACACGATCGTCGTCGGCACGCCGCGAGCGGCAGCGGACTGCGGGTCGAGGGAGTCGAAGCGCAGCGGCCGCCACATCAGCAGCAGGGCGATCAGCACGAACGCCGAGATCGCGACGAGCCAGCCCAGCTGCGCGTTCTGCACCGACACGATCTGCCCCGTGAGCAGGCTGAAGCGGTTGGCGCTACGGCCGTCGTAGAGCGACAGGAACAGGATGCCGAGGCCGAGGCCGAACGGCATGAGCACACCGATGATCGAGTTGCGGTCGCGGGCGCGGGCTCCGAGCCAACCGATCAGACCGGCGGCGATGAGCGACCCGACGACCGAGCCCGAGACGACGTCGACGCCGATGAGGAGCGCGGCGGCGGCGCCGGCGAAGGACAGCTCGCTGATGCCGTGCACGGCGAACGCCATGTCGCGCTGCATCACGAAGACCCCGATCAGGCCGCCGACGAGGCCGAGGATCGCCCCCGCCCACAGCGAGTTCGACACGAGGGCGAGGATCGCACCGTAGTCGGCGAGACCGCCGAACATGGCATCCCCGATGTCGGACCAGTTCACGCGTGGTCCCCCTCGTGATGGTGGTGCGACTCCTCGGCGTCGGGTGCGCCGACCACGACGAGCCGGTCGCCCGCGCGCAGCACGAAGACGGGGGCGCCGTACAGATCGGTGAGCACGGGCGAGGTGAGGACCTCCTGCGGCTTGCCGAGCGTGAAGCGGCCGTGGGCGATGTAGAGGATGCGGTCGACCTTGCCGAGGATCGGGTTGACGTCGTGGGTGACGAGGAGCACCGCCGCACCCGTCTTGCGGTGGTCGTCGATGAGTCGCACGACCGCCTGCTGATTGGCGAGATCGAGGCTCGTGAGGGGTTCGTCGCAGAGGAGGAGGCGCGGGTCGTCGGCGAGTGCCTGACCCACGCGGAGGCGCTGCTGCTCTCCGCCGGACAGCACGCCGACCGGCTCGTCGGCGAACGCGGAGGCCCCGACGGACTCGATGAGGGCGTCGATGCGCGCGCGGTCGCCGCGGCGCGGGAACGGCAGGCCGAAACGGTGGCCGTCGACGCCGAGGGCGACGAGGTCGCGCCCGCGCAGGGTCGTCTCACTCAGCGGACGGGCTTGCGGCAGGTAGCCGATGCGGCGGTTGCCGCGGTGCTGCACGCGCTCGCCGAGGGCCGTGATGGTTCCCTCGCTGAGGGGCTCCAGACCGAGGATCGCCCGCAGGAGCGTCGTCTTGCCGGAGCCCGAGGGGCCGAGCACGGCGACCAGCTCGCCGGGTTCGACGTCGAGGTCGAGGCCGCTCCACAGCTCGCGCTCCCCCCGACGCAGGGCGGCGCCGCGGATCTCGAGCACGCTCACCGCTCCAGACTATCGGCGCGCGAGCCGGCGGGAGCGGCGCCTGCGACCGAATCCGACTGCGGGCCTAACGCGATCGCCGGGTGCGCCGATAAGGCACATCACGGAGTCCACGGATGGACTCCCGGAGTCCAGGAAGGGCTCCCGCTGACCCCAGTCACGGAGGAACACACCATGGGTATGCAGATCAACACCAACGTGTCGGCGCTCAACGCCTACCGCAACCTGTCGAACACGCAGAACGACCTGTCGAAGTCGCTCGAGAAGCTCTCGAGCGGCCTGCGGATCAACCGCGCCGCGGACGACGCCGCCGGTCTCGCGATCTCCGAGGGACTCAAGTCCCAGATCGGTGGACTGAACGTCGCCGCCCGCAACGCCCAGGACGGCATCTCGGTCATCCAGACCGCGGAAGGCGCCCTGACCGAGGTGCACTCGATCCTGCAGCGCGTGCGCGACCTCGCGGTCCAGGCCGGCAACGACTCCAACAACGCCGACTCGCGCTCCGCCATCAAGACCGAGATCGACGCGCTGGGCTCCGAGCTCACGCGTCTCGCCTCGAGCACGAACTTCAACGGCATCAAGCTGCTGTCGGGCGGCTCCACGCTGACCTTCCAGGTCGGCGCCGGCGCCACCGCCGCGGAGGACCAGATCGCGATCTCCCTCACCGACTTCGCCACCCTCGGCGCGACCGTGGGCGCGCTCACGGTCGACACGTCGGCGAACGCGCTGACCACCATCACGGCGATCGACACGCAGATCACGGCGGTCTCCACGGCACGCGCCAGCTACGGTGCGCTCCAGAACCGCTTCGAATCGACCATCAACAGCCTCAACGTGTCGGCGGAGAACCTGTCGGCGGCCAACAGCCGCATCCGCGACACCGACATGGCCTCCGAGATGGTCAAGTACACCGCGTCCAACATCCTGTCGCAGGCGGGCACCGCCATGCTCGCGCAGGCCAACCAGTCGAACCAGGGCGTCCTGCAGCTGCTGCGCTGACGCACAGCTCCTGCATGACCAACTGGACGGTGGGTCCCGTGGCATCCGGCTACGGGACTCACCGTCGATTCGGGGACGCTCCGCCCATTCCCCCGAGAACCGCCAGGAGCACGATGTCATCCGCCACCGTCATCACGCCGCGCCTTCGCTACCTCGCGCGGCGTTTTCGCCGTTTCGACGCCTCGGCCCTCGTCGCCCGCGCACGCCAGGCGGCGCGGCGTCACGGCCGGTGGACGCCGGCCGTCGTCGTGGACATGCTGTGGCAGGCCGCCTTCCGCGCGGTGGGTTTCCAGGACTACATCGATTACGACTTCGCCATCCTCACGGCCGCCGAACGCGCCACGTACATGACGAGCCCGCTGTCGGACCGCCTCGCGATGCAGTTCGACGATCCCGCCTACCGGCACCTGTTCCACGACAAGATCGCCTTCAACGGCACGTTCGATGCGTTCCTGCGGCGAGAGTGGATGGTCGTGGCGGAGGGCAACGCCGACGAGGTGCGCGCGTTCGCAGAGCGTCACGGGACGATCATCACGAAGGAGCCGCTGGGCCGCGCCGGCCTCGGCGTGCACCGCTACCACGCGGCCGACGTCATCGACTGGACCGCCTTCCACCGCGGTCTGCTGGCCCGCGGCGAGACGCTCGTGGAAGAGGTCATCCGCCAGCACGACGAGTTGTCGGCCCTCTGCGCCGGCACCGTCAACACGACGCGCGTCACCGCGTTCTTCGACGGCCAGCGCACCCACATCCTCGCCGTCGCCCAGAAGTTCGGCCGCGGCGCCGTGAGCGACCAGAACGCGTTCGGGGGCTTCTACGCGATGCTCGACGAGCAGGGACGGGCCACCGGGGCCGGCTACGACTCGTGCGGCAGTGTGCACATCGCCCACCCCGAGACCGCGGTGCGGATCGCCGACTTCCGGCTGCCGATGTTCGACGAGGTGATCGACCTGGTGGACCGGGCGGCGCGCGTCGTCCCCGAGGTGCGCTACGTGGGCTGGGACGTCGCCGTCACGCCCGACGGGCCCGTGCTCGTCGAGGGCAACTGGGCTGCGGGGGTCTACGAGAACAAGCCGAGCGCCACCGGCATCCGCACCGGTCATCGTGACCGCTATCTCGCCGCGATCACCGCCGCCGCTCCGCTCGCGGGCGGGTCGGTCGGGTCGGTCGGGTCGGTTGGGTCGGGCGGGTCGGGCGGGTCGGTCGGGTCCGCGCTGGAGCCCGTCGCCGCCTGAGTCGGCCGACGCGCCCCTGCGGCGCGGCATCCGGTGGGTTCGATGGGGCATGTCCCACTTTCGGTCGGGGGATGTCCCACTTTCGGTCGGGGCATGTCCCACTCTCGGTCGTTGCAGGTACCCCGAACCAGCACAAATTGGGACATGCTCCCGGGCGCACCGCCCCAGAGGCCACGCGCCGCCGGGCATGTCCCACATCTGGTCGGGCATGTCCCACTTTCGGTCGCTCCGGGCGCACCAAACCAGCACAAATTGGGACATGCTCCCGGGCGCACCGCCCCAGAGGCCACGCGCCGCCGGGCATGTCCCACATCTGGTCGGGCATGTCCCACTTTCGGTCGCTCCGGGCGCACCAAACCAGCACAAATTGGGACATGCTCCAGGGCGCACCGCCCGGGGAAGCGGAACCGGAAGCGGAACCGGAAGCGGAACCGGAACCGGGAGCCGAAGCGGAAGCGAACGCTCAGCGCAGCAGGGCGCGGACCGGGAGGTCCTGACCTTCGAGGATGACCTGCGCGGCGCTCCCCGTGCGGTGATTGACCACAACCGGGGCGAGCAGGTTCACGCCGATGCCCTCGTCGGTGAGCTGGGCCACCACGAAGAGCGTCGCATCGTCGGGCGACTCCAGCGCGAGGCTCTCGGCCTGCTCGTCGCTCAGCACGGGTGCGTAGTCGGGCATCACCGTGGCCGGGTCGACCGCGAACAGCCGCACCTCCGGGTCGGCGACGGCCGTGAGCGTGAATAGACCCTCGGCGGCCTCGACGGGCTCGAGCGCGAACGCCACGTGCGGGGCGAGTCCGGGCGGCGGGGCGAGGAAGGAGAGCGGACTCATGCGAGGAAGTCCAGCAGGGTCGGCTGCAGCACGCGGGCCGTCACCGACAGCGCGGATTGATACACCAGCTCCTGCGCACGCAGCTGCACGAGCACCTCGACGGTGTCGACGTCCTCGACGGCGGCGCGTTGCGCTTCGAGCGACACGGTGGCATCCATGACGGCCTCCTTCGCTCGCAGCACCTGGTTCTGACGGGCGCCGACGGTGCCCTGCACCCCGAGCATAGTGTTCCGGTGGGCGTCGATCTCGGCGAGGCGGGCGCCCACGTTCTGGCCCGAGCGGAGGTCGGCGACGACCGCGTCGATGACGGCGAACACCGAGTCGGCGCCCTCGCCGAACGCCTCCGCCCCGTTCGCGTCGACACGGACCGTCTCGCCGTCGGAGATGCGACGGTGCACTTCGCCGCCGGCGACGCCCGAGAAGGAGTAGTCGGCCGCGAAGGCGGGTCCGTCGGCGGTGCCGGCGAACACCGAACGGCCCAGCACCTTCGTGTTGGCCTGGGCGAGCAGTTCCGCGCGGATGCCCTCCAGCTCAACGGCGATCGCTTCGAGAGCCGTGGCATCCAGGGCTCCCGAGTTCGCGCCCTGCGCCGTGAGGTCGCGCGCCCGCGAGAGGAGACCCGTGGATGCCGTCAGCACATTGTCGACGGTGGTGAGCCAGGCGAGGCCGTCGTCGATGTTGCGCGTGTACTGCGCGGTGCGGCGCTGGGCGGCATGGAGGTCGAGGGTGCGGGCTGCGGCGGCGGGATCGTCGGACGGCACCGCGAATGCCCGCTGCGAGGTCGCCTGGTCCTGCAGCCGCGACAGCGTGTCGAGCCCGGACTGCAGGTTGCGCAGGGCGGTCTGCGTCATCGCCTGCGTGGTGACTCGGGTGATCATGGCGCTCCCTGGAGGTCGGTGGTCGGCGGGTCGGTGGTCGGCGGCGGCGTCGCGGCGGCGGTCAGCGGCCGACGAGTCCCGTGCGGTTGATGAGCACGTCGAGCGCTTCGTCGACGGCCGTCAGCACGCGCGCGGCGGCCTGGTACGCGGTCTGGAACGTGAGGAGGCTCACCGTCTCCTCGTCGTTGTCGACCCCGGCGACCGACTGCTGCGCGATGACGGCGGCAGTCGCAGCCGCGTCGGCCCGTCCGGCGCGACCCGCGTCAGCGGCCGTGCCCACGGCGAGGCGGGCGACGACGTCGCCCCACAGGTCGTCGGGTCCGCCCGCCAGTCCGCCGACTCCGGAGAGCGCGTCGGCGTTCGATCCGTCCAGCGGCCCCGCCCCCGGCGCGGCGAGGGCGAGGTCGGCGCGCCCGGTGGGGATGACGCCGAGGCCCAGGGCCGCGGGGATGCCGGCGGCGAGCGAGAAGAAGTCGCCACCGGGCACGCCCGTGGCGGTGACGCCTGCCCGGTGCTGCGTGTTGACGGCATCCGCGAGGGCGGTCGCGAGCGCGTTGATGTCGTCCGCGAGACCGGCGAGGACGCCGCCCTCGCCGGCGGGCGCGAGCACCGAGAGGAGTCCGCCGAGCTCGCCCCCGGCGGAGGATACGACGAGGTCGCCGTCGGACACCCACGAGAGCGTCAGCGGGTCGGTCGACTCGATCGACGGCGGACCGGACAGCGTGAGAGCCCGAGCGTGCGCACCCGAGACGAGCGCGTTCCCGTCGATGCGCATCGTGAGCGTGCCGTCGGACTCGACGGATGCCGTGGCCCCCGACAGACGGGCGACGTTCTGGGCGAGGAGGTTCCGCCGGTCGATGAGCTCGTTGGGTGCGCCGCCGGCGGCGACGGCGTCGCGGATGGTGGCGTTCAGGTCGGCGATCTCGGTGGCGGCGGCGTTGATCCGCGACACCGTCATGTCGGCCGAGGAGCGGGCGTCGGCCCACTGGCCGGCGACCGTGCGGTATCCGTCGGCGATGCGGGCGGCGAGGGTCTGCGCGTGCGTGAGGACGGTGGCGGCGGCGGCGGTCGAGTCGGGCGAGTTGGCGAGGTCCTGCCACGACGCCCAGAACTCGGTGAGCTGGTGGGCGATCCCGTCGGCGGTCGGCTCCCGGAGGCTCACCTCGGCAGCCGAGGATGCCGTGGCCCGCGTCGACCAGTAGCCGGAGGCGGCGAGGGTGTCGCGCACGCGGGCGTCGAGCACGGCATCCCCGAGGCGCGCGATCCCGTCGATCGAGACGCCTCCTCCCGGTTGCGCTCCGGTGGAGAAGCGCCCCGACACGGCGACCGCCGCGACCGACGACGTCTCCAGCCGCTGGCGCGTGTATCCCGCCGTCGTCTGGTTCGCGATGTTCTGACCGACGAGGTCCATCCCGCGGCGAGCCGCCGTGAGGGCGCTCGCGGCCGTGCTCAGTCCGCTGAATGTCGACATCGGTTCCTCACATCTCTCTGTCCACGATGCGCGCCTGGTCCTCGCGCGCCCGTCCGCCGTGCGTGTCGTACACGCCCGCACTCGAGTCCAGTCCCGCGAGCGTCTCCTCGACGACGCGACCGGCGGCGCGCAGGTGCACCTCGTTCGATCCCTTGAGCTGCGCGACCTCGCTCATGAGCGAGGTGAGTGCGACGCGGTGGTCGCTGAAGATCTCCCGCCACGACTCGGTGGGCGCGGCATCCAGCAGCTGGTTGAGGGTGGCCGGTTCGGCGACCCCCCACTCCCGGGCGAGCGCGGCGACCTCGACGTCGCGGCCGAGCCCGGACTCGCGCAGGCGCTCGAGCACCTGCTCGATCTCGCGCGTCGAGAAGTGGATCCACCTCATCCCACCCGACTCGAGCAGCAGTCGCTGTTCCTCGAGTTTGAAGATGAGCATCTCCAGCAACTCGCGCTCTCGCCACAGCTGCATCGACAACTCGTTGGCTCCCATAGTTCTTCCTCCCCAGTGGTTCCCCGATGTGCTCCGGACTGCGCGACCCCAATTCGCGCAGCACCCGGAGCGGGGCTCATGCCTGTCTATCGGCTCGATTCGACGATACGTAACGAGCTAGAAACCGGAAGTACTTCAGTTTTATGAGAGTTTTCTCATAGTCTGATGTGCATCGGCCCGGATCCCCCCGCCAGGCCGAAGTCCGAGTACCCCCCTGCTCGATGGACGAAAGGCAGACATCCCCCGATGCCTGGCAGTACCCAACGCAATTCCCTGATCGAAGAGAACCTCCCGCTCGTGGGATATCTCGCTCGAGAACTCCACTCGCGCGCCACCCACGTGCCGCTCGAGGACCTCGCCTCCGTCGGCGCGCTCGCTCTCGTGACGGCCGCCGACGCCTTCGACCCGAGCCTCGGCGTGCCCTTCGGCGCGTACGCACGCCGGCGCATCCTCGGCGCGTTCGCCGACGAGATGCGCTCGATGGACTGGGCCTCCCGCGGCATCCGGAAGCGCATCAAGGAGACCACCGCGGTGCGCGACACGCTCACGGCGAGCCTCGGCCGCGCCGCCACGGCCGACGAGATCGCCGCGACGATGGGACTCCCCCGGGAGACGGTCGTCGAGGCGCTCGACGACGCGGCCCGCACCGTGACGAGCCTTGACGACTCGACCGTCCACGAGGTGCCGGCCGGCATGATCCTCCCCGACGAATCGGTCGTCGTGAAGGAGCGGCGCGAGGCCCTGGCCCGCGCCGTCCAGGCCCTGCCCGAGCGGATGCGGCGCATCGTCCACGCCGTCTACGTCGACGAACGACCCGTGAAGGAGATCGCCGAAGAGCTCGGTGTCTCCCACTCCGCCGTCTCGCAGCAGCGTGCCGAAGCGGTGCGACTGCTCCACGACGCCCTCGAGCGCGACACCGAGGGCGCCGACATGACGCCCGTCTCCCGCGTGTCCCTCGACGCGCGCGACGCCTACTTCGCCCGCATCGACGCCCTCGATCCGCGCCGCCGCTCCCTCAACACCCCGTCGGCGACCGCCGCGACCGCCTGACACCCCGCCCGCTGCGCGCTGCGCCGCGTTCACAACTCCGGAAATCTGCCACGGCATCCGGCCGATCGAGCCGATCCACGGTTTCGACCCGCCGGATCTCCGGAGTTGTGAATCTCTAACGCGAGCGCCGACCCGGCCGATAGGTCGGGATGCCGGGGAGAGCCCTCGGCATCCGGACGTTCGGGGGTGTCGGTGGCCATCTCGCTGGACGGCCTCGCGTCGAAACTGGACACGACGGCGATCATCAACGCCCTCATGGACGTCGAGAAGATCCCGCGCACCCTGCTGAGCGCGAAGTCCGACGACCGCAAGGTCGTCATCTCCCACCTGCAGTCGCTCAACACCTCGCTGCAAGACCTTTTCACGCGCGCGAAGGCCGCCGCCGGTGCGACGGCGCTCGCGCAGGTGTCGGCGACGTCGTCCGACACCTCGGTGACCGTGACGCCCAGCGCCGGCGTCGCCTCCCTCTCGACCCAGCTCGTCGTCGACCGGGTCGCCACGGCGCACAGCGTCGTGAGCGCTGCCGTCACCGGCATCCCGGGGAGTCCGCCCGTCCTCACGATCGAGACCTCCGACGGGGAGCTCGTGGAGGTGCACCCGACGTCGGGGTCGCCCGCCGATGTCGCCCGCGCGTTGACCGCCGCCGGCGCCGGGGTGACGGCATCCGCGGTCGCCGCCGGCACCGACGGCGACGGGAACCCGCTCTTCCGGCTGCAGCTGACGGCGACCACGACCGGTGCGGCGGGCGCGTTCCGCGTGCACCTCGGGGATGCCGCGGCCGTCGCGGGCGGCACCGCCGTCGACCTGGCCGAGCAGCCGGGCGCCGCCGTCGTCACCGCCGGTGCCGACGCGCAGGTGCGCCTGTGGGCGGGGACGGCGGCCGAGCAGACCGTGACGTCGGCGAGCAACACCTTCACCGACCTCTTCCCGGGGATCGACGTGTCGGTGTCGACCGTGACCGCGTCGCCCGTCACGATCACCGTCAGCGCCGACCCGGAGGCGCGCACGAAAGCAGCCTCCGCGTTCGTGACGCAGATCGCGGCCGTGCTCGCGACGATCGCGAAGGGGTCGAGCGCGACTCCCGCCACGACCGCGGGCGAGAACACGACGCTGGGCGTCTTCACGGGCGACAGCACGGTGCGGGCCCTGCGGCAGGCGCTCGCCAACGCCGTGCAGTATCCGGTGGACGGCCAGTCGCCGTCGACGATCGGCATCTCGATCGACCGGACGGGAACGCTCACCTTCGACGCCGACGCCTTCGCCGACGCACTGGCGAAAGACCCGGCCGCCGTCGAGGCGGTGTTCTCCGGCATCGCGACCCGCGTACAGGAGGTGACCGAGCAGTACTCCGACAAGTACGACGGGCTGCTCACCGCCCGCATCACGGGGCAGCAGGACGAGGTGAAGCGGATCACCGAGCAGCTCGACCGGTGGGACGTGCGCCTCGAACAGCGTCGCGCGACGCTGGAGCGCACGTACGCCGCGATGGAGACGATGCTCTCGCGGCTGCAGTCGCAGTCGTCGTACCTCACGTCGCAGATCGACGGCCTCTCCTCCGGGAGCGACTCGTGAACCCGGCCCTGCGGGCGCAGCAGCGCTACCGCGAGGAGGCCATCCTGTCGGCGAGCCCGCAGCGACTGCTCACGATGCTCTACGACCGGCTGGTGCTCGACGTCGAACGCGGTGAGGCGGCGCAGCTGCGCGGCGACTGGGACACGGCCAACACCGAGCTGCAGCACGCGCAGCAGATCGTCGTCGAACTGGCGGGCTCACTGTCGGACGACTGGGCGGGCAGCGCCGACCTCCGCGCCGTCTACGGCTACCTCACCCGCACCCTCATCGGCGCGAACATCGGGCGGGATGCCGTCCGCACGCGTGAGTGCCTCGAGCTCCTCCTGCCGCTGCGCGACGCGTGGCATGCGGCCGCGGATGCCCTGGCGGTCGTGTGAACACCGACGCCTGGACCGCGCAGCTCGACCGGTTCGAACGCGATCTGGAGTGCCCGGACGCGACGCCGTGGCATCCCGACCCCACGCTCGGTCCGCTCCCCGCCCACCTGCTCGACCGGGCACGCAGCATCGCGGCGCGCCAGTTGGAGCGCACGGCGCAGTTGCGCGGCGAGCTCGCCTCCACCCGTGCACAGTTGGACGCCGCGCGCCTCATCCCCGGTCGCCGCACCGACGCCGCCGCCTACGTCGAACGCGACGGCTGACGCGCGGCCGCCCCGCAAGAAGTCGAACGGATGCCGTCGGCTAACGCACGCCGCGGCGCGGCCGATAGAGGGTGATGAGCACGGATCGCTCGTCCCCGGCCACGGATCGGCCACTCATCCGAAGACGAAAGCAGTTTCGTGCTCGAATCAGTGACCACCGCCGCGCTCACGAGCGCACTCGACGGGCTGTCGCAGCGCCAACGCGCCATCGCCGACAACATCGCCAACGTCAACACCGCCGGCTACCACGCGAAGATCGTGTCGTTCGAGCGGGAGCTCGCGGCATCCGTCGCACGGGGTGACGGCCACGTCGCCGCGTCCGTGTCGGAGTCGACGGCCGCGACCAGGCTCAACGGCAACAACGTCGAGCTGGACACCGAGACCCTCGCCAACATCGACACCGTGCTGCGGTTCCAGTTCGCCTCGCAGGCGGTCGGCGGGGCGTTCTCGTCGGTGCAGACGGCGCTGAGGACATCATGACGTTCGACGCCATCGGCATCGCGGGCTCCGGCATGACCGCGCATCGCGTGTGGCTGGACGCCCTCAGCGACAACATCTCCAACATGAACACGGCCGTCTCCGGCGACGAGGAGGCGTTCCGTCAGCGGTACGTCGCCGTGCAGGCCGACGATGCGCGTGGCGGTGTCGACGTCGCGGGAGTCGTCTGGGGCAGCGGCGAGGGCCGCCTCGTCTACGAACCGACCAACCCGCTCGCCAACGAGGCCGGGTACGTGCGCTACCCCGACATCGATCTGGGCGAGCAGATGAGCTATCTCATCCTCGCCCAGCGCGGCTACCAGGCCAACGCCGCCGTCGTCGACCGCGCCAAGACCTCGTACGAGGCAGCGCTGCAGATCGGGAGGCGCTGATGCCGCCGCTGTCCGGGATCTCGGGGATCGACGCATCGTCGCTGCCCCTCCCCTCGCTCACGTCCTCGCCCACCGACGCGGACGCCTCCTTCGGCGAGAGCATCACGGGTGCGATCGACGATCTGCGCAGCCTCCAGTCCACGTCGAACGCACTGAGCGTCGCAGCCGTCACCGGTGACCTCGACGACATCCATTCCGCGATGATCGCGTCGACCCGGGCGTCGGTCACCCTCGAGCTGGTCGCGGCCGTGCGCAACAAGGGCGTCGAGGCGTTCAACGAGATCATGCGGATGCAAGCCTGATGCCCGCCGCCGTCACGTCCGCCTTCGGCCGCCTGCGCGCCGCCGTCTCCTCTTTCTCCCTCGCCCAGCGCACCATCGCGATCATCGGGATCGCCGTACTCGTGATGGGCGCTGTCGCGTTGTCCAGCTGGCTGTCGCGCCCCGCGATGTCGCCCCTCTTCTCCGGCCTCGGCGCGGAAGACGCGAGCGCCGTCGTCGAGCAGCTGCGCGCGGCATCCGTGCCCTACGAGCTCGCCGACGGCGGCTCGACGGTGCTCGTCGCCGAGGCCGACGTGTACGAGCAGCGGCTCGCGGCCGCGGCGTCGGGGCTGCCCCGCGCCCGCACCGATGGGTACTCCCTGTTCGACACGATGGGGGTGACGAGCTCCGAGTTCCAGCAGTCGGTCACGTACAAGCGGGCGATCGAGGGCGAGTTGGCGCGCACGATCGGGGCGCTCGACAACGTCACGACGGCGTCGGTGCAGCTCGCGATCCCCGAGGAGAGCGTGTTCGTCTCCGAGAAGGTCGACCCGACGGCATCCGTGTTCATCGAGACCGCGAACAGCACGACGCTGTCGACCGAGCAGGTCGAGGCGATCGTGCACCTGACGTCGGCCGCGGTCAGCGGCATGAAGCCCGAAGACGTCGCCGTCATCGACAGCACGGGACGCACACTGTCCGCCGTCGGGGGCGACCTCACCCGCGGGACGGATCAGCAGGCGGGCGCCTACGAGGTGCGCACGGCGGCGAACGTGCAGGACCTGCTCGACACGGTCGTCGGCGCGGGCCACGCGACCGTCTCGGTCTCGGCCGTCATGGAGCACGCGACGAGCGAACGCATCGACGAGACCTACGTGCCCGTCGAAGGCGCCCCGCCCGCCACCGAGGAGACCTCGTCCGAGACCTACACGGGCACCGGAGCCGACCCCGGCGTGCTGGGCGCGGAGGTCGCGGCGGGGGCCGGCGACGGCGGAACCTACGAGTCCACGCAAGCGACCCGCACGAACGTCATCAACAAGTCGGTCGAGAGCACGACGACGCCCGCCGGGGCGCTCACCCGCCAGACCGTCGCGGTCGCCGTCGATGCGGCCGCCGCGGAAGGCCTCGACGTCGACCAGCTGACTGCGCTGGTCACCACCGCCGCCGGCATCGATCCCGACCGCGGGGATGCCGTGACCGTCGAGGTCGTGCCGTTCAGCGCGGCGGCCGCCACCGACGCGCAGGCGGCGCTGGAGGCGGCACGCGAGGCGGAGGCCGCCGAGCGCGCGGCCGAGACGACCCGCATCGCGGTCATCGCCGGGGCGGTGCTGTTCGCGGTCGTCGTGGGCATCGTCACGCTCGTCGTGGTGAACCGCCGGCGCCGCCGGGCGGCGGAGTCGCGCGTGCTGACGCTCACGCCGGTCAGCGAACCGCTCGACGCATTCGACGCCATGACGCAGGGGCTGCCGACGCCGCAGCTCGACCCGATCACGCCCGATCTCCTCGCGACGGCCGCCCTCGAGCCCGACCCGGAGCCGGAGCTCAGCCAGGTGACCCTCGATCGCCGCCGCGCCGAGATCGGCGACTTTGCGCGCCGCGACCCGGCGAAGGCCGCCGACCTGCTCCGCCAGCTCGTCCGCGATCGGCAGGACGCATGAGTGCACTGACGGGAGCCCAGACGGCCGCGGTCGTGATGATGAACCTCGACCGCAGTCTCGCCGTCGAGGTCATGAAGCATCTCGGCGACGACGAGGCCGAGGCGATCGCGGCGGAGATCATCCGCCTGCGCGATCTCGACGCCGAGACGACCAATGCGGCCCTCACCGACTTCCACCGCGTCGCACAGGGCCACCTCCCGCCGGCACGGGGCGGTCGCGATCTCGCTACGGGACTGCTGGAGGCGTCGTTCGGCTCGGAGCGGGCGGCCGGCGTGCTGACGAAGGTGTCGTCGGCGATGACCGGCTCGTCGTTCGACTTCCTCACGGCGATCGAGCCGGCCCAGATCGCCTCGGTCGTCGAGAGCGAACTGCCGCAGACGATCGCCCTCGTGCTCGCCCACCTGCCGGTCGACCGCGCCGCCGCTGTGCTCGCGGAGCTGTCCGACCCGGCGCGCACCGACGTCGCCCACGCGATCGCGACGATGGGCACGGCGTCACAGGATGCCGTGTCGATCGTCGCGGGTGCCCTCCGTGCCCGGTCGGGGGTGTTCGCGACGCGCGACTCCCGCGAGACGCTCGGCGGGGTGCAGCCGCTCGTGGACATCATCAACCGCTCCGATGCGACGGTGGAGAAAGCGCTGCTGTCCAACCTCGAGGCGCGCGACAGCAGCCTGGCCGAAGACATCCGCTCCCGCATGTTCACGTTCGCCGACCTCGTCGTGCTCGACGACCGTGACGCGCAGCGGGTGCTCCGCGGCATCGAGATCCGTGTGCTGGCGCTCGCGCTGAAGGGCGCCCCGCAGGAGGTCGCCGCCGTCATCCGTCGGAACATGACCGAACGCAACCGCGAGACGCTCGACGAGGAGTCGCGCGTGCTCGGTTCGGTGCGGGTGTCGCAGGTGGAGGAGGCGCGGGCCGAGATCGTCCGCACCATCCGCAGCCTCGCCGCCGACGGCGACATCCGCGTGCGACGCGGCGACGAGGACGAGTATGTCGCCTGAACCCGCCGCCCCGATCCCCTTCGTGCGTCGGGAGATCCCCCGACTGACCCCCGCCGGCAGCGACCGGGAACGCGAACGCGCCCGCGCGCAGGGACACGCCCTCGGGTACGCGGAGGGTCTGCGGATCGCCACCGCCGAAGCCGCCGAGGCGGCGGAGCGCGCGGATGCCGAACGCCGCAGCGCGCGGGCGACCGACGCGGCGGCCGCCGCCGAGGCACGGGCCGGGCTCGAGAAGGCCGCGGCATCCCTCCGCGATCGACTCGACATGATCGCCGGGCTCGCCGAGGAGAAGATCTGGACCCTCGCGCTCGACGTGGCCGAGGCGATCCTCGCGCGGGAGCTGTCGCACCCTGTGCACGCCGCCCGCGTCGCGGTGTCCCGCGCCGAGCGTGCGGTCGGCGAATCCGCGGATGCCGTCGTCGTGCTCAGCGCGGACGACCTCGCCACCCTGGAGCGACTCGGCGAGGTGCCCGAGGGCGTCGCGATCGAATCCTCGCCCGCGCTCGCGTCGGGCGACGCGGTCGTGCGCGTGTCGGACGGCGACATCGACCTGCGCGTCGCGGAGGCGCTCGCCCGGGCACGGGCCGCCCTGGCGGAGGAGACGACGTGAGCGGCTGGGGTGCGATCCTCGACGCCGCCCGCCCCGAGCGGACGGGCACTGTATCGCGCGTCGTCGGGCTGGGCGTCGAGGTGCGCGGCCTCACGGGCGCCGTCGGCGACCTCGTCACGATCGGCGACGACGTGACAGCCGAGGTGGTCGCCGCCGAGCGGGGAGCGCTGCGGTGCATGCCGCTGACGGTGAGCGACGGCATCCGGGTCGGCGAGCGCGCACGATCGCAGGCGGGCCGGGTGCGTGTGCCCGTGGGCGCGGGCGTGCTCGGCCGCATCATCGACGGCCTGGGTCGACCGATCGACGACCTCGGGCCCCTCACGGCGCCGCGCGTGGGGCTGGACCACGAGCCGCCACCCGTCATGGAGCGGGTGCGGATCGCCGAGCCGCTCGCGACGGGCGTGCGTGCGATCGACACGCTCACCCCGATCGGCCGCGGCCAGCGCATGGGGCTGTTCGCCGGTTCCGGCGTGGGCAAGTCGTCGCTGCTGTCGATGATCGCCCGCGGGTCGGGCGCCGACGCGAACGTGATCGCCCTGGTCGGCGAGCGCGGCCGCGAGGTGCGCGAGTTCATCGAGGACGACCTCGGCCCCGAGGGCCTGGCTCGGTCGGTCGTCGTGGTGTCGACCTCGGATCAGCCGGCGCTCGCACGGCTGCGCGCCGCGTCGACCGCTACGCGCATCGCGGAGGCGTTCCGGGATGCCGGGGGCCACGTCATGCTGATGATGGATTCGCTCACACGGGTGGCGATGGCGCAGCGCGAGATCGGCCTGGCGGCGGGCGAACCCCCCGCGACGCGCGGCTATCCGCCGTCCACGTTCCCGGTGCTCGCGCGGCTCCTGGAGCGGGCCGGCACCGACCGGCAGGGGTCGATCACGGGCGTGTACACGGTGCTCGTGGAGGGTGACGACCACAACGAGCCCGTGGCGGACACGGTCCGCTCGATCCTCGACGGCCACGTCGTGCTCGACCGATCCCTCGCTGTGACGGGCCACCACCCCGCGATCGACGTGCTGGGCTCGGTCTCGCGCCTGGAGGGCAAGGTCGCCGCCCCGCACCAGCGCGCCCTCGCCGCGCGCCTGCGCACGGTCCTCGCCGCACGTCAGGACGCCCGCGACCTCATCGGTATCGGCGCCTACCGGGCGGGGGCCGACCCGCGGGTCGACGCGGCGATCGCCCACGAACGCGACATCACGGCGTTCCTCACCCAGTCCCTCGACGAGCGGTCGACCCCGGAGCAGTCCTGGCGCCGACTCGACGACCTCGTCGCCTCGTTCGGAGACCTCTCATGAGCCGCGGCTTCCCCCTCGCCGGTCTGCTCCGCGTGCGCGGCGTGCAGGAGCGCGCCGCCGCCGAGCGTCTGTCGCGCGCGGCCTTGGAGCACGCGCACACGGAAGCGCGCGACCGGCATCTGCGGGCGTCGCTGACGACCGACGTCGACGCGCCCGAAGACGTCCGCACACTGGCGGCGTTGGCCGCCAGTCGTGTCGCCGCCCGCAGTCTGCTCTCCGACCTGCATGTGCTGCGCGACGCACAGGCGGCCGAAGTCGAGACCGCCCGCGCCGCGCACGCCGCCGCCCGCATCGACGAGCACGGCCTCGAACGCCTCGCCGAGGCGCACGACCGCCGTGAGCAGCAGCGCACGCTGCGCGCGGAACAGGCCGCGCTCGATGAGATCGCGGTGGGCCGACCCGCATCCGCCGCACCGTCCCCGGAGGAGCACGCATGACTCCCGTCGCCCCCACCCTCGCGTCTGCGCTGGGTCGCATCGACGACATCCAGCAGCGCATCCGCACGCTCTCCGTCGACGCGGCCGCGCCGGCGACGGCCGGCGAGGCGGCGAGCGCGACGAGCCCGACGGCCGCCGCGTTCGCCACGGCGGTGAAGGATGCCGGAGCCGTCGGCGACGTGCCGACCCTCCCCTCGGGACCTGTCGACGGCGGCGACATCGTCGCGCAGGCGAAGTCGTACCTGGGGGTGCCGTACGTCTTCGGCGGCGAGGACCGCTCGGGCATGGACTGCTCGGGGCTCGTGCAGCGCGTGCTCGCCGATCTCGGGATCGACGCGCCGCGCGTCGTGCAGGACCAGGCCGACATCGGCGTCGAAGTGCCGTCGCTGGCCGACGCCCAGCCCGGCGACCTCCTCGTCACGAAGGGCGAGGGACACATCGTCATCTACGCGGGCGACGGCATGGTCATCCACGCGCCGAGCCCGGGCAAGGTCGTCGAGTATCGCAACAACTGGCTGAAGGATGCCGACCTCGCCACCATCCGTCGCGTCGTGCCGCCGCCCGGGCAGTCGGTGAGCGGGCAGTCGGCGAGCGGGCAGGCGGCGAGCATCCAGGCGGTAGCAGCGGCGGTCACACCCTCCGGTGCCCCGACGCTCGCCGCGACGCTCTCCGCTGTCGCCGCGGCCTCCGGCTCGTCGTCGGGATCGGTCACGCAGGCGGCCGCGTCGCAGCTGCTCGCGTCGGTCGCTCCGCTCCTCACCTCCGGCGGCGGCTCGGGCGGTGCCGGTACCGGCGGTGCCGCGGCGGGCGTCGCCTCGCTTGCCGCCGTCGCGCTGCGCGAGCTCGGCACCACCGGCACGGGCGGCGCCGACCTCCTCCCGGGCCTCACGAACCCGGCCCTCGCCGGAACGGCCGCTCCCTCCGCCGCCGCGACGGTGTCGGCGCCGGCCGCGGCCGCCGCTCCGGCCGCCCCCGCGCCCCCGCTCACGCAGCAGCTCGCGGCGCCCGTGGCATCCCTCGTCCGCGGCGGTGACGGCCAGCACACCCTGACGCTCCGTGTCTCCCCCGACGATCTCGGGCCCGTGACCGTGAAGGCCCGCATCTCGGGAGGCAGCATCTCAGTCGAACTCGCTTCGGGCACCGCCGCCGGCCGCGACGCCATCCGGGCGCTGCTCGTCGACCTCCGCCGCGACCTCGCCGTTCTCGTGCCGCACTCCTCGATCGCCGTGACGGCCGCGGATGCCGGCCGCGACGGTACCTCGCTGAGCGGCACGCTCGGCGCCGCATCCGGCACCCTCGCGGGCGCGGGCGGCGGGAGCACCGGCCCCGGTCCCGGTCAGAGCGGTCCCGGCCAGAACGGGTCCGGTCAGAGCGGATCCGGCCACAGCGGCTCCGACCGCACCACCTCGAGGGATGCCGAGGCGCCCGTCGCTCTCGCGGCATCCGTCTCCGCCACACCCGACCCGACCTCGACCGCCGGCACCGGCGTCGACCTGTACGCCTGACCCGAGAGGACCCCCATGCCGCCCGTCGCCGCCGTCTCCGCCCCCACCGCCACCGCCGGTACGGGCGCGACCACCCCTGCCACGCCACCGAAGAAGGCGCTCGACGCGGAGGTGTTCCTGCAGCTGCTCGTCGCACAGATGAAGAACCAGGACCCCAGCTCCCCGCTCGACACGAACGAGATGATGGCGCAGACCACGCAGCTCGCCATGATGGAGCAGCTCACCGCCCTGGCCGACACGTTCACCGAGAGCTTCGCGCTCAGCATGCGCCAGACCGCCGCCGGTCTCGTCGGCACGCAGGCCTCCTATGTCGACGCCGACGGCGTCACCCGCACGGGCCTCGTCACGAAGGTCTCCTTCGAGAACAGCGTTCCCCTCGTCACCATCGGCGACGCCACCGTCCCGCTCGACGCCGTGTCGGGCATCTCCGCTTCCTGACCCCCACCAGAAGGGCACCCCCACCATGCTCCGTTCGCTCTACGCCGGCATCTCCGGCCTCCGCTCCCACCAGACGATGCTCGATGTCACCGGCAACAACATCGCCAACGTCAACACCATCGGCTTCAAGGCCGGCTCGGTGCAGTTCCAGGACACGCTGTCGCAGATCGTCCAGAACTCCCGCGCCGCGCAGGACGGCGCCGGCGGCTCGAACGCCGCCCAGGTCGGCCTCGGTACGCAGATCGCCGCGATCCGCACGAACTTCGCGCAGGGCTCCGCGCAGACCACCGGCGTGCCCACCGACCTCATGGTCGCCGGCGACGGCTTCTTCGTCGTGCGCAAGGGCGCCGAGACGCTCTACACCCGCAACGGCGGCTTCTCGTTCGACGCCGCGGGTCGCCTCACGACCGCCGACGGCGCCCTCGTGCAGGGGTGGACCGCCGCCAACGGCGTCATCGCCACCGGCACCCCCATCGGCACCGTCGAACTCCCCGTCGGAGCGACCTCCCCCGCCGTGGCCACGGAAGGCGCCACCGTCACCGGCAACCTTCCCGCCGATGCCGCCGTCGGCACCGAGATCGTCCGCGACATCACGGTCTACGACGGCGAGGGCACCGCCCGTCAGCTCACGCTCACCTTCACGCGCACGGCCACCGGATGGGATGCCAGCGACGGCACCGCCACCACTCCGCTCGCGTTCACCGACGGCGCCCTCACGGGACCGGCATCCCTCGTCTCCGGCGGGGTGACGGTCGACCTGTCCGGCGTGACCGGCTTCGCGAACCTCCGCACCGTCGCCCTCACCGATCAGGACGGACGCGCCTCCGGTGCCCTCGTGTCGTACACGCTCACCGCCGACGGCAGCCTCGTCGGCTCGTTCAGCAACGGGGCGAGTCAGGTGCTCGCGCAGATCGCCCTCGCATCCTTCGACAACCCGGAGGGCCTCGAGAAGGCGGGCTCGTCGCAGTACCGCGTGGGCGCCAACTCCGGCGCGGCCCAGGTGGGAGTCGCCGGCAGCGACGGGCTCGGCGAACTCGTCAGCGGCGCGCTGGAGATGTCGAACGTCGACCTGTCGCAGGAGTTCACCAACCTCATCGTCGCCCAGCGCGGTTTCCAGGCGAACGCGCGCATCATCACCACGAGCGACGAGGTGCTGCAGGAGCTCACCAACCTGAAGAGGTAGCGCGGGGGGTGCGTGTGCTCCTGCGGCCGCTCTCGCGTGCAGGATTGCGGAGATGTGCACGATTTCGGAGCAGGTGGCCCCACGGCATCCGCGGTCCTGCACATCTCCGCAATTCGGTCACCCCAGCCCGCGAGACGGATGCCACGGCATCCCGCGCGCGTGGCTCAGGGCGCCGGCGTCGACGGATCCGCCGGTGCGGTGCGCGGGAAGAGCACGACCGTCAGCAGCACCCC